>LM655202.1:217234-349904 GCA_000824825.2 Mesorhizobium sp. ORS 3324
CCGGTCAAATCGCCCTGTTGATTGGCCGCAGGCCGATATGCGTCCGCGATGACGTGAGGGAGGCTCACGCCATCGGGTGCGCTTCCAAAGCCCGTGGCGGGCAGGTTGACCCGCGGCGGCGGGATGGAACTCGAAGCTTCGCAACCGACCCCAATCGCTGCGCGGCTCCGCGGCTGATCGCCACTTTGCGCCGGTGAGTGGGCCACCCGCTCCGCATCCTGCCAGAACTGCGAAGCGAAACTTGCAGCCGCAAACGGCCCGGCGCGATCGGCGGCGGCAAAGAGCTCGTCCTGGTCAAAACTCTGCGCAGGTGAGTGAGCTGGTGGAGCAAAGGGCAACTGCGAACCGCTTTCCGCGTCCTCCTCTTGCAGCATGCTCGGTCCAACCGCATTTGCATTTGAGCCGGTCCGCCGCCTGGCGAGACGGCTGTTTGGAACGGCTGGCCGATGCTGGCCCGGCTGCAACGCGTTTAGATGCTCCTGAAAACCTGCCTGGTCGGTCTGCTGCTGCGAGCCTGCATCGTGTGTGCGGGCGAGATCTGAGACGCGGGATGGATTGACGTTGTTAAAGGGATCCATGCTATCTCCTTTTGCCTGTTCCGAGCAGCTCAAGCTGACCCCGGTGGCTGGAAACGTTTAGTTCGCGCATAAAGCCGCGGATAGGCCGCGAGATGATCCGTGAAACGATTGCGCGACCTGAGCCGCCCGGCTGAGTCGGAGCGTAGCTTGGCTGACCTGACAACAAGCTGACGCGCTATGAGAGCTCAGCATCATCTGAGCGATGCTGAATCAGAAGTTGCGCCGGTCCGTGACATCATAATGTTTCACGATCCCCAGACGAGCTTAGTCATTCAGGCGAACTTGACGGCTACGGCTACGGAGCCCAGCCCGCGGCACAGCTCGCACAACGGCTGGGAGCCCGCCTGCAGCCGGCCCGCGTAACCCAGCAGCAGAACGGCTATGATTGCGGCGTCTTTGTGCTTGACGGCACCAGGGCGCTGGTCGGACGACTGGGGCAAAGGCCGCAGCCAGCCAGGCTGCACCTCGACAACCTCGTCATCGATCGGCAGGCACTCCAACACCGGCTCGGTCATAGGGCTGGTACAGGAGTCGCGCTGCCCATCAACCAAGCTCCCTATCAGGCCCGAGCCGAGCTAATGGCTTCCTTCAGAAGCAGAGAGCGATCTGACGCGGGGCGTTGAGTCTCAGTGGCTACCATCAAAGCAGATCAGTGCTAGACGTCGTGTTCCGAGGCGAAGATCGGTGGCCGCCCCGCACCGCACGGTATGGATGGCGAGCCATGCGAGAGTATAGCGAAGCATTTGTTGCTTCGGATGTAGCCATCACCGCAACCGGCTCCGACGCTGCGCTATTTGGTGCTCCGCGTCTTAGCCGGTTGCTCAACCCACGCCACATGACGTAACAGAAACGGTCGAGGCTCTAATCGCCACTGGATGACAACTCAGTGGCAGGTCAAGTGATCGCAAGCTTGCACCGAGCGAGTGCCCAGCCTACTTCACCTCCTCAAAAGCAGAACTCTATTCTTCGCGGAATGCGTGATTGATCTGATCAGACAGGGGCTTGAGAAAATAGGAAAGCGCTGTCCGCTGGCCCGCCTGGATCATCGCTTCGGCCGGCATGCCTGGGATCAATGTCAGATCCTTGATCTTCGTCAGTTCAAAACGCGGAACTGACAGGCGCACCAGATAGTAAGAAGTGCCGTTTTTTTCATTCGTCGTCAGATCGGCCGCTATCCAGCTTACATATCCGTTCAACTCCGGTGTGGTTCTCAAGTTGAAGGCCGACATCCGCAACACGGCTCGTTGACCAAGGCGTATCTGGTCGATGTCTTTCGGAGAGATCTGTACTTCTAGAAGAAGATCGTCGCCATCAGGCACAATCAGCATGATCGGATCGGCGGGTCTGATCACACCACCAACCGTATGGGCAGCAAGCTGTTGGATGATCCCTGAGTGCGGCGCGACGATATCGGTTCGCCGAAGCTCATCCTCAGCAGCTACCTTGCGTTCTAGGAATTCCTCCACTTGGGCCTGGACTTGTATGAGTTCCTTGCCGGCTTCCGTCTTGAGATCTTGATCAATCTGCAGGATTTGCAGACGAGTTTCGGCAATACGGCCCGCCGTCTGTGCCTGGTTCGCGATCATTTCACCGCGTTGACCGCTTAAGGTGGCAGCCTGCGACTTGAGGCTATTTATGCGTTGGTCCGAGACAATGCCTTGTTCGCGCAGCCTACTCAAAACAGCAATTTCATGTCCGAGAATGTCGATACCTTTCTCAAATGCAATCTGCTGCGCTTTGAGGCCCTCGATCTCATGCTTATATTGCGCGATCCGCTCGGCCAGCTGCGACTTTTCTCCTTCGCGGGATTGCCTGCGAAATTCGAATAATTTCCGCTCACCGAGTATTGCGGAGGCCGCCGACGAAATATCTCGCCGCTTGAGCAGCCATTCCGGCAAGACGATCTCTGCCAGATCGTCACGCTCGGCTTCGAGCCGTGCTAGCCGGGATGCCAACTCATCGAGTCGCTTAATGATGATGGCTAGATTGGCGCGTGGCTGAGTGGCATCAAGTCGCATGACAACGTCACCTGTCTTGACTCTATTGCCCTCACGCACGAGGATTTCTTTCACCACCCCACCGGTCGGGTGCTGCACTTTTTTTATGTATGAATCGACGACAAAGTGTCCGGACGCGACGACCGCACCAGACAGATTCGTCACTGAAGCCCAGGCTCCCGCTCCTCCGAGAACGGTGATGCTCAAAAAAAGTGCTGTCAGTAAGTTTCGGCGAATAGAACGGGAAGCGTCGGCTTTCGTGTCAATTTCAGACATCGCAATCCTCGAATCGGGGCAGCCTAGGTCTTTATGTGGACACAGCGCCCCTGGATGCAGACGCAATCCCCCGAGCAGATGCCTTCCCAACATCGGTCGCAGACACATCCTTGGATTCACTTCGTGGCGGCGTCGCTGCTCTTCTCTGCAAGACAGTGGAAAGCACTTCATCGCGCGGACCGAAGGCTCTTTGGCGCCCACCTTCGAGCAACAATATGCAATCGACGGCGGCGATGGCGCTGGGGCGATGTGCGACGACAACGGCAATGCCGTTGCGCACACGAACGGAATTGATCGCCTCGACCACGGCGATCTCGCCTTCCGCATCAAGATTGGCATTGGGTTCATCAAACACGACTAGGAAGGGATCGCGATAAAGAGCTCGGGCAAGACCGATACGCTGACGCTGCCCGGCGGAAAGTGCCGAGCCAGCTTCACCGATCTGAGTTTCATAGCCATGTTCAAATCTGAGGATCAGTTCGTGTGCACCCGCTGCCTTTGCCGCAGCCACGATAGCCTCAGAATCAGGATTGTCATCAAAACGACAGATGTTTTCGCCGATGGTTCCGTCAAACAATTCAACGCCCTGAGGCAAATAGCCGAGATGGCGGCCCAATGCTTCTCGGTTCCATTGATCGAGGCTCGCGCCGTCGATGCAAACTTTTCCGGAGGAGGGCCCCCAGGCGCCGATGATGGCGCGCGCGAGAGTTGACTTGCCAGAACCCGATGGGCCGATAACCCCGAGTGCGCTTCCCGCTCGAACCGCAAACGCAACGCCTGCTACGGTGGGCTTCTTCTCGCCGGGTGGGACGATCATCACGCCTTCGACGCGCAGTTCGCGTTGAGGAGCGGGCAATGGCATGACCGAAGCGGTATGAGGCATCTTGGCCATGAGGTCCTTCAACCGTGCCCAACTCTGGTGCGCCAGAAGCAGAGTTTTCCAGCTTGAAATCGCCAAATCGACTGGAGCCAAGGCCCGGCCCATCATAATGGAGCTGGCAATCATCACCCCAGCGGTAGCTTCACGTGCGATGACGAGGTAGGCGGCAACGGCGAGGATCGCCGATTGCAGCATCATGCGTAGCGACTTTGAAATCCCGCCGAGCCCAGCTGCCACATCTCCGGCCTTACGATTGGCAGCAAGATATTTGGCATTCACCTTATGCCATCGGGCAGCGATCCGGCTTCCAAGGCCCAGAGCCTCTATGAGCTCGGCATTGCGGCGCGCTGCTTCCAGTAGGCCGTTGCGGACCATGTTGTGGTTGACTGCATCACGTGTGGCCCGCCGGGAGCATGCGTTAGTTAGAGCCGTTAGGGAAACCAGGAGGACCGCCCCGACAAGCGCCGTCATACCGATCCAGAAGTGAAAAAGGAAGCAAATGCTGAGATAAAGCGGCATCCATGGCAGATCGAAGAACGCCGCGGGGCCGTTTCCGGCTAGAAACCCGCGAACGTTGTCGAGGTCGCGAAGCGGCTGCAGGCCATCGCCCGGTTTGTGTGTTAAGAGGGGCAAGCGAACAATTGCCTCATGAACGCGTCCGGAAAACTCCCCGTCGAAACGCTCGCCGATTCGCAGCAGTACGCGTGCGCGCAGAATGTCGAGCAGGGATTGGAATGCATAAAGTCCCGCAGTAAGCACGACGAGACCCAGCAACGTCGGTACGCTGCCGCTCGCCAGAACGCGGTCATACACCTGCAGCATGAACAGTGGCGAAGTCAGCGCAAGCAAGTTGATCACGCCACTGATTGAGAAAATTGCCCAAATGGTGGCCGTTAGGGCGAAAGGCCTCGAGGGCGACTGCTCTTTGCTCGCTGAGATTTTCAAGAAGAGACCCCTAAGAAAGGCCTTCGTTCATTAGCACCGTCGGGGCTCGGATCTGCCATTTTATAGGCACGTAGAACCGGCCTACGTCACGGCACTAACTCCTGACATACGGCGGATGCTCAGCGCGGGAATGCTTAGTCCTGGCGTCTTGGAGGAGACGAAAGTGAAGTAGGACCCAGTCAGATGCAACGCCTCGATGTCTGCCACACTGTTAACAGCGCTCAGTCGTCATCCTCCGTGCGAGGTTTATTTCAACCGTAGCCGAAAAGATAATTAAGCCCTCTACGCCGAAGACTTTGTCGTTATCCGTCCCGCCGAAGGCTCGGTCGACGCCCCGACCGGCCGAGATGGAGTTTGAGCCAGCACGGTTGTCGATCCGAGCATTACCTTGGAGAAATCTAAGATTAATTCGTCACCGCTACTGCCGTACGGGGTATTGGCTGCGGGCCTAGCTTCGATAGGCTTTGCCACCGCATATGCTCCTCGCGATTGGTTTCATAGCACTCTTGTGTCGCTGCTCGAATTTGTAAAATCGATTGATTGGATATCATGCATTCACTCCTTGGATGTCTTGGGTAGCGCGCCACATCACACCCTCGAAGCTGGATTGGCTCTACGCCCCGCTGCCCCGCAGGCTGACTGGAAACGAGTCGCAGTGCTTCAAGGGGTCGACCCGGATGCAACTGCGGCCAACCAGCGCGATCTCGATTCATGCCATGCCGTGCCGTGCCGGCAGGCGTTTCCCAATCTGCTCCGACGCTGGCCTTACAGGCACCAACGGCAGCACGGCTGGCACCTCTCAGCGGGAAAGCTCTACGCCAGCGAGACAGCTGATTCGTATGATCTGCGGCCCGCGCAACTTCCCTAACCGTCACGCTAGCGGGCCAATCAGCCATTGAACATTTCAATCGGTGACAGCTGCGTATGCGTGCGCCTTGGGCCAAATCGGGTTGTCCGGGCCCCTTCTGTCGGATGGCTAAGCTTACCCTTGATCCTCCCAGATGCGTCCGCCGACGCCCCCGCTCGGCGCGATCTCGTCAATCCGCTTGAGATCAGTATCCGTCAGTATGAGTTCGGCAGCCGAAATGTTCTCCGCCACACGTTGCGGGTTGCGAGCCCCTGGGATCGGGACGATGTAATCCTTTCGCGCTAGCAGCCAGGCCAAGGCAAGCTGAGAGAGGCTGATGCCTTTGGCCGTAGCGAGTGAGGTGAGCTCCTCCGCGATCTCCATGTTCTTGCCGAAATTCCCTGGCGCCCACCATCCGAGATTCTGCCGGAAGTCGTTGGCGGCGTAGTGATCGCGCGATCTTACCTGGCCGGTGAGGAACCCACGCGCCAGCGGTGAATATGCAACCAGGCCAATGCCCAATTCTTCAAGGACCGGCAGCAGCGGCTCCACATCCCTGGCGAAGATGGAGTACTGGTATTGCTGCACCGAGATGGGCGCGACAGCGCTGGCACGACGGATGGTGTCCTCGTCCGAGTTGGAGAGGCCGAGATACCTCACCTTGCCCGCCTGGACGAACTCCTGCATCACGCCCACGACGTCTTCGATCGGGATATTGGGGTCGGGGATGTGCTGGTAAAGCAGATCGATGGTCTCGACGCCCAGATTCCTGAGGCTAGAGTCCACGACCTGGCGGATGGTCTCCGGCCGAGAGTCGGGAGCATAGCTTTCGGTCAGGCCGAACTTGGTGGCGATCGTCACCTGGTTGCGGATCGGCCGCAGGGCAATGCCGAGCAGCTTCTCGCCTTCACCCCAGCCATACATGCGGGCAGTGTCGAAGTGGGTGACGCCCAGTTCATGAGCGCGCCGGATGGCCGCGATCGATTCCTTGTCGTCGCTGGGGCCGTAGCCGATGGCGGTGCCCATGGCACCGTAACCAATGGCACCGACTATGAGGCCGTGGCGGCCAAGCTTGCGCTGCTGCATCGTGAATGTCCTTTCCTGCTATGTCCCAGTGTCGCTTCTCACACGCGACCGAGCGATGCCCGATCCTGCCGGTCCATTGCCTAATCCTGCCGATCGCTTGACGTTTCCAGGGGAACCCGAGCAGATGGTCTCATGACAGATCTCGCCCAACTCAAAGCCATTGCCCTGCGCCATGCCGGCAGGCCGCAGTCGAAAATGCCGCGGGTCAGCGTAAGCACCTTCGACCGGCCCTCGGAGCCCGGCTGGTTGGTCTACGACCCGGTGGTCTGCTTCGTGCTGCAAGGGTCCAAGCAGGTCTTCATCGGCGACCAGGTGCTGGAGTACGGCGCCGGCTACTGCATGGTGGTGGCGGCCGAACTGGCTGCCATGGGGCAGATTAGCGAGGCTTCATCCGACCAGCCTTATGTTGCCCTTAACCTCTATATCGATCCGGAGGTGATCTCGACGCTGCTTCTGGAGATGGGCGGCATGCCGGAACCGCCGATGGACAAAGGGTTCGGATATAGCCCGGCAGGGCCGGCACTCATCGAGGCCTGGCGACGCTTTGCGGAACTTCTGGACCGACCAAGCGAAATTGCGGTCATGGCGCGTCACAGGGAGCACGAGCTCATGTTCCGCCTCCTGATGGGACCACAGGGGGCGCTGCTCCGACAGCTGGCCGGCACCGGCAGCCGCCTGTCGCATATCCGACGGGCAATGGCATGGATTCGCGAGCACTACGCGCAGCATCTGAGCATAGAGGCCATGGCGACCGTAGCCGGCATGAGCGTGTCGGTTTTCCATCGCCGCTTCAAGGCCATTACTGGATTGAGCCCGCTGCAGTACCAGAAGCAAATCCGCCTGCATGACGCACGTCGACGCCTTATAACGACGCGCACGGAAGCCGCGACGGTGGCCTACGCGGTCGGCTACGAAAGCGTCTCGCAGTTCAGCCGCGAGTACAAGCGGCTCTTCGGCTCCCCACCCCGGCAGGATGCCGGGAGGCAAAGCATCGTTGCTCCAGCGCCATAGATCCGGCCGAGCACAAGCAGGAACCCTTGTGGGGCGAGCGGAAAAGCTCGCGGCGAGTTGTGCAGTTGCTTTGCCTTCTCCTCATGTAGCGCATGATGGGCGCCCAGATGATCCAGATCCTGGCCGCGCGCGAACGCGGAACGCAATATCGGCTCGCAGTCGCAATCAGCAAGGTCCTTTCCTCGATGCGAAATATCGCCGCCGTCGACGTGCTGGATCGACATCGCGACACACGCTGTGGATTCGATCCGGCCGAAGCCCGCGCGATCGCTGAGCGCGCGCCAAGATGAAGCCGCTCCGCCAACGCGCTGTGATCGACACGTTTCCGGGGCTATCCGGTGGTGCGGGCATGGTTTCCTTGGGAGGCAGTGGGCTTAGCGGTCAAACGGTTGCAAGATGTCGCAGTCCCGTGTCACAACCCCGTGCCAATCGGCGAAGAACTAGGCTCTTGACGTAACATTGGTCGTCCATCTGCGGAACGTCGAATTCCGCGAGTTGGCCGGAGATCTGCGCGAATTGCGATCCGCGCTCTACATTGCCAACTCCAATTTCACCGCCCGCGCTTACCGGACGAAGTTTGGCATCGAATCCACATTGACTCCACCCATGACCACCCCGGCGTTCTACAGCACGCCGACGACCGGCAAATTTGTGAGGCGCGCGAGAACCGCAGCAAAATGGCTACGCTCGTTTATCGATGCCGCGCAAGAAATCGGCCGGGCATCCATACGGACACCCGACCGAGCTGCCTGAGCTGATAAGCCCATTCGCAATCCAGGAAGCGCCAAGCACTTTTCCGGATCTGCTCTCCAGGCTATTTCTTGATCGCTGCCGCGAGTTTTGCTCCACGATCCGGGCAGGGACGACGACCCACTTCACGATTGCCCGCAACCAATATCGTCATGGATCGAAACAATCACGCCGCCTTGATGGCTAGCACCGCATTGGTGCCCGCGAACGCAAAACTATTGGAAAGGGTCACCTTGACTTTCCGCTCCCGTGCCACGTTGGGGGTAACGTCTAGATCGCAATCTGGATCTGGTTCCTCATAGTTAACGGTAGGCGGTACGATGCCATCCCGAATTGCCATCACGCAGGCGATCAGCTCCAGTGCACCCGAGGCCCCGAGGCAGTGGGCATGCACCGATTTGGTCGAGGATACCGACATTCGATAGGCGTGGTCGCCGAACGCTCGTTTGATTGCTGCGGTCTCTATCTGATCGTTTCGCTTAGTGCCGGTGCCGTGAGCGTTCAGGTAATCGACCTCCTCCGGGACCAGAGCCGCGTCGGCTAGACAAGCGCGGATCGCAGCCTCGGGACCGTCAATGGTCTGTGCCGCGATGTCGAAAGCGTCGGCCGAAAGGCCCGCACCGGCCAATTCCGCCAATATTTCAGCGCCTCTGGCGCGGGCATGGTCGTAACTTTCCAAGACTATCATGCCTGCGCCTTCGCCGAGAACAGCGCCCTGCCTGTTCGCGGAAAAAGGCCGGCAAGTGTCAGGCGATAGCACTCGCATAGCCTCCCACGATTTCACTACTCCCCAAATCAATGGCGCATCGGCGCCGCCTGCCACCATCACATCAGCGCGGCCACACCTGATCTGGTCGACGGCGGAGGCAATGGCATGGTTAGAGGAGGAACAAGCCGAAGTGACGCCGTAGACGGGACCGCGCAGTCCAAGATCCATGCTGACATGTCCAGCAGCAGCGCCCGGCATGACCTTGGGCGCGGTGAAGGCCCCGGTCCTCTTTCTCCCGTGGAGCAGCATAGCCCGATAATCTTGCTCAATCGCCTCCCATCCGCAGACGCCCACACCGACCGTCGCACCCAGGCGATAACGGTTTGTGTCAGACGCGGTCAGCCCTGCTTGCTGGACTGCTTCGCGAGCGGCAAGCACAGCAAGCACGCTGAACCGATCCATCGAAAGAATTTGCTTACGGTCGATCTCATGCTGAGGAAGATTGCGGATCGCGCATCCCGTGCGCGCGGTGATGTCGTGCAGGGAGGGACTGCTCAACACGCCGATTGCTGAACGGCCCTCGCACATGGCGGCCCAAATATCGGCAGCACAGCTGCCGAGCCCACAAATCCCGCCTATGCCGGTGATAACAACGCGCTTGTTCATCGTCAGTGCTCATCAAGCGCACGGACGGCCTCGACCACGCTGCCCACATTCTGCAAATTGCTCCAGGCGTCAGTGGTGTCCGATTCGATCTGGATCCCGTGTTTCTTCCCAAGATCAAACAGGATGTCCGCCATTTCCAGCGAATGGATGCCCAAATCAGTCAGCTTTGTCTCAAGAGTGATCGGATTCGCATCCAGTTCAGCGTGCTCGAGGATCTCCGCCAGGATTTCATTCGTAAGCTGGTCAGTCATGCCTTTTAAGCTCCCGTCTGGCGGCTGACATGAATCTCGGTGACGCGAAAGAGATCAGCATTGTTGTGATGCAAAATTCGGCGCTATTAGGGAAATTGATATTTTGGATAAGAAGCATTCAAGAAATGGATGGGGGGGCGCATAGGGGGCCCGAGGCGGACTCCGAACGATTTGTTTGCGACCGGCGTCAGGTTGGAATAGCCGTCCAGCATCACCGGAATACGCATTTCGAAGGGCGTCGTTCACAAATCCGTTTTCCTGTACATTGTGAGTGCTGGAATTTCAGGACGCCGGAAATAGTATCGCTAGTCGATCAGGGTACACGCAGTCAGATTCCGCTCTCGCTTGAGCCGCCTTTTCACCGGTCAGCGTAGCCTTGTCGACGTCGTGATCCACCCGAATGCGCAGTGACCGACCAGCTTGCTCTCGATTCCGGCCATGCCGCGCCGGCAGGCGAGCCGACGGTCCCCGATACTGCTCCGTCGCTGGCCCGACAGGCACCAACGGCGCAGGGATGGCTCCACTTAGCGGGAAGGCTCTTACCCCAGCGAAACGGCTGGCTCGTATTGATCTGCGGCCCGCGCCGGGCAGGGAACCGGCAAGTGTCCAGTTGCGCCTCCTGGCGGAGATGACAGGCGGCCACTCGCGACAAAGAACGCCGCTGAAACGCTGAGCAGATCCAAAGTTGTGCAAATCATACCGCAGCCTTCGGCTATGTCGCCAGTCGAGACGCCTCCTCCAGCAAAATCTTCCGCATCCAGATGCTTGCCGGATCGCCATTCTGAAGCGCAGGCCACTGCAACGCCAGAGTGAACACCGGCAACGAGAGCGGAAGTTCGACGACGCGCAGCGGTAGCGTTTTTGCGAAGTGCTCAACCAGCCTCAAGGGCATTGTCCCAATGCGACTGGTGCCCGGTAGCATCAAAGGGATCATGCTGAATCCTTGCACGACCACCTCGGCCCGCCTCTTGAGGCCATGCTCGATCAAAAACCACTCGTCAATGGACGGCTTTTGCGAACGCCCAAATCTGGCCATTACGTGCCCCATCGACATATATTTCTCGAACGTGAACTTTCCCGACAGTTCCTTGTTTGTCCGACAGCCCACACAGGCGAGCGTATCGTCGAAAAGCCTCGCTTTTGGGTGCCCGTTTAACAGAAACAATTCAGGCAGTATCACAAAATCGGCGTCGCCGCGCCGGAAAAGTTCTTCCAGATCGTCAACGAGAGGCAGGAGTTCGAAGCTGACGAAAGGGGCTTCTCGTGCAACACGGTCAATGACCCTCTGAAAGAAAATGATCGTCATGTAATCGGAAAGCATGACCCTAAAACAGCGATCGGATTTCTGCGGGTTAAATTCCTCCCAGGAAATAATCGAGAGCTGTACATGCAGCAGCGCCTCGCGGACCGGCGAGGCGAGGGCCTCGGCTCGGGGTGTCGGGATGAGTTCACGGCCTCTCATTGTAAAAAGCTCATCACCAAAATAGCCGCGCAGCCGGGCGACAGCCGCGCTCATGGCTGGTTGGCTAAGGTGGATACTGCGAGCAGCCGCTGTGAGGTTACGCTCGGCCATCAAAGCGTCGAGCGCGACGAGGAGATTCAGATCAAGGCCCTTAAACCGCATTCCAATTCCAATCTGGCGCATGGATGCATGTCATCCAAGCAATAGATTTCACCAATGTCACGAGACGCCATATGTGAAAAGTGCCTTTATATGCAAATCAAATCGGGGAGGCAAAGTGAAGCAGCCGGGGAAGCTCATTAGCTCCGGAGATGTGCTGCAAGAGTCCTGCGCCATCCGGTGACTTTTCGTCGGCGCTTGATGGATTCGGGGCGGGTTCTCGACCAGATTTTGAGGGCGAAAGTGACGAACGACGCCATGTTGTGTGCGCCATGGCCTCTTTGGAGCCGCGATTGGTCGTCGTTGACAGACTACGCACCGCCGAGGCGACCTGCTTGGGCTCAGACGGGCTGAAGAGGTGAAGTATCTGGTGTCGTGGCGGCAGCGATCGTTAATTTCGGTGGGGTTTTGCACGCGTTGCGAGGTTCACTCGCCAGTTTCCGGCGACCGTTCTCGCGGGCACTCGTGCGCTCCCCCTTTCCGTATGGCGCCTCGACAAACCTCCCTCCCGCACAGAAGGCGCCTGGTTCCGACAGGGTCAGCCACCATTGGGCGCATAGTCAACGGCAATGGGCACACCGCCAGTAGGCGGCGCGAACCCCGACTAAGGTAATTGACGAAAATTATCGCTGCGCGGACAACCGGCACGAGTGCCCTCGTAGATAGCAGCGGCCAAAGCGCGGAGTTGGCCGGCGGTGCGTTTCAATCAAAATGAGGAAGCGAGCGGATTTGGAATCCGCGCTCAAGTAGAGCTGGGATTAGACGGGATACCGCCGTGACGGTCTGATCGCGCAGACCTGCACCAGATACGGCTACCAACTCGTCGGGAGGAAACCCGTCGTGCAAGCGGACGATTGCGCCGGGCTTCGCCGATTCCAGCACCGCATCGACGATCGTGTCCACCCCGGGGCAAGACCAGTCGCGCGGATCAACCGACCATTTGATAGCTGCCAGTTCAGCGATGGCGGACGCGGCAAAGACCTCTTCGGTCCAGCTCCCGTATGGCGCGCGCAAGTGCCGAACTGATGCTTGCGGGCAAGCCATCATAATAGCCGCATTAGCGTCAAATATTTCACGCTGCACTTCGTCGAACCCGCATCTAGACAGGTCCGGATGAGTCATCGTGTGGTTGCCTACCTCGTGCCCTTCCGCGACCATTCTTTGAATTAGCTCCGGCTGGCCCAAGGCATAGGTGCCAATGACGAAGAACGTCGCCGGGACCCGATGTTCGGCGAGCAGATTCAAGATCTGCGGTGTACAAAGCGGGTGAGGACCGTCGTCAAAAGTCAAATATATACTGCGGTGGCCGATGCAGGCGTCGCACTCACTGCGCACATCCCACAACCAGTCGGAATGTTTCATTGGCTCTGGTCCGTTCCGGTCGATTGTCGCTCCGGCCGGCCAATCGGACGTTGAACATTCAACCGGTGTGTCAGCGACAGCTGCGTTTTCCGTGCGCTTTGGGGCAAATCGGGCAGCGCGTTTTGAAGGGTTGACCCGACGTCGAATTGAGGCGCCAGCTTGTTCCAAACGCACCTGCTGAGGTGCGACTATAATTCGGTCACCAGCGGGTCGACGGCGCCAAACTTAGTGAAACGGCAAAGCCACGTGGTGCATGTTAGTTGTTGAGGTGATTGGACAAGAACTCGTTCTGAGCCGTTTTTCCCGGCCCCCGTTTGTACCTCGCTCAATTTGCGTTGAAGTCTGACCATGAATGCAGTTTTCAATCAGATCAGTCAAATTGATTGATTGGATAAATCCCATCCGCGCTGTGGATTCATATCCCCCTGGGGTCCAGTAAACCTCGGACCACAACGGGCGCTCCTGCGGGCCCCGGCACTCGAAGCCGCCTGTCGCATTTTCAGCGGGCAAGGCATGGATTCGCGAGCACAACGCACCATCGGCATCGTGGCTATGCCCTCGGTGCGGGGCTGAGCGTGTCGATTTCCACCGCCGGTTCAACGCGGTCTCGATCAAATCTGCTCTTCGCGCGCAGTCCTATTGGCTGCGGGGAACCTGACGGCGCACAGCACCAACTTCGGCCAGCGATCATGAGCGGTCAGGACCCTTGGAAGGCATAGCCCTGACATCCACCGAACGAATATTAGCGATCCAAACAATCGATTTTACCGATCGACGGCGGTGCTGCATTAGAAGCTCGAAATGAAGGGTATGGCTCAGGAAGGACGGCAAGTTTGAGGGAGCCCATCAGCGCTGGAACTCCGTCGTACGAGGTTCTGCCAGTTCAATTGGCTAGTGTCGCGATCACCGACGGCCGCGTCTGAACTCGCACCAGATCACGCGGCCTCGAACGCGTGATGCGTGCCCTCGGGAAGTATCAGAAAAGGAGTCTTTGTATGCGCTCTCAGGTGCGGTGGAAGCTGTGCTGGGAAAACGAGTTGGAGCTTTCCGACCATGTCGAGCTCGCCGAATTCTTTCGAAGGACCTACGGACCGACCGGCGCCTTTAATGCCAAGCCGTTCGAAGGCAGCCGAAGTTGGGCCGGAGCTAGACCTGAGTTCCGTGCGATCGCGTATGACTCGAGCGGTATTGCGGCACACATAGGCTTGCTGCGCCGATTCATCAGAATCGATGGGGCTGATCTGCTAGTGGCTGAACTCGGATTGTACGGGATTCGTCGGGATCTCGAGGGGCTCGGACTCAGCAGTTCATTCCGCGTTCTGCTTCCCGTGTTGCGGGAACTCGGGGTTCCCTTCGGCTTTGGCACGGTTCGGCCAGCGTTGCATAAACACGTTGCAAGATTGGGACGAGGCGGTCTGCTGGTCGTCAAGTCGGGCATTCGCGTGCGCTCCACCCTTCACTTCGCGCTTCTCGACAAACCGCCCACGCGCATAGACGACGCACTCGTCGTTGTCGTGCCAGTTGGACGTCCGATCTCCGATTGGCCCGCCGGCGAGATGATTGATCGGAACGGAGCAGAGCTTTGAGCCACCTCGACTCTTTGTCCAAAGTGTACAGCGAGTTCGCAAACGGTGCCGGGCAACCTAGCGTTTATTTGACGTTTGATGACGGCCCTCATCCGTCTTGCACACCGAAGGTGCTCGACGTGCTGGCGCAACAGCGTGTGTCGGCGACTTTCTTCGTCATTGGCGCGTACGCGGCAGACCAGCCGGCACTAATCCAACGAATGATCACGGAAGGGCACGAGGTAGCTAACCATACTATGACTCACCCTGATCTGTCCGAGTGCGAACCCGGCGTAGTGCAGCGTGAGATCTTCGATGCGAACAGAGCCATCAAAGCGGCCTGCCCTCGAGCCTCGGTGCGGTACATGCGCGCTCCTTATGGCATCTGGACCGAACAAGTGATCGCCTCTGCGGCCAGCCTTGGGCTGTCGGCTGTTCACTGGTCGGCGGATCCGCGAGACTGGTTTAGTCCCGGTGTCGATGCAATCGTCGATGCAGTGCTGGCCTCCGTCCGGCCTGGCGCAATCGTGCTCTTGCACGACGGCTGCCCTCCTAGCGAGATGAAGCCGGGCAGTGACGCCGGGTTGCGAAGCCAAACCATCCTGGCCCTCTCGCGCATAATTCCAGCTTTGCACGACCGCGGCTTTGCAATGCGCTCGCTTTCCCAACAACACTAAACGAACCAAAGACCTCATGGACCTTCTTGGCACAGTCAGCACTGTCACCATCTCATGTTATGCGCTGCTCTCGACCACATATAAGAGCATGCAGGCCGCTTATGCCCGGCCGGCAAACGTTTCATCGGTCTCGGACAACTTAGCCAGTCCCCATCTTTGGCCGAGCGTGGACGTCATCATTCCTTGCTACAACGAGGACCCGCGCACACTCTTCGAGTGCCTCACGTCGGTTGCAAACCAGGACTACGCCGGAAAACTGCGAGTCTATGTTGTTGATGACGGTTCTGGGAATCGGGACGCCGTTCGTCCCGTTCACCAGAGCTTCTCGGGCCACCCGAACTTCATCTTCATTCTGCTCCCCAGAAATGCCGGAAAGCGCAAGGCACAGATCGCAGCGATACGCCGATCATCTGGAGATTTGGTGCTCAACGTCGACTCGGACACGATGCTAGCGTCCGATGTCGTCACAAAGCTTGCGCTGAAGATGCAGGATCCAGGGATCGGCGCAGCCATGGGTCAATTGACAGCCAGCAACCGGGGCGACACCTGGCTGACCCGGTTGATCGACATGGAGTACTGGCTGGCTTGCAACGAGGAACGCGCAGCGCAGGCTCGCTTCGGCGCCGTAATGTGCTGCTGCGGTCCGTGTGCCATGTACCGTCGATCCGCACTCCTTTTGCTGCTGGATCAGTATGAGACCCAAACATTTCGGGGAAAGCCAAGCGACTTCGGTGAAGACCGCCATCTTACGATCCTAATGCTGAAAGCAGGCCTTCGAACTGAGTACGTCCCGGACGCCATCGCGGCAACAGTCGTTCCAGATAGTCTGGGGGCTTATCTGCGCCAACAACTCCGGTGGGCACGCAGCACTTTCCGGGACACCTGGCTTGCACTGAATCTGCTACCGGGCCTCAACCGCTTTCTAACATTGGACGTGGTGGGACAGAATCTCGGGCCGCTATTACTCGCCCTATCGGTGCTAACAGGCCTCGCGCGGTTCGTACAGACGGGCACCGTGCCATGGTGGACAATCCTGATGATTGTATTCATGAGCATCGTTCGCTGCAGCGTGGTGGCGCTTCGTGCTCGCCAACTTCGATTTATAGGCTTCTCTGTCCACACAGTCATCAACGTCTTTCTCTTGCTCCCTCTGAAAGCCTACGCGTTGTGTACGCTGAGCAACAGCGATTGGCTGTCGCGCAGCTTCGCTGCCACCGTGGCAGTTAAGGATGGGAAACAGGCTGCCGTCCAAAACCTGACTACAGAATCAAGCACTACAAAATTGTCGGGAGATGCGGTGCACCGTTCGGTGCTGGTGACTTCCGACGAGTGACGCTATCGAGGTGGAAGAATTTTGAATGCTGGACAATAATCATCGATTGTTGGATCGGGAATTGGCCGCAGACGATCCGTGGCTGCTCGATGCCAATCCGTTCGAGCGGGAGCGTCACACGCAAATGCTGCGGCTGTCGCTTTTGCATGGATCCATCACAAATGCACTTGAAGTCGGGTGTGCGGGAGGCGCGTTCACGGAAAGGCTAGCGCCCCATTGCCAACGGCTTACAGTAATCGATGTCGTGCCGCGCGCGATTGATCGAACGCGCAGACGGATGAAGGACCTACCGCACATCACCTGGGTAGTCTCCGATGTTCAACAGTTCTCGACTGACGAACCGTTCGATCTGATCGTCGTGGCGGAGGTTCTCTATTACCTAAACGGTGTAGCCGAGATGCGCGCTGCCATCGGCAACCTTGCACGGATGCTTGCGCCAGGGGGGCACCTGGTATTCGGATCGGCGAGTGATGCCACTTGCCGGCGCTGGGGTCACGCCGCTGGTGCCGAGACTGTCATGGCAATGCTGAACGAGACGTTGATCGCTGTCGACCACCTGCAGTGCCAGGGTGACACCCCCAACCAAGACTGCTTGCTCGCCCGTTTTCGGAGTCCGGTTCGGCCTCCCGATCTGTCGAATTGCCTGCGTTAGACGAGGAAGCATTATGCGCATTGGTGGTATCAAGCTGACGCATGACCGGCCCGTCGCCCTTGTCGAGGACGGACAACTCGTCTTTTGCATTGAACAGGAGAAGCGGGACAGCAACCGACGATATCTTGAGGACCGCGCGCCGGAAATATTTTGTCCCGGAACGCCGGATCCTTACATGTTGTTCGACCATCAGATACGGGCGGAATGGCGCGACAAAGTCCCCGCTGTCGTGCATCTCGACGGTTCCGCGCGACTGCAGACCATTTCCAAAGCCTCTGAGCACACAGTGGCCGAGCTACTCATCGAATATGAAAAACTCACGGGCATTCCGTTGCTTTGCAATAGGAGTGCCAACCACCATGGACGCGGGTCCTTTCCGGGTGCCCCCGCAGCCTGCCGCCGGGGACGAATTGAACACAGCAAAATTCCCGAAACTGAACTATCGCCGGTCGACGGCGCCATTACGCTGGTTTGAGTGCGCGACCATGGTGGCAATCGACTTTGTCGGCGTGACGAAATCATATGGCAAAAGGGTCGTTGTCGACGGCATGTCATTCACCGTTGCACCGGGAGAGTGCTTGGGGCTGTTGGGGCCGAACGGCGCGGGCAAAAGCACGATTACACGGCTGCTCCTCGGTATGGCAACGCCTGACGCAGGCGAGATCACGGTGTTTGGCGTGCCAGTGCCGGCACGTGCCCGTTTGGCACGCGGACGCATCGGCGTGGTCCCGCAGTTCGACAACCTTGATCATAGGTTCACGGTACGTGAAAACTTGCTGGTGTTCGGGCGATACTTTGGCATGAGCAAACGCGAGGTAGAAGCGGTCAGCCCATCGCTGCTCGAGTTCGCCCGCCTCGAGAACAAGGCGGATGCGCGCGTCGCCGAACTGTCTGGCGGCATGAAGCGACGCCTGACGCTAGCCCGAGCGTTGATCAATGATCCGCAACTCTTGGTAATGGACGAGCCGACCACTGGCCTCGATCCACAGGCGCGCCACCTGATCTGGGAACGCCTGCGTTCCTTGTTGGCGCGGGGCAAAACGATACTTTTGACCACTCACTTCATGGAGGAGGCCGAGCGGTTGTGCGACCGGCTGTGTGTGCTCGAGCAGGGGCGCAAGATCGCCGAAGGGCGACCACACGCGTTGATCGACGAGCAGATCGGCTGCCAAGTGGTCGAAGTCTATGGCGGCAATCCACATGAACTGAGATCGCTGGTCAAGCCGTATGCGCAACGCATCGAGCTGAGCGGCGAAACTCTCTTTTGCTATGCGCCCGATCCCGAGCAGGTGCTCACGCAGCTGCGTGGGGTTGCTGGTCTGCGCCTTTTGCAGCGTCCGCCGAATCTCGAGGATGTCTTCTTGCGGCTGACCGGGCGCGAGATGAAGGACTGAACAATGACCGAAGGTTATATGGCCGTTATGCCGGCCAACGCCTGGAATTGGGTTGCAGTGTGGCGCCGCAACTATTTGGCTTGGAAGAAAATTGCCCTTGCGGCGGTTCTCGGGAACCTCGCTGAGCCCATGATTTCGTTGTTCGCTCTCGGCTTTGGCCTCGGGATAATGATAGGTCGTGTTGAAGGCACTTCGTACGTAGCTTTTCTGGCGGCTGGCATGGCCGCGGTAAGCGCGATGACCTCGGCGACCTACGAAACGATCTACTCGACCTTTGCTCGCATGGGAGGCGAACGCACCTGGGAAGCGATGCTGTGCACTCAGCTCACGCTCGGTGATATCGTACTTGGTGAACTAGCCTGGGCCGGCACCAAGTCTCTTCTGGCCGGTACGGCGATTACGCTAGTTGCCGCCACGCTCGGCTATGCCTCGTGGCCATCCCTTCTCTACGCGCTGCCCGTCATCGCCCTAACCGGGCTTGCTTTCGCAAGTCTAGCCATGATCGTCGCGGCGCTTGCGCCCAACTACGACTTTCTCGTATTTTACCAGACGCTTGTTCTCACGCCTATGCTGTTCCTGTCCGGGGCCGTCTTTCCGGTCGGCCAAATGCCAGGCGCATTTCAGCAGGTATCGTCCCTCTTGCCTCTGGCTCACTCGGTCGACCTGATCCGGTCAGTCATGCTTAGCCGCCCGGCTGAAAGCCTCGGCCTGCATGTTACGACACTTTGCATCTACGCGGTTTTGCCGTTCTTCTTGTCGGCGGCGCTGTTGCGTCGGCGCCTGATGCGCTGACGCTGCTGCGTCGGTGCCGAGGCTTGGGCACTCGCCCCCAGCGCAGACCGTGGTGCTATCCCTCCGATTGTACGGTTTGCTTGAGTTCGAGCTAGTGCGACCGGTTGCGAAACATCCTTGAGCGAGGCAGTCTCGAAGGTAGCAATCAGGCATCTCGTCCGAAGCGCCACCCGAACTGCCGCGACTAATGCTGGTTAGGAACACACGGAATGACTGATAGCCACATACCGCCGCCTGCGCCATTCGTAATCCTGGCGATGCCAAGAACTGGCACGCATTACCTGGAAGAATTGCTGAATGCGCATCCGAGTGTGTTGAGCAACGGTGAACTGCTCAATCCATATGCCACGACTTGGCCTGATAAGCATCGTCTGCTTCGCAGCGATCGAGAGCTGCTTGAGCTTGCCTACTCGTGCTGTCCCGCGCAGAGCGACAAGAAGGCGACGCATGTGGGCTGCAAGGTCAACGAACCTCAATTTCATGATCGCCCGGGTTTTTTTGCAGAGCTGACACGCTGGCCGGGCCTCAGAGTCATCCTGGTGGTCCGCGAAAATACCTTGGAATCGCTGCGGTCACTGGCACAGGCGAGACAAACGCGTCAATGGCTGAAGTTCAGGTCGGACAATGATGCTCCGCCGCCGCAAGTTAGATTATCGACCGCCGACTGCGAGGCATACTTCAAGGCTGCCGACGATTTTCACGCTCGGGTCGCGCGATCCTTCACGAAGAGCAATATGCTTGAAATCGAGTACGAGCGCCTTCTGCGCGAACCTGCCACATGCTTGGCAGCGATTTGGGACTTCCTAGGCGTTCCGGCGCTGCGATTTTCCAGTACGGCGACGCTTCAGCGCCAGGAAAAGCGACCGCTGGAGCAAACGATCGAGAATTTTCATGAGTTGCGCCGCCACTTCTCGCACGGGCCTTACGCGAGATTCTTTGACGTCGGCGAGAGGGGAAGGACAGTGGCGATCGACTGACAGTTTTATCGACAGATAAGAAACTCGCGCGAACACCGAAGGCCACCTATGCTGGGGAACGGATGGAGCTATGACCGGACCGGCATCGGCGTCCACGTCAGACGTATCGCCGACGTTTCCTGGCGCGCCTTCCCCGGCGCCCGCTCTTCGATGTGCGGCTCCATGTAAGTCCGAAATCATTTTGCCGGCTATTCACCGCCTCTGGCGCCAGTGCTTTCAGGCATACGCACTGGCTCGGCCATCCAGTCGCGGTCTAACCAGCTGAGCTTGGGAACCCCCAGCCCAAGACTGCCTGCGATGCTGACGGCGAAATCAGGTATGATTGGGTAGGCCGCGACACAGAGTCCGACAAGTGCGAAGGTCACTGCGCGGGCCGCGGTCCGGTTAAGCGCCTCGTTTTCCTTCGCTGCAGCTGGAACGTGCAGCACTGAACATGAATAGCGGCCGATTGCGTCGACGAACGCCTCGATTGCACGCGTCAGCTGACGCACGTCCGGGTAATCCGCTTCGAAACGCGCTCGCACTTCTGCGTTGAAGCGTCTGCACTCCGCCAGGAACGCAATGTCGGTGGCTGACCACTGGCCAGGACAAGGGAGCTCGTCAGTTGCGACCCGCTCGATGACCTGGTTAGCCTTCGCGGTCGATCTTAACAGCCGTTCGTCCCAGAAATTCCGTTTCCAGCTTTCGTAAGAACTCAGGGAGAAGTCCTCAACACAACCGTCGGGGCGCCTGCGACACAAGTAGAAGCGAAGCGGCTCGCCGGTTTCTTTTGCAGTGATATCGTTCACCCAGATTGCGTGATTTCGTGATGTTGAGAACTTCTTCCCATCGAGAGTGAGCATCTGATTTACGAAAATCCGTCGAGGAAGCATCTCATGCAGATCGAGCGCCGAAAGTACGCCGGGAATGACCAACAAGCGTCCGAAGGCGTTGTCCGCGCCGAAAAGAATGTTCAGCTCCGGCATCTCGTCCCGCGGAATTTGGTACCACAAGGCAGGGCATCCGCTCTTTTCCCTTATCATTTCTAAGGCAAGCAAGTGCCGAGGCACGTGTTCGATGGTGATGTTGAACCGCTGACACTCAAATCCTGGGATTGGAATCCGGATTCCCTCTCGGTTTGGGTTAGAGATGCAGACTTCCGGAAGCCCCCGGCTCAGCCAGGATTCGATATAGTGCTTGGCGTAGATGGGCAGGAAGGACCGCGAGGCGAAGGATTCGAGCGCGTCATGCATTGGAGCGAGGTTCAGGAAAAGGCGCTTCAGGGGGCGACGTTCCAGGGAACGTCCCTCGAGATCAACCGGGTCCTGAAGTTCGGCATCGAGGACCAGCGCGCCGCAATCCTCGCATTCATGGCCGGAAGCATAGCCGCCGCAATAGGGACATTTGCCGTGGACGAAGGCGTCGACCCTGAAGCGCCCGCTTTCGACGTCATATGGGACCAAATGCTCTCTTTCAGCGATCAGGCCCTTGCTACAAAGTCGCTTGAAGACCTCGAGAACGACCGCCTTGCCGCGGCGGTCTGGCTCTGTCCCAAGGAAAATATCCGGGACTGAGTTGAGCCGATCCAGAGCCTCCTGGAAAGAAGCCGTATTTTTTTCCGCGAGCTGGTAGTATTCCAGTCCTGCAGCGTCGGCCGCAATTGCAATGTGCTCAAGATGACCGTGCGTGCCCTGCAGCACGAAGACCTCTCGGTCGCCGGTCTCAGCAATTCGGCGCAACACATCCGCGTGGAGGAACGGTCCTGAGGCATGACCTATGTGCATGTGCCCATTCGGGGTAAGCATGGCGGGAACCAGCAACAACGGTCTGTCTTTTGCCGTCGCTTCCTTCGTGGAAATCGCCTCTTCGAACGCTGCGCGGCTGTGCCACCACATCGTCTGCATGACTGCACCGCTGTCCAACGCCTCAATTCTATGCCTGCGCAGCGGGTCGACCCTAATGCTCTCTCCGCCAAGCAGCAGGAAGGCCTCTTCATCCAGGTGAATTCGAACGCCGCCAGAGATCACTGTCCAAAATTCGACTTCCCCGTGGTTGTGACGGCAAGTGGTTGCGCCCGAACTGAACTTCAACAGCCGTACCGAAACGTTACCCCCTTCTGGGAAGGGATCATGCCTGACGATGCCGCCATCAATCGAGACAGCGACCGCACGTGCGTCATTTTTGAGATCTATTATTTTTGGATAGATCATTTCGTTCCACTCTCGATTTTCGGGGGGCATTCAGCTGGCAACATATCTGGGCGGTCCGCAGGGGGTTGAAAGCACACGCCATTCTGCAACGCCTTCGCCACGACCGCTGCGCGCTCGGCCAGACCGCCGAGCGTGTGCTCCGTTGGGCCCCGAAGGCCAAAAGAGTGGTTCATGAGGAAAACGCGAGGTCGCGGACCGGAGCGGCGCAATGCCGTCTGACCGAGATCCACTTCAAACGACTCGTCGATAACGAGAGCGGCGTCTTCGATGACTGGTTGCAGCGTTTGGAGGAAGGATAAATGGCGACGGTTCGAAAAGCCCGTCGCGCAAACCAGAAGGTCGATTTCAAGCGTTGTCAGGTCTTGGCTGCTTCCGATTCCGCGAAGGTGAAGACGAAAGCTATCCTCAACACGCTCCGCCGCCGTGATTTCCGTATACGGAAACAGTCTGAGCCGATCGCGTCCACACACTTGGTCTTCGAAGCGAAGATCGTAGATGCTTTTTAGGACGTCTTTGGTGACGGTGGAGAAGTTCGTGTTCCTCGTGTCGGTAAGAAACCTATTGCGATCTTCGGGTGGCAGCTTCGCGAGCTTTAGCGAGTGTGGATAGGTGTAGAAGTCATTTACAAACGGGTTGTCATCCGTCTGTTCAAAGAGGTGGCGCCGGCCAACGACGATAACTTCCGATACTTCCCGATCCTGAAGCAGGAATCTGACTATCTCGCCGGCGCTTTGCCCGGACCCGACGACTGCAACGCGAGCGTTCGCGTTGATCTTTCCCTCGTTCGCAGGGGACAGGAAGAAGTTTGAATGCACCACGCGGCCGGGATCCACGGCCAGTTCTTCGGGAACGTATGGTTCATGCCCAAGGCTTACGACCAAGTCGTCAGCTTCGGTTTCCGAAACGTCCCCGCTCGACACATCCCGGACAGTGACCACAAGCGTTGGGGTTCCCGATGGCTTCTCGCCGAACCTGACTTCCACCGCCTCCTTGCCGAAACAAATCTCATTCGTAAAAAACCCGCTTACCCAGACCAGATAGTCGGAGAACAGCTTCCTTGAAGGATATAGTTCGTTCGTATGAATAAAGTGGTAGAGAAGCTCTCTGTCGTGCAAGAACGATAAAAAAGTGAATGGGCTTGCCGGATTCCTCATGAACGCCAGGTCCTTGAACAAGGAGACTTGGAGCCTTGAATCCTCGAAAGCAATGCCTGGGTGCCATTCTGCACTGCCGCGGCGCTCAAGGACTTCCAGCGAATCCAGAACCGAGGAACCCCATTCTTTCAGGCACGTCAGCAGTGCAAGGTTTGCTGGTCCGCTGCCCACGAGCAGTGTTTTCCGCTTTTGCATGACCGGCTCCAAAAATCATGGTTGTTTCCAACAGCCCAGTTGCGCGCTCGGCTAAGACAGCCATCCGGCTTCCCCTCATTTTTCCGAGGGCCATCGAGGCGACTTCGGCGAGAGTGGCTTCACCGGGGTGTATGGCGCCCCGCAACTGTTTGCGCGTGACGCATTCCACAGCTGCGGCCACTGGAACCGCGGTCGCGATAGCCATGCTTGAGAAGCCTCGTTCCTGAAGTGCGGAGCGAAGGATGCACGTCCAGCGGCCAGGTTTGCGATGGCGATCCTCAATGGCCACATCAAGGATGACCTGGTCGCCATGTTCCTTTGGGCTCCGGCGAGTTAAAAGCGCTTCCGTGACGTGCTTGACCCGCAGGCGGGTGCTCCCGATCTCAATCTCCTCGTCGGACAGCAGCCCGAGGCGATGCAACATCCGAACGCCATCCGCAAAGCCCGGCCATCGCACAGTCAATTGTCGGAGGGTCGGAATGCTGAGATGAGTGCTTGCGGCAGTCGACGGAACCATTGCGTCATCGTATGCCTCAAGAAGTCCGACACCCTCGACGAACAGCGAAGACACGCTTTCAAATCGATTTCGTGTTACGGCTCGCCCATTGACTCGAGCCAACGCGGGCCTCTGCTCTATGGGCAGCCGACGTCCAAAGGCGAGAGCATAGTTCAGTGGAGGTTCTGGAATTTTGGGAATTCCTCCGCAATGAGTTACGATGCTCTCTAAGCCGTCTAGTTCAGCTGCTGCCAGTGAGATTAACGATTCAACCAATCCTGGTTCGAGACCCGCTCCCAAGACTACCGGCGGACCGTTAGGCGGCATCCGGGCGATGTCAGGATCCTCGGGGTCTGGCCTGCCGACGCAAATAATAGGGGTGTGTAGACCTGCCTCGTGCATTTGTTGCGCGAGTTTGCCGACCAGATTTCGGCAGTCATTCCAAGACGTCGCCATGATCAGCGATCGTGCCTGAATTGAGAGAGCGCATGGACCTAATGACACCTCGAAGCGGACGTTTTTGAGGTCGCCCAGAAGCCCTTGCGCCGCAGCAAGCACAGAATGGCTCCTGTCAATCAGAACAACCAACGTGTCCGGCTGGCCCGCAAGTTGGAGGGCCACCGCCCGGCCGACTGGCCCGGCTCCGATGACGACGTGGGACGTCCCGCACATCGTGGTTTAGCCTTTGTTGCCGGCCACGGTCGAAGCCGGCTTGCGCCGGGTCGTGCGATAGCCGAGAAGAGCAATAGCCGTTTGCAGCAGGGCCAAGCCGGCAATTAACAACGTCAGTGTATTGTACCCCAGGTGAACCGAGACGATGCCGGCAGCGAAAGGGAAGAAATACAAGCCAAGGAAATAGGAAAGACTGAAGATGATCTGCACCAAGGTTCGGGACTGCGGCGCAGTCACGCGGACAGCTTCTGCCTGCATCAGGGGATACGATAGCCCGTAGGTTATGCCGGTCGCCAGCGATCCCACCGCGTAAATAACAGGATGGCCCGGAGAGTAGTGGAAACCGAGAAGCGAAATAACCATCCCGCCCAGGAGTAGCGGCAAGATCCGATCGGCCGCACCGCGGCTCACGCGCGGACCAATTGCAAACCTGGAGCCGACTACGGCTATCGCCCAAGAGCCAAAAAATATTTCATACCGAAGACCGGAATTGTTCGCAAATGGAGCTTGGAAGTTTATCAACGTGGTGTAAATGCTTGCCGACAGCAGTACGAGTACAAAAAACATTGCGGAATTGCTGAAGAGAAGAGTGAAAAGCTCCCGTGCAAGCGAGGCGTGGTTGGGAATATCGGCGTCGCGGATGTTCGCCGCACGCTGCGCTGCCCACGATGACAATGCGGAAGCTGCCGTCGCCGCAAGCATTGCCAGAATGAACATGTCCAGCGTGCCCAAGCCGGTGAACCGGGCAAGCAGGCTGCTTAGCAGAGGTCCGCAGGTTACCCCTAAGGTTGAGAATGCAGAGTAGGCCATGAAACTCGATGACCGGTCTGCATCGCTTGAGAGGGCGGCAATGCAGATCGAGCCCACGGTGAAGTGCAGCGCCCATCCACCCGATTGCAGCATGTAGCTCAGGAAGTAGGGGAGGGTCGCGCGCACCCCCGAAAACTCGTTTAGGAGGATGGTCGCGCACCCCGCTGCATAGAGAAGGCCGCCGATAGGTGCAAGCCTTCGCACGCTAAAGTGCCGGGTGAGCGAAGGACTGATCAAGACTATTAGGATAGCGGTCGCCATGCCTGCTGCCGAGATCGAGCCAAAGAAGATCTCGTCTCGCCCAATCGACAACAGGTAAACTGGAAGCAGCGCAAAGATGCCCATCGCGAAGGAAATCAGGCATCTTTCAGCGATGAACATACGCCTATACCACAGAATGCGAGTACTGGCGGTTGAAATAGTGTGGCGGTTCATTCTGAATCCATGAAGTTGTGCGCTGTGTCGCCCAGAGCGATGTTGTATTGCAGGGCTATTCGGACGTTCCGTGCACGCATATCTTGCCGTGCTAAGAGCACGCGTGCGCAAGCCCTAAGTATCGCTTTGCTCCAACCCTCCATCTTGGCTGCCCGTGCCATGAACCACGACAGTCAGCCTGCTGCCCGCCTGACAAAAGAGATAGTCAAGATTCATGCCAGTTTGACCGATCGAGCCGTAGAAGGAGTTTTGTGGTTTCTTTTCAGTCGATTAGCCTGGAGAAGAGCTAGAGATCGGCTAAAGAGGCCCCTATCGTGAACTCGACAAACCCGACAGAACATGTCGGGCGCCGCCTTTGAGGCGGCTATGCCTGGCTTCGGTGAGTCACAACTACCATAAGGAGTTGAGAGACGGGGAGGGGCTCAGACAGGCCGCCGCGAGATGCGGTACGACACGATGCCGATGCTGCCGCGCGGAACGCGCCTGCGACCACGCATTATCCCGGTGGGGCGCAACAGCGATCGAACTTCGAGGCTAAATGCGGTCGGACGATACGCGCGCCTCAACGGCCGATCCCGAAGAGGGCCTCCACCGAAAAGCCAACGGCGCTGAGACTGGGCGCTGCCGCATCTGGGATCGGTGGTGGGGACCTGTAGCAGTGGGTCCATGCCGACCCGGTTTATATTAGCCCGGGGCTCCCATCGCGGACGTGGCGGTGCCTTAACCAATAGAGCCTCGCCCTATGGGCAGGCGATCATGCCCGGAGCCGGAAGTCTGCGGTCCGAAAATTTTTCTGGACGAAATGTGCTCGGTGCCGATTACACATCGCTGGCGCGTTAGCAAGCCGGCCTGCATTGCGATTATATCGGCCGCGATGGTCCGGTCACTTTCATCTTCGTCGGATGGGCAACAAAGGCGGTCCCCTTTCGCGTTCTGCGGCCGCCTCCTCTGCCGGTCAACGTTCCTTATTGCCGCATTCCAAGGCCTCAATTGATGTCTAGGATGAAGCGCCGATTAGGTGAACGGATAGGCCGTGCGTTGTGGGGATAGAGCGAGACAAATCGAGCAATATCCGCAGCGTCGACCTCTACCGGTTCTTTTGCCAACATCCATTCAACGCTCTCGGTGCAGGGCGGCGTCGTCAATGATCCCTCATAGGTCCAGTAGCTGAGCGAGGCCGGGAGAAGCCCGCTGGGATCGATATCGGCGGCCATTGACGCGCCTGGCCGCGCAGGAAAAACTGCTGCCAGGCTTGCAAAGCTGGCATTTGTCGCGCCTGGTCTCAGAAAGACTCCCAGGACGCCAAAGCTGTCGCTCTTTGTGTCCTTGTGAACGAAATGCGCTTCCATCGGGAAACTCTTGCCAGCTATGCGATGCTCGCTTGGCGTATGAAAATGGAATTGGATCAATTCGAAAGTACGATCCCCGCGGGTGAGCGTGCTGCCTCCCGGCGTATTGATTTGAATGGTATGCCCGTTATTCACCAACTTGCAGGGGCCCTTGTGCCAATCTACTGAGATACGCGGCATGTCGGCCTTGACGGCGTCGGTAATATCAATAGGTGACTGCTGCGTACCCGCCGAACAGACGAAATTCTTCCTGTCCAGATCGGCCCAGTGCTCGGGCCCCACCTGACCAGTGTATCCCCAATGGGCCCCATCCGCCCGCGCGGCCGCAGCGCAGATGAGGCAAACGCCCTGTGCAGCGAACCCTTTGATCAGGTGACGACGGTCCATATTGCTTTCCCTTCCTAACGCGAATTGATGCTCTTCCAATTGAAAAAAAGGCCATTGCGAGGACGCACGATCCAGCGAGTTGATCGGGTCCCGAAATTGGGCCCAAGCTAACCAAGCTTCACCCTCCAGCTTTCGAACCATGAGACGAATCTGGCTGCATCAAACCATCTCAGCAGCTCTAACGCGCAGCCGCAACCAGCCTCTCGGCAAGTCTTGTCCGGCGAGCGATTATCTCTGATCCATCATAGGAAAGGTGACCGCTGTCCCGGTAAAGAAATTTGCCATCGATCTCCGTCTTGCATGCTGTGCCGTCGCACAGAAAGTCGTGATAAGAAATGACCTCTACGCCAGCCTTCAAGGCCACTTGATTCAAGAGCTCAAGAGTGCTGGACTGACTTCTGCGGTATTGTGCGACGTATATTTTACAGTCGCTGTAGCGCCCGACAATAACAATTCCACGTGCCTTCCTCTCAAGACAATCACCGATGTCGATGTTCCCAACCGGTGGAGGAGCAAGAACGACCACTCGCTTGCCCAGGGCGCGAACGGCTTCGACGAGAGCCTTGATGCCATCAACGGCCTCTTCAATGGAAAGATTGACCTCGGTGAAAGTACCTTTGGTCCTCTTAAGCAGCATGAATTGATCCGGCGCCGCGACGCCAAACGGGCTTGAAATGACAACGGTCTTTATTTCGGGCCGAGCTTTCAAGATACGCAAAACGCTGTCATTGAAGCGAATACAGCTCTCGCCGAAGGCGCGGGAATAGGGGGACGCTGTCGACGGCTTTGAGAAACCGGCTATTCCGACAGCAGGCAGGCACGCGCTCATCGTGAGCTGAGCCAGTCCCGTTTCTCCGATTGTCTTGGCCAAGCCCGGAACCACCGCCATGGCAAATGAATCACCCCAGACCAGCAACTCGGGCTTGTCGGTCGTTTCGCAGTTGCGAGGGATTTCCTGAGGAGGCGATCCGGGCCTGAAATCGCACGCCGGTCCCAAACCCTCGTTGATCCGTCGGATATAGGCAAAGTCAATGTTGCTTTGGGTCGCCGCAATGGCGAGCGAGGGCGACAAGCCGAGCAGAACCGATACAGCGAGGAGACCCGAAGACAGCCGTAAACGGGACGTCGCATAGCCGCGCCGGAACGGCTCCTCCACGAAACGGTGAAGAACCCAGCTCGCGACAAATGAGAAAGCAACTGCCGCATAGATCGCAAGGGCAGGTGTATCTGCGAGCCAAGCGGCCCGGACAAAGCCGAGCACCGGCCAATGGATCAGATAGAGCGAGTACGAGACGTCTCCTATCCTCGCCATGCCTCGAACCGCCACATTATCTTTACTGGGTGCAAGCAGGAGGACCAGCGTTGCGAGACAAACCACAGCCGCACCCGCGGCCGGATGAGGGGAACCAATGGGGACAACGGCAATAAAGAGAAGCAATGTGAGCGCCGGTAGGCGCAGCTTCGAAAGCTTGGCAGCCACGTTGGGGCTGATGGGAAGCAAGGCACCGAATGAACCCAGGGCCATTTCCCAAAATCGGGCCGGCAAAAGAAAAAATGCGGCGGATGGATCGCGGGAGGCTAAATAAAGACATAGCGAGAAGCTGGCAACGAGGAGCACGCCTACACCGGTCAGCCACCATCTCCTCGGAGCCAAGGCCAAGAAGGCAGGGAGGAGCAAATAAAACTGCTCCTCGATAGCGAGTGACCAGAAATGCAGGAGGGGCTTCGTTTCGGCGGCGCCACCGAAGTAGTCGGATTGAAACCAGAGAACGATATTGGCAGTGAATGTGAGGGCCCCGAGAACCTGGTTTTGGAACCCTTTCAGCTCCACCTCCGACAGGAAGAAAGGCGCAGCGATCGTCGTGAGCGCGATGACGAAATAGGCCGCCGGCAACAGGCGTTTGGCACGCCGGTAGTAGAAATCCCAAAAACTGAACCGTGATTGCTCAACATGCGTCCTGACGAGGCCGGTGATCAGGAACCCCGAAATGACGAAAAAAACGTCAACGCCAAGATAACCTGCGGCACCCGGCCCAAGACGGGCGTGATAAAGAACAACCAGAAGAACGGCCAAGCCTCGCAAGGCCTGAATATCGGTTCGCAAATATCGCGGCATGGACTACCTGATATAGAGGTGACTTTTGCTAAAATGAGAGTGCCACGGCAGTGACGAAGACAACCGTGATTTCATCCTATCGGTTGATTCCCTCGCGTCACCGAATTCCCAAGTCTGGACGTCACTTCCATGCCAACGAGCGCCATTTGCATACGTGTGCTCGACGTGCTTTGAAACCAGTCAGATCGAGATTTGCCCCAATTCAGAAAATTCGAAAAATCAATTGTTTCGATGGAAATCATCCACACCGTGGATCGAGGGGTAGCTGCATCACGATTGAAGGGCAACTTTTTCTCTCACCATGGCAGAAGTGATTGCCTTGGCTGTTGCACATTCAATCATCTATTGTTGTATGCAGTCGACCACCCACCCGCCGAACCGCGGATTGGGGATCGTCTTTCTGATTTCCAGACAATCATTATGGTCGTGGGCTTTGTGGGTCAGCTCCTCACATCAGCCTGATGATGGCGTGTGGTAGCGCAGTTGCTCTCCAGTTTCATCTCGCAGGGGTCATCGTCGAGACGGGTACGAGAAGAACACGGGAGCAGAGTCTGATGAACCTTTTCCGGTGATGAGACATGGTGGAATTTGTTATGCTCTGTCGTGAGCGAACCGCTCAAAGAAAGCGAATCTCGCCTCAAATGTTTTCCGGCAGATAAATCTCAAACGGCAAGAACGTCTGCCATGGCGTCTCTGCAGTGCCTGTCTCGATTGCCCTGGCCATCAGCGTCACCAACTCCTGGCAAAGCAGGCGCAGGGGCGTGGCAACCGCCATCGTAATGATGTCGTCCGCGAGCGCTGCTCGCGACTCTGGCGTGATCTCGTTGACGATTGCCAGGAGATCCCGACCATCGCCCTCTTCCCGGAGTGCAGCGATGGCGCCCTCCGTGCCGCCGCCGGCGACATACAAGCCGACAAGTTCGGATTCGCGTTGTATGATATCGCGAGTGGCCTCGTACGTGGTTTGCCGCGTATCGACGTTCACGCGCGTGTCCAGCACCTCGAACATCGGTGCTTTCTCACGAAAGTATGACCGAAAGCCGGTTTCTCGCAATTCGGGACCCTGAAAACGATGGCTGACGACCAAGACCGCCACCTTGCCCGGCCTTTTTGCAACCTTGGAAAACATCCAGGCGGCCGTCCGTCCAACCTTGCGGTTGTTGAGGCCCAGATAGCCCTCGCGCACGCCGGCGGCAAAATCGGAAAGCAGCGAAAAAACCGGGGTTCCGTTCGATTTGAGTTCTTCGACAGCTGCCGTGACGGTTGGATGATCCGGTGCCATCATCGCGATCGCGTGGCAGCGTTCACCCATGTCCTCGAGCAGCTCGACCAGGTCGCCAGGCCTATGCGACGGCGCGAATTCGACGACTGGAACGCCCCGGAAGGACTGTGCCGCGCTGACAGCAGCTTTGATCTCTCGCGCGAAATCCTGATAGAAATGCTCGGCCGGCATTCTGAGAATAAAGCCTAATCGGTACTCCGGCAAAATCCGCTGCGCGCGCTGCTGCATCAGACCAGCTGCGTTGTAGCCGATGGCGCGGGCCGCCTCGCAGACCCGTCGTGCGGTCTGTTCCCTCACCAGTCGACGGCCGTTCAAAACCCGATCGACGGTCGCTACGCTAACCCCGGCTTCGCGGGCGAGATCTGCAATTGTGGGGCGCTTGGTCATGATTCGAGTCTAACAGGAAGTCATGGGGAACATAGAGGACGGGTCACGGAATTTGACAGAATGTGTCAGTCTGCGTTGATGCCGGCGATGTCGCAGTAGACTCCTTCTTGGCCGGATTCGGCGATTACGGTGCATGCTCGTTGGCAGTTGGACGCAACTGCTGATCACCCATCGACCGAAAGAACAGATATGCAGCACGAGGTCTTTCAGGTCTCGGAGCCAAAAGGGATTGCCCCCCAAACTGCCCGATCATCAGGCGCCCCCCTCTCACGAGACGATCCGTCAAAGCGCGCCCCTGACGTATCCGCACCGGCAAGTGTTTTGTTGGGCGCAAGCAGCTTAACTTTCCCGGCGCCCACATACCATAGCAGCCTTTCGGCGACGGGCGAGTTCAAGAAGATTTCGAACAATCGCGGCTGCTTCGATACACGCCCGGAATTATTCCATAGCGTTTCAGCTTGTCGTAGAAGGTTTTGCGGGGCACCTGCAGAAACTCGGTCGTCCTCCTCACGTCGCCATCGCATTCCCGCAATGCGTTGCGGATAACGGCCGCCTCATAAAGACTAACCTTTTCGGAAAGAGAGAGACTTAATTCATCGCCTCTTTTTCCAGTGAGCGAATTCCGCGCCCCTTCAAGTCCCAATGCAACCCGATCCGCGAAATGCGCGAGTTCGCGGACATTGCCGGGCCAATCATGGCCCATCAGATGATTACGCGCGGCCGCGGTTATCTCCCACTCTGGCTTGCCGAAGCGTTTGCACGCTCGTTCCAGGAAATGCGCAAAGAGGATCGGGATGTCCTCACGCCGCTCGCGAAGAGGCGGAATATTGACCGTCACGACGTTCAGACGGAAATATAGATCTTCCCTGAAGTCACCGCGGGCGGCCGGATCGCTCAGATCAACCTTTGTCGCAGCTACGACACGAACATTGATGCTGCGGGTTTCGTTGGTTCCGAGTGGCGTGACCTGGCGGGTTTCGAGTACCCTTAGCAGTTTTATCTGGAGTGCAGGCGGCATCGACTCAATTTCGTCGAGGAATAGCGTGCCGCCATTCGCGTATTCGAGGCGACCGATCCTGCGCCTGTGCGCACCGGTAAAAGCGCCTGCTTCGTGGCCGAAAAGTTCGCTTTCGATGACACTTTCGGGCAGCGCCCCGCAGTTCAAAGCCACGAATGGCTTGGTGCTTCGTCTGCTCCAGCGGTGAAGCAAATCCGCGACCACCTCCTTACCCGTGCCGGTTTCACCCTCCACAAGGACGTCAACATCCGTATCGGCGATCTGTCGAATCGTTTCTCGCAGCCATGTCATACTCGGCGCGTTCCCTAGGAGAGGCATATCGCCCGCGGATCGGACGACCGCATCCCTGAGGCGCCTGTTTTCCAGGACCAGGTGCCGGTTTTCGGAAGCGCGATTCAGCGTCACCAAAAGCCGTTCGGTGTCATATGGCTTGGAGATGAAATCGTAAGCGCCGTCCTTGATGGCGGCAACGGCGAGTTCGACGTCGCCGTGCCCAGTGATGAGGACAAAAGGGATGTCCGGATCGATTGCTTTCACCCGGTCAAAGAGCTGAAGCCCGTTCATTCTGGGCATGCGGATGTCGCTGACGACGGGACCATTGAAGTTCTCGTCGATTCTGGCGAGTGCGGCCTCGGCGGAATTGACGACGATGGGGCTAAAGCCGGCAAGTTCCAGCATCTGCCCTGCAGCGGGCAGCAGATCATCGTCATCGTCAACGAAGATGACAGGCCCTTTTTCGCCACTCATTCGGCACGCCTCAATTCGATGGTGAAGGAAGTACCCCTCTCGTCGCTGGCATCGAGTCGCAACGAGCCGCCGAGCTCGCGGGCGATTTCCTCTGAAATAAGCAGGCCCAGGCCGAGCCCCTTTTCCTTGCTTGTGGTAAACGGCATGAAGAGGCTCTTGCGAATTTCAGGGGCGAGGCCGGCACCGTTGTCTCGAACCGAAATGGTGACTGTTTCCTTGTTCTGAGCAAGTGCTATCTCGATCCGCGGCTCCGGCAGGCTCTTCAGGGCATCGAGCGAATTCTGCAAGAGATTGACCAGGATTTGCTCCAGCCGAACGCAACTTGCCACCACCGTCGGAGACGGATCTGTCCGTTGCCGTTCGATAGTCACTCCAGATTCGCGGATTCGGCCCGAAAGCAACGAAAGCGCCCCGTCGATCGCGTCCTCCGCAGATATTGGCCCCACGGAACCGGTTGCGCGGCGAGAGAACGATCGCAGCGTTTCGGTGATCGCCCCGATACGTCCCGTTATAGCGATGATCGATTTCAAATTCCTGGCGGTTTCTTGCGGCCTGTCGCCCCGGAGAAGACGCGATGCATTTTCGGCATAAGTGCGAATTGCTGTGACCGGCTGGTTAATCTCGTGAGCAACTCCGGCTGCGATCTGTCCAAGAATTGACAGGCGATTTGCCTGAGAGAGTTCTTCACATAACCGGCGCACCCTTGCCTCGGCATTCTCGCGCTCGGCGATCTGAGCTGCGAGCGCTTCGTTCGAGCGGCGGAGCTCTGCCGTACGCAAGTTGACGCGATGTTCCAGTTCCGCGTTCATGTGCGCAAGCGCCTGCTGTCGTTGTCGGATCGCCCGGCGCCGTCGAACAATAACGGCAACCGCAAATGCCACGAGCACGAGGGCAAGCAGTGCTGTCGCGCGGGCTGTCATCATCGCTGCGGAAATCTCTGCATCGGCAGGAATGAGCAGTGACAGCCGCCAACCTGGGACCACTTTGCCGAGATCCTGCGAAACCGTGACAAAGCCGGCTTCCTTGTCGACGGTACTTGCGGTGACCAGGTTGCCGCCGCGGTGCGAAAGCGGAACTGGCTCGAACGCCGCGCCAGGCAGCTGCAGATGATCGCGCGCGATTTTTGCCTCTTTTTTGGAAAGCGGGGAGAGAGCGCCAAAACGCCATTGAGGCACGCTCGTTGAAAGGACGACGCCCCGCTCGTCGCTCGTGAAGACCACGAACCCGCTCTTGCGCCAGCTCGACTCCACACGGTCGAGCTCGACCTTCACGACGACGACGCCGAGTGGCCCCTCCGGTCCATCGATCCGGCTCGACAAGAAGAGGCCTGGGCGCTTGCTAACGGTACCAAGTGCGTATTGCGTGGCCATGCCGGTCGCCATGGCTTCAACGAAGTAATGACGGAAACGGTAATCGCGGCCGACAAAACTGGTGGGCTCGCCGGCATTGCTCGCAGCAACCGCCGTCCCCTCACTGTTGATGACGTAGATGACCGAAGAGGCGGCCTCGTGCGCGATGGCTCGAAGCTTTTCATCCAGGGCAGCTTCCCCACCAGTGCCCGGACTGCGAAGTATCTCCTGGACCGCACCGTCACGAGCCAAGACGCGCGGAATCAATCGCTGCTTCTCGACATCTCCTTTCAAAGTGTCGGCTGCAAGTGGGCGCGCGGCAAGAGCACGATCGCGTAGGTCTGACGCAGCTTTGGTGCCGGCAATACGGCCGGCTGCAAGAACAAAAAAGCCGAGCCCGGCACCAAGAAGTGCAAACAAAACCGCAAGCCAGAGAAATCTGCCGGTGCCCAGTCTGCCAGGGAAGTTGAACGGGGCCTTATGCAAGCCACCCTCGCTGATGCCGTCGTTTACTACCGCGTTCGCCACCTTAGTGCTGGATTTCGCCAAATGGAACCACCCAGTGCGGAAATTCACACATGTGGATGGGGCTCAACCTCCCTGAAAACATCCGAAATTGCGCGATCCGCTCGGCCTATCCGTTTGGCATATGTCTTGCGACGAACAGCGCAGCAGCGTTCGACCGGAGCGCAGCGGTCGGGAATAACCCGGGGAGGAGAGGCAGTGCCGAGATCCGGTCTGGGAGAGAGATTTATGTTGACCCCAAAAGGCCCCAACGCAAATGTCGCGCCTCGCAAGCCTTTCTATGCACGGCTTTATGTACAGGTGATTGCCGCCATCGGCCTGGGCGTCGTGCTCGGCCATTTCAACCCCGAAATCGGCGAAAACATGAAGCCGCTTGGTGACGCCTTCATCAAGCTCGTCAAGATGATCATCGCACCGGTGATCTTTCTGACCGTCGCGACCGGCATCGCGGAGATGCACAGCCTTCAAAAGGTCGGCCGGGTAGCCAGCAAGGCGATGGTCTATTTCCTCACCTTCTCGACGCTGGCACTGATCGTCGGCCTCATCGTGTCCAATGTCGTTCAACCAGGCGCCGGCCTCAACATTGATCCGGCCTCGCTCGATATCCAAGCCGTCAATCCCTATGCCGCAAAGGCCCACGAGCAGTCCGTGACGGGCTTTCTGATGAACATCATTCCGACCACGATTGTGGCGGCCTTTGCAGATGGCGACATCCTTCAGGTCCTTTTCTTCTCGGTCCTGTTTGGCATTGCGCTCGCGATGGTTGGAGAGATGGGCAAGCCGATCACTTCCTTGCTCCAGGCTCTCACCGTGCCGATCTTTGCACTCGTTGGGATCCTGATGAAGGCTGCCCCGATCGGCGCGTTCGGCGCCATGGCATTCACAATCGGCAAGTACGGCATCGGCTCCGTCGTCAATCTCGCGATGCTTGTCGGGACGTTCTACCTCACGGCCTTTCTCTTTGTGTTTGTCGTTCTCGGCGCAGTCTGCCGTTTCAATGGCTTCTCGATCGTTTCTCTCATCCGGTACATCAAGGAAGAGCTCCTATTGGTTCTTGGAACGTCCTCCTCGGAGGCCGCGCTGCCCACTCTCATGGAGAAGATGGAGAAGGCTGGCGCCAAGCGTTCAGTCGTGGGTCTGGTCATTCCGACGGGATATTCCTTCAATCTGGACGGCACCAACATCTATATGACGCTCGCGGCCCTGTTTATCGCCCAGGCGACGAATACGGATCTCTCGATCGGCGATCAGATCCTATTGCTGCTCGTTGCTATGCTTTCCTCTAAGGGGGCGGCGGGGGTTACCGGCGCCGGATTCGTCACACTGGCCGCTACTCTTTCTGCGGTGTCGTCCGTTCCGGTGGCTGGCATGGCATTGATCCTCGGCATCGACCGCTTCATGTCCGAGTGCCGGGCCCTTACGAACATCATCGGCAATGCCGTGGCAACGCTCGTAGTCGCCCGTTGGGAAGGCGAATTGGATCAGGCGCAGTTGGAAGCCGCGTTTGCAGGGCATCATCTTGCCGAGACATTGGCCGGCCAGCCACCCGTCCCGCAGCCGCCAAGTGAGGCCGCCTCGTTGCGACTCGTCTCGTCGCCGGATCGCTCACCACCACAGCACGGGCGAGCCGCAGACACCAAGCGAGGACTCACGGATTGATGAAAACAAACGCGCTGACGGCAGACCAATCGCGCTTGAGCAAACAACGTTCATCAATGTGCGCTGAGTTTTTTGCGTGGAACACCCTTCACCGGCACCGTGTCGATCATAGAGATTCAAACGAGTCGACCCCGGAAATCCAGTACGATGATCGGGAGGTCCTGGCCGGCTATTGGCGCGAGCGGTAGAAATACTGTGGCGCCGCATTAGCTGTCGTTGAAAAGCAATATGGCGCAGTTAAACGCCGGTTCGCAACCAGCCTCCAATTTGTCGATGAACAAATGGCGAGGCATGCGTAAGCGAAGCATGGCCTTAGAAACAGACGGTATCATCGTGCCACCTTTAAAACAATCGCGCGGATCAAGATGAAGTCGATGGCACAATTTTGCTAACAATAGAAGAAAAAGAATTTTGCTTATACGAGGTAATCTGGTTTTGAATTACCTCAGATAAAATGTGACATTTCAACTTATAAATTGGAGGTAGCGAAATTAGCGGGGAGCAAAACACTAGAAAGTTGAGGGCGGATGATTAAGCCCTCATGTCAACTGGAGAGGATATGTCGGGAACAAAACTAAAAAGCGTGCTTTCGTCGTTTTCGCAGGTGCCAGGGGAACTAAAGCCTTTGCCCTCCGATCGCCGTTCATTGGACGATAGCTGCGTCCGGTTGCATACGACCGAGAATCCATTTCCGATGCCGGAAGTCGTAATGCAAAGTGCAATTGCCGCCCTCGAGCAGCAGTATCTATATCCAGAACACGACAACATCGGCTTGAGAGAAGCGGCGGCTGATGCCTACGACCTCACCAAGGATCAAGTGATTGCCGGAAACGGATCATCCGAACTGCTGGGACTCATCTACAGAGCCTTCCTCGCCCCTGGCGACAGCGTGGCGATGCTATCGCCAGGCTTTTCGTTCAACCGCAAACTCGCCATGTTGCAGGGGGCTCAAATTCTTGAATTCGGATGCGGTCAATCTGATGTCCTGCCGGTAGAAGAATTGCTCTCTGGTCCCGCAGAAGGCGCCAAGTTCATTCTTCTAGCTAACCCGAACAATCCAACTGGAACATTCGTTTCGGTGGCCGATATCGAACGCCTCGCGGCGCAGTCGGATCGCCTGATTGTTCTGGATGAGGCCTATGTCGACTTCGCTCCGGATAATGGCCTGCGCCTTATCGATCATTATCCCAATATTCTGCTCCTGCGGACATTTTCAAAAAGCTACGCCGCCGCCGGTATCCGTATCGGCTTTGGATTTGGTCATCCCGAAATCATTGGACGGTTGCGCAACATCCAAAATGTTTTCAACATGAACGTGATCGGCCATGCGGTTGGCGTCAGCATCCTTGCGCATCGCGACGCCTATGAAGAGAACCACAGACACATCAAGCAGGAACGGGAGCGCGTATCCGTCGCGCTCTCGCAACTGGGGTTTTCCGTAACGCCTTCGCATGCAAATTTCTTGCTGGCCCGCGTGCCGGCAGGACAAGACGGTAGGTGGTGGCAAAAAGCGTTGAAGCGGCGGAAAGTACTAGTCGCCGCGTTTCCAGAGTCATTTTTGAAAAAACATATAAGAGTAAGCATAGGCACAAGAGAACAAATGGACATACTGTTGTCTGAGGCTTCCGAAATTCTGGGAAGACCGAAGCAGTAACTAGAATTCAGTCGCCTGTAAAAAACATTTTTATATCCCGCGGAAAGCGGTTGCTTCGCAGAAATATGTCGTTGCTCTGATCGCTTCGAGCCCGGTCCGAAGCAAGGACATTCTGCGTCAAAACGCCGGAGACAATAGAGTGAACAACGTCTTGCCTTGGAAGCCGACCTTCGGAATCTTCGATCACTTGGATGAGGACGGTCGCGACATCGGCCTACAATACGCCGATCGCCTCAAGCTGGCGGAGGCCTGCGATCACCTCGGCTTTTATGCATATCATCTTGCAGAGCACCACTGCGCCGCCCATGGGAGAGGTGCGTCACCAAATCTCTTCTTATCGAGCGTCGCACAGCGCACCCGCCAACTGCGAGTGGGTCCGCTGGTGATGCTCCTTACCCTTTACCATCCGCTTCGGGCGTTCGAAGAGATCTGTATGCTCGACCAATTGAGTGGTGGCAGGGTGGAGCTCGGCATAGGGCGAGGCTCACTCGCGGCCGAATTAGGTTATTTTGGGATTGGCGCGGACGCAGTGCCGGGCCGTTATTTGGAAGCCAGCGAAATCGTAATCGCCGCCATGAAAGGCGGGAAGTTATCCTATCGAGGCCGTCACTTTGAGCTGAATAGCGTTCCCTTGACGCTGAGACCCCGTCAGCGCCCGCGTCCTCCGACATGGGTCGCCACCAATCGACCCGAGTCGGCAGGTTGGGCCGCCGCGAACGGCGCAAACCTCGCGTGCGTGGGACATAGCTCCTCCGTCCGCAAAGTTACCGACGCCTTCCGCGCCAAGCGGGAGGAAACCACTGACAAAGGTAATCCGTCGCCATTGCTAGGATTGGTGCGCATGATCGTGATTGGGCGTTCTGACACACATGCCTATTCGATCGCGGCACCTGCTTATGAAACATGGCTCAAGAGCGTCAAGTTTCTTTACGACCTCAATGGCATTCCGACTCCACCAAACCTGCCGCTGACCTTCGAAGCAGCGATTGAAAGTGAACTGTGCATAGCGGGAACGGCAGCTTTTGTGCGGGACGCTCTTCTTGGTCAGTTGGAAGTTGCTGGGGCCAACTATCTTCTTTGCCAGCTCGCGTTTGGGGATCTGCCATTGGAAGCGTCTCTGTACACTGCAGTGACGATCCATTCTGAAATCATGACCCGATTTGGCTGACCATGAACCCGTGGCGCGGGGCGGCTCGAAGGAGTCGCCCGCGGCGTCTACCAGCAACTAGTCCGCTGACAAACCATAGCCTTGCAGCGCGTGGCCGCTATGCCTGCCTAGGTCGGACGCCGTTTCCGGACGATGATTAGAACTGGTTTCTGGGACGCGATACTTCACGGGACCACATTGCCCACGCTGCCAGCCCCCCGCTCAACGTCGCTGTTCACACAGACCTTTTGCCACTGCTCGTCTTGCATGCGGCAATCCACTGCATCGCCGAGGTTGGATCTTCCAATATGGCGGCCCGCTTCGCAAAGCCGTAAAAGGCAGCGCGGGCTACGCTTAAGGGCTTGTTCCCATCATAAGCGTCACAACATGCTTTAAGGGCGGTCTCGTGGATCAAGTCCCTGCGATCTTCGGGCCATTCATCGAGAAAATCGATGGCGTCCTCGAGGTTCGCAATCTCTTGCACGACATAGGCGGCACGCTTCACGAAAATAGGACTGCCGAAGACCTGCGCCTTCATTTCGTTTCCTCCCAACCCTGCTGAACGGCCACTTGCGAGGCGGACCTCATCGACAACCCGCCGACCATTGCAGAATGTGTTGTCAGCCCGATGATGCTTCAAGAGGAAAAGGCGGCAATTCATCCTCGGGAGGAACTGGATCGATCACCGGTCTATGCCGCAGAATTGGCCGCGTCGACAAATTTCGATCGTTCTGGCGGCCGCCGATGAACGGCGAACCCAGTCGCCCAAACCGGTCTTTCACCGCAACGAAGCGAAAGACAGCACGACATCGCCTGGCAGCGCGCCGATATAGGAAGCCGCAAGCTCAGGGCTGGATTAATCCAGCCCAAGCCTTTTCTTCAGTTCCGCATTTTCCTTGCGCAGACGATCCGCAAGCAGGCTCTTCAGCCGCTTGTTTTCTTCCTCGAGCGCGACAAGATCCTTCAGCTCGTCGCTGTCCCTTGCAGGCGTCGCCGCTTTCTTCCAAAGATAATATGTCTGTTCCGAGATGCCGGCCTGCTTTACCGCGCTCTTGAGAGTGGTGCCGCCGCCGATCGACGTCTCGATCTGCGCGAGCTTCTGGCCGCGCTCCCTTACGGAGTAGACCTTGCGGCCTGTCCGTGCCGATGGCGGTGCTTCAGTGGTTGCGGAGGTCGGCTTGGCGCCGTTCTTGCGGCCAGGCGCGCTCGGCTCAGCGTTTGGCTTTCTCTGCCGCGGTGTTTTTGCCCTCGATTTTGACGTCTCCGCTCCGGCTGCCGGTTCGGTAGGAATTACTGCTGTTTCGGTTTCCATGCGATTTGCCATGAAATTCTCCATTTGCGGTTTGTGCAAAGGTTCAGCATCAATGGCCACGACAGTAGAGTCAACAAGCTGACGATTTGACGGTTGAATCTTCTGGAGTCCCTCTGAAGTTTCGGCCATCGCCGCGGCGATGTCAAAATCACCCCAGATGGATCGGGTGGTTTTTTGATAACGGCGCTTCTGTTTGACTTCCACGGTGAATGGTCGCGTTTGCCGCCTCATAGTTCCTTCCTGATGAGAAACGAATAAAAGAATGAAGTCGCCGCTCGAGACTCCTGGCGCTTCCTGATTCGCGCGGAGCTTTATCGTAAAAGTCCCTCGACGAGCAAGTGACACCGGTCGAGCCAGTGTTCGCAAGCGGGCCGAGCGCAGGCCTTGGCGCCAGAAGAATGGCTGCAAGCTACGGGAGTGGGTGCATTCGGCTCGGAAATGCTTGAGCGTCCGAAGCTGCAGGGCGGTGCAGTATCGGATCAAATGTCGCATCTTGCCGTCGGGGAACTCGGGAACTCTTGTTGAAATTGAAAAACTGCGGCATCTCGATTGTGTTCAGCGCGCATGAAGAACTCGCCAGCAGATGATAAGGCTGGACCTCGCCAGCGGTTTAGCGTCTGCCCACAATCATCTGCCTGGGTTAGCAGGCGCGCTCACTGTGGCAGCTTGGCTTGAGCCGCGAGGCCGTGGTTGAGTGAGCTGAAGAGATCCAGCCTCGCGGCCGATTCCGAAGCTTTCCAATAATGGCGAAGAGAACATCTCCACTCGTACCCTTTCAACACAAGACATTCCGTTCTCTGTGGTCGGCGGCCCTTGTTTCGAATCTTGGGACGCTAGTTGAAGGTGTGGCGGCTGCGTGGCTGATGACGAGTATTGCCAGCTCCCATGGAATGGTGGCGCTTGTACAAGCATCGACCACCTTGCCCTACATGATCTTCTCGCTCGCAGCCGGAGCGCTCGCCGATAACTTTGACCGTCGCCGGATCATGCTAATGGCGCAACTGCTGATGGTTTGCGTATCAGCGTCCCTGGCGCTCTTGACCTACGCCGGGGAAATCACACCCTGGACACTTCTGGGTCTCACCTTCCTGATCGGCTGTGGTTGGGCATTGCACGATCCGTCGTGGCAAGCCTCGATGGGAGATATCCTGCCTCGCGAAGACCTCCCAAGCGCAGTTGCGCTCAACGGCATGAGCTACAACCTCATGCGCAGCATGGGACCGGCGATTGGCGGCATAATCGTGGCGACCGCCGGGGCAGCCTTCGCGTTTCTCTTCAATGTATTTTGCTATGTCGCGCTGATCGCCGCCCTCTTGGGCTGGAAAACTGTGCCGGCGCGACGAGCGCTGCCGCGGGAGGCTTTCGGAAGCGCGATGGCGGCAGGATTCCGCTATGTGCTTATGTCGCCAAACCTTCTCAAACTGATGTGCCGGAGTTTCATTTTCGGCCTCACTGCAGTCGTCATTTTGGCCCTCCTGCCGTTGGTTGTTCGCGAACAGGTTAAGGGCACTGCGGTCACCTACGGAGTGATGCTTGGCTTTTTCGGCCTGGGAGCGATCTGTGGCGCGCTCCTCATCGGACGAGCCCGCGAAGTTCTCTCCAACGAATGGGTTGTTCGCGGTGCGTTCTTTACACTGGCGATCAGCTGCTTGCTTCTGTCGTGGAGCGAGCACGTTTGGCTGAGCTGCCTCCTCGTCATGCCAGCCGGTGCGGCATGGATCCAGTCATTCTCGCTGTTTAACGTCACCGTTCAGCTTTCGGCGCCTCGCTGGGTGGTGGGACGAGCCCTCTCTCTCTATCAGACGGCCGCATATGGCGGCATGGCAGCGGGAAGTTGGCTCTGGGGCCAGTTAGCGGATCTGCAAGGCGTCTCGGGAGCCTTGCTCGTCGCAAGCCTGGTTCTTGTATTTGGCGGACTGCTCGGCGTTATTTTGCGTCTTCCGGATCTTGAAACGCTCAAACTGGATCCGACCAACACCTTCTGCGAACCAACACTGCAGCTTGACCTTCGACCACGAAGCGGTCCGATCATGATAATGGTCGATTATCGTATTCACCAGAAAGACGTTCCAGAATTTCTCAATGTGATGGCATCATGGCGAAAAGCCCGACTGCGAGATGGCGCCAGGCAATGGGCGCTGCTGCGTGACCTGGAAAAGCCCGAACTGTGGACCGAATGTTATCATGTGCCAACTTGGGTCGAGTATGTTCGCCACAACAACAGGCAGACCCAAGATGACGCCGAAATCGTTGCGCGCCTTGAAGCCCTGCACTGTGGCGACTGCCCGCCCAGAATTCACCACAAGATCGAACGGCAAACCGTGAGCGTACATGACGATATGCCGCTCCGGCCCCATTTCGACAGGACTTGAGCGAAACCGCAAACCAATAACTTGGCTCAAGATAAGGCGGCGCCGGAAGCCCCGTTTGCTCAAAACGATGGAGCAGATCTTGGGCCAGCTATGCGCCAAGCGCGCAGCGTTTCTCGTCTTCGTCCATGAAGCTAACGCCCGGTCAAATTTCGGTGATCTATGCTACACCAATGAATAAGCGATCCTCGTCGGGCTTCAGCAAGTCTATGACGCGTGATTTTCTGAGACGCCGCGAGGCTTGGACAAAAGTCACGGGATCTATCGCGAGCCTTTTTTCGTGAAAATCAAACGCCCGCATGTGTGGTGGCGATCTCGACATCGCACAGGCGCTCGATCTGCTTGTGCAAGCCGGCAATGCGTCGGGTATCACCGTTCGGCAAAGCGCTTGCACCAATGCGCCGGCTCCTCAGAACTTCGCGCCTCAGATCTGTAGCCCGCTGCTTCGGAGGTGTCGAGTTGCTCATCGGGCGTGTCGTCGAACGAGGCGTGGTTGAGCCTGTAGAGTTTGGAATAGAGACCGCCCATTTCGATCAACTGGTCGTGCTTTCCGGATTCGGCGACTTTGCCATTCTGAAGAACGATAAGGCGGTCGGCGCCTCGGACTGTGGCAAGGCGATGGGCGATGACGAGGCCAGTGCGGCCTTCGAGGAGCCTGACCATAGCCTTCTGAATCAGCATTTCCGTATAGCTATCGATATTGGCGGTTGCTTCGTCGAGTACCAGAATCTTGGTGTTTGCGACAAGCGCACGGGCAAAGCTGATAAGCTGGCGCTGGCCTAGCGAGAGATTGCCGCCGCCTTCACACAGATCGGCATCGTATCCACCAGCAAGGCGCACAATGAAGCTGTGCGCGCCGACCGCCATAGCGGCCTCGATAACCTCTTCCCGCGTGGCTTCAGCCTTGTGGTAGCGGATGTTCTCGAAAACCGTGCCGGTAAAAAGGAACGGCTCCTGGAGCACCATGGCGATCTGACCGCCAAGCGATTTCTGGGTGAGATCGCGCACATCATACCCGCCGACCAGCACCTGGCCCTCCTGAACATCATAAAAGCGGTGGACCAGGGCCATCGCACTGGATTTACCTGAACCGGTCGGCCCCACCAGGGCGACGGTTTCGCCGGGATTGACCCGAAACGACACGTTCTTCAATACCGGATGCTTGGGATCATATCCGAAAGTAACGTTCCTGAACTCGATCGAGCCGTCCATCTCGGGCGAAAGCACCGTGGCATTCGGTTTGTCCTGGACCTCAATCTTGACGTCAAGAACGTCGGTCAGTCGCTTTCCCGACGCCATCGCCCTTTGCATGATCGAATATTGCAAGGTGAGGGAGCGGATCGGATCGAAGAAGCGCTGGATGTAGAAGAGGAACGCGACCATCACACCCACATCGATGCGATCGCTCATCACCATTGAGCCGCCGACGACGATGACGACAGCCATGGCGACGCCCGTCAGGCTATCGACGATCGGCACCATGATCTGGCCGTATTTGGCGGCGGCCAGGTTTGTCTTGAGATTGGCGCGGGCTTTGTCGTCATAGAGCGTTAGATTGACCTGCTGGCGGTCCAGGGACTGCACTGCCCTTACGCCATGAATGGCCTCGGCCAGCGCGCCGTTGGAAACCGAATTGGCCTCGTTGGCAGCCATGAAGGCGCCGCGGGCGCGCGGCAGCCAGAAGATGCGCACGATGAGGAGAACAGGCACCAGTGAAAACGTAAGGATCCCCAAGCGAACATCGAGCCACAGCATGACGAAGACGATGCCAAAGACAAGAATGATGTCGCCCAGGCAAAACACCGAGGTTTCGAGGAATTCCTGCATGGAATTGACGTCGCCCTGCAGACGCGACATCAGCCGTCCCACCTCTGTCTTGTCCATAAAGGAAAGCGCCACGTCTTGCAGATGGCCGAACGTGGCGCGCCGAATATCGAATAGAACTTTCTCCGCCATTTTGTAGACCATGATCTCTTGCGTGCAGCTGGCGCCGAAATTGATCGAAATGGTGAAAAGGAAGGCGCAGGCGGCTCCAAGCAGGGCCGAACGATCGCCACTTCCCGGCTGCATGCCATGGTCGATAGCAAAGCGGATGATCAGCGGGACGAGAAGCTGCGTGCCGGTGAGGATCAACATCGCGCCAACCGAGACTATCAAGTTGGTGCGGTAGGGTCGCACGAACCCCCAAATGCGTCGGACAATATTCTTGTCAAACGCCTGCCCGAACATCTCCTCTTCGATGCGATGCGAACCGACGACCGCATGGGGCGGACGCCGGTCTTCGTGGGTATCGTCGCGCTGCGTCTCGACTTCGCTACCCTGGAGCATCAGCTCATCCCCTCTTGGTTGGCCAGCATGTCATCAAAAGCGCGCGCTTGGAGATCGTAGAGGGCCTTGTAGCGTCCGCCCTTCGCCAGAAGGTCCTCATGAGTGCCACGCTCGACAATCTCGCCGTTCTCGATAAACAGGATTACGTCGGCATCCATGAGCGAACTCAGCCGGTGGCCGATGATGATGGTTACGCGGTCCTTGGCAAAGTGCCGCATCGCGGAGCGAATGCGCTGTTCTGTGGCGGCATCGATCGCGGCAGTCGAGTCGTCGAATATGATGACCGACGGGCGCAGCATCATCGTGCGAGCGATCGTAAGGCGCTGACGCTGGCCGCCCGACAGGGATATGCCGCGTTCACGCACCACCGTTTTGTAACCGGCCGGCAACCGGAGAATGTAGTCATGAAGCTGAGCCGACTCGCTCGCGCGCTCGATCCGCTGCGCGTTGGCCCAGGGATCACCATAGGCGATGTTGTTTTCGATCGTCGTGGTGAAGATGAATGCATCCTGCTGCACGACCGCGACGGCTCTGCGAAGCGTCGCCAGGGTGACCTCGCGGATATCCTGACCGTCAAGCGTGATGACGCCGCTGGCGACGTCGTAAAAACGAGGGATCAGATGAGCAATCGTCGACTTGCCCGCGCCGGGCGGGCCGACAATTGCAATGGTTTCGCTCTTGCGGGCTTCAAAACTGATATTCTTCAGAATTGGGCGGTTCTCTTCGTCCGGGTAGGCGAATGAAACATCGTCGAACCGCAAGGTGCCCTCGCTGATTTCGAGCGGTTTGGCGTCTGCCGCGTCCTTGAGCGCGATATCCAGGTCAAGTAACCCGAACAGGCGCGAACCACATGTCGAGGCTCGGGCAAAGCCATCGACAATCAAGCCTATCTGGCGAACCGGCATCTGGAGGATGGTCATAAAGGTAAGGAACGTGGCAAGTTTTCCGACGCTGATTTCGCCTGCGATGACTTTGTTCCCGCCGATCCACAGAACCAACCCCATGGCGAAAAAGAACGAGAAATTCATCGCGGAAATATTGCGCACGTAAATCTCGGCCCGTTCGTGCATGAGGCCAAGCGCACTCTTCGATGCGCGGTCGAACTTCAGCATCTCGTAGGCCTGCGCTGAAAACGCGCGGACAACCCGGACGCCGGTGAGATTTTCTTCCATTACACGGCTGAGGTCGCAAAGCCTCTCCTGCAGGTCAAGCCAGGTGGCGCGCAGCTTGATCTGTGTGATTGATGAGCGCCATCCGACGAAGGGCACAAAGCTCAGCGCGAGGAGACCAAGAACCAGGTTGATGGAGATCAGCATGTGGGCGCCGACCCCGATCAACATGACGAGCAGCACGGCGCGAACCAGAGCGGCAGAGAAGTACACACGCACGCCTTCCAGATCGAGCATGCCGATCGTGATCAGATCGGCTGAATGCGCCTGGTCGTGAAAAGAAAAGCTGAGCCGCTGGATCTTCTCATAAAAAGCGACCCGCAGTTCATACGCGACGTGATGTCCGACCGCCTCGGCAAAATAGTTTTGAGCCAGCGTGAAGAGGCCGCGCAGCACGCAAATGGCAAGCAGCAGCAGCGCCGAGGTCCGCAGCCCCTCTTGCGCTGCCGCTCCGCTGACACCCCCGCCGATGGCTGTCTGGGTCTGGTCTATGGCCTGGCCGAGGAGCTCGGGGATGAGCAATTGGAGCGATGCCGCAACGAGTGTCGAACCAATAGCCACGGTGACCTGCCAGGAGTGCCGCAAATTCATCCGGGTAATGCGGGCGATCGTGCTCAAGCCCTGGACCGGACCGGCCGCTTCTCCATTGGCGAGCGAATTCCCGGGCTTCGTCACGCCGCCGATAGCCTTACTGTTCGGGGGTGCATTCCAGTGATATTGGGCGGTTTGGAGGGCCTTGAGGCGCACGATTCCCACGTCAAATGCCCAGGACATGCAAAGCTGGTTGTCATCTGCTAGACGCCTGTCCCAACCAGTTGAGCCGCGGCTTCGGCTGCCGGCATGTCTATGACCGTGATTGCGTTTGCTGCAAGGAAGCGGCGTTCGTTTTTGGTCAGCGTTGCCGACTCAATAGCCGCGAAGTGCGGGCCGCTTGAGCGCTTGATGACCTGTCTGGCGTAGGTGCGCAGCATTTGGTCGTCGAATCGGCAGCCGAAGAAGAAGAAGCCGCGCTTGGTGCGCCGTTCCTTCACGGCGCGCGGGATCGGAGTCTGGATATCGATTTCGGTTAGCGCTTCGACGTAATCCGAATCTGCGATAAGGAAGTTTGCCGCCGGCTTGATGCTGCCGTGCGGGGTATAGAGGACTGTCGTTGCCGCCGATTCTGGTTGGAGTTCCGTTCCAGACAAATCGTACGTTTTCGTCCAAACGTCGCCAACTGCGTGCGCCCGCGTGACGCCTTGAATTTCGACGACATCAGTGCGGCCGGTGTCTATGAAGGCCGCGCGCATGGCGCCATCGTACCAGCTATCGACGATCAGCGAGAGGGGAAGTGTCGCGAGCCAGGCATGGAAAACGGTCGGCGCCACTGGGCCTGCGAATATCTCAGCCATCCAGGCTTGGAGCGTCCGCCGATGCCGGCGCTGCTCGATGAATTGGGCGACCGACCACATATTGGTTCGAATCTTGGAAGGAGCGGGCGCCCGCGCGTTGAATGCTGCGGCAACGGCTTGCGGCGTGTGCGGTACCGGTGGTTCCTCGTACCTAAGCCGAAGCAGGTCGGGACCCAGATACGGGATGATCTCATCGGCGCAGAGAGCCTTCTTCAGCAGTTTAAGCTGCTTGGCGGCATGACTGTCCCGGTTGATCATGAGATGGCCCAAGGCGAGGATCTTATTCATGCTCGGTTCCCGTTGACGCTCTCAGGTGCCGACCTGCGGCATCAATCCTCGTCGGAGATCTTTCTTGCCTCGACGGTGATCGGCAAAGGTGTATCTCGCGGAAGGTCGGGCAGAACGAGCCGCCAGCCGTTCCTGAGCGTTATAGACCCTCCCCATAGCTCTTCATTCTCGACGCCGATGATCGGCTCTTCGAGATCCTTCTTGGGCACATACGCCGATAGGCCGGCGTCGGTCTTGCGGATCATAACCTTCATCGGCCTGTTCCCTTTCTAGTGACCACAAGTGATTTCGGCACAAGGATCCCCGGATTTGTCGAGGCTGATCAGTTCGTGGGCGCGCATGCCAACGACGGTGCCGCGATCGAACCATTCGACCGCATAGATGTAGAACTGCTGGAGAAAGGTGCCGATGTCGCGCACATAGCCTTCATCGCCCTTCCGCACGAGGTTTGCGCCTATCTCCCTACCGGGATAGGTGCCGTCATTCCTTATGTGGCGTGTGGCACGGACCCGCTCGCCCGGCATAAATCGCGGAGGCTTGCGGATCTCGACCTCCTGTTCGCGTCCGAGGCCCATCCCCTTTCTTCCTTCCTTGCGGCTTCAGTTCGTTAATAAAGGAGGTCATGGCGTGGTCCGGAAGCGACCCCGACCGTTCCGCTAACCCGAGTGGGTTAGGCGGGAATGCAGGTCCCCGGCACCGGGCATACCGAGGCGCATTGCTGGGTGTCGAAGGCCTCCTTGCACTCGGTGCACTTCTTCGGATCGATCACATAGATCTCGCCCTTGAATTTGATCGCGCTCGATGGACATTCGAACTCGCAGGCACCGCATTGCGTGCATTGCGAGGCGATGATCTTGAAGGCCATTTCTCAACTCCTGATTCGGTTGGGACGAGACGCTCAAGCCGTCGCCGCCAGTGGTTCGCTCCCAAACTCGGCGGCGTAAAGCGCGCTGATAGCGGTCTCGATGTAGTCGTAGCCATAAACATCCATTGCCCGGATTCCAGCTTCCGCGAGCTGATCCTTGGGGCAATCTCCGATCTTGGCGCACAGCACGATATCGATGCCTTTGAGCGCAGCTATGACGCCTTCGAGGGTGGCGTCCGCGCCCCGGCCGCCGAGGCAATACTGCTCGACCTTGCGATGCCCGATGAAGCTGATCCCCCTGTGAGAGACCTCATAAACCTGGAATTCCTTCGAATGGCCGAAATGTTCGTTGATCCGGCCGCCGCCCTTGGTCGCCACAGCGATGTGGAGCGATTTGCCCGAACCCGTTGCCTTGACCGTCTCGACCGCTTGGCTTTTGGCTGCCACGTGATCGCCGCGCTCGCGCGCGACCACCTCCCGATAGGCGTTGCGTTTGCTGGCGTCGTAGGTGATGTCGTCCGAAATCTGGTCGATCGTGAACTCCTGGCCACGATCCTCGCCAAGCAGGCCGACAGCGTCGGCCCGGCACTGCCGGCAATGGCGCATCAGCTTGACGCCACCTTCAAGGCGATCCTGAAGCGTCTTCAGTTCCAACGCAGTTGGGCCGCGCTGCCCGGTCAGGCCGAAATGCGTACCGTGCGCTGGGTCGGAAATCAGTGGCATGACATTGTGCAGGAACGCGCCGCGCTCCTTTACCCATTTATTGACCTCGATCAGGTGTTCGCCGTTGACGCCGGGGATCATCACCGAATTGATCTTGGTGAGGATGCCGCGCGCGGTCAGCATCTCCAGGCCCAACATCTGCCGCTCGTGCAGGATCCTGGCAGCGTCGATGCCGGTGTGGCGGCGATGGTTGTAAAAGATCCAAGGATAGATCTTTGCGCCGATTTCGGGGTCGACCATGTTGATGGTGATTGTCACATGATCGACATTCATGTCAGCAAGCTCCGCAACATGATCCGGCAACGCGAGACCGTTGGTGGAGATGCACAGCTTGATGTCGCGGACTTCCGTGGCGACGCGTTCGAAAGTTGCCTTTGTCTTCTTCCAGTCGTAACAGGCGTCGCCCGGCCCGGCGATCCCGAGCACCGAGAACTGGGGCACTTCGTTGGCCACCGCGATCACCTTGCGTCGCGCCTGGTCTGGAGTCAGCTTTTCCGAGACGACCCCGGGCCGGCTCTCATTGGCACAGTCATATTTTCGATTGCAGTAGTTGCACTGGATGTTGCAGGCTGGCGCGACCGCCACATGCATGCGCGCGAAATAATGGTGCGCCTCTTCGGAATAGCATGGATGGTCCTTGATCTTCTCCCAGACAGCGGAGTCCATCTCGTCCGGCTTTGCGGACGAGCCGCAGGATGAAGATGCGCAACCGGCGGATTTCGCGGTGGCCAGCAACTGGTCGAAGGATTTAGTGCTGACCAAACTCTCAAGCGAAATCGTCGGTAGAGACATGAACGGCTCCGTTCCTGAGTGGACGTCGCAGTTCAAACCGCAAAAGTTGTGCCAGCTCAAAAACGCGGTTTTCAGTTCAATATGTTGGCTTTCATGCACGATTCCGCCTGTTCGTTACGTCACATTTTTGTCGGGCTTGCGACTTGAACAGGCCGGCTCGCTCCACAGCGGCACCGGGTTCCAGCGATACTGGCCGAGCGCCGGCTTATGGTCGCCGAGATTGGGCGCGGTCTTCCAAAGCGGATAGTGCGCGGCCGATTGGACTGCCAGCATAAAAGCTGCATAAAACAGGGTTGGCCATTGGAGGCCTTCTCTAAGGTCTATCTAGAGGCGGATCGCCAGCGCGATGCCGATCGGGAGCTGCAGCGAGTTCTCCGGGACGATCGGCTGCCCTGAGCCTGCAGGATCGATCAACAACCTGGCCAAGGGGGATTTTTGTGACTGAACAAGAGCAGATGGGTCCGGGCGCTATCGACAGGGCTCAACTTACTCGGATTGAAGCTGTCCACGAGGGGTTCCTGTGCACCACCTGTATCACCGCCGCGCTGCTTCGAGCGAAGCGCCGACAAGCATATTGCCGAGGCGCTGACCATTGACAACGGTGACGTTAATCCTCTGCGTCCATCTGATCTCCGGTGCGGAGTGCGAGTTTATCAGGAAGGCGGGGTTGGACCCTTCGTCGAACGCTAAACGAGCATCACTATCCGACAGTATTCAATCCCAAACGAACGTCTGACGGTGTGGCGCTGGCAGTACCAAGGCTTGACGGGGGCATAACGCCTACCAATCCATCACCACCTTGCCCGAGCTGCCGCTCCGCATCGCATCGAACCCTACCTGAAAATCGTCGATCCCAATGCGGTGCGTGATCAGCCCCGACACGTCCAGCGGCCCCTGAACGAGCGCGATCATCTTGTACCAGGTCTCGAACATCTCGCGGCCATAGATGCCTTTCAGATGCAGCATCTTGAAGATGACCTTGTTCCAGTCGATCTCGAAGCCGGTGGGCGCGATGCCCAAAATGGCGATCTTGCCGCCATTGTTCATGGTGTCGATCATGTCGCGGAAGGCGGGTGCGGCGCCCGACATCTCCAGCCCGACATCGAACCCTTCGCTCATGCCGATCGAAGGCATTACGTCGCGCAGCTTTTCCTTCGAGGCGTCGACGACATGCTGCACGCCGAGCTTGCGCGCCAGTTCCAGCCGGACCGGATTGATATCGGTGATGACGACTTTTCGCGCGCCGACGCACTGCGCCACCAGCGCGCCCATGATGCCGATCGGACCGGCGCCGGTGACCAGCACGTCTTCACCGACCAGGTCGAAGGACAGTGCGGTGTGCACCGCATTGCCCAGTGGATCGAAGATTGCCGCGATCTCGTCCGGCACGTCATCGGGGATCGGCACGACGTTGTGCTGCGGGATCGCCATGTATTCGCCGAAGGCGCCGGGCCGATTGACGCCGACGCCCAGCGTGTTGCGGCATAGATGCCCTCGTCCGGCGCGGCAGTTGCGGCAGTGACCGCAGACGATATGCCCTTCGCCCGAGACGCGCTGGCCGACCTTGTACTCGGTGACCGCCGCGCCGAAATCGGCGACGGTGCCGACGAATTCATGACCAGTCACCATCGGCACCGGCACCGTCTTCTGCGCCCACTGGTCCCAGTTATAAATGTGGACGTCGGTGCCGCAGATCGCGGTCTTCCTGACCTTGATCAGCACGTCGTTGGGGCCGATCTCCGGCACCGGCACCTCTTCCATCCAGATGCCCGGCTCAGCCTTGGCCTTCACCAGCGCCTTCATCATGTTGGACATTCTTTTCTTCCTTGGATCCGCCGACATCTGAGTGCGGATGCGGGCCTGGGCAGCCCCGGGAAAGAGAAACCGATGACGTAGCTCCCGCGCTTCAACATGCGTCGCGTCGAGTGGCGTCTCAAAGGCACCACTCGCACACGGCGCGAGGAGGCCTGACCGTTCGACGTCGCAGGCTTCTAGAACTTCTTCACCTCGATACCATGCCGACGCAGGGCATAGCCGACTTGCCGTGGCGTGAGGCCGAGGATACGCCCAGCCTTGGCCTGAACCCAGCCGGCCTTCTGCATCGCGTCGATCAGCCGGTCGTAATCGGTCACACGCATGCCTGGTGCACCTGAGGCAGGATCGTTCGGACCGCGGCCGTTGACGGGCACCGCTGCGCCCTCGGGGGCGCCGAAGCGCCTATCTCCCAGCGGCATTTCAACCGGCATCCTGTTGCGGCCGAATTCATCGCTGGCATAGCCGTTGTTTGCACGGTCGGCTCCTTTCCAGAGGAGGGAAGACAGGCATTGGCTATTCTGGCAGGCAAAATCTGAAGTGGCGATCGTACTTGAACGCGCAAGAGTGGCCGTCCTTCGAACGCAGTTTTCCAGCTCACGGACGTTGCCAGGGAAGTAGCATTGCGAGATCAGGTCAAGCGCCGGCGGCGCGAAGGCGAGCTCGCAATGGTTCTCGCTATTGAATCGATCGAGGAAGGCCTTCGCAAGGCGTGGAATATCGCCAGGTCGCTCTCTGAGCGGTGGCAGCATGATTGGCACCACATTGATGCGATAGTAAAGATCGGCCCTGAACTCTCCGTTCACGACAGCCGTCTCGAGGTCCTTGTTGGTGGCGCATATGAGCCGGACGTCGACTGTTAGCGTCCTGGTGCCGCCGACGCGCTCCAACTCGCCTTCCTGCAAGACGCGCAACAGCTTTGCCTGGAAGGCAGGCGAAATCTCGCCGATTTCGTCGAGCAACAGGGTTCCGCCATTCGCTAATTCGAAACGGCCTGCGCGCTGCGCGACAGCCCCGGTGAAGGCGCCCTTTTCATGCCCGAACAACTCCGATTCCAGAACGCTTTCAGGCAGTGCGGCGCAGTTCAATTTGACGAAAGCCTTCTTGCTGCGAGCCGAAAGCTTATGGATGGCCTGCGCAAAAAATTCCTTGCCGGTGCCGCTTTCACCCCGCAACAGCACGGTAGAATTGGTCCTTGCCACGACCGCGACGGTTTCAAGCACCTGCTTGAGTGCGGGACTTTCCCCGATGATCCCGTCGATTTTGACATGCGAATGCCGGGCAGGGCGGGTCTCTTTCTCGTCGACCGATTTCTCCGGTCTCCGTTGCTCCTCGACAAGCCGCTGACCATCTGTGCTCAGGCTGCGATGGAGGCGGATGGTGCGGCCGACAAGGTTGGCGACCATCGTCAGGAAGCGTACGTCTTCGTCGCAACGCACGCTGGCGGCGCCGTCCCGGACACGGTCGATCGACAGTGTACCGAGGATTTCATCCTCGGCCTCTATTGGCACTCCGATAAAGGTAACCGCCATGGTGGCGCGACTCGAAGCCGTTGGAAGATCAGCCTGAAACAGTTCGGACCTGCTGACATCGTGTACGACGAGCGGCGTCCCCGTAGCGACGATCCGGTCTACCACGGCCTGCGGTATGACGCTGCGCCACTCTGATTGACGTTCGTGGTTGTTGCCGGCGGTTGCGGCAATCTCCAGCTCTCCTTCCGCGTCCAGGAGGACCATTGCTCCATGACGCATTTGCACAAACGAGGAGAGTGCGTTGACGACATTGGCAAGCGTGATCTCCAGCCGCGTGGGAGCGGTCAGGATCTCGGATATCTCGTAGATTCCCCTGATCGGGATGTTCGGCTCGTGCATGGCTTTGATAGGTGCCCGTGCGTCGCGAAGCCCTACCTTGTGCTCCCGATCCCGCATTACTTGACCCATGGAAACACCTCAGGGGTTGTAAGGTGCCCCTCCCAAAGCGCCTTTCTTTCGACTCGCGATATCCTAGTATTCACGAGCCCCTGTTCAATTGCAAATTGTCATGCTGCTATCGCGTCCAGGTATCGGCTCTGGCAATGGCGCGGGCGTGCATGGGTCATCCGAACTTGAAAAGGACACCGAAGCCGCCCCGCGGATAATTCCACTCGATCTCACCACTGGCCTCGCACAGTATCCGACAGGTGCCGCACTCCATGCAACCGTCGGCGGTGATCTCCACTTGGCCCTCGTCGGTCAATTCATAGCATTGGGCCGGGCAGACGCGGGTCAACGCGAGCAGGTTGGCGCTGGGCTTCTGGTGTCGTCGCACTTTGATATGCGGACGCCCCGAATCGACCAGGTAGCGATTCTGGTAGAGCTTCTCCTCGATGCGTGACGCTGCGATTGTCATCTCGTCTCTCCTAGCGCCAGGCAAATGTCAGGCGGACCATATCGCTCAGCAGCCCCCAGCGCGAACGCGCCTTGATGAAGGCAGTAGTGGTCGCTTTTTCCTTGTCGAGTTTCGGGGTGCCGTCGACCCGCATGAAGTTCTGGGCCGCCTGCGACATCAGCTGCGGGTAGGTGGTAAAGAAATTTCGTGAATTTGTGTGGAGCAGGTCCGGCATGTCTTTGTATTTCTTCAGGTCTTTGATCACGAAAGACTTGTTTAACATGGTCTTGTAGAGAGCAAGGTTCTGTTTGGTCATGGGACGCTTGCGGCTCTTGACCTGCACGATTGCCTCAGCCGCGATGCGGCCAGAGGTCATGGCGAGGTTCGAACCCTCGCGATGGACGGCGTTATTCAATTGCGCGGCATCGCCGACCACCACCCAACCGTCGCCAAAAAGCTGCGGAATCGCCTTGTAGCCACCTTCGGGAATGAGATGCGCGGCATATTCTTTCACCTCTGAGCCTGCGATTAGCGGCCGGATCGAAGGATGATTTTTTAACGTGTCGAGTACGACGTATGGGCTCTCCATGCTCGCAGCGAAATCGGAAACAAGGCAGCCGATGCCCAGTGAGATCGACTCTCTGTTGGTGTAAAGGAAGCCGAGCCCGGCCATGCTGCGGGAGATCGTACCCACGGCCTCGATCACGCACCCTTCACCGGCCTTGAGGCCGAACCGCTGCTCGATGACCTCTTCAGGCAGGAAATGCATTTCCTTGACGGCGAGCGCCACGGATTTCGGCCTCGGCATCTCGCGAAGCCCGGCGCGCGTGCCGAGCAGTCCGCAGACACCTTCTGCGAGAACGACAACGTCCGCGAAAATCTCTCCGCCGGTCCGGTCGGTGCGGACGCCGACCACCTTGTCCTTGGCATCGCGCACGAGTTCCGTCACGGTCGTCTCGCACAGAACCGTCGCACCGGCCTCGCGCACCTTACGCGAAAACCATTTGTCGAACTGGGCCCGAATGATCGTATAGCGGTTGGGCTTGGCCTCATTGAAGTCGTCCGACCGATAGTGAATCCCGGTGTGGGATGTATCGTCCATCACCCAAAGCCGCTGTTCGACCAAATGCCGCTCGAGAGGCGCATCATCCCGGAAATCCGGGATGATCTCCTCCAGCATGTTCGCGTACATGATTGCACCCTGAACATTCTTGGAGCCCGGATATTCACCTCGCTCCAACTGCAACACGTTCAGGCCGTGGCTTGCCATGGTGTAAGCAGCAGCGTTTCCGGACATGCCGGCCCCAACAACGATGGCGTCGAATTTTTCCTTGATCATGTCCAGCTCCCTAGTTCGCAAGCTTATCGCGACTGTGGGGCGACAGCCGCCGCGTGAAGGCCTCCGTCAGTGCGGGAAGGAAGCGGATCGCGTCGGTGATGATCCCAAGGTGGGCGAAATCGAAAATCGGCGCGTTCGGATCGGTGTTGATAGCCACGATGAGATCCGCCCCTTCGACGCCAACCCGGTGCTGGATGGCGCCGGAAATTCCAGCCGCTATGTAAAGCTTCGGCCGGATGGTCTTGCCTGTTTGGCCGATCTGCCGATCAGCCGACAGCCAGCCCTTTTGGACCAACGGGCGCGAACAGCCATGCTCGGCGCCGATTGCTCGCGCGAGATCCTTCACAAGCTGCAAGTTCTCCGCCGCGCCTAGACCGAGGCCTCCTGCAACCACAACGTCGGCATAGGCAAGATTGGCCTTTCCAGACTGGCTATCCGGCAGGAAACCGAGGATTTTGGTGACGATGTCATCCTCGGCTACCGATAGCTTGTGCCGGATGATACGGCCGACCGGCTTATCCATCCGCTGCGGCATGGGCATGACCCTCGGTCGCACTGTTGCCATCTGCGGCCGGTAATTGAGCGTGTAGATCGTGCACAATAAGGAACCGCCGAACGTTGGACGGGTCGCAGCGAGCGAACCGTCCGTATCGACGTCGAGTTCGGTGCAGTCGGCCGTGAGCCCTGTCTTCAAGGTTGTTGCGACCGAACCAGCAAGGTCCCTGCCGAGTGTGGTCGCCCCGAGAAGCAGGATCTCGGGTTTATGGGCATCGACCAGATCCGTCATCGCCTTGGTGAAAGGCTCGTTGCGATAGTCGGCAAGCAGCGGCGCCTCGACGTTGTAGACAAGATCGGCGCCATAAGCGAAGGCCTCGGCTACCGCAGACTGGGTGGTCTCTCCTGGCGGTCCGAGCACGATCCCCGCAAGCTCGACGCCAAGCTTGTCGGCGAGCTTGCGGCCTTCACCGAGCAGTTCGAACGATACCGGGTGGACCTGACCGCGCTCGAGCTCGATAAAGACCCAAACGTGGCGATAGTCTTTGAAATGGTCGGGCAGCTCCTTCTTTGTGCCGGCACGGCCGGAGGCAGGGCGAGGGGCTTCTCGATTCGCGCTCGACATCGTCTCTCCTTGCCGTCATTCGCCGCCGTTGAAGGCGAGTTCCTGTTCCAGCGCTGGCCCGCGGGTTAAGATTGCGGCGATAAGTTCGTCAGCAAGATCACGCAAATTCCTCTCGGGGGTTTCGATAAGTGCCGCCTTTTCCGCCCGCGCTGTAGGGGCGAAAACGCGCTTGACGACCGTCGGAGAGCCGCGCAGGCCGCATCTGGTGAGGTCATCAATGCCGGCGTCGGCAGCACTCCATCTCAGGACCTGGCTGCGCGCGGCGTACAGGGCGTCCTCGAGCGAGCCCCGACGGATTTCGTTTGTGCCTTCCAGCATCGTGATGAGACAAGGTAGCCTGCTCTTGAGCATCTGCGCGCCGCCTTCACAGCGGCGCTCGACCTTGATCTCGCGGGCATCAAGGTCAACGGAGGGGATTTTCGCGACGTAGGTGAGTTGAATGAGATCGAGGCGCTTGGCGATGCCGGGTCCGACCTGGGCGGTGTCTCCATCGATCGTCTGCTTGCCGGTGAAGACGATGTCTGGAGTGCCGAACGTCTCGCCAACCTTCGCGATTGCCTGGGAAAGAGCGTACGAGGTCGCCAGCGTGTCGGAGCCGGCAAAGTAGCGGTCGGTCAACAGCACTGCCCGGTCGGCGCCGTAACCGAGGGCCTTACGCAAGGCGTCCTCTGCCATGGGCGGACCCATAGTGAGGACGGTGACCTCGCCGCCGTAGTTGTCGCGCAGTCTGAGCGCTTCTTCGAGGGCGAACAGGTCGTAAGGATTGATGATGGTAGGCACACCCTGGCGCATGATCGTGTTCGTGACGGGATGGACGCGTATTTGCGCCGAGTCCGGCACTTGCTTGATGCAGACTAGGATGTGCATTGGCGGTCCCTTTGGGCTTTTAACCGGGTGCGGGTCTGATCTGGTTGGCAGCACTATTCGTGCCAAATCGTTTTGCGTCCTCCTATTGCTGGAGGCTCTGTTGATTTCTCTCAGGGGCGTGTTCACGACGACCGGATGTGTCGGGTTCTCGACATTGTCGCGTCGCAACCATGTCACTCTCATTCTTTTGGGAACCGCTTCAGTACGGACTCGAACGGGACGAAGGTGCGTCCCGGCCTGGCGGGCTTGTTCGGATCGCGGTCTTTGAGCACCTTGAAGACCCGGTGCGTCAGTGGAGAGGAAGTCGCGAAGTCCTCATAGGCGCGTTGCAACGTGGCGCGCACCCGCGCCGCGACTACCTGGTCGGGCAGATCGGATAGATCTTCTTCGGCAAGATATTGGCCCACGCGCTTCATGATATGAAGCCGTGAGACATTCAGCACCTTTGGATCATAAGAGATCCCAAGGAGCGCGAAGAACTCCTCCGCGGCCGACAGGCCCTTCAGTCGCGCGAGGATGTCGGTAACATCGATGGGGTGGCCGTCAGCGGAACAATTCATCGCACTCTCCCCGGTCGGACAACTGTGGTGCGCTGCGTACGTCTCCCAGCTGGCCTGGAACTGCGATATGCGCGAGGCGTGCCTCGCTGGACATCCCATCGTAGAGCTCGACCAGTTGAGTTGCTGTCACGATCGATTTCGTCTCGGCCGCCTTGCGGCGGACGCGAGCCACGATTGCGGCTGCCAAATCCGGGTCGAGATCGCGACCGCTTTCGCTCAGCACGCGGGCAATCGCGGTGGCGCCGGAATGCTTGCCGATGACGATACGCCGGCAGCGGCCCACGAGTGCCGGGTCGAGCCCCTGATAGGCGCGCGCGTCATTCAGCAGCCCTGCGACATGAGTGCCGGACTCGTGGGTGAAAACATCGGCGCCGACGACCGGCTTAATAGCCGCCGTCTGCCGGCGGGCGGCGCAAGCCACCTGGGCGGCGAGGTCGGGCAATGCGGTCAGCTCGATCCCGGTATCGGCGCCGTCGATGACAGCCATCGCGGCTGCCACTTCTTCCAGCGCGGCATTACCCGCACGCTCGCCGAGCCCGAGGACGGTGACGGACGCATGGCGCGCACCTGCGCGGATCGCGGCCAGCGTGTTGGCGGCCGCAAGGCCGAGATCGTTGTGCGCATGAAATTCGAGGTCGATTTCAGACTTTGCCTTGAGCTGGGCGACGAGTTCGAAAGTCGAGAACGGGTCGAGAATGCCGACCGTGTCGGCAAGCCTGACACGGCTTGCGCCGGCGCGCGCAGCCGTTTCGATGACGCGGGCAAGATAACCGCCATCAGCCCGCGAGGCATCCTCGCAGCCCACAGCGACGAAGAAGCCACTGGCGGCTGCGCGCCTCACCATATCCTCGATGAGCTGGAGCGCTCCCGCCTGATCGAGGCCGAGCTTGGCGGCAAGTTGGATGTCCGATGCAGGCAGCGACAGATTGACGGCGCCGACGCCGCTCTCGATCGCTGCATCGAGATCCCGCGCCTTCATCCGGCACCAGGCCATCAGCCGAACCGGGAGACGCCGCGCGACCGCGGCGCGAATTGCTTCGATCTCGTCGGCGCCCATGATAGGCGTGCCGATCTCGATCTCCGGGACGCCGGCTGCCACAAGAGACTCGGCGAGCTCCAGCTTTTCCGCCGTCGTAAAGGCGACACCGGGCGCCTGCTCGCCGTCGCGCAAGGTCGTGTCGTTGAGGAAGACATCACGGCTCATGAATGGCAGCCTGTTCTGCTGCCGGTCAGGTACATACAGGATCGAACGTCTTCGGGACTTCGCCCACGCGACCCAGAACCAGGAGAGTCACGCAGCTTCTCCACGATTGCCGGCATGACCTCAAGCACCCGCTCGACGTCTTCTTCGCCGTTGTCGCGCGCAAACGAGAAGCGGACTGCCGCGTGTGGTATCTGCATCGCGCTCAGGACATGGCTGGGTTCCATTGAGCCGGAGGTGCAGGCGGAGCCGGAGGAACAGGCGATGCCCACGCGGCTCAGCAGATGTGGGATTCCATCGCTTGCGGCATGTTCAAAGGTGATGTTTGCGGTATTTGGCAACCGTTCCATCAGATCGCCAGTGACATAGCTGCTTGGGATGCGCTGGAGGATCTCATCCTCCAGGCGGTCGCGCAGCGACTTTACCCGTGTGGTCGCGTCGTCCATGAATTTCAAAGCGAGTTCGGCTGCCATGCCGAGCCCGATTATACCGGGTGTGTTCTCGGTACCGGCACGCCGGCCGTGCTGTTGGTTTCCGCCCTTGATCAGCGAGCGGAAGTGCACGCCACGCTTTATCCAAAGTGCACCGATCCCTTTGGGGCCATGAAGCTTGTGGCCGGAGAGCGACAGCATGTCGATAGCGGTCGATTTCAGGTCCATCGGAAGCTTGCCGACCGCCTGCACTGCATCGGTATGGAAAAGGGCGCCAGTTTCCTTGGCCAACTCAGCGAGCTCGGCCACGGGAAAGATCGTGCCGGTCTCGTTGTTCGCCCACATGACCGAGACGATTGCCACACGGGGCGAGAGGGCTGCCTTGTAGGCGTCGAGGTCAAGCCGGCCACGACGATCCACGGGGACCGTGTGGACCTTGACACGGCGAGTCTGTTCAAGATGCGCGCACAGCGTCAATACGGCGGGATGCTCGACCGCGGACGTCACGATCTCGGTTCGGTCGGGCGTGACCTCGAGCGCCGAAAGGATCGCTGCATTGTCGCTTTCTGTTCCACCCGAGGTGAAAGTGATCTCATCGTCGAACTGCGCGCCGATCAGCGCCTGCAACTGCCGCCGCGCCTTTTTTATGGCCGCACCGACTGAGGAGCCAAACGCGTGCGTCGACGAAGGATTGCCGAATTGATCCGTGAAGTACGGCAACATCGCTTGCACAACGTCAGGATCGACCCGTGTCGTTGCGTTGTTGTCGAGGTAGACAGGCTTCATACCGAACAGTCCCCAGTTAACTGAAGGACTTGCCACAGCCGCACTTGTCCCGCGCGTTGGGGTTGTCGAAGACAAAGCCGGAAGAGTTGAGCCCGGTGACGAAGTCGACGGTCATACCGGCGACATAGGGTTGGGAGTCTGCGTCCACAAACAGCTTGATCCCATCTGTCTCCGTGATCACATCGCCCTGGCGCGAGACGCTCTCCAGGCCCATTATGTATTTGAACCCGGCGCAGCCGCCGGTCTGGACCATAATGCGAAAGCCCTCCGCTTGCTCGCTGGCGCGGGAAAGAGCGGTCTTGACGGCGGCAACAGCATTGTCGGTGAGCGTGATCATAGCAAGATATCTCCTCAATCCGTGACGTCTTTGCGGATCACGCTGCAGGGACCGTGCCAAAGAGGAAAAATCCGTTTCAACACGCCGCGATCCCTCTAGAGGCGCTATCAATCTTGTTGGCTGAAAAGAGGTCGGACAACCGACACGCACTGTCGGGTTTGTCGAGTACGTCACACAAAGTGTCCGGCCTCGGTTCCCACTGAACTCTCACATAAATCATTGATGAGCGTACGGAACTTTTTTGCGCTTGTTCAGGCGAATTGGCACGACTTTTGAGGCGCTTATTGGCGGTTGCGGCAAAAACCGCCGAGACAAAAATCATGCTGCGAGTGCCCTCGCGATCGATCGAACGGAGCAAGCCAAATGTCAGGGCTGGGGCAACATGTCAGGGCTGGGTCAGAACCGCTCTGCGCGGGTGGAACCGTTCCCCGCCGCTTTAGACGACACGCCCGGTTTCGATGGCGATCACGCTCTCTCGCCAGCAGCGCCCTGCGGACGAGCAGGAGGTCGGCATCAAGCACCACGCTGCGCTCAGTCGACCGGACCCCCGGCGGGGCAGCTGATCCTCAACAAGCAGATGAAGGTCGTTAACACATGGACCAGCGTGAGAGACTATCGCCGCACGAAATCCGGCGGGCGCAGCAAGACAATCCAAAGATCCGTGAGCACGATCTCGCCGCCCGACTGGGTATATCGGAAGCGGAATTGGTCGCCGCGCATTGCGGTCTGGGCGCGATTCGTGTCGAGCCGCGCGTCAATGATCTGCTGACCGGCCTCGAAGCGGTCGGCGAGGTGGTGGCGCATACCCGCAACGAAAGTGCCGTGCACGAAAAGATCGGCGTCTACGACAAGGTGGTCACCGGCAACAAGCATGCTCTGGTACTTGGCGACGACATCGACTTGCGCATCTTCCCGAAAGTTTGGGCGCATGGCTTTGCCGTCGAGAAGCGCAATGGCAAGGACATTAGCCGTAGCCTGCAATTCTTTGATGCCGCCGGCAAGGCGATGCACAAGGTGCAACTCGGGCCCGCCTCAAATCTCGATGCTTATCAGAAGCTGGTGGCTGAGCTGGAATCCTCGAACCAGGAGCCGATCGTAGTATTCAAGGCGAGCGGAGCCAGCGATGACGCAGAGGTTCCTGACCGAGCCGCCACGGTGGAGGATCTACGCGAGTGCTGGAGCCAGCTGACGGACGTGCATCAGTTCTTCGACATGTTGAAGAGACTCAAGCTCAGCCGCCGCGAGGCGGTGCGTATGGTCGGCGAGGTCTACGCTTGGGCGCTCGAAAAGGACGCTATCGGCGCCATGTTTCAACAGGCGGCCGAAGATGAAATGCCAATCATGTGCTTTGTAGGCAATCGTGGCTGCATCCAGATCCATTCCGGTCCAATCAAGTGGGTCAAAACAATCGGGCCGTGGATCAATGTGCTCGACGAGACCTTCCATCTGCATCTCGGGACCCACCACGTCCGCGAGATCTGGGCCGTTCGCAAGCCGACCAAGGACGGTCACGTCACCTCGCTCGAAGCCTACGACGCCGATGGCAAGATGATCGTCCAGTTCTTTGGTAAGCGCCGCGAAGGCGAAGGCGAGCGCGAGGACTGGCGGTTTCTGGCCGAGACCCTGCCACGCATTCCCGGTCCGACCGCTGCATGAGGAAAGACCCATTGCATGTTGTTTTCCGTTTTTGCTCGCCGCTCGCGCCGGAACTCGGCATTCTGCTGGCCATCGCTTTGCCTGCGGGGCGAGTGAGCGCGTAGCTATTGCTTCCCGTACTGTCACAGATCGTTTCGATCGTCGCAATCGTCTGCGCGCCTGGCGGCGACTCAGCCGCTGGAAATTCGACGAGGTACTACCCCAGTTCCGCTGAAGATTGACCATTCCGCCACGTGCGTCCGCTGTCGGCGAAGGTTGTTTTGGTCGGTCAGTCCATCCAACATTGCGGCCGTGGTCCAAAACGAGGTCCATGCTTCGTTCAAGTAGCCGTCCTCAAAGCACTAAGATCCTTGGTTAGGCCATTGCTTGCTTGTGATCTGATCCGCAGGCGGGAACAACTCTTAATCTGGCGACAGCACCCGGTGGGCAGATGGAGTGATCTCTGCCGCGGATCGAAATGCCCCGGCTGCTTGCCGCGCTGTGGAGTGCCGCGCCGGATCCCTTTGCTCGGCCATTCCACCACGTTGCGTCAAACTAACGGCAGCAAGGACCAACGATCATTCTGCCCCTGCTTCCACCGCGATAGGAGCCGGCTTCGATAAGGTCCTGCTCAATGACCACATGTCCTGGAAAACAATTTTCCAATCACGTTTCACCGATACAAAGGCGGAGGCCTCCACTCGCGAGCGGGAGAGCAGGACGCCCAAGGGCCGCGCGTGTTTTCCGGCATCCACTGGCACCCGCCTCGTCTCATTGCGCGCACGCACCTGGTGGCGCCATGGCGCACCCGAGGATGATACATCCATCGCGTAAATATGTTGAATCGGAACAATCAATTTTGCCTATAACCTGAAGAGAGATATGAAAAGGTTCAGGTGGCGTGGGGACGCATGGTTAAGGAGTGTCTCTGATGGCTATCCAAGGTAGTCCGCGCGACAATGCCCTCTTCGGCACCAATGGTGACGATGTGATCACAGATCCCGACGGGAATGACTGGATTGACGCTCTTGGGGGTAATGATTCCATTTCGGCGGGGCCTGGCAATGACCGAGTCTTCGGTGGCACAGGCAATGATCATGTGTTTGGCGAGGAGGGCAATGACTACCTCTACGGCGACAACGGGCGAGACGGACCGCACATCACTGCTGAGGATAATGACAAGCTCTACGGGGGGCCGGGTAGCGACACCCTCTTTGTTGGTGATGGCAGGGATTTTCTGACCGGGGGCACAGGCAGCGACACGTTCGTGTTCCAATTCCACAACCCGATCCCTGGATATGACCCGCGTTTCGGGCCGGACCCGGATAATACCTCGATCTTGGATTTCAACCCGGCGGATGACACTTTGGCCTTCGATGCGGTTGGCCTCGGTAGCGACGGTTTTGGCGCCAACTTCGTCAACCACGCCAGCTCACGGTCGGGCCATCCAGTTGACACCTTCTACAGCGGCGACGCCGCGGGCGCGAACGGCGAGCATGTCGTCGTGCTCACCAACTCGTTCAGCAACGGCTCCCAAGCTGCGGATGCGATCTCCAATGAGCATACCGGCGACATTATCGTTTACTTTAATCCGTTAACCAATTCAGGGAATCTGGCCTACGTCACCTCCGATAACCATGCCGACGATTTTGCTCATCTTAGTAATGTCCAAAGCGTCGCGAATCTGGCCGGGCTTGGGTTGAGCGCATGGGACTTTAACTTCGTCTGATCCGCGGGAACCGTTTTGGATCGGATAGGACGCGATGCGCTACCGCGTAGATAAACCGCCTGTTTGCTTCGCGCGGATCGCCTCTGTGGCTAGATGACGGCGCGGCTATCGCGCTTGCCCTTGAAAAGGCCGGAAGATCAGCGTGCCACTGCCTGCAGATTGATGTGCCGAAAGGGCTGAAGTGGCAAGGTTTATTATCTTGCCCTTGCATGGCCCATCGTTCTGCTCAAGCAGCAGCGGCGCCGACGAGGCGCATGATGGCCTCATTGGGGAAGATGCCGACGACCTCGGTGCTCCATTCAATTTCGCCGTTGAGCGGCTCGACCGATATCTCGATGCGGTGCTCTTTGACGAAGCTCATGCCGGCAAGCACGTCATGTTCAGTCTCGTTCCTCGATGATGACGAGCTTGAGGATTTTTGGCCGGATCTGGACGGCAACGATCGGTCTCCTGGGCTGGTGGCGATGAAGGCCGAGACCATGCGACGGCCGCTCTTGCCGATGCGCCAGTAAGTCTTTCATGAAATGTACCCGCCGCCCGCCAGCGCTACCAAGTAGCTGGAGCACCTTCGAGACCGCCGGCAGACGCTCCCAGGGACGTCGAGGACGACAAGCTTGACGTCTTGGAAGCCGCGGCTCGTCAGTTTGCGCAGGAGCTCGGTCCAGGTCGGCTTGGCCACTGGTGCCGACCTCATGCCAAGCACCTGGCGGTCGGTGGCGACGCCGACGGCGATAATCACCGCAACCGAGACGATGCGGCCGCCGCGGCGCACCTTCAGACAGATCGCATATATCCACACCTACGGCCAATCGTCCTCGATCGGCCGTCAATCAAGGCCTCCGGCCTCCCGTCGTTTGCGAGGTGAGAAAGCCGAATGGCTGCGGTACTCGGCGACGACCGCAATGCTGGCGCGTCGGCGACCAAAGAGTCTCAACATTATGACAAATCGGCAGAAGAGCCCCAGAAAGAGTGTGCTGCAGTCCCCGTGTCGGGTATTCGACAAAGCTGACAGCAGGTGTCGGTTGTCGGACGTTTTGCCGGGAGACATGTGGTCATCCTATGAGCGGCGGTTCCAGTGGTGGCTGAGCCATAGACCGGTGCAGCACCATCGATACGGCCGAGCCGGCACGCAACTTGCTTAGATGATTTCGGGGCGCAAGCAGCAATGCGTCACGGAGCTCAGCGACGATTGACCAGTCTCTCAACTTCAAGGGGATAACCAGTGGGTTACGCTTTAGAACCGCGGCACCAAGCAGGAGCCTTTGCTGCTTGAATGCGCAACCGATCTCTTGCGCTGGTGCGCAGTTTGGTTGCATCGCGCAACGACACGCTAGAGCTGGGACTTACCGGGTGCTGGCCAATCGACCTTGAGATCGGGCTGCAATCTCAATCTAGCGCATGAACGCCCAGCGTTCAGGAGAAGAGGCCAAATGGAAAATCCGGTTCCAGATCATGTCCCGCCCGAAATGGTGAGGGACTTTAGCCTGTTCACTTCGCCGGGCATGTCACCGACTCCCAACGGGGATCCCCACGCGGCAGTCGCTTGCGTCCATTCCGGCCCGCCTATCTTTTATTCACCCCTCAACACGCGCGACGGCAGGGGCACCTGGGTGATCACCCGCGCCAGCGACCAGCGCCGGGTGCTGCAGGACACCGAAACTTTTTCCAGCCATCGCAGCATCTTTGCCTCCGCCCTGGGTGAAAACTGGCCGATGATCCCGCTTGAACTCGATCCCCCGGCCCATGGCGCCTTTCGCTCATTGCTCAATCCGCTGTTTTCGCCAAAGCGGGTGGCGGCATTGGAGCCGGCTGTCCGTGAGCGGGCAATCAGGCTCATCGACGGGATCGCCGCATCGGGCACAAGCTGCGATGTCATGAAGGATTTCGCATTTCCGTTCACGGTAAACATCTTCCTTCATCTCCTAGGGCTCCCGGATGACCGAATCGACACATTTGTCGGATGGGGGAGAGATCTGCTCCACGGCGACGATGTGAAACGGCCGGCCGCGGCCCGGACGATCGTATCCTTCATTGATGAACTTGCAGCCGCCCGCCGCAATGACCTGCTTGACGATTTCATGACGTTCGTCGTGCAGGCACAGGTTGAGGGCCGCCGCCTGACGAAACAGGAAGTACGCGGCGTCGGCGTGCTTGTCTTTGTTGCCGGGCTCGACACTGTTGCAGCAGCCATAGGCTTTGACCTGGCCTATCTTGCGCGCAACCTCAAGGATCAGGAATTGCTGCGCAGCGAACCAGGCCGGATCGTGGCCGCGGCTGAAGAATTGCTGCGCGCCTATCCGACCGTTCAGTTGATCCGCGTGGCAACGAAAGATATCGACTTCGAAGGCGCGCCGATCCGCAAGGGAGATTATGTTTCCTGCGCCACGATGATCGCCAACCGCGACCCGGCGGAATTCGAATGCCCCAACACGGTCGATCTGGCACGAGAGGACAACCGCCATGCCACCTTTGGCTATGGTCCCCACCGTTGCCTTGGCTCACATCTTGCCCGACGTGAGATCGTCGTTGGGCTGGAGGAGTGGCTGGCGCGCATCCCCGCCTTCCGGATCAAGAACGGTACGGCGCCCATCACCTCTGGCGGCCATGTGTTCGGAATCGAAAATCTGATTCTAGACTGGTCCTGACCAAGCCCCGCCCCGAGCCGAGGTACAAAGACAATGGAGGCAGCGCCATGCGCATCATCGTCCAAAATGCCAAATGCCAGGGTCACGCGCGATGCGCGGCGCACGCGCCACACATCTTCAAGCTCGATGACGCGGGTTACATCCTGCCCGGTAACATCGAAGTTGCGGAAGGGGAGGAACTGACTGCATCGCGGGGCGCGCGATCCTGTCCCGAACGTGCACTTAAACTCGACCGGGAACCCTGCAGCACGAGTTGAACCTGACTCATTCCACCAAGAGTCCGGCGGGCATGAAAGGGATCGCCCAAGCGGCCCAAACGGGACCCGAGCCAGGCGCCTTCCGTTCTACCACCGTCCTCGTCCAACTGCGCAGGGGCATCTGCGGCATCGAGATGTCCCGCAGAATGCGCAAACGCCAAGGTGCGGTTCGCAAAACACCTCTTCCGATCACAGAATCCGTGGCAGAGCCGATGGAACAGACGAAAATTGCCCAACTAATCGACCGTGAGGCGATCCGCGACTGCCTCTATCGATACTGCCGCGGGATCGACCGCGCCGATGAAGCGGCGCTACGCAGCGCGTACTGGCCCGATGCGCATGACAATCACGGGGCCTATTGCGGTCCTGCAGAGGGGTTCATCGAGTTTGCACTCGGCGTCTTCAAGGCCGGACCCCGCAACATCCACCAGATCACCAACATCCTGATCGAATTCATCAGTTCGTCAGAGGCTGCGGTCGAGAGCTATTTCACCGCGCTACAACGCGCACCAGATCAAGACGGAGACGTGCGCCAGACGCTCCTGTGCGGCCGTTACTGCGATCTGTTTCACAAGAGGGAAGCTGAGTGGCGGATTGCCGAACGGACGGTGGTCTACGATTGGATAGAGGAGCAGCTCCCACCAGCGGGCGTTGAGGCAGAACGGTTCGGCCCGCGCCGGCCGATCGGAGCACCGCATCCGGACGATCCGGTCTACAGGTTCGGAAAGCGTCGCATTCCTTCTCGCCATGACCCTTCGGAGGCGTCGAACGATACAGCCGCATCCGCCGAGGAGACTGAAGGCCCTGACAACTTTGCGATGCTACAGCGATCCCGGCGAAAGACGGCCCGGTGAAGGGGCGCCAAATTGCATTGCCTTTCTGCCCGCGACGCCGTGAGCGATCGGATCTCTCCCACGAGCCCGCCGACGACACGGTGTCCACAAATTTGCGGGACCTGGCAGCGCCGACCATCGAGGCAAGCTCCTGTCCTTGGCCGGTCCCGCAGCAGCCTCGGCGACCTAATCGGAAGTTGGACCGCTGCCGCATCGCTGCCTCGTCTTTCCGGTTCCGCAACTGGCCTTCGCCAGGACGCGCTGCGACGCATCTTTGCCGCTCAAAAATTGATTGGCTGAAATCGCTCAAGGGAGCGCGGGAGAAGTCCTCAACATGCAGACAGGACGTATTGTCATCATTACGGGCGCCGCGGGTGGGATCGGGCGTGCCCTGGTCGAAATTTTTGCCAGGGATGGAGACACTGTCGTTGCGGTAGACCTTCCTGGCAGCGGTGTCGTTGAACTGGCCCTCCGTCTCGGCCACCCGCATCTCGGCCTCGTGTGCGACGTCTCGCGGGAGGAGGATGTGCTCGCGCTTTACGGTCGGATCGAAGCACAGTTCGCCCAGATCAGCGTCCTCGTCAACAACGCCGCGATGGGACCCACGATGGCTGCGAGCGTCGAGACTGGTGTCGACGCCTTCCGCCTCGCCCTGGCGGTAAACTTGATTGGACCGTTCGTCATGGCCCGCGAAGCGGCGAGGCGCATGAGGCGGGGCGGCGCCATCGTCAACGTCGCTTCGATGGCGGGTGTCGTAGGCAATCCCAAGCGCAATGCCTACGCGGCCTCGAAGGCGGGCCTGATCTCGTTGACGAAGTCGCTTGCATGTGAGTGGGCTTCTCGCGGCATTCGCGTGACGGCGGTAGCGCCCGGCTACGTGCGCACGCCGATGGTGGCGGAGCTGGAACGCGCGGGCAAAGTGGACCTAGCGGCCGTGCGCCGCCGCGTGCCGCTGGGGCGTTTGGCGCGCCCGGACGAGATCGCCCTCGCCGTGCGTTTTCTGACCAGCTCGCAGGCACGCTACATCACCGGTTCAGTGCTGGCGGTCGACGGAGGCTGGATGTCATTCAACCAGCCGGGGGATGCGCACCCGCAGGTGAATGGGATACCCCAAGCCGAACTCTGCTGTCCGGCCGAACGCACCGACGCGCGAATCGTGCTCGTCACCGGCGGCGCGAACGGCATAGGCGCGGCCGTCGTTCGCCGCTTTGCAGCAAACGGCGATACCGTTGTGATTGCTGACAGAGATGGCGCTGCAGCGGCAGAACTCGCTGCATGGCTCCGCGGCAACAACCCGGCCAAAGGCGTGGATGTGGCCGTCGAGAGCGAGGTGGTAGCGCTATTCGAGGAGCTGCGGGCGCGCTTCGGGCGCATCGATGTGCTCGTCAACGGTGCTGCTGCCGCCGACACTTTGGTGTTGGGAATCGAACAAATACCGGAACACATCCAACACGTCTTGGATGTCAATCTTACCGGGGCCTTCACCTGTGCTCGCGAAGCGATCAAGGCGATGCGCGCTGGCGGCGTGATCCTCAACATCGGATCGATCAACAGCTTTCTGCCTTTCGCGCCGCGCCATGCCTACGGTGCCTCCCAGGCGGGGCTTGACATTCTGACCCGATGCCTGGCGGCCGAACTCGGGCCGGTCGGCATACGGACGGCCACAGTCGCTCCTGGCTTCATTTGCACGCCGGGCATTGCTCAGTTGGCGAAGGTCGGCCGCATCGACATGAAAACGATCGCACGACGCATCCCGATGGGCAGGCTGGGACAGCCGAAAGACGTCGCTGACGCAGCGTTCTTCCTGGCTTCGTCCGCCGCCTCATACGTCAACGGCTCCATCCTTTACGTGGACGGCGGCTGGACCTCGTTCGGTGATGCAGGAAACGCCTGCGAACTCGATAACGAGTATTTTGCGGAGGCCGCATGTTGAGTCTCGACTATTCGCCAGGCGACCGGCCGCGGCTCATCGAAGCCGAGTTCGACCAAGGCTTCAGGGTCCGCTTGGGCGCCGCGCTCGCGCCGCTGTGACCGAAGATGTCGTCCTCGGCGAGACGAAACGTCGGTCCTCATCGCTGTCGAAGCAGTTCCAACCGCTCGGTGCGCCTGCAACCGCCGAAAGCCTTGCCGCATGACCACGCCGCCGCCAAGGGCAAGATCGAGGCCGCGGCCAAGCCTTGGGTGGGTACTTAGCGCAACTCCCGACCGTGCCCACTCCCTCCACAGACAAGGAAACACCATGGAATTCGCATCCTTCATCCTGGCGGCCCAGCGTGGTTATCATCAGTCTTGCGAGAGCGTGATCCGCAACTCCATCGAACAGGTGGTCGTTTCGGAACAGGCCGGCTTCGATACGGCGTGGTTCGCGGAGCACCACTTCAACAATTATAGCCTTGTTCCCTCGCCCTTGATGATGGTGGCGCACTGCGCCGGCGTGACGAGTACCATTCGCCTTGGCACTGCCGTGTGCGTGCTGCCGCTCTATCAACCGCAGCGACTGCTTTCCGAGATTGGGTTCGCCGACATTGTTGCGAACGGCCGCCTCGAGCTTGGCATCGGCTCGGGATACCAGCAATTCGAGTTCGAGCGCTTCGGCGTCAATATCGATGAGGCGCCGGCGGTCTTTTCGGAATATTTGGACATCCTTCTGAAGGGCCTCAACCAGAACATCTTCGAGCACGACGGCCAGTATGAGAACATTCCCCCGACGGCGATTTCGCTGCGCACTGTCCAGAAGCCGACCCCGCCGATCTGGATCGCCTGTGGGACGGCCCGCATGGGCCGATCCTATCGTGAGGGACACAATCTTTTTGTGACGGCATTCCATAACGGCTTGGAGGCTTTGAGCACGCTGCGCGAAGCCATCGAGAAGGCGGCGGCTGTCGAAGGCAAGAATGTCACGGACGCCAAGATATCTTTGCTACGTTGCTGCTATGCCAGCGAGGACGAGGCAGAGATCAATAGCTATCTCGACAACGCCCGCTTCCAGCGCCGGCTGTCTGAAGCATTGCATCAGCGCCGCCAGCAGAGCCTGGATGGCTATCTGCTAAAAGAATCGCCAACGCAGCAAGATATGTCATTCGCCACGATGCGCCGAAACCTGCCGATCGGCAGCGTGAATCGCGTGATCGATCGCCTACTGGAAGAGATCGATATCTTAAAACCCAACCAGATCGCAATTCAGACCCAGTTGGGGGATTTCGACCAAAAGACGATGCTGCGCCAGATCGAGCTCTGGGGAGACAAGATCATCCCGGCAGTCAACAAGTCGCTCGCTCATAAGGGAGGTTGATGGGACAAAACCAGGAGAATGAAACCCATGCTCGCCCACCACTGTGGCCGCCTTTGCGCTCGCCAATCGCCGCGGTTGAAGCTGGAGTTTGATCAGCATGTGCTTGCCTGCGTGCTTTCGTGCGCGCTCGAGGAAGTCGAGGCCGGCGAGGCGACGGCGACGGAGGCAACCGGTCTTTCGCGCGCCGAGCTGCGCGATGTCCTGGCCCGCAGCTTCCCCACTTTCCCCTTCAAGGCCTTCGCCCTGGAAGAGGTGGGCGAGCCCGAGCCGGACCCGGAGGAAGAACTTTTGCGCGAGCTGCTCCTGGCCCATGCCTTGCCGGGCGACCCGGCAAGCGTCCGGTTTGCCAAGATCATCGCCCGGCGCGCCATGCGCAATGACCATCTCTGGCAGGACCTTGGACTTTTCAATCGCGCCGAGCTCAGTCGCCTGCTTGCCACGCATTTTCCGACCCTGGCGGCCGGTAACACCCAAAACATGAAATGGAAGAAGTACCTTTACCGCAAGCTTTGTGAGGCCGAAGGGTTTTCGCTATGCACCGCGCCCAGTTGCCGGGAATGCAATGATTTCGCAAGCTGCTTCGGTCCGGAGGAAGGCGAAAATCGCCTCGCACGAATCAAAAATGAAATCGCATTGGATTAAGAGCCGCTTTCGTCAGTGGGAGAACGCGGCCAATCTTGATCGCCATCGAGCCGTAGACGCTTTTCCCGACGACGTACACGGGAGGAGGGGATGTTCATCGTCTGATCGAGGTGCGCGGGGGTCGACTTGGCTCGAGTGGAGACCTCTTGTTTCGGAGGTCGGGTCGATTATATGTTTGGTAAACCCAGCGAGCGGGCATTGGGCTTGTCCCTGGCACCAATTCGGGTCACGTGTAGTCTCTTAGAGAGATTAGGCAACCCCACAGAAAACACGCTGAAAACGTAGAACCCAAGAACTGCCTGCCCTCCACAAGGTAGGCCGTTTCGCATTGGGTTAACGGGCTGTTAACCCCCGGCCTTTGACACTTGGAACAAAACGTGATTCGACCAGCCGGTCAAAAACTGGCACCCTGTTCGTGCTTTGTTCCGATGCAAGCTGGAGCAAGGAAACTGTTGAAAACAAGTGCGATGGATAGGCAAATCAGCCGCGCTAGCTCAACTTGGGTTCAAAATCAAACAGCCTAGCTGAGGAGGTCAACTAATGAAGGTTCGGGTCAGGCACATAGGGCCAGCGACGCACCCTAGCGAGGTAGTGGTTTCTGTGGACACCACTACCGGCGCCGAACATTTGGTTGTGAATCAACGCTCACTTAAGGACAATAAACTAGAGATTGGCTATCCAATAAATAGTCTCGATTCGAACCTGCTTGTTGAGCTTCCTCGCGAAACCATCAATGGATCGTGGAGAGTTTGGGTGCCACAGGCCTCAGTAGAATAGCCATGGAGGGGCGGGATGATACTAACCGACAGGGAAATTCAAATCGCCTTGCAAAACGAGGCGATCATAGTGGATCCCGCCCCTGACATCTCCTTCTACAGCTCGACCAGCCTCGATCTCACTCTCGATCGACGCCTGACCCTTTTCAAAGACCAGAAGACAGGCATTAACCTCTCCATTGATCCTTCGCAGAAGGGATATAATCACGAAGAGGTAATGGCGGAAATCACTACGCCCGTCGATATCGATGAAGAGCACGGGTTTGAATTCCCGCCCCACCACATGATCCTGGCTTGGACGCGCGAGTTCGTGGAACTGAAGTTCCAGTCTCGGATTGCTGCTCGCGTTGAGGGGAAAAGCTCTCTTGCCAGATTAGGGATCGGAATTCATCTAACCGCCCCGACCATCCATGCAGGCTTCGCCGGCCAAATCCGACTCGAAATGGTCAACCACAATAAAGTACCGGTCAGACTGCGGATCGGGATGAAAATTTGCCAGCTGATTTTTGAGCAGACTCTGGGCACACCAGTTCGTGGGTATGAAGGCCGTTTCGCGGGTCAAACTACAACGAAAAAAGGCTAACACGCTCGACGCGTCCATGGCAGTCGCGGGGCGGCTAGCCGCGCAACATTGTTTGCATATATCTGATCTTTTGAGTCGATGCATTCAGGTAGACGACGAGTGGAAATGGCGGCATAGCTGAACACGGGACGGTGTCCGCGATTTTCCTTGTCTCAGTCTGGGGGTGCACTCCACCACAGGGCGTGTGCCGTCCGGAATTATCTGTCGTCAGTACCCGGCGTGATGTAGTGCGATTCGGCACCGCTTTCCGTCACAGCGATTTCGGCGTGAGCACCGAGTGCTTGCGCAGCGGCGTGTTGCGCAAGATCGACGCCACAAGGGTTTCGAACTGTTCGTTGGCAGCCCATCGGCTCAGAGTGAACTGCTCGAACCGGCGCGCAAGCTGGACGTCGCCGCTGACGGCCTCCCGCGCCTCGTTGACACCGAAGCAGACCAGCGAGACCTGCAGGCGGTTGCTGAGGAAGCGTAGCGTGTTCAGAACGATGCGCTGCTCGCGATAGGTTCAGGCGAGGATGTTGCGCACCTCGTCGATGACCAGCACCTGTACGCCAATGGCCTCCATGATCCGCAAAGCGGCCTGTTCCATTTGGGCGACGTCGGCGCGTGGGCGCTGTGGCGCGCCGAGAAGGGTGAGGAGTTCAGCGTAGAACCGGCGCTCACCGGGTCGGCTGGTCATTTCCATCGCGAGGACCGGAGTCCTCAGCGTGCCGGTTATGGGGCTAAAGCTCGGCGGGTGCTCGTCCCGGAAGCGCTTCATGATCGTGTCTTGCCCATGCCGCTGTCCCCATAGATTGCGACGGAAGGCATGCGCGTGCCCCCCTCTGACCAGCCTTCTGTTCAATCTTCCTAACGGCCGTCGATCTCGCCATGCGGCGCCTCCCCGATCCCCATTCGCCTTAGGCGTGATCTGTAGAGCAGACGATTGCGTCCATTCCCACGTATTCGACGAATGTTTTACAGTTCAGCCGCGTGCGGTCGCAGACGCGGTTGTTCGAAAGCCGACGCTCAGGCTGCGAGTATTTCCGCCGGTGGGGGCCACGCCTGCCCATGTTTTCCTGTCTTTCAAGCAAGGTCCGCAAAAAACCTGTGTTGGCATACCGGTTGCAAACCGAAAAGGACCCGCACGGTCCTCGCGGTCCCTACGCCAGAGTTCAAATGAAACTTCCAAGCTGACAGCGATGTAGCGCGAGTGCAACTCCGTCGCGCTTGACTTCCCAGGAAACACCAAAGGAGCCCTGAAGAAATGAACGTGCCAAGTTATTCCGCGGCCTCGCCAGATCAGCGGGCCGTGCGCGGGATATTTTCTCACCTAGCGGATCGCATCGATCGCCGCCTGCGAATACGCCCGCTTGGGATTATTAGCGATTTTGTCGCCGACCAACTCCCGCACCGTATCGCGGAGATCAAAAATAGTGAACAGCGAGCTGAAGCTGTCAAGGCGCTTGGGCGTAGCATCAACGCCATGCTAGCGGCAGGGGACCATGAGGCGCACCTGCTGAATCTGACACAGTCGGAGTTTGGGGTAGCCAAGACAGATATCCAATATCTCCTCAATATTGTTTACCAGATGTCTGCATTTGCGGGACTTAACCATTACGATGCCGAGTTAACGGTGGGAGAGCGGCTGAGGCGCATTGCCGCCTTAAGTTGCGAGCGGGAGCCTAGCATAGATGTTCTTTCCTATGAAGATATGATCCTTACCAATCCGGTGGAGAGCGATCCGCGCGTATATTGCCTCGACTCAGCTGGCGTCGAGGAGCGAGATTTTTGCCTGGGTCATCAACTCATTGAGAGAGATTTGCAATTCGCAGTGGACACCCTGCTTGAGTTGCGTGACCAGGTCGGGGCGGATGCGCGCTGGTGTCTTACACTGTGCCTAGAGCGCCTGGAGTCGGCGAATTACATTCTGACGCGCTTTCATGATCATATGTCGCCCGATCTATTTGGCGAATTTCGCGAGTTCTACGGAAAAAACCCTTACAAGAATAGGCTGGCGCCAAGTGGCCGATTCTCGGCCCGCGTTGTCGCGGTTTCTGTACTACTCATCGGTGAAGAAATCTTCCGCAAAAAACCGCAATTCTATAGGGATGTTTATCGGCTGTCGGAATACTACCCGCGAGGATGTATTGGTGCGGTCTTTGGCTGGTTGTCTTCAGATAAGAGCAGCACGGGCGCCCAGCCAGGCTGGCTTAGAGGGAAAGCGGCCTTTCCTAAAATAGCAACCGTCTCGCCCGTGATAGAGCGGAAAAGCACTCAAATCCGAGAGCTGTACGCGTCCTGTGTCGATGCGCTGGACCGGTTCACCCGGATGCACCGAAAGTCGGCTTTGAAATATACGATTGAACCCGGTCGCCCCATCGCCGGAGTTGAGGCGTGGGAAAGCATGGACGCTGTGCTTTCACAGCGGTTGTTAACGGCGGCGGATCAAAGCTAACAGGCACAATCGTCTGGGTGAGCGCGATGCCAGCCTCGCAGGCGTCCAATAGGTGAGGTCGATGTTTCAAGACGACGTGATCTTTCGTAGGTTTGAACGTGAGGATGTTGATAATGTATGGCACCTGCATAGGAGTGCATCTGAGGCTGTTGGTGTGTATGGTCCGGAAGGGACGTGGGAGGATGATTTACGCAATATCGGAGAAGCATATATCGAATCTGGCGGAGACTTCATAGTTGCGCATATTGGTCCCCAGTTCGCAGCTATGGGCGGATTGCAACCTGTCGGCGATGAAATCGCAGAACTCAAGCGTATACGGGTCGATCCCGCCTTTCAACGACGGGGGCTTGGAAGAAGGATTGTTAGCGAGTTGGAATCGCGAGCCGTTGCTCTCGGATTCAAATGCATAGTGCTCGAGACGACAACGATCCAAGTAGGCGCTCAAAGACTTTATGAGACGGCCGGCTATATTCGTCGCGGGGAGGGGAAGTTGCACGGATACGCCGTGATCTTCTACGAAAAGCGTCTCTCCGGCCAGGATGCTCTTGGTTTCTGCTGAGAAATGCCCCACCATCCGCTGCATGTATGTTTCGAGATTCAGGTTGTAAGTGGGCGCGTCTCTATGCGGACAGACAGACCTTCGGTTCCGAGTTCACCGACCGCGTAACTGCCTCGGTCCGATGAGCCGCAGTGTCCGTTCTGAGGATGGGGTGTGACCTGAGACCCTGAACTTCCTCCAGATTTGGGTAGAGTCCGTCGATCACGGAGACGGACGATGCGACCATCACGGTTCACGGAAGAGTAGATCATCGGGATGCTGAAGGAGCAGGAGGCGGGCGCGAAGACGGCTGATGTCTGCCGCAAGCATGGCATCTCGGCAGCGACCTTCTACAAGTTCAAGGCGGCGGGATGGAGGTGTCCGACCCCGTCGCCTGAAGGCTCTGGAAGATGAGAACGCCCGGCTGAAGAAGCTCCTGGTCGAGGAGATGCTCGACGACGCGATCCTGAAGGATGTTGCCGCAAAAAAATGGTGACGCCCGATGCGAACCGGAAGGCGGTGGCTCATGCCTGCAAGGCGTATGGGGTGAGCCAGCGTCGGGCGTGCCAGGCCCTGAGGATCGATCGTTCGACCGTGCGCTACACCGCCATCCGTCCGGACGACGCTACGTTGCGCGAGGCGATGAAGGCTGTGGCGGCAGAGCGCCGGCGGTTCGGTTACCGCAGGGGATCCACGTCATGCTGGACCGGCAGGGCATCGTGATGACCCAGAAGAAGCTGCGGCGGCTTTACCGGGAGGAGAAGCTCCAGGTCCGCAAGCGTGGCGGCCGCAAGGGAGCGCTGGGCACACGCAGACCGATGCTCGTTCCGGATTGCGCCAACTCCCGCTGGAGCCTGGACTTCGTCTCCGACACCTTCACCGACGGCCGTCGCTTCCGGGTGCTCGCCGTGGTCGACGACTATACGCGGGAGTGTCTGGCGCTGATCGCCGACACCTCGCTGTCGGGCCTGCGCGTTGTGCGCGAGCTCGACACCATCATGCGCTGGCGCGGGCGGCCCGCCATGATCGTTTCGGACAACGGCACAGAGCTGCCCCCCATGGCGGTCCTGCGCTGGTGCCAGCAGACCGGCGTCGAATGGCACTATATCGCGCCGGGTAAGCCCATGCAGAATGCCTTCGTCGAGAGCTTTCAACGGGCGCCTCAGGCTTCGTGGTAACCTGAAGTCACGTCGGCGCGGCCGGCCGGCGAGAGTGGCGGGAGGAGTTGACGGGGACTTGCCATTGCAGAGCGCAGTCGATCCGACGGCGTCTCAGGAAAAGGCTCCGACCACGGCCGGGCGCCGGATCAGGGAATTAGAGCAGAAAGTCGGGCAACAGCAGCTCGATCTCGATTTTTTTCGCGAAGCCTTGCGGCACTTCGAGGAAGATCAGCGCCGGAGCAGCGCTCCTGGCGAGACGGGATCTTCAAAGTCATCGAAAAGATGACGGCCGGCCTGTCGCAAGGCGAATTCAACATCGATCGAATGTGCTGGCTCGCTGGTGTCAGCCGCGCGAGTTATTACCGTCACTGGCTAGATTCGGCCCCTCAATCTCACGTGATGTGATGTCCGACGCTCTCTTCTCATCTTTCCTCATGTTTGACCGGCCGCCTGCGCCGATCGCCGGACGGCGCACGTCGGGCGGCGCTAGGGCGCAGGAGCGCCCCAGCCGCTCCGTCTCCGACGATCGCGAGCTTCTTGTCGGGGCGATCCGTCGCGCGCTTCAAGAGACAGCGCCGGCCGTGGCGGCGCCAGCAACTGCGACCTCGACAGGATTCGTGGATCTCGCTGCCGCGGCCGCTGACATCGGCATTCCGTCGTGCTTCAACTCAAGCCCGACTTAGACGAAGGACGCCGAAGCGCGGTGCGCTCCTTCCTTGAAATAGTTGTCCGCGTGAGTGCCACGCTTGACGAAACACGCCTCGAGTCGACGATCGGCAAGCTCGCGGAGGTCCTCCTGCCCGATGAACTCGCCGACGCGTGGAGCACTGGCCTTGGACAACCTCGAGCTGCGTGATCGATTCGTCTCGGAGGTCCCCCAGCTCACGAGCGCCGAGATCGGAGCACAGGCGGGCCTGAAGACCAAGAACCCCTATGCGACCGCAGCGCGCTGGAAAAAGGCCGGCAACATCTTCTCGGTCCAGCACCGCGGCAAGGAGTATTTCCCGGCTTTCCAGTTCCGCGAGGGGCGGCCGCACCCCACGATCAAGAAGGCGCTCGGGGCACTTCCTCCCCGGCTGTCTGCGTGGCAACGTGCCTTCTGGTTCATGTCGACGAACGGCTGGCTGGCCGACAAGGCACCCGCCGATATGCTCGACGATCCGCAGTCCATCATCGCAGCCGCTGAACGAGAGGGCGAAGAGGTGGTTGGGTGAGCGTGTCAAGCGTGCGCCCGCCGCCCTTTCCCTTTCCGAGCATCAACACCCAAAAGGTCACGAAAGGTAGCGTCCTACATCGGACGCACGGCTCCAGTTTCCGGCCGGCACAGTTCAACCCATGCATTGGCCAGCCGACACGGTTTGCTCCTTTTCAAGATTCCGCAGGCACATGCGTCCCGACGCTCTACGCGGCGACATCGCGGGAGGCAGCGGCTTTCGAGTCGATTTTTCACGACATCAAGACCACGCCGTCTTCAAGAAAGCCCGCCTCGACGTCATCGAATCGCGCAGAGTAAGCCGCATAGCACCGAAGCGCGATCTGCTCGTTGCCGGCCTGTTCGCGCCGGATCTCAAGGCGTGGGGCATAAGCCGCGGCGATCTCATCGAAACGCCGAAATCAACCTACGGTCAGACTGTTCTTTGGGCTCAAGCGATTCACGGCGCCAGAGCGGACGTTGACGGCCTGCTTTGGACATCTCGACAGTGCGACCCAGATCGATGCGTAACACTGTTCGAGGGCGAAGGAGATTTCGAGGTTCACGACAGCATCGAGGTCGGCTTCGACGCGGACCTGTTGCTCGAGATCCGAGCTTTCGGCCTGCGCGCCGGCAATACCATCATTTCGTGAGCATACGTTAATGTTGAAAACACATGCTCCGCGGCCGGTTGGCCCTCCTCACGAGACCTATGTTTTCTTACCCGAAGTCCATAGACGAGCTAGGGGGGGCGCGGACATCCCGAAAAATGCCTACGCTCGATCAGGGCGAGATCAGACCTCCAACAGGGGTTGACCGGGTGACGGAGGACTGTAGCAATGATGCGGTCGGGCGAAGAGCGGCACTCCCAATAACCGAGCGGAACGCGTCTCAACCACGGCGGATCGGTCCGGAATAGAAGCGACGTGGCGACGCATTCGCGACGATATTGCAAAGAAGGATATCCAGTGGTTAGAAAGCCAGGCCTAAAGCAAGTGAGAGCGTTCTGCAGAGCCTGGATGAGAGGACCGCGCCCTGCTGCCCGGCTGACAATTCTGGCTTGTCGCTAATCAAAGATGGATGGCCCTTTTGAAGAGCTGACACGTACCGAAGACTCAAAGACCGCCCATCTTGCCAACCTTTTTGGTGGCAAGCACCATTTGTTTCCCCTGAGATGACATGAGCAGATATAAGGATTACCGCAAGCCCCGTCGGCGTCGAGATGACGACGGCCCGTTTCCTTTTCCAGAAGAGGAAGCCGTCCCAAGCTTCTTTCATCAAATGTCACCTGCGACGACCAAGCCGGTAGACGCAGAGGTCAAGTGGTTCAATGCAAGCAAAGGTTTTGGCTTCGTCAGAATCTCGGACGGAAGGGACGCCTACCTCCATATTCGGGCATTGGAAGCGGTTGGAAGAAGCAGTGTCCCAGAGGGAGCGCGGCTTAAGGTCACCTTGGAAGAGACGCGAAAAGGCCATCAGGTCGCGCAAGTCCTGGAGATCGCACAGGAGACGGCCAACACTTCGACATCCGCGTCGGAAAGCGCCGGCACCGTCAAATGGTATAACGCCGAGAAAGGCTTTGGCTTCATTGCCCCTGAAGCTGGCGGAAAGGACGTATTCGTCCACGCCTCAACATTGGCCCGCTGTGGCGTCAGCGATCTCGTGGACGGACAAAAGGTTTTTGTCGAGTGCGCGCAGGGCAAGAAAGGTCTGGAGGTCCAAAGCATTCGTGTAGCTGCTTGAGACGGCCCAGCCCTTTTTGTTGAACGCACGGCGGTGAGCCATTCACTGCGCATAAGCATATCAGAAAGGCGCGTTTGTCGCGGTGCTCGATCCTCTCTTTTAACGAGGGCCGATATGGTTCACATCGTGCTCACCATCCTTGGCATGGTCGTTCAAATTGAGGCTGCGGTTCATCATGGAACGCGGGCGCAACGGAATCGAACAACGTAACAGCACCTATAAGGTGGCAAACAGCGGCTTGACAGAGATTATCATGGCACTGCTTGCCGACGGCCTCGGCCCAGCAGGAATTGCCAAACTGGTCGGCTGCTGCACAATGCAGGTTTATCGGATCATTTAAGCATCCTATGACTCTTCTGCTGCGATAGCGAGAATGGTCGACTAACGCCGATATAAGCAAATCATGCTGGCCTTCCTCGACAAAGCCGGTAAAAGAGTTCCCGTGTTGTCACGCAATAGGAGTAATTGAATGCCCGAGGGCACCGCAAATAGCCAAGGCCTGTTGATTGAACTTACGGCAGATATTGTATCTGCCTATGTCAGCAAAAACGCAGTTCCCCCCGCGTCACTGCCAGAGCTTATCGCAAGCGTGAATTCGTCATTGTCGAATCTTGGGCAAGCGGTCGAGCCAGAGAAGCCAGCCCAAGCGCCTGCGGTTAATCCGAAGCGGTCGGTGTTTCCCGACTACATCATCTGCCTGGAGGACGGCAAGAAATTCAAATCGCTTAAGCGGCATCTCAACGTCCACTACGGCCTGACGCCCAACGAATATCGCGAGAAATGGGGATTGAAGCCCGACTACCCCATGGTGGCGCCGAACTATGCGGCACAACGGTCGGCGCTGGCGAAGTCGAGCGGTCTCGGCCACAAGGCTGCCAGCAATTCCGAAAGGAAGTCGGCGAGGGCGGCACGCAAATCCAGGTAGTGGGTGCAAAGGTCGATGCGCCATAGGGTGGAATTGACCGGCCAAACCTGTAAGGCCTTCAAATCCGACATAGCTCTGCGCACAGCCGAAGCTAACTCGGAGGCGACAAGGACGCCGGCAATCCTTTCGTAGCAAGTCCTGCTACGGCTAAAGTGATCGCCGGCTGGTCCTGTGCAATCGCGGCCGATCGCGTCACAGCGGCTGCCTGGCTGCTTGAGCTGCGCGACCAGCTCGCTAGGCTCGACTGAGCGCGAACTCTATCGCAGGGGTTTCTTGGAAGGTCTGCGCGGTCTCGAAGACCGCTTCGATTTCGCAGCCGAAGTCCAGATAAAATTGCCCGGAAGGGCTTTGAAGACGAAGCCGAGGCGGTATTGCGGCAGCGCTCCCGTCCTCCGCTGCAATCGACAACTCCGCAGCCCCAGCCAGCAGACTTGGCGTTCGACGTGGCTGATGAATAGACACCCGCGCCCGCCGTGATCAGGAGCGCCGGTGGCCGCACAAACTCCCGACTTTTCCGCTGTCGATTCTGTCAGATTGGCGACAACTGTAGCTCGACCGAGACAGGCTCTTCGAGCGTAACCGCTGCAAATTTGAGAAAAATCTCGGTTGGCCTGAAATGGCATGATCCTTGTTGTCTTCCATTCGATGTGATCACCGCAGGCAAGAAACGCGACCGCTCGCAAAACCCAAATGGAGGAAAAGGATGATACGACCGGAAAGAGACTCAATCTTTGGTCAGCCCCGGCCGGGCCACCCCTCAGCACTTCGTTCGCCAAAACCATTGCGCACCGCGCCATGCACACAGACTGTCTCCGGCAAGACCTCGGCCTTTTCGATCCTCACGAGATCAGCCGCTTGCTCGCAACCCATCTTCCGGCGCACGCCTGTCAAGACTTTAGGGACTTCGATGCTTACTTCCGCCCGGAAGAGGGTGATATCCACTCCGCGCGTGTTGTGAACGGCTGGGATGATAGCAGTCTCGTTAGAGCCAGGCCGCGCTTGCTAAATCGCTCGACGTCTTGGGCATTCATGTAATTCAGGAATGACTTCCAATAGTTGCGAAGACGCGGTCCGGGCGCTGCGGTAGTTCGTTTGAATTCCTAGAAAGTTTCATCAAAGCAATAGTGGACACTTACGTCGATGGGCTTCGTGAAGACATTTATTGTCTCCTTCTTCCGCTTGGCGGCGGGATCGGCCTTTTCATTTACTGCACTCACAGGCTGCCTGCTTGCCTCCACAGCCATGGGGCAGGACAACCTGCTGGACGTTGCGAGATCGCTGTTTAGCCCTATTCCCAAGCGTGCTGCAGACCTGGACGGCAATCCGGCGACCTTAGAGAAGCTCGAGTTGGGCAAGATGCTCTATTTCGAACCGCGGCTCTCGCAAGCTCACAACATCAGCTGCAACACCTGTCATCAAATCGGCCGTGCTGGCGGCGATGGCCGCTCCACCTCTATTGGCCATAACTGGCAGCGCGGCGGCCGCAATGCGCCAACTGTATTCAACGCGGTGTTCAACATCGCTCAGTTTTGGGACGGACGGGCAGCGGATCTGATGGAGCAGGCCGGCGGCCCGATCTCCAATCCGACGGAGATGGGGACCACTCCCGGGCACGCCGTCGAAGAGCTCAAGGGCATTCCTGGGTACGTTGAGGCGTTCGGCAAAGCCTTCCCTGATGAAATCGACCCCCTCAGATATGACAACATCGCGAGAGCCATCGCCGTGTTCGAGGCGACGCTGATCACGCCCAACGCACCCTTCGACAAGTATCTCGAGGGTAACGAAAACGCACTCACCACTGAACAGAAGGAGGGGCTCAGGCTTTTCGCCGACAAAGGATGCTCGTCTTGCCACAACGGCATCAACATCGGTGGGAGCATGTATGCTCCTTTTGGGGTGGTCGAAAAGCCCGGCTGGGAGTTCCTGCCGCCTGACGACAAGGGACGCGTTGAGGTGACACGGAAGGTCGATGATGACTATGTCTTCAAGGTCCCTACCTTAAGGAACGTCGCACTCACCGCCCCCTACTTTCACAGCGGCCATGCATGGGATCTAGAGCAAGCCGTGGCGGTGATGGGGACGACCCAGCTTGGTACGCAGCTGAGCCCTGAGGAAGTCGACAAGATCACCGCTTTCCTACAGGCGCTCACCGGGGACCAGCCGAACGTAACCTATCCAACCTTGCCGCCGAGCGTCGCGACGACACCCCGGCCGGCGCCGTGACCGCATAATCCGAGAGGGCGGCTAATAGACGCCGAGAAGAGGCCAGACGCCTGCTTCAATCTTGATCGCCAATGAGCCATAGCCGCTTTTCCCGGCGCCGTCCCACGGAGGAGGGGATGTTCATCGCCTCGCGATATTTTGTGACGGTGCGGCGCGCTACATTGATGCCGGTTTCCTTCAGCCGGACGGCGATGTCGTCGTCGGAAAGCACGTCACCGGGCGATTCTTGAGCAATTATCGCTTTGATCCGATGCCGGACAGCTTCGGCAGAGTGCGCGTCACCGCCTTGGCAGGAGGCAATCGCGACGGTGAAAAAATACTTCAGTTCGAACACCCCGCGTGGGGTAAGCATATACTTGTTCGAGGTCACCCGGCTCACCGTCGATTCATGCACGTTGATCGCCTCAGCGACAGTCCTGAGATTGAGAGGCCGCAGATGGGCCACGCCATGTTGGAAAAAGGCATCCTGTTGGCGCACGATTTCAGTCGCAACTTTAAGAATCGTCTTGGCACGCTGATCCAGGCTGCGGATTAACCAATTCGCGTTTTGCAGGCATTCGTTCAGAAACGCTTGATCTTTCGGATTCTGGACGGCGTGTCGCGAGATTTCGGCGAAATAGGTTTGGTTGATCAAAACCTTGGGCAATGCGTCCGGATCTAGTTCGATCTGCCATCCACCTCCGGGCGAGGGCGTGACCCAGACGTCGGGTATGATGGATTCCGGCGCTCCGGATTGGAATCGGTTGCCAGGCTTAGGATCGAGCGCACGGATTTCATGCAACATCTCGAGAAGGTCTTCTTCATCGACGCAGCAGTGCTGCTTCAATGCCTGGAAATCGCGTCTGGCAACCATCTCAAGGTTGGCAACCAAGGCGGCCATTGCCGGGTCGAACCGGTCTCGCTGACGCAACTGGATCTCGAGACATTCGCTGAGAGTGCGAGCAAAAATTCCCGGTGGATCAAACTGCTGCAAGGTTGCGAGAACCCGTTCCACATCCGTCTCGCGGGCGTTCAGTTTGCCGGCCAGTTCCACAAGGTCCACCCGAAGATAGCCCGTATCGTCCAGATGGGCTGCGAGCTCGCCGGCAATCAGCCGCTCCTGTGGTGTGAATGCAGTGAGCGCGATCTGACCAGCGACGTGGTCGTGCAATGTTTCGGTGCAGGCGGCGAACTCGTCCAGGGCAGGGCGACTATCCGCAGGGGTGTTCGTCGTATTGCGTAGCGATTTCCATTCCCCCGGTCGCTCTGCGGCCGCCGCGCTCGTCGGCCTATCCATGTCTTTTTCGCGTGCGCTGGTGGACTGGTCTGCCGAAATCGGCACGTCGCCAAGAGCCTCACTGTCGTTTGAAGCTGGCTCCAAAAGCGGATTTTTCTCGAGTTCCTGCTCCACGAATTGATGCAGTTCGGCGCGCGCAAGTTGCAACAGGCGAATCGACTCAATGAGCTGAGGCGATGCCACCATAGATTGCTTCTGGCGTTGAAGCAGCCTTGCCGAGGACAGCATGTTGAGCGCGAAACTCCGATCGAGGAGGCTCTTGGCCGTGCGTTAATGGGATTGCCAGACGCTCACTTGATCATGCGGCGGCCTGCAGTGTTTCAAGAACGTTCTGCGGGGATGAGACGGCATAGGGATCGCTATCGCAGTTGTCGGAGAATCCTTCTTCCTCGAACCATTGCTCCACCGCACCGTCGTTGATCAGGGCGGCGTAGCGCCAGGAGCGCATTCCGAAGCCGAGATTGTCCTTCGCAACCAGCATACCCATTTTGCGCGTGAACTCGCCTGAGCCGTCCGGGATCAGCTCGACCTTCTGCAGCCCCAAGGCCTTGCCCCACGCATTCATGACGAAGGCATCGTTGACGGAGATGCAGTAGATTGCGTCAATCCCTTCCTTCTTGAACTCGTCATAGAGCTTTTCGAAATTGGGCAGTTGGTAGGTCGAGCAGGTCGGAGTGAAGGCGCCAGGAAGCGAGAACAGGATGACGCGCTTCCCACCAAAATAGTCGTCGGATGTCTTGTTTTCCCAGCGGTATGGATTTGGCCCCTCGATTGAATCATCGCGAACACGCGTGCGAAAGGTAACGAAGGGGACCTTCTTCGTGACGGTCATCAAATAGCTCCTTTTAGAAGAAACTTGGCATGGCTTCTCGGTTTGGCCGACGCAACGTCGACTCGGCAGGCATGCCGGACATGAGATGAAGGCCTTCGCGGCTTCCAAATCGCTCTTCCATCCGGTGGTACGGGAAGGCCTTGGCCCACCCTCTTCGTCATCCGAATGGCCGGGCCAATATGAGTGATTTGGGTGGGATCAAGCAACCCCTTTGCGGCAAGTGGCGCTGGAAGGGATGTCAATGACTGCCTGGCTGTCCCCGAAGAGAATGTGGTGGCAATCGACAGTGTCAGTGTCGAAATAGGCGTTTGGCCCCGCAACGTTGCGGTCGCGCAAGAGTCTCGCTTCACGAAAGTGCTTCTGCGTATTGTAGGTTGCCCATGGCGCGCCGACGTCGGTTGGGTGACCCTTCGATGCGGTGCTTCGGCATTCACATGCTGATGAGGACCGGCAAGCAGCATTTGGGCGCATGCCGCGCTGTTGGATGTCGGCCTCCAACAACACCTGCGCAGAAAAGCTAGCGAGCACTGGCGTCTGGAGAGGACGACCTCCCGATGTTTATCCGCAATTGTCACCGTCGCCTCAAGCGCTTGTCTGGAGTCACCAATGATTCACTCGTCGCTTTGTTGGTGGTTCGATGGTTCTAATGAGCCGTCGCAAATGCCGTGCCATCTGACTTGCAGCAGGGATGGAAGCGATTTTTACCTTGAGTAGAGAGACCTGCTTTCGGGGCCGCCATGGAGGAACGGCTTCCGTCTAAGACGGCGATCTCATCGGGCTGAACTTGTAACATCTCAAGCAGCTAATGCTCGGGAAACATACAAGGCGTTTCCACGTGACGTCTCGACGAACCTTCTTGTGTCAGAAGGTGGACGAAAATGTCGGAAGCTCTACCAAGGACAGGCTGGGACGCGAGAACGAAGAAGTGGTGGAACGGAGACGATACTCATGCTGAACCCGAAGCGCAGCTTCGTCCGCGCGTAGCCGAATGGGAAAGGCCGAAATAAGCTCGTTCATGTCAATGAACTCTGCGCTCTTTTCGGCACGTCTGTAGGAACTCGCGGCGGCAGCCGGAGCACTTGAAAGCGCCCCTGAGCGCGTAGCAGCCGAGAAGGCCGCGGCAGACGGGCTCGCCATTCGTCTTTGGCCAGCGGAAATGGCAGAGCGTCGTGTAGGCTTCCTCCTCGTCAATCCGACGAGGTCCTGTGTCCCGGCATGCCGGGGACATCAGGAAATGCTGCCCGTTCGGATTTCACAACCCCGCGTTTCGTTCTCCGATCGCGATGGCTATCTTCCAACCACTCCGGACGCTCCAGAATCCTGGGGCAGGCGGTGCGAGGAAGAATTAGAGGCCTGGGGTTCATGTTCAGGCTCCTGGGCTGGGCAGTCGTCGGTACGAAACGGCGAAGCGGCGGCCGTGGGAGGCCCTCGAAATCAGAGTCGTATGCTTATCCTCTCAGCATGGGGCGGGCCCCTTGGTTGGATATTTCCGCGGGAGTCGATCGGTTCCTTACGTTGGGGCTGACGAGCGGAACATTGGGGCTGACGAGCGGAACGGGTCGTTGTGCCGCGGCGAACTCTATTATACGGCGCGATGCCAAATTGCCCGTGGGTCGCCTTTGTCGGGCGAAAGAATTATATACCCAGCATGGTTCGCGCGATTACGAAAACCCATATCATTGGCGCTGCTGAAGGTTTTTCAGCAGTGGACGGGTTTGTATTGGCTACGGTCAACGCGCCCTACAAGCGGGGCATCAGCGTAGCGGCGCTGCGGGAGTGTATTGCCAAGGCCAATCTGGACGATTGGCCGGTCCATGTCGCCACTTTCTGGTCGCATTTGAAGGCGGCTATTGGCACTATAGGTTAATCAACCTCCAAGAAGAGTATGTTCGCAAAGAACTCACCGTTGCTGAAGATTGGCGACCTATTGCCGACATCTGCCTCGATCGCATGACCACGCCATAGCCATGCCTTCAGGTAACTGGCCCTTCGAAGAAGACGCGTTGCCTGCGGCTGAATAGTGCCGATAAGGGATGGTGCCGGTTGCTACCGCCGCTCATCAAGGAGCTGAAAGTCATCGTATTTTCCGCCGGACCTCATCTTGCGTTGAGCGATATCTCCGACGACAGGATTTCGGTGTATAGCGAAACGCTGGAGTTCAATAGCTGCTCAATCGCCAGAAATTCAACTCGAAATTCTGCGCTCGAATTCATGGCGGCACCGTGCTTGGCCAACAGGCAGTCTTGGAGAGAAAAGGCCCGCTGCCGGGAGGAGGTGGCAACGGGCCCGATTCGAAAACGGCACTAGAGGGGGTGTGCCGCATTCAAGATCGGCATCTCATCTAAAGAGTTGCCGACACCCTCATGGTAGCCTCGGCGTCAGATATTGCAACGCACAAATTTCATCCCGCAATGCAGGAAAAGCATCGGCCTGCCACAAAGGAGCCCGCAATCGGGGCGACGATGACGTTATCCCACAAGACACCGACAGATGAAAATCGAGCCCCGGCAGCCGACCCGTGCCGACAGGTGACGCTCTTCCAGTCGCGTCGGCCTACCGGTTGTGACAAAGCGCGGTTGACTGTGCCTCCTTATCCGCAAAAGCTGCGAGACGCCAAGCGTCCAATCGAGCTGTTGTATTTCCAAGGCATCTGGGAACTCACGGAGACTCGCCGCATAGCCATTGTCGGCGCCCGCGAAGCGAGCGATAACGGAAAGCAGCGCTCAAGACAGCTGGTCGCGACCTCACTGTCCGCATACGCGCGCTTGAGAAGGACGACTTCACTATCGTTTCGGGCCCGGCCGCCGGAATCGATCGTGTCGCTCACGTAACGGCCATCACTAACGGCGGACGCACGATTGCGGTAATGCCTCTCAGCACCTACCATCCGTGATCCGCCCATGGAGCAAAGCAAGTCAGAGCTTTACGTCCAAGGGCCGCCGGCTGGCCAATGACGCTCGAAACCGTCGCCTAAGGCTGCAGCCTGGAGCGGCGGAAAAACGAGCTCGCCAATGGCGACGATCGCGGCCGGGAGATTCGATGGCTGCAAGAGAAGCGGTTCCCTTCCGACGAACGCCGTCCATTGCCTTGCCTTCTTGCTGTCCTCGGCAAAAGCGGCACTGAGTCCAAGCGGAGTCTCTGTTGGCAGTAGCGTGTCACGCCGTTCAAATGTCGCTCGGATTGCCTGGACCAGCGATCCACCTTTCATCGCGAATAGCCGCGACAGCGCCAGGTCGTAAAAATCCTTCATGCGACTGTTCGCCTGGCCAAGTACGACGATTGCCTGGAGTTTTTCGGCAACCACGGTTTCCCTGGGATAGGCTCTCAGTCGAGGAGCCTCAGCCGACAGAAGCGACGGAAACTCCAGCTCCTGCGCCGTCGGCGTAACAGCGTCTCCAAAGCCTATGTCAACTTGTACCGGGATCCGGGTCGTCCCGAGAAACGCTGTCGTCTGCACCCTGACGCCGCCATATTGCTGGCCTTCACGGATCGCCTCGACGCTTAGGCCGTTCGCATCGTACGCCAGTCCGTCTTCTTCGGCCTCGATCCGGCAGATCGTTTCGAAAACGGATCGCTGTTACGTCTGGATTGACGAATCCGAGAAGATCAAGGTTCTGCGTAGGGCGAAACGGATCGTCGAGCCACGCTGTGAAGAGCATCGCGCCCTTCAGGCTAAACTGATCGCGATGCGGGAGATGCTCAGCCGATAAAGCAGCCTCTTGATGGCGTATCGCCTCAGGATGAGCTGATTGTCCGTCTGCTTGTTCCGCGATGTTGCGGAGCCGAGCAAGAATCGATGCTGGAAGATTCGCCGGCCTATCCTTCATCAGCAACTGTGCTTTCAAGATAAGGACGAACGATACTCCAGATGCGCAGCGTCTGCGCATATCGGGCATGTCGTCGGGCTTAGCCTTTCTCCGACGGCGTTGCGAAAGCGGAAGCAGTCCACGATCGATTTGGCCGGATCGAAGATCCGGACAGGTACCGAATCGATGGTGTAGGTCTTGACGCCAAGGGTGAGCGCTTTTTCGCCGAAGCGAGCAACCCGGGTGGGCGGATAGTCGATCGTCGGCTTGCGGTCCTTGGAGCCGATTGCGATCCAGACGCTGCGCGGAAGCTGCAGCGTAATCTCATGAAACTGGAGCGCCGATACGAGGCAGCACCTTTCGGAACACGGGTCGCGACTTCGGCCAGGGAATGAGAAATGTCGACGTCGGCATCCGCGCGTTCGTAGAGCCCTCGTGAGGAGCGATGGAGGATGCCCTCGTCAACCAGACGAGCCAGTGTAGCCGGATTGATCCCTCGGCGTTTCAGGTCCGACAGGCGCATGATCCCATGGCACTCAATCAGACCGACGGCAAGGTCGCGCTGAGAGGTTTCAACGGATTCGGTCATGTATCAAACTGTCTGCAATTACCGGTAAGTTCCGACATTTTATTACACCGCAGTGAAAGTCGGCAAGCAGCCCTCCCACGTTCTGTAAACGTGGCGCGAGACATCGGCGCGTCAGCATCGTAGCGCGATGGAAGAACATAGCGTGAGTTCCCGGCGCATGTCCTGCGTTAGCTTCCGAAAATGACCGTCATCGGCCGAATTGGGCTGACGGTATTGCGATATTGGCGCTCGGAAAGCAAACGGATACCGTCAAAAAGAATGTCAGAACGGTCGTCTTGTACGCGATAGTCACGATAGATGATGAAGACATCTTATTTTGAAATCAGTGACTTAGAGCGGGTTAGCGATAGTTCGCGATAATCCGCGAATGACCCAAAATCACTCAAGCTGCTTTGTATCAAGAACGTAAACCGTTTATCCTCGACTCCTGCGTCCGGAAAGACCTGAGGTGGCCCCACACCTTTGAACCCCAAGGCGCCATCAGGGTGCGTTCAATGGCGATACCTGGGCGCACCTTGACTGAGGTTCACTCCCGTCAGATCGACGACAGCAGCCGTGGCGTTCTCGATTGGTGCCGGAAGACAGATGCGTGATCCAGGATTAAAGTTCTGGCGGCGCAATTTGGCCGGGGAGGCGTGCCACTCACGAGGAGTGGACGACAGCGTTTGTGTCTTTCGGTCCCCGGCGTGAGGTAATGGCTGTCATATTTAACGCTCTCCGACATGTTTCGTTGGTCTTGTCAGATTCGCGACATAGGCTCGGCTAGCCATTCCTTTATTTTGCTCAGGTCAAATATCTGAAAAGGAAGAACAAAAAACTTTCTTCGATCGGTCAATAAAATTGGCATGCGTTTTGAGCCTTGCGTTACGAGGCGGCGAAAGCTGCCGACCGGCATTCATATCGCGGGCAGCCGTGATGAATGGAACGAAGGAAGGAAAGCTACATGTCAGGTCTGCGTCAGATCGCCTTTTACGGCAAGGGCGGCATCGGCAAGTCCACCACCTCCCAAAATACGCTCGCCGCCCTTGTCGATCTTGGGCAGAGGATACTCATCGTCGGCTGCGATCCCAAGGCCGACTCCACCCGCCTGATCCTGAACTCGAAGGCGCAGGATACCGTGCTGCACCTTGCTGCAAAGGAAGGTTCGGTGGAAGATCTCGAACTCGAGGACGTGCTCAAGATCGGCTACAAAGGCATCAAGTGCGTGGAGTCGGGCGGCCCCGAGCCGGGTGTAGGCTGCGCCGGCCGCGGCGTCATCACCTCAATCAACTTCCTCGAGGAGAACGGCGCCTACGATGATGTCGACTATGTTTCCTACGACGTCCTCGGGGACGTGGTGTGCGGCGGTTTTGCAATGCCGATCCGCGAGAACAAGGCCCAGGAAATCTACATCGTCATGTCCGGCGAAATGATGGCGCTCTATGCCGCCAACAACATCGCCAAGGGCATTTTGAAATACGCCCATTCAGGCGGCGTGCGGCTCGGCGGCCTGATCTGCAACGAGCGCCAAACCGACCGCGAGCTCGATCTCGCCGAAGCACTGGCTTCCAAGCTCAATTCCAAGCTCATCCATTTCGTGCCACGCGACAATATCGTCCAGCACGCCGAGCTCAGGAAGATGTCGGTGATCCAGTATGCGCCGGACTCGAAGCAGGCCGGAGAATACCGTGCGCTGGCAGAGAAGATCCATGCCAATTCGCGCCAGGGCACCATCCCGACCCCGATCACCATGGAGGAGCTCGAGGACATGCTGCTCGACTTCGGCATCATGAAGACAGACGAGCAGATGCTTGCCGAACTCCAAGCCAAGGAAACGCCGAAGGCGGCCGCACTGTAACGAGCGTTGTCGACTTGAGGTGCGGCCTTGACCAAGCGCGCCTTTGGAATAACGGCGCCTCGCCGATGAGGCGTCACACGAACCTTGAAAGGGGTCCCATGAGCCTGGAATACGAAAATGACGGTGCTCTCCATGCGAAGCTTATCGAGGAGGTGTTGTCGCAATATCCCGACAAGACGGCGAAGCGCCGCAAGAAGCACCTCAATGTCGCAAAGAGCGGGGACGAGGCCGGCGAGGAAGGGGAGGTCCTTTCCGAATGTGACGTCAAATCGAATATCAAGTCCATTCCCGGCGTGATGACCATTCGCGGCTGCGCCTATGCCGGCTCAAAAGGCGTGGTGTGGGGCCCGGTCAAGGACATGGTCCATATCTCGCACGGCCCCGTCGGCTGCGGGCAATACTCCTGGTCGCAGCGCCGCAACTACTACGTCGGCACAACCGGCATCGACACGTTCGGGACAATGCAGTTCACCTCCGATTTCCAGGAGAAAGACATTGTTTTCGGCGGCGACAAAAAGCTGGAACAGATCATCGACGAGATTGAAGAACTTTTTCCGTTGAACAAGGGCATCACGGTGCAGTCCGAGTGCCCGATCGGCCTCATAGGCGACGACACCGAAGCGGTTTCGCGCAAGAAGGCCAAGGAGATCGAAAAGACGATCGTGCCGGTGCGCTGCGAGGGCTTCCGCGGCGTCTCGCAATCGCTCGGCCACCACATCGCCAATGATGCGATCCGCGACTGGGTGTTCGAGAAGAGGGACGTCGAGTTCGAGGGTGGCCCGTACGACGTCAACGTGGTCGGCGACTACAACATCGGCGGCGACGCCTGGGCTTCGCGAATCCTGCTCGAGGAGATCGGCCTGCGCGTGGTCGGCAACTGGTCGGGCGACGCCACGCTCGCCGAGATAGAGCGCGCGCCGAAGGCCAAGCTCAATCTCATCCATTGCTACAGGTCTATGAACTACATCTGTCGGCACATGGAGGAAAAGTACGGCATCGCTTGGATGGAGTACAATTTCTTCGGTCCCTCCCAGATCGAAGCTTCGCTGCGCAAGATCGCCAAGCATTTTGGGCCGGAAATCGAGGAGAAGACCGAAAAGGTGATCGCCAAGTACCGCCCCTTGATCGAAGAGGTAATCGCCAAATACCGACCGCGCCTCGAAGGCAATACAGTGATGCTCTATGTCGGCGGCCTGCGCCCCCGCCACGTCATCACAGCCTACGAGGACCTCGGCATGGTGATCGTCGGCACAGGTTACGAGTTCGGCCACAACGACGATTATCAACGCACCGCCCACTACGTGAAGAACGGCACGCTGATCTATGACGACGTGACCGGTTATGAGTTGGAGAAGTTCATCGAGGGCGTCCGACCTAATCTCGTAGGCTCGGGGATCAAGGAAAAATACCCGGTGCAAAAGATGGGCATACCGTTCCGTCAGATGCACTCCTGGGATTATTCGGGGCCCTATCATGGCTATGACGGCTTTGCCGTTTTCGCCCGTGATGTGGATCTTGCCATCAACAACCCGGTCTGGGGCCTATTCGAGGCGCCTTGGAAAAGGCGTCCGAGCCATGGACGGGCGATGGCTGCCGAATAAATGCCAGGCCCTCAGCCCGGTCTCCCCCAAGGAGACGATAAACCCGCGACCCCGTGATCCGCGGAAGACCAGAAACGTTTGATGTTCCTGTCCCGCCGTATGGCGCGGTCAGATAGAAAAAAGAGGTAACCACCATGCCGCAGTCGGCCGAAAAAATTCTCGACCATGCGCCCCTCTTCCGCGAGCCGGAATACAGGCAGATGCTGGCCGAGAAGAAGCTGAATTTCGAATGTCCGCACCAGGATCAGGTCGTTACCGATCAACGCGAGTTCACCGAGACCTGGGAATACCGGGAAAAAAACTTCGCTCGCGAAGCGCTTGTCATCAACCCCGCCAAGGCCTGCCAGCCGCTCGGCGCGGTGTTCGCGGCCACGGGCTTCGAGCGAACCATGCCCTTCGTGCACGGTAGTCAGGGTTGCGTGGCCTACTACCGCTCGCACCTGTCGCGCCATTTCAAGGAACCTGCTTCGGCGGTTTCTTCCTCAATGACCGAGGACGCGGCAGTGTTCGGCGGCTTGAAGAACATGGTCGACGGGCTCGCCAACACGTATAAACTCTATGACCCGAAAATGATCGCCGTATCGACGACTTGTATGGCCGAGGTCATTGGCGACGACCTGCACAGCTTCATCGAGAACGCAAAGGAAGAAGGCTCGGTCCCGCGCGACTTCGACGTGCCCTTCGCGCACACGCCGGCCTTCGTCGGCAGCCACGTCGACGGCTATGATGTTACGGTCAAGGGCATTTTGGAGCACTTCTGGAAAGGCCAGGAGCGAACGGAAGCCCTAGGAACGATCAACATCATTCCGGGCTTCGACGGCTTTTGCGTTGGCAACAACCGGGAACTCAAACGCCTGCTCGATCTGATGGGCGTGTCCTACACGTTCATCCAAGATGCCTCCGACCAGTTCGACACACCATCGGACGGTGAATACCGCATGTATGACGGCGGCACGAAAATCCAAGACGTGAAGAATGCACTCAACGCCGAGGCGACACTTTCGCTACAGCATTACAACACCCGAAAGACGCTGGAATATTGCGAGGAGGTCGGCCAGGCCACAGCCTCGTTCCATTACCCGCTGGGTGTCCAGGCGACCGACGAATTCCTGGTGGAGGTCTCCGCGATCTCCGGCAAGGAAATCCCCGAGGCAATCCGACTGGAGCGTGGCCGACTTGTTGACGCCATGGCGGACAGCCAATCCTGGCTGCACGGCAGGAAATACGCACTCTACGGCGACCCGGACTTTGTTCACGCCATGGCCCGCTTCATCATGGAGACAGGCGGCGAGCCGACTCACTGCCTCGCCACCAACGGCACGAAGGCGTGGGAAGACGAGATGAAGGAGCTGCTTGCATCCTCGCCCTTCGGCAAGGAGGCTCAGGTCTGGGCGGGCAAGGACCTGTGGGCGATGCGATCGCTGCTCTTCACCGAGCCCGTGGACCTTTTGATCGGCAATTCCTATGGCAAGTATCTGGAGCGCGACACCGGCACGCCGCTGATCCGGCTGATGTTTCCGATCTTCGACCGGCACCATCACCATCGCTTTGCGCTCATGGGCTATCAAGGCGGGTTGCGCGTACTGACGACAATCCTCGACAAGATCTTCGACAAGCTCGATCGCGAGACAAGCGAGACGGGGGTGACGGACTATTCTTATGACCTCACCCGCTAGGAGCGGCGGCCGGCTTTTAGGGCCGGTCCGTCTTCTCGATGGACTTGGAGACCGACGCAATGTCTTCGCTCAGTGCCAAAATCCAAGATGTCTTCAACGAGCCTGCCTGCGAAAACAACCGCGGCAAGGATGCCAAGGCGCGCAAACAGGGCTGCTCCAAGCCGCTGACCCCCGGGGCGGCAGCCGGCGGCTGTGCCTTCGACGGCGCAAAAATCGTGCTGCAGCCGATCACCGATGTCGCGCATCTGGTCCATGCACCGCTCGCCTGCGAGGGCAATTCCTGGGACAACCGCGGCACGGCTTCGTCCGGGCCAACGCTATGGCGTACAAGCTTCACGACCGATCTCACCGAACTCGACGTGATGATGGGGCAGGGCGAGCGGAAGCTTTTCAAAGCGATCCGCGAGATCAAGGAAGCCTACGCGCCGCCAGCAATCTTCGTCTATTCGACCTGTGTGACGGCGCTGATCGGCGACGACATCGAGGCCGTGTGCAAACGCGCGGCCGAAAAGTTCGACCTGCCGGTGGTGCCGATCAATGCGCCGGGCTTCGTCGGGTCCAAGAATCTCGGCAATAAGCTTGCCGGCGAGGCGTTGCTCGACCATGTCATCGGCACGGCGGAGCCTGACGATGCCGGCCCTTACGACATCAATATCCTTGGCGAATTCAACCTGTCGGGCGAATTTTGGCTGGTGAAGCCGCTCCTTGATCGGCTTGGCATCCGGGTGCGCGCTGCAATTCCGGGCGACGCTCGCTACCTCGAGGTTGCGTCAGCGCACCGCGCCCGGGCCAACATGATGGTGTGCTCGACCGCACTCATCAATCTCGCCCGCAAGATGGAGCAGCGCTGGGACATCCCGTTTTTCGAAGGCTCCTTCTATGGCATCACCGACACCTCTGAAGCGCTGCGGCAGATCTCCACACTGCTCGTGAAGAAGGGGGCGGATCCCGAGATCCTCGGCCGCACCGAGGCATTGATTGCTGAAGAGGAGGCAATGGCCTGGAAGAAGCTTGCCGCCTACCGGCCGAGACTCGAAGGCAAGCGCGTGCTTCTCAACACTGGTGGTGTGAAGTCCTGGTCGGTCGTCCACGCACTGATGGAGATCGGCATTGAGATCGTCGGCACCTCGGTCAAGAAATCAACGCCCGAAGACAAGGAGCGCATCAAGAAGATACTCAAGGACGAGAACCACATGTTCGAGTCTATGGCACCGCGGGACATTTATGCCATGCTCTCGCAACGCAAGGCCGACATCATGTTGTCGGGCGGGCGCACGCAGTTTATCGCACTGAAGGCCAAGGTACCCTGGCTCGATATCAACCAAGAGCGTCACCAGCCCTATGCCGGCTATGACGGCATGGTGGAACTCGTACGTCAGATCGACCTCGCCATCCACAACCCGATCTGGCGCCAGGTGCGTGAGCCACCACCGTGGGAGTGCCAGCTTGCCGCAGGGGACGAACCGCCGGGCACCAAGAGTGAGACCGCGATCGTCCAAGGTTTTAAGAAATTCGCCGGCACGACGGCCGACGATTTCGGCGAGTGTTGAGGAAAGCCGATGGTCCGCATCCTTCCCCAGACAAAAGCCGCGGCGGTCAATCCACTGAAGTCGTCGCAGCCGCTGGGTGCAGCCTTGGCCTTTCTTGGGATCGATGGGGCCATGCCATTGTTCCACGGCAGCCAGGGGTGCACCAGCTTCGCGCTCGTGCTCTTCGTGCGGCATTTCAAGGAAGCCATCCCCCTGCAGACTACCGCGATGGACGAAGTGGCGACGATCCTTGGCGGGGCGGATCATCTGGAAGAGGCGATCCTCAATCTCAAGAGTCGTACAAAGCCAAAGCTAATCGGGGTCTGCACGACGGCGCTAACGGAAACCCGAGGCGAGGATTTCGCAGGGGATATCGCCAATATCAGGCAGAAGCACGCGGAAGAACTCGCGGGTACGGAGGTCGTGCTGGCCAACACGCCGGATTTCGAGGGGGCGATCGAAGAGGGTTGGGCCAAGGCGGTCACTGCGATGATCGGAAGGATCACGCGCCCCGGCGAGCAAGCGCGGCAATCGAAGAAGATCGCCATCCTGCCCGGGTGGAATCTCACTGTGGCCGATATCGAGCATTTGCGTGACATGGTCGAAAGCTTTGGGCTCGAGCCGGTGATTGTGCCGGACGTCTCCGGCTCGCTCGATGGCACAGTGCCAGACCGCTGGGTCACGACCACCTATGGCGGTACCAGCGTCGAGGACATCCGCGAGCTCGGCACGGCCGAACGATGCATTGTCGTCGGTGAGCATATGCGCCGCCCGGCCGAGCTGCTGCACAGGTTGACCGGCGTGCCTTACACAATCTTCCAGTCACTGGCTGGATTGAAGGCCGCAGACCGGTTCGTCTCGCTGCTATCAGCGATTTCGGGCGCGCCGGTGCCGGCCGGGGTCCGCCGGCGCCGGGCGCAGTTGCAGGACGCGCTGCTCGACGGACATTTCCATTTCGGAGGTAAGAAAATTGCGATCGCTGCCGAACCAGACCAGCTCTACCAGCTCGCGACTTTCTTCGTCGACATGGGCTCCGAAATCGCGGCGGCGGTCACCACGACCAATATGTCGAAAATTCTGGAAAAAGTACCGGCGGACTCGGTCCAGATCGGCGATATCGGCGATTTGGAAGCTCTTGGCGCTGGCGCTGGTCTCCTCGTCACCCATTCCCACGGCCGCCAGGCGGCGCAGCACCTTGGCATCCCGCTCATGCGCGTCGGCTTCCCGATCTTTGACCGGCTCGGCAGCCAACACAAGCTCACAGTCCTCTATCAGGGTACCCGCGATCTGATCTTTGAGGCTGCCAACATCTTCCAGGCCAATCGGCATGCGCCGACGCCTGAGGCGCTTGATCCATTCCGCCACCGAGAAATGCCAGATGAGCTCCGTTCGTCGTCTCTCGCTCGTCACTGACGAGGTTCATGCATCGATGCCGCTGCGGCAAGCCGGCGCCTTGCGCGTGGCGATCGCTACGCAAGACATGAAGAACCTCAATGCTCACTTCGGTTCTGCCAAGCGCTTTGCCGTCTACGACGTGACGCGCGAGGAATGGCAACTTGTGGAAGCCGTGGCCTTCGACGAGGTTTCCGACGAGAGCGGGACGCATCGCAGCGAGGGCGATGATCGCATCACTCCCAAGGTGGAGGCGCTGAAGGGCTGTCATCTCCTGTTTTGTCTGGCTATTGGTGGCCCTTCGGCAGCCAAGGTTATTTCGGCGAAAATCCATCCGATCAAAGTGCCCCAGCCCCAAACCATCCAAGAGGTGCTGTTGCGCACGCAAACGATGCTCAGGAAGGTTCCTCCCCCATGGCTGCGCAAGGTGCTGGGCCAGGCCGGCGTTGCCGAAAAGAAACCGTGCTTCGAAGACGAGGATCTCAAATGAGGAGTAGGCGAAATGCTTGACGCTGTGGTCAGCCCCGATGTCGCCGAGGACGAGGCGGCCCTTGCCACCCCATTCGTCAAATGCCTCGTACGGCTCATCCGCGCTCAGGATTCCTACGGGTCGTGGGAAGGCAAATCGGACGCCCAGCTCCTGGGCGACTTCATCATCTCAAAGGAACAGCGCCGTGCGATCCCGATCATCGGCGATCCCGATCCTGACGTCCTGTGGAGGCTCGACATGTTTTACACCGCAGTCGGGCTCGCGATCGAGGAGCGCTCCGGCCTGATGGCATCGCCGATGATGGAGATGAGCCATGAGGGCTTCGGGCGCGTGCTTTTCACGGCCGGGCGTTTGGTCGTTCTGTCGAAGACCCTGCGCGACGTCCACCGCTTCGGCTTCGAGACGTTCTGGAAACTCGCGGCGGCGGGTACGAAACTGGCCGGTGATGCGATCGCCGCCATTGAAGCTTATCCCGAGGTGGCGCGGGCGTGATGGACGCCATTGTCGAGCAAGGGGATCATGCCAGGCGTTGAAGATATGCCATGGCCCGCCCACCCAACCGAGGCGGTCGAGGCCGATTTGCTTCTTGGGGTAGCGCCGATGAAGCCATTGGTCCTGATCTGTTCGCAAGATGCGGAGTTGTATCTGTTCCTGAGCCACATTCTGGGGGTGGACGGGTTCACGAGTGAGCCGGCCGGCGGCGTGAAGGAAGCAATTGCAGCGGCCGATGAACGAGAGCTCCAGGCCGTAGTGCTGGATTGCGGGCCAGCAAGCGCAACGGGCTCCAAAATCTGCGCAACATTCAAGAGCGAACCCCGCACGGGTGGCCTACCCGTTATTGCCCTGATTGCCCCCGGTGCCGAGAACCAGCACCTCGATCTCTTGAAGGCAGGCATCGACGAGAGCTTTGTGCGGCCGATCGCGCCGGCCACGCTGCTTGACTGTCTGCGCACGAAGCTGGCGCTGCCCAAGTCGGGTTCAAACGGGACCGAAAACGGCAGCTGGCTCTGCTGCGGCGGCCTTGAGATGAAGCTCGATGCCTACCGAGTTCGCGGTAATGGCCATGACATCCATCTCGGACCGCTCGAGTTCAACCTGCTGCGCCATTTGCTTGAGGCTCCCGGCAAGGTCTTTAGCCGAGACGAGCTGATCGACGCGGCCTGGCCCAACAATATCCATATCGGTGCACGCACCGTCGACGTCCATATCAGCCGGATCAGAAAGGCGCTGAAGGCGGCCTCGCCCGACAGCGTCATTCGTACCGTCAGATCGGCAGGTTACTCGCTGGAGAAGCCGGATGGCTGAATGGCAAGCCGGTTTGCCATTTCCCATCTCCTTCGCGAGGGCAAGTCTTGCGGCTTCGAAACGCCTGCAGGGTACAACATACTCGAAAAGAAGCAGTCCATGGCCTTCAAAAGCGTACTTAGTGTGACGGGAGCTCACCACTCCGATAAGGACGTCACAATAGCTGCCGGCTTATGTGCTGAGGGCGGTGCGAACCTTTCGGTACTTATTATGGGGTCTCCGCCGCTATGCGGTTCCACGCCCGAGTGGCCAAAACGACATGCAGCAGCCATTGCCAGACTGGAAAAGCGGTATAGGCAGATCGAGAAATTTTCACAGGACATGGCCATTCTGGAAAAGACGTCCAGGGATATTCAAGACCTGCTGGGAGCCCTATGGAATTGCTATGACGTCGATACCGAATTCTGCGACCAGGCCAGCGTCGGCGACGCGGTGCGACGGCGGGCGCTCTGCAGTGACCTGACCATCGTCGGCCCCGCACTTCTCAACGACATCGATCTCGGACCTCTTGTTATCAACGGCAGCTTGTTCGATACCGGAAAGCCGGTGCTCGTCGTACCGAAGGGTGCCGAGGCGACGCTATCGCCGCGGCGCGTGCTGGTCGGCTGGGATTCTCGCGTGGAGGCTTCCCGTGCGGTTCGGGAAGCGCTGGATTTGCTATCCGGAGCCGACGAAGTTCGGCTCACATTGGTCGATTCGGAGGTGACCTGCACCGGAAACGGCACCGAGTCGGGAGCCGACATCGCCGCCTATCTCACCCGGCATGGTGCTCGTGTCTCGGTCGACCGGCTGCCGAGCGCCGGCAAGCCGGCGGCAACGGTGCTCGCGCAGCACGCAATCGACACGTCTGCCAACATGATTGTCATGGGCGCTTATGGAAGCCGGCGGCTGCGGGAGCGGCTCTTCGGTGGCGTGAGGAGATGGATAGAAGCAAAGCCGCCATTGCCGCTGTTTTTGGCGCGGTGACGGTTCCGAAGGGGGCACCTATGCTGTTCGAAACTCTGCTTCGCTGGTCGCCTATCCTGATGCTCCAAGTCGGCCAAGGTCGCGGTAAACGCGCAGGTTTTCGCGGAGCGCCTCGAGACAATTTACAAGCGCCTCGGCCCGGGGCATCCCGCACGTCTCCAGTGTGCCCTTAGGGATGGCTTCTGCTCGCTTGAGAAGATCCGTGAGCGGAACTTAACGGACGCGCCGACGTACTGGGCTTCTCAATGCAGTCAAAACTCAAGGGTTTGCAGGTCGGCGTCAGGTCGAAAACGAGAATCCTTTCGACGCGGCACGCGGTTCGGACCCGCATCGGCACCGCATGGGCGAAATCTTGGATCGCATCGCCCTCACTATTGGGTTGGGGCTGGACAACGCAATAATAGTACCGCACGGCCAAGACCCTCGACTTCGAGTGTGGACTGTCGGGACCTTGCCGGATTGGGCGGCAAGCGATGGCGTCAATCATAATGTCATTGGCTGAGATGGTAGAGCGGCGAGGACCGTCGCATCTTCGGTGTATTCAGTCGGTCCCGGGCCGACCTGCGTGGCGGCCGAATGGTCCTGGGTTGATCAAATCCGCAATGCTCGCATTCGCACCTGGGCGGGAGCTGTATCGCCCCGGGGCGCCGGAAACACACAAGGCAACACAAGGCAGGAACGCCGCAGAGTTCACCGGCCGGCACCAGCACTCCTGGCCAGTGACGATCATCATGGTCAATCTAACAATGGCGGCATTGGCGATGGCGGTAGTGGCGGGCCGCCAGCGTCGTCGGGGAGGACGCCCACGTCACCAGCCGGGAAATTCAATCGCAAGGGGGGACACAGCAGGCACGCGCATGGAGCGGCCCCTTGCAAATCGCAAACGCCGAGTTCCGCTACCGCCAGCGGGACCGCAACGGCACACAGCTCAACCAAGAGACGCGTAGCGGCGATGATGACGAGGTCTGACGATAGCCGACGCAGTCACGATGTCCATCCTGGTCGTCCCTTGGCCGGCACATGTTGAGTGGTCCGTGGCCGGGCTTTTCCGGGGTGCGTAACGCGTGATGCATTCCGAAACCTGACAACGGCGGCAAACATGTCGGGTTCATTACAACCGGCCATCTTCATCGCGTGGGTTTTCAAGCGAAATCACCCATTGCTGCACACTGAGCGCATTGGCACACCCTTTGCTAGTGGAGATGCGGCAACACTGGATGCGGCAAGACTGGGTAAACGCTCAATGCGCGCAGACGCGCGAGACGAGTGATGCTCGCTTTCCTTCAACCCGTGTGCCCCTCGCCAAGAGGGAAACAAGTTCGCGCGCAACGTCGCGCAACCTTGGCAATAGCCTTGGAGAGTAACATGGCGTTGCAGATGGAGTCACAGGCTCCCCCGATCAAGGTCGAGACCTGGCTGCGTGGCGAGCCGCTTGCGCGTTTCCAGCCCGGCAAAGTGTACGTCGTCGAGTTTTGGGCGACCTGGTGCGGACCATGTGCGGCGGCGGCACTCCAACTGGTGCAACTGCAGGAGAAATACAAGGGAGCCGAACTTGAGGTCGTCGGAGTCGCGGCCGATGAAGACGCTTCCGCGCCCGCTGAAATCCGAGCCAAGTTGGGCGCGTGGTTGGCCGAAAAGTGCCCGGATCTGAACTATCGGATCGCGTTCGACCCTGCGGGCGAAATGAACAAGCTTTGGAGGGAGCCCAGCTTTTCGGTCGGAATTCCGACCTCGTTCGTGGTCGACCGGGACGGCCATATCGCCTTTATCGGTCATCCGAGGCAACTCGATGAGGTTTTGCCGAAGGTGCTGAACGGCAGTTGGCGAACCAGCGATGAAGCGAAGGCCGCCGACACGGCGCGGATCGCCAGAAATGGCGCAATAGCGCGCGAACAGGCGTTGAAGAAGCCGATCAATGACAGATTCTGGGCGGCGATAAAGATAGAGGATTGGAAGACGGCGCTCTCGGCGATCGAAGACGGCATCGCCTTGGTCCCGGACGATATCAATTTCCGCCTGGCTCATGTTCATCTGTTACTTCACAGAATGCGCGACATGCAAAAAGGCATGCCCGTCATACGCCAATTGGTTTGCGACGCAATCGATAGAAACTCCGAGAACTGGATGCTTGCAGCGCTAGGCCAGCTCTTCGGTCCGGCGTACGACCATTCGCATTTTCCATCTGCTGAGCGCTTCGCGATGGGCAAAAAGCTGTCCGAACACATCTTGGCACTCAACCCTCCGCAAGGCGACGGCCCCAAGTTCCGGTCCTACCCGGCGGTCGCTAGGTACTATTACGACAGCGGCAATAAGGATCGCGCGATCGCGCTGCTTAAGTTAGCACTGGAGTCGCTTGACAGTCCGGAACTTACTCCGGACGCCCTGAAACAGCACCTTCTACCGGATTTGCTGCAGGCCCTAGCCAGCTACAAGGGTGGGAGGGCCGTCACAGCGCTCGCTACGCGGCTCCGCAAAACATTTTCCGGACGGCACCAAAGCGCAATCGGCCGGCGAAAATACATAAAAAGGGGCGTCAATCTGAATGTTTACTGGCCAATTCGTCCATTTACCTGGCGTGACCGCAGCAAGTAGGCCCCATGCAGCACCGGGTGGATCGTTTGCGGCAGGTTCAAAGCTCGAATTTTGCGATGACCCGCGGCCGCGCAAGGGCGCAAGTGATGTTGGACGCGAATTCTCGCCGTGGTGGAAGGCCTCGCGATCGAAGACGCGTCCAAGGCCGCTCATCGGGACATCAATTGCATGGAATTGCCCGCTTCGAGCCGGGCATCGGCCGCGCACGTGTGCCCGAGCTAGGCGTTGCCGGAAAAAGAAATTCGAGGAAGAGGCCTGAAATGGGGAGAATATGAAATTGCCCGAAGCCGCGACCTGCGCTGCTATCAACGAGGACGAGGCGGCCCTTGCCACCCCGTTCGTCAAATGCCTCGTGCGGCTGATCCGTGCTGAGGAGTCCTACTGCTTATGGGAAGGCAAATCGGACGCAGCGCTGCTGGCCGGCTTCATCGTCACCAGGAATAAGCGCCGCGCGATCCCTGGAATGGGCTATCCCGATCCCCACGCGCTTTGGAGGCTCGACATGTTTTATAGCGCCGTCGGGCTTGCGATCGCGGAGCGTTTCGGCCCGGTGACATCACAAATTGTGGAGGCCAAACCCGTGAGGCCTCTGGGCGCGGGCTGTTCGGTGCCAGGCGTTGGGTCGTTCTGTCCGGACATCCACCGGTTCGGCTTCGAGACGTTCCGACAACTTGCGGAGGCCGGTACGAGACTGGTCGACGATGCGACCGCAGACACCGAAGTCAGTACCGACGTCTCGCTGGTATGATGGAAGCCGTTTTCGAGGAAGGATTAAATGTCAAACCTTGAAGAGCTGCAGAAGAAGGTCCGCAAGTTGCAGTCGCGTGCGGGAACCGCGAAGATGGAATTGCACGACCTTGCCGAAGACCTCCCGGTCAACTGGACCGAGATCAAGGTGATTGCCGAGAGAACGTTCGCCGTTTTTGCCGAGCTGGACGCTGCCAAGAGAGATCTCGCTGCATCGGAGAATGCGCGATGACGAGCGCCTTCGTCACCCGAGACGGCTCCAAATGGATGCCGCAATATCTCACCGCTATTGATGGCACGACCTGCATAGGCTGTGGACGCTGCTTTAAGGTTTGCTCGCGCGAGGTCATGCACCTTTACGGCGTCGATGACGCAGGCGAAATCCTCGGCCCCTGCAACGACGACGACGACGACTTCGATGGCGAGCTCAATCGCATGATCATGGTCGTCGACTATGCAGGCCGCTGCGTCGGCTGCGGAGCCTGCGCCCGCGTCTGCCCGAAGAACTGCCAGACACATGTTGCCGCCGACAAGGTCGCTGCATGATGTGCGAGAAAACCAGGAGAACGGCGTTGTCCTTCAGAATCTTTTATCGCGCTTTTTGGGTAATCCTGTGCAGCAACGCTTTGGCTGTCTACTTTGCGTCTCATTCCATCCGCACGGTAGTCGTCATAACGCTGGCTTGTTCGCTGCTCCTCCAAGTAGTCTATTTCGCAAGCGTGCTCTTTCTGATCTGGCGGTCTGGCGGCGGTAGCAAAACTGGCCAAAGGGCTGAACATTTCGGAGTTGCGACGCAGTTGGAATATCAGCCGCCAGACGATGATGAGGTGGTGAGGACCAAATCTACCGACGTGGCTCCGGTCTTTCCGATGGGCGGCATATCGCTGCTCCACTGAGGCGCGATGACGAGATCAACGTCAGATTCAAGCCACTTCGATCAACCGTGAACATCGGATGGATCGTTTAAGGAATGCTATGCTTGGTGGTGTCGATGGCGACCGCATTCCGTCGTTCCAATCCCAGCGATGCAGTTTTCGGTGCGACAGGCCAAGAGTAGGGACGCCGGCGTTGCCGTTGCGTGTCGGGACGGCGAATGAGGCGCTGGAATAGTGACGAAGCCCTTCTAAGACGTCGGGCAATGCAGCTGACCTCAGACCAAACACGCCCCTTAAGCTGATGTGCATAGCTAGTCTCGGCTCATTCACGCATCGCCGGAGAGAACATGCTGGAAAAGTTCGAACGCTATCCGCTTACCTTTGGACCGACGCACATCGAGAAGCTCGACCGGCTCAGCAAGCATCTGGGTGGAAAGGTGGAAATCTACGCCAAACGCGAGGACTGCAACTCCGGACTCGCGTTTGGCGGAAACAAGCTGCGCAAGCTCGAATACATCATCCCAGACGCCATCGCCTCAGATGCCGATACGCTTGTCTCCATCGGGGGCGTGCAGTCCAACCACACGCGAATGGTCGCCGCGGTCGCCGCCAGGATTGGCATGAAATGCCTCCTAGTTCAGGAGAGCTGGGTTCCACATGAGGATGCCGTCTACGATCGGGTCGGCAACATTCTCTTAAGCCGCATCATGGGTGCAGAAGTGCATCTGGTCGACGAGAGCTTTGACATCGGCATCCGCCGCAGTTGGGAAAAGGCGCTCTACGAGGTCAAGGCAAGGGGCGGCATACCCTATGCGATACCAGCCGGCGCGTCCGTTCACCCGTATGGTGGTCTCGGCTACGTGGGGTTCGCAGAGGAGTTGCGCGCCCAGGAGAAACAGCTTGGGTTTGCATTCGATTTCATCGTCGTTTGCACGGTCACGGGCTCAACGCATGCCGGCATGATCGTAGGATTTGCCAATGACGGTCGACATCGCAACGTCATCGGTATCGATGCCTCTGCCACTCCCTCGCAAACCAAGGCGCAAGTGTTGGATATTGCCCAACATACAGCGGAGCTCGTCGATCTCGGAATGGAACTGGTCGAGGATGATGTGGTGTTGCTCGAGGAGTACGCTTACCCATGTTATGGCATACCGTCCCCGGAAACTAAGGATGCCATCCGTCTGTGCGCGCGGCTCGAAGGTATGATCATCGATCCCGTTTACGAAGGCAAATCGATGCAAGGAATGATCGACCTGATCCAGAAAGGCTTTTTTGCCAAGGGATCGAGGGTTCTTTTCACGCATCTCGGCGGCGCGCCGGCGATCAACGGCTACGGTTACACCTTTCGAAACGGCTGACCCGTACGGTCAGTTGCGACCCGGCTGGGAGTCGCCGCGACGGCTGCCGAGCGCGGAGCTAGTGCATCTGGAGCGGTTGGCGCAGCTGCCTATTGATATCGCCACGAACCGCAAACACTTGGCGACGCTGGCGGGCAGCGCCCAAAATTCCAGGACCGCTTTGGGCCCGGCATCTGGGCGATTACTCGACGGCGGTCACTCGGCCGCGGCGCGATGAGATCATGAAGGCAAGAAGAGCGCAGGCTAGGGCGTCCCTGAATGCGATGTGTCTCCGAGTTTCCATCGCCCGAGTGCGGGTGGATGATGGCGCGGCTCAATGCCATGTGAGAAATCCAGCGCCAGCCGGTGCTGGACGGTTCGCTGTGCGGGCTATCTCGTGAGAAAGCCACCACATTGAATTCGAAGTGCGGCCTTATCTTCTCGATCGCGTTCGAGGAGAATTTCCAGCCTGGCGTGACCGGCCGGGAGAAAGATCACACGATCGACATGACGATGCTCGGCCGGATCAGTGCTAGTGCGCTAATAATAGAAATTCCGATCACCTCAAGCCTCAAGCCTGATTGCCAGGCCAAACACTCTCGTACGAGACATTGAAGTTGGGGATGGAAGAGCCCGTCTCGTTGACCAGCATCGCGACCACCTCGCGAGCTATTGTCTCGTTCATCCTCTGCCAATGGGTTGGGGATAGCCCTCGCGTGCTTTCGGTCATTAGTCCGTTTGTGCAAAACACGACAATATCGGCTCGAAACACGACAATATCAGCTCCGAGGCACGAGTGTGTCGGAAGCGAATCTTGCGGTTTCCCAATGTCTCTTTTCGTTGGCACGACAAATGCAGTGCTCTTCGCAGACGTCTGTATCAGCGCGTGATGAGAAATCATCCCGCGCGCGCAAACGACAGAGTCTACGGTTATCAGATGCCAGGAGAGAACATGATGACAAAAGTGCGGATGATTGCGGCGCAGGGTGCGATGGCGCTCATCGTCCTTATGGGGGCGGGTCAGCAGGCTTTAGCGGCAGACTCTGCGCAACGTTACATCGCACAGGACCAGGGAACGGTGGAGGCGTCGAGCCCGTGGCAGATCCGCGTGCGCGCGTTGGGAGTGAAAACCAACGATTCAGGTTACGTCGGCGGGGTCGCCGGTTCCAATCTCTCCTATTCAGACACCGTGACGCCAGAATTCGACATCTCCTATTTTTTCACCGAAAACATTGCTGCCGAACTCATACTCGCCACTACCTACGCCAACGTTGATGGCACCGGAGCAATCGGCGCGCTGGGGAATGTCGGCAAGGTATGGATACTGCCACCCACGCTCACGCTGCAGTATCATATCACCGACCTCGGGGCCTTCCGACCCTATGTCGGCGCCGGCCTGAACTACACCGTCTTTTACAATCAAAGTGTCGGCAGCGCCGATGCTCTCCATGTGAAGAACACGTTTGGTGCCGCGCTGCAGGTCGGCTTCGACTACATGCTGGATCAGCACTGGGGGGTCAACGTCGATGTCAAGAAGCTTTTCCTGGAACCAGATTTTACCGTCAAAGTGGCCGGCACCGATCTGAAAGGCAAGGCCAAGCTAGACCCCTGGTTGATTGGTGCAGGCGTGACTTACCGCTTCTAACAGGTCGGCGATCCTTCGGCTCGATTTTAAAAGCGGCGGAAACGCCCAATGAAAGACTTGAGGCAAGACCGAATCCCGTCCAGGCTGCTGCTCAACGTTACGCCGTGCAATATGGGCGAGCACCTCATTCGTAGGTGCTCGGCCCGGCCTATATGCTCGGCCTTCGACGTGCATTTGACGCAGACCATATTGCGGCAATAGACAATATCGTGCGCAAGCTCACACACGAAGGCAAACATCCGTTTTCGGTCGGCTTTTTCTTTTTGCAGGGCCATTCCAGCATCGTCGTTCTGGATTACGTGGTCATCGCAGCCACCGGGAACCAGCTTCACGTCTTCCACGACATTGGCAGCGTCATCGGCACATCGATTTCTGCACTGTTCCTGCTGGTGATTGGATTGCCAATCTGCTTGTCCTGAGAGGCATTTGGGCGGCGTTCTCGCGAGCGCGTCCGCCACACGCCTATCTCGTTCACACCCAGCCAGCACAAAAGAAACACGAACCATGCCAGCGGATGATTTGATCCTGGCCAATGCTAGGATGCTTGACGGGAACGGCTTCGCCGGGACCTCGGAATCGTGGCTGCGCATCGCGGATGGCGTGATCGCGGAAATCTCCGAGAAGCCGTTCTCCTCAAAGGCGGCGCGCACCATCGACCTGAAGGGCCACACCCTGATGCCAGGGCTTATCGACTGCCACGTCCATGTGACGGCGATCACCGTCGACCCTGGCCGCACGGCGATGCTTCCGGACGTGACGGTCGCCTTCGGCGCGGCGCGCATTATGAAGCAGATGCTGATGCGCGGCTTCACGACGGTGCGTGACGTCGGCGGGGCGACGCGGCCGCTGGCCCAGGCTGAGGAAGCCGGCCTGATCGAGGGACCGCGTCTTGTCTTCTGCGGCAAGGCGCTCTCCCAAACCGGCGGTCACAGCGACTATCGCGGCTTCGTCGACAACCGCAGCGCCGATTCCCAGACCTACCGTCTCGGCGCGATGGGCCGGGTCTGCGACGGCATCGACGCCGTTCGTCACTCTGCCCGCGACGAAATCCGCCAGGGGGCTCAGTTCATTAAGGCGATGGCTAATGGCGGCGTGTCGTCGCCGACGGATCCCATCAACTTCCAGCAGTTCTCGATATCAGAGCTGGAGGCCATCGTCGAAGAGGCGGCGAACGCTCAGACCTATGTCTCCGCGCATCTCTACACCGACGAGGCGATCTCGCGTGCCGTGCGGTGCGGTGTGCGCTCGGTTGAACACGCCAACTTGATCGAGCCGGCGACAGCGCGCCTCATGAAGGTGCGCGGCGCTATCGCCTGCCCCACACTGGTGGCCTACGAAGCGCTGCACAAGGATGCCAAGGCGCTGGGCCTGCCGGACGTGTCCGTCGCGAAGATCGACGACGTCCGGCTGCGCAGCCGGGGCTCGCTCGAAATTCTCCACAAGGCCGGGGTGACGATGGCGTTGGGCACCGATCTCCTGGGCGAACTGCACAAGTACCAGTCCGACGAATTCACCATACGCGCCGAGGTGCTGCCGCCGATCGAGGTGATCAGGTCCACGACGTGCTATGCGGCCGAGTTGCTGCGCATGACCGGCAAGGTCGGATCGCTCCAGGTCGGCGTCTTCGCCGACCTTATCGCCGTCGACGGTGATCCGCTGGAGAACATGTCGCTGCTCGGCGGCCAGGGCGACCACCTATCCCTCATCGTGAGGGCTGGCCGCGTGGTAAAGAACACCATCGACGACAATGGCTGTCCTTAGTAGAACCGGCTGGCCGTTGACAACATTCCAAGCCCAGATTCAGGCCATGATAGTTGCGATGATCAGAAAACCATAAACGGTGGCGATCTTTGCCTTGGCGCGAAAAGTTGGTCGTCGAAAAAGACTGCAGGAGAGACCTCCCTGAGCTCCTGGACAAATTCACGGTCGGATCATGCAACGGCGCAACCTCGTCACACAGTCGGAGCGGCTGCGGCTCGGCGGATCATATTTAGAGCCCGGAATGCGGCACATGCCGCGCCGTACCCGTTGTCGATGTTTACGACCGCAAGTCCGGGTGCGCAGGAAGCGAGCGCTGCGTGAAGGGCGGTTTCTCCTCCGTTCGAAACCCCATACCCGGTCGAGGTGGGCAGGCAGATGATCACGCCGGGCACGAGCCCGCCCAGAACGCTTGGAAGGGCGCCATCCATTCCGGCGACCGCCACAATGACCGGAAAGGTCCGCAATTCGTCGACACTCTCCAACAACCGCCACAGTCCGGCCACGCCGACGTCGATGAATTGTTTCGTCGCGGCGCCGAGATAGGCGAGCGTTCGCGTGACTTCGGCCGCCTGCGGCATGTCCGAGCTGCCAGCCGACACCACCGCGATCCGAGGCGGTTCCAGTTCGGCAGGAGGGGTCCAGTTCAGGTAAGCCGTCCGCGAGACGGGATCGTAATCCAACCTTTCGCGATAAGTGGGCGCCATGCGGGCGAAGACATCGGGTTCGAGGCGGGTCATCAGGCACCGCGCGCCGTGCGCCAACACCCGGTCCATGATTACGGTAAGCTGGGGATCGGACTTGCGAGCGCAAAGGATGGCCTCATCGAAGTCCAGCCGCTCAGGACGCTGAAAGTCCAATCTAATCTGTTCGTTCATGCGCTTCGTTCCCGCAAGAAGGCGCTGCCCCGGACGTAGGTCTCGAAATGGACAGGTCGCGAACCGCCGAAAGCCTCAGCGATTCTGAGGGCCAATTGAACGCGCCCCTGATCGGACAGGCGCGACAGGGTAGTTGCGTCCAGTTCGACAACGACGCCTGTCTGACGGACGCGGCAACGAACGGTGTCCGGCGAGAGCTCGCGCCTGACCAGCATCTCGACCTGATCGACGGCGCGCAACACCTGAGGTTCGATCCGGAGCGCCGTTTCGATGCGGCTTGAAAGGCAGGGTGCCGAAGGCAATTCGGCGAGGTCGTTCAAGCCATGCGCTGCCGACATCGCCCTCACGTCGGCCTTGGACATGCCGGCCTCGACAAAGGGGTGACGTACGCTATTGGCTTCGGCTGCCTTGAGACCGGGCCGCCAGTCGCCCAGATCGTCTGTATTCGTGCCGGAAAAGAGCTGCGCTTCCGACAGCGACGACAGCGTGCCGTAGAGATTCGATTTGCAAAAGAAGCAGCGATTTGAAGGGTTGGTGAGATAGCGTTCGTCCCTAAATTCCCCTGCGTCGATGACCCGCAAGTCCCAACCATAGCGCGCCGCATAGTCCCTGACCCGTTCGGTCGCGCTGACCGGGACCGCGGCCGAGGCAGCGTGGAACATGGTCAGGTCTGCGCCCAACCTAAGGTGCGCCACGAAAGCCAGAGTCATGCTGTCGACCCCGCCGGAGATGGCCACAGCCGCGGGACGGGCGCTGTCGAACACCGCGTCGAGACGGCGCAAGAAGGCTTCACTGGTCGTCATGGCTTTTCTCCAGCGCCTCTGCCTCGGCGCTGCGGCGCAACTCAGACCGGGCTTTGTGGCTCTGACGAAAGGCTTCCACGTCATCCATCTCTGCCTTGGCAGTCGGCCCGCCGGGGCGATCGGCTAGCTTCACCCTCATCCCATCGCTGGTCGTGACTGCCTGCCGCGGCAGGATGGTGCGCGCCTCCGTGCGGCTGCGTAGGCCAAGTGTCGTGGTCTGTCGGAAGCATAGCGCACCGATTGCCTCGATCGCATCTGGCCGTGTGAGAACCTGAACGGAAGCCATCATCCGTCCTTTCTTGCCGAAGACCGGCGACTGGGTCACATCGATGACGCCTTCGGCTGCACGAATGTGATCAAGGCCGGCCGCCAATTCCTCGCCTGTCTGGTCGTCGATTTCAAACTGGATGACACCGACGCGATCCTGCACTGCGGCTTCAGCCGTGAAGGCCAGAACGCGAAGCACGTTGCTCATGCCGGGGAAGCGCCGCGTGCCGAAGCCGATGCCGGTGCGATCGAGCACATGGGGGGAGGAGCCGATACTGGTCGAGGGAGAGAGATAGCGCAGGATAGCCGCTCCTGTCGGCGTGATGCGTTCGCCCACGCGACCGTCGTCATGAAAGGCAAATCCGCGCAGCAACAGGGTCGTGGCAGGAGCTGGAACAGGCAGCCGGCCGTGGTCAGTCTCCACCCAGCCGCGCCCGAGCGGGAGCGATCCGACCGACCAGCTTGCTTCGCCCACTGCGTCGATCAGTGTCGCCGCGGCTACGATGTCAGCGATCGAATCCCAGTTGCCGACTTCGTGAAAGGTCACGTCATCGACGTCCCTGCCATGAACCGCGGCTTCGGCCAGGGCGAGCTCACGGAAGATCGCGATGGCTGCGCGCTTAACAGTCTCGTCCAAGCGGCTTCCCTCAAGCATCGCACGAAGGTCGCGCCAATGAGTGTGATGACGGTGGCCATGGTGCTCGTCATGGACGTGCTCATGATGATGTTGGCCATGCCGCTCGTCATGGTCATCATGCTCGTGGGCGTGCCCATGAGCATGGTGACCGCAATGAGGTCGGATGGCCTCCTGTTCGGAGCCCATCTTCGTGACATCGAAGCGGCTGCCGGTCAGCACGCCGTCGTCATGCGGATGCACCACAGCCTCTACGTCGTCTTCCAAACCGGCAAGACGAAGATTGTTTTGCACGACTTCAGCCAGATCGGGCCAGGCGTCCAACATCGCGGCTACAAACATATCGCCGGCAATGCCGCCCAAGACATCAAGATGAATATGCATCGGGCCTTCCATCCTTTATCGGCCCGCAAGCTGCAGACCGGACAGATCGACGCGCAAGGTCTCGCCCGGCTCAGTCGATCCAATGGTGGTCTCAATCGCCCCTTTCAGCACTGCCACCGAGACCGGCAGAAGGTCTCTCATCTGCGCGGATATGGCGACAAGATCGTCGTGTTCGGCCTTTGCCCGCATGAACATTCCGTCGTTAAGGATGCGTTTGAGGCGCAGCGGGAAACTAACCTCTCCTCCCGCCCACTTCAGTTCGAGCTGCGTCTTGTAGCGCCGAATGTCGAAGTGCTTGTGTTGGGATTCGAGAACGCGGTAGCCCCAAATGCCCAAATCACCAACGAGAAGGGAGGCAAATTCCGGCTCGTCCTCGGCGTTGATGTCGACCAACAGCACATAGGCTGGCCGGCCTTTCTTGCCGAGACTGGAAAGGAGCTGGACATTTTTGGCGCCCATCACGGTCATCTTGTCGATGACATGCCCGAGCAACTCGCCGGGCGCATCGTCGATCTGGGCCATGAGGAGAATGACGCCGCCTGCCATCAGAGCGCCATGGATTCGACTGCGACCAGAGCCGCAGCCTCCGCCTTGGCCTTCGTACCGGGAATACCTGCGGAAATCAGGCCTGCTGACTGCGCCTCATTGGCGGCGTCCGAAGCGTTCATCTTGCCCATCGCGGCTGCGACCACGGCGGGGATGGTGACGTTCATGATCACATTGCCGGCGAGCAGCAGCTCGCTTGCAATGGGCGCAAGCGCCGTCAGAAACGGCGCGCGTTCCTTGCCTATCCCCTGCGCGACTTCCGGAATGACAGCGTTGATGATGCCTTCCATGTGGATCGTCTTGTCACCGACGGTCACCTCGGCATCGAGCGCCGGATCGAAGGCAAGCCAACGCGCTGCCATCTTGCTCGATCGGCGGGCTCCCTTGCCGATCCTGGTGAAATGAACCTTGATATTGGTGCCCTTTACCTTGCTCAGGAATTCCGAGCCCCGCGCCTCCACCAGAAGCTGACGTTCTTCGTCCATCGCGCGGACGATTTCAGCCACGCTCCTACCGGCCATCAGATCGTCATAGCTGCGCGCCGCGCGGGCATGCAGAGCTTTGGTGACCATGGGAGTGGAGGACATGATCAGCGCTTCGGTCACCGGCCCGTTGCAAATCTGGGTCGCCTTTCGGGCAACGATGTTCATCGCCATCATTGCGGTCTCCGGGTCGAAGCTGAAGCCGAGCCGTCGATCGCGCAGAGCCCGCGCTACGCTCTGTTCCGTCGATCCGTCTTGCAACAGGCACATCAGCGCGATGACCGCATCGCCGCAGACGTGGCCGAGCGGCGGATTGACGGGGCCTGCACCCGCGCCGCAAATTCCCTCTTCGAACACTGAAATGATTTCATCCAGCGCCATGGTGCCGATCACAGTGGGTCCGCCGATATCCTTGAGGATCAGCCCGAGATCGCCGATCAGCCGCGCCGTCTCGACTTCCTTGCCGGTGATGCGGACATGCACTTTCTCCGGCAGGCCGGCGGTGCGGACAGCGGATCGTCCGGCAACAAAGGCGCTGGTAACCTTGCCATAGGGCCCGTACTCTTCCGCCACGTCGGCGTCAGGGTGGATGATCTCCAGGACCGCTGCCGCACCGAAAAGTGCGGAGAGGAATTTCTGGCTGGGCATGCCAGCACCTGACATGGCATCCATCATCGCCTTGGTTCCGATCGCTGCGCCTCTTTCGGCCATGCCGGGGAAGATGAAATCCTCGCCGAGCGCTCCGTGGCCGACCATCACCCCGCCGCCAACGCCTTCCGGGATGTCGCGGCCTTGAATCGGCGAAAGTTCTCCCTTCATCATGGCATCGTAAACCGCGGCAACAGCCGCGAATCCCGAGATCTTGTTGTTCATTTTGGCCGTGGGCACTGCCGCAAGGCCTGAGCGGCTCACCCCCGCAATCATCCGCGCAGACGAACCGAGCTTGCGGTTGCCGGCGGGGATGCCAACCTGCGCATTGGCGCCGCACAGATAGAGTAGCGTGGCCGCGATCAGCGCCGCATTCGCTCCGTCGGCACCCGCTGCCTTTGCAACAGCGATGCTCTTTGCCAGAAGGTCGTCGATGGGCTGGCGCACAGCGTCGGCGAACTTGACCTCAGGGCTTATGCCGCGCCGTAGCTCGGCAGCGATAACGTTGCATGCAGCAACGACCGGAATATTGAGCATCCCGTGCCCGCCGGTCAGCGCCTCGACGCGGTCGCTGGTCAGCCAGCCGGGATTGGCGTTGGCAGCCATAACCGACGCCAGGATGACCCTTTCCCGTTGTGCAGACGCATTCGTCATTACTTGGTCTCTCCCTGTGGCGGCCAGACGAGTGGCGTTCTCGGATTTCGAAAGCTTGTAATTCGAACCGGTCGGGGCGCCGTTTCGTAGCTGAAGCGTCCGCCTGCCGGGCGTTGTCTTGCCGCAAGGTTTGTTCCCGCGTCATGGCGGCGGCGCTGGCGAAAGAAATAGCACGGCCGCATTATGATCGTTAAACGGCAATATTTCATGAGTTCATGAGCAGTCTTCATAACGGCTTCGCCTGGGCAATACGCAAGGCGCCTAGTGGGCACAGATGCGAAGAGCCCGATCGGATGACGACTGCTCATGATTGCGTGAGAAGATGCCATTTCTGCTCATGAAGCTTCTTGGATATGCCTGCGGCGGATCCAGGTGATACCTCGCTGTTTGCTCACGTATTTGCCTGATCATCCGTCCCGATTTCATGGAGAGGTTTCGAATGCTCGAGTGGGCGAAATACCGGAAGCAACTGTCGTCGCGGGTGAGTGAGCTGGGGCAGCTGTCCCCCGCCACCCTTGAGGGGGTTCGGGCGCTCGGTGGTGCAGGCAACAAGACCGCCCGGCTGGACGCCAAGACCCGCGAGTTGATCGCGCTTGCCGTCGCGGTCACGACACGATGCGACGGCTGCATTGCGAGCCACACCGCCGAAGCTGCAAAAGTTGGCGCAACGCGCGAGGAAATCGCTGAAGCGCTTGGCGTGGCGATCGCTTTGAACGCGGGAGCGGCTCTGGTCTATTCCTCGCGCGTACTGGATGCCTTCGACACCGCTAACGGCTGATAGTCTCAGCACGCAAACAAGCCGGGGAAGGGCGCATACGATCCTTCTCCGCCAGCACCCAAGAGCGCATCACCCTCTATCTCGCAATGCAGGAGGCCTTTTCCCTCTCTTGGCGAAGGCTGGTTATCTCTCTGCTGCGGATCCTAGGTCGCCCGCTCGCGCGGATGGCCGCATCCAGATCGTCAGCCGAAATGTCAATCGCGCGCGGGATCGCCCACAGGTCGTAATAGTCCTTCATGCGTCAGTTGAGGGCGCCAAGCGCGACCATCGCCTGGAATTTCTCGGCGATCACCGTGGCAGGCGGATAGGAACGAACCTGCGGAGCGGGAAAATCCAGCAATGTCGGATAATCGAGCCGCTGCGTCGCATCAGCCATAGCCTCTCCGAAACCGATGTCGATTGTGATGGGAATGCGCGTCCTTTCGAGATAAGCTGCGGTTTTGAGGCGAACGCCGCCGTATTCCATCTCCTCTTGAATGACCGTCGCAGTGAGCGCATCGATAATCGAAGGCGAGGCCATCGTCGCTCTCCATCTGCCATGATCTCCCTGAAGTCGGCGATCAGGCGGTCAGGATCGGCGTCCCCATGTCCGAGAAAGTCTGCATCCTGCGTCACCCGATTGTCGTCGGCCACCCAGGACCGTGACCAGCATGCCGCGTTTCAGGCGAAGCGGTCCCGATGCGCTGAGATTGACAGGCGGTAGAGCAGCCGTTCAAGCGCGAACCGCACCAACAGGATATCGAATGGGCGGCCTTCCTTCCGGGCGGTATTGAGCAGCCGGTCCTTGACCGACTTCGCCATATTCGTCGGTGCTTTAGCCATTGGATGTGAGCGCCTCGATATAGGGTTGCATCACCTTCCAAGCGCCGCCGGCCTTTGCGGCCTGGGCGATTGCGCTCGGAGTTACCTTGCGTTGCTGGAGAGCAGCGTGCAGGCCTTCTACAGCGACCGATCGGTCGACCAGTTTGGGGTTTCGGAACAGGTCGGCAAGGGTCTTCGGGATCGAATAGATCGGGACGTCACGGCCAGCGATTGCATGATGTTCAATGCCCTGTCGCAGATATGGCTCCGTGAAGCGGACCATACGCAGCGGAGGATAGGACTGCACGGGCGCCCAATCGCTCGTCCCGATCGCTATCCAAACGCGCCGCGGCATTTGGTCGGTCAGTCCGTGGAAGGCGAGCGCCGACACCAGAGCGATCACGCCTTTGGGCGCGCGCATGATGGCTTCAGCAAGGATCTGGTTCTCTTCGACTTCCGCGTCCCGCTTCTGATAAACTCCCCGCGAGATACGCTCAACTTCACCGCTCTCGACGGCGCGCGCGATCGTTTGCGCGCTGATGCCAGCCTCGCGCAGTTCATGCGCATGCATCATGCTTCGCGCATCGAGCAGGCTTCTGAGCTTCGCCTTTTGCGAATCTTGCGCCGAGGGCATGTTACAAATCCTCTAATCGATCGCAATATTATCTGAGGTTTTGTCACACGCCATCCCTGCGGGCAGCCAGGAATAGCCCAGGGGAAGGGGGAAACTGTGAGGCGCCGCGGCAACCCTCGGTCGCCGCCTCGCTCCTCGTATTCCGACAACCACCAAGCCTCTGCAACGTCGGCGGAATAGATCTGCGAGCAATTTGACATCGCCGTTGATGCCTGATGTCTCAGCAAAAAATGTGCCGCCGACGCGCCAGGGCGCTGACGCTGTTGCTCAGTGGCCTAGGATCTGCCCGAGGAAGGTGCGCGTGCGTTCCGACTGCGGCGCGCTGAAGAATGTCTTCGGTTCGTTCTGCTCCACGATCTGGCCCTGATCCATGAAGATCACCCGATCCGCCACCGCTTGGGCAAAACCCATTTCGTGCGTGACGCAGAGCATCGTCATGCCCTCTTCGGCGAGCGTAATCATCGTATCGAGCACTTCCTTGATCATCTCCGGATCGAGAGCCGAAGTCGGTTCATCGAACAGCATTATGCGTGGCTTCATGCACAGTGACCGCGCGATCGCCACGCGCTGCTGCTGACCACCCGAGAGCTGACCCGGATACTTATTCGCCTGATCCGGTATCCTGACCTTCTCGAGGAAATGCATGGCGATCTCTCGGGCTTGCCGTTCAGGCACCTTGCGGACCCAGATCGGGGCGAGGATGCAATTCTCGAGGATGGTCAGGTGCGGAAAGAGATTGAAGTGCTGGAACACCATCCCACCTCGCGGCGGACTTTCTCGATCTGCTTCAGGTCGCTTGTCAATTCGATCCCATCGACGACGATTTTGCCTGATTGATGCTCCTCGAGCCTGTTGATGCAGCGGATCATGGTCGATTTGCCGGAGCCGGATGGCCCGCAAATGACGATCCGCTCGCCACGGCGCACGGTCAGATCGATGTCTCGCAAGGCATGAAAATCACCATACCACTTGTTCATGGATGTGATCTCGACAGCCGTTTCTGAAAGGCCGCTTTCTCGCGAAAGGCCGCGCAGCATCTTGGTCATGCGCATTTCTCCTAACGATGATCCGTCTTCAGCCGGCGCTCGAGATACATCGAGTATCGCGACATGCCGAAGCAGAAGATGAAGAACACAGCTGCGATGAAGATGAAGAGTTCCCAGTAGATCCCTTGCCACTGCGTGTTGGCGCGAATGGCCGCTGCAAGGGCGATGGGGTCGAGAAGCCCGATGAACATGACAAGCGTCGTGTCCTTGAACAGACCGATGAAAGTATTCACGATTCCCGGAATGGAGATCTTGAGAGCCTGCGGCAGGATGATGAGACGCTGAGCCTTCCAGTAATTCAGCCCCAGAGCTTCCGCGGCCTCATACTGGCCGCGCGGCAGGCCTGCCAAGCCGCCGCGGATGACCTCGGCCATGTAAGCGCTGGCAAAGAGCGTCACCATGATCACGACGCGCAGGACGAGATCGAAGTTGGTGCCGGGCGGCAGGAAGTAATTCAAGAGCAGCGATGCGGTGAACAGCAGCGTGATCAGCGGCACGCCGCGAATGAATTCGATGAACACGACGCTGAGCATCTGGATAAGCGGCAGGCTCGAGCGACGGCCAAGCGCGAGCAAGACCCCGAGCGGCAATGACATTGCGATGCCCGTCACGCCGATGATGATCGACAGCAGAAAACCGCCGATCTCGCGCGAGGGGACTGCCTCCAGCGTGATCGGAACGAACGCATTCGCAGCCAATGAAAAAGGCTGGGCGGCGTAGATCCACCAGAGCGCCGCTCCGAGACCGGCGATGCTGACGCCAAGCCCTCGACCGAGACGTGCTGTCGACGCGAACAGGCCGGCGGCGACAGCGAAACCGAGGTAGGCCGCAACCGGGAACCAAAGGCTTCCGCCCCAGATCAGCCAACAGGCAATGCCTGGATAGACAGCGCTGAACCAGAGCGCGCGCGACGGCAGGACACGGAACAGAACCGGCGCCAGCGCCGCCAACAGCAGCGCGAAAGCGAGAACCGGCCGCCAATAAATCTGCGCAGGATAGAAGCCAAACAGAAGTTGCGGCCAGCGGTCGCGGATGACGCCCCAGCACGCGCCTGGCGCCCCGTCGAGGAGTTGCCGACATTCGGCGAGCGATTTGGCTTTCCAGACGGAATTGCCAAGCCAGGGGGCGACCGCCATGGCGAGCCACGCGATCGCGGTCACCGAAGCCACGGTTAGAAGCGTGCTGAGCCAGCCATCGAAGAGATTCTTCCTCATCCAGTCCAGCGGACCATTTTGGCCTATAGGCCTTGCCGAAGGGAGAACCATCTCCTGGCGCACCCAGGATACGTTGTGCAGGTTCATCTTAACGCTCCTGCAGCCTGACGCGGCTGTTGTAGACGTTCATGACGCACGAGATGGTCAGGCTGATGCTGACGTAGATCAGCATCATCAAAAGCATCGCCTCCAGTTCTCGACCGGTCTGGTTGATGGTGATGCCGCCGAGCGTCGAGCGCAGATCCATGTAGCCGACCGCCAGGCCCAGCGACGTGTTCTTGGTGATGTCGAGGTATTGCGAAATCAGCGGCGGCACGATGATCCGCAAGGCCTGCGGCAAGATCACGAGCCGCATCGTACGACCTGGCGAAAGCCCAAGCGCGTGAGCGGCTTCCGTCTGGCCCCGGGAAATCGCAAGAATTCCAGAGCGAACGTTTTCGGCAATGAAAGCGCCGCTATAGACACTGAGCCCGATCCAGAGCGCAATGAAGGAATTGCGCAATAACAGGCCGCCGGTGAAGTTCAGCCCCTTCAGGGCGGGATAATCAAGATGGAAGCCCAGCGCGTAGAGGAGAGCGATCATCGGCGCTGCGAAAATGCACCAGCTCTTCCACCAGGTGGCCGGACGTTGCCCGCTCATGCCTTGAACCCGTTGAGCGTGTCTGACCAAGCTCCGATGCGCGAGAAGCGAAAGCGCGAGGGTGCCGAGGATTGCCGCGTAGTTGAGGTCAAGCGCGCCGAATGCGCCACTCACTTGACCCAGGCTGTGGGAGAAATGGGGAATTGGCAGATAGATGCCGCGATTGGTGACAGCAACGCTGTGCCACAGGATCATGGAAGCCGTGGGATTGTCGCCGCGGAATGCGCTGGGCGTCGGCATCGCCTGCGACATGATCGCGGCGACAACAACGATCCAGAGCAGAGCCGGCACGTTGCGAAAGCTCTCGACATAGACGGTCATCAGACGAGCGACGATCCAGTTGTTGGAAAGCCTGAGCACGCCCGCCAAGACGCCGAGGATCGTCGCGGTCACGCAGGCCATTGCCGCAACGATCAGCGTGTTGAGCAAACCGACGATGGCGGCGCGGGCGTGGGTGCTCGTGCTCGAATACTCGATGGCGTGCGGCGAGATGTCGTAACCTGCCGTGCTCCAGAGAAATCCGAACGAGAAGTTCTTTCCAAGGGCAGCCAGATTGTGGATCGTGTTGTCGACGAGCCAGGCAGCCGCAAGGACGAGCAGGATGAACGCGATCACCTGGATCGATCGGGCTCTGTAACGGGTGTCATTGAAGAGCATGCTCAGGTGAAAGGGCACGCTAGGAGCCGCGCTTTCCATGGCCATGAGTGATCTCCCTGAAGGTTCGCTGCGCTACCTTCGGCGTATGGTTGTGCGTTGTGGGCTTGCAGGGGCGGAAAACGAAAGGCGCGGGGCAAGCCCGCGCCTCGAGAAAGTTTTCAGCGGAACGGCAGCGGATACATCAGGCCGCCTTGCGTCCACAGCGCGTTCTGTCCGCGGGCCAAACCAATCGAGGTTTTGTCACCGACATTCCTGGCGAAGATTTCGCCGTAGTTGCCGACGGACGCGATTGCCCGTTTGGCCCATGCCGGATCCAGGCCCAGCATTTCACCCAGCTTGTCCTCTTTGCCCAGCAGGCGATTGACTTCCGGATTGTCCGTTCCCGCCGAAAGCTTCTCCACGTTCTCGGACGTTATGCCGAGCTCCTCAGCCGCCAGAAGCGCGTTCAAGGTCCAGCGCGCCACGTCCGCCCATTGATCGTCGCCCTGGCGGACAAGCGGACCCAACGGTTCCTTCGAAATGACTTCCGGGAGAATGATGTGATCCTGCGGGTCCTTGAAGCTCGACCGGGTTGATGCAAGATCGGATCCGTCGCTCGTGATGACGTCGCAAGCGCCGGCCAGATATTTCTGCTGGACGTCGCCGTTGTTCTCGACGGGAACCGGGTCATACTTCATGTTGTTCCTGCGGAAATATTCCGCGAGATTCAGCTCCGTGGTGGTCCCGGTCTGAATGCAAACGGTGGCGCCGTTCAGATCCTTTGCGCTCTTGGCGCCGAGGGATTTCGGCACCATGAAGGCCTGACCGTCATAGTAGTTCACACCCGCGAAAGTGAACTTCAGGTCCACATCGCGCGAAAATGTCCAGGTCGTCGTGCGCGACAGAATGTCGATCTCGCCGGAGGCAAGCGCGGTGAACCGCGTTTGCCCGGTCGTGGGAACGAAGGTCACCGCGTTGGGATCTTTCAGGACCGCAGCCGCGACAGCCCGGCAGTAATCCACGTCCATGCCATGCCAGGCTCCCGACGCGTCCGGAGCGGAGAAGCCGGCCTGGCCGCCGGTCACACCGCAATTCAGCTTTCCACGCGCTTGAACGTCGGCCATCGTGCCGGCCGAAGCGATACCGGCCGTCAGCGTTGCCGCTGCAATCGTGGCAAGAGCAATCGTCACTTTCATTTTCATTCTCCCGGTTTGTGATCCGGGAGCGGTGGCTTTTTTGCCGTATTCTCCGCCCCTTGGATCGGTTGAGTTCCCACTTGTTCGGCCTTGTCGGACCGAAGATGTTTATTGTTCTGGAGTGATCTCGATGATGGCTTCGATTTCGACGGGCGCATTCATCGGAAGCGCCGCTACACCGACGGCGGAGCGAGCGTGCTTGCCCTTTTCGCCAAGGACGGCCACGAGAAAGTCTGACGCGCCGTTGGCGACAAGATGTTGCTCGGTGAAATCGGCGGCCGAGGCGACGAAGACCGTGATCTTGACGATCCTGGCGATCCTTTCGAGGGTGCCGAGACAGGCCTTTGCCTGGGCGAGGATGTTCATCGCACAATGTTTCGCGGCGAGCGTTCCGGCCGCCACGTCAAGATCTCGTCCGAGCAGACCCTGCGCAGTCAATTTGGCGTCGGCGAGCGGCAACTGTCCCGACGTTAAAACGAGGCTTCCAGCTTCGGCCACCGGGAGGTAGTTCGCCACGGAGTTTGCCGCTACCGGCAATTCGATCCCGAGTTCATCCAGGCGCCGTTCAATCGTCTGAGACATCGGCTCGTCCTCAAAGCGCTGCGACGGCGGTGGTAATGCGCCCGATCGCCTCGTCGACGACCGAGCGCGGGCAGCCGAGATTGACGCGCATGAACCCATGCCCCTCGACCCCGAACTTCTGGCCCTTGTCGAGCCAGACGCGCGCCTTGGTCAGCATGAACTTGTTCAGCGCCTCGGCATCCATGCCGAGGCCGCGGCAATCCATCCACGCCAGGTAGAGAGAATCGGTCGGGAGAACCTTCAGGCGCGGATCAGCTTCGTTGATCGCCTTGGCGAAGTGCGCGTGATTGGCCCGCAAATAGGCGAGCATCTCTTCCAACCACGGCTCGCCATGGGCATAAGCGGCTTCGGCGGCAACCATCCCCAGCACGTTGACCAGCTCGAAGACGTTGCGCTCGTACTGGCGGCGCAGCTCCTCCCGCAATCTCGTGTTCGCGACGAAGACATTGGCGCTCTGCAGACCGGGCAGGTTGAATGTCTTGCTCGGCGCTGTGCAGGTGATGCTGTTTTGGGCGAACGCTTCGCCGAGCGAGGCGAACGGGATGTGCTTTTTGGCCGGATCGAGAATGAGATCCTCGTGGATCTCATCGGAAATGACCAGAACACCGTTGCGGGCGCAGATTTCGCCCATCGTCCGCAGTTCATTTTCGGACCAGACGTTTCCGGTGGGATTGTGCGGATGGCTCAGGATAAAGATCTTCGTGTTGGCGCGGATGGCGGCCTCGAAAGCCTTCTCATTGAAGCGGTAGCCATCGCCTGTGAATTCGAGCGGCGCATAGGCCAGGTGGCGGCCGTTCAACAGGACATCGTTGTGGAAATGCGCGTAGACCGGCGGCTGGATCAAAACGGTGTCGCCCGGCGCAGAAAAGGCCTGCACCGCCGTTTTCAGCGTCGTGATAATACCGGAGGTCTGCAGGATCCATTCCTTGGCGACGTCCCAACCGAAACGTCGCTGCTGCCAGCCGACGACAGCGTCAACGTAGGACGCGGTCGCGCCGCCTGGATAGCCGAAGACGCCATGATCGATTGCCGCATGGAGCGCGTCGATGACGGCCTGAGGCGCCCTGAAGTCGGTGTCGGCGACCCACATCGGCAACGGATCGGCCGCCGCTTCATCCGGCGCTAGCAGCTTGCTGGCATAGGCCCATTTCATGGAATTGCTGTTCCTGCGGTCGACAACCTCGTCGAAAATCGAGGCGGCCCGCGCACGCTCCGGGCGGAGTTGATGGGCAAGTGCCAGCTTCGTCACAGCGGTTCCTTCCTTGGTCTTGGCCCGGTCCTGCAGGGCTGATTGACGGAAGGTTAACGGCAATGCATTATGAGCGGAAATGGTATGATTTCATTTACTCATGAGTGAGAATCATAATGATTGATCGACAGCACCTTGCGATCCTTAGGGAAGTGAGCCGCCGGGGCAGCGTCACTGCCGCCGCGGAGAAGCTGAACGTCACCCAGTCGGCCTTGAGCCATACCATCGCCAAGTTCGAGGAACGGCACGGCATCAAGATCTGGATGAAGACAGGACGAGGCCTGCGGTTGACGCAAGCGGGCGAATACCTGCTGACCGTCGCCGAGCGCGTCTTGCCACAGATGGAGCACGCGCAGCGCGTCCTTATGGATTTCGCGCTGGGGAGGAGGGGAGTGCTTCGCGTCGGCATGGAATGCCATCCCTGCCAGCGGTGGCTGACGAGAATGGCAACGCCCTATCTGACACAATGGCCCGACGTCGACTTCGACGTGCGAACCGCCTTCCGTTTCGACGGCGTTGAAGCGCTTCTCGGTTACGAGATCGATCTGCTGATAACGCCGGACCCTGTGGAAACGCCGGAGCTACTGTTCACTCCCGTCTTTGATTACGAGCTGGTGCTGATGGTACACGAGGCGCATCCACTGGCCGGCCAAAAACGCGTGCTGCCGCAAGATCTTCTGGACGAAGAATTGATTACGGTCCCCGTCACGTTGGAGCGCCTGGACATCTACACCCGCTTCCTTGTCCCGGCGAACTGCAGGCCCCGTCAGCATCGCACTGCCGAAACCATCGACCTGATGCTGCAACTGGTATGCGCGGGCAGGGGCGTGACGGTCCTTCCCGATTGGCTCCTGCACGAGGATGCATCCGGACTGCCGATACGCGCACTGCGCCTGGGAGATAACGGCATCCAGAAGAGCATCAACCTTGGTGTGAGGCGCGGCGAGCAGACCACCTCCTATATCGACGGTTTCCTGAAGCTTGCCCAAGAAATGGGACGCTAATCGCTTGCCGGTGAATTGCTCAAATTCAGTTCCGAAATGCAGCCGTAACGGTGACCTTCCGGCGCATGAACATCCCCGCCGCAGGCGATCAACCTGGCATCGGCAACACTGAAGAGGGGCGTCCTTGATCCAGATCTGCGCGCCCTTCGGCCCCGCTATGGCCTCAAGCGGCTTGCCAGCAGGCAAGCGCCCCCAACTTTGCGGTTCCAGTTTCTCGCCTCCGTCGGCGAGGCGGCCGGACACGACGAGGAACTCGAGGCCTCGGGGATTTTCGACCTCTATGGCGGAGCCGGGTCGCCATACCTCGACTGAGACACGCTCCTCACCGTCGTCGAACAGGACACGCGCTTGTGTGGCCCCCTCGCGCAGCGCTGCTGCTTCACCCTCGCCGGGCCGGCGCACGATTTGCGCGTCGTCGCCCTTCCGGAACTGCCAGAGACGGACGAAGATCGTGCAGCCGCCTTCCGCCGCCGGCACGTGCGAGGTTCCGGGCGGGTTGCGGAAATAGCTTCCCGCCGGATAGTCACCATGCTCGTCCTGGAAGGTCCCCTCAAGGACGAGAATTTCTTCGCCGCCGGAATGGACATGGCGCGGAAAGGCACTCCCGGGAGCGTAGCGAACGATCGAAGTCGCGCGCGCGACCTCTCCGCCAACGCGATAGAGCATGCGGCGCTCGACGCCCGCGGCTGGACTTTGTACCCAGTCGAGCCTGGCGGCGTGGACGATCACCGGCTTCGTCAGGTCATCATTGATGCGCATTGGATTGATTTCCCATAGTCAGGACTATCAGAAACTTCGCGTCGCCGGAGGTCATTTTCTTGGACCGCTTCCGCGGCTCGCTCCAGCGGCATGGTTTCGATCATCGGTCGCACTCCCGTCAGGACGGTGAAATCCAACGTCTTCTCGTTTTCGAATGGTGATCCCGTAATCGAGCCGATAATGCCACGTTAGGCGCCCACCAGATATCCTGTCGAGACCGGTAGCGGATCCTTGCCGACGCCGAGCACCACCAGGCGACCCGCCGGCGCAAGCGCAGGCATCAGCGCGGCGATGGCCGCTGAATTGCCCGTCGTCGCAAGGATGGACTTCACTCCGCCCATGCCGTTCAGCGCGTCGGCCGCGTTTTCCTTGTTGGCGTCGATGTGGCGATGGGCGCCGAGCTTTCTCGCATCCGCGGCGATATCCTCGCCGCGCCCGACGGCCACCACGCGGAGCCCTATCTTACGCGAATGCTGAAGCACACCGGAGCGAGCCGATTTCGTGCTTTCATGCTCGTCACGCTGCCCAGTATCCAAAACGGTGACGCAGCCGGCGCGATCTTTGCTTTCGTCACTTTCGGAGAGGCGAACGCGACACTCTTCCTGGTCGAGCCGGGATTGGCCACACTACCGATCGATGTGTTTAGCCAAGTCCAGTTCGGCGCGGAGCAGGTGGTCGTTGCCGCCGCCTCGACGGTTCAGATGGCTTTGGTGATCACGTTGATTTGTGGGTTCGAAAAGATGGGGCTGTCGGTCACTACGCGATGGTCGTGAAGCCGCGGTTCGCCCTGCTCTCTTGTTGCCAGCGACGATCGCAGGACGTTCGGAGACCCGCCTACCATGATAGAAGAAAAAGTCGGTTTTTGTACGCTGTGTAAGTCACGGTGTGGCACCATCAACGTCGTCGAAGACGGCTGGCTCAAAAAGGTGGCGCCAAATCCCGATCATCCGACCGGCAAGGCAATTTGCCTCAAGGGCCGATCGGCGCCGGAAGTCGTCCACAATTCAAGGCGTCTTACGGCGCCGCTCCGGCGCACGACGCCGAAGAGCGATCCGGACCCGCGGTGGATGGAGATCTCTTGGGACGAAGCACTCGATGAGATCGGTGATCGGTTGAAGGACCATGTTGCCCGAGGCGGTCCGGAGTCCGTCGCTTTCGCGGTAACCTCGGGATCGTCATCCCCGTTGTCGGACAGCACCGATTGGATCCTGCGATTGATCCGCGGGTTCGGCAGTCCAAATCTCTGTTACGCGGCGGAGATTTGCACCTGGCACAAAGACTACGCTCACGCCTTCACTTTCGGATCGGGAATCCCCGCCGCCGACTATCCCAATTCCGAGCTCATTCTCCTGTGGGGACACAATCCTCCAAGTGTCTGGCTCGCGCAGGCGGAAGCTATCGTGGCCGCGCAGACGCGGGGAGCGAAGCTTGCCGTCATCGACCCTCGTCGCACAGCCTTTGCCGGCCGAGCCGATCATTGGTTGCGGGTTCGGCCGGGGACCGACGCTGCTTTGGCCATGGGGCTCGCCAGAGAGCTTATTGAACGCGCGGCGTTCGATGAGGATTTCGTGCGCGATTGGTCGAATGCTCCATTTCTTGTCAGGTCGGACAACGGCAAATTTCTGCGCTCGCGCGATCTCTTGCACGACGACATGGCGCAAGGTGAGCAAGACTACCTGGTGTGGGATAACGCCACCAAAGGATTGCTACCGGCGGCGCTCAAATCGAAGTCGGCCGCACTATCTGCGTCCCATGTCGTCGCGACCAAGACCGGAAATGTTTTGTGCGGCACAGCCTTTGACCGCTACCGCGATGCGGTGGCGCCATTCGATCCGGACACGGTGGAACGACTGACTGGCGTTGCACCGATGACGTTCGCGGCATTCGCGCATGCGCTCGGCTCTGCGAAGAAGATCAGCTATCACACCTGGACCGGTACCGGACAGCATCGTAACGCCACTCAAACCGAGCGGGCGATTGCCACGCTTTACGCGCTGACGGGATCCTTCGATGTGCGGGGAGGAAACGTCCAGATAACGCCACTGCCGACACCGGTCCTGCACAGCATGGCCTTGATGCCGCAAGAGCAACGCGCCAAGGCGCTGGGATTGGCCGATCGCCCGTTAGGACCGCCGCTTAATGGCTGGATCACTTCCACGGATCTCTATGATGCCATCATCGATCGCCGACCGTATGGAGTAGAAGCGCTCGTAACATTCGGAACCAATCTTCTTGTCTCGCATCCCGCGCCCGGACGCTGCAAGCAAGCGCTGCAAGACCTGGATTTGTACGTCCATTGCGACTTGTTCCACAATCCGACCTCGGATTATGCCGATATCCTGCTTCCCGTCTCAACGCCCTGGGAATACGAGGCGCTTCGGATAGGCTTCGAGATATCCTTCGAGGCACAGGAACTCGTTCAACTGCGCCAACAAATGGTCCCTCGCCAAGGAGACACCAGATCAGACGTCTGGATCGTTTTCGAGCTGGCGAAAAGGCTTGGACTGAGCGAGCTCTTCTTTGATGGAGACATCGAAGCTGCCTGGAAATATCAGCTCGCCCCGCTCAATTTGGACCTCGCCACACTGCGCGCCAACCCGCAGGGGGTGAGGGTCCCGATCGCGCGACGCTATCAAAAATACCGTGAGCAAGGCTTCCCGACCGAGACGGGCCGGGCCGAACTCTATTCGGAGAAATTGTTGCGTCACGGCTATGGTCCAGTTCCAGAATTCGTGGCCTCTCCTGACATCGGAGATCAGTCTTTTCCCCTGGTGCTGATGGCCGCCAGCAACGGCTACTTCCGCCACAGCCAGGACCGCGGCATGTCGTCCCTGAGACGGAAACGGCCGGAGCCGCTGGTGGAAATGCATCCCGATCTGGCGGCAACCTACGGCATTGATCAGGGAGATCAGGTGCGCGTTTCGACGCGCATTGGATCGATCATCTTGAAAGCCTCGCTGGATGACGGCCTTGCCCCAGACGTTGTGGTTGGCGATTATGGCTGGTGGCAGTCTGCGCCGGATCTCGGGTTGCCGGGATATGGTCTAGAAGCAGACAGTGAAGGGGCGAATTACAACGCCCTGGTGCCGGAGCGTGATCGGGACCCAATCAGTGGCTCGCTACCAATGCGCTCGCTTGCCTGCAGCATTCAGCTTGTTCGGACTTCCTCCGGGCGGACGGTGCGCGATTTCCAGGTTGTTGGCCGGCGAGCCGAGGCAAACGAGATCGTTTCGCTAAAATTCAAACCTGTCGACGGACTGCCCCTGGCCGGGTTCAAACCTGGCCAGCATGTGACGATCAGGCTCGATGGCAACGAGCGCTGCTATTCCTTGATCGGCGCCAGCAGCGAGAGTCCGCATTCTTACTCTATCGCGGTCAGGCGAATCTTGGACGGCCCAGTTTCTGACTACCTCACATCCGTCGTCAAAGAGGGTGACGTGATCTCTCTGAAGGCTCCGGCTGGTCGCTTTATCTTGCCGCTCGTCAACGAATTTCCCGTGGTTTTGATCGCGGCAGGCATCGGCATAACGCCTTTTCTGTCGTTCCTGGAAAGCCTGACCGGTGCCCCCGGCGAGCCCGAAGTTACCCTCTACTATACCTGCCGCGATGCCCAATCTCGGCCCTTCCACGCACGTCTTTGCCATCATGCGCGTCGCCTCAGCAATCTCCATGTCGTGAATTATCTAAGTCGGCCCCCGGGGCCTGTTGGAGATTCTCGAGGCGGCAGGTTCGCCGTCGACGAGATACCTGAAAGCTTGCTCCTGCGCAGGCCGCGGTTTTATCTATGCGCCGGCAATGAGATGATGGATGAGGTCACCAGGGACCTGTTAGCGCGCAAGGTGCCCAAGTTCGAGATATTTTCCGAGCGGTTCCGCGCGCCGACCAGGCCGCTGACCAGTGAGTCCGTCGCATGCGACATCCGCTTTTTCCGATCTGGCCGAACATTGCGGTGGCAACCCGACTCTGGCGTGCTTTTGAACTTTGCTGAGAAGAATGGCGAGCAACTGCCTAGCGGCTGCCGCGTCGGGCAGTGTGAAAGCTGTGCAGTCAGAGTCTTGCAGGGCCGTGTCCGACACCTGATAGAGGAACCGGAATTGGAGGAGGGCATGTGTCTGGCATGCCAGGCTGTGCCGCTATCCGACCTGGTTCTTGAGGCCTGATTGCCTCGCAATGCCGGGCGTCGTTCCTCGCTGCCTGGGTTCGAACTGCGGGCATCTTGCGGTCCTGTTTCCGCGTCATTCCTATTGCGCGTCCGGCAGGTTGCTCCTGGCGCCCCGAAATGCGTTTCATTTTCTATCTGATCGAGTGCCACGCCCACCGCCCCGAGTGCTGAGGCATCGCCACCAAAGCTGGCCATCAACAACTCTGTCGTAGGACCCATTCCGATTCGTCGAAGCGAATGAGCGTGTGGCGTGAGATCGCTTCACGAAGCGGCTGCACGAAGAGTTCGCCCGCTGGAAGGAAGTGGCCGGCCACCACGACCTTCGGGGTAAGAATATTGCAAGCACCCGCAACCGCCTCGACCGAGAATGCCGGCCACATCCGCACGGACATGGCGACAGCCGCTCCCCCCTCCTTTCGCGCGCGCGATGAAATTGGTCGATCCTAAAATCCCCGCCATAAGCCAGACGCAAGACGCTTCGCCTGGAAGACGGGCTAACCACGCAGTCGTAGCCTTCGATCAGGGCGTCCTTTTGCGATCGTACAGGCGATGGGACGGCCGACATACTTGGCCGACATCTCTTTCGGGCGATCCGCGGCCCGTATATGTGTCACGTCGAAGTCACGGAGCAGTTTTTGAAATTGAAGTTCGCTCCCCCGGGAGAACCGGTAATCTCGACACCGTATTGAATGCTTCCGACACTTATGTCGCCGAAACAACCCTTAGATTTGAGCCATTCCAGGACAGCCTTGATGTCCACCGTCCCGCTGTCGGTCTTCGACGTGCGCACCAGCGAGATTACCCTTTGGCCATTGGAGCCTTCAAACACATTCCAATTCGCCCCGCCTACATTGACATTGCTGAAGACCGGGATCGCGGCACCGGAAGGGTCATATTGACTTGAGATCGGCTTAACATTGCCGCTGCCGTCCGGATTCCCGGTGTGGTTTGTCCAGAGCATTATCTCATTTTGATGTGAGCTGTCCCAGATGTCGTAGGCGGTGTCCCAGGCGCCGCCAGAAGGAACATCCTGGTTGAAGCTCCCAGTCAGAGTTTTAATTGAACTGAGCGGTTTCCCGACATTGAAAGCCTGGTGGGGATAGCTCTTGATACCTCCAGTATTAGGCTGGTTCGACCAAACGCTCCACTGGTTGTCTGCATACACCGAAAGTGTCTGAGGCCCTGCGCCCTTTCCTCCCCAGATATCATTGTTCCAGGAATAGCCGCCATGTGAAAAGTCTTCGTATGGAGCGCTCGACCTCCAGATCGGAGCGTTTGGAGAGACAAGTGCGACAGTCGATGACCTGGCCTGGTTCAAAGCTTGCCTAAATAGATCATTATCGCGTCTGTCGACGTACCCCGCCGGGGCGGGCAGCGATCCGATGCCGTTTATCCGAGTGGAACCCATGAAGCTCTCCTTCTGTTACGGGAACAACGATCTCGTACCGATCCGTCTGGCGAGTACCTGGGTCCTTCACCAGTTGAGACATCCGCATCTGGAGACCAAGTTCGAATGCTAGGCAGCTTAACTTTCGAGAAGCTGACGAGTCTTCTGCGAAAGTCGTCTGCCGGTCAGCATTCGGCTCAGTGGTATGCTATGCTCATCAGAAGCCCGGCACGACGCGGCCGTTCAACAGCTTTCGCGCCGCGATCGGCGCTTTGCGGTCAGCTTGGCGGGATCCGTTCAGCTAATCCGCGGTCATGCGCTGGAACCTGGCCGCCAAGCTCAGCGCGTGCGATCTCGAGGAGATGATGGCCGAGCGCGGCGTTGCGGTCGATCAACCACCATCGCTAAAGCGTGTCGCAATTAATC
>LM655204.1 GCA_000824825.2 Mesorhizobium sp. ORS 3324
ACGCCCAGTCCGTCGGCCTTGACCCGGACCTTGACGTTCGCGTCCACAACCCGCTTCACGGGCACAAGGATCTTCATTCTTTACTCCTCAATCGAAAGTCAGCCAGGATCATATTGCCGAGTGCGCCAGATGTCCGTAACGGCTCAGATCACCGCCTCCTCGAGGAATGGCTCGTTGTGCGGGATCCGCTCATAGCAAAACGGCGACAGGTCGAGCGTCTGGAAGGCACCGTGGACGATCAACTCCGACACCGCGCGGCCCACAGCGGGGGACTGCTGCAGGCCATGGCCTGAGAAGCCGTTGGCGAACATGAAGTTCCTCACTTCGGGGTGGAACCCGACAATGCCGTTGTGATCGAGCATGTTATATTCGTAGTGACCGGTCCAACTGCTTTGGACCTTCAGTGCGTCGAAGGATGGAATGCGGTGCCACAGCGCCGGCCAGATATACTCGTCGAACTCTTCGAAGTGCATTTCGAAGTCGTCGTAGTCGGCCGGCCCATCGCCCTGCGGCGTGTTGCCAGTGAGGAAGAGCTCGCCCTCCGGACGCACGAAGGTGCCCGAAAGGTCGATGACATTGGGCATCCGTCCCGGGATTGGATTGGCGCTGGCGAAGACGAAGCTGTAACGCTTGTAGGGCGCGACGGGGATCGACAGGCCGGCCATGGCGGCAACCTGCTGAGCCCTGGGGCCGGCGGCATTGACCAAGGTGCCGCAGGCGACCGTCTCGCCGGTCGCCAGGCGCGCCGAGACCACCCGCCCATCGACCACATCCAATCCCGTCACGGCATTGTCGATATATTCGACGCCGCTGGCACGCGCGGCGCGGCGGAAGCCATTCAGCATGCCCATGGAATCGAACCAGCCCTCGCCGCGGGAGCCCCAGGAGCCGCCGCCGAGATCCTCAACATTGAGCCAGGGGAAGCGTTCCTTCAACGGGCCTGGCTCAAGGAAGACGGTGTGGGCGCCGAGGCTGCGCTGCAGCTCGACCCGCTCCTTGGCCGCCTCCACGCCCTCGGGCGAGCAGCAATAGAGATATCCGTGTTCCTTGAAGCCGAGATCGGGGGCCGGCTCGTTCGTGTAGAACGGGGCCATCCGCTCCTGGAAGCTGCGGATGACCTCGATGCCGAACTGGCTGATCTTCACGTTGATCGGATTGGAATATTGCTGGCGGATGGCGCTGGTCGAAAGCGCCGTCGAGGAGAATTCGTAGCTTGAGTCGCGCTCGACCACGAGGATCGACACGCGGTCGCCGAGCGCCTGGCTCAGCCAGTAGGCCGTCGACGAACCGATGACGGCGCCGCCGACGATGACGATGTCATAGGCGCTGCGCGAAGGGGCCTTGTAGGGAGGGATCGCCATGACTTTTCCTACTGGTTGAACGAGGCGATCAGGGCGTCCGAGCCCCGCGCCAGCAGGCCTAGGTCCGAACCGACGGCCACCATGGTGAAGCCGTCGGCGAGATAGCGGTCAGCATCGGCCTTCACGGGAGCCAGGATGCCGCTGGCCTTGCCCGCCACAGCCGCAGCCTTGCGCACGGACGCGATCGCCTGTTGCACATGCTTAGCGCCTGGATTGCCCATCACGCCCATATTGGTGGAAAGATCGCCCGGCCCGACGAAGAGAACATCGACACCGTCCACGGCTGCGATCTCGGCGGCATTGGCGACGCCGGTTTCGTCCTCGATCTGCACGGCGAGAAGCTGCTGCTCGCGCGCCTTGGCGTGGTAGCCGGCGATGCGGCCGAAAGCGTTGGCACGATGGCCGACCGAGAAGCCGCGGAAGCCGCCCGGAGCATAGGTCATTGCTGCGGCGATGCTGCGCGCCTGCTCGGCCGTCCGTACGTTCGGGATCATCAGGCTGCGGGCACCGACATCCAAGGCCTGCTTCATCAAATTGGGATCGTCCGACGGCAGCCGCACCACGGCTTCGCAAGGAAACGCCGCCGCGACCTGCAACTGCGCCATGATGCTGCGCAGATCGTTCGGACTGTGCTCGCCATCGACCAGCAGCCAGCCTGCTCCGGAGCCCGCGACGACCTCGGTGGTAAGCGCCGAGGCCAGCGAACACCAGATGCCGATATGGGGTTGGCCGGCCTTGACGGCCGCCTTCAGCGAATTGACGCGCTCCTGCATTTTGCGATCGGTCTCCAACGGCAAGAAGATGGATTGAAATTTGTATGATGTCCTATATCATACGCCTTAGTTGAGCTGCAAGACGCTCTGATGCCACACGGGAGTTGTGCATGAAAATTGGCTTTATCGGGCTTGGCGTCATGGGTGCGCCGATGGCGCGGCATCTTGCCAATGCGAGGCATGAGATCGTCACGGCGCTCAACCGCTCCCCTCTGCCTGAGGGTCTGAAAGCAGCGGTCGTCGCCTCCCCTGCCGAGGTGGCCCGCATATCCGAGATCGTCATCACCATGCTGCCCGACACGCCTGACGTGGAGCGCGTCCTGCTTGGACGGCACGGCGTGCTGGAAGGAATTTCGGCCGGCAAGCTGGTCGTCGACATGAGCTCGATCAGCCCGATCGCCACGGCTGAATTCGCGGCGAAATTCAGGGAAGCCGGAGCAGGCTATCTCGGTGCGCCGGTCTCGGGCGGCGAGGTCGGCGCCAAGGCGGCGAGCCTCACCATCATGGTCGGCGGGCCGGCTGCCGAGTTCGAACGAGCGCTGCCGATCTTTGAGAAGCTCGGCAAGAACATCACGCTGATCGGCGAAAAGAACGGCGCCGGCCAGACCTGCAAGATCGCCAATCAGATCATTGTCGCGCTCAACATCGAGGCCGTCGCCGAGGCGCTTGTCTTCGCCAGTAAGGCCGGCTGCGATCCAGCAAAGGTGCGCGGCGCGCTGATGGGCGGTTTCGCCTCTTCGCGCGTGCTTGAGGTGCATGGCGAGCGCATGATCGCCCGAACCTTCGCACCGGGCTTTCGCGTCCGCCTACATCAGAAGGATCTCAATCTCGCGCTTGAAAGCGCCCGCGCGCTCGGCGTCGCCCTGCCGAACACGGCAACGGCGCAGCAGCTGATGAATGCCTGCGCGGCCCGACCGGGCGGCGCGGAGGCCGACCACTCGTCCCTCGTCCAGGCTCTTGAGATCTTGAGCGACCATGAACTGTCAACGGAAAGGAACTGAACCGATGCGCGGAACCGGCAAGGCCGATATCTTCGTCATGCTGGCCCATCCCGTGGGCCATGCGAAGAGCCCTGGTATCTTCAACGAGATCTTCGAGCAGAAAGGGCTCGACAGCCTGATGGTGCCGCTGAGCTGCCGTCCGGATGATTTCGATACCTTCTGGGCCGGCATCACCACGGCCGAGAACATCCGCGGCGTCATCATCTCCGTGCCATACAAGACGGCGGTCTACCACAAATGCGCAGCGGCCCATGACCGCGCCGCGCGGGTGCAGAGCGCCAACTCCGTGCGCCGGCAACCCGACGGCACCTGGTATGCCGACAATTTCGACGGTGTCGGCTTCATCGACGGGCTGAAGGCAGGCGGACACCGGATCGCCGGCAAGCGCATCCTGCAGGTCGGCGCCGGCGGTGCAGGCTCCTCGCTGACCTATTGCCTGGCCGAGGAAGGCGCCGCGGAAATCCGCCTTGCCGACATCGACAGAGACCGCGCGCAAAAGCTCGCATCGCTGGTCAACAAGTCTTTCCCCAATTGCCGCGTCGAGGTCGCAGATCCCGATCCGTCCGGAATGGATATGGCGATCAACGCGACGCCATCCGGGCTGAAGACCGGCGATCTGCTGCCGATGGATGTGACCAAGCTGACGCCGGAGATGACCGTGGTCGACATCATTATGGAGCCGGCCGAGACGGCGCTGCTCAAGGCGGCGAAGGAGATCGGCTGCCGCATCCAGCCTGGCCGCCCGATGATGGATTTCCAGGTCGAGGCCATGTCCGAATTCTTCGACATCGAGCGGAAGGACCGCCGCCATGGCTGACGCGTCGACCGCCGTCGTCATTGGCGGCACGTCCGGCATCGGACGCGCGATCGCGCTGCGCTTCGCCGAGGACGGCTATCAGGTCGTCGTCGCAGGCCGGGACGCCGTCCGGGGCAAGGAGGCAGCCGGCGCCTGCGAGAGTGCCGGCGCGCCGCGCGCCCTCTTTGTCCAGACCGATGTCGCCGATCCGGCCTCCGTCGAGGCGCTGGCACGAGTTACCAGCGATGCATTCGGCACGCCCCATGTCGTGGTCAACTGCGCCGGCATCCTGCAGAGCGGCAAGCATGTGCTCGATCAGGACCTCGACGAGGACGAGCAGATGTGGCGCATCAACTATCGCGGCACGCTGCTTGGCTGCCAGGTGTTCGGCCGGCTGATGTCCGCCGCCGGACGGGGTGCGATCCTCAATGTCGGCTCGCTCGCCTCCTTCGCGCCGCTGTCGCTGCCGGCCTACACGCCCGGAAAGCATGCGGTTCTCGCGCTTACTCAGATCCTTGCCGCCGAGCTCGGCCCGCATGGGGTTCGCGTGAACGCCGTGGCGCCGGGCTACACGCTTTCCGATGGGCTAAAGGCCAGGATCGCCAAGGGCGAGCGCAATCCGGAAGCCATACAGGCTACCACGGCGCTCCGCCACTTTGTCGAGCCGCGCGATGTCGCCGAGGCGGCGCTGTTCCTCTGCTCCGACCGCGCCGCATCGATCACCGGCGTCACGCTGCCCGTCGATGCCGGCTGGCTCGTGCAGGCGCCTTACGCGCAGTACCTGCAGGGCAATCCCATCCGTCAGAAACCGGCAATCTGAGAGGCATTCCGTGAGCGATATCCAGCACTTCGACTTCGACACCCGCATCCATCACGGCGTCATCCACAACGGCACGCTCTACCTCACCGGCCAGGTCGCGCGGCCGGGCCAGTCCGCGGCCGACCAGATGCGCGAGGTGCTCGCCAAGGTCGACGCGCTGCTCGCCAAGGCCGGCACCGACAAAACCCGCATCCTGCACGTCCAGATGTGGCTGGACGACGTGCGGGATTTCGACGAGGTCAACACGGTCTGGGACGCCTGGATGCCGAAGGAGCATGCGCCGGCGCGCTCCTCCGGCGAGGGACGGATGGCCAAGCCCGGCATGCTGGTCGAGTTGATCGTCACCGCGGCGGTTTGAATGGTCTTGCCGGTTCGGGCATCATCCCGAATCTGGGTTTGAACTGAGCGAAAGGACCTCGATGACGAAGCGCAAGCCACTTTCCACCGTCGTGGCGGAGAGCCTGGCCGAAAAGATCCGCTCCGGTGAGTTGCGGCCCGGTGCGCAACTGCCGACCGAGGCGGAGCTTTGCGCCGAATATGATGTCAGCCGCACCGTCGTCCGCGAAGCGGTGGCGCGCCTGCGCTCCGAGGGCATGGTGGTGCCGCAGCAGGGCCGCGGCATGTTCGTCAGCGAAACGCCCGCGCCGCGCAATTTCTCGATCCCCGACGAGGCGCTGAGGACGCTGCCGGAAACCATCGCTTTGCTCGAACTGAGGTTGAGCGTCGAAGTCGAATCCGCCGGGCTATGCGCGGAACGCCGCACCGACAAGGAGGCCAGCGATATCCGATCGATGATGGAGCAAATCGACGCGCAGCAGGCGGACCCCGCCGCCGTCCAGATCCACTACGACTATGATTTTCATCTCGCGATCGCCAAGGCCGCGCGCAACGAATTCATCCACGGCTTCCTGACTTATCTCGGACCGATGATCGTGCCGCGTTTCCAACTCGGCTATGTCGTCGAGCCGGCGCTCAAGGACAGCTACTACGCGCGTATCCACAATGAGCACAAGGCGATCGTCGACGCCATCGAAAGGCAGGACGGCCGCGCAGCCCGACAGGCCATGCGCAAGCATCTGCACAACAGCCTCGGACGCGTGCGCGCCCTGGCGAGAGCCTCAGGCGTCGAAGCGACGGACGCGGAGCAAAAGGCCGCCGCCGCCTCGCTCTTCACCAAGATGAAAAGGCCTGTGCCGACGGACGGGTAAGCCACGCGACTTGCGATCCTGAGCGCCAACGCCAGAGGCAGCCCGACGGGCGGTTGCGAAAGCCTTGTTTTGTTCCAGCGGCCGGCGGGAATCCTTTTCCTGCGCGCTGAAAGCATTGTTTTCCTTTGGTTTGCCGCCCTGGGGAACGCGCCGGCAGCGTGGAACGTTTCCGATGCCGAAAAGGCTTTCGAAATTTTATCTTTCCTTTTTGCTGCTTTTCTTGGTTTCGCGGCATCGGCCGAGGCCGCAGACTGACGCCAGGCAATCGGGGAAGCCGCAATCAGGGAAGCCAACGTGACGACAGCCTTCATCACAGGTGCGACGAGCGGCATAGGGCGAGCGATCGCCATCGCCTTGAGCGACGCCGGCTACGATGTCTACGCGGTCGGCCGCAGCCAGGCTGCACTGAAGGAGCTGCAGGCAGAACGGCCGGGCATCGTTCCCATTGCCGTCGACATCACCGATCGCGAGGCGCTGGAATCGGTCCTGGCGGATTTGCACATAGATGTGCTGATCAACAATGCCGGCATCATGCCGCCTCTCGGCAACTTCGCCGACATGAAGATCGCCGACATCGATACTACCCTCGAAGTGAACCTCAGCGCGGCGATCCTGCTCACTCGCCTCGTCGTGCCGCAGATGCGCGAGCGGCAGTCGGGGCACATATTGTTCACGGGTTCCGTCGCGGGCCACGCCGCATTCTCCAACATTGCCGTATATGCAGCCACCAAGGCGGCGATCTCCGGCTTTGCCGCCGCGCTGCGTACCGACCTCTCGCCATCCGGCATACGCGTCACCGAGATCGTCGCCGGCCGGGTTGAGACGCAGCTCTACAAAGACATCCTCGACGCCGATGCCCGGGCGGCGATGTACGCCGGGAAAGTCGTGCAACCGGATGACGTAGCCAGGATGGTCGTCGCTGTGCTGGCGCTCCCCGCATGGGCTGACGTTACCCGTTTCGACATCATGCCGACTTGGCCGACCTCGCCCAGCGGCACCAAGTAAGGAAAACTGGAATGAAAGACCTTTCCGTTCTCATCGTTGGTGGCGGCGCCGGCCTCGGTGCTCTTCTCGCCCGCATGGCCGTCGAGGCCGGGGCGGCAAAGATCGGCATCATCGACATCAATAAGGAAGCCGCCGAGAGCGCGCTCGAACCGGCAAAGGCCAAGGGCCTGCCGACTGCGGCTGCCGTTTGCGACATCCAGATCGGCCCTCAATGCCACGCCGCCTTCGACGCAATCGTCGCGAAGCTCGGGCGCGTCGACACACTGATCAACTGCGCTGCGATCTACCCTCGCCGTCCGCTCCTCGAGATCACCGACGCTGAGTGGGACGCCTCCAACGGCATCAACATCAAGGGCACCTACCACATGATGGTGGCGGCCGTGCGCCACATGCAACGCCAAGAGCCGAAAGCCCATGTGCGCGGGCGGATCGTGAACCTCACTTCCGTCGACGCCTTCAAGGCGCATCCGCAGAACGCTCATTACGCGGCGACCAAGGCAGCCGTCGTCAGCCTCACCCGCTCCTTCGCCCATCACGTCGCCAAGGACGGGATCCTGGTGAACTCCGTGGCGCCAGCCGGCATGGCCACGGAGAAAGCAAAAGCCCTCGGCTTCCTCGAGGAACTCGCCAGGGCAAGCCCGCTCGGCCGTGGCGCGGAGCCCACCGAAATCGCCGAATGGGTGCTGATGACCGGCGGACCGAAGAACACCTACATGACCGGCGAAAACGTAATCGTCTCAGGCGGTTACATATACGCTTGAGGCAATTTTCAGAAGCCGGCGGCGACTGAAACACGGCAGTGCATGACCAACGGAGTCTCGAACGAAAGGAGGCGGACTTCACCATGACCGGCAAGCTTCGCCTTCCCTCGCTGAATGCGCTTCGCGTCTTCCATGCCGTCGCGCAGCACAAGAGCTTCCGGCGGGCTGCCGACGAGCTTTTGGTAACGCCGCAGGCCGTCGGTCAGCAGATCAAGCTCTTGGAAGACACGCTCCAGGTGACGCTGTTCGAGCGCAAGGGCCGGTCGATCGAGCTGACCGAGTCGGCGATCCTGCTCTCGCATTACGTCAAGGCCGGCTTCGACGAGTTTTCCGAAGGCGTTCGCCGCGTCACCAAGTCGAACTATCGCGACCGCATCAATTTGAATGCGAGCCCATACTTCGCCACGCATTATCTGCTGCCGCGGCTTTCCCTGTTCCGCGAGATCCTGCCGGGCGCGGACCTGCGCCTAACGACGATGGTCGACCTGCCCGATTTCGGACGCGATGACATCGATATGACGGTGCAGTGGGGGTACGGCAACTGGCCGGATTACGAGACCACACTGCTGGTGCCGGATCCGAAGATCATCTGCTGCACGCCGGCGATCGGCGAGAAGATCAAGTCGGCGCAGGACCTGACGCGGTTCACCCTCCTCGACACCGTCAAGTCGAAACGGCTGTGGCCGGATATATTGCGCCATCTCGCCGTCGAGCAGACGCAGGGCGACCGCAGCATCGGCTTCGACGATGCCGCGACCATGCGCCGTGCGACGCTCCAGGGCATCGGCGTGGGCTTGGTCTCTGTCATCGACGCCGAGGAGGATTTGCGGTCCGGCGCGCTGGTCGCACCGCTCGGGCGCGACGCCCTTTCGGACATGAAGCCGGAAGAAGTCCCGGGCTTCTACCTCGTCATGCCGCGCGGTCATCTGCGTGTGAAGGCGGTGGCCGCCCTGCATCGCTGGCTCGTCCAGCAGGATTGGGGAAGCGACCTCAAGCTCTCTCTGCCGAAACCGACCCCGCTCTCCGATTAGGAGCGGCTCGCGACCGGGGTCCGAAACAGGTTTCGGACCCCCAACAACAAAAACAAGTGAACCTCAACAGTGGAGACAACAAACATGAAAATGATGAAATGGGGGGCCGCAGCCATGGCCCTAGGGCTGGTTCATTTCGCGGCGCCGGCCGAGGCGGCCGGCGGTAAGACGCTCGAAACCGTCAAGGCGCGCGGCGTGCTCAACTGCACCGGCCATGACGGCTCCTATCTCGGCTTCGCCGAGGTGGACAACAAGGGCAACTGGAAGGGCATGGACATCGACCTCTGTAAGGCGGTGGCGACCGCCGTGTTCGGCGATCCCGCAAAGCTGAAGATCGTGCCGATCAGCTGGGCGCAGCGCTGGCCGTCTCTGCAGTCGGGCGATGTCGATATCATCATCAAGGCCTCGGGCGGCACGCTCAGCCGCGACACCGAGCTCGGCCTGCAATTCTCGACCTCCTACTATCTCGGCACGACCAAGGTGATGGCGCACAAGGAGCTCAATCTGAAGTCGCTCAAGGATGCCAATGGTGGCACGATCTGCATTCCCGCCGGCACCTCGCAGGAGCAGCAGGTCGCCGCATACGCGCAGAAGATCGGCATCAAGCTCGAGCCCGTCGTCATCGAAAAGACCGAGGAACTCGAGCAGGCCTATTTCTCCGGTCGCTGCGACCTCTATGCGCAGTGGGGACCGACTCTGGCCATTGCCCGCATCGCCAAGAGCAAGGTCGAGGATCACGTCATCCTGCCCGACGTGCTCGCCGTCGAGCCTGAAGTCATGATCATGCGGCAGGGCGACGACAACTGGGTCGACATCGCCAACTGGACGCTCAGCGCCCTGATCTTCGCCGAACAGGAAGGCATCACGTCGAAGAACGTCGACGAGATCAAGGCCAAGCCGACCTCCCCGCAGGTCGCCAAGTTCCTCGGCGTCACGCCGGGCATGGGCAAGGGTCTCGGGCTGGCCGACGACTGGGCCTACAACGTGATCAAGAAGGTCGGCAATTACGGCGAGATCTTCGAGCGCGATCTCGGCAAGGACTCGCCCTACAAGATGGATCGCGAGCTCACCAACCTCTGGAACAATGGCGGCGTCCTGTTCCCGCTGGTGATCGACTGATCCGCTCTCAACGTATTCCTCGCAGGGCTCTGCCTGGTCATCGCCAGGCGGAGCCGGCGACCATTCGGGGAAGACCATGTTGGTCAGCCTGCTGAGAAATCAGAGGGTCCGCAACACGCTATTGCAGGTCCTTTATGTCGGCTCGCTTGCCGCGCTGGTGCTTGCTTGCGCCATGATCGCGCGGCAGAACCTTGCGCAGCAGGGCATCACCTCCGGCTTCGACTTCCTATTCAAGTCGACGGGCTGGGATGTCAGCTTCTCGCTCTTGCCGGCCGCTCCCACCGATCCCTATTGGTGGTACTTCCTCATTGGCGTCATCAATACGCTGTTCCTGGGAACCGTCGGGCTGATCCTCGCAACCATCGTCGGGACGATCGTCGGCCTGGCGCGAACCTCGTCGAACGAGCTCGCCCAACTGTTGGGCCGCACCTATGTCGACATCTTCCGCAACATCCCGCTGATCCTCCAGGTCTTCTTCTGGTACGCGGTCATTACGCACCTGCCGACGCCGCGCGCCGCGCATCAGGGCTTCGGCATGCTGCTGACCAGCCGCGGTCTCTACGTGCCGATCCCAAACGTTGGCGGCACGGCGCTCGCGGCGGCGGCAATCGCCGTGATCGCGGCGATTGCGCTTCCGGTTTGGCTGGGACGAACATCGCGCCTCGGCCAGCCTATCGGCGAACGCTTCGGCATCCAGCTCGCCGGCTCGGCAGCGGCGCTGGCCTGCGCGGGAGTCATCCTGGCTGTCGGCCGCCTGCCGGATCTCCCGCTGCTCGATTTCCCTGCCCTGCAAGGCCTCAACCTCAAGGGCGGCCTGCGCATTCCGCCTGAATTTTCCGCGCTTGCGGTGGCGATCGCCATCTACGGCGGCTCATACATCGCCGAGATCGTGCGCGGCGGCTTCAAGGCCGTCGGCAAAGGTCAAATGGAGGCGGCGCTTTCGCTGGGGCTGAGCCCCTGGCGCGTCTTCACGCTGGTGCGGCTGCCGCTGGCACTGCGCGCCATGCTGCCGATCCTCGCCAACCAGTATGTCTGGCTGATGAAGGCGACGACCATGGGCATTGCTGTGGGCTTCAGCGATTTCTTCATGATTGTGGCGCTGACCATCAACCATTCCGGCCAGACGCTGGAGGCGATCGGCATCCTGATGGCGGGCTTCCTCGCCATCAATCTTAGCCTCGCCGCCGTGTTCAACCGCATCAACAAAGCCATTGCCCTCAAGGGCAATCATCTGAGGGAGTGAGAGATGGAGATGATCGTTGTCGCTCCCCCTGCCCCGGGCAGGATCGAGGACCTGAGGCGGCGCTTCTTTGCGACGCCACTTCAGTCGCTGTTGTCGCTGATCTCCTTGGCGATCATGGTTTTCATCGCCTGGAAGCTGCTTAACTGGGCGATCTTCTCTGCCGTGTTTACCACGAGCGGCGGACCCGAAGCCTGCCAGGCGGCGGCGGGAGCCTGTTGGTCGGTCATCGCGGCCAGGTGGCGGATCATCCTGTTCGGCCTCTATCCCTTCGAGGAGCAATGGCGCTCTGCGCTCGCCTGCGTCACAGTGGTAGTGATGACGACGTTGAGCTGCATGCCGGCCTTCTGGACCGGCCGCCGCATCGCGCTCGTCTGGGGAACCGGAGCCGCCCTCTACTACGTGCTGATGAAGGGCGGCGTGCTTGGCCTGCTCTATGTCGGCGAGGAAGCCTGGGGCGGCCTGGCGCTCACCCTCTTCATCTTCGTCACCACCTGCCTGATCGGCTTCCCGCTTGCGATCTGCCTGGCTCTGCTGCGCCGCTCCGAGCTGCCCTGGATATCCAGGACCACCGGCCTCATCATCGACGCAGTCCGCTCGCTGCCGCTGATCTCGATCCTCTTCACCTTCGCCGTCGTTCTGCCTTTCGCGCTGCCGCAATGGCTGCAAGGCGACAAGCTTTATCGCGTGATCCTCGGCTCGGCCCTGTTCTTCTCGGCTTACCAGGCGGAGATCGTCAGGGGCGGCATGCAGGGCGTTCCGAAGGGACAGGAAGAGGCCGCCATGGCGCTCGGCATGAGCTATTGGCAGCGCATCGGCCGCATCCTGCTGCCGCAGGCGATGCGCAACGCGCTGCCGGCGACGATCAACCAGTTCGTGGTCGCGTTCAAGGAGACCTCGCTGGTGGTCATCGTCGGCTTCTTCGAGATCCTGGCATCCGGCAACGCCGCCTACGGAACCGGCGATTGGCGCTTCGCCTATGTCGAGGTCTATGTCTTCATCGCCCTCATCTACTTCGTCTTCGTCTTCAGCCTGTCCCGCTACGGCGCCTTCCTCGAGCGCCGCATGTCGGTCGGCGAGCGATAAGTGAGGTCGCAAGTGAATTCGACGCAATCATCCGGACCAGCGGTTCGCATCGAAAACCTCGACAAATACTACGGGTCGTTCCACGCGCTGCGGAAGATAAACCTTTCCGTGAAGCGGGGCGAAAGGATCGTCGTCTGCGGTCCCTCCGGTTCGGGCAAGTCGACCATGATCCGCTGCATCAATCGGCTCGAACAGCACAATGGAGGCCGCATTACCGTGCTCGGCACCGAACTCAACGACGACGTCGGCAACATCGACGAGATCAGGCGCGAAGTCGGCATGGTGTTCCAGCACTTCAATCTGTTTCCGCACATGACGGTGCTGGAGAACTGCATGATCGCACCGATGATCGTTCGCAAGCGGCCGCGCGCGGAAGCCGAGGCGACGGCCCGGCGCTATCTGGAAAAAGTCCGCATTCCCGAGCAGGCGATGAAGTTTCCCGGCCAGCTCTCCGGCGGTCAGCAGCAGCGGGTCGCGATTGCGCGCGCCCTTTGCATGCAGCCGCAGATCATGCTGTTCGACGAGCCGACCTCGGCGCTCGATCCGGAGATGATAGCGGAGGTGCTGGACGTCATGGTCACACTCGCTGCCGAAGGCATGACGATGATCTGTGTCACGCACGAGATGGGCTTCGCGCGCCGGGTCGCCGATCGAGTGATCTTCATGGAAGGCGGCGAGATCGTCGAAGAGGCGCCGCCGGAGGAGTTCTTCGCCGTGTCCCGGAACGAGCGCACGCGACAATTCCTGTCGCAGGTTCTGGATCATTGAGCCGGGCGGCACTCCTGTCTATACGCGACGCGTCTATACCTCAGGTATCCCGATGGCTGACCCCGCTACCGCATTGCAGGTGATTCTCGGACCGAAAGGCTGGCTTTCGGGGGCCGATGCCGGGTCCTACCAGCGCGATTGGCTGAACCGCTATGGCGTCACGCCTCTGGGCGTTGCCAGGCCAGCGAGCGCCCCTGAAGTTGCGGCAGTCGTCAAGGCGTGCCGGGAAGCGAACGTGGCAGTGGTCCCGCAAGGCGGCAATACGGGTCTGTGCGGCGGCGCAGTCGCCGATCGGCCCAGCGCAGTGATCGTCTCGCTTTCGCGCTTGACGGCAATCGGCGAACCGGACCCCGAGAGCGGGTCGATCCTCGTCGAGGCTGGCGTCGTGCTTGCCGCGCTGCACGAAGCGCTGGAACCGCATGGCCTGATGTTTCCCATGCATCTCGGCGCCGAAGGCAGCGCTAGGATCGGCGGCCTGATCGGCACCAATGCCGGCGGCAGCCAGGCGTTTCGCTACGGGATGATGCAGGACCTTGTGCTCGGCCTCGAAGTCGTGATGCCGGATGGCTCGGTTTGGGACGGCCTTCGCGCGGTTCAGAAGGACAACGCCGGCTACCAGCTGCGCAAGCTGTTCTGCGGCGCCGAAGGCACGCTCGGCATTGTCACGCGCGCGGTGCTCAAGCTCTATCCCACGCCAAGGCAGCAGGCGAGCGCGCTGCTGGTGATGTCCGACTTCGCCGCCGCCGTTTCGTTCGGGGCCTACCTGCGCAGCGAGGCGGGAGAATTCCTTGCCGGGCTCGAATTCTTCTCCGATGTCGGCCTGACACTTGCGCTCAAGCACCTGCCCGATCTCTCTTACCAACTGGAGACAAGGGGCGACGTCTATCTGCTCGTCGAACTGGCATCGGGCTCGTCCCGGGTTCCTTTGGACGAAATCCTGAATTCGGCGCTGGAATGGGGCATGGAACAGGGTCTGGTCGTGGATGGCGCGCTGGCAACGTCGGGCGCACAGCGGGCGCAATTCTGGCGGCTGCGCGAGGAACAGCCCGAGGGGCAGCGCCTGGAAGGCGAGCAGTTGAAGCACGACATCTCGGTTCCGCCAGGTGCGATCGCACGCTTTATCGAGGCCGGCGCGACGATATGCGGCGACATCCTGCCGAGCGTGCGGATCAACCCTTTCGGGCATCTCGGCGACGGCAACATCCACTACAATCTGTCACCGCCGGAAGGTCGCGCCGATTTCGACGGGAAAGCCGGACAGTTCGCCGAGGCGCTGGCATCGCTCGCCACGGAAATGGGCGGCAGCTTTGCGGCCGAGCACGGCCTCGGCCGCGCCAAGATCGCCATGGCCGACCGCAACAGGGGTTCGGTGGAGCGGGACCTCATGGCGCGGCTGAAGGGCGCGTTCGATCCGCAGGGCACGATGAATCCCGGTGTTCTGGTGCACTCGCCACGGTAAAGAAAAACTTTCGAATAGTCCGCATTTCTTGATTTCCTCCCGACCAACCTGAGTGCAGGTATAGTTCCGAAAAGGCAGGCTCGATCCACCTGCCGCCAGCGTAAGAGGATGTCGAAGCATGGTCCGCAATGGCGGTCGCCTTCTTGTCGAGTGCCTGATTGCTCTTGGCGCGACCAAGAGCTTCGGCGTTCCCGGCGAAAGCTATCTCGCTGTTCTCGACGCGCTGCATGACACCCATGGCAAGCTGGATTATGTGCTTTGCCGCAACGAGGGCGGCGCGGCTTTCATGGCTTCCGCCTACGGCAAGCTGACCAGCACGCCGGGCATCTGCTTCGTGACCCGCGGTCCGGGCGTGAGCAATGCCAGCATCGGCGTCCACACCGCCATGCAGGACAGCTCGCCGATGATCCTGTTCGTCGGCCAGGTCGGCAACGACATGAAGGGGCGCGAAGCCTTCCAGGAGATCGACTACCGGGCGGTGTACGGAACCGTCGCAAAGTGGGCGGTCGAGATCGACGACGTCGAGCGGCTCCCCGAGATCGTGGCGCGGGCCTGGACCACCGCCTTGACCGGGCGGCCCGGCCCCGTCGTGGTCGCGCTGCCGGAAGACATGCTCACCACCGCGACCGAAGCCGTGCCGCTCAGCGGTCCGGCGGCGATTTTCGAAGCCGCGCCGTCGCAAGATGCGATTGCGGCCGCGCTCAATATGCTGGCGGCGGCCGAGAAGCCGGTGCTGCTCATGGGCGGCGCCAACTGGACGGCGGATGGGCGCGCCGCGCTTCAGGCTTTTGCCGAAGCCTCCGACATCCCGGTCGTTGCGGCCTTCCGCTACCAGGACCAGTTCGACAATCATTCGCCGGTCTTCGTCGGCGAAGCCGGCGTCGGCATGGTGCCGCATGTCAAGAACCTGATCCGCGACGCTGACGTGATCCTCGCCATCAATGTCCGCTTCGGCGAGATGACGACCGACGGCTACACGCTGCTGGAAGTTCCCGTGCCGCGGCAGAAGCTGATCCACGTCCACGGTTCCGACCGCGAGATCGGCAAGATCTATGTTCCTGCGATCGGCATCCATGCCGGCCCTAACGCCTTCGCCAAGGCACTCACCCCGGTCAAGGGCGCCTGGGCCGATTGGCGCGCTGCGGCGCGCAAGGCCTATGAAGGCACCTTCACAGCACCCGTCCAGCCCGGCCCGGTCGATATGGTCGCGGTCAGCGCCTGGCTGCGCGAGACCCTGCCCGCCGACGTGATCCTCACCAATGGCGCCGGCAACTTCACGGTATGGCCGAACAAGTTCTTTAAGTTTGGGCCGCAAGCCCGCCTGCTTGCCCCGCAATCCGGCGCCATGGGCTACGGCCTGCCGGCGGCGATCGCGGCGAAGGTCGCGTACCCACAGCGCACCGTCGTCTGCTTTGCCGGTGACGGCGACTTCCAGATGAACTGCCAGGAGCTCGGCACCGCCATGCAGGCCGGCGCGCAGCCGATCGTGCTGATCATCAACAACGGCATTTACGGCACGATCCGTGCGCATCAGGAGCGCAACTATCCGGCCCGCGTCTCCGGAACCTCGCTCGAGAACCCTGACTTCGTGACACTGGCAAAGGCCTATGGCTTCCACGCCGAGAATGTCGAGTCGACGCAGGATTTCGCGGCGGCGTTCGAACGGGCGCTGAAGTCAACGACCGGCGCCGTTCTCGACATCGCCGTCTCTCCCGAAGCACTCACGCCCCGGCAGACCCTCTCCCAGATGCGCGACGCCGCGCTCGCTTCCCAGAAGGCCAAGGCATGACCTCCAGAACTGACGACATCCGTCTCGGCGCGGACATCGGCGGCACCTTCACCGACATCGCCCTCGACGTCAGGGGAACGATGTTTTCGACCAAGGTGCTGACCAACTATGCGGCGCCCGAGCAGGCGATCCTCGACGGCATCGCCATCGTCATTCGCGACGCCGGAATTTCTCCGTCGGAAATCGGCATCATCATCCACGGCACGACGCTTGCCACCAATGCGCTGATCGAGCGCAGGGGCGCGAAGACCGCGCTGGTCACGACGGAAGGGTTCCGCGACGTGATCGAGATGCGGACGGAAAACCGCTTCGAGCAATATGACCTCAACCTGCAGCTGCCGACTCCGCTGATCGCGCGCGAGGACCGCTTCACGGTCAAGGGCCGCATCGGCGCCGAGGGGCAGGAACTGCAGCCGCTCGACGAAGCCGCCCTGAAGGAAATAGCGGACCGGATCGCGGCCGGCGGCTTCGGCTCGGTGGCGATCGGCTTCATCCACGCCTACGCCAATCCGGACCACGAGCGGCGGGCCCGCGAGATCCTCTCCAGGAAACTCAGCATCCCGATCTCGATCAGCGCCGAAGTCTCGCCGCAGATGCGCGAGTTCGAGCGCTTCAACACCGTCTGCGCCAATGCCTATGTGCGGCCGCAAATGGCCGACTATCTCGCCCGCCTGCAGACGCGCCTGAAGGACATGGGCGCCGCGTGCCCGGTCTTCATGATCCATTCCGGCGGCGGCCTGATCTCGGTGGAGACCGCTTCGGAATTTCCTGTCAGGCTGGTCGAATCCGGCCCGGCAGGCGGCGCCATCTTCGCCGCCGACATCGCCAGGCGCTTCGGCCTGGAAAAGGTCGTCTCCTACGACATGGGCGGAACCACCGCCAAGATCTGCCTGATAGAGGACTACGCGCCGCGCACGGCGAGAACTTTCGAGGTGGCGCGCACCTATCGCTTCTCGAAGGGCTCGGGCATGCCGATCTCCATCCCCGTGATCGAGATGATCGAGATCGGCGCCGGCGGCGGCTCCATCGCCTGGGTCGACGCCATGGGCCGCATCCAGACCGGACCCGAGAGCGCCGGATCGGAGCCGGGCCCGGCCTGCTACGGCCGCGGCGGCCGGCGTCCCGCGATCACCGACGCCGACCTGGTGCTCGGCAAGCTCGATCCGCACAATTTTGCCGGCGGCGCGATCAGGCTGGACACCTCTGCCTCCGAACAAGCCATCCTGCGCGATGTCGGTGAGCGCCTGTCGCTGAATGCCATGTCGACGGCCTTCGGCATCTGCGAGGTGGTGGACGAGAACATGGCGAATGCCGCCCGCGTCCACGCCGTCGAGAACGGCAAGAACATCTCCGACAATCTCATGATCGCCTTCGGCGGCGCGGCGCCGCTGCACGCGGCAAGGCTGTGCGAAAAGCTCGGCATCGACCAATGCATCGTGCCGAGAGGCGCCGGCGTCGGATCGGCGATCGGCTTCCTCAAGGCCCCCTTCGGCTACGAAGCGCTGGCCTCGAAGCTGACGCGCCTGTCGCGATTCAACCCGGCCGAGGTCAACGCCTTGCTCGCCGATCTCAAGGCCTCCGCCGAGGGTTTTGTGCGCACCGGCGCCAGCGGCAGGATCGTCTGCGAGATCACCGCCTTCATGCGCTATGCCGGCCAGGGCTGGGAAATCCCCGTGCCGCTTGCGGACGAGCCGTTCGGCGACGATGCCGTCGCCAGGCTCAAGGAGCTGTTCGAGGAGAACTACCAGCGCTTCTTCGGCCGCGCCATCGAAGGGCTCGACGGGCTGGAGATCGAGATCGTCACCTGGTCGGTCAAGGCGACGGACATTCGCCCTGCCGTTACGAGGCACGAACTCACGACCGGCAAACGGACGAGCGAGCCGACAACGAAGCGCGAGGTCTTCGATCCGGTGGGCGGCCGGCCGCAGACCTATGGCATTGTCGAACGCGATACGCTCTGCGCGGGCGATCGTGTCGCAGGCCCGGCGGTCATCGTCGAACGCGAAACCTCCACCGTCGTCACCACAAGCTTTGACGCTGTCGTCCAGAGCGATGGCGCAATCCTTCTGATCCGCAAAGGCAGCCAGGCATGAGCGATATTGGCGAAATCCGCATGCAGGTCATGTGGAACCGGTTGATCTCGGTGGTCGAGGAGCAGGCGCTCACCCTTCTGCGCACGGCCTTTTCGACGTCGGTGCGCGAATCCGGCGACCTGTCTGCTGGCGTGTTCGATCCGCGCGGCCAAATGCTGGCGCAGGCGGTTACGGGCACACCGGGCCACGTCAACACCATGGCCGAAGCCGTGCTGCATTTCATGAACGAAATCCCGCGCGAGAACATGTTCGAGGGCGACACTTACGTCACCAATGATCCCTGGCAGGGCACGGGCCATCTGCACGACATCACCATGGTGTCGCCGTCCTTCCTGAACGGCGAGCTTGTGGCCTTTTTCGCCTGCACGGCGCATGTCGTCGATGTCGGCGGGCGCGGCTTCGGCGCCGACGGCAAGTCGGTCTACGAGGAAGGTATCCAGATTCCGATCATGAAGTTCGCGGAAAAGGGCAAGGTCAATCTCGACTTGGTCAGGATCCTGCGCGCCAATGTCCGCGAGCCGAACCAGGTCGTCGGCGATTTCTATTCGCTCGCCGCCTGCAACGAAGTCGGCCACCGCCGCCTCATCGACATGATGAAGGAGATCGGGCTCACCTCGCTCGACGGGCTCGGCGACTTCATCTTCTCGCGCACCCGCGACGCCATGCTCGAACGCATCGAGGCGCTGCCCAAGGGAAGCTGGTCGAACGAGCTGGTGACCGATGGCTACGACGAGCCGGTCAAGCTCGCCGCGACGGTTTCGGTCCGCGCCGATCACGTCGAGGTCGATTTCACCGGCACCGACCCGATGAGCCGCTGGGGCATCAACTGCCCGATCATCTATAGCAAGGCCTATGCCTGCTATGCGCTGAAATGCATGGTGGCGCCCGACATCCCGAACAATGCCGCCTCGCTCGCCTTCTTCACCGTGTCGTCGCCGGTCAACATCCTGAACGCCGTGCGGCCGGCGCCGGTGGCGCTCAGGCACATTTTCGGCCACATGGTCCCCGATCTCGTGCTGGGCGCGCTCTCCAAGGCGTTGCCGGGAAAAATCCTCGCCGAAGGCGCGGGCGCACTTTGGAATATCCACATTTCGGCGCGGCCTGTCGCCGGCAGCTCCGGCCGCCGCGCCGAGGTGCTGATGTTCAACTCCGGCGGCATGGGCGCGCGCCCCGAGCTTGATGGATTGTCGGCGACGGCCTTCCCCTCAGGCGTGCACACGATGCCAATCGAGGCGACGGAACACACCGGCCCGATCGTCATCTGGCGAAAGGAACTGCGCCCCAACTCCGGTGGCGATGGCGAATTCCGCGGTGGCCTGGGACAGACTATCGAAATCGCAGCGACGGACGGCCACGAGTTCGACTTCTCCGCCATGTTCGACCGCGTCAACCATCCCGCCCACGGCCGCAACGGCGGCAAGCCTGGCGTCGCCGGCGTGGTCAAGCTCGATGACGGCACAACGATGCGGCCCAAGGGCTGGCAGCATGTGCCGGCCGGGCGTCGTCTGATCCTCGAACTGCCGGGCGGTGGCGGCTACGGTGACCCGTCCAGGCGCAGCGTCGCGGCGCGGGCCAATGACCGATCCAAGGGTTACATCTCGGAGAACGACTGATGAGCTATATTGCCTCGCGCCTGTCGGCGGTGAAGCCCTCGGCTTCGATGGCGGCCTCGCAGGCCGCCAAGGCGCTGCGCGCCAAGGGCGTGGACGTGATCGACCTCGGGCTGGGTGAGCCCGACTTTCCAACCCCGCTTCATATCATCGATGCCGCCCATTTCGCGGCCAAGGCCGGCCAGACTCTCTACACCGCCGCGACCGGTACGGTCGAAGTTCGCGAAGCTGTGGCCGGCAAGTTCCGCCGCGAGAACGGGCTGGATTACACGGCTGACGATATTGTCGTGGCGAACGGCGCCAAGCAGATCATCTTCAATGCGCTGATGGCAACGCTGGAGACCGGCGACGAGGCAATCCTGCCGGCGCCCTACTTCGTTTCCTATCCCGAAATGGTGAAGCTGCTCGGCGGCACGCCGGTCGTCGTCGAATGCCCCGAGACGGCCGGGTTCCGGCTGACACCGGCCCTGCTGGAAAAGGCGATCACGCCGAGGACGAAGTGGCTCTTCCTCAACATGCCGGGCAATCCGTCCGGCGCGGTCTATTCGCAATCCGACCTCAAGGCGCTGGGTGCGGTGCTGGCAAAGCACCCGCATGTACTGATACTGTCCGACGAAATCTACGAGCACATCCTGTTCGATGGCCGCGAATTCGCTTCCTTCGGCAAGGCTTGCCCCGAGCTCAAGGAACGCACGCTGATCGTCAATGGCGTCTCGAAATCCTATGCGATGACCGGCTGGCGTGTCGGCTATGCGGCCGGCCCCGCGCCGCTGGTCAAAGCGATGTCGACGATCCAGAGCCAGTCCTGCACCTCCGTCTGCTCGATCGCGCAGGCAGCCACGGTTGCGGCGCTCAATGGCCCGCAGGACGAGGTGGCGCGCTTCCGGCAGGCCTTCGAGGCACGCCGCAATCTGGTCGTGGACGGCATCCGGAAGATCAACGGACTGACGCTGTCGCCGCCGGAAGGCGCTTTCTACGCCTATATCGGCTGCGCCAGCCTGATCCGCCGCAAGACGCCCAAGGGCGTGGTGCTGGAGGATGACGCGGCCGTGGCGAACTATCTTCTGGACGAAGGACGTGTGGCGTCGGTGCCTGGCGTCGCCTATGGACTGTCACCCTATTTCCGCATCTCGACGGCGACCAGCGAAGAGGTGCTGACTGAGGCGATCTCGCGGATCAATGCCGCCGTCGCCCGAGTGGAGTAAACGATGCCGCATTACGAACGTATCCTGATCACGGGCGCCGCCGGCCGGCTCGGCTCGCAACTGCGCAAGGGGCTGGTGCCGCTGGCAAGCAAGATCCGCGTGGCGGGACGCGAGCCGTTCGGCGATCTTGCACCTCACGAGGAGGAAGCGGTCTTCGACCTCGCCGACATGGAAGCGACTATCGCGGCGACCAAAGACTGCGACGCGATCGTGCATTTCGGCGGCGCGCCGCTCGAATGCGAGTGGCAGACTATCCTCGATTCCAGCATCCGCGGCTCCTACCACATCTACGAGGGCGCCCGGAAACACGGCGTGAAGCGCGTCATCTATGCATCATCGGTGCATGCCATCGGCTATCACGACATCGAGGCTCATATCGGCGTCGACGCGCCGGTGCGCCCGGATAGCCTCTATGGCGTGTCGAAGAATTTCGTCGAAAGCCTCAGCCGGCTCTACTGGGACAAGTTCGGCATAGAGACGGTGTGCCTGCGCATCTTCTCGTCCTTCCCCGAGCCGGCTGATCGCCGCATGCTGTGGTCGTACCTTTCCTTCGCCGACTGCGTGAGGCTGGTCGAGGCATCGCTGACGGCGCCGCGCGTCGGCCATACGATCTCGTTCGGCATTTCCAACAACAAGCTGAAGATGGTCGACAACAGCGGCGCGGACCACCTCGGATTCATTCCTCAGGACAGCGCCGAGCCATTCCGCGCCGCCATCGAGGCGAAGACGCCCGTTCTGGATCCGACGAAGCCATCGGTGAAATATCTCGGCGGCTGGTTCTGCGAACTTGGGCACCCCGACGACAAGCCGGCGTGACGATTAGGTGTTGGGGTGACCATCAGCACCTTCGCATGGGCGCTGGTCGTTTGCTTTCCGGCGGCTGCAATGTAGGGGGCAAAACAAGAACTGTTCCCAGCGACACGCTAAGATTGCCGAGTTCCGGAAACGAAACGCCCTCCCTCCCTCGCTGCATCCGAAGACTGAGATGCCGGCTGTGGTCAAAACGGGTCTGTACCCGGTGAGCATAAAGCTCGTACAGGCGAGCGTCGATACCGAGCTGCTCCGCAAGATATTTGACCGCAGCGGCTGGTGGCTGCTCGTTCTCCGACCATAGTCGCCCCGTTTGGCGCATTGTGCAAAGTTGGACCTCGAAGCCCAGCTTGTTTTGCGGTCGGCGGTGAAGTTCGCATTCCTTTTGGCAGGACGACTCTAGCTCGCCGGATCATGGTCCGTCTTCAGGCTGGAAACAGGAAAGCCGCAGCGGGATCGAAGAAGATTTGCCGGCTCGAACCGGCATCGGCACCGTCCGGATCCGCGGCGTCCGATGTCGGCCTGACGTCGATCTCGTCGCCCGACGCCGTGCGCGCCACGACGCGGCGGCGGTCGCCGAAGAAGGCGGCATCGACGATCTCGACGGCGAGCGATGCGGTTCCCGGCACTCCCGTCAGGTGGAAGGCTTCCGGCCGCACCATCAGCCTGGCCTTCTGGCCGCGGTCGAGCTTATCTGCCGCCTTCACGCCCTTGACGATCGAGCCGTCGGCCAACCGCACCACGGCAGCGCCGTTCTCGGTTTCGAGATGCTCGACGGCCAAGAAATTGGAGTTGCCGATGAAGCCGGCGACGAATTCGTTCGCGGGCCTCAGATAGAGATCCTCGCCGGTGCCGATCTGGGCGATGCGTCCGCTCCTGAACAGCGCGATCCGGTCGGATAGATGCAGAGCCTCCTCCTGGTCATGCGTGACATAGAGGATGGTCACTCCGGTCTCGCGGTGGATGCGGCGGATCTCGGCCTGGATTTCCTCACGCAGCTTCTTGTCGAGCGCAGACAGCGGCTCGTCCATCAAAAGGATCGGCGGATCGTAGGCCAGAGCGCGGGCAAGCGCGACGCGCTGCTGCTGGCCGCCCGAAAGCGCGGCAGGCAGCCGTTCGGCGAAGTTTTCGAGACGCACCAGCGCCAGCATGTCGGCGACCTTGCGCTTGACCTCGCCGTCCGGCCGGCGGCGGACGCGGAGCGGAAAGGCGACGTTTTCGGCGACGCTCAGATGCGGGAACAGCGTGTAGCGCTGAAAGACCATGCCGATGTTGCGCTTGTGCGAGGGGATCGACAGCAGCGACTTGCCTTGCAGTAGCACGTCGCCCGACGTTGGATCCTGGAAACCGGCGATGGCGTAGAGCGTGGTCGATTTGCCCGAGCCGGACGGACCGAGGAACGTCAGGAACTCGCCCTTGGGAATATCCAGCGTCACATCGTGAACGGCGGTGAAGGCGCCGAATGCCTTGCGCAATTTGCGGATCGAGAGAAAGGCTTGAGTCATGTCTGCAGCTTTCGGCGCAAGAGTGCCGTCACGATCATCAGGCCCAGAGTGAGCGCGACCAGCAGGCTGGAGGCCGCGGCGATGACAGGGGTGAGGTCGGAGCGGAGGCTGCTCCAGATCTTGACCGGCAAGGTTTGCAAGGTGGGGCTCGCCATGAAGATCGCCACGACCACCTCATCCCAGGAGGCGAGGAAGGAAAAGATCGCGGCGGAGAAGATGCCGATGCGGATCGACGGCAGAGTGATGCGAAGCTTCGCTTGCAAGGGGCTCGCGCCGCAGACGATTGCCGCGTCCTCGATCGATTTGTCGAAGCCTTCGAGCGCGGTCGCGATCGGGATGATGGCGAAAGGCAGCGCAAGCACGGTGTGGGCGATGACGAAGCCGATCGTGGTGCCGCCTAGGCCAAGCTGCAGAAAGAAGGCATAGATAGCGATAGCGAAAACGACGACCGGCAGCACCATCGGCGTCAAAAGCAGCCCCCGCAAAATCTCACGGCCACGGAACTGACCGCGCACCAGCGCGAAGGAGGCAAGCAGGGCGATGGCGACGGCGAGGATAGCCGTCATCGTGGCGATGCGGGCGCTGGTCAGCGCCGCCTCGATCCAGGACGGATCGGCGAACAGCTCCTGATACCACTTCAGCGTCCAGCCGGGCGGCGGGAAGGCCAGCCAGCGCGACGAGCCGAAGGAGAGCAGAACGATGAAGACCACGGGCAGCAGCAGGAAGGCGGCGACCAGCGCCGTGAAGCCTAGCAGCGCGACTTTCAGCCAGCCGAGGCGGTCATAGTCGAGCAGCATCTCAGGCGCCTCCCACCGCGCGTTTTGATCCGACAAGACGCAACTGCAGCGCATAGAGCGCCATGGTGACGACGAGCAGGATGAAGGCGGCAGCACTCCCCAATCCCCAGTTGAGCATCGACTGGATCATCTGCGCGATCATTTCGGCGAGCATCATGTTCGACGTGCCGCCGAGCAGCGCCGGCGTGACGAAATAGCCGAGCGACATGACGAAGACCATCAGCCCGCCGGCGGCGATGCCGGGAAGCGAGAGCGGCAGCAGGATCCGGCGGAAAGCGGCGAGCGGGCTGGCACCGCAAAGCGCGGCGGCGCGAAGCGTCATCGGGTCGATCGCGCGCAAGGTTCCGACCAGCGGCAGGATCATGAAGGGCAGCATGATGTAGACCATGCCGATGGTGACACCGGTGAGGTTGTTGATGAGCGGCAGAGGCTGGTCGATGATGCCGGCGCCGATCAGCGCCCGATTGATGACGCCGGTGCGCTGCAGGAGCACCATCCAGGCATAGGTACGGGTCAACAGGTTCGTCCACATCGACAGGATGATGATGCCGAACAGGATGGAAGCGAGTGCCGGCGGCATAATTGCCAGCATCCAGGCGACCGGAAAGGCGACCAACACGGTGACGATGGTGACGACGGCAGCGACAAGGAAAGTGTTGAAGAACACCCTCGCGTAAGTGCCGTCGCCCAGCAGCGCAGCATAATTCTGCAGGCCCGGGGCAGGATCGGTGACGCTGCGCAGCAAGAGCGCCAGCACCGGCACGACGAAGAAGAGCCCGATCAGGATCAACGCCGGAAGCAGGCCGCCAAGGCCTTCTGGTATGCGTAGGGTCGCGATCCCCTGCTGTGCTTGCACCGACATCTCGGTATCCCGGATTGCGAATCAGGACGGCCAGCGCCGCCCCGATCCCTGTCACAAAGGAAGGGCGTCTACTTCGCCTGCCAGGCGTACCAGCGCGTGGCGATCTCGTCGCGATGCTCGGCCCAGTAGTTCATGTCGAGGTTGATCTGGCCCTCGACATGTGCGTCGGGCAGACCCTTGACCACGTCGGCGGGCATCTCTGCCTTGGCCTTAGTATTGATCGGCGCGTAGCCACTCGCCTCGGCAAATTTCGCCTGGCCGGTCGGGCTGGTCGCGGCGGCGAGAAACTTCATGGCGGCGTCCTTGTTCTTGGCGCCCTTCGGCACGACGAGGACGTCGGCTGCGGTGAGGTTCTGGTTCCAGGAGACCCCGACATCGGCGCCGTCCTTCTCGAGCGCGAAGACGCGGCCGTTCCAGAGCTGGCCGAAGGCCGCTTCGCCCGAGGCGATCAGCTGCTGCGATTCAGCACCGCCGCCCCACCAGACGATGTCGGACTTGATGGTGTCGAGCTTTTTGAAGGCGCGGTCGAGGTCGAGCGGATAGAGCTTGTCGGCCGGCACGCCGTCGGCAAGCAGCGCGATCTCGATCACTCCTGGCGCCGACCATTTGTAGAAGGTGCGCTTGCCAGGGAATTTCTTGGTGTCGAACATGTCGGCCCAGCTTGCCGGCTCGCCGGTCACGGCGCCCTTGTTCCAGGCGAGCACGAAGGAATAGTAGAAGCTGCCGACGGCGTTCTCGTTCGAGAAGCGCGGGTCGAGATCGGCCTTCGGCACGGCAGCGAAATCGATCGGCTCGAGCAACCCGTCCTTGGCCGCCTTGATGGCGAAGTCCATCTCGACGTCGACGACGTCCCAGGTGACGTTCTTGGCGTCGACCATGGCCTTCAGCTTGCCGTAGTCGGTCGGCCCGTCCTGCAGCACCTTGATGCCGGACGAAGCGGCGAAGGGCTCGGCCCAGGATTTGGTCTGGGCTTCCTGGGTCGTTCCGCCCCAACTGGTGAACACCATCTCGTCGGCCTTGGCCGCAGTGGTCGCCATCAACCCGGCAAGGAGGCCGGCGAAAATCAGTTTCATGTCATTCTCCTCTGATTGGTTGTTCCATTTCTTGTTCTTGTCAGTCCAACCTTCGTCAGGCCATTTCAGCGCATGACGAAGGGATCGGGGATCGGGTCGTCCGAGGTGCGGATCCAGACCGATTTCGAGCGCGTGTAGTCGCGGATGGCGTCGAGCCCGCCTTCGCGGCCGAGGCCGGAGAGGCCGTAGCCGCCGAAGGAAACCAGCGGCGAGACGGCGCGATAGGTGTTGACCCAGACGACGCCGGCATGGATGCCGCGCGCCATGCGATGCGCCTTGGCGAGATTCGAGGTAAAGACGCCGGATGCGAGACCGAAGGGCGTGTCGTTGGCTAAAGCCAGTGCCTCAGCCTCGCTGTCGAAGGCAATCGCGCTGAGCACCGGACCGAACAGTTCCTCGCGGACGCAGGCAAGAGACTGGTCCTGCGCCTCGATGATCGTCGGGGCGTAGTAGTAGCCGTGAGCCTTTTCCTTCGGCCGCGAGCCGCCGGTGACCAGGTGGCCGCCCGCTGCCACGCTCTCCGCGACGATCGCCTCGATCCGCTCGCGCTGGCGCGACGTCGCCAGCGGACCCATCTCGGTCGCGGGGTCCTGCGGGTCACCGATGACGATTGTCTCGGCCTTGCGCTTCAGCCGTGCCAGGAACTCGTCCTTGACCGAACGCTCAACCAAAAGCCGCGAGCCGGCGACGCAGCTCTGGCCAGTGGCCGCGAAGATGCCGGCGACGACTGCATTGGCGGCGCTGTCGAGATCGGCGTCGGCGAAGACGACGACTGGGCTTTTGCCGCCGAGCTCAAGCGTCGTGTAGGCGAGGTTCTCGGCCGTATTGGCGACGATCCGCCGAGCGGTCAAAGGACCGCCGGTGAAGGCGACGCGGGTGACCAGCGGATGACTGGTCAGGCGATGGCCGCAATCATGCCCGAAGCCGGTGATGATGTTGACGCTGCCGGCTGGAAAGCCGGCTTCGCTAACCAACTCGGCGAAAGCGAGCAGCGGCGCCGGGCCATCCTCGGAAGCCTTGAGCACGACGGTGCAGCCGGCGGCCAGCGCCGGACCGAGTTTCACGGCCGACAGGAAGAGCTGCGAGTTCCAGGGAACGACGGCCGCGACGACGCCGATCGGCTCGGGCCGCACCGTCACTTCGATGTCGGGTTTGTCGATCGGGATGAAGGCGCCTTCATGCTTGTCGGCCAGCCCGCCGTAGTAGCGGTAGTAGTCGCCGACATAGGCGATCTGAGCACGCGTCTCGCGGATGATCTTGCCGGTGTCGCGCGTCTCAAGTTCGGCCAGGCGGCCGGCATTGGCGGCAACAAGATCGCCGAGCCTGACCAACAGTTTTCCACGCGCGGTCGCTGTCATCGCGGCCCACGGACCGGAGCGCAGCGCCCGGTGCGCGGCCTCCACGGCGCGGTCGACATCGGCAATGGACGCGGCCGGCATCGTCGCCCAGGGCAGGCCCGTCGACGGGTCGATGCTGTCGAAGGTGGAGGCGGCTTCGGCGAACTGGCCGTCTATATAGTTCCTGAAGGCGGTGCTGCTCATCGCGACCCTGCCCCCTGGAAGGCCGGCATCACCTTGTCGATGAACAGCTGCAGCGACTTCTTCTTGCGCTCATGCGAGAGGCCGCTATCGATCCAGATCGAGTACTGGTCGTAGCCTTGCGCTTCGTAGGTCTTCAGCCTGGCGATCACCTCGTCGGCCTCGCCGATTACCAGGTTCTGCCGGATCTTGTCGGGCGCGTATTGCGGCATGGCCGCGATCTCTTCCTCGGTCAGCGGCTCCAATACGCCCTGATGAACAGGCTTCTTGTTCTGGAACCAGGCGCCGAACTGGCAGTAGAAGTGCGACAGGTCCCGCGTCAGACGATCGGCGTCGGCCGCATCCTCGGCCACAAAGGTGTGCATCAGGAGCATGATTTCCGGCCGCACGATGTCAGGGTGGGCCGCGCAGGCGGCGTTGAAGCGCTCCATCAGGCTCGCCACCTCGCCGTCGCCGGAGGCGAGCGGCGTCACCTGGACCTGGCATTTGTTGGCCACCGCAAAGTCGTGCGAGTTCGGATCGCGGGCCGCCACCCAGATTGGCGGGTAGGGTCTTTGCAAGGGCTTGGGCGAGGAGGTGGTCGGCGGAAACTGCCAGAACTCGCCGGTATGCTCGTAGTCGCCGTCCCAGAGGCCGCGGATCGCCGGGATCATCTCGCGCATGCGCTGGCCGGCGCCCCAGGCATCGAGCCCCGGGAAGACACGCTGATACTCGTAGCTGTAGGCGCCGCGCGCGATGCCCAAATCCAGCCTGCCGCCGGTGATGACATCAGCCATCGCCGCCTCGCCGGCGAGTTTGATCGGATGCCAGAAGGGCGCGATGATCGTGCCCGTGCCGAGGCGGATGGTTTTCGTCTTCGCGGCGAGGTAGGCGATGTTGATGAACGGGTTCGGCGAGATGGTGAATTCCATCCCGTGATGCTCGCCGATCCACGCCGTCTCGAAACCCGCCGCTTCCGCCAGCAGGACAAGCTCTCCCAGTTCCGCCAGCAATTCGGAGTGCGGCTTGACCAGGTCCGAGCGCTCCATATGGACGAAAAGCGAAAATTTCATCGGTCTCACCGCTGGCCGGAATGGAGTGGGGCGGAATGGAGTGGCGCCGACGGCGCCGGCTTGGCGAGCGGCCGGACCTCGCCTTCGGCCTCGTTGCCTACATAGACGCCGAACGTGTCCTCGGCACGTTCGCGCACGTAGCGGGCAAGCATCGAGCGGACAGCCGGGTCGGCGATCTTCAATGCGGCGATCCGCTCGATCTCGACAAAGCGGATCCGGCCATCGCCGGAGACGGGAGCATCCACCGTTCCGCGATAATAGACATGGGTGCGCGCGGCGTCCGTCGCGTCGTCCCATACCGCGTAGAGGAAGCCGAGCTCGGCATCGATCGCCCTGGCGGCAAGTTTTCCCCTGAGGCTGCGCGCATCGTTCGCGGCACCAAGGCCGCGACCGGCCGGCAGTTGGTAGGATCCCTCGGCGGTTTCGAAGAAGAGCACGCGCCCTTCATTCTCAAGGATGGCGCCGACCTCGGTTCCGGGCGGAGCCGCAGCCGCAAGCGCTTCCTGGCTGAGGCCCGGCGTGACATAGGCGCCCCGGCAGTAACCGAGAGGCTGGGTGCCATTGTGCGTGAAGTCATGGACGCGGCCAATGAGGATCGAATGATCGCCGGCATCGACCAACTGCTCCATTTCGCAATCGAACACCGCGACCGATCCCTCGATCAGCGGATTGCCGGTCTGCCCGGGTTGCCACGCCACGGACGCGAACTTGTCGGCGGCCTTCGACGCGAAGATGCCGGACGCGGCTTTCTGGGCTTCCGCCAGGATGTTGATGGCGAAGCCCCTGGAGGTCGAGAAAGCCTGATGCCCAAGCGCTTTCTTGGCGATGCAGACCAGCACCAGCGGCGGATCGAGCGAGACTGAGGTGAAGGAGTTGGCGGTGAAGCCGCGCGGATCCCCTGTTTCGTCGATGGTGGTGACGATCGTGACGCCCGTCAGGAACGAGCCCAGCGCGCGACGGAACTCCATGGCGTCGAACGTGGGGGCGTCGAACGCCGAACCCGCCTCGGCGCTTGCGGGAACATCTGCCACCTGATCGAGAAAGGCCGTGATGCGTCGAGTCACTTTTTGCGGCGAAGCGATCGTCATCATGTGCTTTTCGCCGGCGAGCACCAGGCATTGTCCGGCCCTTGCGAGCCGCGCCATCGCGGCCGACATGGCGGGCGTGGAGTTGCGATCTTCCGAGCCGGTCATAAACAGCACCGGTGCCGCGAGATCGGCCAGACGATCGGCGTGCGCGGTATCGGCGCTGGCAAAGAGGCGGTAGGTGCGGGCATAACCTTCGGGATCGACGCTTTCGAGAGCAGTGCGGGCCGTCGCGGCCGCGCCTGCCAGCGCCGGCGGGATCGGATTGCCGAACCAGCGGGCGATCGTGGCGGCAATCGCCGACGGATCGCCGGGGCCGCCAAGTGCTGCCGCCCGTTCGCGCACCGCTTGCGCAAGTTCGGGCGGGCGACGGAATACGGCGTTGAGGCAGACGAGCGAACCGACCCGCGACGGGGCGCGGAGCGCGAGCTCTTGCGCGACCAGCGCACCCATCGAGTGCCCGACAACGGCTACGCGATCGAGGCCGAGATGATCGAGCAGGCGGATCGCCTGATCGGCGAAGTCGGAGAGGTCGGCATTCTCCGGAGGCAAAGGCGAAGCGCCATGGCCGAGCATGTCGATGGCGATGACGTCGAAACGGTCCTGCATGGCTTCGATCTGCGGTTGCCAGATCGCGGCATCCATGCCGACGCCGTGGATGAACAGGGCCGGCACGCCCGACCCGGCGCGGATGAAGCCGGTGCCGTCGGGGGCTTTGCTGCGGATCGTCGCGGCGTCAGCCATGCAGGTCTCCAAGCTCCTTCAAATCCTGGTAGCGGTCCCCGATGCGGTGATGCGGGCGGCCGCCGATGGACGCGCCGAGCGCCACCACCAGCTCGTCGGGCGCGGGCGCGTCGCCGATCTGGAAATGCACGGTCAGATAATGCGAGCGGCGGCCTTCGTCGTTCTTGTCCATCAGCGGGATCATGATCGGCGTGTTCGGACCGCCGCGCAGATTGGTGAAAGCAAGGTAGGTCTTGGCGCCGACGGCGCGGCGATAGTGATTGCCGAAATGCAGCGTGTGGATCAGCGCCGAGGCATGCTCGACCTCGCCCGACGTGCCGCAGATCGCGGCCTTGCCGTAGCCTTCGATCGCTTCGCCCGAGCCCGCCACGCCGATGATCTCGTTGGTCAGCGTTTCGCCGAGCACCGGCGCGAAGGCGCGGATCTCCGGCGAGAGGTCCTCGGTGAAACCGCGGCCGGCCCACGGGTTGGTGAGCACTGCGGCGACGCCAATCAGGCGCAAAGGCCGCGGGGCCGCCTTGCTGCCCTCGATCAGCGTGTTCTCGGTATAGGTCACAACCTTTCGAATGGCCGGCTGCATGGAATTCCTCGGCTGGAGCCGCGCCCGCGGCCGCGTCGATTTTTGTGTCATCTTATGGTATACCATGATATGGAGTGCCACATGCCTTGTCAACTGGTCATGGAATCTGTTTTTGTGGTGCGGCTAGGGATTCAGGAAAATGGCTGACGACACGCTTCGCATCGACCGCTCCGCCAAGACGTTGAGGACGCTGGCGCTGGAGCGCATGCGCGAGGCGATCATGGATTTCCATTTCCAGCCCGGCGAGCGGCTGGTCGAGCGGCCACTCTGCAACCAGCTCGGGGTCAGCCGTTCGGTGGTGCGCGAGGTGTTGCGGCAGCTGGAGACCGAGGGCCTGGTGCAGATGATACCAGGGCACGGGCCGGCGGTGGCCAAGCCCGATCTCGGCCGGACCGACGAGATCTACGAGTTGCGCGCGTTGCTGGAAGGCATAGCGGCGAAAGCCTGCGCCGCCTCAGCTACCGACGATCAGATCGCCTTGCTCGATGCGACCCTGGCAAAGCTGCTCGAAGCATGGGCTTCGGGCGTGCCGGCCGAGGTGATGCGGGCGACGACCAAGTTCTACGAGGCGCTGTTCGAGTCGGCCGACAAACGCGTCGCGTGGGAGATCGTGAGCGGGCTCAACGTACGCATCAATCAGCTGCGATCGATGACGATCGCCTCGGCGAACCGACGCGAGCCGGCGATCGCCGAAATGCACGAGATCATGGATGCTATCCGCTCACGCAAACCGGAGGCGGCCGAGGCCGCCGCGCGTAGGCATGTCGAATCCGCCTGGAACATTGCCCGCACTGCGTTGCTGGTTTCAGGAGAGGGCAAAGCCGATCTCCTCGGCAGAGATGAGGCGCACAGCGGTCAGTCTTCTTTGTGAACGGCAAAAAAGTAGACTGCTCCGTGCGGCGAACTAACCTCCGACAGTTTGGCGCACGGGCGCAGAAACGCGTCCAAGAACCTGTTCAAACCACAAGATTGCGGCTTCACCTTCTTTGCGAGTGATCTCATCGACGGTTCGCCGTCCAGCCACACGCTCGTTTGAGCATTTCCAACCTTATTGCCTGGCATCATTGTTGGAGGGATTGATGACGATGCCGTCGATGTTGGCGAAGAAGAACCGATTTTGGGGAAGTTTGCGGGCTTCAGCCAGGATGTCTTCTTCTGAAACGGCGTCGGGATTCGCCTCGATTTTTTGGCGTACCTCCTCAATGGCCGCCCGAACGTCTGGATCGTCGTATTGAGTTCCGCGATGCTGCGGGCATCCTGCGCGGTCGACACATAGGCCTTGTCGGGCAGTTGAAGCTTGGACAGGGTTTGAACCTGGCAACCTCACTTTCGAAGCCCTATCGACAGACGAACGGGGTTCATCGCTGTATTGGCGGTACCCTACTACTACTAGAGCGCCATATCCTAGGCGGGTGGTATGTTCAGGTTATGATGGAAGATGTTGTTGGGGTCATAGCGCGTTTTCAACTGCCGCAGCCTTGCGAGGTTTTGACCGTAGGCGGCCGACGCCGCCACGCCGGCGTCCTCGTCTGCCCCCAAATAATTTGCATAGCGACGCTTGCCAGCAAAGGGCTCGAGGGCATCGAAGCTGGCGCGCGCCCAAGCGGTGGTGCGATCCGCAGAGGCCTTGTCCATCCATTGGCCAAGCACGAGCGTGTTGAATCCAATGTCACGGAGCGCGAAGGAGGTGGATTCTACCGGAACGCGCGACGCAGAGCCATGGAAACCTTCCAACAAGATCGAGCTTGTTGGAACCGGGCAGCGCTCATACGCAATCACGAGGGCCTCGACAGCATCGTCGTCAAGGCGCGGAAGGAACGTGGACTTCCAGTAGTTGAATGCGCCGGAAGGGAAGCCCGCGTCCAGCATTCCATTGAGGTCCACATAGGGTATTGGCCCTAACGCATCCACCGCTACGGTGCCAAAGCGCCGGATCTGGCGTCCAACGATCTCCGCATCTTCGGGTGAGCCGATATGACAGGAAACGATGGCAACGATCGGGGTGCCAGACCCGTCTGGCGCGGTAGTTAAGCCGGCGACTATCATAAGGTCGTCCGAGGCATTTTCAGCGAGGTCCCGGAACCCGCGAAGGACTTGTCTCGCCTCTCGGAATGGAAAGGCAACGATCCCTCCGAACACGACTGGGCCGACGGGATGCAGGCGGAACTCGAAGGAAGCGGCAACGCCGAAGTTGCCACCGCCGCCGCGGAGCGCCCAGAAGAGATCGGGATTTGCGTCGGCGCTCGCCGTCACCACGGAACCGTCTGCGAGCACCAGATCGACGGAGATCAGATTGTCCAGCGCCATCCCGTATTTCGGCATAAGCCATCCAAGGCCGCCGCCGAGGGTAAGTCCAGCAACACCAGTACTTCCAATCACCCCTCCAGTGGTCGCAAGACCATGTAACTGGGTCTCTCTATTTAACTCCCTCCAAGTCACCCCGCCCTCGACTACGGCCGTCCGGGCGGCAGCATTCACGTGAACTCCTTTCATCAAGGAGAGGTCGATCATAAGGCCATTGTCGACCACCGCACGCCCAGCGACTTTGTGGCCGCCGCCGCGCACGCAAATCTCCAGACCGGTCGCTCGGGCGTAAAGGACAGCATCCACGATATCGGCAATACCTCGACAACGGGCAATGACTGCGGGACGTCGGTCGACGAGGCCATTGTGTATCCTCCTTACCTCATCAAAAGTGGGCGCGCCGGGCTGGAGAACTGATCCGAGAAAATTGCGAGCAAGTTCTGTTTGGACTTCCATGACGCTTCCCCTCCTGTCAGGCGACCGCACTGCCGCGGAAGCCACGGTGAAACCGGCGCAGAAAGCGAACGGTCCGAACGGTTCTACGTCGGAATTTATTAGCCAAGGGGATCATGATCCCGGCGACGATCCGATGCAACAGCTGACGTTGCCGCTGGATCCTAGTGCCCGAACCGCGCGGGCCAGGTTCTTACGCGCTTCAGCGGCAGGCTTGAACAATCTCATCTAAGCGCGCTCGCCAAAAACCTCAGCCTTGACGCGATGGGCCATTCCGGATTTTGCGTGCCTTCCGCGGCGCCCTCAATCGCCACTGAGAACCCAGCGACGTCTGCGGCCATGATCGCGGCGAGGCAGGCGCGTGGTGTCATTCGGGTAGACCTGAGGCGCGCATTGCTTCGATCAGAGGTCCCGCGAGCGCCGGCGAGCAACCGATGGCAGAGCACTGACCGGTGCTACTGAAGTTGGGTTGAAGTTGTATCACGCGCTCGGCAGCCGCTTTCGCATCGTCCATTCGGCCAAGTTTAGCAAGCGCCGCGGCCAGGAACATGTGGGAGACACTGAACCCTGGTTTGCTACGAATGGCCCGTTGCGCCGCCACCGCAGCATCTTCATAGCGCCCCCGAAGAAAGTGACCCATGCAAATGCCGTGCAGCGCCGCCGTAATCCACGGATCGAGCGGACTAAGGCGGATGCCCTGCTCGCCCCAGTCGATTGCACGCTCGGCTTCCCCTCCCCAGCCCAAAATCAACGCGCCCCAAGAATATGCCCACGCTGCCGATGGGGAGATTGCAAGAGCGGCCTCGAACGTTTCCTGAGCCAAGGTACGGTTATGTTCGACAAGACCAATCGCGATTGCGGCATAAACAAGCGCTGGTGCATCGTCGGGGCCAAGCGCCACTGCAATATGCGCGTGCTGTATCGCCGCTCTGCGATTGTCTTCACGCCTTCCCGCTCGGAGATACAGTATCTCATTGCAAAACGCAGTTTGGCCGTGCGCAAGCGCGTAGTTCGGCTCAAGTAAAAGTGCGCGCTCAAGGAGTGGTACCGCCTCGGATGCGCCTTCCGGCATTCCAGTATCCACCAAAGGGGTGGCACGTAGCACTAGGTCGTAGGCGTCGAGATTTTCGGGCCGTTTGCGCTTGGCGCGTTCAATTTCGGCTTGGCGCACGCTGGGCTCGATTGCGGCGACTGTGCTTAGTGTAATCTCATCCTGCAAGGCAAAGATGTCACCGACGGCGCGGTCGTAACGATCCGCCCATATGTGTGCGCTGGTCTCGGCGTCAATGAGCTGAGCCGTGATTCTTACTCGTCCGGTCCCCTTTCGCACGCTCCCTTCCAACACGTAACGAACGCCTAGTTCCCGTCCAACTTGCCTGATGTCAACGGACCGTCCCTTGTATGTGAACGTTGAATTGCGGGCGATCACGAACAGCCATCTAAAACGGGACAGCGCGGTAATGATGTCTTCCACCATACCATCAGCAAAGTATTCCTGTTCTGGATCACCGCTCATATTCTGGAAAGGCAACACGGCAATGGAGGGTTTGTCCGGGAGCGATAGAGGCTTCTCTTCGGATCGAATTGCGACCCCGCCGACAGTTTCACCGAGCCCAGTCGCTGCGTACGTCCTCACCGGCTCTTCGATGTTCTTGACCTGCTGTGCTCCAAGATCAGTGAAGGCGATGGGCAGAACCTTTCTGACTTGCCCATAGGTTTCACCAGAGACGCAAACACCTCCCGGTTGCGCCAAGGCCTGCAACCGCGCGGCGATGTTCACGCCATCGCCGAACAGATCGCCAGCGCGTACCATCACGTCTCCCACGTGGATGCCGATTCGGAAGTTGATGCGTTTATCAGACGACAGCCCGGCATTCGCTTCAGCCAAGGCGGCCTGCGCTTCCGCCGCGCACTGCACGGCGTCCACAGCGCTCCCGAACTCCGCAAGCACACTGTCCCCCGCTGTATTCGCGATGCGGCCCCTGTGATCCGCAATGGCCTTGTCGAGGATCGCGCGGCGCTCGGTCAGCGCCTTGAGCGTGCCGACCTCGTCAGCACCCATCAGTCGGGAATAGCCTTCAACGTCAGCCGCGAAGACCGCCACCAGGCGTCGCCGGACATCGCTTGATTCCACCACAGGGTGCCCCTAGGTGCGCCGAGGTATTTTGGCGCAAGCTGCGGCTCAGTCAATCGATCGCCGCGACCCGGCACCAAAATCTCCGCTTTGGGTCATCCGCCACCGGGTCGGGCCGGCTGGCAAATCGGCCAAGTCCGCTATGACGCGCAGGGCTGCTATTCAACGTAGAACCCTAGGGATTCGCCCACGCGAGCTGTTGGGAAAAAATACGTGCCTTCCAAAGCTAACCAAACATCGAATCTAGTGTCCCACTTTGTCCAAAAGCATCCGCAATTCGGGCTGATGCGCGACCCAGAAAGTTCGAAAAGCTTCCAGGAACCCCAGCCATCATTTGCGCCTCATTTTTCAACCATTTGATTTGAAAGGGAAATCTGTCCCTTCTGGGAATCCCTACGGATTGGCCTCGCTCCCGTTTGTGCCCAAAACTGAGGCACAAAGCTGATGCACATTTCCGACGCATCGGCTTGCGGAATGGCTATTGCGACGGCGATCCGACATGAAGTTCAGAATCGGACTCGGCGTGGGAACGTCTATTACCCGGCGGCCACGCGTCCCTACTACTTTCATAAGGTCGAGTTACGTTTCTTCCTTGCAAAACTGGAACGATACTCCATAATTGCAAGGATGATTGCGCGCCGCGTCATGACCGAACTCACCGAGCTGCTGGACAGCATGCCCGCCGTGGCGCTTCTCGGGCCGCGTCAGGTCGGCAAGACCACGCTCGCGCTCGAAATAGCCGAGCGGCGGCCTTCGATCTATCTCGACCTTGAATCCGACGCTGACCGCGCCCGGCTTGCCGAGCCGGAGCTTTATCTGGCCGAGCATGAGGATAAGCTGGTCATCCTGGATGAGGTCCACCGGCTGCCGAACCTGTTCCAGAACCTGCGCGGGCTGATCGACCGCGGCCGGCGCGCCGGTCGCAAGGCCGGCCGCTTCCTGCTCTTGGGATCGGCATCGATCGACCTCCTGAAGCAGTCAGGCGAGACTCTTGCCGGCCGCATCGCCTATCTCGAAATGCGGCCGATCGACGGTCTCGAAGTCGGCGCCGCCGATCTTGGTCCGCTATGGGTGCGCGGCGGCTTCCCCGACAGCTTCTTGGCCGCCAGCGACCGGGCCAGTCAGCGGTGGCGGCAGGACTTCATCCGCACCTATCTGGAGCGCGACGTCCCCCTCCTCGGCCCGCGCATTCCGGCCGAGACGCTGCGCCGTTTCTGGACCATGCTGGCGCACCACCAGGCCGGCCTGCTCAACGCCGCCGAATTCGCCCGCGCGCTCGGCGTCGATGGCAAGACAGTCGCGTCTTATCTCGACCTTCTCGTCGATCTCCTCCTGGTTCGCCGGCTGGAACCCTGGCACGCCAATGTCGGCAAGCGCCTGGTCAGATCCCCGCGCGTCTATGTCCGCGACAGCGGCATCACCCATGCGCTGCTTGGGCTCGCCACGCAGGAAGACGTACTTGGACATCCGGTGGCCGGCGCCTCCTGGGAGGGCTTCGTGATCGAAACCCTCACCGCGACCGCTCCCGCTGGCACGCTGAGCAATTTCTACCGAACAGCCGCAGGCGCGGAGATCGACCTGCTGCTCACATTGCCAGGCCAGCGCCTCTGGGCCATCGAAATCAAGCGTAGCCTGACGCCAAAGGTGGAAAAAGGCTTCCATCAAGCCTGCGAGGATCTTGCCCCAGAGCGGCGTATCGTCGTCTTTCCGGGATCGGAGCGTTTTCCGCTCCAGCGTGGCATCGAAGCGATACACTTGCAGGATCTGGGCCGGTCGCTGCTTAATGAAGCATGATGCAAAGCTGCTGATTCATTGCGTCGAGGCAGGACCAAGAACCCCCTCCTTGCCATTATGCATGAAGCCGTTGCCGTAAACCAAGGTTCGCGCTCTTTGCATCGACCTTCCGCGCAACACATCACCATTTCGGCTTTTCCAGGCTGCGGCGCGCTGCTGCTGGCAAACGCGCACACGGAAGAAGGGCTGCTCGCGCAATCGGCGAGGGGTCGCGGCGATGGCGCCCTTCTCGGAGCTGGCTTATGTATCGGCGTCGGCCGAGTGCGGGTCGATCGCTGGGCTACGATTCTGACCGAGATCGTTAGACACGACGACCTTGATGGCGAACCTCGAGGATTTTGCCGGAGCGGCAATGTCAATGGAATGCAGTTTGCTGATTCGAATTCGTCTCCGAGCGCTTGCTGCCTTGGACGAATAGAAAGTTCAGCCGTCACCGCTGCGCCGCAACCTCGATCCTTACATCCAGTTTTTGTCGGCGTATGCAGCACGAGATTTGTCACTGAAACCAGTTCCCTGGGAGCAAACGAATGCTCTCAAAATGTTCCGACTTTTTCGCATCAAATCGAAAATGCGCAGCCGGGCACGATCAATAGTCGACGTTGGTAATCTGGACGACGATGCCTAGTTGGAAGCCGTACAGCGCGAGACATTCCGATATTTCTGGGAGGCAGGGCATCCAGTTAGTGGTGTTGCTCGCGACCGGCAAAAAATGACCCCGAACCCTCAAAACGACCTCGTGGCGATTGGGGCCACTGGCTTCGCGATCGTGGGTACGCTCAGGCTGGTGACGTCCTATGTGCCGCCGAAGCAGAGCCCAAACAGCGCCATGACCGCCCAGCCGGAAGCAGGACGATCGCGACTGCGAGAGCCGCGCTTATGCCGGCCAGAAGCCCGGCCCCTCTTGGCAGATCCTTAGCGAAGTCTGGCCAGCCCCGCAAAATCAGCACAAGAGCGATCAGCCCCGCCAGTGGCGCGCCGAACGCAAATGCCGTGAGCGACGTCGCGCTTGCCCTGTTCGGCAGCGGATCGGCGACGCGGCGCGCCTCTGTTGTGAGGCGTCCCGGACCACTGTCGCCAAAAGTCACGGCCATTGCATCGGAAAGTGCTTTCGCTGCGGCTATTGCTTGGCTCCGGGTCGGAGCGATGACGGTGGCGACGCCATGGCGAAAATGGCGATCGGCGTCCTGGATGGTGAGTCTCGCATCGGTTTGCGTTGTCTTGCGCGCTTGCTCAAAAGCCTGGTCCAGGCGGGTTTCGTCCGGCTCAATTGCCAGTGCAACGCCCAGCAGCACGCGCCCGCCACGCCGCCTCATGTCCTCGGCAGATCGCTCATCGCTCATTGCCGTTCCCAATATGGTGCGCCCAGATCGCACGACCTTGGCTTACTGCGACATCGGCCGTGAATGGTGCGCCGACGAGATGCGGTTTGTCCATCACGAAGCTGAAAGCCGAAATTCGAGCACCGAGTCTGGATGTGGAATGCGCGGGTTCGCGTCGCTCTCAACGACCATCTCTAGTCCACCAATCGGCTACCTGCGCGTCCGCTGTGGATAGTAACCGCTTATTCACCATGAGCAGGCAATCTCATTGAAGGCGCTTCCACCGCGCCTAACCTAAGACTGCGTCATTGATGACGCATCCCGCCCAACACCGGCGGCCGACGTTTTCATGTACCCCCTACCCCGCCCCCCAAACAGTATGCGTCGGCCGCCGGCCCAGGCGCCCCTATTCATCCCGCCAGACCACGCGCCTTCCCATCGGATCCAGACTGCCAGCCTCATCTTCGCCAAGGTCGCGAAATACCGGACACCGGGGCTTCGATAGGAGTGTTTTGTGATGATCCGAATTCTTGTCGCGGCCGGCGCCCTTACGCTAGTCGGCTCTCTTGCTGGCACGGCAAACGCGCAAGAGATGTTGCATGGCTACGATTGCACGGATGACTGCTCGGGACACGAGGCCGGCTACGATTGGGCGGCTAGGAACGACATCACTGACGAGCGGGACTGCGATGGGGAGAGCCGATCTTTCAACGAAGGCTGCCAGGCTTACGTTGAAGAACAAGCCGATGACGCAAATCGGAACAGTCAATCCGACGACGAAAACGACAACGAGGACATCGACCAATAAGAAGGGTTGTGGCTAGTGGCGCTGACTAGTTCCGCGATTGGTTGTGGATCTCCAGCCGCATTGGCCCGCCTCGATCGCAGCTTGTGCAGAGCTTGCGCCTCTCGAGCGTGCTAAACAGCGCACCTTGCCCGTAGCGCCAGATCAGTGTGGCGGGCTTTACCTCGGCGTGGTGCGAGCATCGAGCCGAAGTTGGCCGCGCTGCGAAAGCGCGGCAAATCTCTTTTCCAACACCTCTCCCGGACCAATTTGCGGCGGCAGTCGGCATAGCCCCCCGCCCTTAGTCGAGCCGATTTAGCTCTCCTTGACCGGACCCGATTCGGCCCCCTCGCCTTCGGGGAATATAAGTTCTTCCGGCGCGCCCGTAGGGAATCTTCAGCCAGGCGCGCTCATGCAGATAATAGAGCAGCGACTTGGTGATCACTTCGGTCAGCCCGATGGTGGCCGCGAGCTTCACGCTTCCGGTCACGACCAGCGAAATCATCATCGTGTCGACTGTGCCGGTTGCGCGCCAGGAAAGCGCCTTGGCGAAGCTGCGCAAATGAGTGTCCATCACCTACCTCATCCTCCGAGTGGACCTCAGATATTCCAAAGCACGGCACTGGCTAGCGGAGATATTACGCCTTGCGCGTCGCTGACGGACCTCACCATTAGGAGTAGGTGAGACGCTGCCGCCATGCCAAACGTCACCCGAGGATTTCAGGGAAGATCGAGGCCGAGCTAGGCCCTGGCAAACGCCACCCGCGAAGTGGTGCGGGGCTGCGAGACGGTCGAGATCCATGCCGAAGTGCACCGCCTGCTCCAAAGCCGCGCGGCCGACGTTGCTCAGCCGGGCGCTCTAGGGGTTCGATCTTGTGATCCGGGCAACAATTAGCCAAACTTGATCACTCGGCGCATTGGGGCGTCTTCACTTTTCGTCTGTGCCTCACCGGACTATTTGGAACGAACCGGCGCACCCAAGCACCGATTGGATCTTGGGGACGGGCCTGGCATTTTCGCCAAGGCGACAGCACGATCCGCGCACCTATCCTTCCACGTTTCCAGATCGGTGTCTAAGGCAGGCGGCGGTCGACGGAGCAGGTATCACGTTGCTTCCAGGCTTCATCGTCGGCCCAGACATCAGATCCGGACGGTTGGTATCTTTGTGACAGGATTGGGAAATGCCGCCGGTGCCGCTCCACGCCGTCTATCCAGCCAACCGACATATTGCCGTCAAGGTGCGAAACTTCGTAGCCTACCTTACCGACAATCTTTGAATGCACGTAGACTTGGTAGGTTAGACGCCCAGACCAACAACCAATTCGGTCCAGCGATCGGTCGCCCGTGTCAGCGAAGCGCTGTGAGACATGATCGGGCCGTCGATAGCTCAGCTGAGCTTTTGATCCTGCTGAAAACGGGCCAATGCTCGCGATCTTGCGCCATCTGCCAGCCGCTCGACGAAACATCGAGCTGGCTGATGGCCATCGTACTTGCGCCAGCGGATGCCACTGCGGCTGCAGTGGAGCGTCAGTTCGCGGGTAACGAGAGAGCATCATGGAGGCGCTCTGACGGGCGTGAAAGTGCCGGGCGCTCGGGCTCTATCGACATGCGCATGTGTCTGGACGGACTCGCTATCGGATTCACTTCTGGCAGGCGTCGACGTAGCAGCTGGCCATGCTCGATGAAGGTGTTGACTGGCGATGCCGTACGGTTTCTGGACCGCAACTCTGCTTTAGAGGTTGGCGGCGTCCGTATGACCGACCTCTTGCTTTGGTCGAAGGGGAAGGTGCGGATCGAAGGTGTCATATTCGGCGGCGAGCTTTTTGAGGATAGCCGGATCGGGCGGCGGCCAGGATGGCGAGGAGTTTGCAATTGCGACGACACGCTCGAAATAGCCGTCCATCCCAGACCGGTCGAAGCCAAACAGGAAGTGCAGTGGCTTATCGGTGGACGCGTTCCACCAAGTGTGCGCCGTGCCGGCCGGCACTTCAAGGTAACCGCCCGCTTCAACATCGCGCTCCACTCCGGATACCGACGCCCGCATCGTGCCCGAGAGCACCCGGAACCACTCGGTTGCGCGCGCGTGTACGTGTGGAGGCGCCGCGTGGAACCCCGGCGGGGCAAAGTACTCCATGATCGTATGCTCGCCCACGCGTGACAAAAACTCGATCGTCACGCCGAGCGCTGAGACTGACCGGACGGGTGATTTGTCTGCGCCGTTCGCCTCCCGCTTTGCGGGCTCTGCTTTGTCCGCCCGCGCGAAGGGGTGAGCTGCCAGAGCCGCTGGAGTCTGCTCCAGCGTGTTTTGGAAGAATACGATTTCCAAGTCCTCGCCCCGCGGGACCGCGACCAGGCTCGGTCGCCCAGTGACCATCTTCTCGATTCCGTCAGCGTGAAAACGCAAATTCTGGCGCAGCCGCATGACCACGGCGCTATCGAGCTGCCTGACGCCCTCGATGTCGAGCTGTAGCCCGCTCTTCCGGTAGATCGTCTCGAAAAGCCTGCTATGCGCGGCGGCGATGGCCTCCCTGCCAGCACCGTGACCGCCGAGCACATGGATGAAATCGGCATCTTCCGCAAAATTCGCGGCCCAGGCCGCCGCATCACCGGCGTTCCAGGCCAATTGGAGGCGGGCAACCAACTGCCCGATCGCATTGCTCTGCTTCATCACTTTGAACCCCACTCGCCGGCGCTCAGCCAACTCCGACGCCGCGTTGGGGCGCTCCTATATTGTTGCTTTTGTCTTGAGAAGCTATCCAAATGCGGACATGTTGTACGGATTTTGAGGACAATGCAAAATCGCCTCGACGGTCTATATGAGTTCCTGGCGGTCGCCGAGGCAGGAAGCTTCACGACCGCAGCCCGGCGGCTGCTGACGACCAAATCGGTCATATCCGACCGCGTTAGGGCACTGGAGGACCGGCTGGGCAGCCGGCTGTTCGACCGCACCACGCGGCGCGTGCACATCACTGAAGCTGGGCGCATCTTTCTCGCTCATGCGCGGCGCATCGCCAGCGAGGCGGACGCCGCCGAAAACGCGCTGCAGGATCTGAGCGGCGAGCCACGCGGGTTGCTGCGCGTCGCTACCACGGTCAATTTCGCGGCGCTGTTCATTGCGCCGCTACTCGCGGAATTCCGCCGGACCAATCCCATGGTCGATATCGAAATTCTTGCCGAGGAGGTCGTGCGCGACCCAGCTGAGGCTGGCGCGGACGTCGCCATTCGCTTCGGAGCCATCGAACGGCAAAGCGCAATCGCCCGACGGATCGCGCCTGTGCACTATATTTTGTGTGCCGCACGTTCCTATCTCGACGCCCAAGGCATCCCCGAGAAACCCAGTGAGCTCGCTGGCCACATCTGTCTCGCCTTTCGCGACGTCGCGCCTTGGTCGCCTTGGCGGCTGCGGCGGGGCTCCGAATATTTCGAACTGGTGCCACGCGACGGAGTGAGTACGCGCAACGGCATAGTCCATCGTGCCCTGATCCTTGCCGGACATGGCATCGGCATGATCAATTGGCTCGCTGTAGCCGATGCTATCGCGGACGGTAGCATTGTGCGCCTGTTCCCCGACTGGAAACTGGACGGGTTCGAGGATATGGCGAGCTGGGTCATTCTACCCGACAATCGCGCGGTCCCGCCCAAGGTGCGCGTCTTCGTAGACTTCATTGCAGCGCGCATGCGCGAGTTGACCTCCTTCCACGAGGCCAACTCCAGTTAGGCGTGCGACGACAGGGACGGACCTGCGATGCTCCGGCCAAGAAGATGCGGTGATTCACCTTAACGTTGCATACAAAATCTGGTAATCTAACAATCCGCTAATTTGAGGGTCCGATTGCTGGAAGCGGCAAGCGTCGCGTCGCAGGGCCTTTTTGCAGGACTTAAAGTGCCCCTTGCTGGACAACTGGGAATTCTGGTCCCAGCCCTCGCATGCTTGAACACGAAACGTCTGCGCCAACTTCAAGATGGGCGGTCTTTCATATGTTCAGCCAAATTCTCAACCCCACCGGAAATCTGTTCATCACCTGGCTCGTGGCACTGATTCCGGTCGCGGCATTGCTTTTCATGCTCGCCGCGCTTCGCTGGTCGGCCTGGGTTGCGACGCTCGTCGGTTCCGTGATTACGCTCGCGCTCGGACTGTGGGTCTGGCGCATGCCCTTTGGCGATGGCATACGCGCCTATCTCTACGGTTCCGCGACCGGCGTATGGAATGTTGACTGGATCACGTTCTGGGGTGTGATGCTGTTCAACACGCTGGTCGTCTCCGGCGCGTTCGACAAATTGCGGCGTTGGCTGGTGGCGCAGGGGACACAGGACGTTCGGGTCCAGACCATCCTCTTTGCCTGGGCGTTCGGCGCGCTGCTCGAAGGCCTTGTCGGCTTCGGCTATCCATGGGCTTTCGTCGCCCCGATCCTGATCGCTCTCGGCATTCCGGATCTCGATGCGATTCGGGTTGCCGCGATCGCCAACAACGCGCCGGTCTCCTATGGAGCACTCGGCGCGCCGATCATCGCGCTTGCGGCTGTCACCGGCTATCCGCTGCTCGCGCTGTCAGCTTCAATCAGCAAGATCGTGGCGATCCTGGCGCTGCTGCCGCCATGGATACTGCTATATCTCGTTTCGGGCAGGAAGGGCATGTGGGAGGCATGGCCACTCGCGGTGGTCGGCTCGCTCGCCTACATCGCCGGGCAGCTGCCGGTCGGCACCTATCTCGGTCCTTACCTGCCGGATGTTGCCGGCGCAATCGTGTGCTTCGTGTGTCTGTTGCTGTTGCTCAAAATCTGGCAGCCGAAGCAGATGCGAGCCTATGGCGGCGAGCCGCTCGCCGGTCCTGCCACAGCCACCTCTCACGGCCTTTCGGCCGGCGACATCTTCCAGGCCTGGCTGCCGATCGCCGTTCTGATCGTCGTCGTGGTGGCCTGGACCGGACCGTGGTCCAAGCTGCCCAGCATTACGCTGCTCAAAATGCAGGTGGCCGCGGCATCCTCGATCACACAGGGCGCGACGATCACCGCGGCCTTCAGCTGGACCCCGTTCGTCGGGGGCTCGGCCATACTTGCATCATGGATCATCGTCGCGCTGCTGCTTCGCGTGAACGGACGGCAACTTGCCGAGATCTGGACGACGACATGGTCGCAGATGTGGGGGGCTTGCCTCGTCGGCGTGTTCATTTTCGGCCTGGCCTATGTCTACAACTATTCCGGCATGGCGGCATCGCTGGCGAAGGCCTTTGCGTCGCTCGGCCCCGCCTTCATCATCGTCGCTCCGCTGCTCGGCTTCATCGGGGTCGCCCTGTCGGGCAGCAACACGTCCACCAACGCAATGTTTGGCAAGTTCCAGGCGCTGGTCGGGCAACTCCTCGCCTTTCCGCCGCTGCTCCTGCCGACCGTCAATTCGGTCGGCGCGGAGATTGGAAAGCCGATCGCGCCGCAAACCGCCAGCGTCGGCGTTTCCACCACGCGCTTCGTGCGCGACGAAGGCGAGGTCATCCGGCACAATTTCTTCTGGTGCCTGGTGGTGCTCTGCTATCTCATCGTCATCAGCGTTGTCTGCTATCTTTTCTTCCCGGGTATCGCCAGCCTCTGAGTTGTTTCGGCTGGGCCGGATATCGGGCGCTTTGGATGGGAAGCGTCGCGGTCAGCGGGAATCGGGGCTCGGCATCGCCAGCGCCGTGCGGATGACATGCGAGAGTTCGCCGCGCTCACGAAGCGCCGTCCACTCTTGCGTCTGCGGGAGCGCGGCTTCGCCGCTGCATTCGGTTGACGGGCAAGCTTCGAAGATTGGCAGTAGACCGCGCCGAAGGCCGCGCCCGTCATAACCCTGCTGCCCGGCAAGCGGCACGTTCCGCCAGACCTAGTATGTGTCAAGAAGGGACCTGTGCGAAATGAGGCTGTTTCTGTGCGGCGATGTGATGACCGGTCGTGGCATCGACCAAATCCTGCCGCAGCCTTGCGATCCGACCCTCTACGAGCCGCATATCCGCTCTGCTCTTGCCTACGTGAAGTTAGCGGAAAGTCGTTCAGGCGAAATCCCGAGGGCGGTGGCCTTCGACTATATTTGGGGCGATGCGCTGGACGAGATCGATCGCCGCGAAGCAGATTTCAGGATCATCAACCTGGAAACCAGTGTCACTGCTGATGGAAAACCTGAGCCGAAGGGCATCAATTATCGGATGCACCCGGCGAATTGGGGCTGCATAACTGCCGCCGATATCGACTGCTGTGTCCTTGCCAACAACCATGTCGCTGACTGGGGATCAGCCGGCCTGAGGGATACGCTGCGCGTGGTACAACATGCGGGATTGGCAACGGCCGGCGCTGGGCTAGATGCCGATACGGCTGCCGCTCCCGCTATCCTCGAAGCCGCTCCGGGCAAGCGGCTTCTCGTATTCGCCGTTGCTTGCCTATCCAGTGGAGTTCCGGAGCACTGGGCTGCCGCGAAGAACCGGCCCGGCGTGAATGTCCTTGCCAGTCGGGGCGACGATGCGCTCGCATCCGTCGTCCACTGCATCGATCGCTGGCGCCGGCCCGGCGACGCAGTCCTGGTCTCCGTCCATTGGGGTCCCAACTGGGGCTATGAAGTGCCGGCCGCGCACATACGCTTTGCGCGCGGCCTGATCGACAGCGCCCGCGTCGATGTCGTCCACGGGCACTCTTCGCATCACCCCCTGGCGATCGAGGTTCATGCGGGCAAGCCGATCTTCTACGGATGCGGCGATTTCATCAACGACTACGAGGGGATCGGCGGGTACGAAGCGTTCCGTCCTGACCTCTCGCTGGCCTATTTCGTCGATTTGGACGACGTGACCAATCGTCTTCTGGGCATGGAGATGGTGCCCTTCCGCATGCAGAAATTTCGGCTCGCTCGCGCATCCGACGAGGAAGGCGCCTGGGTCGGCGAGACGCTGGACCGCGAATGCCGGCGCTTCGGGGGACGCGTTCGCCTGAGCGAGAGCGAGCAGAACACTCTGGTGCTCTCGACATAGCGTCTGCACAGGTGCTTCGCATGCCACGAGTGTCGTCGATCTGCATCAACGCGTGACACCTGTCCTGCCTTGAAGCTTCGAGCGGTCGATCTGACAGCCCGACAGTACGTCAGGCGCCTGCCGTGAGGCTCAGCCTTCGTTTCGGCTCCTTCCTTAGCCGTCAAAAGGATCGCGCGGCTGCTTGGCATGATATATAAAGATTGTCTAAAATGATCCGCTTGGCCCAAGAGGCGATTTCGGGGATGCCCAGCTATACGACCAGAAGGGTGCTATCGAGGAGCGTGGTCGAAATGGGCCTCTTCTCCGCGATGATGAACACCCTGGTGCTGGTTCTGCCCCTCTACATGCTGCAGGTCTATGATCGGGTTTTGCCCGCCGCCAATTTGGACACTCTCACCTACCTAACTTTGCTTGCACTTTCGTCGCTTTTGCTCTTGGGCGTGCTCGAAGTCGTGCGGGGTGTATATGCAAGCCGGCTCGCCGCGCGACTGGATGTCACTTTGGGCACATCGTCCTTTCTCGCTGCAATGAACGGCCCCCGCGCTGGCCTCGGCGATGTCCAGGCCTTGCGCGACCTGGCCACCCTGCGAGGTTTCATCGCTTCGAGAACTATTTTCTTCCTCTTCGACCTTCCTTTCGGGCCAATCTTCGTGGGCCTGCTCTATTTCATCCATCCGATGCTCTTCCTTGTGACGGTCGTCGGGGCGGTTCTCATGGTCATCATCGCCATGCTGAATCAGGTCGCGAGTTCGCGACCTAGCAAGGAGGCGGCGGAGAACCTCAACGCCTCAATGAATTCGGCGCAGGCCTTCGCCCGAAACTTCGAAACCGTTCGCGCACTTGGCATGGTGTCCAACGCGATAGAGTTCTGGGGGACCCGTTTTTCCGGCTCTCTACACGCCTCGGATGGGCTTGCTCGCATCAATTCATTTTATGGCGGTGTATCGCGCACCACTCGTTCGACACTGCAGATCGCGATATTGGGGGTCGGCGCTTATCTGGTTCTGCACAACGAGATGACTGCCGGTATGATATTTGCGTCCTCGATGATTTCGGCGCGCGCTCTGCAACCTCTTGATCAGATCATTGGGAGTTGGCGGCAGATCATCGACGCTAATCTTGCATGGAAGAGGCTTTCGGCTCTCCGATCCGGACCCGACAACCAGGAAAACGTGGCATTGCCGGCTCCTCAAGGAGCGTTAAGCGTGGATCAAATAGTCTATCATCTCCCGGGCGCGGCCGACGGGTCGCTGCCGCTGATAAAGCGCTTGACCTTTGAAGTCGCCGCCGGCGAAACAGTCGCGATTGTGGGACCGAGCCAGGCTGGAAAATCGACTCTGGCGCGCCTTATCGTCGGTGCGATCGAGCCCCGCTCGGGGGCGATCCGGGTCGATGGCGGCGATATTCGAAACTGGGATCCGGAAGAACTCGGCCGCCATATTGGTTACCTGCCGCAAGATGTTGAACTCTTTCCAGGAACCATTGCCCAAAATATCGCGCGTTTCGAACCGGATGCGCCCGACGAGAAATTGGTCCAAGCAGCCCAGCGGGCCCAAGTGCATGAGCTCATCCTGGGTCAGAGGGATGGCTATTCGACGCTGATCGGCCCGACCGGCGTTCGCCTTTCGGGTGGCGAGCGTCAGCGCATCGGGCTTGCTCGCGCCTTTTACGGCGATCCCAAGGTGCTGGTTCTCGACGAGCCCAATGCAAATCTCGATTCCAACGGCGAAGCCGCGCTCGAGCGGGCGATCATCCAGGCGCGTTTACGAAAAGCGACCGTGCTTGTCATAACCCATCGGCCCTCTCTCGCTTCCAAATGCGATCGCATATTGATGCTGCGCAGTGGCCAGATCGAGATCTACGGTTTGACCAGGGACGTGCTCGATAGACTTGTCATGCGACGGGGCCAAGCGGGGCGCCCCGCAGCCTCTCAGTCGCGTGACAACGAGGGAGTGGTGCCTTTCCCGTCATCTGCTCGCGGGGAGATGCAGGCTCGCTAATGACGGTTCCCAGCCAAACCATCGGCGCCAAGACGTATCGCTGGCAGCGCAACGTCGATACGCGCACAAATCGGATCACGCTGGCGGGATATGCAAGCGTGTTCGTTTTTTTGCTTGGCTTCGGATACTGGGGCGCAACGGCGCCGATTGCCGGAGCAACGATCGCGCCAGGAGTGGTCGCTGCAGCTGGACAAAATGTCATGATCCAGCATCTCGAAGGTGGCGTAGTCCGCAGCATCAAGGTCCGAGAGGGTGACCGAGTGATACGAGGCCAGGCCCTGATCGTGCTCGATCCAACGGTGGCGCAGTCCCAGCTCAACCGAGTCCTCAAACAGTGGGTCGCACAAAAAGCTGAGATCGCGAGGCTCGAGGCAGAACGGGACGGCCTGGAGAAAATCCTCCTGCCCCGCGATCTGGGCGCCTACTCAGGCGCGCCCGAATTCAGTGACGTCTTTGCGGAGCAAACCAAGGAGTTCCAGGCTCGGCTAGCGCGGTATGCCGCAGAACAGGAGATTCTGAGGCAACGGGTAGCAGCCCTCCGGGAAGCCGTTGCCGGCTTGAGGGCGCAGAAGGATGCTGCGGAAAACCAGCTCGCGATCGTCAATGCCGAAACGGAACGCAAAAAGGGCTTGCTGGAAAAGGGACTGACAAATCGTTCTGAATACACCGATCTTCTGCGCAGCACCGCCGAGTTGGCAGGTCAGGCGGGATCGCTGGAGGCGCAAATCGCCAGCTTGGCTACCCAGACCGTGGAAGCGCGTCAACAGATTGAAAGACTTACAACGAGCCGGGTCGAGGATGCCGTCACGGAACTGAACAAAGGCCTGGCGCAGGTGGCAGACCTAGAGGAACAAATCAACGCTGCTCGATCGGTCCTGGCGCGGACAACCATTCGTGCCCCGGTGGACGGCATCATTGTCCGCTCGCTCTACAATTCCGAAGGCAGCGTCATCCGTGCTGGCGAGGTTGCAATGGAGCTTCTGCCGACCACGAATGAACTTATCATCGAGGCAAAGATCAAGCCTGAAGACATCGATTCTATCCGAGTCGGCCAAGGCGCGAACATGATGTTGACAGCCCTCAATGCGCGGACAACACCAAAAGTGTCCGGAAAGGTGTTCTACGTTTCGGCGGACCGGCTGATCACACCCAGCACTGGACAGCCATACTACACCGTGCGGCTTAAGATGGCTGATAAGCTGCCCCCTCAGGTCAAGCCCGAGCAAATCTACCCGGGCATGCCGGTCGAAACCTTCATTTCAACCGGCGAGCGGACGTTTCTGACCTATCTGACCAAGCCGCTGGTGGATTCGTTCCAGCGCGCCTTTCGGGAAAGATAGGCCCGATCCTGCCGCCTGCGGCCTTCAACCTTGCCCGAAGTGGAACGCGTCCGCCGGATCATTCGCAACCGTGGTTCCGGCCAGTGCGGTCGTCAGCCAGCGTAAAGGCGCCTCTTCCATAAAGCGCCGACCATATCTGCCAGGTCCACTCCGTCGTCGTCGGTTGTCCCGGCGATCAAACGATGAACACGTCGTGATAGGTCAGGGCGGCCCCGGGCTCTAGGTGGGCGATTTCCACCTGGGGGGTCGATTTCGAGCCGTCGGGATCATAGTACAGCACGCCCGTGGCCCGGTTGTAGAGCAGGTGATCGTTGCTGTGGGCGGCGTGTTGTCGCAACTCGAAATAGCCCGAGTTCACCTGCGTCGGCCTGGACCAGGAGCCGGAGCCGAGCTTGGTGAAGACGGCATTGTCGAGATAGAGCGCGTCATGTTCCGCGTTGAAGTCGGTGATTGTGTCGACATTGCTGGGGCCATAGGGCGTGTCAAACACAAAGGTGTCCTCGCCCTTGCCACCGGTCAGCACGTCGTTGCCACCCAGGCCCCGCAGTATATCGTTGCCAGCCAGGGCATCAAAGGTATCGGCCGCGCCAGTGCCGACAAAAGTATCGTTCCCGCTCGTTCCGTGGGTCGGGTCGGTCGGTGGGATCGGAGGTGACGGTATCGGGTCGGTCGGCGGGGTCGGAGGTGAGGGTATCGGGTCGGTCCCGTCATGGGCCGCATGCCAGGCCGCCTTGGCCTGGGCCCAGTAGTCGCGGGCCGCCTGGCCTTGAAGGACCGTCCAGCCGGCGGGCGGCATTGGATAATCGGACGGCAGCGGCGTGTCAGAGAGGTTGAGATAGTAATTGCCGTGCGACTCGACCGTCTTGTCCCAGGCATGCTGCAGCCGCGCCTGGCCGTTGTGGTGAACATCGGTGATCGCCACCACGCAGTCGATAAAGTGCAGGCTGGGCGAGACATCGTTAGCGCCTGTGCCATCGTAGAGTTTGAATGGCGAACCGTGGGTCACCACGCCTTTGCGAAGGTACTCGCCCATGCCCAGAAGCATGCCATCCATGGTGACCGTGTTGTGAGACCCATTCACGTCACCGTCGCCAAGGCTCACTCCGGAAAACACGTGGTCGAACAGGGAATCCCGGATGGTGCCGCTGATCACGTCGTCGTCCTCGACCGCGTCGTCTCGTGAGTTGCCGACATAGGAATCTTCGATCAGGAAGGTGCCGGTGCCGCCGACACGAATGCCATCCCAGGGCTGGGTGATCGTCCAGTCGTCGATGGCAAAGCTGTGGGCTGAATTTATACGGACTGCGGCGGAGTTGACGTAAATGTTCTCCCAGTCGCCGGTTTGGGAGACCGTGCCGTTAATCGTGCCGCCCAAAGCCAGGAGGTTGTCGCCGGGGTTGACGACCGCGAAGGGATAGAGGTTGGTGGGGCTTCCCTGATTGGCGACAATCCACGAGGCGTTGGTGGCATCGATAAGAGTGTTGGCGGGCAGACCGGATGCTTTATATTGGCGGTAGCCATAGTCACCGCTCAAGACAATGGTATTTGTATAGGCCATGCTCGGCCCCCTTTCACACCCCCCGCCCCTTTTGTCACACCCCCCGCCGTTTTTGCCCAAACGCCTAAAGCCAGAACGGCCTACCAAAGCCCCGTTAGCGGTGTCGTTCAAATCACAAAATGTAAAAAAAATCTCAAAATGTAAAAATATGTCCGTCGCAGAAAATGCTGTGGCGCAATGATTTCAGCGCGGCTGCTTTTCGATGGGGATCAGCGCGGCTTTCACGTCTCTTGCCGACAATCCAACGGCCTCGCAGGAGCAGCGCATGAGCGGAGAAGGTACGCAGGAGTTCCATCATTGCAAAACGGATCATGGAAATATCGGGACGATTGGCGAGGCCATGAAATTCGTCCCTGAGCAACAGGGCAATGACGCACGCCCGGCTTATCAAACTCCTTGCAATGAATGTGGCCGATGTTTGCGTCACCTCGACATCACGATCTCTCAGATGTGAAGTGGAAGTCCGTGCTCCGGCCTCGGAGAACGATGGGGCGGTCCCCTCGACCATCTGCCGATATTTGGCAATGTCGAACCAGTGGCCGCAAACCATGAAGCATAGTGTCTCAGTTTGAAATTTTCCGAAATTCATATTGCATTTTAATATCGCTCCGACCTCCTATATGCTTGACGCAAAAGCACGGGAGAAAGGGTGTGTCCCGAGAGCGTGACGTGCTTATGTGGCGCGAAGCCGGGAAACTTGCATCATCCGGCGACTATGAAGGATGGCTTGCCATCGAATCGGAGCTTCGTAGCAGAGGATTCTCACGCGCCAAGCTGCTGTTTGATAACGACCGGGTCCGCAAAAAATTGGATGATGTCTGTAAGAGGGCACAGCAGCAGCGCGCCGACGCCAACCGGACCTAAGGCCAGAAGCGCCCCCGTCGACGTCATTGACCGCAATCAAGGCCGAGCACCGGACCGGTCCGCAACCACCTTGCCGGGCCGCGTCAACGCCATCATGGCCGCCGCCGGTACAACTTCTCCCTCCTGCTCAGGTGGCTGAACGCTCTTTTGTGGCCTGTCATCGCCTCCCCTCAAAAGTCAGCTGAAGGAGCCCGAAGCCTGATCCATCATATTGTTCACGGATGACCGCCCAGAGGGAAAGGTTGGACAAGTCTGGCGTGGGTTCACACTTTTCCTGGAATTGCTCTAGCTGGCGATTGCCGTGGTCAGCAGGATCAGGCTCAGCATCGCCGACGCCGCGCGGATAACATGCGAGAGTTCCCACTGGTTGCGAAGTGTGGTCCATTCTTCCGTCGGCGTGGGCGGGGCTCCGCTGCTGCCCTCGGTTGCGAAGAAGCGCTTCGCCGGCGCGGTCAATTCCACCTCTTGCAGCCAATGTTTGTTGATCGGCTGGGTCATGAGCCAGAAGACAAGCTGCATGACAAGGAGCGCGACCAAAGCGCCGCCGACCAGCCAGAACCGGACAGGGCCGCTCAACGTCAGCATCAGCACAAAGGTCGCAACGATCCCGCCGATCTCGGCGATGCCGCCACCGATCGTGAAGCCAGGATAGTAGATCCGCTGGACGACAAAATACTCCTCTCTGCCGAGCCGCATTTTGCCCGGCAGTTCCAGCGCATGGGCGAGCGACATGGCCATCGCGCCTGACACAAGAATGACGGTCAGGACCTCCAGAAAAACATACATCGGGTGGACCTCCCATCCCGGCTTGGCTGCTCCGCGAGGCAGCCTCGATGATTTCGAGCGACGATCCAGAGCGAACGTCACCGTCCGACCGAGGTTCCATCGAGCACAGGATGAAGAGGCCATCAGCTGCACGTCTGTGATCGTCAACTCACCCTTTGCGCAATGTATCCGCTATCATCGCATCCAGGCTGCCGGCCGAGACGCCGAGCAGGTGCTCGGTATCCGATGCATCGAGAATGCAGGGCTGCCGGTAGAGGTAGGCCATTTCCGGCAGCTCGCGCATGAGCTCGTCCTCGCGTCCCAGCGCTTCCAGTTCTTCATCGCCAAACGCCTGAAGGTCGGGAACCGGCGCGCCTGCCAGGTGCGCGAAGCGCGCTGCCAGGTTGCGTACCGAGGAATGTTGCGACGGCACGAGAAAAGCGCGTCCCCACTCACCCGGATAGCGCGCGGCAGCGACCAGGGTCCGGGCAACGTCCTTGGTGAAGGTCCAGGCGTGCAGGGCATCGAGATCACCCGAGACCATGGCGGGCTTGCCGGCGAGCAATGGCGGCAGCGTCATCAGCATGAACAGCGAGCCGGCGCCCTCGCCTAGGTAGTCGCTGGCACGAACCTCCAACGCGGGAACCTTCGCCGCCAAGGCACGCTCCCACATCGCGGCCCTGACGCGGCCCTTCACACTTGTCGGGGCGAGCGACGCGGTGGATGTCAGGGGAGACTTTGCCCCGCTGCCATAGCCGTAGACGTTGCCGAGGACGATCAGGCGAGCCCGCAGCTTTTCGGCTGCCCCGGCCACGCCGTCCATGATCGGCGGAAAGTCGGCCGGCCATCTTGTGTAGAGCGGCATGGCGCACATGAAGATCGCTTCCGCGCCTGTGCCTGCCCGAGCAAGGCCGTCTGCGTCCCGCGCATCGAGCGCTATGCCGACAACGGCTCCGCCCGGCGCCGCGCCGCTTCGGCTGACCAGCCGGACCTCGTGACCGTCGGCGGCAAGAAGACGCGCGGTCTCGCGCCCGACCGGCCCGGCGCCGACCACAACAAATACGGACATTTCAAAGCCTCATCGATGTTGGACATGGAGAGGCAATTTCTGTTCGCATGAATTGAAAGTCGCGCAGGAAGTGCCGATCTTTGAGCACGTTCTGCCTTGTTTATTTACGCAATTCCGGACGGAAAACCGCTACGCACTTTTCCTGGAATTGCTTTAGTTCGGAGCAGCTTATGGACGGCCTGTCTGCAACACCTTGGCCTTCGGCAGGCGTCAGTATTTCGCTGAGGGTCTATCAGGCCGGCTCAATCCAGCTGCCGCCGGTCAGCGACCATCGCATCGTCGTGCACGCAAGTCCCGCGACCTGGTCGTTTTGCTTGGTGAGCGGAAGCCGTCATTTGCGACGGGAGGGCGATATCGACCTCGTCCCCGCCGGCGAGGAAGGCGGCTATGAGGCAGAGACCGCCTGCGAGGCGCTGGAAATCCGCCTTCCGCCGCGCGTCCTGGAACGTGCGGCTTTCGAGATGGGACCCGGCCGGCGATCAGGCCTCGACATGCGACACATCCTGCAAAACGAGCGCATTGTTCATCTCGCGCGCGCGCTGGAAAGCGAGCAAAGGGCGGGCGCCCCCGGCGGCCAGCTCTACGCCGAAACGATCGGCATCGCGCTCGCCACCCAGCTTGTGGGCGTGACGAAACCGGCGGCGAATTCCCCAGGCCGCCTGTCGGCGGCTCAGCTCAAGCGCCTCTACGACTTCGTCGAGGTTCATATCGACCGGCCTCTGACGATCGAGGTGCTGGCACGTGTCGCCGGTGCGAGCAGCTCGCATCTGCGCAGCTCGTTCAAGCAGGCCACCGGCATCACGGTTCACCGCTATGTGGTGCGCCGGCGCGTCGAGCGCGCCCGGCTGCTGCTTGCGCAGGGCCGGCTGAGCGCCGCCGAAGTCGCCCTTGCCGCAGGTTTCTCGCACCAGTCGCACATGGCGCGCTGGATGCGCCGCGAGCTGGGCGGGACGCCGCGATCCTTGCTGCGCGAACCAACAGCCTAAACCTTTTGCTCCGACAGGCGTTGTTCGTTCCAAGCGCGTCGTGCCGAAACGGATTCAGGCGATACGCTCTAAATCTTTCGTGTTTGCGCATGTCGTTTCCCAAAACCGGGCGACATGCGTTGGACGGACCGAGCGAACGCCTGCGGATAGGATCAACCGATGTATTTCATGGCATTGGCCACCGACTATGACGGCACGCTGGCGCATGACGGGCTGGTTGCGGCAAGCACGCTCGTGGCGCTTGAAAAACTGAAGAAGTCGGGCCGCAAGCTGATTCTGGTAACGGGCCGCGAATTGCCCGACCTCAAGGAGGTATTTCCGGAGGTAAGCCTGTTCGACAAGGTCGTCGCCGAAAACGGCGCCGTGATCTACACGCCGGCCAGCGAAGAAGAACGCACGCTGTCGCCTTCCCCTCCCGCCGATCTTGTCGACAAACTGAAGAAGCGCGGCGTCAAGCCGCTATCGGTCGGCCGCTCGATCGTTGCCACCTGGGAGCCGCACCAGGCCACTGTGCTCGACGTCATCAAGAAGCTCGGGCTGGAGCTTGAAATTGTCTTCAACAAGGGCGCCGTGATGATCCTGCCCTCAGGCATCAACAAGGCCACCGGGCTGGCGGCGGCGCTCTGCGATCTCAAGTTGTCAGCGAACAATGTGGTGGCCGTGGGAGATGCCGAGAACGACCACGCATTTCTAAGAGCCTCGGGCTGCAGCGTCGCCGTCGCCAATGCTCTGCCGGCCGTCAAGCAAACCGCCGATCTCGTCACAAAAGGCGCTCGCGGCAAGGGCGTCGAGGAGCTGATCCGCAAACTGATCAAGCAGGATCACCTAATCGCTCGAAAACGCTCGCGCGGCATCCAGTTGGGAACTGCCGATGGCAAGACTGTCTATCTATCGCCCGTCGAGACGGTTCTGATCGCCGGAAGTTCAGGTATTGGCAAATCCACATTGGCAACCGCGCTGATCGAGGGACTTGTCGAAAAAGGCCTGCAGTTCTGCATCTTTGACCCAGAGGGTGACTATGACGGACTGCAGGGCGCGGTGCATCTCGGCGATGCCTCCAGCCCTCCGAGCAAGGATCAGCTGCTGGAGCTGATCGACAGGCCGGGCACCAATATCGTGGTCAACGGACTTGCGCTTAAGTTCGACGAGCGGCCCGATTTTTTCGCCGAATTGCTGCCCGGCCTCGGCAAGGTCCGCTATCGCACGGCAAGACCGAATTGGCTAATCATGGACGAGGCGCATCATCTCTTGCCCAAAAGGCGTGAGGACACGCGCGCGGTGCTTTCGCTGGAGCTGCCGGGCACGGTGCTGATCACAGTGCATCCCGAGGCAATCTCTACAGGTGCCTTGCGCCTGGTGACTGCCGTGATCGCGCTCGGCCCAAAGGCGAAGGGCGTCATCAAGACCTTCTGCAAGGAGGCCGGCCTGGAGGCGCCCAAGAATATCCTTTCGCCGAAGGGCGACCGAGTGCTGCTGTGGCGGCCGCGCGTCGACAAGAAGCCTTTCACCGTCAAACCGATCGAACCAAACCAGTCGCTGAAGCGGCACAGCCGCAAATACGCCGAAGGCGAGCTCGACGAGGCGGGGAGCTTCTATTTCACTGGGCCGCGAAAGGCGATGAATCTCAGAGCCCACAACCTCATGATCTTCGCCCAGATGGCGGAAGGCATCGACGACAAAACCTGGGAATACCACCTGCGCGCCGGCGACTATTCCAAATGGTTCCGCCAACAGATCAGGGACAAGGAACTAGCGCGCGAGGCGGCCGAGGCCGAGAAGGACAAGCATCTATCGCCCAAGGAGAGCCGCAAGCGGGTGCTGGAGGCCGTGCGCCGCCGCTACACGGCGCCGGCCACGGCACCAGAAACTTAGCAGATTAGCCGTATCCGGGCGGCGGTCCGCCTCAGCTCGCCTCGCGCATCGCTTCGGCCGCCTGCAGGTCGACCGAGACCAATTGGCTGACGCCCTGCTCGGCCATGGTGACGCCGAACAGCCGGTCCATGCGCGCCATGGTGATCGGGTTGTGGGTGATGATGACGAAGCGCGTCTCGGTTGTCTTGGCCATCTCTTCCATAAGGTTGCAGAAGCGCTCGACATTGTGATCGTCAAGCGGCGCGTCGACCTCGTCGAGCACGCAGATCGGCGCCGGGTTGGTGAGGAAGACGGCAAAGATCAGCGACATCGCCGTCAGCGCCTGCTCGCCGCCGGAAAGCAGCGTCATGGTCTGCGGCTTCTTGCCCGGAGGACGGGCGAGGATTTCCAGCCCCGCCTCCAGCGGATCTTCCGATTCGATCAGCTGCAGCTCGGCCGTGCCGCCGCCGAACAGATGCGAGAACAGGCGCTGGAAATGGCCGTTGACCACTTCGAAAGCCGACAATAGCCGCTCGCGGCCCTCGCGGTTGAGGTTCTGGATCGCCTGGCGAAGCTTGCGGATCGCCTCGATGATGTCCTCGCGCTCGGAGACGATGGTCTCCAGCCGCTCCGACAGCTCCCGCTGCTCTTCCTCGGCGCGCAGATTGACGGCGCCGAGGCGTTCGCGCTCAATCTTCAGCCGGTCGAGCTGGCGTTCGACCTCTGCCATGTCCGGCATCGGATCGTCGGCTTCGAGGCCGGTATGCTTGATGACCAGATGCGGCGGCGTGTTAAGCGCTTCCTGGATGCGCGCCTCGACCTCGGCGCGCCGCTCGTCGGCCGCCGTCAGCCGCTCCTCGGCGCGGACGCGGGTCTCGCGCGCTTCGGCAAGCGACTGGATGGCGGCGGTCGCGGCCTTGTCGAGCTCGGCCTGCTTGGTCTCCGCCTCCTGCAGGCGGTCGCCGGCCGCCTGGCGCAGCGCCTCGGCCTCGGAAAGCTGCGTCAAAAGCGCGCGGCGCTTGGCGTCGATCTCGTCCGGCGCGTCGGCCAGCCTCTCGCGCTCGGCCTCGGCTTCAGCCTTGCGCTCGCCGAGCGCGGCGATCTGTGTCGAGGCGTTCTCGGCGCGCTCCAGCCAGTTCTTGCGCTCGACACCGATCGCGTCGAGCCGGCGGATACGCGCCTCCGCCTCGCGGCGCAGGCCCTCATGCACGGCGCGCGCGTCGGCAAGCGTGGCGCGGTCGCGCGCGACATTGGCGGAGGCCTGTTCGAGCTGGAGCTGCAGGTCGCCGAGATCGGGCGCGTCCTTGAGCATATCCTCGGCTTCGAGGAAAGCGGCCTGCGTCTCCTCGTGGCTGTCGACGATGCGCGCGCGCGCCTCATCGAGTGCTGCGCGCCGGCTCGCCAGCTCGCCGCCGGCCTTCTCGGCCTCGGCCAGCGCGTTGCGGGCGCCGTCCAGCCCATGCTGGGCGTCGCGGCCGGCCTGGCGTGCGTTGCGCTCGGCCTCGCTCGCCTGGCGCATCGCCTGCTCGGCGCGCACCAGCGCCTCTTCGGCCTCGCGCATGACACGGGTCGCCTGCACGGCCTCGGCATCGAGCTCGGCCAGACGGTTCTTCTGCGCCAGCCGCTGCGCGGCCGCGGTCGGAGCATCGGCGCTGGCCGTCAGGCCGTCCCAACGCCAGAGAGCGCCGTCGCGGCTGACCAGCCGCTGTCCAGGCGCAAGCAGCGCCTGGAGACGGCGGCCGTCCGCGGCATCGACGATGCCGATCTGCGCCAAACGGCGGGCAAGCTGCGCCGGCGCATGCACGACGCTGGCAAGGCTCTTCACGCCTTCGGGCAATGCCGCATCGCCGGGCTGGACCGCGCTCTCGCCCCAATGCACCGGCGCGCTGCGGTCGAGCGGCACATCGAGGTCCTCGCCCAGCGCCGCACCCAACGCGGTCTCGTAGCCACGCTCAACGCTGATCTGCTCCAGCACCGAGGGGAACAGGTCGCCGCTTGCGGCGTTGAGGATCTTGGCCAGCGTGCGCGCTTCCGTCTCGATGCGCGCGAGCTCGGCCTTGGCGTCCTGCAGCGGCGGTCGGGCGGCGCTTTCGGCCGCGCGCGCCTCGGCGACCGTCTGCTCAGCGGCAATCGCGCCGGCTTCGCTCTCTTCGAGGCGGGCCAGCGCGTCCTCGACCAGCAGCCGCTTCTCAGCCGGGTCAGGCAGGCCGGAAATGCGCGCCACAATGTCGGAAAGCTCGCGGTCGACCTCGGCGAGCTGGCGGGCGAAACGGTCGCGCCGCTCGGCGGTCTCGCGCAGCGTGCGCTCGATCTGATGGCGCGAGGCGGCCGCTTCGGCGCGTTCGGCAGTCAGCGCGGCAAGCTTGGCTTCGCTTTGCGACAGCGTCGCGCCGGCCTGCTCGAAGGCGGCGCGCGTGGTGGCCTCGCGCTCGGCGGCACCGGCGTTTTCCGAATTCAGCTCCGCTTCCTCGGCGCGCAGACGCTCGAGGATGTCGGCATTGTCGCGCACCATCCGCTCTTCGCGGGCGATGTCGGCGTCGAGCTGCTGGAGCCTTCGCTCCAGTTCCGCTTGGCGCAAGCGGATGCGGCCGGCTTCCTCCTCGATCTGCGTCTTGGCGATCGACAGGCGCTGGAAGGCGGCGGCCGCGGCGGCTTCCGCGTCACGCAGATCCGGCAGGCGGTGCGCGGCAATGCCCTGCTCCCTCGCGGCCGCCATTTGCGCCGCGGCGCGATCGCCAACAAGCGTGGTCGCGACGGCAAGCGCGGAACGCGCCTCGCCCTCCTGGGTCTTGGCCAGCGTCCAGCGCAGATGCAGCAGTGTCGCCTCAGCCTTGCGGATATCGGCCGACAGGTTCTTGAAGCGCGAAGCCTGGCGGGCCTGCCGCTTCAGGCTGTCGATCTGGCTTTCCAGCTCGCCGACGACGTCGTCCAGACGCTCGAGGTTCTGCTCGGCTCCCTTCAGCCTGAGTTCGGCCTCATGCCGGCGGGTGTGCAGGCCGGAAATGCCGGCGGCCTCTTCGAGAAGGGCGCGGCGGGCCTGGGGCTTCGCCTGTATCAACTCGCCGATACGGCCCTGCCCGACCATCGAAGGCGAACGCGCGCCCGTCGACTGGTCGGCGAAGAGCAGCTGCACGTCCTTGGCGCGCGCTTCCTTGCCGTTGATGCGATAGAGCGATCCAGCCTCGCGCTCGATACGGCGCGATACCTGCAGTTCGTCGGCATCGTTGAAGGCGGCGGGCGCGGTGCGGTCTGAATTGTCGAGGAAGAGCGTGACTTCGGCGGTGTTGCGGGCCGGCCGCGCGCCGGAGCCGGAAAAGATCACGTCGTCCATGCCGGACGCGCGCATGTTCTTGTAGGAGCTTTCGCCCATCACCCAGCGCAGCGCTTCGACCAGGTTCGACTTGCCGCAGCCGTTCGGCCCGACGATGCCGGTCAGCCCGCGTTCGATGACGAACTCGCCGGGCTCGACGAAGGACTTGAAACCGAGGAGGCGAAGGCGCGAAAACTTCATTCGCGCCGCCCTACACTAAAGGCGAGCGCGCCAAAGCCGAGCCGCTTCGGCGCGGCCTGGATGTCAGAGCAGAGGGTCGATGATGGCCGACATTTCCTCAATCGACATCGCCCCTTTGTAGGTCTTTCCATTGATGAAGAAGGTCGGCGTCGAGTCGACCTTGAACTCGTCCGCTCCGCGTTTCTGGACTGCTCTCACATCGTCCAGAAGTTTCTGGTCCGTCAAGCAGGCCTCGAAGGACTCCTGTGTAAAACCGGCGAGCTTGGAAATCTGCAGCAGCGCTTCCTTGGTGTTGTTGACGCCAACCCAGCTCGGCTGCTGCTTGAACAGCACATCGACCATGGCGAAGTAGTTGTCCTTGGCGCAGCGCGCCAGCATGAAGCCTGCCTCGGCGCTCGGGTCGAAGGGGAATTCGCGCAGGATGTAACGCACCTTGCCGGTGTCAATATACTTGGTCTTCAACTGAGGGAAGGTCGTGTTGTTGAAGTGCGCGCAATGCGGGCAGGTCATTGAGGCATATTCGACGATGATGACCTTGGCGTCGTCCTTGCCGAGCTGCTTTTCAGGCAATGCGCCGGGCTTCAGCAGCTCCGCCATGTCGACAGTACCCTGCGCTTCCGGCACCTGAGCGGCCGCCGGCGTGGCCGGCTTGGCTGGTGTCGATGGATTGGCGGGCTTCACGTCTGCCGCCTTCGCCTCCTCGCCGGAGTCGCTGCATGCGGCAAGCAACGCCACCGCAGGAACCGCGGCCAGCGTGGTCAGAAGGTTTCTGCGGGACAAGCTTTTGCCAAACGGGGCACTGTTCATGCGAATCACCTGATATCGGTTGGATTTTGCAATGCAAGGGCTAGAAAAGGCGAGAGTTGGCGCGAATTAAGGCATCGCCGTCCCCAATCCAATCGCCAAAATTTTCGGGCGCGATCACGAATACGCGATATTGACGACAATTTTGCAGCACGCCGCATGTCTTTTCCAGAACCTGCGGCGCACTTGTCGAAGACATGCTCATGGCCTTTTTTGCCCCAGGATGGTTGCCCCCAACCGCTCCAGCGAAGCGCGCAAGCCGTCGTCCTCGATCTTGCCAACCGTGCGCGCCAGTCTCGATTTCTCGGCCTCGCTGAGCGGCCTAGGCACCGGTTTCGGCCGGGCTTTCGCAGAAAGGACCGGCTTCTGCAGGATCTTGATGCGACCGATGGCATTGAAGCCCAGAAAGGCGTTGACGCGGTTGATGACTTCGCCGGCCTCATGCTGCAGATGCAGCGCCGCCATGCCTTCGCAGGCGATGACCAGCAGCGCCGGCTCGAACGGATCGTCCTCATTGAGGCGTCGCGGCCATTGGATCTTTTCCGGACGCGAATGGCGGGCAAGGCGCGGGCCGGCGATCTCTTCCCAGGACTGCACCAGCCCGACCGAGATGCCGGCGCGCTTTCTCAGCACCGGATCGAGGATCTCGGTCGCGAGATCGCTGACCGGAACGGGATTGCCGAAGGGCTTATTCCCTGCCATGTGCGTTCTCCGATCCCAAACTCAACCGATCAATGGCACCGCTGGACCAGACCCGCAAGGCCGAGAGGGCCGCATCCGGAGATAGCAGCATCGCCGCCCGCCTGCTTGCCTGGTACGACGCGCATCACCGCGACCTGCCCTGGCGTGTGACGCCGGGGGCGTTCGCGGGTGGGACAAGGCCAGATCCCTATCGCATCTGGCTGTCCGAGGTGATGCTGCAGCAGACGACCGTTGAGGCGGTGAAGGCCTATTTCCGCAACTTCCTGGAGAAATGGCCCACCGTCGAGGCGCTGGCGGCGGCGCACATCGAGGACGTCATGAAGGCCTGGGCCGGGCTCGGCTATTATTCCAGGGCGCGCAATCTGAAAGCCTGCGCCGATCTCGTGGGACGGCAAGGCGGCCGCTTTCCCGATACCGAGACCGGCCTGAAGGAATTGCCGGGCATCGGCGCCTATACGGCGGCGGCGATCGCGGCGATCGCCTTCGACCGCCCGGCGGCCGTCGTCGACGGCAATGTCGAGCGCGTCATCTCGCGGCTCTATTCCATTGAAACTCCGCTCAGCGAGGCCAAGCCCGAAATCCGCGCGCAGGTCGAAAAGCTGGTGCCGCAGAAAAGGCCCGGCGATTTCGCCCAGGCGATGATGGACCTTGGCGCCACGATCTGCACGCCGCGCCGCCCGCGCTGCATGCTTTGCCCGCTGCGCGCGGATTGCAGCGCGATCCACTTGGGCGATCCGGGGCGTTTTCCGGTCCGACTGCCGAAGGACGACAAGCCGCTCAGGCGGGGTGCTGCCTTCGTCGCCCAACGCGACGACGGCGCCATTCTTTTGCGCAAGCGACCGGACAGGGGCCTGCTCGGCGGCATGACAGAGGTGCCGACCACGGCCTGGACGGCGCGGGTCGATGGGGCGACCACACAAGACGCAGCACCCTTTTGTGCCGACTGGCGGCGCGCCGGGCGGATCGGCCATGTCTTCACCCATTTCGCGCTCGAACTCGAAGTCTTTCATGCCCACATCAAGGGCGATGCGCCGAGCGGGCATTTCTGGTCGCTGGCCCATGAAATTTCCGGGGAAGCGCTGCCCACCGTCATGAAAAAGGTAATCGAGGCGGCGATACCGGGCGCGACCAAGAAGCAAGCCCGGCAGCGCCCGCGTTGAAAGGACCGCAATGACCGACATCCGCCACATCGTGTTCGACATCGGCAAGGTGCTGATCCACTACGACCCGGACCTTCCGTTCAGCCGGCTGATCCCGGATGCGGAGGAGCGGAAATGGTTCTTCGACAATGTCTGCACCAGCGCCTGGAATATCGAGCAGGACCGCGGCCGGACATGGGAGGAAGCCGAAGCGCTCCTGATCGCCGAGCATCCCGCCCATGCCGAGAACATCCGCAATTTCCGCCGCTATTGGCACGAGATGGTGCCGCATGCCTATGATGACAGCGTCGCCATCATGATCGGCCTGATCGAGAGCGGCCGCGATGTGACCATGCTGACCAATTTCGCCGCCGACACTTTCTCGGAAGCCCGCCGGCGCTTCGATTTCCTCGACCGGCCGCGCGGCGTCACCGTCTCGGGCGAGATCGGCCTGATCAAGCCGGATCAGGCTATCTACGACCATCACGTCGCGTCATTCGGCCTGGAGCCCGCCGCCACGCTGTTCATCGACGACAGCCAGAAGAATGTCGACGGTGCCAAGGCCGCCGGCTGGCACGCGGTACTGTTCACCGATGCCAAGGCGCTTCAAGCGGACCTTGAGCGGCTGGGGATTGCGGCTTGAACTGAATCGCTTGCGGCGATCCGTTAAGGTTTTGATTCAAGCGTGTCAGCCGCCTGCCCGCTCCATGCCGAGTCGGGCGATGCGGCGCAATTCGTCGATCGGGGTCAGCCCGCCGCTGCGCTCATAGTGCCAGAAGGTCCAGCCGTTGCAGGCATCCAGTCCCTGAACTTCGGCGCCGATCTTGTGGATCGAGCCGGCGCTGTCGCCGATGGCCAGGGTGCCGTCGGCGCGCACCTTGGCGGCCCAGCGCTTCTTGGCGTCGTAGAGCGTTGCGCCCGGCGCCACCAGGCCGGTGTCGATCAGGCTGATGAAGGCGACGCGCGGCTCGGCGCGCTTGCCGGAAAGCACGGTGAGATCAGCGCTTTCCAGCGGCCGGACGGCTGCGATGCGCTCGTTTGCGGCGTCGATATAGGCCTGCTCGCGTTCTATACCGACGAAGTGACGGCCGAGGCGCTTGGCGACGGCGCCGGTGGTGCCGGAGCCGAAGAAGGGATCGAGCACGACATCGCCCGGCCTGGTCGAGGCCATTATCACACGGGCAAGCAACGCTTCCGGCTTCTGCGTCGGATGCAGCTTGTTGCCGTTGTCGTCCTTCAGGCGCTCGGCGCCGGTGCAAATCGGGAACAGCCAGTCGGAGCGCATCTGCAGATCGTCGTTCGACGCCTTCAGCGCTTCGTAGTTGAAGGTGTAGCTCTTGGCCTTCTGGTCGCGCGAGGCCCAGATCATCGTCTCATGCGCGTTCTGGAAGCGGCGGCCGCGGAAGTTCGGCATCGGATTGGTCTTGCGCCAGACGATGTCGTTCAGGATCCAGAAGCCGAGGTCCTGCATACGGGCGCCGACGCGGAAGATGTTGTGGTAGGAGCCGATGACCCAGATGGTGCCGTTGGGCTTCAGCACGCGGCGCGCGGCGAGCAGCCAGGCGCGGGTGAAGGCGTCATAGGCCTCGAAACTCTCGAACTGGTCCCAGTCGTCGTCGACGGCGTCGACCTTGGACTGGTCGGGCCGATGCAGGTCGCCGTCGAGCTGCAGATTGTAGGGCGGGTCGGCGAAGATGACGTCGATCGACTTTTCCGGCAGCCTGTCGAGCGCCGCGACGCAGTCGCCTTTCAGGATCGTGTCCAGCCATTCGGACTGCTGGGGAGCATGGGAAAGCTCGTCGAGAAGACGCACGGCAGACATGAAAACACCCAAAGCACGCGTTACAATTTACTGGCCGTTATGGTTACCGATCAGCGTAAACATTCGGTGAAGGCCGGGCGTGCCTGCGTCGGTTTGCGAAGACCGGTCCATTGGTGTATGCCCCGCCGCTTGGGCCAGCCAGGCCATTTTCCTCCACGTTTCGGATTGCCATGCCCCAGCCAGACCTTGTCATCTTCGATTGCGACGGCGTGCTCGTCGATTCCGAAATCGTCGCCGCGCGCGTCGAGGCCGAGCTTCTTACATCGGCCGGGTTCGAGATCTCGGCGGAGGAGATTTTCGAGACCTATGCCGGGCTGACCTTCAAGGACATCATGCTGCGGCTGGAAGAAAAGTCGCACATTCCGTTCCAGGCCTCGCTGATCGACCGTGCCGAGGAGCTTGTCGACCGCAGGCTGCGCAGCGACGTGCGCGTCATCGATGGCGCACGCGAGGCGGTGGCGGCTGTCACCGCGCCGCGCGCGGTATGCTCCAATTCGCGCAAGGAACGGATCGAGTTCATGCTGGAGAAAGTGCGCCTGCTGCCGTTCTTCGCCGGCCACATCTTTTCAGGGCTCGACATCCCCAGCAAGAAGACCAAGCCGGCGCCGGACGTGTTCCTCTTCGCCGCCGAACAGCTCGGCGCGAACCCGAAGAACACCTTCGTCATCGAGGATTCCGTGCACGGCGTCACCGGCGCCAGGGCGGCGGGCATGCGCGTCATCGGCTTCACCGGCGCCGGACACAGCTATCACGGCCACGCCGACGCGCTGACCGAGGCCGGCGCCGAGACGGTCATCCGCCGCTTCGCGGAACTCGGCAGCACGATCGCCGCGCTATCGGAGTGGTCGGAAGACGCTTGAAAGCGGCGGTGCGTGCCGCGGTCGCGCGGTCAGACCAGACGCCTGGCGGGGCGGCACAAGCTTGGCGCACTCGCCTCAACCGCTCCGGCAAGCACAGCCCCGAGCGTGCCAAAGCCGATTGCAATCGGAAATGCCCACGCCAAGACAGGCTAGATCAGGCGCACGCGGGCATTGACAGCTAATTCGTCACCGCCGCTGCGGCGACATGCTTCTTCCTCTTGCCCTTCGACTTGTCCGTCGTCGCCGGCGCGTTCTCGTCGTAGCCGGCATAGGCCTGGTAGTCGGTCGCGCTGGGCTCCGGCACCACGACATTGGCGTCGGTGAAGACGAACTGCGTGGCGGCCGACGGATCGGTGACCTGCACCTGGTACTGATGCAGTTGCGAATAGAGCACGTCTGTGCCGTGCTGGACCGCGATGCGGATCGGCATGGTGATGGTGCCGGGCGTGAACAGCGGCCCCGGCACGACCTTGCCGGCGACCGCGATCTTCATCGTCAGCTGGCCATTGGCGTGGGTGCAATCGCGGGTGAGGTCGGAAATCGAGGCCTGGTAGACGATCTTGGCCGGATCGTGAGCGGGGTCGACGGGTTGGCCGTTAGGGCCGGTCTGCGCGGCAGCCGCGGCGGCCTCTGCTTCAGCATCGGCCGCTGCGTCAGCCTTCTTTTTCTTGGGCTTGGCGGCGCCGCCCTTGGCATAGGTGTTGAAGAAGGCGGTGCCGTCGCGCAGCGTCACCTTCGGGCAGTAGGCGCGCAGCTGGCTGGCGAGCACCTGAGGGTTCTGCGGCGGCGGCGGCGCGGTCGGATCCTTCTTGCTGAAACCGAAGTTCAGGATGCCGTTGTCGCTCGATTGGCAGCCTGCGGCGGCAAGCATAAAGCCGGTGAGCGCCAGACCCGCGACAACACGACGGTTGACCGAATAAAACCTCATGAACTGCACTTCCCTCTCACAAAGCCGGTGACGTATATCAACGCCGCGGCAAAAATGCGACTGAGGCGGCTCGGAAAATTAACCAAATTGCCGTGGATGACGCGGCCGGCAGCAATGGGCCTTTGACGATGCAATATGTGAGTACCCGCGGGGATGCGCCCGTGCTTGGATTTTCCGACGCGGTGGTGGCCGGGCTGGCGCGCGACGGCGGGCTTTATGTGCCGCGCGAATGGCCGCAGTTTTCGGCAGCCGACATCCGCGCCATGCGCGGCCTTGCCTATCCGGAGCTCGCCATCCGCGTGCTGACGCCCTTCCTCGGCGGCGAGATCGCCGTGCCTGTCTTCGAGCGGCTGGTGCGCGAAGCCTACGCGACATTCCGGCACGAGGCGGTCTGCCCGCTGGTGCAGACCGGCACGAATACCTTCATCCTGGAACTTTTCCACGGCCCGACGCTCGCCTTCAAGGACGTGGCGATGCAACTGCTCGCGCGGCTGATGGACTATGTGCTCGCCGAGCGGGGCCAGCGCGCCACCATCGTCGGCGCCACCTCCGGCGACACCGGGGGCGCGGCAATAGACGCCTTTGCCGGGCGCGAGCGCACCGACATCTTCATCCTTTTCCCCAACGGCAAGGTCTCTCCGGTGCAGCAGCGGCAGATGACGACGTCGGCTGCCGCGAACGTCCATGCGCTGTCGATCGAAGGCAATTTCGACGATTGCCAGGGCCTGGTGAAGGACATGTTCAACGACCACGGCTTCCGCGATAGAGTGTCGCTCTCGGGCGTGAACTCGATCAACTGGGCGCGCATCATGGCCCAGATCGTCTATTACTTCTCCTCGGCGCTGTCGCTCGGCGCGCCCGATCGGCCGGTGTCCTTCACCGTGCCGACCGGCAATTTCGGCGACATTTTCGCGGGCTATGCCGCCAAGCGCATGGGGCTACCGGTCGAGCGGCTGATCATCGCCACCAACGACAACGACATATTGGCGCGCACGCTTGCCAGCGGCGAATACCGCACCAAGGGCGTGTTCGCCACCACCTCGCCGTCAATGGACATCCAGGTGTCGTCGAACTTCGAGCGCCTGCTGTTCGAGGCGGCGGGCCGCGATGCTGCGACGGTCAGACGCTACATGAACGGGCTCAAGCAATCCGGCGCCTTCACCATCGAGGCCGGCGAAATGGCAAGGATCCGCGCCGAGTTCGACGCCGGCCGCGCCAGCGTCGACGAGGTCGCCGCGACCATCCGCTCGACGCTCGAGGCAAGCAGCTATCTGCTCGATCCGCACACGGCCGCTGCCGTGCATGTGGCAGCCACCCAACCCTCCGGCGCAGTGCCCATGGTGGTGCTCGGCACCGCCCATCCGGCCAAATTCCCGGCCGCGGTCGAGGCAGCCAGCGGCGTGACCCCGGCGCTTCCCGCTTGGCTCGCCGGCTTGATGACAGCCGACGAAAAATACACGATACTTCCATCCGAGCTGAAAATGGTGGAAGATTACGTGAGCCGCCACACGCGGGCGGCCCGTTAGGGAGTACTTGCCATATGGGTGTTGAGGTAAGCCGTCTGTCGAACGGCCTGACGGTCGCCACCGAAACCCTTCCAAGCCTCGAATCCGTTGCCCTGGGCGCCTGGGTCAAGTCGGGTGCCCGCAATGAACGCGACGAAGAGCATGGCATGGCCCACCTGCTCGAGCACATGGCGTTCAAGGGGACAAGGCGGCGCAGCGCCTTCCAGATCGCCTCGGAAATCGAGAATGTCGGCGGCGAAATCAACGCCGCTACCAGCGTCGAGACCACCTCCTACTACGCCAGGGTGCTTTCCGACGACGTGCCGCTGGCGGTCGACATCCTGGCCGACATCCTGCAGGACTCCGAATTCGATCCCGAAGAGCTGGAGCGCGAGCAGCATGTGATCCTGCAGGAGATCGGCGCCGCGCACGACACGCCCGACGACATCGTCTTCGACCGCTTCACCGAGACGGCCTTCCGCCACCAGACCATCGGCCGCTCGATCCTCGGCACGCCTGATACGGTCAAGTCCTTCACCTCCAGGCAGCTACACGATTTCATCGAGCGCCAGTACGGCGCCGAGCGCATGGTCATCGTGGCCGCCGGCGACATCAAGCACGACAATTTCGTGCGCGAGGTCGAAAAACAGCTCGGCGGCTTCCGCGCCAAGGCCACCAGCAACATCCCGCAATATGCGCAATATGTCGGCGGCGACTTCCGCGAGGACCGCGACCTGATGGACGCGCAGATCGTGCTCGGCTTCGAGGGCCGCGCCTATCATGTGCGCGACTTCTACGCCTCGCAGGTGCTGTCGATGATCCTGGGCGGCGGCATGTCGTCGAGGCTGTTTCAGGAGGTGCGCGAGAAGCGCGGGCTCTGTTATTCGGTTTATGCCTTCCACTGGGGTTTTTCCGACACCGGCATTTTTGGCGTGCACGCCGCGACCGGGCAGAGCGACATTGCCGAGCTGGTGCCGGTCGTCATCGACGAATTGCAGAAGGCGGGTGAGAGCATCCAGCAGGAAGAGCTCGACCGTGCGCGCGCTCAATATCGCGCCGGCCTGATCATGTCGGCCGAGAGCCCGGCAAGCCGCGCCTCGCAGATCGCCAGGCAGTTGCTTCTGTTCGGCCGGCCGATCGCCAAGGAGGAATTGATGGAGCGGCTGGCGGCGCTGACCGTCGACCGGCTGACCGATCTCTCATCGCGGCTGTTCTCGACCAAACCGACACTGACGGCGGTTGGCCCCGTGGGCACGCTGGCGCCCTACGAGGCGATCCTCGAATCGCTTGCAGGCCCGCAGACAACGGCCCGCAGGCTCGCCGTTTAATCTTCTAGAGAGCCGAGAGCGGTGTTCGCGCTCCCTTTCTTTCGCCGCGACCTGCCGGCATTGAAGGGCGACAAGGTCACGCTGCGCGTGCCGCTGATCAACGACTACCGCGAATGGTCGACGCTGCGGGGCGAAAGCCGCGCCTTCCTGGAGCCGTGGGAGCCGCGTTGGCAGCCGGACGAGCTTGATCGCACCGCCTGGCGGCTGCGCATCGGCCGCTACCGCGAGGATTATGCGCAAGGCACGGCCATCGCCTTCTTCATCTTCGAGAAGTCGAGCGGCAAGCTCGCCGGCGGCATCACGCTCGGCAACATTCGTCATGGCGTCGCCCAAAGCGGCCATATCGGTTACTGGATCGGCGAGCGCTTCGGCGGCCGCGGCCTGATGACCGAGGCGGTCAAGCTGGTATCGCGTTTTGGGTTCGATACGCTGAGGTTGCACCGGATCGAGGCTGCCTGTATTCCCGAAAATGCCCGGTCGATCCGCGTGCTTGAAAAAGCCGGATTCCGGCGCGAAGGACTTCTCCGATCCTATCTCAGGATCAACGGTATCTGGCAGGATCACTACCTCTACGCCCGGATCGCGGACGATCCGCCGCCGGGTGATGGAACGAAGGGCTGATATGTGACGAATTTTCCGCGAGTAGCGTCGCTGTTCGCCCTGATCCTGGCGCTCGTCGTCACGTTTTCGGCAGCCGTGCCGGCGCTTGCCGTCGAGCCGATCAAGATCGCGCGCGACGACAAGGCGCTCGACCTTTCGGGCGCCGTCGAAATCTACAGGAACCAGGGCGAGAATTTCCAGGTGTCGACCGCGCCGGGCCCCGATGGCATTGTGCGGCGCATCGAGGTCGAGGCCAAGGACGCGCGCTCGACCGGCGACTGGGCGGTGTTCGCGCTCGCCAACACCACCGACCAGCAGCTCGACCGGCTGATCGTCGCGCCGCATTTCCGGCTAGTGAATTCCGGCATCTTCTGGCCGGACCTCGGCTCGACCCGCATCGCGGCGATCACGCCCAGCGAAGGCTTCGCGCTCGATCGCAAGACCAGCCCGGACGCGGACGTCTTCCGGGTGACGCTCAACCCCGGCACGGTGATCACATTCGTGGCCGAGCTCGCCTCGCCGAAGCTGCCGCAGGTCTATCTGTGGGAACCTGAATCCTACAAGGACTCGGTCAATTCCTACACGCTGTTCCGCGGCATCGTCATCGGCATCGCCGGGCTTTTGGCGCTGTTCCTGACCATCCTGTTCGTGGTCAAGGGAACCTCGATGTTCCCGGCGACCGCCGCGCTCGCTTGGGCGGTGCTCGCCTATATCTGCGTCGATTTCGGCTTCCTCAACAAGGTGATCGAGATATCACCCGGCAATGAGCAGATGTGGCGGGCCGGCACCGAAGTGGCGCTGGCGGGGACCTTCGTGGTGTTCCTGTTCGCTTATCTCAACCTCAACCGATGGCACGGCCATTTCAGCTATGGCGCGCTGGTCTGGATCCTCGGGCTGCTCCTTATTGCTGGCGTGGCCATCGTCGATCCGGCGGTCGCCGCCGGCATCGCCCGCATCTCCTTTGCCGCCACCGCGCTCACCGGCCTCGGCCTCATCATCTTCCTCGGCATTCGCGGTTACGACCGCGCGATCATGCTGGTGCCGAGCTGGGTCATGGTGCTGCTCTGGCTATGCGGATCGTGGATGGCGATCACCGGCATGCTCGACAACGACATCGCCCAGCCGGCGCTGGGCGGCGGCCTGATCCTGATCATCCTGTTGATCGGCTTCACCGTCATGCAGCACGCCTTTGCCGGCGGCGCGCTGCATCAGGGCCTGTTCTCGGACCTCGAGCGCCAGGCGCTCGCGGTCGCCGGTTCGGGCGACATCGTCTGGGACTGGGACGTGCTGCGCGACCGCGTGGTCACCAAGCCAGACATCAGCATTCAGCTCGGCCTTGGCCCCAACGGCCTGTCGGGCGCCGCCCGCAACTGGCTGCCGGTGCTGCATGCCGACGACCGCGACACGTTCCGCACCACGCTGGACGTGGTGCTGGAGCACCGCCGCGGCCGCGTGGCGCAGAATTTCCGCCTGCGCGGCGCCGACGGCCACTATCACTGGTTCTCGCTGCGCGCCCGGCCCGTGATCGGCTCAGACGGCGAGGTGATCCGCTGCGTCGGCACGATGGTCGACGTGACCGAGCAGAAGAAGTCCGAGGAAAGGCTGCTGCACGACGCCGTGCACGACAACCTGACCGGTCTGCCGAACCGCGAGCTGTTCATGAACCGGCTGGAGGCGATCATCTCGATCGCCCGCACCGAAGACAAGGTGCGCCCGACTGTCTTCGTCATCGACATCGACCGCTTCAAGCAGGTCAATGACGGTCTCGGCATCTCGGCCGGCGACACCATCCTGCTGACCATCGCACGCCGGCTGCACCGGCTCCTGAAGCCCAAGGATTCGCTGTCGCGGTTTGCCGGCGACCAGTTCGCGCTGATGCTGCTCTCCGAGCAGGATCCGGCCCGTATCGCCGCCATGGCCGACGCGGTGAAGCATGCGATCAACAATCCGATCACCTTCGCCAAGCGCGAGATCGTGCTGACGGCCTCGATCGGCCTGATCACCTGGACGACGGCGCAGACCTCGTCCGAGGACATGGTCAAGGACGCCGAGCTTGCCATGCACCAGGCCAAGCGCTTCGGCGGCGACAGGATCGAGCCGTTCCGGCCGGCCTTCCGCACCGTCGGTACCGACCGCCTGCAGTTCGAATCCGACCTTCGCCGCGCCATCGAGCGGCGCGAGTTCACGCTCGCCTACCAGCCGATCGTGCGGTTGGAGGACGGCAGCGTCGCCGGCTTCGAGGCGCTGCTGCGCTGGGATCATCCGCGGCGCGGCATGATCCCACCGGGGGATTTCATCCCGGTGGCCGAGAATTGCGGGCTGATCGTGCAGCTTGGCCTGTTTGCGATGCAGCAGGCGGCCGAGGATCTGGCGAGCTGGCAAAAGCAGATCGGCGACGCGCCGCTATCGGTCTCGGTCAACCTCTCCAGCCGCCAGCTCATCCGCCGCGATCTCGTCAGCGACGTGCGCTCCGTCATCGCGCGCGCCAATCTCAAGCCGCGCTGCTTCCGGCTCGAACTCACCGAGTCCCTGGTGATGGACAATCCGGAGCAGACCGCGCATGTGCTGACCAAGCTAAAACAGCTCGGCATCGGGCTGTCGCTCGACGATTTCGGCACCGGTTATTCATCGCTCTCCTATCTGACGCGCTTCCCCTTCGACACGATCAAGATCGACAAGAGCTTCGTCGACGACGCCACGCCGAAGCGGGCGGTGCTGCTCAAATCCATGGTCAACATGGCGCATGAGCTCGGCCTGTCGGTCGTTGCCGAAGGCATCTCCGACGAAAGCGACGCGCTGGAGCTGCGCCAGATGGGCTGCGAATATGTCCAGAGCTTCATGTTCGGCGCGCCGATGCCCGGCGACCAAGTGCTGAAAACGCTGAGGGAACAGTACCCGCTCACGCAGGCGTAAGTAGTGTGGGCGCGACGCCCACCAGCCTCGTCATCCTAGTGCGAAGCGACGCGAAGCGGAGCGCAGATCTTAGGATCCATGCCATTACGTTAAGCGTTGAAAACGGTGCAGAATTCTAAGCCGCTGCACTCTATGGCCGATGTCATGGCATGGATCCCAGGGATCCCAGGGTCTCCGCGACGGAGCTTCGCTCCTGCTGCGCCCTAGGATGACGAAGTCGGGAGCGTCCCTGCTAACCCGTATGGGCAGGCCGCCGCCTTCAAGCGTGGCCGGCGGCGGCGCTGAGATGAGCGAGGTCGATGCCGATCGAGGCGAGGATGCGGTCGTATTTGCGCTCGATGTCGGAGTCGAACAACAGCTCCGGCGTCGCCGGACAAGTCAGCCAGCCGTTCTCGGCGATCTCGCTTTCGAGCTGGCCGGCGCCCCAGCCGGCATAGCCGAGCGCCATCAGCGCATGACGCGGCCCGCGGCCCGTCGAGATGGCGCGCAGGATGTCGACCGTGGCGGTGAGGCAGATGTCATCGGAGACGGTGAGCGAGGACTCCACGCGATAGTCGCCGGAATGCAGCACGAAGCCGCGGCTGCGGTCTACCGGCCCGCCATTGCGCACAACGAAGTCGCGGGCATGCGCCGGCAGCCGGATCGCCTCCTGCTCGTTCATGATGCCGAGCTGAACCAGGAGATCCGGAAACAGCATCTGCTGCGTCTGATTGATGATCAGGCCCATCGCGCCCTCGTCGCTGTGGGCGCAGATGTAGATGACCGAGCGCGTGAAACGGTCGTCCTTCATGCCTGGCATGGCAATCAGGAACTGATCGTCGAGGAAGCCGCGCCCGGCGGCCATCTTCTTGTGGCGCAACAAGTCCATGAGGTGGAGCGTAACGCGTTTCCGCCGCGCCGAAAAGATGGTCAGGCTGCCGCATGTCACGCAAATATGATACCGGCACGACCATGAAATCATTGCGCGGCCAAGAACGGGCGGTCAAATCACCGCCATGCGATACCTGAACATTCTGGCGCTCGGCGCCGTCATCGGGCTGGGAGCTGCTCCGCACGCCGTGGCTTCGTCCTCGGCCTGGTACAGCAGCGAAGGCGGCAAGGTGCGGCTGGTGACCAGCGGCAAGCCTGACGAGGCGGGCAAGATCCACGGCGTCCTCGACATCGCGCTCAAGCCCGGCTGGAAGACTTATTGGCGCGATCCCGGCGACTCCGGCGTGCCGCCTCAGCTCGACGTATCGGCCAGCACCAACATCGCCGATGCACGGCTGTCGTTTCCGCCGCCGCGGCGCCACGATGACGGCTATGGCAAATGGGCTGGCTACGACCGCCCGGTATCGCTGCCGGTGACCTTCACGCTGGCGGCGCCGGATCAGCCAGCCAACATCGATGCCAACATCTTCCTCGGCATATGCGAGACGATCTGTATTCCGGTGCAAACCAAGCTCAGCGTCGATCCCGCTTCCGATCCGGACAACGCCACCGACGCGGCGCTGGTGAAGGCGGCGTTAGCGACGCTCCCCTCGCCGGCGCGTCCCGATTTCGGCATCCGCGTGCTGCCGGGCAACCACGAGACGCTCATCGTCGAGGCGCATTCGCCCGGCGATCAGGATTCCGTCGACTTCTTCATCGCCGGCGAGCGCGACTACATGTTCGGCGCGCCCGTGCGCAGCGAGCGGAACGGCAAGCTGGTGTTCACCGTGCCGATCCTCGACCGGCCGTCGGCGACCCCCACGGATGGCGGGCTCTATTTCACATTGACCAGCACCGAAGGCGCCGTCGACGGACTGCTGCCTTTCCCTTGAGCCAGGCCTCGCTCGACCGTTGCGGAAAGCAGCCTGGTCCGATATCGCAGAAGCAGCTCCTTCCCAATCTCCCAAGCGAGGAAATCATGACCATTTCGGTTGGCGACAAACTGCCCGAGGCGACGTTCAAGGTGATGACCGCCGACGGCGCGAAGCCGGTCACCGGCGCCGAGATCTTTGCCGGCAAGAAGGTCGTGCTGTTCGGCGTTCCCGGCGCCTTCACGCCGACCTGCAGCAACAACCACCTGCCGGGCTACCTCGAGAACCACGACGCCATTCTCGCGCGCGGCGTCGATACCATCGCGGTGGTCTCGGTCAACGACGTCCACGTGATGGGCGCGTGGGCGCGCTTCACCGGCGGCGAAGGCAAGATCCTCTACCTCGCCGACGGCAGCGCCGACTTCGCCAAGTCGGTCGGGCTCGACAACGATCTATCCGCCAACGGCATGGGACTGCGCTCGAAGCGCTTTTCGATGATCGTCGACGACGGCAAGGTCGTGGCGCTCAATATCGAGACCAAGCCGGGTGTCGACGAGAGCGGCGCGGCCAAGATCCTCGAGCAGCTCTGATGCTCGACATCGTCTGGCGCGCCGTCGCTATCGGTATCGGCGCCACGGTCTTCATGGACGTCTGGGCGATTTTCCTCAACAAGCTGTTCGGCCTGCCGCGGCCGAACTGGGGCCTGGTCGGCCGCTGGGTCCGGCACCTGCCAGAGAAGGTGTTCCACGACGATATCGGCAAGGCCGCGCCCTATGCGCATGAGAAGGCGCTGGGCTGGGCCTTCCACTATCTGGTTGGCATCCTTTACGGCGTCATCCTGGTCGCGCTCGCAGGAGCGGGTTGGCTGGCGGCGCCGACCTTCCTGCCGGCCTTCATCCTCGGCATCGTCACCGTCGGCGCCGGCTGGTTCCTGCTGGCGCCGGGCATGGGCGCCGGCTGGGCGGCGTCCAAGCTGCCCAACCCGATGCTGGTGCGCGCGCTGAACCTCGCGTCGCACACCGTGTTCGCGCTCGGCCTGTTCTCCACGGCGCTGGCGATCCGGTAGACGTCAGAATAGACGATTGAAATCCCTGCGACCGTCCACGACACGGATGATCTCGACCCGTTCGACAGGACCGTCGTTGGTATCTGGGATCGTTTTGTAGAGCAGCACAAAAGGCGCTGCCACAAGCATTCGCGTGGAGGGCCCGATATCGGGCCGCCTCACGCCCATGCGTGGGTGATCCGCCAACTGCCATGCCCGCGCTTCTATCCAATCATAATAGCGATCGGCGGGCGTTATGTTCTCGCCGCCTACGGTCACATAAATGTCGATGAGGTCGGCTCTCAAATTATCCTAACGGCCATTCGGCGCGGCTTCCTTCAGCTTCTGCCGAGCTTCCTTCCGTAAGGCGTCGAATCCAAAGGTTGCGGCTTCCCGCTTGCCTTGCCCTCATCCCAAAGACGCAGCAGCCGGCGTACGTCCTCTTGACGCAATTCGCGCTTGGTCAACCAGTCTCGCATCGCCTCGCGCACAATCTCGCTCGTGGTTGCGTACTCGCCCGTTTCCACAGCTTCGCGCATAACGGCGGCCTGCTGTGTCGTCACCGCTACGCTCATCTTTTCCACGTTTGCCATCGCGTATCGTCCTTGCTCTATGGTAGTAAATAGTACTCCCACTGCCATTTTGCAGCAATACGCGCGCTCAACCTGTTCGCGCTCGGCCCGTTCTCGGTAGCGTTGGCGATCTGCTGACATTCAGCTGACAATTAAATGGCCGAGGTGCGGCGCCGGCTTGTCGATCGGCCACCATCCGTGGACGATGCGTTGCGCGCCGATATCGTAGGCGAAGTAGTTGCCGCCGCCGACCGGTTGATCCGCTTCGCGGCTGATTTTCCGTCTGCTGAGGTGGAACAGCAAAAGCCACTCCTCGGTGGCCGACGAAAGCGATGTCCTCTGCATCATCGGCACCGAGCAAAGCGTCGACCTCGCTCACAGCATCGATAGCCCGCTCCCATCCGCGAATGCTCCTGCGGATTGGCAAAGAACTGGTCGGCGACCGCTTCGAACTCCGACGGGGGCAGAAAGTCCGGTTGCGGACCGGTCATTCTCGGCATGCGTTCCTGCACCTCGACGGTAAGACGGAGATGCTTGGCGAGAATTTCGGCAGTTTCGATCGCCTTGCGCTCAGCCGATGACACAATACGTCTGATCGAGCCGACCCTCGGCTGATCGAGCATAGCCGATGCTCTCGCTCTGCCGATGTCGGACAATCCCCATTGCGCACTGGAATGCTGGCGTCGATCCGAACCCGGGGATGCGTGATGTAGTACGCGATCGACCTCCACCAATGGGCGGGCCGCCTGCGGAAATCAGTAGCTTTGGGTCGAGCGTCGCGCCTTTGCGACCGCCGGCCGCTTTGCCTGCGCAGCCGACTGCGAAGCAGCGACAGGCTTGACTGGTCCTTTCTTGAACGGCGCCATGCCTTGCCTGGCCAGCTCGTCGGCACGTTCATTCTCCGGGTGGCCGGCATGGCCTTTCACCCAGTGCCAGATGACTTTGTGGCGACTGGCGGCTTGGTCGAGCGCCTGCCAGAGCTCGCCGTTCTTGACCGGCTTCTTCTCGCCGGTCTTCCAGCCGTTCTTTTTCCAGCCATGGATCCATTTGGAAATGCCGTCCATGACGTATTTGCTGTCGGTATAGAGATCGACCGTGCACGGCTCTTTCAGAGCATTCAGCGCCGTGATGGCGGCAAGCAGCTCCATGCGGTTGTTGGTGGTCTCGGCCTCGCCGCCCGACAACTCCTTGGTGACGCCATGATAGCGCAGCACCGCGCCCCAGCCGCCGGGACCGGGATTGCCCGAGCAGGCGCCGTCGGTGAATATCTCGACTTCTTTGGTCATTTCAGTCCGTATTCGGAGGGCGACTTGATCGCCCGGTGGAAGCGCATGCGGCGAATATATTCGGTCGGGTCGCGTTTCATGACCAGCCCGCCGTTGGGAATGGTCAGCCAGTCATAGAGCCGGGTCAGCATGAAACGCAGCGCCGAGCCGCGCGCCAGCATCGGCAGCGCCGCCTTCTCCCCGGCCTCAAGCGGCCGCACCGACTGGTAGCCGGCAAGCAGCGCCGCGCCCTTGGTGAGGTTGAAGGAAAAATCCTTCTCGAAGCACCAGGCGTTGAGGCAGGTGGCGACATCATAGGCGTAGAGGTCGTCGCAGGCGAAATAGAAATCGATCAGCCCCGACAGTTTCTCGCCGAGGAAGAAGACATTATCAGGGAAGAGATCCGCATGGATGATGCCTTGCGGCAGGCCGGTCGGCCAGTTGCGCTCGAAATCGGCAAAATCGGCGTCGACCTCGGCCGCCAGTCCCGGCTCGACCTCGTCGGCGCGGTCGCGCGATGCGGCCCAGAGCTTGCGCCAGCCGTCGATGGCAAGCGCGTTCGGCCGGCGCATCGGGAAATCCCGGCCTGCGAGATGCAGCTCGGCCAGCGCCTTGCCGACCTCGCCGCAATGCGCTGCTGCCGGGCGCCTGAGCGACAGGCCTTCGAGGAAGGTGATGATGACCGCTGGTCGGCCGGCGAGCGTGCCGATGACGGTGCCGTCATGCGCGGTGACCGGGAGCGGGCAGGAAATGCCTTTTCGCGCCAGATGCCCCATCAGGCCGAGGAAGAAGGGCAAATCGGCCTTGTCGACGCGCTTCTCGTAAAGCGTCAGGATATAGGAGCCGGTGGAGGCGTGGACGAGGAAATTCGAATTCTCCGTGCCCTCGGCGATGCCCTTGTAGGACAGGAGCTCGCCCACCGGATAGGCTTTCAGGAAGGTTGTGAGCTCGCCTTCGTTGACGTCGGTGTAAACGGCCATTTTGGCTTCACGCGGCTCCATTGACGAAGGCCATGTCGGCCGCCGTCAGTTCGACATCGCGCAACACCCGCATCACCGGGAAATCCTCCGTTTCGGTGGCCGTGATGGCCAGATCGATGGTGACGTCGAAACGCTGCCGGAAGGCGTCGATGATCTCATCGACGATGATTTCCGGCGCCGAAGCGCCTGCCGACAGGCCGAGCGTCGAAATCTCCCCGATCTCATTCCACGGGATTTCGGCGGCCCGCTGCACGAGAAGCGACATCTTGGCACCGGCGCGCTCCGCCACCTCGACAAGGCGGCGCGAGTTGGACGAATTGGGCGCGCCGACGACGAGGAACAGATCGGCGCCGACCGCCGTTTCCTTCACCGCCTCCTGGCGGTTGGTGGTGGCGTAGCAGATCGATTCGGCCGCGGGGGCGTGGAGCTCGGGGAAGCGCTCCTGCAGCGCCCGGATGATGCCTGCGGTGTCTTCGACCGAGAGCGTCGTCTGGGTGACGAATCCGAGCGCTGCCGGATCGGCCGGCACGAAGCGCGCCGCGTCCGCCTCGGTCTCGATCAGGGTCACCGCGCCGTCCGGCAGCTGGCCCATCGTGCCGATGACTTCCGGATGGCCGGCATGGCCGATCAGCAGCACGTGGCGACCGAGCCGCTGGTGGCGCATCGCCTGCTTGTGCACTTTCGACACCAGCGGACAGGTGGCGTCGAGATAGAAGAGGTTGCGCGCCTCGGCGTCCGCCGGCACCGATTTCGGCACGCCATGCGCGGAAAAGACGACCGGGCATTGGCGATGTTCAGCCGGAATCTCGGACAGTTCCTCGATGAACACCGCGCCCAGGCTCTGCAGCCCCTCGACGACATAGCGGTTGTGCACGATCTCGTGGCGGACATAGACCGGCGCACCGTATTTCTTGAGCGCCAGCACGACGATCTGGATGGCGCGGTCAACGCCGGCGCAGAAGCCGCGCGGCTGGCAAAGCCTGATCGTCAGTGGTGGCTTGGTCTCACTCATGAAAACGGACCGGTTCACTTGAAATCTGGAGCCGAAATGAGATGCCTACCCCTGCCCTGTCAAGAGCGGCGGCGTTCACCCTTCCTTCGTCGTGCGGCGGATCCTGAGGATCAGCACGGCGGCAAGTGCTGCGGCCAGGCCGTACCAGGTGACGGCATATTGCAGGTGATTGTTCGGCAGATCGATGATGGTGACGCCGCCGACCGGCAGGCCGCCGGGATTCGGCGTCTTGTCGGCATCGATGAAGAAAGGCACCAGCACGGCTCCCGCCGGCAGGCCGGCGCTCGAGGCCATCGCGTCGCGATCCTTCCAGTAGAAGATGTTCTTGGCGATATCGTTGTCGGGCAGCATAATCGAGGGCTTGCCCGGCAGCGGATTGCGGGCAAGGCCGGTCACCGTCACCGTTCCGGCGACCTCGCCCTGCCGGCGCTTGGCCGGATCCTTGAGGTCGTAAGGAACGAAGCCGCGATTGACGAGCACGAAACGACCGTCGCCGAGCTGCAAGGGCGTGTAGACATTGAAGCCGGTGTCGCCTTCCCAGGTGGCGAAGAAATGCCGCTCACCCTCGTGGAGGAAGGTGCCGGTCACCTTCACCGGCGTGTAGTCGACATCGTGCGTGGCTGCGAATTCACTCTCGACATTGGACAGCGGCAGGGGTGGCGCATGGGTGCGCCTGTCGATCGTGGCGAGCAGGTTTTCCTTCCAGTGCAGGCGCTGGACCTGCCAGGTGCCGAGTCCGATGAGAATGGCGAACAGGACGAGGCCGAACCCAAGCAGCAATGCATTGCGCGGCCGCGAGCGGCCGGCAGTCTGGCCGTTTGTGCCGCTCATCGACCGGCGTCCAGCCTGCCTTCGGAAGCTTTCTTTGAGTACTGCATGGTGATCAGCACGCCCTTGATGAGGCGCAATGCCGTCAGGCTAAGGACCAGGGCCAGCGGTATCCACAATATGAAATGCAGCCAGAGCGGCGGGCTCAGCGTGACTTCCATCCACAGCGCCAAGCCGACGACGATGAAGCCGATGATCAGGATCACGAACACCGCCGGGCCATCGCCGGCATCGGCGAAGGAGTAGTCGAGGCCGCAATTGTAGCAGCGCTTGCCGACGGTGAGGAAGCCCGAGAACAGCTTGCCCTCGCCGCAGCGCGGGCAGCGCCCGTGCAGGCCGGCCGAGACCGGGTCGATAGGGGGCCAGATCGCCTTGTCTTCGCTCATATCCGCACCGTAGACCCTTTCGCTCAAAAAGATAAGGCGGCCACGTCGCCGCAGCCGCCGCTATGCGCTTTCCCGGAATTGCCTGGATCAGTGCGGTTCGATCAGCGCACCGTTCGAGGCCCAGACATAGATGCAGCTGAACAGGAACAGCCAGACCACGTCGACGAAGTGCCAATACCAGGCGGCCGCCTCGAAGCCGAAATGCTGCTTCGGGGTGAAGTCGCCACGGATCGCGCGCAGCAGGCAGACGAGCAGGAAGATGGTGCCGATGATGACGTGGAAACCGTGGAAGCCCGTCGCCATGAAGAAGGTGGCGCCGTAGATCGAATCCTTGAAGGCGAATGGAGCGTGCATGTACTCGTAAGCCTGAACCATGGTGAACAGCATGCCGAGGCCGACGGTGAGCACCAGGCCGTTGATCAGGCCCTTGCGGTCGCCATGGATAAGCGAGTGGTGCGCCCAGGTCACCGTCGTGCCCGACAAGAGCAGGATGATGGTGTTGTAGAGCGGCAGGTGGAAGGGATCGAGAACCTCCAGGCCCTTCGGCGGCCACACCCCGCCGGTGAAGGCGGTGCGGGCATATTGTATCGCCTCGCCGGGGAACAGGCTGGCGTCGAAGAAGGCCCAGAACCAGGCGACGAAGAACATCACCTCGGAAGCGATGAACATGATCATGCCGTAGCGCAGGTGCAGCGACACGACGCGCGTGTGGTGGCCCTCATGCGCTTCCTTGATGGTGTCCGACCACCAGGCGAACATCGTGTAGAGCACGATGACGAGGCCGATGAAGAACAGCCACGGATTGGCGATGTTGTGGCCGAAGACCGGGAAGCTGTCGGCCCTGAGATAGCGCATCAGGCACACGCCGCCGATGGCAGTCACCAGCGCGCCGATCGAGCCCAGGAAAGGCCAGGGGCTCGGATTGACGAGATGGTAGTCGTGGTTCGGTTTTGCGTGCGCGTCTGCCATATCAACCCCCGAGGCTTGCTTCGGAATCTGGAACTTTTTTGCTGCCGCCAGTGGCGGCCGCGACCGGCTGTTTCTTCTCGACCGGGAACATCGTGTAGGACAGGGTGATGGTCTTCAAGTCCTTCAGTTCCGGCACGTTGACGATGTCTGGATCGACATAGAACACGACAGGCATGTCCAGCGTCTCGCCGGGCTTCAGCGTCGTGTCGGTGAAGCAGAAGCACTCCACCTTGTTGAAATAGGCGCCGGCCATTTCCGGCTGCACGTTGAAGGAGGCGCGGCCGGTGACGGGACGGTCGAACTTGTTGGTGGCGCTGTAATGCGCCTGCGTGGTCTCGCCGATCTTGATGGTCACCGAGCGCGCCACGGGTTCGAACTGCCACGGAATGCCGTTGGTGTTGGCGTCGAAGCGGATGGTGATGTCACGGTCGAGCACGCGGCCGGCATATTGCTTCTCGGCGCGCTGCGTCGTGCCGCCATAGCCTGTGGCCTGGCAGAACATCTTGTAGAGCGGCACCGCCGCGTAGGCCATGCCGACCATGCCGGTGAAGAAGGCAAGGCAGACCGCCACGATGATCCGGTTGCTGTTCTTCCTGACGGGTTTGATCTCGCCGCTCATCGCCGCCTCACATCAGGTTCGTGGGCATGAGGCCGGCGGCATTGTGGCCGAACTTCACGATGGTCGCGACGTAGAAGATGATGACGAGCGCGGCCAGCGCCACGCCGATGGCGACGGAGCGGTTGCGCCGAGCCTTCTGCTGGCGCTCGGTCAAGGTGACCAGTTCGAGGTTCTTGTCGGCCACGATCATGCTCCCCCCGTCATGAGGGCGCGCCCGACCACGCTGTCGACGAGATAGGCGGCGAAGATGGCGAACAGATAGAGCAGCGAATAGCCGAACAGCGCCTTGGCCGGCCTCATCGTGCGGTCTTCGTCGGTCATGCCGAGCACTTTCCAGGCATACCAGATGAAGCCCGCGCCCAGCACGGCCGAGACGGCGCCGTAGGCAGCCGTGGTGTAGCCGAGCAGCCAGGGCAGCACGCCGACCGGCGCCAGGATCAGTGCATAGGCAAAGATTTGACGGCGCGTGGAGGCAGGCCCGGCGACGTTCGGCATCATCGGGATGCCGGCGCGCGCATAGTCATCCGACTTGAACAGCGCCAGCGCCCAGAAATGCGGCGGCGTCCAGAGGAAGATGATCAGGAACAGGATCAGGCTTTCAAGGCTGACCGATCCGGTCGCCGCCGCCCAGCCGATCACCGGCGGGATGGCGCCGGCGGCGCCGCCGATGACGATGTTCTGCGGCGTCCAGCGCTTCAGCCACATCGTGTAGACGACGGCATAGAAGAAGATGGTGAAGGCAAGAAGCGCGGCCGACAGCCAGTTGACCAGCACGCCAAGCGTCATCACCGACAGCACGGAGAGCACCAGGCCGAAGCTCAGCGCTTCGCCGGGCGTGACGCGGCCGGCCGGCACCGGACGGCCGGCGGTCCTGGTCATCACAGCGTCGATGTCGGCGTCGTACCACATGTTGAGCGCGCCCGAGGCGCCGGCGCCGATGGCGATCGCCAGGATGGCGATCATCGCCAGCAGCGGATTGATGGCGACGGGCGCCGCGACCAGGCCGACAAAGGCCGTGAAGACGACCAGCGACATGACGCGCGGCTTCAGGAGGGCGAAGAAATCGCCCGCGGTCGCTTCCGACATGCGAAAGCCCGCTTCCTCCATCAATCTATGGTCGGCAATGGCCATGCGTACTTAAAGTCCATCATTCCGTTGGCCAAGACCGCCGGACTGGCCGGCGGCCTCGCATGCGTCGGGACGCTGCTTACTTGATCTTCGGCAGCTGTTCCCACTGGTGGAACGGCGGCGGCGAAGGCAGCTGCCATTCGAGCGTGGTGGCACCCTCGCCCCACGGATTGGCGCCCGCGACCCGCTTCTTCTGGAAGGCCTCGAACACGCCGTAGAGGAAGATCGCGACGCCGACTGCGGCGATGTAGGAGCCGTAGGACGAGACCATGTTCCAGCCGGCGAACGCGTCCGGATAGTCGACGGTGCGACGCGGCATGCCGGCGAGGCCGAGGAAGTGCTGCGGGAAGAAGATCAGGTTGACGCCGACGAAGGTGACCCAGAAGTGGGTGTTGGCGATCACCGGCGAGTACATGTAGCCGGTCATCTTCGGGAACCAGTAGTACCAGCCGGCGAAGATGGCGAATACCGCACCCAGCGACAGCACGTAGTGGAAGTGGGCGATCACGAAATAGGTGTCGTGCAGCGAGCGGTCAAGGCCGGCATTGGCGAGCTGGACGCCGGTGACGCCACCGATCGTGAACAGGAAGATGAAGCCCAGCGCCCACAGCATCGGCGGCTTGAAGGAGATCGAGCCGCCCCACATCGTGGCGATCCAGGAGAAGATCTTCACGCCGGTCGGCACCGCGATGACCATGGTGGCGAACACGAAATAGCGCTGCGTGTCGAGCGACAGGCCGGTCGTGTACATGTGGTGCGCCCAGACGATGAAGCCGACGGCGCCGATCGCGACCATGGCGTAGGCCATGCCGAGATAGCCGAAGACAGGCTTCTTCGAGAAGGTCGAGACGATATGGCTGATGATGCCGAAGCCCGGCAGGATCAGGATGTACACCTCGGGGTGGCCGAAGAACCAGAACAGGTGCTGGAAGAGCAGCGGGTCACCGCCATTGTCCGGCACGAAGAAGGAGGTGCCGAAATTGCGGTCGGTAAGCAGCATGGTGATGCCGCCGGCCAGAACCGGCAAGGAGAGCAGCAGCAGGAAGGCAGTGATCAGCACCGCCCAGGCGAACAGCGGCATCTTGTGCAGCGTCATGCCGGGAGCGCGCATGTTGAAGATGGTGGTGATGAAGTTGATCGCGCCGAGGATCGACGAGGCGCCGGCGATGTGGATCGACAGGATCGCCAGGTCCATTGCAGGCCCGGGCTGGCCGGACGTCGAGAGCGGCGGATAGATCGTCCAGCCGCCGCCGGGGCCGAAGGCGCCGGGCGCGCTCGGCACGAACATCGAGCCGAGCAGCAGCAGGAAGGCCGGCGGCAGCAGCCAGAAAGAGATGTTGTTCATGCGCGGGAAGGCCATGTCCGGCGCGCCGATCATGATCGGCACCATCCAGTTGGCGAAGCCGCCGATCAGGGCCGGCATGACCATGAAGAAGATCATGATCAGGCCGTGCGCGGCGCCGAAGGCGTTGTACATGCTCTTGCCGCCGTCGATGGCAGCGTCGCCCTGCATGCCGTAGACCATCTGCGCCAGACCGCTGAAGATCTGGATGCCCGGCTCCTGCAGCTCCATGCGGATGGCGACCGACAGCGCGCCGCCGATAACACCTGCAATGATCGCGAAGATCAGGTAGAGCGTGCCGATGTCCTTATGGTTGGTCGAGTACACCCAGCGGACCCAGCCATGCGGCCTGTGGTCGTGGTGGTCGTGAGCTTGAGCCTCTGCCATGTTCCGCTCCGTTCCCTAATTCCTGCTTGGCCGCGGCATCAATTGCCGGCAGCCGCTACCTTGTTGGTGCCGTCGATCTCGGCCATCAGCGCCTTGTTGGCGCCCGGCACATCGGTCTTGGCCCCGTCGAGCCAGGTCTTGAACTGTGCGTCGGACACGACGCGAACCGCGATCGGCATGAAGGCATGATCCTTGCCGCAGAGCTGCGAGCACTGGCCGTAGTAGAGGCCCTCCTTCTGCGCCTTGAACCAGGTCTCGTTGGTACGGCCGGGCACGGCGTCCATCTTGATGCCGAAGGACGGCACGGCGAAGGAGTGGATGACGTCAGTGGCCGTGATCAGCACGCGGGTCATGGTGTTGACCGGCACCACCAGCTCGTTGTCGACGGCGAGCAGGCGCGGATAAAGGTTGCGGTCTTCCTTGCCGGCCTTGGCGCGGTCAGCATCCTGGAGCACGGCCGAGTTGAAAGAGAAGCTCTTGTCGACCTGGTATTCGTAGTCCCAGTTCCACTGGTTGCCGGTCGCCTTGACGGTGAGCTTGGCCTCTTCCGGCGGCGTGTACTGCGCGGTGAGCAGCTGGAAGGAGGGAATTGCGATGAGCAGCAGCACGACGACCGGCCCGACCGTCCAGATCACCTCGATCAGCGTGTTGTGGCTGGTCCTCGAGGGAACCGGATTGGCGCTCGCGCGGAACTTCAGGATGACAAAGGCGAGCAGGAACAGCACCAGAAGGGTGATCACCACGATGAAGGCGAAGGTGTAGTTCCCGAACCACTCGATCTGCCGCATCATATCGGTCGCCGGCGCCTGGAAGCTCGTCTCCCATGGCCGCGGCTGATCCGCATAAGCGGATGCGCTGGAGAGGAGCGCGCCTGCGGCTGCAGCACCTGCCAGGAATTTGGCGCTTGCCAGGAATTTTCTCATCGCCCTCTCGTCTCCCACTTCCTGCGATCGGATCGCACCAAGAACGAACGACGCCGGGATTGGGAATCCCGGTCCGTTGCTAAGGTGGTTCAAACCATACTCTATTTCCCTCCGCAAGGAAGGAGCGGCCGAAACCGTGCGGCATTTTTGCGCGCAACCCGAAGGCCGTCCCCGGCCATCGCCGCGCTGCGCGCCGGACGGTCGCAATTCGGGCGAATTTGCTATGGAAAAGCGCGTAATTGCCGGGTATCGGGGCGGGCCGGCGGCGGTCTCGTCCTTTACTTGGCCTTGGCGCAGCTTAAAGTGCCGTGATTCGCAATGGAGCCGTCATGACTTCCTGGCTTTCGAGACCCCTGGCGAAGGTCGTCTTCCTTGCCGCCCTGCTTGGCGCAGGCCTGACGGGCGCGGCGAGTGCCGCGCCGCCGCAGACCGCCGCGCCGCCCAGCGGCACGGTCAAGTCGACGCATGGCGCCTGGTCGATCATCTGCGATACGCCCGCCGGCGCGACCTCCGAGCAATGCGTGATGATGCAGAACGTCGTCGCCGAGGACCGTCCGGAGATGGGGCTTTCGGTGGTGGTGCTGCGCACCGCCGACAACAAGGCCGAGATCCTGCGGGTGCTGGCGCCGCTCGGCGTCCTCTTGCCCAACGGACTTGGCCTCAACGTCGACGGCAAGGACATCGGCCGCGCCTATTTCGTGCGCTGCTTCCAGGACGGCTGCTATGCGGAAGTGATCCTCGAGAAGCCGCTGCTCGACACGCTGAAGAACGGCACCTCGGCCACCTTCATCGTTTTCCAGACGCCTGAGGAAGGCATCGGCATCCCCGTCGACCTCAAGGGATTCGCCGAGGGCTTCGCGGCGCTCCCCTGAGACCCGACGGGTCGTCCTTTGTCTGCGGCGACGACAATCCCGTGTGAACGCGACCGATTGTCTTGAGCTGTGTTCGCCCCTACATCGGGGAAATGACAAACCGCCAGCGGACAGACCTGCCATGAACAGCCTGATCGGCCAATTCGACATTTCCGACGAGCGCGTCAAAGAGATCGTCGCCGACACTATCAAGGGCGCCGACGACGGCGAGTTGTTCCTCGAATACAGCGAGAGCGAAGCGCTGATGTTCGACAACGGCCGGCTGAAGACGGCCAATTTCAACACCGATCAGGGTTTCGGGCTGCGCGCGGTCGCCGGCGAGGCGAGCGGCTATGCGCATTCCAGCGATCTATCCGAAGCCTCGCTGCTGCGCGCGGCCGATGCCGTCTCGGCGGTGAAGGGCGGCTATTCGGGCACGCTCGCCGCCGCGCCCGCCCGCACCAATCGACACCTCTATGGCGACGACAACCCCATCCCCTCGCCTTCCTTCGAGGCCAAGGCCAAGCTGCTGCAGGAGATCGATGCCTGGCTGCGCGCCGCCGATCCGCGTGTGCGCCAAGTGACGGCCTCGCTCGCCGCCTCGTGGCAGCATGTCGAGATCGTGCGCGGCGACGGCCAGGTGGTGCGCGACATCCGCCCGCTGGTCAGGATCAACGTCTCGGTGGTGGTCGGCGATGGCGATCGCCAGGAGAGCGGATCCTACGGCATGGGCGGCCGCAAGAGCTTCGGCGAGTTCCTGACCGAGGAAAGCTGGAAGCATGCCGCGCGCGAGGCGCTGCGACAGGCGCTGGTCAATCTCGAGGCCGTTCCGGCGCCGGCCGGCACCTTCGACATCGTGCTTTCCAGCGGCTGGCCGGGCGTGATGCTGCACGAGGCCGTAGGCCATGGATTGGAAGGCGACTTCAACCGCAAGAAGACCTCGGCCTTCGCCGGGCTGATGGGCCAACAGGTGGCGGCAAAGGGCGTCACCGTGGTCGATGACGGCACGATCGCCGAGCGGCGCGGCTCGCTCACCGTCGACGATGAGGGCACGCCCTCTGCGCGAAACGTGCTGATCGAGGACGGCAAGCTCGTGGGCTACATGCAGGACCGGCAGAACGCGCGGCTGATGGGCATGAAGGCGACCGGCAACGGCCGGCGCGAGGGCTATGCGCACCAGCCGATGCCGCGCATGACCAACACCTACATGACCTCTGGCGACATGAACCCGGAGGAGATCATCGCCTCGGTCAAGAAAGGCATCTATGCCGTCTCCTTCGGCGGCGGCCAGGTCGACATAACGTCGGGAAAATTCGTGTTCGGCTGCACCGAGGCCTACATGATCGAGGACGGCAAGGTGACGCAGCCGATCAAGGGCGCGATGCTGATCGGCAACGGCCCTGATGCCATGCACCGCGTGACCATGGTCGGCAACGACATGAAGCTCGACAACGGCATCGGCATGTGCGGCAAGGCCGGACAGGGCGTGCCTGTCGGCGTCGGCCAGCCGCATCTGAGGATGAACCAGATGACGGTAGGCGGCACCAGGGTTTGAGGATGCTCAACTCGACAGGCTTGAACAGGACCCGCCACTAGAATATCTTACCCTTGTCTTACACATGACAAGGTTACGATGGCTAAGGCCGAAAAACTCATCACTACCGTCTCGACCAAGGGACAAGTGATCCTCCCCAGCGCGATCCGGAAACGCAGGGACTGGGGTGCCGGCACGCGTCTGCAGGTCGAAGACACATCCGAGGGTGTTCTTCTGAAACCAGCGCCGGCCTTTGCCCCGACGCGTCCGGAAGATGTGTTTGGCGTGCTGGCGCACAGCGGCAAGCCGAAGACACTGGAAGAGATGGACGCGGGCGTCCTCGCCGAAGCGCGGCGGCGCCATGCTCGCGATTGATACCAACCTTGTCGTCGGGTACCTGACGAACGACCATCCCGAACAGTCCCCGCGATCCCGTCAGCTGATTGATGGTCAGACTGTGTTTGTTGCCATCACCGTGATCCTGGAGGCAGAGTGGGTGCTGCGCAGCGCCTATGGCTACGGCCAGGCCGAGGTCGTCAGAGCGCTGCGGGCGTTCGGCGGACTCTCCACGGTTGAGATGGAAGAGGCCGCGCTTGTCTCCTCAGCGCTCGACCTAGCTGAGGCAGGGATGGACTTCGCCGATGCGCTGCATCTCGGCAAGTCCGCGCATTGCTCGGGATTTGCAACCTTCGACCGCAAACTTATCAAGGCAGCTCGGGCTGCGGGGCATGGCGGCGTGCTAGAGGCGTAGCGACCTCGCCGGACGCGAACACAACCGTGTTAGGAAATTATTAATTGTTTAGTTGATCGCGCCGCCGTTTCCGCTTTAACTCGTCGCCAGTCTTCTGGTTGCGGTGGTGTTGGTAGTGCAGCGTTCCCTTGGCGTCCTAACCTCTTCCTTCCTCCTTGGGCTTGTTTCGTTGATCGGTGCGACATCCGTTGGTGTTGGCGAGGCAGCGGCGCAGTCGGCATTGTTCAAGCGGCCGTCGACACAGCCTTCCCTGGATAGGGTCCGCTCCGCCGCGGTCGGGGGACCCACCAGCATTCCATACGGCTGGGTCGATTTCTGCCACCGCCGGCCGAAAGAGTGCAATGTGCCCGCCCTGCCGGCCGCAAATGTCAAGCTGACCGCCCAGAACCTTCGCATCCTCAAGCGGATAAACCAGAAGACGAACGGCTCCATCAAGCCTGTCAGCAATTACGAGCATTGGGGCACGATGATGGACCACTGGGACTATCCGGTGGACGGCAAGGGCGACTGCAAGATCTACGCGCTTTACAAGCGCAAGCTGCTCATGGATGCGGGATTTCCCCGGCAGGCGCTGCTGATGACGGTGGTGCGCGACCTCAACAATGAAGGTCACACCATCCTGACGGTGAAGACCGACAAGGGCGATCTCGTCCTGGACAATCTTGTCGACGAGGTCAGGCCCTGGAACGCGACCGGCTATTATTTCCTCAAACGCCAGTCGCAACAGAACCCGAACATCTGGGTGTCGATCAACCAGCGCGGCGGTACGTCGAAACGCATGACGCCAAACTCATAGGTCAAGTCAACGGAACGATCCGCCTTCGACGGGCTGACGCGCTCCACACGGCATCCCCTTCGCGCAAGCTCATGGGCCGCAAAGTCCGGCCCATGAGTAGCTGCCCGACGGCCTACTGCTGGCAAGCCGGTTCGCCCGGCTGTCCGCAAGCCTGCTTCTTCTTGAACTGCTGCGGCGGCTGCTCCTGCGGGACACGCCGCTCTTGCACCTGCGGTCTCGGCTGCGCGCGGAATTCCGGCTTCGGCTCCGATCTCTGCGGCCGGAGCACCTGCTCGTTCGGCCTTTCCTGCCGCAACTGGCGCTGCTCCTGCCTGAACTGGCGCTGCGCATCCTCGTTCGGTCTGTTGGCCTTGAAGTTGCGCTGGACGTTGACTTCCGGGCCGGAGGTTCCTTCCTCGATGTTCGGCAGCCGGCGCAACGTCCTGCCCCTGTCGCTCCTGCCTGCCGAGCCCTGATTCTCGTTGGAGAATTCCTCCGGATTGTTCCTCCTGAACCGCTTCTGCACGGCCGGTCCGTTGTCGGTCGGCTCACCGTTGACGGTCGGCAGTCTGCGGAACTTCCTGCTCTTGGCGTTCTGGTCGACGGAAGGCTGACCCTGGTTGGAGAACTCCTCCGGATTGTTCTTCCTCAGCCGCTCCTGCACGCTCGGCCGATTTTCGGCCGGCGCACCGTTGACGGTCGGCAGCTTGCGGAGCTTGCGGCCCTTCTCGTTCCCGCTGGGCGTGCCCTGTTCGTTCGGTTCGACAGTGGGCTGGCCGGCGGACAAATCCCTGCGCCTCAGCTTTTTCGGTTTGCCGGTGTTCTGTTCGGTGAGTGCGTTCGGATTGTTCTTCCTCAAGTTCTCCTGCGCGCTCTGCCCGTTCTCGGCCGGCGCGCCGTTGACCGTCGGCAGCTTGCGGAGCTTCTTGCCCTTCTGCTCAGCCGCGCCCTGCTCCCCGGTAACAGCGGCCCCGGCATTTCCCGTCGCCTCCTGGTTGCCGCCCGCAATGCCTTGCTTGCCGAGTTGCTTCCTGAGCTTGTTGCTTGGCAAATTCTCGCCGTTCAGCGCCGGCTTGCCGTTGACGAGCGGCAGCTTTCTGCCGTCGGCTCCGGGCAAGGCGTGGTCGCGCGACAGCTTGCCGGTCGTGGACTGGGTCTCCGGCTGCGCAGTCGCGGCGCCAGGCTGCTGCCCCTGGATAACACGCTGGCCGGGCTTTGGCGGCAAGCCGCCCTGTGGCTGCTCGGACGGGGCCTGCCGGGAGATAGCCGCCTTCTTCTGCAGTACCGGCGGCAGCGCAACCTTGGCCGCCAACGCATCCGCGCCGGCACCAACGGCAGTTCCGGTCGGCTTCTGACCTGTGATAACGCCACCCTGAACCTTGCCGCTCGGCTGCACGGCCTGATTGATGGTCTCGTTTCTGATCGTCGTGTTGATGTTGTTGATGACGGTCGTGTTGTGGATGTTGTTGAAGATGATGTCGTTCGGCGGCGGCACGATGTGGCGCGGCGGGTTGACGAACACGGGTATCGGCACGAACACCGGCGTCGGCAGGACGAAGACGTCAACCGGCGGTGCTGGCGCCACCAACACGACGAAGTCCGGCGGCGGCGGCGGCAGGAAGATCACGTCGATCGGCGGCGGCGGCTCGAAGTCGAAATCGGGATCGTCGAAATAGAGCACCGGCCTGTCGACGTAGATGATTTCCTCCTCCGGCGGCGGCGGCACATCATACTCATAGACAGTGAACTCCTCCGGCGGCTCCAGGGCAGCATCGAAATGATCGAGCCGCCGGCGCGCGTCCCAAGCATGCGGGCCATGCGGATAGCGCCGCAGATAAGACCAGTAGGCTTCTGGCGTGTCCTGCAGCCAGGTCTCGCGCCAGGTGATCGCCTCGCGCCGCGCAGCGATGATAGCGCGCACGCGCTTGGCCATCGGATCGTGCGGATAGGCGACGAGGAAATCTTGGTAGCCGCGCATCGTGTCGCGGTCGAGAGCCGCGACATAAGCGTCATGAGCATTGAAATCGCGGATCGCCCTGGTCCGATTGGACCGGGATTCGGCCTCCGAAACCTTGGGCGCAGGCGCGTCCGCAGCACGCTCGAAGAAGACGAAAGGCGTGGTGATCTTCGAGGCGTTCCACGGCACTTCCGCACCTTGCGTCATCTCGTTGACACGCAGCCGTGTGCGGTCGAACACCTCGTCAAGCGACAACCCGCCTTCGCGTATCATCTCGGCGAGCGCCTGGGCATAGGCGCCGTATGGCCCTTTGCCTTCCGGCGCGACCGTTCCCGGTGCCGCATTGAACGCGATCAGCATGTTCGGGTCGGGATCGACCAGCGCGAGACCGCCGGCCAGAGGCTGGTTCATCTTCGGGAAGGCATTGGGCCGCGCCGCATCGAGCACGACAATGTTGACCTTCGTCGGCAATCCGGCTAGCGACCTGGTGACATCGGAGAGCCGCATCGCCTGGAGCGGCACGTCGGCGGGGCTGGCGATCCGGGCGTCGACGGGCAAGAAGTAATTTTCGCCTTCGAACTGCACGCCGTGGCCGGCAAGGTAGACGAAGACGACCGTGTTGGGACCGGCAGCGGAGACCTTGCCAAGGAAATCGCGCAGTGAGCTGCGCAGCGAATCCTGATCGACATCACGCGCGCCGACCACGTCGAACCCTGCCGCCTGCAAGGTTTGCGCAATCAGGCCTGCGTCATTGGCGGCAGTAGCGAGTTCGCCAGACTGATAGGCGCCGTTGCCGATGACGAAGGCGAGGCGCTTTTGCTCCTGCGCGAACGCGCTCGTCGCAGACGCGGCTGCGAACGCGATGAGAACGATGACCAGGCTTATGAATTTCCGAAGCGTCTGCATTGCAATGCGCCGTCCGTTATCGCCATCCGCTTATATTAGTAACGCTGCAGAGGCAGGAATGTTTCCCTAACAGCGCCAAATTAAGAGCCCGCATAAAGGCGGCTTTAGGGCGCAATTTCGTCGAAAGAACAGAGGCTTCAGAAAATTTCTTGCGAGCTGTGACCTACCGGCGCCGCTTCGGCTTCTCCAGCAGCGCGACGGCCTCGACATGCGGCGACCACAGGAATTGGTCGATCGGCGTCACGTTCTTCAGCGCGTAGCCGCCATCGAGAAGGATGCGCAGGTCCCGCGCCAGCGTCACCGGATTGCAGGAGACGGCCGCGACTTGCGGCACGTCGGAGCGGGCGATCTGCTTTGACTGGTCCTCGGCGCCGGCGCGCGGCGGATCGAAGACAAGACCGTCGAATGCGTTCAGTTCCTTGAAGGTCAGCGGCCGCCGGAACAGGTCGCGGCGTTCGCTGGTCACCCGCTTCAGGCCGCCGGCCAAGCGGAAGGCGCGATCGAGCGCGGCAAGTGCCGGCGCATCGCCCTCCACGGCATGAACCTCCGACCTCGCCGCGAGCCTGAGCGCGAAGCTGCCGCAGCCGGCGAACAGGTCGACGACCTTTTTGGCGCGCGACAGATGCTGGCCGACGAGGCTGGCCATCGTCTGCTCGGCGGCCTGCGTCGCCTGAAGGAAGGCGCCGGGCGGCACGGCGGCTGCGACCGATCCGAACTGCACCACCGGCTTCTTTGGCTCGACGATGACCTCGCCGTCGACCGAAAGCCGCGCCAAGCCCTCGGCCATCACGAAATTGGAAGCAATGCGGCGCTGGTTCTCGCCGAGCTTGCCGGCGTCCCGGACGGCGACATCGATGCCGGACGCCGTGACGGTCACCGTCATGTGGAAGGCTTTTGGCGTCGCGCAGACCAGAGCGGCCAGCATCCGCAAGCGATCGAGCGACGCGACAATTGCCGGCAGGGAGATCGGGCACTCCTCGATCGGGATAATCTCGGAGGAGAGCGCGCGCACGAAGCCGAGCAGCATGCCGGCCTCGGTGCGCCGGGCGCTGAAGACGACGCGGCGGCGCGTGTGAGGCGCGCAAGGCACCAGCGCGTCGATCTCGCAAGCGATGCCCTTGGCCTTCAGCGCCTGCGCCACCCGCTCGCGCTTCCACTGCCGGTAGGCCTCGGCCTCGAAATGCTGCAGCGCGCAGCCGCCGCATTCGGTGAAATGGCGGCAGGCCGGATCGACCCTGAGCGGTGATGCCTCGAGCACCGACATCAGCGTCGCACGGTCCTTCTGCCGCGCGGCGGTGACGGTTTCGCCCGGCAGCGTGAACGGAATGAAGACCTCGCCGCCGTCTGCGCGAGCGATGCCGTCGCCCTGCGAACCGAGCCTCGCGATGGCGAAGCGCGCGCTCATCGCGAAACCGCGTCCTTGATCGCGGCAAGCAGGAACTCGCGATTGCCGTCGCCGCCTTCGATCGGTGAGGGGTGAAATCCCAGCACACGCCAGCCGGAAATGCCGGCAAGCCAGTCGCGCAGACCGACGGCGATACGCTCAGCCGCGCTGGGGTCCTTGAGCAGGCCACCCTTGCCGATCGCCTCCCGGCCGGCCTCGAATTGCGGCTTGATGAGAAGCAGCGCCCTGGCGCCCTCGCCCGCCAAGGCAAGCGCCGGCGGCAGCGCCAGTTTCAGCGAGATGAAACTGACATCGCAGACCAGGAAATCCGGGATGCGGCCGCCGAGATCGTCTGTCGTCAGGTCTCGGGCGTTCAGCCCCTCGATCACCGTCACGCGCGGGTCGCCGGCGACGTCGGGATGCATCTGGCCATGGCCGACATCGATCGCCGTGACATGGGCTGCGCCGCGCTCGAGCAGCGCCTGGGTGAAGCCGCCGGTCGAAGCGCCGATGTCGAGCGCCTCTGTCCCGGAGGGATCGAACCCGAATCGGTCGAGACCGGCAACAAGCTTCAGCGCGGCGCGCGACATATAGGCCCGCGCCGGGTCGTTGATCGCGACGACGCAGTCCGCCGCGACGGGCTGGCCGGGCTTGCGGGCAACGGCGCCGTCAACGGTGACCGTGCCGCGCTCGATGGCGTCGCGAGCCCGCGAGCGGCTGGCGAACAGGCCGCGCGCGACGAGCAGCTCGTCAAGACGCTGGCGCGCGTTCAATGGCAAGGAGGAATTCATCGGCCTTCATTGGCGAAAGCCGGCGGCGAAGGCAATGGCAGTGTGTTGAATATGGCGCGGAGCGCGGCAGAATGCGCGAGCCGAAACAGCCTAGGAGGAGGCCATGCTGAAGGGAACCTGCCATTGCGGCGCTGCCCACTGGACCCTGGAAGGGGATCCTGGATCGATCACTGCCTGCAACTGCACGCTTTGCCGCCGCTACGGCACGCTCTGGGCCTATGACTATGTCGACGAGCGCATCCGCATCGCAGGTCCGATGAGTTCCTATAGGCGCGCAGAGGTGGCCGAGCCTGCGCTCGAGATCCTGTTCTGTCCTAAATGCGCCTGCGTGCTCGCCTGGCGCGGCCTGGGCTCCAGCGGCCGCACGCGCATCGCCGTCAATGTCAGGCTGGCGCCGCCGGAGGCGGTCGCCGACCTGCCGATCGACCATTTCGACGGTCTCGACACATTCGACGACCTGCCGCGCGACGGCCGCTGCGTGCGCGACATGTGGTTTTAGTACCGCGAGACCTGGCGCTCGACCGCCGGCATCAGCCCGTCATTGTTGGAAGCCTGCGCGCGCGGAGGCTCAACCTGAACCGGCGCTGCCGGCGCTGCATCCGGCAGCACCACGAGCTGAGGAACCTGCTTGTAGGAGAAACCGCCGCGGATGTTGCCCATCTTGCCGGCGACGATCCCTATCACCGCCTTTTCGAGGTTGCGGTCGTAACTCGTTTCGGCTGCCACCGGCGCGGTCACGGCTATCACAAAGGCCATGCCGCAAAGGAACGATTTCATCTTCTTATCTCCCCTGCCTCGGACCAAGGTCTTAGCAGGGTGCCGTTGAAAATCGGCCAAAAGACAGAGTAACCGAACCGCCAAGCGGAAGCGTTAACAAACACTTACAGCAAGAAGCCGGCAAAGAGATCCAGCAGGTTGAGATTTCGATTCAGGCGCGCTGCGCCTGGATGCCGTGGCCAAGCGCGGCGAAGACCGTGCGCACGATGCCGGCCGTGTCGAGCCCGGCGTCGGCATACATTTTTTCGGGCTTGGCGTGGTCGATGAACGCGTCCGGCAGCACCAGCGGGCGCACCTTGAGGCCGCTTTCCAACAGCCCTTCATGAGCGAGGAAATGCAGCACCTGGGCGGCGAAGCCGCCGATCGCGCCCTCCTCGACCGTCACCAGCACTTCGTGCGAGCGCGCGAGGCGGCGGATGAGGTCCTCGTCCAGCGGCTTGGCGAAGCGGGCATCGGCAACGGTGGTGGAAAGGCCCGCCGCGCCGAGCTCCTCGGCGGCCAGCAGGCAATCCTGCAGCCGCGTGCCGAAAGAGAGGAGCGCAACCTTGGCGCCTTCCTTCAGGATACGGCCCTTGCCGATTTCCAGCACCGCGCCGCGTTCCGGCATGTCGACGCCGACGCCGTTGCCGCGCGGATAGCGGAAGGCGATCGGGCCGCCCTCGTAGTCGGCTGCCGTGCGCACCATGTGGCGCAGCTCCGCCTCGTCGGCCGCGGCCATGACGACGAAGCCGGGCAGCGAGGCGAGGAAGGTCGTGTCGAAGGCGCCGCAATGGGTAGCTCCGTCGGCCCCGACGAAGCCGGCGCGGTCGATGGGAAAACGCACCGGCAGCTTCTGAATCGCCACGTCGTGCACGACCTGATCGTAGGCGCGCTGCAGGAAGGTCGAGTAGATGGCGGCGAAAGGCTTGTAGCCTTCAGTGGCGAGGCCGGCGGCGAAGGTCACCGCGTGCTGCTCGGCAATGCCGACATCGAAGGTCCTTGCCGGAAATACCTCGCCGAACAGATCGAGGCCGGTGCCGCTCGGCATGGCGGCGGTGATCGCCACGATGCGGTCGTCCTCGCGCGCTTCTTGGATCAGGCTTTCGGCGAAGACCTTGGTGTAGCTCGGCGCGTTGGCCGGCGCCTTGGCCTGCGCACCGGTGATGACGTCGAACTTGTTGACGCCGTGGTACTTGTCGGCGGCGGCTTCCGCCGGCGCGTAGCCCTTGCCCTTCTGGGTCACGACATGGATCAGCACCGGGCCGTCGGCATTGTCGCGAACGTTCCTCAGCACCGGGATAAGGTGCTCCAAATTGTGCCCGTCGATCGGGCCGATGTGATAGAAGCCCATCTCCTCGAACAGCGTGCCGCCGGTGACGTAGCCGCGCGCGTGCTCAACCGCGCGCGTGATGGCACGATCGGCGCGCTTGCCGAGATAGGAGGTCAGCTTCTTGCCGAAATCGCGCAGACCCAGATATGCCTTGCCCGAAGCGAGCCTTGCCAGATAGGCGCTCATCGCGCCGGTCGGCGGCGCAATCGACATGTCGTTGTCGTTGAGGATGACGATGAGGCGCGCGTCCAGCGCGCCGGCATTGTTCATCGCCTCATAGGCCATGCCGGCTGACATGGCGCCGTCGCCGATGACGGCAATGACATTGTTGCGGCCGCCCGAAAGGTCGCGGCCCATGGCCATGCCGAGACCGGCGGAAATCGAGGTCGAGGAATGGGCCGCGCCGAAGGGGTCGTATTCGCTCTCGGCTCGCCGGGTGAAACCGGAGAGGCCACCCTCCTGGCGAAGCGTGCGGATGCGGTCGCGGCGGCCGGTCAGGATCTTGTGCGGATAGGCCTGGTGGCCGACATCCCAGATCAGCCGGTCTTGCGGCGTGTCGAAGACATAATGCAAGGCAACCGTCAGCTCGACCACGCCGAGGCCGGCGCCAAGATGGCCGCCCGTGTGCGAAACGGCGTCGATCAGTTCGGCGCGCAGTTCCGTTGCCAGCTGCGGCAGCTCGCTTTCGTCAAGCGCCCGCAAGTCCGCCGGGATGCGGACCTTGTCGAGGAGCGGCGTATCGGGCTTTGGGTTCACTCTGGAGCGGCCTGCTTCAAACTTAACCTTGCACTAAACTTCACAAATATGCGCTTGGATCATGCGCGAAATATGCCGCCGGGGAGCGAATGTAAATGCGTGTCGGTGACGCGCCTCAACCTTCCGGCAACGGAATGAACTCTTCCTCATCGCCGGGAACGATATCGAAGCGCCCCGTCTTCCATTCTTCCTTCGCCTGCTCGATGCGTTCCTTCGAGGATGAAACGAAATTCCACCAGATGTAACGCCTCGAACCGAGCGAGGCGCCGCCGAACAGCATGAAGTGCGCACCGCGCTGCGACGAAACGACGATCTCCTCGCCGGGCTTGAAAACCAGAAGCCGCTCGGCCGGGAAGCAGTCGCCGGCAATCGAGACCTCGCCTTCCAGCGTGTAGATGGCGCGCTCCTCGGCATCGGCCGGGATCTTCACGCTGGCGCCTGCGGCCAGCCGCAGATCGGCATAAAGCGTCTCCGAGGCGGTCGCGACCGGCGAGCGCAGCCCGGAGAATTCGCCGATGACAACGCGTCCGCTGACGCCTTCGGCGTCGATCTCGGGCAAGCGGATCACCGATGTATTGGCGAAGACCGGGGCGATCTCCTCCTTGCCGTCGGGCAGTGCCAGCCAGGTCTGCAGGCCGGAGACCGACATCGGCGCGCCGCGCAGCTCCTCCGGTGTGCGCTCGGAGTGGACGATGCCGCGGCCGGCGGTCATCAGGTTCACGTCGCCCGGCGCGATCACCATTTCGGTACCGAGCGAATCGCGATGCCTGATCCTGCCGTCGAACAGGTAGGTGACGGTCGAGAGCCCGATATGCGGGTGCGGGCGCACGTCGATCGCCTGGCCGGCGCGCAGGATGGCCGGTCCCATGCGGTCGAAGAAGATGAATGGACCGACCAGCCGGCGTTTCGCCGTCGGCAAGGCACGGCGGACCTCGAAGCCGCCGATATCCTTGGCGTTGGGGATGACCATCAACTCGATCTGATCGCAGGCGAAGGCATCGCCGGCCTCAGGATCGTTGCCCGGGAAAAAGCTCATGTGAGGGCCTCAGGCGAAGCGAAGCGCGGATCTGGCTTTCGCCTTGGCGGCCTCTTCCTCGCGATTGCGCGGGTGCTGGGTGGTTTCGAGCGAATCGATGAGCTCGCGCGCCGCAGCGGCGATCGCCCCGACGGCGTGGTTGAAGGCATCTTCGTTGCGCTTGGAGGGCTTGGTCGAGCCGCTCAGCTTGCGCACGAACTGCAGCGCCGCGTCATGCACCTCGTCGTCGGTCGCCGGCGGATCGAAGTTGAACAGGGTCTTGATGTTTCGGCACATGCTTAACTCCTTGCCTTTGTCCTTCCGCTCCTCCCAATCTACTCCCCGTCGAGCGGCTCCGTCCCGACAGGCTTGCCGTCGCGAGACAGCCTGATCTTCTCGACCTTGTCCTCGGCAGCCTTGAGCAGCCGGTCGCAATGGGCCTTCAGCGCCTCGCCGCGCTCGTAGATGCGGATCGACTGGTCGAGCGGGACGTCGCCGCGCTCCAGATCATCGACGATCTTCTCCAGCGCGTCGAGCGCCTGTTCGAAGCTCATCGCCTTGACGTCCTCATTGCCTTCGCCAGCCATATCCTATCCCTTCATCAGCCGCCCGACATGGGCGGCGACCGAAAATGCCAGTCCCTGCAGATCGTAGCCGCCCTCCAGCAGGCTGACGAGCCGGTTGCCGCTGTGGCGGCCCGCGCGTTCCATCAGTTGGCCGGTCGCCCAGTCGAAATCATCCTCGGTCAGGTTGATCTCGGCCAGCGGATCGCGATGGTGCGCATCGAACCCGGCGGAAATGATGATGAGGTCCGGCCTGAATGCATCGATCGAGGGCAATACGCGCGACAGGAAGGCGTCGCGGAACGTGTCGCTGCCGGTGCTCGGCGCAAGCGGCGCGTTGACGATGTTGCCGACGCCCGTCTCGCTCTTTGCGCCGGTGCCCGGATAAAGCGGCATCTGGTGGGTCGAGCAATAGAGCACCGAGGGATCGTGCCAAAAAATGTCCTGTGTGCCGTTGCCGTGATGCACATCCCAATCGACGATGGCGACACGCTCGGCCTGATGCCGCTTCTGCGCATGGCGGGCGGCGATCGCCGCGGTGTTGAACAGGCAAAAACCCATGGCCGTCGTCTTTTCGGCATGGTGACCGGGAGGGCGGGCGGCAACGAAGACATTGGCGGCGCGGCCTTCGAAGACGTCGTCTATCGCAGCGTTTGCCGCGCCGATCGCCGTCATTGCCGCCTGCCAGCTCTTCGGGCTGGCGCTGGTGTCGGCGTCGATCGAGACGATACCGGTCTCGGGAATCGCAGCGCGGATGCGCGCAACAAAATCCTGCGGATGGGCATAAAGGATGGTGGCCTCATCGCCTTCCGGCGCTCTGACGCGATCGAGCGCCGCAGAAGCCTCGTCGTCCAGCACGCGCTCGATGGCGCGCAGCCGGTCGGGCCGCTCGGGGTGGCCCGGCGGCGTCAGGTGTTCCAGGAATACCGGATGGGTGTAGAGACGGGTGGTCATGGCGCCTAATCTAGGCACGCGCGGCCCGAATGACCATGTTGCAGCGCCGAATGGCTGGGGAAAATCGCGCCTCGCCATGTCGCTAGTGGCATTGGCGCCGCTCCAGCTTCACGATAAGGTCGCATCGCTGCCTGGTGCCCGCGGACGCGGGAGAATCGGGAACACGGTTGAATTCCGTGGCGTGCCCAACGCTGTGAGGGGGACCGCGCCGGCAAAAGCCACTGTCGATGACGGGAAGGCGCCGGAGCGGGACGATCCCGAGCCAGAAGACCGGCCCGGCAGACATGGTCTTGCGCTTGGTCAGGCGCAGGACTGCTGTCGCAAGGGGACAAGCGATGCAGGCACGAACGGCCGCCATGGGCGGCGATGACTTTGACCAATTGGCGCGCGACGCAGTCTACCGGGCAATGTTCACCCGGCGCGATGTGCGCAGCCATTTCATCTCCGACGATCTCGACGACTGCGTGCTGGCGCGGCTGCTGACGGCCGCCCATCATGCGCCGTCGGTCGGCTACATGCAGCCGTGGAACTTCATCATCATCCGCGATGCGGCAAGGCGACGGCAGGTGCGGGACCTGTTCCTTGCCGCGCGCGAGCAGGAACTGCCGGCGATCGAGGCGGAGCGGCAGGCGCTCTACCGCAAGCTGAAGCTCGAAGGCATCTGCGAAAGCGCGCTCAACCTCTGCGTCACCTGCGACCGGCAGCGCTCGAAGGACTCGCCGCTCGGGCGCTGGCACAATCCGGAGATGGACCTCTACAGCACCGTCTGCGCGGTGCAGAATTTCTGGCTGGCGGCGCGCGCCGAGGGCGTCGGCGTCGGCTGGGTGAGCATCATCGAGACCGAGGCGCTGAAGCGGTTGCTGTCGATCCCCGAGCATGTGACGCCGATCGCCTATCTCTGCGTCGGCCGCGTCTCGGAATTCGCGCCGCGGCCGGACCTCGAGGCGCATGGCTGGGGCAAGCGCCTGCCGCTGTCCGATCTGGTGATGAGCGAGACCTTTTGCGGCGCCGGCGAGGCGCCGCTCAAATCGGCGATTGCCCGTCTCGGTGCTGGCGACTGGACGAAGCCGTGATCAGGCAGTCCTCGAGGTGAAGGGGGCCGATGATCAAGCAGCCCGGGGTGCGTCCCAGCGCGAGCCGCCGAAGGAGCCGAGCGCCTTGTCGCGGAGCTCCCTGAACTTCGACGAGGCCTCGGCCAGGCGCTGGTCCCATTCCGGGTTCGGAACCTGGCCTTCGATGGTGTCGAAATAGACCTGCATCAGCGATGCGATGGCGAAGGGCTCGATGAAGGCCGCCTTGAAGGCCCAGGCGAAGACGATTGCCAACACGAAGGCCCAGCCGGCAAGCCGCCCCGGCATGACCCAGAGGATGGCGGCTGCGGGCGCCAGCATCAAAAGGAAGATGACGAAGGACACGCCCCACATGATCACCGCCAGCCAGACGGCGTTCTTGACCATGCGCTTGCCGTTCTGTGCGTAGAGCACGACGCCTTGCCTGGCGGTCTCGAAAGGCGAGCTCGAATTGATGCGGATATTGTAGCCGAGGATGATCTCGTCGACATAGGTGAGCGACAGGCGGATCACCGTGTTGATGAAGCTGACGATGCCGCTCAGGCCGGGAATGGGCAGGAATGCCGCGATGCCGCCGATCAGGCCGGTGATGGCGCGGATGGCGCCCTTGACCAGCTGGTCGATCACGAAAAGGATGTTGGCTTCGGCGAAGCGCTGGGTCACCACTTCCTTCGCATAGGCGATCTGGCCCTGGCCGTCGGGAACGTCATGGCCGTCGATCAGATGGACCATGACCGCGATATGGCCAGCCTTGAGCACATAGAGGATGTATTCGCGGATCCAGTAGACAGCGATCGAGACGACGCCGAAGCCGACAACCCCGCCCCACAAGGCAAACGACATCGGCCCGTCCGGATCGGTCGAGATGTGGCCGACACCATAGCCGACGCTGGCGCCGGTGCCGGTCGCCATGATGTAGGCGACCGTGATGCCGAAATAGACGATCATGCGAAAGACGATAAACGGCCATGTCCGCATCATGATGGACACCGACCGGCCGACGCTGAAGTCCCACATGGCCCGACTCTCCCACCTCAGAGTTGGCCGGAGAGGATGCGCTCGCGCCAGCCATTGTCAATTGCGGATCGATTTTGAGCGGGGGACAATTGTTTAACCCTGCGCCGCCCCTCATCCACCTGCCGGCACCTTCTCCCCGTGAACGACGGGGGAAGGGAAGCGCTCCGGCGCTGGCGCCCCCCTCTCCCCGTCCTTCGTCGCGGAGGCTCCGGTCAATCGCCTACGTCGCGGAGGCTTCGGTCAGCCAGCAACGCCGGCTGGCTACCGTAGGACCTGCGGCTCGTCGACCCTTCGAGACCTAAAGAATCTCGGTCTTGGCAATATGGATGCCGAATCCCTCGAGGCCGACATAGTGGCGCTCGCGCGAGGCGATCAGGTTGATCGAGGAAATGCCGAGATCCCTCAGAATCTGCGCGCCGAGGCCGATCTCGCGCCATTCGTTCTCGCGCCGGCGCGCTTCCTCGTGATCCTCGCGGTCGCCGCTGGCGGGATGCTTGCGCTCCTGGTGGGCGACGCCGACGGACCCTTCGCGCAGATAGACGATGACGCCGCGCTTGCGCTCGCCCATCGCCTTCATGATGCCCTCCAGGCGGTGGCTGGTGCCGAAGACGTCGGTCACGACATCCTCCGAGTGCAGGCGCACCGGCACCTCCTCGCCGTCGCGGATGTCGCCGAAGACGACCGCGACATGGTGCATGGAATCCCAGGGCAGCGTGTAGGTGAAGACCTGCGCCTTGCCGCCGGGCGTCTCGATGTCGGAGCAGGCGACGCGCTCGACCAGCGTCTCCTTGCGCTGCCGGTAGGCGATGAGATCGGCAACCGAGACCTGCTTCAGGCCATGTTGCTCGGCGAACGCCTGAACCTCGGGCCCGCGCTTGACGGTGCCGTCATCGTTGACCAGCTCGGAAATGACGCCGACCGGCGGCAGGCCGGCGAGCTTGCAGAGATCGACCGCGGCTTCGGTATGGCCCGAGCGCATCAGCACGCCACCCTCGCGAGCGATCAGCGGGAAGATGTGGCCCGGACGGACGAAATCGGACGCGCCGACATTGCCGTTGGCAAGGTTGCGCACGGTGAGCGTGCGATCGTCGGCGGAGATGCCGGTCGTGGTGCCGTGCTTGAAATCGACGCTGACGGTGAAGGCGGTGGTGTGGGCGGAATCATTGTCGGCTACCATCGGCGCCAGGTTCAGCCGCCGCGCCTCCTCGCGCGGCATCGGCGTGCAGACGATGCCGGAAGTGTTGCGGATGATGAAGGCCATCTTCTCCGGCGTGCAATGGAGGGCAGCGACGATCAGGTCGCCCTCGTTCTCGCGCCCGTCATCGTCCATGACGACGACGATCTCGCCGCGCTCGAAGGCACGGATCGCTTCGACGATCTTCTTCTGGTCGTATGGCATGGGCGCTCGCTTCGCTCGCAGGGAATAGGGATTAGGCAGTAGGCAGGAAAAGGTTGTGCTAGGCTGGGCCGCGGCCCTACTGCCTATTCCCTACTGCCTACTCCCTTTCCTGTCTGTCCTCTATGCCGCAGATAGTGGTCCGCAATCGCGCAGGCAACCATGGCCTCGCCGATCGGCACGGCGCGGATGCCGACGCAAGGGTCGTGGCGGCCCTTGGTCATCACCTCGACGTCCTTGCCGTCCTTGTCGATCGACTTGCGCGGGGTCAGGATTGAGGATGTCGGCTTGACGGCGAAACGGGCGACGATCGCCTGGCCGGTCGAGATGCCGCCCAGAATGCCGCCGGCATTGTTGGAGAGAAACACCGGCTTGCCGTCATTGCCGATGCGCATCTCGTCGGCGTTCTGTTCGCCGGTGATGCGAGCGGCCTCGAAGCCGTTGCCGATCTCCACGCCCTTGACGGCGTTGATCGACATCAGGCCGGAAGCAATATCCTGGTCGAGCTTGGCGTAGATCGGCGCGCCGAGACCCGCAGGCACGCCCTCGGCAACGATCTCGATGACCGCGCCAACCGAGGAGCCGGCCTTGCGGATGCCGTCGAGATATTGGGTGAAAACGGGAACGGAGGCCGGGTCGGGCGTGAAGAACGGGTTTTCGGCGTCGCCGACGAAATTCCAGTTCCAGTTGGCGCGATCTATTGATTTCTCGCCCATCGAGATCAGCGCGCCGCGCACCACAACGCCCGGCACCACCTTGCGGGCGAGAGCGCCTGCCGCCACCCGCGCGGCGGTTTCGCGCGCCGAGGAGCGGCCGCCGCCGCGGTGGTCGCGCAGGCCGTATTTTACGTCATAGGTATAGTCGGCATGACCCGGCCGGTACTGGCGGGCGATCTCGCCATAGTCCTTGGAGCGCTGGTCGACATTCTCGATCAGCATCGACACCGGCGTGCCGGTGGTGATCATCGTCTCGCCGTCCTCGTCGAGGATGAAGCCGGAGAGGATCTTGACCTCGTCAGGCTCGCGGCGCTGGGTGACGAAACGCGACTGGCCCGGGCGGCGCCTGTCGAGCTCGGCCTGGATATCCTCGCGCTTGAAGCGGATGCCGGGCGGGCAGCCATCGATGACACAGCCGAGCGCGGCCCCATGGCTCTCACCCCAGGTGGTGACGCGGAACAGATGGCCGAATGTGTTGTGAGACATGGAAAAACGCCCTGCCCGGCAATTGGCCGGAAGTCCAAAGTGGTGCAGCGTCCTTGCGCGCCCCAAAGGACGCGCGGCGCTGCAGGCTGCGTTCTATTGGCGTTTTCCACAGCGGTCAAACGATGTTCGGCTGCATCAAACCGTGATCCGGCGGATTTAGTTTTGACACATTCGGTTGGTTTCTGCTCTCTTCCCATCCGCCGTTGAGGACCCGCCGCTGACCAGCCGGCGCAATGACCAAAGAGGACGACGATGCGTACCCTGATTGGCGCGGTTGGCGCCATGCTGATGATTTCCACTGCCGCGTTCGCCGGCCAGACCGAAGGCCTTATCAAGAAGGTCGACAAGGACACGCTGACGCTGACGCTGAACGACGGAAAGTCCTACAAGCTCAACGCCGAGACCGATCTCGACGCACTGAAGCCCGGCATGGACATCGTCATCGCCTACGACGTGACCAACGGCGAGAATGTCGTCACCGATATGCAGCTGCCGGACAGCGACCAGAATTAGGCCTCGCCCCCGCTGCCCAACAATTGGCGAGAGGTCATCCCGCAGCTATCGTGATCGCTTCACCTTTCGCCTTTGTGAGGATTGTCGCCTCCGGCGCGATCGCAAACTGCTGGCAAAATGCGTCGAGGTAGTGTTGACCTTCATCCGCCCGTCCCAAGGCGATGAGGACGAGGCCCCGCGCCAAATCGGTTTGCACGTAGTTCTCTAAAGAGAAACGCCTGAACTCCATCTTTGCTCGTCGCTCGAAAGTGCCGGCGAGGTCCTTCAATGCCGCGATCTTCGACCAGTCCTGTCGAGCGGCCTTTGCGGCGGCCGATGCAGCCCGTTCGACATGATAGTCACGGTCGTTGCTGTAGAAAGAGCACCAGGCCGGGATCCGGCCTGACGAGTCGATGGGGTCTATACATAGATCAAAGGCGGCCGATTTCGCTGTTCTTTTCCACTTCAGTTTTCCACCGCCGAAAATCGGTACAAAGTCGACCGATACGCCCCAGCAAGCAGAAAAGGTCATTCCTTTCACCGCCTGAAATTTCAGCAGATAGCGCATGTGATCTTTTGGGTCGCTCACCCAGAACAAATCGCCCACTCGCTGGAAATCTGATGCTAGAGAGTCCGCCAACACTCCAGCCACAACGTCGCCTAAGACCTGCCCACGGCGGATTGGACGACCTAATTCCGGCCGTCGGCGAAATCTCTCGATCAAACTGAAGAACATGCAGTCTCATCGCAAACTCAAAATCGTAACCGGAGCATGGCCGATGAGCATTGCCGATTGCAACGATCAATTCATTGCCACCGTCGCAAAGGAGACCGCCCAGCCGCGATAAACAGGGGCAGATGGCCTTACAACCACTCCAAATCCCGGCCCTCGAGCCGGAGCAGCCGGTCCTGAGGGATCTCTAGGCCGGCGGCCTCCCGCTTGGACAGGCCGGCAACGAAGCGGAACAGGCAGCGCATGACACCGCCATGGGTGACGCAGACCGTCGGCTCTCGCAGCGCGTCGAACCACGGCTTGATCCGATCGAGCAGCATCTCGTAGCTTTCTGCGCCCTCGCCGGGCGGCTGGAAATCCCATTTGGCGTGCCGGCGCCCGTCGGTGGAGCCCGGAAGCCTGGCCTCGAGCTCGGCAAAGGTGAAGCTCTGCCAATCGCCGAAGCTCATCTCCACCAGGCGCGGATCGGTGCGGTAGGCGAGCGGATCGAGCCCCATCGCCGCGCGCATCAACTCCATCGTCTCACGGGTGCGGCGCATCGGGCTGGCGATGAAGTCGAAATCGGCCGGATTGCTGACGAACTCGGCCAGACGACGGCCGTTGCGGGTCGCCTGCTCGCGGCCGAGCGCGTTCATATCGGTGTCGGCCTGGCCTTGCAGGCGACCCTCCGCATTCCACTCCGTCTGGCCATGACGCGCGATGTAGACGAGCGGGTACATCAGGTCTTCCGGAGGTCGGGCCAGGGCCTGGACGGACGAATGGTCGGAGAGAGAATTAGTCCTTGACGGTCGAGATATCCGGCGCGTCGACCGCCTTCATGCCGACGACGTGGTAGCCGGAATCGACGTGATGGACCTCGCCGGTCACGCCGCGCGACAGGTCCGACAGGAAGTAGACGCCGGAATCGCCGACCTCTTCCTGCGTCACCGTCTGCTTCAGCGGCGCATTGTACTCGTTCCACTTGAGGATATAGCGGAAGTCGCCGATGCCGGAGGCGGCGAGAGTCTTGATCGGGCCGGCCGAAATGGCATTGACGCGGATCTTCTTTGCGCCGAGGTCGACCGCAAGATAGCGCACGCTGGCTTCGAGGGCTGCCTTGGCCACACCCATGACATTGTAATGCGGCATCACCTTTTCGGCGCCGTAATAGGTCAGCGTTAGCAGCGAACCGCCTTCGGCCATCAGCGGCTCGGCGCGCTTGGCGATGGTGGTGAAGGAAAACACCGAAATGTCCATTGTGCGCAGGAAATTGTCGCGCGTCGTCTCGACATAGCGGCCGGTGAGCTCGTCCTTGTCGGAGAAGGCGATGGCATGGACGAGGAAGTCGAGCTTGCCCCAGTGCTTGGCGATGTCGGCAAAGACGGCATCGAGGCTCGCCGGATCGGTGACGTCACAATGGCCGGCGACATGCGCGTTAAGCTCCGCCGCCAGCGGCTCGACGCGCTTCTTGAATGCCTCGCCCTGATAGGTGAGCGCGATTTCTGCGCCGTGATCGACGCAGGCCTTGGCGATACCGAAAGCGATCGACCGATTGTTCGCGACGCCGAGAATAAGGCCCCGCTTACCGGCCATAAGGCCCTGTACACCCGCCATGTGCGCGTTCTCCGCAAGAATATCTGCTTTGTGGAGCCCTATCGCACAGGCATAGAGCCCCTTTCAAGCGTTGAAAGCGGACTGTCCGCGGGAGAGCTTCGATCAATCAGCCCTTTCGGCGGCGCAACAGCGCTTCGAGATCGGCATCTCCGCCTTCCGGCAGCATCAGCCGGACATGGGCGTAGAGGTCGCCGTGGCCGCCGGCTTTTTCCGGCAGGCCCCTGCCCTTCAGGCGCAGCACCTTGTCCGAACTCGACCATGGCGGGACGTTGACCGCGAGCTTGCCGGTCGGCGTCTCAACCGCCACCTTGGCGCCGAGCACCGCGTCGGCCAGATCGACAGGCAGGTCGACATGCAGGTCGCGCCCTTCGATGCGATAGCGCGCATGGCGGCGGATGTGGATCTTGACCAGCGCGTCGCCCGGCTGACCGGGCCCCTGCTCGCCCTGCCCCTTCAGCCGGATGGTCTGGCCATCCTCGACATAGGCTGGCAGCTTGACCGCCATCTTGCGGCCGTCGGGGAACATCGCCGTCACCTTCTCGGCGGTGGCCGCCTCCTCGACAGTGATATCCAGCGTGACGTTCAGATCAGGCGCCTGCATCGGCTGGCGGCGATCGCCACCCCTGCCCGCACCGCGCGCGCCCGAAAAGGCATCGCCGAAGATCTGGCTGAAAATGTCGCTGTTGCCGTCGAACGGATCGCCGCCCGGACGCCCCGTGCGGAATTCGAAATGCGCGGCTCCGGGGCCTTGCTGGCGACGGAAACCGGCGAACGGATCGCCGCCGGCCGCGCCCTCGAAGCCCTGGAATCGCGGCTTGCCGGCGGCGTCGATCTCGCCGCGGTCGTAAGCGGCGCGCCGCTTCTCGTCGCCGACGATCTCGTAAGCCTGGTTGGCGGCGGCAAAACGCTCCTTCGCCTTCGGATCATTCGGATTCTGGTCCGGATGATGCTGCTTGGCGAGCTTGCGGTACGCCGATTTTATGTCCTTGGCCGATGCGTTCTTGGCAACGCCCAGCACCTCATAGGGGTCGCGCATGCTTCCTGCCTGCAAGAGAAGATGGATTCACGGGTCGCTCCCTATATGCGCCCGGATAGGAAGAAATTCCAGTAGCATGAAAGCATTCGGCGACCGAAAGTCAGAGCGCCTTGAACTCCTGCATGCGCCAGCCGCCGGCGCCGGCCATGCAAAGCTCGCCCTTGTACAAGGCGACGCCGTCGAAGCTCTCTCGCGTGGCGGTGAAGCTGCGGCAGGTCAGGCCACCATCCTTGAGCTCCACCAGCTCGGTGATCGAGCCACGCGAGCCGGTGCCGGCGTTGGCCCAGGGCACAGCCTGGCCACCGAGTTCCTGGATGTCGGCGGATGAGACCGCGTTGCCGATTGTGGTCTGGTCGGAGTCATTGTCGCTGATTGCGGGCGCGGCAGGCGCGGAAGGCGCGCTGGAGGTGATGATCGAGCGGTCGACCTCCGCCTTCTCGAGGCTGAAGCCGCCGGCGCCGCAGGCGGCAAGCGGAAGCGCCAATATCAGCACCGCAGCCCTGGCGCTGGCCGAAGCGATAACGCTCCATTGCCCGCTGTCAAAAGCTTGCGCGATACGCGACAATCGGCGAACTCCTCCCGCAACGTTAAAAATTTGGAAAATTATGGCCGAAACTGAGTTAACAAGCGGTGACTTCACAGAGGCGGCGGAGCCGTTCCGGCTCTTTGCCGGATGGCTGGAGGACGCCACCAAGAGCGAGATCAACGACCCCAACGGCGTGGCGCTGGCCACAGTCGACGCCGACGGCATGCCGGATGTGCGGATGGTGCTGCTCAAGGGGTTCGACGAAAAGGGATTTGTCTTCTACACGAATTTCGAGAGCGCCAAGGGCCGCGAGATTCTAGGCAACATGAAGGCGGCGATGTGCTTCCACTGGAAATCCTTGCGCCGCCAGGTGCGCGTGCGCGGGCCGGTGGAGGTCGTCAGCGACGCCGAAGCCGACGCCTATTATGCGACGCGGCCGCGCGGCAGCCGCATCGGCGCCTGGGCCTCGAAGCAGTCGCGGCCGCTGGAAAGCCGCTTCGCGCTGGAGAAGGCGGTGGCTGAATACACGGCCCGCTACGCCATCGGCGACATCCCGCGGCCGAAATACTGGTCCGGCTTCCGCATCCTGCCGCGGACGATCGAGTTCTGGCACGACAGGCCGTTCCGCCTGCACGACCGCGTGGTGTTCTCGCGCAACGCCGAGGGCGGCTGGGACAAGACCAGGCTTTATCCCTGAAGGATGGGGCTGAGCGGACTCAGCCTTTCTTGCGCGTCATGAAGGCAGTGAGCGCGGCGCGGGCCTCGTCGGATTTCAGCCGCTCGCGGAAATGCTCGCTCTCGATCCTGATGCGGGCGACGAGCTCCTCGCGAGAGCCGCGCATCAGGTCGCGGGCGATCTTCAGCGCCTGCGGCGGCTTGGCGGCGATGTCGGCAGCCGCGGCCAGCACCGCGCCTTCCAGCGCATCGTCCGCGACCACCTCGTAGATCAGGCCGGCGGCCTTGGCGCGCTCGGCGGAAAAGCCTTCACCGAGACCGAGCAGCGCGAAGGCGCCCTGCCGGCCGAGGATTTGCGGCGCCAGCAGGCTGGAGCCGGCCTCCGGCACGAGGCCGAGGTCGACGAAGGGCGTGCGGAAGAGCGTGCGCGGCGTGGCGAAAGTCAGGTCGCAATGCAGATTGAGCGTCGTGCCGATGCCGACGGCGATGCCGTCGACGCCCGAGACCATCGGCTTCTCCACCTTGGCCAGCGCCATCAGGAAGTCCCAGACCTCGCTGCCGCCCTCGCCGCCAGTGGCAACGACGAGGAAGTCGGCAAGATCGTTGCCTGCGGAAAAGGCGCCGGGCACGCCGAGAAAGACGTGGACGCGAACCGCCGGATCGGCATCACCCTCGGCAAGAGCCGCCGACATTTTCGCGTACATGGCGCGCGTCAGCGCATTCTTCTTGTCCGGCCGGTTCATGCGAATGATCTGCACGGCGCCTTGACGCTCGATGAGGATATGGTCGGTCACGGTCGGTCCTTCGAATCTGAGGGTCAGGCGGAGATCAGCATCTTGCCGGCGGCGGCGAGGCTGTCGGCGCCATCGATGACGCGCTCCTTCAAGGCGCGCGTCTCGCCGAGCAGGTTTTCGGCGAAGAAGCGGCAAAGCGCGATGCGGCCATGATCGGCAAGCCCGCCCTGCGCCAGATAGGCGCCGCCAGCGGCAAGCGAGATCAGGCGCAGGTAGGGCGTGGCGCCGGCCATGGCGGCATCGGACCGGCCGTGAGCCATCAGCGTCTGCAGGAAGCGCGTTGCTTCGGTGAGGTCGTCCAGCGCCCGGTCGAGGCCATCGGCGGTGCGGCCGAACCCTTCGACGTTGGAGAGGCGTACCGCATCGGCAACCGCCTTCAATTCGGCGATGTATCTATGCACATGATCGCCGCCGCCCAAGGGCAGTTTTCGCGATACAAGGTCGATCGCCTGGATGCCGTTGGTGCCTTCGTAGATCGGCGCGATGCGGGCATCGCGGTAAAGAGCCGCCGCGCCGGTCTCCTCTATGAAGCCCATGCCGCCATGCACCTGGACGCCCAGCGAAGCGACCTCGACGCCGACATCGGTCGAGAAGGCCTTTGCCAGCGGCGTCAGCAGATTGGCGCGGTCGCGCCAGTTGGCGGCGGCCTCGCCCTCGGCGACGCGCGCGCGGTCGATGGCGTGCGCGCAGGCATAGCTGATTGAGCGCGCGATCTGTGTCAGAGCCCGCATGGTCAAGAGATTGCGCCGCACGTCGGGGTGATGCACGATCGGCGCCATGCCGGAGCCCGAATAGTCCGAAGCCTTGCCCTGGCGGCGCTCGTTGGCATAGCCGATCGCCTTCTGGGTCGCGGTCTCGGCCACCGCCACGCCCTGCATGCCGACGGCGAGGCGGGCGTTGTTCATCATCGTGAACATGCAGGCCAGCCCCTTGTTCTCCTCGCCGATCAGCCAGCCGACAGCGCCCGGCGTCATGCCCTGAAAACCGTCGCCATAGATCATGGTGCAGGTCGGCGAGGCATGGATGCCGAGCTTGTGCTCGATACCGGAACAGAAGACGTCATTGCGGGCGCCGAGCGAGCCGTCATCATTGACCAGGAATTTCGGCACCAGGAACAACGAGATGCCGCGCGTGCCGGCCGGCGCGTCGGGCAGCCGCGCCAGCACCAGATGGACGATGTTGTCGGTGAAATCGTGCTCGCCATAGGTGATGAAGATTTTTTGGCCGAAGATGCGGTAGGTGCCATCGCCGGCGGGCTCGGCCCGGGTGCGCAGCGCGTTGAGATCCGAGCCGGCCTGCGGCTCGGTCAGGTTCATCGTGCCCATCCACTCGCCGGAAACGAGTTTTGCCAGATACTTGGCCTTCAGCGCTTCGGAAGCGTGCTTGTCGAGCGCCTCGACCGCACCCATGGTCAGCGTCGGGCCGATGCCGAAGGCCATGGCGGCCGAATTCCACATTTCGAGCGCGGCGACGGCGAGCATGGTCGGCAGGCCCTGGCCGCCGAATTCCGCTGGCCCCGACAGCGCGTTCCAGCCGCCTTCGATCCAGCGGCGGTAAAGCTCCTTCCAGCCGGGCGGCGTGGTGACGGAAGCGTCCTTCAGCACCGCGCCGTGCTCGTCGCCGATCTTGTAGAGCGGCGCCACTTCCTCGCTGGCGAAGCGGCCGGCCTCGGCCAGGATCGCGTCGACAAGTTCCTCGCCGAGATCGCCGAAGATGCCGGCATCAAGCGCCGGCTTCAGGCCGGCCACGTGCTTTAGCGTGAAGGCGATGTCCTCGACCGGTGCGCGATACATGTTTCCTGCTCCTCCATTCCGGCGATCGATCGTAGGACTTCAGCCGCTGCGAAACCATCCGCCTTTTTGGGACGTCGCCGCCTCCTTTTTACGTAAACGTCAAATTTTGTCACGCGGATTTTGCATTCTGTTCCAGGCGTATTAGATACGGAGCAGCCGACCATTGCGGTCCGGCCTGAGACCGGATCGGACCCATGCTTGCCAGACCTGACGCCTATCAGTGCATCGAATGCGGCCTCCCCTACCGGGCCACCGGTTTCTGGTATCATGAGGGCAAGATGGAGCATGGACCGGCCTACTGGACGGACCGCGGCATATTGTGCTCGCCGCAATGCTCGCTGGCACATCACAAGAAGCGCGCCGCCGAAGGTACGCTGCCGCGGGAGCCGGCGCCCGATCCGTTCGAGGTGCAGATGCTGCCTCGACGGTGACCGCATTTAGGTTAGCAGATCGAGGTTATCCATTGTCACCGTGCTAGCCTTGATAGCCACACGTATGATGGCAAGAGTTTGGTGAGGCGGAGCGCCTAGCCAGCGATCGGTTTCGACTGTCAGCTTTGTAACCAAGTCATCATCCTGAAGCAGACAGAATGTCCTATCTTGAAAAACAATTCCCTTTTTGGAGAGAATATTTATCTCTCCTAACGTCCGCATTCGCAATGCATCGAATAAAGTCTTGACTCGATTATCAATATCACCATGAATTCCTTGGCGGTCATTTGAATGACGATTTCTAAGAATCGTGACATGGATCTCGGCAAGCAAGCCAACATATTTAGAAATTAGTGGTGCGAATTCAAAGCCATTCCTAATTTCAATAACACCAAGACGATTCGCTGAACGCTGTCTCAGCCAATCATTATTCTTCAGTGGCTGGAGTGACCAAAGACCTTCTATCTGTGGATGTATTGCCATACGGACATCGTGGATCCGTTCAAGCGTAGCCGACTTACCGCGTGGCGGTAAGTTCCCGTCGAAAATAAGATGGAATTGCATATCAAGACCCCTCCAATGCCATTCCGCATCGCGGATCGCATTTCAGTCAAGAGCGCTAGGGGGAAACGGACGACGGTTGTGAGTATCCGATACTATGCAACCACCGCCTGGCGAAGCACTTCCTTAACCATAGCGGTTCAGGATCGTCCCCTGGTCAGTGGGGACACCCTGATTGAAAAAGCCGGCGCGCGCTCTTCGCCGCCTGGCGCTTCTCGCGGCGGCGGTTGCGCTGGGCACGGCGGCAAAGGCCTCGGATTTCTCCGAGCCGTGGAAGAATGCCGACCGCGCGCTGGTGATAGACGCCTACGAATACAACTCCATCGACTGGGCTGAGCTTGCCACCGACAAACGAATCGTCGGCTTCATCAACAAGGCCTCCGATGGCCTGCCGCCGCCCTATTTCTGCTTCGGCAGCGAGACCGATGTGAAGCTCTGCAAGGCGCTGTGGAAGCGCTACGCGGTGACGCGCGAGCTGTTCCAGACGCGCAGGGTGGTGGCGAAGGCGCTCGGCCTGAAATGGGGCGCCTATCATCTCGCCCGCCCCGGCAATCCGATCGAGCAGGCCAACAATTTCATCGAATTCGCCGAGCCGGCGTCGGACGACCTCATTGCCCTCGACCTCGAAGGCAACGACCCGACGCAATGGATGTCGCTCGAGGACGCGGAAGAGTTCGTGCGCCAGGTGCACCGGCGGCTCGGCCGCTTCCCGGTGCTCTACACCAACGGCAAGACCGCCCAGTATATCGCCGACAACCGCTACACCTACCGGCTGCTGTCCAGGCTGCCGCTCTGGTACGCACGCTACAAGCCGGCCATCGACGTGCATTTCCCGATGGGCAATTGGCAGGGCTACGCGCTCTGGCAGTTCTCGGCGCAGGCGAATTGCGGCCGCTTCAGGTGTCCCTATCGCGTGCCTGGCACGCCGAACGACATCGACGTCAGCGTCGCGCCGATGAACGCCAACGAGCTGCGCCAGCAATGGGCGTTCGGCGGACTGATCGACGTGCCGTCCGACTACCTTGCCTCGATCCCCGTGCCGATCCCGCGCGAGGCGGGCCTCGCCGGCAAGGTCACCATCGCCTATGCCGACGTGGCGACGCCGCCGACCTTCGAGGAGATGGTCGCGGTGCTCGGCGCGCGCTGGGAGAAATTCCGCGATGGCTTCCGCTTGCCGGTGGTGAAAACCGTGCCGCAGCGCCCGAACTTCGGCATCGTGCAATACGTCGCCTGGAAGCGGGCCGGGCAGCGCACGCCCGAACAGCTCGACGCCGCCTTCGCGGACGCCGATCCGGTCAGCACCGCATCGACGACGCTCGACCGCCGCCGGCACTAACATTCAGTCAGCGATGGTTGCCCCGGCTGGCATACATGCCGGTGGTGCGAAACTGTGTCGGCGTGATGCCATAGCAGCGGCGAAACACCTTGGAAAAGTAGTTCGGATCGTCGAAGCCGCAGAGGACGGCGACTTCCTTGACCGGCAAGAAATCCGCCTTGGTCAGCAGCTTCGCCGCGCGCTGCAGCCGCTGCTGCAGGACGAACTCGGCCGGCGGCAGCCCTTCGCTCTCTGCGAAGCAGCGCGAGAAATGGGCGCGGCTGAGGCCGCTGATTTCGACCAGTTTCGCCACCGGCAAGGGCTTGTCGAGATTGGCGTTGATGTGGTCGATGACCGGCTGCATGGCGCTCTGCTTCTCGGCGAAGGCGTGCGAGCCGAAGACATCGTCGTAAAGGGCCATCGCGGCCTCATAGGCGATCGCCGAGGCCGCGCCCGGCGAGGCCGCCCCCTTGATGAGGCGCAGGCTGCAATCGGCAAGGCGATCGATGGTCGCCGGCTGCAGCCGCAACACCGGACCGGAGACGCTCAGAATCGACTTGTGGATGCGCAGCGCCTCCTCGCCGTTCATCGAGATCCAGAAATATTCCCAGCGGTCGCCCTTGGCGAGCCAGTAGCGATGATTGTGCGGCACCAGCACCAGCAGCGTGTCGTTCGCCTGCAGGCGATAATTGCGGCTCTCGTAGCGCAACTGGCCGGTGCCGCTGATCGTATGCTGGAGAACCGTGAACGGCGTCTGGCCGCGCTTGCGCCCGTCCCAGTCGTATGTCTCGTCCTCGCGCAATTCGTAGCCAGTGCTGGTCGGCATGGCATGCAGGCGCTGGCGCCCGCGCGGCAGCGAGATCGTGCGCATCAACTTCCCGTTCGCGATCAAGTCCTGCAGCACAAAATTACCCTCGAAAGCATAATCCTTCTCTGGCCACGCCCGCGAATTAGCGCATAATCCGGCTCCTCAAGAACGGGAAAGACCCGCGGTCGAGGAGCGGGCGGGGAGGAGAAAGAGCCGGATTTCCGGCTCGAATGGCGTGCACGCCGGCTGGCGTGCGACCAAGTCCTCCCTTGCTGCTCCTTACCTAACATTCGATTGGATCGAGGTGAAGGTGATGAGCTTCAAAATCGCTATTATCGGCGCCGGCAGCGTCGGATTCACCAAGAAGCTGTTCACCGACATCTTGTGCGTGCCCGAATTCAAGGACATCGAGTTCGCGCTGACCGACATCAGCGAGCACAATCTCGGGATGATCAAGGCGATCCTCGACAGGATCGTCGAAGCAAACAATTTGCCGACCAAAGTGACGGCGACGACCGACCGCCGCAAGGCGCTGGAAGGCGCGCGCTACGTCATCAGCTGCGTGCGCGTCGGCGGCCTCGAAGCCTATGCCGACGACATCCGCATTCCGCTGAAATACGGCATCGACCAATGCGTCGGCGACACGATCTGCGCCGGCGGCATCCTCTACGGCCAGCGTAACATCCCGGTGATCCTCGACTTCTGCAAGGACATCCGCGAGGTCGCAGCGACCGGCGCCAAGTTCCTGAACTATGCCAACCCGATGGCGATGAACACCTGGGCCGCGATCGAGTACGGCAAGGTCGACACGGTCGGCCTCTGCCACGGCGTTCAGCACGGCGCCGAGCAGATCGCCGAGGTGCTCGGCGCGAAATCGCCCAAGGAACTCGACTATGTCTGTTCTGGCATCAACCATCAGACCTGGTTCATCGAGCTGCGGCTGAACGGCCGGCGGATCGGCAAGGACGAGCTGGTCGCCGCCTTCGAGGCGCATCCGGTCTATTCGAAGCAGGAAAAGCTCAGGATCGACGTGCTGAAGCGCTTCGGCGTCTATTCGACCGAGAGCAACGGGCATCTTTCCGAATACCTGCCCTGGTACCGCAAGCGCCCCGACGAGATCACGCGCTGGATCGACATGTCTGACTGGATCCATGGCGAGACGGGCGGGTATCTGCGCTTCTCGACCGAGACCCGCAACTGGTTCGAGACGGAATACCCGCAATTCCTCGAAGCGGCTTCGAAGCCGATCGACCCGGCCAAGCGCTCCAACGAGCATGCCAGCCACATTCTGGAGGCACTGGAGACCAACCGTGTCTACCGCGGCCATTTCAACGTCAAGAACAACGGTGTGATCACCAACCTGCCGCAGGACGCCATTATCGAGTCGCCCGGCTTCGTTGACCGCTTCGGCATCAACATGGCCGCCGGCATCACTCTGCCCGAGGCATGTGCGGCCACCTGCACGGCCTCGATCAACGTCCAGCGCATGTCGGTACATGCCGCGATAGCCGGCGACATCGACCTCTTGAAGCTCGCCGTGCTGCACGACCCGCTGGTCGGCGCGGTGTCGACGCCGGAGGAAGTCTGGCAGATGGTGGACGAGATGGTCGTCGCTGAGGCCGCCTGGCTGCCGCAATATGCTGATGCCGTTCCGGCGGCAAAAGAGCGGCTTGCGAAATCGAAGGTCAAGACCCGCGAATGGGCGGGCGCGGCGCGGCGCAGCGTGCGCTCGATCGACGAGTTGCGCGCCGAAAAGGCGGCGCTCAAGCAGGCCGGCTGAAACTCGGGCTTGGCGGCGGACCTCCAGGAGGCGGGTCAGCCAAAATCAAGGGGCGACGCAGCAGCAGACGTCCAAACACCTGGGAGGAGACAATGAGGAACTTACACAGAATTGGCATTGCCGCCGGACTGGCATTGAGCGTTTCAATTCCGGCGCTCACCGCCTTCGCTTCCGAGCCGACGATCCCGCCGGAGCCGGCCAAGTTTCCGGCCGAGGGCAAGATCCACTATGTGGCGCGCGACTCCATCCTGGAGTTCAAGGCGCTGCCCGAATATCACGAGCCGGACTGGGTGACCGAGAAATACGTCAAGACCGGCAAGCTGCCGCCGGTCAAAGACCGGCTGCCCAAGGAGCCGCTGGTCTTCAAGACCGCCAACATGCCGGACGGCATCGGCGTCTATGGCGACACGATGCGCCACGTCATCGGTGGGCGGCCGGAAGGCTGGAACTACGGCGCCGGCCAGACGCAAGGCTGGGGCGGCATCGACATCGGCCTTTCCGAATGCCTGACGCGCACGGCGCCGCTGTTCCAGGTCGAGGCGAAGGACACCGAGCCGCTGCCAAACCTCGCCAAAAGCTGGGACTGGTCGAAGGACGGCCACAAGCTCACCATGCATCTCATCGAGGGCGCCAAGTGGTCGGACGGCGTGCCCTTCAACGCCGATGACGTCATGTTCTACTGGGACGACGAGGTCGTGGACCCGAATGTCTCGCCACTCAACGGCGCGACGCCGGAAACCTTCGGCGTCGGCACGACGCTGAAGAAGATCGACGACTACACCGTCGAATGGACGTTCAAGGAAGCGTTCCCGAAGCAATATCTCTATGCGATGGCCTACGGCACCTTCTGCCCCGGCCCGTCGCACATCCTGAAGCCGAAGCATCCGAAATATTCGAAGAACACCTACGACCAGTTCAAGAACGCCTTCCCGCCGGAGTTCATGAACATGCCGGTGATGGGCGCCTGGGTGCCTGTGGAATACCGGCCGGACGACATCATCGTCATGCGCCGCAACCCCTATTACTGGAAGGTCGACGAGAAGGGTAACCAGCTGCCTTATCTTAACGAGCTGCAATACAAGCTCTCGACTTGGGCCGATCGTGACGTGCAGGCGGTGGCCGGCTCGGGCGACTTCTCCAACCTCGAGCAGCCGGAAAATTTCGTCGCCTCGCTGAAGCGTGCGGCCGAGAAGAATGCGCCGGCGCGACTTGCCTTCGGCCCGCGCCTCATCGGCTACAATCTGCGCATGAACTTTTCTGCCAATGGCTGGGGCAACCCGGACGAGCGCGGCCAGGCGCTGCGCGAGCTGAACCGCAACGAGGACTTCCGCAAGGCCGTCACCATGGCGCTCGACCGCAAGGCGCTCGGCGACTCGCTGGTCAAGGGACCGTTCACCGCCATCTATCCCGGCGGCTTCTCCTCGGGCACCAGCTTCTATGACCGCAAGTCGACCGTCTATTATCCCTTCGACCTCAAGGGCGCCAAGGCCGAGCTCGCCAAGGCCGGCCTCAAGGATACCGACGGCGACGGCTTCGTGAACTTCCCGACCGGCACCGCCGGCGGCAAGAATGTCGAGATCGTGATGCTGGTCAACAACGACTACACGACCGACAAAAGCCTTGCCGAAGGCGTCGTCGCGCAGATGGAAAAGCTGGGCTTGAGGGTCGTGCTCAACGGCGTCAACGGCACGCAGCGCGATGCCACCCAATATTCCGGCCGCTTCGACTGGCTGATCCGGCGCAATGAGACCGAACTGACTTCCGTGGTGCAGAACACCGAGCAGCTCGCTCCCGTCGGTCCGAAAACCAGTTGGAACCACCGCGCACCGGAAAGCGGCGAAGTCGATCTGATGCCGTTCGAGAAGGATCTTGTCGACATCGTCAACAAGTTCGTCGCGACGCAGGACAATGACGAGCGCGCCGATCTGATGAAAAAGTTCCAGAAGATCTCGACGGAAAACGTCTACAATGTCGGCCTGACGGAATATCCCGGCGCACTGATCGTCAACAAGCGCTTCTCCAACATTCCGCAGGGCACGCCGATCTACATGTTCAACTGGGCCGAGGATTCGATCGTCCGCGAGCGCGTCTTCGTCGCCGCCGACAAGCAGGCTAAGTACGAGCTCTTCCCCGAGCAGCTTCCCGGCAAACCCGGAGACAAGGGGCCGATGGATTAAGCTTCACCTCCCAGACGAAGAGATGTCCGGCCGCGTTGCGGCGCGGCCGGACAAGGCAGATCCTCCAAACGCACCGAACGCGTGACCGGCGAGAAAGGAAGCAGACCGTCCATGTTGCGATTCCTGCTCATGCGCATAGCCTCGGCACTTCCCGTCCTCGCCATCCTGAGCCTCGTCACCTTCACCATCATTCAGGCACCGCCCGGCGACTACGCCGACTACATCAAATCGCAGCTCATCAACCAGGGCGGTGCTTCCTATGCCGAGGCCGAGGCGCAGGCGCAGGCCTATCGCCTCGAGCATGGCCTCGATAAGCCGCTGCCCATCCAGTATCTCAACTGGATCGGCGGCATCGTCACCCGCGCCGATTTCGGCTATAGCCTCTATTACAACAAGCCGGTCGCCGATGTGGTGGGCGAGCGCCTGCCGCGCACGCTGCTTCTGGCGCTGGTCTGCCATCTGCTCGCCTCGGTGCTCGGCATCACCTTCGGCATATGGGCGGCGACCAGGCAATATTCCTGGATCGACTCCGCACTTTCGGCCATCTCCTTCCTCGGCATGACGGTGCCGCGCTTCCTGATGGCGCTGATCATCGTCTATCTGCTCGTCTTCCAGTTCAACGTGTCGGAGATCGGCTCGTTCTTCTCGCCGCAATATGGCGGGGCGCCATGGTCGTGGGCGAAGTTCGTCGATCTCGTCAAACATGTCTGGCCGGTGGTGGCGATCGCGACCTTCGGCGGCCTCGCCTACAATATGCGCGTGATGCGCGGGAACCTGCTCGACACGCTCAACGCCCAATATGTCGAGACGGCGAAAGCCAAGGGCCTGACCGGCGGCGCCGTCGTCATGCGGCACGCCGTGCCCAACGCGTTGCACCCGCTCGTTATGTATCAGGGCGTCGTGCTGCCCTACATGCTGACCGGCGAGATCGAGACGGCGATCATCTTCGCGCTGCCCACCGTCGGCCCGGCGATCGTCGGCTCGATGGCGGTGGGCGACGTCTATGTGACGGCAACCTTCATGATGGTGCTGTCGGCGACGCTGATCGTCGGCAACATCATCGCCGACATGCTGCTCGCGCTTCTCGACCCCCGCGTGCGCCAGTTCGGAGAGCGCTAGATGCTGGCGCGCGATCCATCACCCCCGCCACCGCCAGCCGAAGGCGCCGTGAGCCAGCCCGCACACGGCAATGAGAGCTACATCGCGCTCGTCTGGCGCCGGCTGAGGCGCTCCTGGACCGGCATGGCCGGGCTCTGCCTCGTCGTGCTGCTGCTCATCATGGCCGTGTTCGCGGAATTCCTGGCGCCTCTCGATCCGAAAGCGACCGATATCGCCTTCGCGCCGCCGGAGGTGGCTAGCTTCCACGACAAGGACGGCAATTTCGTCGCGCGGCCGAGGATCTATGCACTCGCCGAATCGACCGACCTCGATCCGGTCACCTTCCAGCCGATCGTCGGCCCCGACTACGACCATCCGCGGCTGCTCGGCTTCTTCGTCGAGGGCGCGCCCTATAAGCTCCTCGGGCTCATCCCGGCGGACCGGCATTTCTTCGGCTCAATGGACGGCCAACCCGTGCATTTCCTCGGCACCGATAAGTTCGGTCGCGACGTGCTGTCGCGCGCCATCCACGGCTCGCGCGTCTCGCTGATGATTGCGTTGACGGTCGTCTTCATCGTTACCGTCATCGGCACCACCGTCGGCATGGTTTCCGGCTATTTCGGCGGCAAGTTCGACGTCTGGATGCAGCGCTTCGTCGAACTGGTGCTCGCCTTCCCGCAACTGCCGCTTTATCTCGCGCTCACGACGCTGATCCCGGTCACCGCGCCGACCAATGTCTTCCTCGCCTTCGTCATCATCGTCATGTCGGCGCTCGGCTGGGCGCAGATGTCGCGCGAGGTGCGCGGCAAGACGCTAGCGCTGGCGCGGATCGACTATGTGCGCGCCGCCATGGCGGTCGGCGCGACCGACCGGCGCATCATCATGCAGCACATCTTCCCCAATGTGATGAGCCACGTGATCGTGGCCGTGACGCTGGCGATCCCGACAGTGGTGCTTCTGGAATCCTTCCTCGGCTTCCTCGGCTTCGCGGTGAAGCCGCCGCTGATCTCCTGGGGGCTGATGCTGCAGGACACCGCGACCTATTCGGTCATCGGCACCTATCCGTGGATCCTGTCGCCGGTCGGCTTCGTGCTGATCACCGTCTTTGCCTTCAACGCGCTGGGCGACGGCCTGCGCGATGCCGTCGATCCCTATTGAGGTGGCCGGATGACGACGATCGCGCTCGCAGAGACCTTCGCACCAGCCGTCCGGCTCGACCATGACGGACGCCATGACCAGCCCATTATCGACGCCCGCAACATCGAGGTCGCCTTCAAGGTCGAGCACGGCACCGTCGAGGCGGTGAAGGACGTCTCATTCCAGCTCTATCGCGGCGAGACGATCGCGATCGTCGGCGAATCCGGTTCCGGCAAGTCGGTGACGGCGCGCACCGTCATGGGGCTCTTGTCGCGGCGGGCAACGGTGTCGCCGAGGTCGAGCGTCGACTACTGCGGACAGAACATCCTGAAATTCTCCGAGCGCGCCCGGCGCAAGCTGCGCGGCAACCGCATCTCGATGATCTTCCAGGAGCCGATGAGCTCGCTCAACCCGATCTACACGGTCGGCAGCCAGATCGTCGAAGCGATCAGGGTGCATCGCAAGGTGGGCCGCAAAGAGGCTTGGGCTCGAGCGCTGGAACTTTTGCGACATGTCCAGATTCCCGAGCCGGAGGCGCGGCTCAAGCAGTATCCGCACCAGCTTTCGGGTGGCCAGCGGCAGCGCGTCATGATCGCCATGGCCTTGGCCAACGAGCCCGACGTGCTGATCGCCGACGAGCCGACGACCGCGCTCGACGTCACGGTGCAGGCGCAGATCCTGAACCTGATCCGCAATCTGCAAAAAGAGCTGCGGATGGCGGTGATCCTGATCACCCACGACCTCACCGTGGTGCGCAAGTTCTCCGACTACGTCTATGTCATGCAGCATGGCGAGATGCGCGAGCACAACATCACCGAGCGGCTGTTCGCCGATCCGCAGCATCCCTACACAAAGCGGCTGCTGGCCTCCGAGCCGCACGGGCGGCCGAAGCCGCTGCCCGACAGTTCAGGCACCATCCTCGAGGCGGATGGCGTGCGCGTCTGCTTCACGCTGCGCCACGGCACGTTCCTGAAACCCGACTGGCGCGAGCTGGTCGCGGTGGACGACCTCGACCTAAGGCTTTGCCGCCACGAGACCCTTGGACTGGTCGGCGAATCCGGTTCCGGCAAGACCACCTTCGGCCAGGCGCTGCTCAGGCTGCAGGAGGCCAAGCGCGGCGAGATCCGCTTCGACGGCAAACCGATCCAGAACCTTTCGCGGGCCGAGATGCGGCCGCTGCGCTCGCGCATGCAGATCGTCTTCCAGGACCCGTTCTCCTCCCTCAATCCGCGCATGACGATCGGCCAGATCATCGAGGAAGGGCTAGTCGTCAACAGGCTGGGCGCGACGCGGCGCGAACGGGTCGAGCGGGTGCGCGAGGCCCTCGTCAGTGCCGGCATGCCCGGAGATATCCTGTCGCGGTTCCCGCACGAATTCTCCGGCGGCCAGCGGCAACGCATCGCGATCGCCCGGGCCATCGCGCTGGAACCGGAATTCATCCTGCTCGACGAGCCGACATCGGCGCTCGACCTGTCCGTCCAGGCGCAGATCATCGACCTGTTGCGCAAGCTGCAGGACGAGCGCGGCCTAAGCTACCTCTTCATCTCGCACGACCTCAAGGTGGTGCGGGCGCTCTGCCATCGCGTCATCGTCATGCAGCAGGGCAAGATCGTCGAGCAGGGACCCGTCGACGAGGTCCTTTCCAATCCCAAGACCGCCTACACCGAACGGCTCGTCAGGGCCGCATTCGATGTGGCGTGACCATATTCCGGAGGCTTACAGTGGCAAGAAATCCCAAGCTCACCTTCATCGGCGCCGGCTCGACGGTGTTCATGAAGAACATCGTCGGCGACGTGCTGCAGCGGCCGGCGCTGTCCGGCGCAACCATCGCGCTGATGGACATCAACCCGCAGCGGCTGGAAGAAAGCGCCATCGTCGTCAACAAGCTGATCGCCACACTCGGCGTGAAGGCGAAGGCCGAGACCTATTCCGACCAGCGCAAGGCGCTCTCCGGCGCCGATTTCGTCGTCGTCGCCTTCCAGATCGGCGGCTATGAGCCCTGCACCGTCACCGACTTCGAGGTGCCGAAGAAATACGGCTTGCGCCAGACGATCGCCGACACGCTCGGCGTCGGCGGCATCATGCGCGGCCTGAGGACCGTGCCGCATCTGTGGAAGATCTGTGAGGACATGCTCGCCGTCTGTCCCGAGGCGATCATGCTGCAATATGTGAACCCGATGGCGATCAACACCTGGGCGATCGCCGAGAAATACCCCCAAATCAAGCAGGTCGGGCTCTGCCATTCGGTGCAAGGCACGGCGATGGAACTGGCGCACGATCTCGACCTTCACTACGACGAGATCCGCTATCGCTCGGCCGGCATCAACCATATGGCCTTCTATCTCAAGTTCGAGCATCGCCAGCCGGACGGCTCCTATCGCGACCTCTATCCCGATCTCATCCGCGCCTATCGCGAGGGCCGCGCGCCGAAGCCCGGCTGGAATCCGCGTTGCCCGAACAAGGTGCGCTACGAAATGCTGACCCGGCTCGGCTATTTCGTCACCGAAAGCTCGGAGCATTTCGCCGAGTACACGCCCTACTTCATCAAGGATGGCCGCGCCGACCTGATCGAGAAATACGGCATTCCGCTGGATGAATATCCCAAGCGCTGCATCGAGCAGATCGAGGGCTGGAAGAAACAGGCAGAGGCCTACCGCTCCGCCGACCGCATCGAGGTGGCGCAGTCGAGGGAATATGCCTCGGAGATCATGAACTCGGTCTGGACCGGCGAGCCGTCGGTGATCTACGGCAATGTCCGCAACAATGGCTGCATCACCTCGCTGCCTTTCGACTGCGCCGCCGAGGTGCCGTGCCTGGTCGATGCCTCCGGCATCCAGCCGACCTATATCGGGGACCTGCCGCCGCAGCTCACGGCGCTGATCCGGACCAACATCAATGTGCAGGAACTGACGGTGCGGGCGCTGATGAGCGAGAACCGCGAGCACATCTACCACGCGGCGATGATGGACCCGCACACCGCGGCCGAGCTCGACCTCGACCAGATCTGGTCGCTGATCGACGACCTCATCGCCGCCCACGGCGACTGGCTGCCGGCCTGGGCGCGCAAGGGCGGCAGGAGCAAGGCCGCCTGATCACGTTTGTTTTGAGCAATTCCGGACGGAAAACCGCTACGCACTTTTCCTGGAATTGCTCAGACGCCGGCCTTCTCGCGCTCTACAGCGCGCCAGCCGATGTCGCGGCGGCAGAAGCCCTGCGGCCAGTCGATGCGGTCGAGCGCCGCATAAGCCTTCTTCTGCGCATCCGCGACTGTCGCGCCTAGCGCAGTGACGTTGAGCACGCGCCCGCCATTGGCGACCAGCGCGCCGCCGTTGATGGCGGTGCCGGCGTGGAAGATCTCGGCGCCTTCACTCGCGGCCTCGTCGAGGCCGCGGATGACCGAGCCCTTTTCCGGCGTGCCGGGATAGCCCCTCGCCGCCATCACCACGGTGAGCGCCGCCTCCTCGCTCCAGCGCGCCGACATGTGCGCGAGCTGACCATCGACGGCGGCGTTGAGCAGGACCAGCAGATCGTCCTTCAGCCGCATCATCAGCACCTGGCATTCGGGATCGCCGAAACGGGTATTGTATTCGATGAGCTTCGGCCCGCTGTCGGTGATCATCAGCCCGGCAAAGAGGATGCCGGCGAAAGGCGCGCCGATATCGGCCATGCCGCGCATGGTCGGCTCGATGAGCTCGCGCATGGTGCGCTCGGTCATCTGCGGCGTCATCACCGGCGCCGGCGAATAGGCGCCCATGCCGCCGGTGTTCGGGCCGACATCGCCGTCGCCGACGCGCTTGTGGTCCTGCGCGGTGCCGAAGGGCAAAGCGGTGGCGCCGTCGCAGAGGCAGAAGAAGCTCGCTTCCTCGCCGGTCAGATATTCCTCGACCACGACCTCGGCGCCGGCCGCGCCGAACGAGCCGTCGAAGCAAGCCTCGAGCGCGGCCATTGCCTCGTCGAGCGTCATGGCAACGGTGACGCCCTTGCCGGCGGCGAGCCCGTCGGCCTTGATGACGATCGGCGCGCCCGTCTTCGCGACATAGGCTTTCGCCGACGAAAGATCGCTGAAGCGGCCATAGGCGGCTGTCGGGATGTTGAACTTCGCGCAAAGGTCCTTGGTGAAGCCCTTCGAGCCTTCGAGCCGGGCCGCCGCCTTGGACGGGCCGAAGACGCGAATGCCCCAGGCGCGCAGATCGTCGGCAATGCCGGCCACCAGCGGTGCCTCCGGACCGACCACGACGAGATCGATCTTCTTCTGCTGGCAGAAGGCGGCAACGGCGGAATGGTCGGACATGTCCAGCTTGGCGAGCTCGGCGACGCGGCCGATGCCGGGATTGCCGGGCGAGGCATAGAGCCTGGTGAGCAGCGGCGAGGCGGAAAGCTTCCAGGCAAGCGCGTGTTCGCGGCCACCCGAACCGAGAAGAAGAACGTTCATGGCCACCTCTTGCTGCCGATCGTCTCTGCCCTGAACCCGCTATTGGTCCGCGGGCGACGGGTCAAGGCGTGATGGCAATTTGGTGACAATTGCGCACGAGAACAACAGCCCACCGACTCTCTTTCAAGCAGCGATGGCGTCGCTGCCTCACGATGTTTTCACCGGCTGAGCGGCTGGAGCGGTTCACCGTTTCACGGAAACGGCGGACCACTCTATCTCTTTGTTTTCACGCAATTCCGGACGCAAAGCCGCTTCACACTTTTCCTGGAATTGCTCCAAGCTGCCGCTTGACGTCGGCCATCGCTGCTGCCACTCCAGCGCAATGGAAACCATCCAGTCGAAAGCGGCCCCAGGCCGCGTCGCGGACGCGCCGAGCGGCCATTGGGTCTACCGGGTGCTGCCGCGCTGGCTGTGGCCCTACGCGCAGCTCGCGCGCTGGGACCGCCCGATCGGCTGGCAACTGCTTTTGTGGCCCTGCTGGTGGTCGGCGGCCCTTGCGGCCAGCGCCTATCCGCGCCCGACTGACCCGCTGCTGACGCTGCTGCCGTCACCTTGGTACCTGCTGCTGTTCTTTGTCGGTGCCGTCGCCATGCGCGGCGCCGGCTGCACCTACAACGATATCGTCGACGAAGATATCGACAACCAGGTCGAGCGCACGCGCTCGCGGCCGCTGCCGGCCGGCAAGGTGACGCGCCGCCAGGCCTGGGCGTTCCTGATCATCCAGGCGCTGGCCGGCCTCGCGGTGCTCCTGCAGTTCAACAGCTTCGCCATTCCGCTCGGCATAGCCTCGCTGGCAATCGTCGCGATCTATCCGTTCATGAAGCGCATCACCAACTGGCCGCAACTCGTGCTTGGGCTGGCCTTCTCCTGGGGCGCGCTGATGGGCTGGGCGGCTGAGTTCGGCGACCTCGATGGCCCGGCCATTATGCTCTATATCGGCTCGATCCTGTGGGTGATCGGCTACGACACGATCTACGCGCATCAAGACAAGGAAGACGATGCCATAGTCGGCGTGCGCTCGACGGCGCGGCTGTTCGGCGACAACACCAAGAGCTGGCTCACCGGGCTCTATGGCGGCACGCTCGTCTGCTTCGCGATCGCCTTCGCCTCGGCGCAGGTGCCGATGCCGGCGCTGGCCGGGCTGATCGCCGCCGGCGCGCATATGGCGCGCCAGATCATCCGCCTCGACATCAACGATCCGGACCAATGCCTGAAACTGTTCAAGTCGAACAACCAGGTCGGCTGGCTGATCTTTCTCGGGCTGATCGGCGGCGCGCTGTGGGTGGCGCTGAAGCCTTTGGTGTAGCGCCTCTTTCCCTTCTCCCCTTGTGCGAGAAGGTGGCCGCGAAGCGGCCGGATGAGGGGTGCTGGACAGAGTGAGGCGCTGGAGATTTGACACGATGCGAGTGGGCGACGAAAGTCGTCGCCAAGCTGGAGCACCCCTCATCCGTCGCCTTCGGCGACACCTTCTCCCACAACAAGGGGAGAAGGGGAGTCCCGCTACTCCCTCGCTATAATCTCCTCGCCGCCGATGACGAGGCGAAGCCCTAAGTTGCCGGCCTTGCGACGGGCGAGGAAGCGGGGGCGGCGCATGTTGGAAACGCGGCCCTTGCGGCGCTCCTGCGGCGGCAGCGCCTTGATGGCGGCGCCGAGCGATTCTTCCAGCGTGCGGGCAATGCCGTCGGCCTCGATCAAAAGCATCGGCAGGCGATAGGCGTCGGCCCAGGCGCGCCAGTCGGCGGCAACGTCTTCAAGATCGTCGGCGACGAGCAGCGGCACCGACAGCATCGGGTCGTTGTGCAGAAGCTCCAACGTCACGGTGACATTGCCGTCCGGATCTTCCATGGCGCGGGCGGCGACGCCGCGAAACGCCTTGGCGGGCAGCGCGATGATCGCCGGCACGCCGCTCATCTCCAGCATGCGCCGTATGATCGCGCCGCGCTGGTCGATGGTGAAGGTAACATCGCCATAGTCGTCGCGCGTGGCATAGCTCACCATCTGCGGCAGGCGAAATGGGTCGAGACGCATGTTGCGCCCGGCCCAGACTGGCTTCAGTCCAGTGTTCATCGAGTGCCTTCCTGTTTCTCCTGAGGGCCGTTTTCCGGTTCTCTCCGGGCCGGTTTTCCGGCCTCGTTATGGGAGAAACATTAGTGCTCGCTTCTTACCGCCGCGCTTAAGAAAGTCGGTTAAATTTTGCTGATCGGAGCCGATGGTTATCGGAATGCGACCAGCCACAATATGTAGGAAGAGTTAGATAACCTTACCCGGATTCATGATGCCGGCCGGATCGAAGACCGCCTTCACCCGGCGCATCAGCTCGATCGCCATCGGCGGCGCCGTGGCGATCAGTTCGTCGCGCTTCAGCTGGCCGATGCCGTGCTCGGCCGAGATCGAGCCGTGGAAGGAGCGCACGACATCGTGCACGGCCTTGTTCATCGGGCGGTAGAGAGCGAGGAACGCTTCGTCGTCGTCGCCCTCGGGGCGCGAAATGTTATAGTGCAGGTTGCCGTCGCCCATGTGGCCGAAGCAGACGACGCGCGCGCCTGGGCTGACGGACTCGACCGCGCTTGCTGCCTTCTCGATGAAGTCCGGGATCGAGGCGATCGGCACCGAGATGTCGTGCTTGATCGAGGCGCCCTCGGGTTTCTGGCACTCGGGCAGCACCTCGCGGAAATTCCAGAAAGCGTCGCCCTGGGCAAGGCTCGCCGCGATCACCGCGTCGCCGACGATGCCTTGCTGGAGACTGGCCGCCAGCACCTCCTCTATCAGCGCCCTGCCGTCCGCTTCCGAGCGGCCCGACGATATCTGCATCAGCACGTACCACGGCCAGTCGCCGGCCAGCGGTCGCATCACGCCCTGCGCGTGCAGAAGCGTGAAATCATAAGGTCGCCTGCCGATCAGCTCGAAGGCGGTGAGCGCAGCGCCGGCCTGGTCCATCGCCAGGCTGAACAGCGAGAGCGCGTCCCGCGCCGACGCCAGACCGACGAAGGCGACCTCCCTGCCCTTCGACTTGGGAAAGAGTTTCAGAACCGCGGCGGTGATGACGCCCAGCGTGCCTTCGGCGCCGACGAAGAGGTTCTTCAAGTCGTAGCCGGTGTTGTCCTTCTTGAGCTTGCGCAGATCGTCGAACACTTCGCCCGTCGGCAGCACCACCTCGACGCCGAGGCAAAGCTCGCGCGCATTGCCATAAGCGAGCACGCCGGTCCCGCCGGCATTGGAGGAGAGATTGCCGCCGATCTGGCAGGAGCCCTGTGCTGCGAGCGATAGCGGAAACAGCCGGTCGGCGGCGTCGGCTACTTCCTGCAGCGTCTGCAGGATGACGCCGGCCTCGGCGGTGACCGTGTTCGACAATACGTCGATCTCACGGATGCGGTTCAGCCGCGACAGCGACAGCACGATGTCGCGCCCCGACTTGTCCGGCACCTGGGCGCCGACCAGGCCGGTGTTGCCGCTCTGCGGCACAATCGGCGTGCCGGTCTCGGTCGCCAGGCGCATGATGCGGCTGACCTCCTCGACGCTGCCGGGCCTGAGCACCAGCGATGTCCGGCCGTGCCAGAGACCGCGTCGCTCGGTGATGTAAGGTGCAATGTCGGCCTGGTCGCGCAGTGCATATTTGTCGCCGACGATGGCCGCGAAACGGTCGATGAGGGCGGGGTCGAGGTCGAAGGGCTGGTCGTCGGCTTGATCGTTCATGGCGCCAAACTATGGCGCTCAGACGATCTTGTCACGCGGCGCGGCGGCGCGCACCAGCCGGTCGTTGATCGCCTCGCCCAGCCCTTCGGACGGGATCGGCTCGACGGCGATGGTGGCGGCGCCACTGCGGTCGAGCGCCTGCATATAGGCGAACAGATTGGTCGCCGCCTCGCTCAGATCGCCCGCCTCGGAAAGATTGCGCACCGCCACCGCATCCTGCCAGCCCTCGGCGCGCTTCCTGCCGAAGGCGAGCAACGCCTCGCCGCTGGCGATCTTGCCGACATTGAGCCGCATCGAAGCGCCCGGCGCATAGTGCGAAGCGAGCATGCCGGGCGCCTCAATTCCGACAGCGCCACGCGACAGTTTCACGCCGGCGACAGCTTCGATCTCTTCGGCAGCGATGCCGCCCGGCCTCAGCAGCGTCAGCTTGCCGTCCTCGATCTTGACGATGGTCGATTCCACGCCCACCGGCGTCGCGCCGCCATCGACCACCAGCTTGATCTTCCCGCCGAGATCGGCCGCGACAGCTTGCGCCGTCGTGGCGCTGATCCTGCCGGAGGAGTTGGCGCTGGGGGCGGCGAGCGGCCGGCCAAGCCTGGCGATCAGCTCGCCGCCGAAGCCCTTCGGCATGCGCAGCGCGATGGTGTCCAGGCCCGCGGTGACCAACGGATGGATGCCGTTTTCCGTGCGCTGTGGCAGCACCAGCGTCAGCGGACCGGGCCAGAAGGCTTTTGCCAGCTTGGTCGACAGCGGATCGAACATGGCAATGGGTTCGGCCATGGCGAGATTGGCGACATGGGCGATCAGCGGGTTGAAGCGCGGGCGGCCCTTGGCCTCGAAGATGCGCGCCACGGCAGCGCCATTGGTGGCATCGCCCGCCAGCCCGTAGACGGTCTCGGTGGGGATGGCGACGACATCGCCGCCCTTGAGCAGCGCCAGCGCCCGTTCCATCGCCTCGCCGACGGCAAGTATCTCAGCCAAATTCATCACCATCATCGAATACGCCGGTCCCGTAATACGGCGGCGAATGCGGGGCAAGGCGGGCATTGGCGATTTATCAATCCCTAAAATGTTAAGCTTCCGGGCAAGCCGGCATCAATGCGCTGGCACTAGGGTGCCGATTTCCGGTTGTTGGGCTCGGGGAGTTTTGGTGATGCGCATGCTTTTTCTTGACGCAATTCCGGACGGAAAACCGCGACACACTTTTCCTGGAATTGCTCTAGGAGCGATCGGTATCGGCCTTCTGGCGACGACCGGTTTGGCGCAGGCCTCGTCCATTGTCGTGCTCGGCCCTGCGACGTCGACGCCATCCGTGGTCAGGTTGGCCGCGGTGGGGCAGATCTCGGCGGCCTCGACACCGTCGATCGTAGCACTCGGCGACCCGGTGCCTGCCGTCACCGATGAGAAGGTGGCGGCGATCCCGGAGAAATCCGGGCACGCGCAGACACCGACGATCATTCGCGGCGGCGTCGTCGGCGGTGCCTTCGCGACGCCTGCTGCGACCGCGGCAGCCAAGGCCACCACGCCGGCGACACCGGCGAACGGTACCGCGCCGGCTACGGCCGCGTCTCCCAACGGCACTGCCGCAGCGGCGCCCAACGGCGAGACGAAGGCGGCAGACAACAAGGCGGCTCAAAACGCGCCGGGCGGCCAAGCGCAGCCGCAAGCCAAATCGCGAAACGTTCCGAAATTGCCACCGGTCGGCAAGGCAATGTAGGCCAGCCTCGAGGCGGCTGATCTCGAGGTCCGATGAAAGAAGGGCGACGCCTGCCGCGCCGCCCTTCCTTTTTTCACACGACGAGAAACGCCTCAGGCCGCTTCTTCCTTGTCGTCGTCTTCGGACTCGCCTTCGTCCTCGTCCTCGCCGTCTTCATCCTCGTCGTCGGACTCATCGTCGCCCGAGGCCTTGGCTTCTTCATCCGCATCTTCGTCCTCGTCGTCGCCGTCTTCGTTGTCACCCTCGTCGCCTTCTTCCTCTTCCTCGTCGGACGGCTCGGCGGCTTCGACCGCCGCGGCGGCGGCATGATCGAGGATATCATCGAAAGCGGATTCGAGTAGCTCGGCGGTGGCCCAGGTCTCTTCGGTCAATTCGATGTCGTGAACGGAATTCATGGCATGCCTCCGTGGTTGGGGAACGTCTTTTGCTTGATGCATGTCGCTGTCCCAGAACCGCTGCACGCTTCCGGGCGACATGCACTTTTGTCTGATGCATGTCGTTATCCCGGAACCGCTGCACACTTCCGGGCGACATGCACTTTTGTCTGCTGCATGTCATTATCCCGGAACCGCTGCACACTTCCGGGCGACATGCATTGGTTCTCCCATGCGGAGGTCATCGCCTTATGACTGTAAGCCGGCTCCGGCGCATTAAATTTCGGACGCCGGATTGTTCAAGCATGCCCGCATCCTAGCGGATGCAGGCGGCTTCGAACGCGCGATTTTTTGAGCCGTCAGCCGACGATTTTTGAAAAATCGGCGACCTGGTCGGTGGCAGCGCGGATGCGGGCAAGCAGGGCCAGCCGGTTGGCGCGCACGGCCTGGTCCTCATCATTCACGAGAACGTCTTCAAAGAATGAATCAACGGGTTCACGCAAAACGCTAAGCGTCAGCATGGCCGCGGAAAAATCTTCATTTTGAATCGCTTGGCCGGCTTCCTTCTCGGCCTGATTCACCGCAATAAACAGCTTCTTTTCCGCATCTTCACGGAAGAGCGCCGGCTCAACAGTCTCGGCAATGAGGGTTTTCTTCTTCTCCTCGGCCGCCAGGATGTTGGCCGCGCGCTTGGTGCCGGCCAGCAGGTTCTTGCCGTCCTCGGTGTCGAGCAAGGAGCCCAGCGCCTCGACGCGGCGAACGATCTGCAGGAGGTCGTCGGACTGTGGCGTGATGACGGCGTCGATCAGGTCGTACCGCGCGCCTTGGTCGCGGAGATAGACTTTTAGACGGTCGTGGAAGAAGGCGAGCAGGTCCGACGCCTGGCAGGCGACGCCGCCGGCGAAGTTCGCAAAGGCCTTGGCGAAGATCGACGTCAGCCCCATGCGAATGCGGTTCTCGATCAGGATCCTGACCACGCCAAGGGCTGCGCGACGCAACGCGAACGGATCCTTGCTGCCGGTCGGCTTTTCATCAATCGCCCAGAAGCCGGTGAGCGTGTCGAGCTTGTCGGCAAGCGCGACGGCGACCGACACCGGATCCGCCGGCACGCGATCGGCCGGTCCTTGCGGCTTGTAATGCTCCTCGGCGGCCGCGGCCACCGACGGATGCTCGCCCTGCAGCAGCGCATATTTGCGGCCCATGGCGCCCTGCAGTTCCGGGAACTCGCCCACCACCTCGGTCTGCAGATCGGCCTTGGCCAGAACTGCGGCGCGGGCGACGAGCGCGGGATCGGCACCGACGGCCGGCGCCAGTTCCTCGGCCAACCGCTTGATCCGCTCAACCCGCGCGCCCTGGGTGCCAAGCTTGGCATGGAAGGTCACGTTGAGATGGTCGAGGCGCGCCATGCGCTGGTCGAGCGGCTTCTTCAGGTCCAGGTCGAACCTTGTCGCAGACTGCTGAAGCTCTCCGAGGTCCGGCAGGTCGCTCTGGTCGGTCTTCCAGAAATAGAGCGCGTCGGACAGGCGCGCCCGCACCACCTTGCCGTTGCCGTAGGCGATTTGCTTGCCGCCATCGGTCGCCTCGATGTTGGCGACCAAGACGAAGCTGTCGGAGAGATCTTCGGCCGCGCCATGCGGCCGGGTGACAAAGCACTTCTGATTGGCCCGAATGGTCAGCCGAATGACCTCGGCCGGAATGGTGAGGAAGTCCTTTTCGAATTCACCCATCAGCACGACCGGCCACTCGACCAGGCCGGAGACCTCTTCCAGCAGGCCCTCGTCCTCGACGAGATCGAGGCCGTTGGCGAAGGCGATGTTGCGGGCGTCCGCCAGGATGATTTCCTTGCGGCGGTCGGCATCGAGCACGACCTTGGCGGCCTCGAGCTTGGCGACGTAGTCGTCGAAGCGGCGCACGGTGATTGGGCCCGGCGCGTGGAAACGGTGGCCGTAGGTGACGTTGCCGGCGCGGATGCCGTCGATCTCGAAATCGACCACCACCGGCTCCTCGGTCTCGGGGCCGAAAGTGCAGACGATCGACTGCAGCGGCCGCACCCAGCGCAGCGAGCCTGGCTTGGCCGAGGCCGGCCCCCAGCGCATCGACTTCGGCCAGGGGAAGTTCTTGACGATGCCCGGCACCAGCTCGGCGATGATCTCTTCCGCCGCCCTGCCCGGCTTCGAGATGTGGGCGACGTAGAAGTCGCCCTTCTTCGGATCGGAATGGACATGCGCCTCGGCGATCGAGGCAAGGCCGGCCTTGCGCAGGAAACCCTGCACGGCCTGCTCCGGCGCCGTGGTCGAGGGACCCTTGATCTCCTCGCGAATGTCCTTCGAGCGCGCGGTCAGCCCGCGTATGTCGAGCGCCAGGCGCCGCGGCGTCCAGTATTCGCGCGCCGCCTCATAGGTCAGACCCGCCTCGACCAGACAATCGGTGACCATCTTCTTCAGGTCGCCGGCAGCTTTGCGCTGCATGCGCGCGGGGATTTCCTCGGAGCGAAGTTCGAGCAGCAGGTCGGGCATAAAAAAGGCTCCTTACCCTCCCCTCAATGGAAAGGGTCGGCGCGGCAGCGCCGGTGGGTGTCATGAATGCGCGGGAAATAGCAACTCGGCTGGCCGCTGTCACCCCGCTCACACCGCCTTGACCGGCGCCGATTTCCGGAAATTTCATGCCTGCTGTCGGGATGGCGCAGACCCGCCCGTCCTTGGAGCAGAAATTCCCATGAACCGAACGCAGCGCTGAAGCGACCAACGCTCAGGCAGAGAACTATTGGCTGAACGACGATGAAGACGGCATCGAGAACCCTGCAGATCCTGGCACTGAGCGCCTGCCTCGCTGCCCAGATGCATGGCACGTTCTCGATGCCGGGCGTCCGCCAGGCGATGCGCACGATCGACGGCGCGAGCAGCCTGAATACGTGGCCGGTCACCGCCGCCGCTGAAATCACGAAGCCGTATTGAGCTGGGCAATGAATCGGGAATGACCGAGATTGATGGTTCTCGGTCAGGCCCCTTTCGAGCGACGCAGGCAGGAACGCCGCCTCCGCTTCAAGCATCAAAGCCGGTCAAACCCCCGAGGCTGATTGGGTAAAATCCTTCGGCTTGCCGAACCACCGCGTCGCGGTCTGCGCTAACTCTCCGAGATCGACCTTCGCGTCGCACGCCCAGGCAGTCACGCCGTCCGGCCGAACCAGCGCGGCTTTCACCCCAAGCCGCTCGGTCGCGCCCTCCGCGACATAGCTGATGCTATTGCCCCAGCGGGCCGCAAGCGCCCGTAGCGATGCATCCGCGCCGAAGTTCAGCAGCAGGCCGCGTCCGTTCCGCAGATGCTGGTTCACCCTGCTGCCGTCGAGCAGCTCGAAATCCGGCACGCTGCGACCAACCAGCGGATGCCTCTCGCCCAGATCATAGCGGATCCCGACGCCCCATACGCGCTCGGCGAAATAGGTCGCGCCGTCACGCGTGTCGATGAGATCGCGGATGATGGCTTCAAGGGCGCGCGAGCTGGCGCCCGGCCGCATCAGCGCGACCTGCGCGCGGGACCAATCGAGGATCTGTGCGCCCACCGGATGCCGTTCGTTCGTATAGCTGTCGAGCAGGTCGTCCGGCGCTTCGCCCCGGATCGTGGCGGCGAGCTTCCAGCCAAGGTTCATCGCGTCGCCGAGGCCGAGGTTCAGGCCCTGGCCGCCCAGCGGCGAATGGATATGCGCGGCATCGCCCGCTAGCAACACGCGGCCCTCGCGATAGTTGGTCGCCTGATAGGCGCGGTCGGTCCAGGTGGTGGCAAGACGAAGGGCTGTCACCGTCACATCGATGCCTGAGACCTTACGCAGCACCGTCTCGACATGGTCGCGCCTCAGCTCGGTGCGGTGGAAGGCGCCGCCGTCGAAATCGACCATCGCGATCGTGCCGGGCGCCGCATAGGTGTACATGCCTGAGGCTGTGTAATGGCGACCGGGCCTGAGCGCGGCCGGTTCGGCCAGCTCGACCTGCACCGAATAGCCGGTGAACTCCGGATCGGTGCCGGTGAACCCGATACCAGCCGCCTTTCGCACGGTACTGCGCCCGCCGTCGCAGCCGACGAGCCAACGGCCTCGGGTCGTTTCCCCACCCGCCTCGACGGTGACGTGATCACCCGATGGCTCGAGAGTCTCGACGCCGCAGCCGCGCCGTATCTCCACGCCCAGCATCTCGGCGCGAATCGCCAGGACAGTCTCGATGCTCGCCATATCGGCCGCGAAGCTGCCGGTCAGGCCAGACAGGCGATATGGCCATTGCGCGCTGTCGATCTGATCGTGGAAGAACTGGATGCCAGCAAAGTGACCGCCCGGGCGACGCCGCTGTTGCATCCAGTGCGCGGCCGCCGGCGTGCTGGGACCAGCCGCGCGGACCTTTAGTTCGTTCAGCAGGTCACGGCGATCGAAGCACTCGATGGTGGGCACCGAAAGGCCACGCAGCCCAAACGGCTGGTCCTTCAGCGGCGAATGCGGGTCTTGCGCCTTTTCCAGCACCGTTACCGAACAGCCCGCAAGCCGCAGCTCGCAAGCCAAGAACAGGCCGACGGGACCGGCGCCGGCGATGATGACGTCATAGAGGGCAGTGTCGGGGGGCGCATAAACTTCTCCGTTGTCGACGTTCGACCGGAGCGTTTCTCGAACCCGAGAACCTCATCGACGAACGATTGGGCGCTTGAAGAGCGTCCGTTGTTCGTCGTGGGGATCTCCTGCGCGAGGCCAAAGACCAGAGCTTTCGTTACCGAAAGGACTTGGGCTTACCAAACCAAGTCTGCCTTTTCCGACGCGGCTCACATAGCATCATGGAGACCGAACCGCAACGGCCGGCCCAACGCTATGCGCGGCTAAGCGACACAGGATGAACGGACGGTTGCAAGGTCCACGCCGTCGTCGATGCGCAAGGATTCCCGATCCGATTTGGCCTGACGCCGGCCAACGCACGACGGTCAGATTGCAGGCACGCTGCTCGATCATCCCAGGCCGCGCATCAGGCCGCCAGACCGCCGGCCTGCGTCTTCAGGAACGCCTCCCCGCACGCCTTGGCCAGGTTGCGCACGCGCAGGATGTAGCTCTGGCGCTCGGTGACGGAGATCACGCCGCGCGCGTCCAGCAGGTTGAAGACGTGGCTGGCCTTGATGCACTGGTCGTAGGCTGGGAAGACCATCCGGTGCGCCGCAAGATTGTCGTTCGACGCCGGCGCGCCGGCGGCAAGCAGCGCCTTGCACTCGGCTTCGGCATCCTCGAAATGCCGAAGCAGCATGGCGGTATTGGCGAATTCGAAATTGTGGCGCGAATATTCCTGCTCGGCCTGCAGGAAGACGTCGCCATAGGTGACCTTCTCGGCGCCCTCGTGGCCGTTGAAGTTCAAATCGTAGACATTGTCGACGCCCTGCACATACATGGCGAGCCGCTCCAGCCCATAGGTGAGTTCGCCGGCCACCGGCGCGCATTCGATGCCGCAGACCTGCTGGAAATAGGTGAACTGCGACACTTCCATGCCGTCGCACCAGCACTCCCAGCCGAGGCCCCAGGCGCCGAGCGTCGGGCTTTCCCAATCGTCCTCGACGAAGCGGATGTCGTGCAGCAGCGGATCGATGCCGATCGCCTCGAGCGAGCCGAGATAGAGTTCCTGGAGGTTCGGCGGGTTCGGCTTCAGGATCACCTGATATTGATAGTAATGCTGCAGCCGGTTCGGGTTTTCGCCGTAGCGGCCGTCCTTCGGCCGACGCGACGGCTGCACATAGGCGGCGTTCCAGCGACGCGGGCCCAGCGCGCGCAAGGTGGTCGCCGGGTGGAAGGTGCCGGCGCCGACTTCCATGTCGTAGGGCTGCAGGATCACGCAGCCATAGTCGGCCCAGTAATTGTGCAAGGTCAGGATCAGCCCTTGGAAGGAGCGGCTGGGATGCATGTGGGCAGGAATGTCGATGGTCACGACGGCCTCGGAAAGCGCTGGGATTGGGCCTTCCCTAGTTGCCGGGCCGGCGAGCGTCAAGGCAGTGCCTCGAGCCGCGGCACGGAGACGTTGAACGCTTTGCCGGCGGCTGGCCCATTGCCGGGCGCCCACGCCCCGCCGTTTGCTCGCCTGTGCCACAACGACAAAGGTTCAGCCATGCCAGGTCAACTCACCGTCCGTCCCGTCGCCCGGCAGGACTACGAGCAGTGGCTGCCGCTTTGGGACGGCTACAACGCCTTTTACGGCCGCTCCGGTGCAACTGCGCTTGCCGGCGAGATCACCCAGATGACCTGGTCGCGATTCTTCGATGCCTATGAGCCGGTTCATGCGCTGGTGGCCGAGCGCGACGGCAAGCTTCTCGGCCTCGTCCACTATCTCTACCACCGCTCGACCACGGCGATCGCGCCGAACTGCTATCTGCAGGACCTTTTCACATCGCAGGCCGCGCGCGGAAAGGGTGTCGGCAGAGCGTTGATCGAAGGCGTCTACGAGCGCGCCAGTTCGGCAGGCGCGGGCCGCGTCTACTGGCAGACGCACGAGACCAACCACACCGCCATGCAGCTCTATGACAGGATCGGCGAGCGCTCCGGCTTCGTCGTCTACCGGAAGCTGCTCTAGCTCCTCGACACAGGGATTTTGAAAGTCCCTTTGTCGCGGGCGAGATTTTCGCCGGCAATTTCCGTGAAATCGGCACAAACGCAGAGGAGTGGCTGAAGCCGCCCGAACCTCGTCATTCCAGGGCGGAGCAGCCGCGAAGCGGCGTCGCGGAAACCCGGAATCCATTCCGTGACCCTGATCGAAGGCGCAGCGGAGCAGAATTCTGCACCGCCGCGGTGCTCGTGCGTCACGGATGGATCCTCGGATCTGCGCGCATCGCTTCGCTCCTTGCTCCGCCCGTGGATGACGATCGCGATGAGCGTTTCGGCCAAACTCCAACGCATGGCGCCTGCCGACGCAAACTACAGGTCGAGATTTCTCCGCCAGGGAACTGGCGTTTGCCGATATTCTGTGAGGCCGGCCCGAGCTCAGCAGACACCGAGCCGAAACGAAAACGGGGCTCGATGAGCCCCGTCCGTCTTAAACGCTGGCGGAAGGTCACCCCTTCGGCGGGGGCGGCGTGACCGGCTTCGCTTTCTGGGTTTCCTGCGCCGTGTTGGATTCGATCGGCGGCAGGCCCTTGAGCAGCTTCTGCTGCAGGGCGGCGAGCACGTCCGGATCCGGCTTCAGGTCGCGCGCCTGGGTCCACTGGAACGTCGCTTCCAGCTTGCGGCCGACGCGCCAATAGGCGTCGCCCAGGTGATCGTTGAGGACCGGATCTTCCGGCTTCAGCGACACGGCGCGCTCCATTTCGCGCACGGCGTCGTCGAAGCGGCCGAGGCGGTAATAGGCCCAGCCCAGCGAATCGACGATGTAGCCGTCGCTAGGCCTGAGATCCACGGCCTTCTGGATCATCGCCAGGCCTTCCTTGAGGTTCATGTTCATGTCGACCCAGGAATAGCCGAGATAGTTCAGAACCTGAGGCTGGTCGGGCTGCAGCTCCAGCGCCTTGCGGAAATTGGGCTCGGCCTTCGGCCATTCCTTCAACCGCTCATAGGCGATGCCGCGCTGGTAGAAGACGTTCCAGTTGGCGGCCGTCGGCGTCTTCAGCACCTCTGCTGCCTTGTCATAGAGATTGGCGGCCGAACGGTAATCCTCCTTGGCGGAATAGACACCGCCGAGCGCGAGATAACCGCGCATGTCGGTTGGGTGGGCGTCGACATATCCCTTGAGGTGCGCGATCGCCTCGTCGTTGTGGTCGATATCGGCAAGGTTCAGGCCAAGCTGCAGCTCCGAAAGCTCCTTCAACGGCGAGGAGGCCGGAATGCGGCGGTAGAGCGCTATGGCGCCTTCGCCGTCCTTCAGCTGCTCGGCGACGGCGGCGAGCTGAACGAGGGCGGCGTCGCTGTCGGGCTTCAAAGCCAGCGCATATTGCAGATAGAGCCGCACGAAAGGCTCGCCGCCGCCGCGATTGAGCGCGGTGGCGAGGTCGAGCAGGATTTCCGAGGCACCGTCCGCCGGGGTGGCAATGAGAGGCTCGATCTTGTCGCCCTTGTTGATCCTGTCGCGCAGCGTGGTGATTTCGAGCTTGCCAGGCGCGAAGGCCTCCGCCTGGTTGAGCACCGAAAGCGCCTTCGCCTTGTCGCCCTTACGGGCGAGGAAGGAAGCATAGGCCTGGGCATTGCGCATCCAGGTCTCGGGCGCGGAGCCGCCGGCCGCGGTGTCGGCCAGCGTGGCGGCGTAGATCTCATCGGCCTTGTCGGAAAGACCGGCGGCGTCGGCGATCAGCGCACGATGGTAGGACTTGAACAGGCCGAACCAGTCCGGCCCCTTGAGCTTGTCGATGGACTCCATCGCCTCTGATGCATTTCCGGCACCTTCCTTGGCCCACCCATCCATGACGCCGGAAAGCAGCCGGTCGAGGTCGGATTCGAGCGACAGCTTCAGCCAGTACTGAGCCTTGGCGTAGTCCTTCTTGTGGAAGGAATCGACGGCGAGCCCCAGTCGCGAGAAGCGCTCGACATCGGGCACTTCCTTGAGCTTGTCCGCGTAGACCAGCGATTCCTCGAAGCGTCCTTGCGCGACAAGCGCCAGCATCAGGCTCTGCTGCAGCTCGGTGTCGTTGGGAGCAAAGGCCAGCGCCTGCTTGTAATAGGCGATGGCGTGGTCGAGATCGTTGTCGCTCTCCGCAGTATGAGCAGCAAGATAGGCGCCCGAAAAGGACGTGATCTGGATCGGTTTGGCGTTTTCCTTGGCATGGGCAGGCAGCACCGAAAGCGCCACACCCGTCAAAAATGCCAGCCTTGTCAGCCAGCGCGCACGTCTCTGCTGCATCTTATCCCTTTCAGCCAGGCGGGATCCCGCCCTCGGCGGACCGCCCACAGACTTGACCTTTTCCAGACAAAGCATGGCCTTTTTGGGGACAGGCTTCAATCCGGCGCGAATCACAATGCAATCATCCGGCTCAAAAAAACGATGCCGCGCGACCGGAAAGTCCGGCGCGGACGCCTAAGGATACGAACAAGCCAGTTTGCCTGTCTCCAGTTGCGGACACCAGGCCATGCCAAGGAAAACCGACAGGTTCTCAGTTGACGCGGCTGATGCAGAAATCGATGACGTCGATGAGCGCCGATTTTTGCGGCGTCGCCTCAAGCGGCGCCAGCGCGTCGCGAGCGATCTCGCCGAAGTGGCGGGCGCGGCCGATCGTGTCGGCGATGGCGCCGTGGCGGATCATCAGGCCTATCGCCTTTTCGAGCCCGGCATCGTCGGTGACATTGTCCTCGATGGCGCGCTTCCAGAAGGTGCGCTCGGCCTTGGTGCCGCGCCGGTAGGCGAGAATCACCGGCAGCGTCACCTTGCCCTCGCGGAAATCGTCGCCGACATTCTTGCCGAGATCCTTGCTGGAGCCGCCATAGTCCAGCGCGTCGTCGATGAGCTGGAAGGCAAGGCCGAGATTCATGCCATAGGAGCGCAGCGCCGCGCGGTCGTTGCGCGAGGCCAGCGCAATCACCGGGCCGACCTCGGCGGCTGCCGAAAACAGCGCCGCGGTCTTGGCCTTGATGACGGCGAAATGCTCGTCCTCGGTGGTCTCCAGGTTCTTGGCGGCGGCAAGCTGCATCACCTCGCCCTCGGCAATGATGGAGGCCGCGCTCGACAGGATGTCGAGGGCTTCGAGCGAGCCGACCTCGACCATCATACGGAAGGCCTGGCCGAGCAGGAAATCGCCGACCAGCACGCTCGCCTGGTTGCCCCAGATCATGCGCGCGGTCTTCTTGCCGCGGCGAAGCGCGCTCTCGTCGACGACGTCGTCATGGAGCAGCGTCGCGGTGTGCATGAACTCGACCGCGGTCGCGAGCTTGACGTGGCCTTCGCCGGCATAGCCGAACATCTGGGCGGCGGCGAGGGTCAGCATCGGTCTTAGCCGCTTGCCGCCGGACGAAATCAGGTGATTGGCGACCTCCGGGATCATCTCGACGTCGGAGCCGGCCTTCGACAGGATCAGCTCGTTGACGCGCCCCATGTCGGCCGCCGTCAGATCGATGAGATCCTTGATCGAAGCGGCTTCCCGCTTGCCTTCGATATTGAGAACCACTCCCACCACGCTCACTCCCGTCTCGTTGACGCGCACGACAACACCCTGATCCCGGTCGGACTCTAGGTCGGTACAACCGGGCACCGCAAGAGGCGAATTGGCGCGGCCGGCCTGGCGCGGGGTTGCCTCAGCGTTTACATGAACGGCGCAACCTGCGATTTTCGTTCCATGATAGAACTCGTGCGCACCAACGACGCCGTCCTCATCTCCTTCGTCGAATCGCTGATGCGCGATGCCGGCATCGCCTGTTTCGTCGCCGACCAGAATATGAGCGTGCTCGATGGATCGATCGGCGCCCTGCCCCGGCGCATCATGGTCGATGCCGACAAGGCCGATGCGGCGCGGCGCATCCTGAAGGATGCGGGGATCGAGAACGAGATCCACCGGAAATGATGGCAGCGTCAACCGCCCTCGCCCCCGACGTACCGGCCCATACGATCGATGCCTTCCATCGCGGGCGCTTCTGGCTGGTGCAGCCGAGGCAAGGCCATCGCGCCGGCATGGACGCCATGATGCTGGCAGCAGCCGTGCCGTCCGGCTTTTCCGGCCGGCTCGCCGACTTCGGCGCCGGTGCCGGCGGCGCCGCGCTCGCGCTGCTTTCGCGGTGCCCGCAAGCGCGCGCCGTGCTGGTCGAGCGCTCCGCCGAGATGGCCGCCTTTGCCGTCGCCACGCTTGCGCATCCCGGCAATGCGCATCTCGGCGACCGCGCCTTGGTGCTGACGGCGGATGTCACGCTCGCCGGCCGGGCGCGCGCCCAAGCCGGGCTCGCCGACAAGTCCTTCGACTTCGTCATCATGAACCCGCCCTTCAACGCCGCCGAGGACCGCTCGACGCCGGATGCGCTGCGCAGGCAGGCGCATGTCACGGAGGACGGGTTGTTCGAGCGCTGGATCAGGAGCGCCGCCGCCGTCGTCAAGCCGCGCGGCGGGCTTGCCGTGATTGCCCGGCCCGAGCAGCTCGTCGCCATCCTCGACGCGGTCGAAGGCCGCTTCGGCGACGCCGAGATGCTGTGCGTGCACCCTCGCCCCGAGGCCGCGGCGATCCGCATCGTCGTCAGGGCGGTGCTTGGCGCCCGCGGCAAGCTGTCGATCCGGCCGCCGCTCATCTTGCACGGACCGTCGGGCAACCAGCCGACGGAGCGGACCGAGATGATCAGCAACGGGCTGGCATCGCTGTTCGGCGATTGATTAGAGGCCGGCGATACGGCATTGCCGTTGGCTGGCGAATTCCTACATGCCGGTGACAGGGATGAGGTCTCGCCTTGCTCCTTGCACCTCTTCCGGAGACACGCTTTCGTGAAACGCTTCTTCAACCGCCTGCTGCCGAAATCCTGGCGCTCGACAGTCGTCACCATTCCCGTCGTCCGGCTGCACGGCACCATCCTGCCCGGCGGCGGCCAGTTCCGGCCGAGCCTGTCGCTCGCCTCGACGGCCGGCGTCATCGAAAAAGCATTCTCCTTCGATGCGCCGGCAATTGCCATCTCGATCAACTCGCCGGGCGGCTCGCCGGTGCAGTCGAGGCTGATCTTCAAGCGCATCCGCGACCTGGCGGCCGAGAAGGACAAGAAGGTCCTGGTCTTCGTCGAGGACGTGGCGGCCTCCGGCGGCTACATGATCGCCATCGCCGGCGACGAGATCTTTGCCGATCCGTCGTCGATCGTCGGCTCGATCGGTGTCGTATCAGCTTCCTTCGGTTTCCCGGACCTGTTGAAGAAGATCGGCGTCGAGCGCCGCGTCTATACCGCCGGCCAAAACAAGGCGGTGCTCGACCCCTTCAAGCCGGAGAAGAAGGAAGACGTCGAGCGGCTGAAGGCGCTGCAGATCGAGGTGCACGAGACCTTCATCGATCTCGTCAAGGAGCGGCGCGGCACGAAGCTCAAGGACGATCCGGACCTGTTCACGGGGTTGTTCTGGACCGCGAAGAAGGGTCTTGAGCTTGGCCTCGTGGATGCGCTGGGCGACATGCGCAGCGTGCTCAAGACCCGCTTCGGCGCCAAGACCCAGCTCAAGCTGATCACCGCGCCGCGCGGGCTTTTTGGCCGTTTCGGCCTGTTCGGCTCGCGCTTTTCAGCGCCCGACATCGCCGCGGCCGCCGCGAACGGCATCATCGATGCGGCGGAAGAGCGCGCATTGTGGGCACGCTTCGGGCTTTGAAAAGGCGGTGAATGCGTTTAGCGTAAAGGCTTGACCGACCCGTACGGCCGGCCTTACCGCGTAAACGCGGGAGGAGTTTCGAGATGCCGCAGATCATTTTCTTTGTCGTCGTCGGCGCCGCCGCCTATTTCGGCTACCGCGCCTTCATCCGCGAGGCCGAGCGCGTGACGGCCAAGATCCGGCGCACCGAGAAACAGGCGGCCAACGGCACGATGGGCACGCTGGTCAAGGATCCGAAGACCGGCGAATACCGTCTGGCCAAGGACTGAACATCATCTCGCCAGCAGCCGACATCCTGAAGCCCGAGGCCACGTCCCGGACGTGGCTTGCTCCTGCCAAGATCAATCTGGCGCTTCATGTCACCGGCCGGCGCGTCGACGGCTACCATCTCCTCGACAGTCTTGCGGTCTTCACCCGCTTCGGCGACCGGCTGGAGATCGAGCCGGCCGAGCGCGATGAATTCTCGGTATCGGGCCCTTTCGCCGCCGGCGTGCCGCTCGATGCCGACAATCTGGTGGTGAAGGCGCGTCAGGCCTTGCGGGTGGAAGCCGGCGCGCGACAGACGCCGCCCGTCGCCATCCGGCTGGAGAAGAACCTGCCGGTCGCCTCCGGCGTCGGCGGCGGCTCGAGCGACGCGGCGGCCGCGCTCAACGGCCTTTCGCGCCTCTGGAAGCTCGATTGCGGCGAAGCCGAACTGGCGCGGATCGGCCTTTCGCTCGGCGCCGATCTGCCGATGTGCCTCAAGGCAAAGCCGCTGATCGCGCGCGGCATCGGTGATGAACTGTCGCCGTTGACGGAGTTCCCGGCGCTGGCACTGGTCCTGATCAACCCGGGCGTGGCGGTTTCGACGCCCGAAGTGTTCAGGGCTCTTTCCAGGCGCGACAATGAGGCGCTGCCGCCTCTGCCCAATCGCCTGGATTTTCACACCGTCCGCAATTGGCTCGCGACGACTCGCAACGACCTCGAGCCTGCCGCGCGCATCATCCAGCCGGCCGTGGGCGAAGCGCTCAAGGCGCTCAAGAAATCAGGCGCCGCCTTTGCCCGCATGTCCGGCTCCGGCGCCACCTGTTTCGGCCTGTTCGAAACCGGTAACATCGCCAAGCGCGCGGCGATCGAGATCCGCGCTCGCCACCCCGACTGGTTCGTCGCCGCGACGCGCAGCATGGAGGCTGACTGATGGCCAACGAGAGCCGCCCTTTCATCCCCGTACGCATCGCCGTGCTGACGGTTTCCGACACGCGCAGCCTGGCCGACGACAAATCGGGCCAGACGCTGGCAGACCGCATCGCGGAGGCGGGCCACATATTGGCCGCACGCGATATCGTCACCGACGACCGGGAAAAGATCCGCGAAAAAGTGCTCGGCTGGTCGAAGAACGAAGCGGTCGATGTCGTGATCACGACCGGCGGCACCGGCTTCACCGGCCGTGACGTGACGCCGGAAGCGCTGGAACCGATCTTCGAAAAGCGCATGGATGGGTTTTCGGAAGTCTTCCACCGCATTTCCTACGACAAGATTGGCACCTCGACAATCCAGAGCCGGGCGACGGGCGGCGTCGTCAACGCCACCTTCGTCTTCGTGCTGCCGGGCTCGCCCGGCGCCTGCAAGGATGCCTGGGACGGCATCCTCAAGCCGCAGCTCGACTACCGGCACATGCCCTGCAATTTCGTGGAGATCATGCCGCGCCTTGACGAGCATTTGCGGCGCGGCGGCAAGACCGGATAGCCGGCCCAGCTCAGCGGATCACGGCTCGCCGTGGAACGGCGCCGTGACGGCCGCGAGACGCCGAAGCCGATCTCCATCATCAGCCGCGCGTGCGCGCAGGCACCGTGCCCATGTGAAAGCCGAACGGATCCTCGACGAAGCCCAAGCCGGCCTCGCCGGTCAGCGTGACCGGGCTGTCTTCAGCATAGACCTTCTGTACCTGTTCCGCCGGGTGTCCGACCAGGAACGTCAGCTGATGCTCGAGCGCGCGGTGCTTGTGGCTGCCGCGGACATAGACATGCGGGCCGGTGCCGGTGTCGACCGGCGTTAGATAGCAGAAGAACTTCAGCATCCGCCAATCGTCGAGGTCGAAGTGGTATTTGCCGAGCGATGCGAGGTTCTTGTCGGCGTCGGAGGCCTTGCCGGTCGGGAAGCTCCACCAGACGCGCGTGGTGATCAATTTCGCCTGGCCGCCGAGACAGTGCCGGGCGACGTCGAGGAGCAGCGGGTCCTTTTGGATGGCAAGCGCTGCCTCGCAGTCCAGGATGCGCTCGAAATAGTGGCCGCTGAGCAGCGAGCGGCCGAACCGCTTTTCCGCCTCGTCATACTCGCCCGGCATCAATTCAAGGCGACGATCGAAATTGCCGAAACAGGGCGTGCGTTGCGCGAATGCGGCGATCTCCTCGTGGATATCCTGCGGCAGCATGATGCCTGAAAACAATCCGTCGGAGCGCAAAGCCTCGACCACCGCCTTTGCGCTCGATGCCCGCGAACATCGTCTCTCCCTCATCATCGAGCGCACGGGCTCGCTTGGCACCCAGCCAGTGCATGTGGCGCCCCGGCATGGTGCGCGCCAGCACGAACATCGGCAGCCAGGCCGGGTTTTCGCGAAGATGCTTCAGATAGGTCGGGATCCGCACGGCCATGCGCCTGAGTAGGCTGCCGTCGCGGGCGATGGCCTCCAGGCTGGCCGCGCCGAAATTGTCAGGGGAGCAAGATTCATCGGGGGTCCTCATATGCATTGACGTTTGCCGAAGCGACGCCTGCCTATCGCTTCGGCATTACCCAGTCCCGATTGTCCGCTGTAAGGGGATGCTAATCTGGCCTCATTTTTTGTGCAGTGCACAATGGTAGGGGCTGACAAGAAATTTACCGCGCCGTCCCCTCTCCTTCTCCCTTTGCGGGGAACCCGCTTGCATCACTTCGGCGGCGCCACCCAGATTTCGGCGCTCAATCTTTTGGTCGCCAGGCCGCGCGCCAAAGCTTCGGCGCTGCGCGCGTTTTTGGCGAGCGCCGAGGCTTGGCGCTTGCTGATGACGAGGCCTTCGGCCAGCGCCCGATTGCCTGAAAAGACCCGGGCCAGGAAGGGCGTGCGATTGCCGCGGGCGCGCGAAAAACGTGCCGGCATCGTCTGCCTCGCCGTGTGCGCCACCACCTCCTCGATCCAGCCTTCGGCCAGCCGCGCGCCGGGCTCGAGCAGCAGCAGCCAATCGCCCTTGGCCTGGCCGATGGCGGCGGCGACACCGCCGGTCATATAGTGGCAGCCGGCGTGCTCGGCGACGCGATGCGTCTGATCGGTCGAACCGGCATCGCAGACGATGACGTCGCGCACGACGCCTTCGACCGCGCCGCCGATCAGCGAGGCGAGCGTGCGGGCAAGACCCTCTTCGTCATTCCGGGTTTCGATGAGAACGCTGAGCATTTGAGCCGAATAGCGGAAAGCCGGGCGCTGCGCCAGTTGCGCCTCGCGGGTTAAAAAGTTCTTGCTTTGTTCTCATCGACAAAATAGGAATAGTTTCATGAACAGAGCGATTCGACAGCCTGCCGACAGTCCCTGGGAGAGGGCGAAAATGGAACAGATCGTGCGTGCCGACATTGCCGCTTTCGGAACGGGCCGAGCCGAGATGGCCAATGCGATGATCGAACAGAGCGGTATGCGCGTGCGGCCCGACCGCAATCGCGGACGCTCGGCCGGCATCAACCCGTCCGGCCGGTTCGAGCCGGTCAGCCGGCATGTGTTCGACGATGGCTGGAACTCGCTGGAGGAGATGCCGCCCTTCAAGACCGAGGTGCAGGTCGAGAAGCCGCGCACCATCATCACCCGCAACGAATCGCCGGACATCTCCTTCGACCGCTCGATCAATCCCTATCGCGGCTGCGAGCATGGCTGCGTCTACTGCTTCGCCAGGCCGACGCATGCCTTCATGGGCCTGTCGCCGGGGCTCGATTTCGAATCCAAGCTGTTCGCCAAGCCGGACGCGGCGCGCATGCTGGACAGGGAATTGTCGAAGCCCGGCTATCAGCCGCGCACCATCGCCATAGGCACCAACACCGATCCCTATCAGCCGATCGAGAAGCAGTACCGGATCATGCGCGAGATCCTGGAGGTGCTGGAGGCGCGCGGCCATCCGGTCGGCATCGTCACCAAATCGGCGCTGGTGACGCGCGACATCGACATTCTGTCACGCATGGCCGAACGCGGCCTTGCCAAGGTGGCGCTGTCGGTGACGACGCTCGACCGCATGCTGGCGCGCACCATGGAGCCGCGCGCCTCGACGCCGACCAAGCGGCTGGAGGCGATAAGGCAGCTTTCGGATGCCGGCATCCCGGCTTCGGTCATGGTGGCGCCGATCATCCCCGGCCTCAACGACCCGGAACTGGAGCGCATCCTCGATTCGGCGCGCGCCGCCGGCGCGCGGGAAGCCGGCTATGTCGTGCTGCGGCTGCCGCTCGAAGTGGCGCCGATCTTCAAGGACTGGCTATTGCGGCACTATCCGGATCGCTACCGGCACGTGATGTCGCTGATCCGTTCGATGCGCGACGGCAAGGATTACGATTCGGAATGGGGCAAGCGCATGAAAGGCGCCGGGCCCTATGCCTGGCAGATCGGTCGGCGCTTCGAGATCGCCGCCAAGCGGCTTGGGCTCAATGCCGCGCGGCGGCCACTCAGGACCGATCAATTCGTCGCAGGCTCCGGTGTCGGCGAGCAGCTGATGCTGCTTTGATGACCGCACCGGCCGACGAGGCCGGCGCTAAGCAATTCCAGGAAAAGCGCTTTTCCTAAAATCGCTCAAGAATCCCGTCCGGCCCCTGTCCCGCGGCCGTGAGACGGTGCCCTCTCGGTCCGGCGCCCCACCCGACCCGGAGGGACTTGCGGAGAATCGGAGGCGATGCGAACCTCGCCGCACCATGGCTCGCGCGCGTTCCGATTCTCCGCTTCTCTTTGAAATGGTTGAGAGGCCCGACTTCTCCATCGAGACGAAGGCGATAGCCGACGGGCTTTGGCCTGTCGCGGGCATGGATGAGGCGGGCCGGGGGCCGCTCGCCGGCCCGGTGGTGGCGGCGGCCGTGGTGCTCGACCCGGCCAACATTCCGGAAGGCCTCGACGATTCCAAGCGCCTCACGCATCTGCAGCGCGAGGCGCTGTTCCTGAAAATCCTCGGCTCGGCGCTCAGTATCTCGATGGCGTCGATCAGCGCCGAAGGCATCGACAACAGCAATATTTTGAAAGCCAGCCTGGAAGCGATGCGTCGCGCCACCGCCGGCCTATCGCTGCAGCCGAAACTGGCTTTGGCCGACGGCCGAGACGTGCCGCCTGGGCTCACCTGCGAAGGCCGCGCGCTGATCAAGGGCGACCAGCGCTCGCAGTCGATCGCCGCCGCCTCGATCGTCGCCAAGGTGATGCGCGACCGCATGATGTGCGGCTGCGGCGGACATCACGAACATTACGGCTTCGAGGTGCATATGGGCTATGCGACGGTCCGGCACCGGACCGCGATCGAGGCGCATGGCCCGGTGGCACGGCTGCACCGGGCGTCGTTCGCGCCGTTCCGGCTGGGTGGGGTGGAGGTGCTGGAAGAGGAAGAGAGCCTGATTGGGTTGGATTAATCTCTCCCCTCGAGGGGAGATGGCCGGCAGGCAGAGGGGTCGTCGCGCGTGAAGCGCCAACCTCTTTGATTTCGGCAGGACTTCCACGCCATATGACGTCGCAATGCCGAAGCGATCCCCTCTGTCGCCTTCGGCGACATCTCCCCCTTAAGCGCCATGGTACAGGCTGGGGAGATGGTGGACAGGCGTTCGGAGACATCGTGGACACTTCCCGATCATGGAATCGGGAGGGACGGAATGCCGTTTTACGAGGTGTCCGCGATGGATCAGAGGCGAGAGTTCGTGGAGTTTGCCTCGCGAGAGGGGGCGAATGTGCGTGAACTTTGTCGACGGTTCGGGATCAGTCCGACGACCGGCTATAAGTGGCTCGAGCGATACCGGTCGGAAGGGCTGGCGGGACTGGTCGAACGATCGCGTCGCCCGCACTCGAGCCCGCAACGCACCGTTTCGGCAATTGAGGCAAGGGTGTTGCAGGTACGCGACGAGAGCAACGACGTCTGGGGCGGTCGCAAGATCAGACAGGCGATGAAGAGACACGGTGAGCTCGACATCCCGGCGGCGAGCACGATCACCGCGATCCTGCGTCGTCATGATCGGCTGACGGAGGCGACAGCAGCGCAACATTCGGGACCATGGCAGCGCTTTGAGCGGGAGGCTCCCAACGAGCTGTGGCAGATGGACTTCAAGGTCACTTCGCCATCCATGGCGGGCGCTGCCATCCGCTCACCACGCTCGACGATCACTCGCGCTTCAACCTGGTGCTGTCCGCCTGCGGCGACGAGCAGCCGGACGGTACGCCGGGAGCTGGAGATTACCTTTCGCCGCTATGGCTTGCCGCTGGCGATGCTGATGGACGGCGGCCCGCCGTGGAGCGATCCCGGCGGCGAGCCCTACACCGGCTTCAGCGTCTGGCTGTTGCGGCTCGGCATCCGCGTGCTGCACGGTCGGCCGCGCCATCCGCAGACCCAAGGCAAGGAAGAACGCTTCCATCGCACGCTCAAGGCCGAGGTGATCAATGGGCGAAGCTTCGGCGATCTCGCCGAGTGCCAGCGAGCTTCGATCGATGGCGCCCGCTATAACTACGAACGACCACACGAAGCACTCGACATGGCCACGCCGGCCGAGCGTTACCGGCCGAGCCCGCGCGGCTTTCCCGACGTCCTGCCCGCGATCGAGTACGCATCGGGCGACCAGGTCCGCAAGGTCGACAGTGATGGCTTCATCAGCTTCAGGAACCGACCCTGGCGACTCGGCAAGGCATTCCGCGGCGAGCTGGTGGCGCTTCGCCCGACCGCCGACGATGGTGTCTTCAGCGTGCACTACTGCTCGCATTGGATTGCCACCCTGAACCTGCGCCAGGGCGAAAGTGGGACCTGTGGACTTGTGGACAACGCTGAGCGTTGCCCACAGGGTCCACAGACCAAACAACAAAAACAACCCGTCAGTTCGTGATGAACAAAAGTGTCCACGATGTCCCCGAACACCCGTCCACCTTGTCTCCGGCACAAACAGCGCCACAAGGGGGGATTATCCGCGCCGCAAACAAAAAAGCCGCCGGGTCGCCCAGGCGGCTTTCTTGATTCTGACATTGCGAAACGCGTCAGTTCAGCTTGGCCTTCACGTCCTGCAGCGCAGACTTGAACAGATCGGCGCTGGCCTTGGCGTCGACCTTGGCGGCGAGCAGCGCGCGGGCGGCTTCGATGGCGATGTCGACGGCGCTGGCGCGTACTTCGCCGATCGCTTCGCGCTCGGCCTGGCTGATCTTCTGCTCGGCAAGTGCCGTGCGCCGGGCGACGTAGTCCTCGGTCTTCTTCTGCGCCTCGGAAGCAAGCAGCTCGGCCTCGCGCTTGGCGGCGGCGACGATGTCGGCAGCCTCCTTCTCGGCTTCCTTACGCTTCTGCTGGTATTGGCCAAGCAGCTGCTGGGCCTCCTCGCGCAAGCGGCGCGCTTCGTCCAGCTCGCTGCCGATCTTGGCCGCGCGGGCATCGAGCGACTTGGCGAGCATTGCCGGCACCTTCAGGTAGATGACGACGCCGAGGAAGATGATCAGGGCGATTGCCGCCCAAAGCGTCGCGAGTGATGTGGCGTCCATAATGCCCTCCTCACCGGGTCGCGGATTTGACCGCGGCCGAAATCTCGGCCTTGTCGGTCTTGCCGCCGACGAGTGCTTCGACGATGGCCGACGTGGTGTCCTCGGCGATCGTGCCGACTTCCTTCATCGCCTTGGCCTTGATCGAGGCGATGCTCGCCTCGGCCTCGCCGAGCTTCTTCTCGAGTTCCGCCTCAAGCTTCTTGCGCGTGCTTTCGGCGTCGGCCTTGGCGGCCTCGCTCGCCTGCTGGCCGATCGCGTTGGCGCGTGCCTTGGCTTCCGCCAGCTCCTGCTCATAGGCGGCAACGGCGGCGTCGGCCTCGCCCTTCAGCCTTGCGGCATGGTCGAGGTCCTGGGTGATGCGGTCGTTGCGGACGTCAATGATATCGCCGATACGCGGCATCACAACCCGTTTCAGAAACAGGTAGAAAAGCGCGAAGGTGATGACGAGCCACAGGATCTGCGACGGGAAGGTCGCGGCATTGAACGGCGGGAACGTTTCATGCTCCTCGGCAGGCACGGTGGTGCCCGCATGCGTGTTGCCCTCGGCCGTGGCCGGCGCGGACTCTTGCGCAAAGGCAGATGTCACGAACATCTCATTCCCCTGTCCATACGGCGGGGCCGCACCATGCGGCCCCTTTCGTCAGCTCTTGCTCTTACTTGAAGACCAGGAGCAGCGCGATCAGGAGCGAGAAGATGCCCAGAGCTTCGGTCACGGCGAAACCGAAGATCAGGCGGCCGAACTGGCCGTCAGCAGCCGACGGGTTGCGGAGCGCGCCCGAGAGGTAGTTGCCGAAGATGTTGCCGAGGCCGATGCCCGCGCCGCCCATGCCAATGCAGGCGATACCAGCGCCGATAGCAGCTGCTGCAGTTGCGTCCATTTCAAAACTCCTGTGGTTTCCGTAGTCGTTGCGGTTGGTACGTTTGGCAAGCTGGCGCCGGGGCGCCGGAGAAAATCGATCAGTGGCTCGGGTGCAGGGCGTCGTTCAGATACATGCAGGTCAGCACCGCGAAGACGTAGGCCTGCAGGAAGGCGACCAGCATCTCGAGCGCGGAGAGCGCTACCGCCATAGCAAGCGGCAGGACCGATCCGGCGATGCCGACTGCGCCCAGCGCGCTAAGGCTGACGACGAAGCCCGAAAACACTTTCAGCGTGATGTGGCCGGCCAGCATGTTGGCGAAAAGACGAACAGAGAGGCTGACGGGACGCGAGACGAAGGAGACGACTTCGATGGCTACCACCAGCGGCAAGAGGTAGCCAGGCACGCCGTGGGGCACGAACAGCTTGAGGAAGCCGAAGCCGTGCTTGGCAAAGCCGTAGACGATGACGGTGCCGATCACCAGCGCGGCCAACGTGAAGGTGACGATGATGTGGCTGGTGACGGTGAAGAAGTAGGGGAACAGACCAATGAGATTGGCGACCAGCACGAACATGAACAGCGAGAACACCAGCGGGAAGAACTGCATCCCCTGCTTGCCCGCCGCATCACGCAGCATGTTGCCGACGAATTCGTAGGCCATTTCCGACACCGACTGCAGGCGGCCCGGGATGAGGGCGCGGCTGGCGGTGCTCATGTAAAGGAACGCCGAAGCGACGACGATCGTCACGACCATGAACAGAGCGGAATTGGTGAAAGAGACGTCGTAGCCGCCAATATGCAGCGGAATGATCGGATGGATCTGGAACTGGTGGATCGGATCGACCTTGTCAGCAGCCACTTTTAATCCCCGTCAAAGCCGCAACCGGCTTCTTAAGTTCGTTTCGCGCCTTGCGGCGCCTCACTTCATTCCTTCGGCTCGCGCGGCTTGCCGCCCTGGCCGAATTCCGGTGCAAGTCCCGCCGAACGCAGGACATTGAGTATGCCGGCGCCAAAGCCCAGCAGCAGCCCGGCGATCAGACCCCATGGCGCGGTTCCCGCCACGCGGTCGATGATCCAGCCCAAGCCGACACCAACCACCACTCCGGCGATGAACTCGCTGGACAGCTTCAGTGCCTGACCGTAACCGGTCGCAGCTTTCGCTTCGTCTTTCCCCTCGAGCCGGTCCGTGCGTCTTGATGCAAGCGATGCTTCAAGCTCGCGCCGGCGGCGCTCAAGTTCGTCGTCGCGGATGGCGGCATCACGCTGTTTGCCGCGGCCGGTTTCTCCGGTTCCGTCTGGCCCGTTTTTGTTGGCCATCGCAACCCCCCTGCCCGGGCAGACCGTCACCGTCCGTCCGCTTCAAAAGTCGCCGGCAACATAGTTAGAGGGTCCGCGCCCGTCAAGCCACGGGCCGAACTTCGAAGTGGCGTATTTTTACGTTTAAAATCAACAGTTTATTCAGGTGCGACATCGTGCCCGTCACACCCGCGCGGGGACTCGGCGCGAATCCGCGCGGCAAGCCGCGCCGATCGGTGTGCGCCGAGGGGCGCGGAGAACCTGGCCGGAGGGCTCGCTTTAGACGGCTCAGCTCCAGCCGCCGCCATAGGTGCGATAGAAGATATGCAGGCCGATCCTGGTCATGCGCTGCATGGCACGCGCCCAGCCCGGATGAACGTAGTTGGCATAGTAGTGGGTCGAGGATCCGACCTCAGGGATGAAGATCCTGCCGGCCGTCACCGCCATGGCGACATCCTGGGCGGTCTTGTAGGCGACCGGGTCGTCGATGCGCTTCTTCCTGCCGTCGCAGGCGAAGGAAAACTGGCAGCGGTTGAACCAGTTGTCGTTCTGGTAGACGACGCCGCAGATCGTCTTCGGATAGGCCGGGTTGCGGACTCGGTTGAGGATCACCTGCGCCACGGCGGCCTGGCCGCGCACCGGCTCGCTGCGAGCCTCGAAATAGATGCCCTTGGCGAGGCATTCCTGCTCCGGCTTGGAGAAGACGGCCGCCGGCAGCGGGGTCTGGATCCACGAGTGATCGCCCTTGCCCATCGGCGGGATGAAGCGGCCATCGTTCGGATCGTCCTGCAGGAGCGCCTCGAAGGGCGAGGCCTTGGCGTAATCGGGCGCCGACTGGGCATAGGCGGTGGCGAGAATGTCGGGTTTGTCGTTGTTGACGAGGGCAGCGAGAGCGGCCGGCACGCCGGGATCGGGCTGCTTATCCTGGCGGATGTGGAAGGCCTGGGCGATCTGCACTTCCTTGCCCTTGATGCCGGGCTTGGCGAAGGTGAGCTTCAGGCCGCTGTCCATGGCGGGGCGGAGCAGCGAGGAAGTGCGTTCGAAGATCGAGCCGGCGCTGAAATTCTTCGGCGGCGCCACCGGCGAGACCTGGACGAGGCGGCCCTTCTTGTCGGCGCGCACGACGCGGTCCTCATCGGGCGTCGCGCCGGCGGCATTGCCCTTGCCGCGGAACGCCACGGCGCCGACACCAGGCAGCTTCACGCCGGAGCCGGAGATCGAGCCGGTGGCGGCGGAATCGACGAACGGCATCTCGGCGGCGTGCACCGAGCCGGCGACGGATCTTTCGACATAGGCGTTCCAGCGGGCGCTGGGTGACTCAAGCCCGGAAACGAGGCTCGCCATGTCCTGGTAGGCGACGACCGAGGGGAACCCGACCCAGATGCCGAGCCCAAGGACCAGAGGAGAAAGGAAGGAACGTTTTTTCGCAACGGCGGCGGCGACGAGCCGCATTGAAACGCGTCGATGCACGGAACTCTCCAGAAACGCTACTGACCCCGGAGAGCCACAATGAAGCATTAACCTTGATGGGCGGTTAACGACATCGATCGTGTTTTTTTCATGTTGAAGGCAAGCCGGCTTCCCGCTCCTGTGGAAAGCCGGCCTAGAATCAGGCGTTGGTGAATCAAGTTGGGCGCAGGAAGATCGGCCATGCGGTCGCCGCGCAGATCGCTGCTGCCAGCCATACGCCCGGCCATGCGAAGAGAAGCAGGAGCCACGGAATGGCGATCGGCACTACGCAAAAGCCGACGAAGACGAGGGTGTTGGCAAGGCTGAGCGCCGTGCCGACATGGCCGGCCCCGGCAAGCGTCGCTAGCTCGGTATAGGCGACGCCGTGCCAGGCCGAGACGGAGATGCCGGCCACAACCACCATGACGGGCAGGAGCAACGTCAGCGCCGGCTGCGCCGCCGCCGCGATGACCAGCAGCCAGAGCACCAGGAAAGCCAAAGCGCTCAGCGCGCTGCAGAGCCTCAGGAACGGCCGGCGGTTGCCGTGGCGGTCGGTAAAGCGCCCGCTCCAGACGCGCATCACCATGGCGCCCGTCTGCACGGCGGCAAGGCTGGCGCTGGTCGCCCATGTGCCCGTGCCGGCGAAGTCGTGCAGAAAGACGCTAGCAAAAGTGAGCACCGCCACCTGCGGGAAGCAGAGCAGCCCGATGGCCGTCGAGATGCGCCAGACCTCGATGTTGCGCAGCGGCGCCGGACCGCTGGCCGCCGCGGTGGCGTGGGCGCCGCCTTGCATCGGCGGCTCGTGCAGCCAGCGCCAGGCAAAGAAGGCCGAAAGCGCGGATGAAGCCGCCAGCAGGCCGAAGACAGCGGCGAAGCCGAGGGCCAGGGCAAGCGACGGCAGGACGAGCGCGCCGAGCCCACCGCCGAGCGGCACCGCCGTCTGCCTGATACTCATGGCAAAGCCGCGCTCGCCTTCGCCGAACCAGCCCATGATGGCGCGGCCGCTGGAGCCGTTGACGCTGCCGCCGAGCAGGCCGGCAACGAAGAGGCTTGCCGAAAGCAGCACGACGCCGGGAATGGCTGTTTTCGTTGGCACGACGAGCATGGCCATGACGAAAAGCCATGCCGCCGTCGCGCCGAGTCCGGTGAGAAGCACGCGGCGGTCGCCCCAGCGGTCGGTGAGCACGCCCCAGGGCAGCTCGCTGAGCGCCACGCCGAGGCCGAGAAGGCCGAGCGCCAGGCCGAGCTCCGCATTGCCGAGATGATAGCCTTGGCGCATCACCACCGCGGTAGCCGGAATGCCGGAGAAGGTGGCGGAAAAGCCGGCATTGGCGGCGACCCCGATGCCCAGCACCTTCCAGCGATGGTTGGGTCCGAAGGTGCGGCCTGCCGAGGCGGCGGCGATTCTGCTCGCAGGAGGCTGGCAGTCGTTGCGGGTGATGATGGCTGACATGATTCCATTCCCGTGACGGCCGGTCGGGCCGGCCTTGACGGGACGGATGTAGCGCCATAGCTTCATTCATAAAATCAGGAAGTTTTTGATCAATAATCCTAAAAAGTAGGACGATTGATGCGACGCGTAACATTCGACCTCGACGTCCTCAGAACCTTCGTCATCGGCATGGAGCTGGGCAGCTTCGCCAAGGCGGCCGGGCGGCTTGGCCGCTCCACCTCAGCGGTCAGCGCGCAGCTGAAGAAGCTGGAAGAGCAGGCAGCGACGCCGATCTTCCGCAAGGCCGGGCGCGGCCTGGCGCTGACCGAAGCCGGCGAGACCATGCTCGGCTATGCGCGGCGTCTGATCGAGCTCAATGACGAGGCCGCCTCCGCCATCCGCGACGTCGAGCTGGAAGGCTGGGTGCGGCTTGGCTTGCAGGAGGATTTCGGCGAGGCCGTGCTGCCGGAAGTGCTCGGCCGCTTCGCCCGCGCCCATCCAAAGGTCCGGATCGAAGCGCGGATCGGGCGCAGCCACGAGCTTGCCGAGCGTGTCCTTTCCGGCAGCCTCGACATCGCGCTTGCCTGGCACGACGGCACGACGCTGCCCTACAGCCGGCATGTCGCCGACGTGCAGGCACGCTGGATCGGCCCGGCGAAGCCAATGGAGGCAGGTCCCCATGGCGAGGCGCTGCCGTTGGTGGTGTTCGAGGCGCCCTGCCTGCTGCGCACCGTGGCGACAGAGACGCTCGACCGTGCAGGCCTCGCCTGGCGCATGGCGTTCTCCAGCCCCAGCCTCGGCGGCATCTGGGCGGCGGTCGCGGCCGGCCTCGGGCTGACGATCCGCACCGATATCGGCCTGCCGGCCAGTGTCAGGGCGCTTGCGCCCGGACTGCTCGGGCTGCCGGCGCTGCCGAAGATGGCGCTGCATCTGCATCAGAAGGACGCCGAGCTCGATCCGGTGGCGGCGCGGCTGGCGGAGATTCTGCTGCAGTCGGCGATCGAGGCGCTGCCTGAGAGTGCTGAGACGAAGGAAAAGTTGCTCAAGGTTGCTTAGCGTTTCGACAAACGACCTCGCCACGGCTTTCGAAGGCCCGGCGACCTAGATCCGAGCACCCGACGTCGAGTTCCTTCACACCCCCC
>LM655205.1 GCA_000824825.2 Mesorhizobium sp. ORS 3324
GGCCAGATCGAAGGCCTGTTCTAAGCGTAGTTCGAGCTGAAATGACCAAGGGGCGCCGCGCTGCCACTGCGCCCTTTTCCATTCCTGAGTTCAGCGCCGCTAAGCAGCGTTGCGCTTCAGCGCCCGCTGGTTCGATGCATAGATCGTGTCGCGTTCCGGCAGGGCGCCGGTCTTCAGGCAGTCGATCCATTCCGCGGTCTTCAGCACCGCTGCAAAGCGCGACTGCAGCACCACGCTTATCACCCGGTGGATGTCCTCGGCCGATGCATAGCCGGCACTGTTGGCATAAGGCACCGAACCGCTGGCATCCGAGAGGAACTCGACGGCAAAGCCCATATGCACGGCATGGATGATGGTCGACAGGTCGCAATTATGCGTCATGTAGCCGACGACCGCGATCGTATCGATGTGATTGGCGCGCAGCCAGTCCTCAAGGTCCGTGCCTGTGAAGGCTGAGGGCAGCGTCTTCTCGACATAATGGTCGCGGGCGCGCCTGGCGATCTCGGGATGCAGTTCGCCGCCGTGGCTGCCCTTGGCGAAGATCGGCGAGTTTTCGGGCGCCATCTGCTTGACGACGACGACCTTGACGCCGGCAGCGGCGGCCGCATCCATGGCGCGCGCCACATTGGCGACGCTGCCAGCGAAGGGCGGATGCTGGATGGCGAGGTTGCCGCCGTCATAGTCGTTCTGGACATCGACGACGACGAGCGCGCGGCGCGGCTGGGTGGCTGATGCTGACATGTCTTTTCCTTTCGAACGGGGTTGATGGACGCAAAGCTAGGCCGGGCATCCGTTCGCAGAAAGTGTCCCAATTGACATTAATCGAAAGAATTGGGACACTCTTTGCCCGCAAAAAATGGTGTCCGCATGCGCGATCCGATCATCGCCGCCGTCGCTTTCGACGGCATCAGCCCTTTCCATCTCTCCGTGCCTTGCCTGGTGTTCGGCGCGGATCGCACGAAGCTTGGCTTGCCGCGCTTCGACTTCCGTGTCTGCGCGGCCGAACAGGGGCCCATTCATACCGATGCCGGTTTGACCATCTCGGTCCCGCACGATCTTTCGGCACTCGACGAAGCCGACATCGTCATCATCCCGAGCTGGAAGGATCTCGACGCGCCTCTGGACACTTCGCTCAAGGATGCGCTCGAACGCGCGCACGAACGCGGCGCGCTGATTGTGGGCCTGTGCCTCGGCACCTTCGCCATTGCCGCCGCCGGACTGCTCGCCGGGCGAAAGGCGACCACGCATTGGGCCTATACCGATCAGTTGCAGGCGCTTCACCCCGACATCGCCGTCGATGCCGACGTGCTCTATGTCGATGACGGCGACATCGTCACCTCCGCCGGGGTCGCAGCCGGGCTGGATTGCTGCCTGCATATCGTGCGCGCCCGCTACGGCGCCGAGGCAGCCCTGCGGCTCGCCCGCCACGTCGTGCTCTCGCCGCACCGGCAAGGCGGGCAGGCCCAGTTCATCGAACGCCCGCTCGCGCCGACGCCGACCGCCGATCGGTTCGCGAAGGCGCTCGACGAGGTGCGGGCGACGCTCGGCGAGGCGCACAGTCTGGATAGCGTCGCCGATTTGGCAGGCCTCACACGCCGCACCTTCACGCGCCGCTTCCAGAAGACGACCGGCACCAGCTTCGGCGACTGGCTGGCCGATCAGCGCGTCGCGTTGGCGCAGCGGCTGCTGGAACAGACCGACAAATCGATGGATGTCGTGGCCTTCGAGGCCGGCTTCGGCAGCGCCACCTCGCTGCGCCAGCATTTCGCGGTTCGGCTCAGGACTTCGCCGATGCAGTACCGGCGCGAGTTCTCCAGAGCAATTCCAGGAAAAGTGTTGAGTGGTTCTCCGTCCGAAATTGCGTAAGGACTAGTCCTGGAGCGCTCCAATGCGCTCGCTTGTCGTGATTGCCGCTCCTCCGACGCCGCCAGCAGTCAAAGCACAATTCACTCCAAGTACAATCCATCCTGAGGGAAAAGCCGTGGCCAAAAACCCGGCCTATGCTAGCCTGCCGTCCCGGGATCGTGCGAGCGCTCCTTAACCGAGGGTCGAGCATGCTTTACATACTTGCATTGCTGATTGGTATCGTCACCGGCCTGCGTGTCGGAACGGCGCTTGCCGTCACCGCCTGGGGCGCATGGCTCGGCTGGCTGCCTGTCGGCGGCACCTGGGCGAGCTTCATGGGCCACTGGATCGCGGTCGGCATCTTCACCATCCTGGCGATTGTCGAGCTCATCGCCGATCAGCTGCCGTCGACGCCGAGCCGCAAGGTGCCGCAGCAATTCGGCACGCGCATCGTCGTCGGCGCCTTCTGCGGCGCAGTGATCGGCGCCACGGCCGGCGCCACCATCGGTGGCCTGATCGCCGGCGCGATCGGCGCGGTGATCGGCACGCTGGGCGGCGCGGAAGCACGTGCCAGGTTGGCTGCCGCCTTGGGTAAGGATCCGCCGGCGGCCTTCATCGAGGATGCCGTGGCGATCATCGGCGGCCTGCTGATCGTGGCGGCGGTCGCATGAGCGCGAAGCGCTTCGACGCCATCGTCATCGGCGCCGGGCAGGCCGGCCCGCCGCTCGCCAGCCGACTCGATGCCGCCGGCATGAGCGTCGCGCTGATCGAGCGCAAGTTCGTCGGCGGCACCTGCGTCAACACCGGCTGCATGCCGACCAAGACGATGGTGGCGAGCGCCTATGCCGCGCATCTTGCCCGCCGCGCCGCCGACTATGGCGTCGCGCTTTCCGGCCCCGTCGGGGTCGATTACAAGCGGATCAAGGCGCGCAAGGACAAGGTGACGAACGACGCCCGCGGCAATCTCGAAAGCTGGATCGCCGGTATGAAGGGCTGCACGCTTTATCGCGGCCATGCCCGCTTCGAATCCGCCGACACCGTGCGCGTCGGCGACGATCTGCTGACCGCGCCAAAAATCTTTCTCAACACCGGCGGACGTGCCGCCGTGCCCGACCTGCCGGGCGTCGACGGCATCCCTTATCTCACCAATTCTTCGATGATGGATCTCGATGTGCTGCCCGGCCATCTCGTCGTGGTCGGCGGCAGCTACATCTCGCTCGAGTTCGCGCAGATGTTCCGCCGCTTCGGCTCCGAGGTCACGGTGATCGAGAAGGCGCCCCGACTGGCCGGCCGCGAGGACGAGGATGTCTCGGCCGCGATCCAGTCGATTCTCGAGAACGAGGGCATCGCCGTCCATGTCGACGCCGGCGACATCGGCTTCGCCCGGCAGGGCAACGGCGTCGCCGTCACCTTCTCGGCCGGCAAACCGCCGGTAGTCGGCTCGCATGTGCTGCTCGCGCTCGGACGCGTCCCCAACACCGACGACCTCGGCCTCGACAAGGCCGGCGTCGCGGTCGACAAGCGCGGCTACATCGTCGTCGACGACCAGCTTCGCACCAGCGTGCCCGGCATCTGGGCGATGGGCGACTGCAACGGCAAGGGCGCGTTCACCCACACTTCCTACAACGATTACGAGATCGTCGCCGCCAATCTGCTCGACAACGATCCGCGCAAGGTGAGCGACCGTATCGAGGCCTATGCGCTCTATATCGATCCGCCGCTCGGCCGCTGCGGCATGACCGAAACGGCGGTGAAGAAATCCGGCCGCCGCGCGCTGGTCGGTGAGCGCCCGATGACCCGCGTCGGCCGTGCGGTCGAGAAGGGCGAGACCCAGGGCTTCATGAGAATATTGGCCGATGCCGACACCGGCGAGATCCTCGGCTGCTCGGTGCTCGGGCCGGGCGGCGACGAGGCGATCCACTCGGTGCTCGACCTCATGTACGCCAAGGCGCCGATCTCGACGCTTGCGCGCGCCATGCACATCCACCCCAATGTCTCGGAGCTGCTGCCGACCATCGCCCAGGATCTGAAACCGCTGGCCTGAGGCCGGATAAGCCGCCCTCAAGCCGCTGGGCTGCGCAGGCGCTTGACCGCCGCTCTGCGCCGACAGCCGGCACGGCTGGACCACTCGACAGCCCGGCCGCAAACATGCATGGCTGGCCTCTCCATCGGAGGCACGCATGCAAAAGACGATCGAGCGCATCGCCGGCGACAGCGAAGGTACCATTTACGAGTTCCCGGTCTTTCGCTTCGACGGCACGGACAAGACGGCTCCGACCGCCTATCTGCAGGCAGCTCTTCACGCCGGCGAACTGCCCGGCGTCGTCGCCATCGACACGCTGATGCCGATGCTTGCCAAGGCGGAAGCGGACGGCCGCATCAAGGGCGCCATCACCGTCGTGCCCTGGGCCAATCCGATCGGCCGGGCGCAATATCACTTCGGCGAGCATCAGGGCCGCTTCCATCTCGGCACCCGCACCAATTTCAACCGCGCCTTTCCGCTGCTTGCCGCGCCCGACCTCAAGCTGTTGCCGGACACCAGTCTCGGCGGAGTGGACCAGCGGCTGAAGAACCGGCTCGTCGAGCTTTCGCTCGGCAACGACATCGTGCTCGACCTCCACTGCGACGACGAAGGACTCGCCTATCTCTACATCCATACCAGCCTGTGGCCGGCGATGGCCGACTGCGCGGCGGCGATGGGCGCCGACGCCGTGGTGTTGTGGAGCGAGGACACCGACGGTACCTTCGAGGGCGCGTCGATCATGCCCTACCAGAACGTGCCGGCGAGCGTCGCGCGCTTCGACCGCCGCGTCGTCACCACGGTCGAATATCGCGGCATGCTCGACGTCGACGGCGCTTTGGCCGCGTCCGATGCCTCAGGCCTCTACCGCTTGCTGGTGACGCGCGGTGTCGTCCAGGATTCTTCCATTTCGAAAGCGAGCAGCTTCGCCGGCGCCGTCGTGCCGCTGGAAAACATCGACATGATGCCGTCGCCCAGGGCTGGCGCGATCCTCTACGACGTCACGCCCGGCGACCGCGTCAAGAAGGGCGACAGACTTGCGACAATCGTCCATGCGCCCGGCGAGGTCGGCGGCCGCACCGAGGTGTTCGCCCCGCAGTCGGGTTTCATCCTGACCCGCCGCTCGCGCCGCATCATCCGCGCCGGCGAGGATCTGCTGAAGCTCGCCGGCGACAAGCGGAGCGGCGACGCGCGCTCGGGCACGCTGGAGGACTGAAGGCCTTTCGGCTTCACCATCTCCACGAAATCCAGTTGCGCGGCCGATCATTCGCCGCTATGGGAGTCGCCATGAACATGCGTTCGAACAAGACCGTTTGGTGGTGGGCTCGCTGACAGCGGCCAGTTCGAACGCGCGTGCGTGAAAGAGAGGGTGGCCGCAACGGAATGTCCGGGCGGCCATTTGTTTTTTCAAGCCATTCCCGGGTCCGTTGCCCAAAACGCTGATGGAGACGGCAATGACGACTACAGTTCTGGACAACGGCGCGGAGCGCTTCGTCACTGCGGGCGGGGTGACGATAACCCGTGAGCGCCGCGACAGGCCCTACGAAGGCGCGATCGACGCCTATGTCGAGGGCCTGAATTCCCGCCGTGGCGCGGTGTTTTCCTCGAACTACGAATATCCGGGCCGCTACACGCGCTGGGACACAGCCATCATCGATCCGCCGCTGGTGATCTCGGCCCGCGGCCGCGCCGTGCGCATCGAGGCGCTGAATGCCCGTGGCGAGGTGCTTTTGCCAGTGATCGGCAAGGCGCTTGGCGAGCTGAGCGAAGTGACGGTCGCCGAGATCTCGAAAAAACTCATCCGCCTCGATGTCGCCAAGCCCGGTCGCGTCTTCACCGAGGAAGAGCGCAGCCGCGTTCCGTCAGTCTTCACGGTGCTGCGCGCCATCACGGCTTTGTTCAGGACCGCCGAGGACGCCAATCTCGGCCTCTACGGCGCCTTCGGCTACGACCTAGCCTTCCAGTTCGACCCCGTCGAGTACAAGCTCGAGCGCAAGGAGAGTCAGCGCGACCTCGTGCTGTTCCTCCCCGACGAGATCCTGGTCGTCGACCATTACTCGACCAAGGCGTGGACCGATCGCTACGACTATTCCGGCGAAGGCTTTTCAACCGAAGGCCTGGCCCGCGACGGCGCCGCCGAGCCCTTCAGGACCGCCGACCGCATCCCGCCACGCGGCGACCATGAGCCGGGCGAATACGCGAATCTGGTGCGCAAGGCCATGGAGAGCTTCAAGCGCGGCGATCTGTTCGAGGTCGTGCCCGGCCAGATGTTCTACGAGCGCTGCGAGACCCAGCCTTCCGACATTTCCCGCAAGCTGAAGTCGATCAACCCCTCTCCCTATTCCTTCTTCATCAATCTCGGCGAAAACGAATATCTGATCGGCGCCTCGCCCGAGATGTTCGTACGCGTCAACGGCCGGCGCGTTGAGACCTGCCCGATCTCCGGCACCATCAAGCGCGGCGACGATGCCATTTCCGACTCCGAGCAGATCCTGAAGCTGCTCAATTCCAAGAAGGACGAGTCCGAACTCACCATGTGCTCGGATGTCGACCGCAACGACAAGTCGCGCGTCTGCGAGCCGGGCTCGGTGCGCGTCATCGGCCGCCGCCAGATCGAGATGTATTCGCGCCTCATCCACACCGTCGACCACATCGAGGGGCGGCTGCGCGAAGGCATGGATGCCTTCGACGCCTTCCTGTCGCACGCCTGGGCGGTCACCGTCACCGGCGCGCCGAAGCTCTGGGCCATGCGCTTCATCGAGCAGAACGAGAAGAGCCCGCGCGCCTGGTATGGCGGGGCGATCGGCATGGTCAACTTCAACGGCGACATGAACACCGGGCTCACGCTGCGCACCATCCGCATCAAGGACGGCATCGCCGAAGTGCGCGCCGGCGCCACACTGCTTTTCGACAGCGTTCCTGAGGAAGAAGAAGCCGAAACCGAACTGAAGGCATCCGCCATGCTCTCCGCCATCCGCGACGCCAGGACCGGCAACGCCGCCGGCGCCGAACGCACCACTGCGCGCGTCGGCGACGGCGTCAACATCTTGCTCGTCGACCATGAGGACTCATTCGTCCACACGCTGGCGAACTATTTCCGCCAGACCGGCGCCAACGTCTCCACCGTGCGCACCCCGGTGCCGGAAGAGGTGTTCGAGCGGCTGAAGCCCGATCTCGTCGTGCTCTCTCCCGGCCCCGGCACGCCGAAGGATTTCGATTGTGCCGCCACCATCAGGCGAGCACGCGCCCGCGACCTGCCGATCTTCGGCGTCTGTCTCGGCCTGCAGGCGCTGGCCGAAGCCTATGGCGGCGAGCTGAGGCAACTGCACATCCCGATGCATGGCAAGCCATCTCGCATCCGCGTCTCGAAGCCTGGCATCATCTTCTCGGGGCTGCCCAAGGAGGTGACGGTCGGCCGCTATCATTCGATCTTCGCCGATCCCGTGCGCCTGCCCGACGGTTTCGTGGTCACGGCCGAGACCGAGGACGGCATCATCATGGCCTTCGAGCACCGTAAGGAGCCGATCGCCGCCGTGCAGTTCCACCCGGAATCGATCATGACGCTCGGCCACAATGCCGGCATGCGCATCATCGAGAACATCGTCGCGCATCTGCCGCGCAAGGCCAAGGAAAAGGCCGCGTAGGGACGATGGCGCAAGCGCAGGAGACGACGACGGTCGCGGCGAAAGCCGCGATCAGGCAGAAGGTCGCAAGGCTCGCCTTCTGGTCGATCGTCGTCGCCGGCGTCGTGCTCGCCCTCAAGGTCGTCGCCTGGTACATCACCGGCTCCGTCGCGCTTTATTCAGACGCGGCGGAATCGATCGTCAACGTCATCGCGTCGGCCGCCGCCTTGTGGGCGATCCAGGTCAGCTACAAGCCTGCTGACCAGGACCATCCCTTCGGCCACCACAAGGCCGAGTATTTCTCGGCCGTTCTCGAAGGCGTGCTGATCGTCGTCGCAGCCCTCCTGATCCTCAACGAGGTCTGGCGATCCTGGCAGCATCCGGCGCCGCTCGAGCAGCCCTGGGAGGGCCTTGCCGTCAACGGCGTGGCGACCGTGGTCAATGCGATCTGGGCCTGGACGCTGATCCGTACCGGACGGAACGCGAAGTCGCCGGCGCTCGTTGCCGACGGCCAGCACATAATGACCGACGTGGTGACGTCCGTCGGCGTGTTCGGCGGCCTTGTCGGCGCCGTGCTCACCGGCTGGCAGATCCTCGACCCGGCGCTGGCCGTCATCGTCGCGCTCAACATCCTGTGGCAGGGCTGGCATGTCATCGGCTCGTCGATGAGCGGGCTGATGGACCGCGCCGTCGACACGCAAGAGCATATGCAGATCCGCGACATCATCTCGGCCAATTCGAAGGGCGCGCTGGAGGTCCATGACCTGAAGACGCGCATCGCCGGGCGCGCCACATTCATCGAATTCCACCTCGTCGTCGATGCCGACATGACGGTCGGCGCCAGCCATGTCATCTGCGACCGCATCGAGGACGCGCTGAAGGCAGAGATCCCTTCGGTCCGCGTCACCATCCATGTCGAGCCGGACGACGAGGCGAAGCTGCCGAAAGGCACGGCGGCGGTGCCGTTCGCGTGACTGTGCTAGCATGCAGATGTGTTGGCCGGAGCCTCCCAACTTCGTCATTCTAGGGCGGAGCAGGAGCGAAGCTCCGTCGCGAAGACCCTAGAATCCATGCCGTTCCCTGCGCCAAGGAGTGCAACGGAGCAGAATTCTGCTCCGCCGCGTCGCTTCGCTCTTTGCACCGCCATAGAACGACGAAGCGCTGGCTACGGCGTGCAGGCCGATTGCGGCATCGGGTTCAGCCGGTAGATCTTGTCGTCCGACTTCGTCTTGCCGTCTGCCGCCTGCGAGCAGAGGTCGACGACGGCAAGCGCGTTGTTGGGGTTGGCGAGCATCATCGTGCCGCCGGCGCCGCGCTTGAGGAAAATCTCCTTCTGCGAGATGTCGCAGGCAAAATCGCTCATCTTCGACCTGGCCGAACAGCGCCACTGGTCGGCCTCGCCCTGGCAGGAATAGGTCTGCGTGACCTTGGCCCCCTTCTGCCTGGTCGTCACCGAGACCGCGATGTCGGCGCCGTCGGGCCAGTTGGCGGCGTCGCCGCCGGCGGCGAAGGCGGCGAGCTCGATCGGGCCGCGGAAGACGCGGATCGACTGCGTCATCTGGTCGGGATGCGATTTCAGATGCGTGTCATCGTAGTCGCGGCCGTAGCAGAAGGGCTGGTCGGGCTTCAGCCGCTCCCGCAGCGGGGGCCCGAGTGCCGGATCGATCGGATCGATGCGCGCGAATTCTGCCTTGCAGGTCGAGGCCGGCATCGGGTCGAGACGGAAATTGTCGTCCTCACTGCCCAGCGCCTGCTTGGTGTACTCCGCCTTGCCGAGATCCTCCTCCGCACCCGCGTCGAGGTACACGTCAGGCTGTACGTTGGAGAGGATCAGCCGCCCCTTGTCGTCGACCTTGAGCGAGGCGAGCGTGCGGTCGCATTCCATGCCGCAGCGGATGCCGCTAGCCTTGTCGTTCGGATCCTCCTTGTTGCACCAGCCGTCCGCCCAGTCGGGCTTCTTGGCGCCGCGCACGGTGGTGGTGAGAAAGCCGTTATAGGCAGCGTCGGACATCGAGCTCGGCTCCTCGTTCGGCCGGCTCACCGGGTCGTGGCCGTAAAAGAAAAAGATGCGCGCCACCTTCTGGTGCGGATGCGCCTTGAGATGGGCGGCATCATAGACGCGGCCGAAGCAGACGTCGGCGCCGTTGGGGCTCAGTTCGGTGAGTTTGTTGGCATCGTCGGCGCGCGCGGCGCCGGCAAATGCGAGGGCAGCGCCAAGCACCGCTCCCGCCAAGGTCCTCGACCTCATGTGTTCCCTCCTCCCACCGACAGGACTGCGATTCATGCTAGTCTAGGCGCAATTCCGGGAAAAGTGTGTAACGGTTCCCCTTCTGGAATTGCGTAAAAACAAATGGTTAGCGAAACCCGGACCAAGCAGGATTGCGAAAGCCGGCGGATGGAGGAATGCGATGCTGCGCCGTGACATATTCCGTGCCGGGCTTGCCGGAGCCGCTGGCCTTTTCGGTCTGCGCCAGGCGAGCGCCGCCACGGGCGAGGAAAGGGTGAAGGTCGCCTATCATCTGAGCGACGCTGACAAGGTCAATTTCGTGCTCGGCAACATCAAGAACCACTATGACGGCACTGGCGGCAATGTCGAGATCGTGCTGGTCGTGCACGGTCCGGCGCTGGCGGCCTTCAAGGCCAAGAGCGCTTCCGGCGCGACGTCCAGCCGCTTTGCCGGCCTCGTCCAGCAGGGGCTCGTTCCGCAAGCCTGCGCCAACACCATGCACGGCATGGACATCGCGCTCACCGACCTGCTCGAAGGTTTCCAGGTCGCGGAGAAGGGCGGCGTCGTCAAGCTCGCGGAATTGCAGCGCCAGGGCTATGTCTATCTGAGGCCCTGATTTCGCGCCCGATCTAACCTTGACTTGAACCCACGGCCGGCAAGCGTCTACCAATTGCCGGCACAAATCCCGGAGGTATCGACGTGCCAGCCGACATGATCAATCTTGTCATTCCCGACCTTGCCGGCAAGGCGGTGCTGGTCACCGGCGCTTCGACCGGGATCGGCGCAGCCCTTGCCCTCGCCTATGCCCGGCAGAAATGCCGCGTCGCCCTGCATTATAATGCAAGCCGGGAAGCTGCAGAGGGCGTCGCCAAAACCATTCGTGACGACGGCGGCGAGGTGTTTTTGACCCAAGGCGATTTTTCGGTCCCCGCCGATGTCGAGCGCGTGGTCGAGGAGAGCGCGAGCCATTTCGGCCGGCTCGACGGACTGGTCAACAATGCCGGCGGCATGCTCGGCCGCGTCGCCTATGCCGAGCAGACCGAGGCGCATTACGACGCGGTGATGGATCTCAACGCCCGTTCCGTTCTGACCGCCTCGCGGAAGGCGATCCCGTGGCTGAAGCGGCAGGGCGGCTTCATCATCAACACCACCTCGATCGCCGCCCGCAACGGCGCCGGCGGCGGCGCCGGCCTCTACGGCTCCGCCAAGGCCTTCGTCTCCAACGTGACGCGCGGCATGGCCAAGGAGCTGATCGGCTTCGGCATCCGCGTCAACGCCGTCGCGCCCGGCACCATCCTGACGCCCTTCCATGAGCGCTATTCGAGCGCGGAGCAGATGAGGGCCATGGTTGCGACCATCCCGCAGGGCCGCGCCGGAACGGCGCAGGATTGTGTCGGAGCCTACCTGTTCCTGTCTTCCGACAGCTTGAGCGGCTACATCATCGGCCAGGTAATCGAGGTCAATGGTGGCCAGTTGATGCCTTAAGCCGCCGACTGCATACTTGGGCGGCGTGCAACCTGGAGGGAGAGGAAGGGCATGTTCGGACTGATCGGCAAGATGCGGGCGGCGCGCGGCCAGCGCGATGCGGTGATCGACGTGCTGCGCGAGACGACCGGTGCCCTGCCCGGCTGCCTGAGCTACATCGTCGCCACCGACCCCGCCGATGCCGACGCGATCTGGGTCACCGAAGTGTGGACCGACCAGGCAAGCCATAAGGCCTCGCTGCAACTGCCGGAAGTCCAGGCGGCGATCGCCAAGGCGCGCCCCTTCATCGCCGGCTTCGAATTCCAGGTCGAGACCCATCCAGTCGGCGGCGTCGGCCTTCCCGCACCGGAAAAGTCTAGTTGACGGCCTGGACGAGGAATTTCTTCGAAAAGCGGGTTCGCATTTGTCCACGCCCGGTCTAAGAGCCGGGCATGGACTCTTCACCAGAGCAACCACCCGTTGAACGCATGGCGCGGCTGCGTCCGCCACAGCAGTGGCTGGTTCTGGCGGTGTTCTCGCTGCTCTTTGCCGGCGCGCTGGAACTGGCCGCCCTGCCGGCAGCGCTGCTGATCGGCCCGATGCTGGCTGCGATCCTGACCGGCACCAACGGCGCCACGGTGCGCGTGCCCCGCCCGCTGTTCGGCGCCGCCCAGGCCGTTGTCGGGTGCCTGGTGGCCAATTCGATCTCGGCCGACATATTTGCAGCCTTCTACAAGGAATGGCCGCTGTTCGTCAGCGCCGTGGTGGCGACCATCGCAGCCTCCAGTGTGCTCGGCTGGCTGATCAGCCGCTGGCGCATCCTGCCAGGCACCACCGCCGTCTGGGGCTCCTCGCCGGGCGCTGCCACCGCCATGGTGCTGATGGCCGGCGCCTTCGGCGCCGATCAGCGCCTCGTCGCCTTCATGCAATATCTGCGCGTCATCTTCGTGTCGATGACGGCGGCGCTGGTCGCCAAGATGTGGGTCGATACCTCGGGCGTCCAAGTGCCGCCCATCGTCTGGTTTCCGCCGATCGACCCTGCGGCCTTCACCGCCACCATTGCCATCGCGTTCGTCGGCGGCCTGCTGGGCAGGCGGCTCAGGCTGCCCTCGCCCTTCTTCCTCGGCACCTTCATCTTCGGCGCCATCGTCCATCTCGGCTTCGGCGCGCCGATGCAGTTGCCGCCGTGGCTGCTGGCGGCGAGCTACGCCATGGTCGGCTGGTCGATCGGGCTGAATTTCACCCGGCCGATCCTGCGCCACGCGGCGCGTGCCCTGCCGCAGATCATCGGCTCCATCGTGGCGCTGATCGCCTTTTGCGGCGGCCTGGCATTCGTCATCAGCCGCGCGCTCGGCATCGACCCTTTGACCGCCTATCTCGCGACCAGCCCCGGCGGCATGGACAGCGTCGCCATCATTGCCGCGGCCGCGCGGCATGTCGACATCTCCTTCGTCATGGCGCTGCAGTCGGCCCGCTTCCTGGTCGTGCTGCTCATTGGGCCAAGCGTAGCCAAGCTCGTGGCGCGAAACGTCAGGGATTGATCCGCGCTACCAAAGGCATGGGGAAACAAAGGAAATGCCCATGACCCGCCGCGTGAACGCCGTAGACCTTTCTGGCCGTGTCGCCGTCGTGACCGGCGGCGCGCAAGGCATCGGCCTTGCCGTCGCCCGCCGCCTGCTGTCGTCGGGCGCCAGCGTCGCCATCTGGGACATCGACCAGGCCGCGACAGCCAAGGCTGTCGCCGAACTCGCGCCGCTCGGCCGCGTTGAAGCCTTCCTATGCGACCAGTCGCAGATCGAGGCAGTTGACCGCGCCGCCGGCGAGACTGAGCGAATGATCGGCCCCGTCGATCTCCTGGTCAACAATGCCGGCATCGCCGGCCCGGCCGCGACCGTGGTGGACTATGACCCCGCCGCGTGGCGGCAGATCGTCGACATCGACCTCAACGGCGTCTTCTATTGCTGCAGGCGCCTTGTCCCCGGCATGATCGCGCGCAACTACGGCCGCATCGTCAACGTCGCTTCCGTGGCCGGCAAGGAAGGCAACCCCAACGCCGCCGCCTATTCGGCCGCCAAGGCCGGCGTGCTGGCGCTGACCAAGTCGCTCGGCAAGGAGCTCGCCGGCCATGATATCGCCGTCAACGCTCTGACCCCCTCGCCCGCCCGCACCCGCATCCTCGACCAGCTTACCGAAGCGCAGGTAACCTACATGCTGGGCAAGGTGCCGCGCGGCCGCTTCGTCGAGGTCGAAGAAGCCGCGGCCATGGTGGCCTTCATGCTCTCGGACGAGAACTCCTTCACCACCGGTGCCACTTTCGACCTTTCCGGCGGCCGCGCCACCTACTGAGTGAAAGCGGCCAGCGTCACCTTTTCGCATCGGTTCCCGGCACGATGGCCAAGCTTCGGCAGAGGCAAAGCCGTTGCCACCTTGGGCGTCGTCATCAATCGAGCCTGTGCATCAGGTCGTCATCCAGCCAGCGGCCGAAGAAATAGACGAGCTGCTTGTGCCACCAGGGCCAGTCGTGGCTGACGTCGCCGCCCCAATAGTCGACCCAGGCTGGAATGGATTCGTCGCGCAGCACCTGCTCCAATTCCCGCGTCTCGGCAAGCATGCGCTCTTCCCAGGCGCCCTGCCCGCAGCAGAAAATCAGCCTCAGCGCCCGCAGCCGCCCGAGCAGCCGCTGGTCGACGATGCCCGGCAGATAATCGAGCGGCGAGTTGAAATAGATGCTGCCCTCCAGCGCCCGGCCGAAGAAGTCGCGGGTCGAATAGACGCCCGACAGCGAGATCACGCCGCTCGCCAGTTCTGGAAAGCGGAAGACGAAATTCGACGAGTGGTAGCCGCCCATCGAGCAGCCACAGAACAGCGGCTTCAAAGTGCGTCCGCCATTGGCCTTGGCGGCGACCGCCTGGAGTTCCGGCAGCGCCTCCTCCCGCACATAGCGGAAATAGGCCTCGTGGCGGGCGATGCGGCTGGTGGGATCGCCATGCTTGTCGAAGAAGGATTCCGAATCGATGCCGTCGAGCGTGAACAGCTGGATACGGCCGGTGTCGATGAATTCGGCGAGCGCGCCAACGCCGCCCGAATCCTCGAACTGGTAGAAACGGCCCTGCGAGGTCGGGAACACCACCACCGGCCGCCCGGCGTGACCGTAGCGCTTGTATTCCATGTCACGGCCGAGGTTGCGGGCGTGGCCCTTGTGATAGGAAACGTCCATCGGCTCACGCCTTTTCCGCATGGATATAGTCGACCGCCTGGCGCAGCGCCTTCTGGTCCTTCGAGCGCATCTGGTAGGCGTAGTTGCCCATGGCGCGGCTGAAGACCTCTTCAATGGCCTGGTGGTGGACGATCTTGTCGCCATGGGCGGCTAGCACGTCCTCATGGCTGTGCAAATAGTCGAGGTGCCGTTTGCGGCTGGCATAGGCGGTGAAATACTTGCCCTTATAGGGGCCACCGGCCGCGTCCTTGACCACCATGTTTGCCCATTCGCCGTAGACGTCGATGTCGAAGGTGTAGTTGATCGCATCCGTCATCCAGGCGCCGGGCGGGCGCATATTGACCTCGAGCGCGATGATGCGCTTGTCCCTGGTCTCGAACAGCTCGATGTGGAAGAAGCGTTCGCGCACGTCGAACGCCTTGAGTATCTTCCGGCCCGCCTCCTCGACCGCCGGCGTGATCTCCGGAAAGCAGGTATAGCTCATGTGGCGGTCGCGGTTGACCACTTCCATGACGCTCTGGTCGTAGCGGTGGCTTGCCGCCAGCACCACCTCGCCGGCTCGGTTGACCAGCCCGTCATAGGTCACCACCAGCCCCTCGATGAACTGCTCCATGACGAAGCTGACGCCCTCGGGCTTGTCCCTGAAGAACCGGTCGAGTTCCTTGGCATTGGAGATCTTGAACGTGTTCGAGGCGCCGGAACCCGAATCCGGCTTCACCACCACCGGATAGCCGACCCGGCGGATGAAGGTCATTGCCCCTGTTCGGTCCGAGCATTTGCGTTGCGGGATGGTCTCGACGCCGCTCTTGCGGAAGAAGGCGCGCATGCGGCTCTTGCGCTTCAGGTTCTTCACGAAATCGAGCTTGGTGCCGAAGATGTTGAAGTCGGTGCGGATGTTGGCCTCGAGCTCCAGCCAATGCTCGTTCAAGGATTCGAAGCGGTCGATGCGGCCCCATTTGTGGATGAAATGCCCCACCGCGCGGAACACGGCATCGTAATCTTCCATGTCGGCGACGCGGTAATATTCCGAAAGTGCCGCCTTGAGCTTCCCGCTCAGCGTTTCATAGGCCGCGTCGCCTATGCCGAGCACGGTGGCGCCGGCCTTCTTCAGCCGGTCGCAGAAATCGGCGCCGTTGGCCGGGAAATGCGGCGAGAAGAACACGAAATTCATGCAAGGCCTCCCCCTGGGATCAGGTCCTCCGAAGGCGAGTGTGGCGCATTTGCCTGGTGCGGGGAAGGGCTTCAGGTTTCGCTCGGCCGGGCCGGCACTTGCCTCCGGATGGCTGCTCCTGTAAGAGAACCGCCATGACCACGCGCACCCGCTCCGTCGCTTCTCCTCGCCCCGGCTTTGCCGGCGAGACCGTGCGCGCGCTTGCTTCGACCCTGCTTCTTCTCGGCCTTATCGGCGATCGCCGGGTTCGCTGAAGGAGCGCCCGGCGGTCGAAAACCGCCGCTCGAGGCGCATGCTCCTTGGCCAGATGTTGGCAAGTCACATCACGCGAACGAAACTTTTGGTAGAGGCGCCGCTCGGCACCAACCCGCCTGAAGGCGATCAGACGAGCCGCCGGGAGAAATGACGATGAATAGACGAGAAGATATCCGCGCCAGCGAGGTCGAAATCGGCGCGCAAGCGACCGGGCATATGCCCGGTGCCGCCCGCAAGTACCAGCCCTATCCCACAGTCAACCTCGCCGATCGCACCTGGCCGTCCAAGGTCATCGAGAAGGCGCCGATCTGGTGCTCGGTCGATCTGCGCGACGGCAACCAGGCGCTGATCGATCCGATGGGCCATGAGCGCAAGGCGCGCATGTTCGCACTGCTGCTCGACATGGGCTTCAAGGAGATCGAGATCGGTTTTCCGTCCGCTTCGCAGACCGACTTCGACTTCGCCCGCTGGTGCATCGAGGAAGGCGGCGTGCCGAGCGATGTGTCGCTGCAGGTGCTGGTGCAGTGCCGGCCAGAGCTGATCACGCGGACCTTCGGCGCGCTCAAGGGCGCGTATCACCCGATCGTGCATTTCTACAATTCGACCAGCGAGCTGCAGCGCCGCGTCGTCTTCGAGAAGGATGTCGCCGGCATCAAGCGGATCGCCACCGACGCCGCCAAGATGATCACCGACATGGCAGCCAAGGCCGGCGGCGGCTACCGTTTCGAATATTCGCCGGAGAGTTTCACCGGCACCGAGCTCGAGGTCGCGCTGGAGATCTGCAACGCCGTCACCGAGATCGTGAACCCGACGGCCGACAACAAGCTGATCATCAACCTGCCCTCGACCGTCGAGATGTCGACGCCCAACGTCTATGCCGACCGCATCGAATGGATGTGCCGCAATCTCGACAACCGCGACAAGCTGATCATCTCGCTGCATCCGCACAATGACCGCGGCACCGGCATCGCCACCACCGAGCTCGGCCTGATGGCTGGCGCCGACCGCGTCGAAGGCACGCTGTTCGGCAATGGCGAGCGCACCGGCAATGTCGATATCGTGACGCTCGCGCTCAATATGTACACGCAAGGGGTCGATCCCAAGCTGGACTGCTCCGACATCAACCGGATGAAGGACGTCTACGAATATTCGAACCAGCTGAGGATCCCGGAGCGCCACCCCTATGTCGGCGAGCTGGTCTACACCGCGTTCTCAGGCTCGCACCAGGACGCCATCAACAAGGGCATGAAGGCGTTGCGCAAGGCCAACACGCCGCTCTGGGAAGTGCCCTACCTGCCGATCGACCCGTCCGATGTCGGCCGCACCTATGAGGCGATCATCCGCATCAATTCGCAGTCCGGCAAGGGCGGCATCGCCTATGTGCTGCAGGCCGACTACGGCCTCAACCTGCCGCGCAACCTGCAGATCGAGTTCAGCCAGGCAATCCAGGCGATCACAGACGCCGAAGGCAAGGAAGTACCGGCCAGGCGCATCCATGAGCGCTTTCTCGAAACCTATGTCGAGCAGCCGGGCGCCAGGCTGAAATTCCTCGACCATCGCACTTATCCCGACACCGAGGTGAAGGGCCGTCGCGTTGTCGAGGCGGAGATCCTCGACAACGGCAAGGAAGTGACTATCACCGGCACCGGCACCGGCCCGATCGACGGCTTCGTCGATGCGCTTTCGCGCCATGTCGGCGTGGACATGTCCGTGCTCGACTATTCAGAGCATTCCTTGCAGCGCGGCTCGAACGCCTCGGCGATCTCTTATGTCGAGATGGAATATCCGGGCGGCAAGCTGTTCGGCGCCGGCATAAACACCAATATCGTCGCCGCCTCGCTGGAAGCCGTGGTTTCGGCTGCCAACCGCATCCTCGGCCGCAAGGCCGGCTGATTGTTCGAAGCCTCTGACGCGTGGCGCGCTCACCGGAACGCGTCACGCGTCGTGACAGACCGCGCCCAATTTATTAACCGGCGGGGAAATTTCCGGTGGCTTACGCGATCACATAATAGAAGGTTTCTTGTCTGCCGGCGCGGGCGCTATATTATCATGCCCTAACCTGTGCCGACTTCGAAAGGTTCGACACTTGGAGCCTGCCACGCCTGCCGCCCCCGCAGTGCGCGAGACATTGGAGCGACTGCTTGCCAGCGAAACGTTCGGACGCTCCGAGCGTGCCCGCAGGCTGCTACGCTATCTCGTCGAGCGCGAGCAGGCCGGTGAAGCCGACAGGCTGAAGGGCCTGTCCATCGCCATGGACGTGTTTGGCAAGGATCGCGATTTCGATGCCGCGACCGATGCCGTGGTGCGAGTCCAGGCCGGGCGGCTGCGTGAGCTTCTGGACCAATATTTCGCCAATGAGGGCATCGCCGAGCCGGTGCGCATCGCCATCCCGCGTGGCGGCTATGTGCCTTCTTACGAGTTGAACGCCATCCGGCTGCCCGCCGAAGCCAAGCCTGCCGATACAGGCCAGGCCGCTTCGCCTTCGACCGACACCGCGGGAGCCGCGCCGGCTCCGACCTCGCATTTCGACAATCTCGCTGCGGCCGAGCTGGCAATTCCGGCCGCCACCGCCCCGTCACTGACGCGCCAATTGCGCTTCTTCTGGGCCGCCATGGTTCTGATCATCGCCATGCTGGGTGTCCTCGTCGTTCGCCAAGGCAATGCCTTCCTCAACAACGACGATGCGGCCGCGCCGGTAGAGACGGCAGGCGCCACCGGCAGCGTCTCTGCGCAAGCGTTCGAGAACTTGCCTTTGATCTACATAGCCATCAAGGCAGATGGACCGGAGGCGGCCCGTGTCGCTTCCTCGCTGCGCGCAGGCCTTGCCGGCTTCGACACCATAGATTTCATCGGACGCGACGCCGACGCGGCACGCGACACTTCCGCCGATCCGGTCAGCTTCGTTTTCGACATCGTGCCTGGACCTGCCGCCGGCAACGTCGCGATCGAGTTGCAAAGCGTCGCGACGGGACGGGTTCTGTTGTCACGCAACCTCACCCCGGCCGAAAGCGCGCCCGGGGCGGTCGAAAGCAGCATTGCCAGCCTCCTGACCTCGACGGTGCCCGCTTCCGGCGCGATCTACAGCTATATCGACCAGAGCGACATCCAGACAGGCCAGATCGGATGTCTGGTGCTCGACGACCGCTACTATCTCGACCAGAGCGCCAAAACGCACGAGGCGGCGTATCGCTGCCTGGAAAAGCTGGCCGGCGAAGGCACCAAATCATCGCTCGTCTACTCGGAGCTGGCTTCGCTCCATCTGGAAGCCGTCAACAACCACTACGCCTATCCGCCTAGCGCATCGATCGAACAGGCCATGTCGTTTGCCCACCGCGCCATCCAGATGGGCCCGATGAGCCCGCATGCGCATCGCGCCTATGGCTATCTCAACTCGCGTCTCGGCAATACGGACGAAGCGATCCGCTGGATGCGCAAGGCCTATGAGCTCAACCCTTACGATCTCGGCATGGCTGCCGCCTATGGTTACGGTCTGATCTTCGCCGGCAGATATCAGGAAGGAACGCCGATCCTGGGCCACGCCGTCGAAACCTTCAGCGGCCACCCTACCTGGTGGGACTACGGCCTCTTTGTCGGAGCCTTCATGCAGGGCGACACGAAAAGGGCCGCGATTGCCAGCGAATCGCTGAGAACCACGGCATCCAAATCGCATTACCTCGCCGCGCGCCTGATCGGCGCGAAGATCTCAGGCCGCGACAAGCTCGCGAGCGAGCTGGCGAACGAACTGACGGCCGAATTCCCGAAATTCGCCGCCAATCCGCGCGCGACATTCGTCGATAGGAAGTATCCCGCCGATCTTACCGACCGACTCGTGCAGTCCTTGCGCTCCGCCGGGATCGGCAACCCGAGCTGAGGCTGTAAGCCTGCCTCTGCCGTCGATTCCGACGATGGAATCGATCTTGGCTGCGCGGATACCGTCAAATAGCACTGGGACAGCCAATAAATATCAGAGTATGCTTATGCAATTGGTTCGGCGCTAATCGCTCCAGTCGCGAAGAATTTACTGGCTATCGACTCGGCCGGGGGGCAAGTCAGCCACCATTTGGAATAACCGCTTGTTTTTGCTTCGCAGCCGATAAATTTCATGCTCCCATCCCTTAATGTCGTCGAACACGGTGCAGGCTCGAAGACGATCGTCTTGCTGCACGGATTCGGCAGTTGCCATGAGATATGGCGCCAAGTGATTTCCGCATTGCCGCCGCGCGTTAGGGTGCTGGCCTACGATCTGCCCGGCCACGGAAACTCGTTGGAAGGCGATGGAAATGGCAGCGCCAAGCAGGCAGCGCTGGCCATCCTCGCCGATGTGACCGCTCGCCGGCTCGGCAAGGTCCACCTCGTCGGCCATTCCATGGGCGGCGCGATCGCGACATTGATGGCGCTCACCGAGCCCGAAAAGGTGGCCTCGCTGACATTGCTGGCGCCCGGTGGTTTCGGTCCCGAGATCAACGGTCCGCTGCTGCGCCGCTATGCCGCTGCCGCCGACAGGACGGAGATCAGCGCTTGCCTTGCCGCGATGTCGGGACCGCGAAGCGTGCCTCCGTCCCATGTGGTGGACGCGCTTTTCCGGATGCGCGAACGACCGCGCCAATTGCAGTGGCTCGTCGAGGCCGCGGCCGCGATGACGAAAGGCGACCGGCAAGGCACCATCCCGCGGGAACAGCTCGACACCCTCGATATGCCGGTGCTGGTGGTTTGGGGGACGGACGATCCCGTCCTGCCCGTCCACCAGGCCGAAGGCTTGCCGTCGCATTTCCACCTGCATCACGTGCTGGAGGCCGGCCATATGCTGGTCGAGGAAGCGCCTGATCTGATTGCGGAGATCGTGCGCCGCAACACGCGCCGCCGCGGCAGGTCCCGGCGATCGGCGTTGGGCGCGGCCGCGAGCTGAGCGGCGCCATCCAGAGTGCATTTTGCCGGCGACTGTGTTAACTCGCTGTTAACCAACAGCGAGGCAATCGCCATGAACGATACAGGCGAGAAAATCACCCCGATCGAGCCGTCGCGAAAGCTGGCGGATGCCATCCGCGACGTCAAGAATGCCTTCGCCGACCGCGACGACGTGGTGGTCGACATGCGCGAGGCGCACCGCATGCGGCTCGAACTGTTGGCCGCCGAGCTCGCTCCAGTCTTCGCCGCCGTGCCTGCGGACATCGACAATTTCGACTTCGCCGTGTCCTCTGGCCTGCAGCCGCGGCTGTGGATCGATGCCGTGAGCCACGTCGCCATGGGGCGGGATCGCCGCACCTTCCGCTTCCTCAAGGACACCCGCATCGGCCGCGTGGTGCTGGCCGAATCGACCGACATGAAGCCCGTAGCGGACGCCGTGACGCGCTATGTGGCCGAGCGTGTCGTCGAGCGGCAGCGGATGATGGAAGGCGCGGTCGAGAGCGCTATGCCTGGCCTGCATCGCGCCGCGGTCCAGGAGGCCGAGCCGCCGCTGCGATCCGCAACGCGCCGCAACGGCTGGACGACCTTCTTCGCCGGCCTTGGCTTGATCGCCGCCGGCGCCCTGGTCGGCCTGGCGGTATCGCTCGTGCTGTTCTGGGACCGCATCGCCCAGATGAAGATCAGCTTCTGACGGAAGCATGATCCCGAAAAGTGGAATCCGGTTTTCGGAAAAGATCCTGCTCGACAAACAGATAGAGCCTGTTCCGTCGCGATTTCATCGGGATGGAACAGGCTGCGGCTCACGAACCACCGGCATGTCGGCACCAAGCTCGATCACCTGGAGATCCGACGGCGGCAGCGCCGGACCGGTGAGGCCGCGCCGTGTCAGGCGGATGTTCCAGTTGCCCTTTTCCCCGTCTATCTCGAACAGATTGTACTGAGCGGCAGGATGCTTGCCGCCCGGCGCCTGGCCGGCGGCGGCCACGCCGACCACCGGCACTTTTGCGCCTCGCAGACCGATGGTGAATAGCGACGGCAGATGCGAATGGCCGTGCAGGACAAGCTCGGCGCCGTGCCGGCGCATCACCTTGTGGAAGCGCGCGATGCCGAACAGCCGCTTATGCTGCGAGACCGCGCCGCGCACCGGCGGATGATGGATCATGATGGCGCGGAACAGCCCTTGTTTGGCGGTGGCGTCGAGGACTTTGCCGAGCCGCTCCGCTTGGCCCTCCATGAAGAAGCCGTTGGCCATGAAGGGCGCCGTGGCCCGCGCCGTCGTGACGCCAATCAGCGCGACGTCGCCACGCACCCGCAGATAGGGAAAGGAATTGCGGTCGACCGGACTGTTGACGCCGTCGCCCGTCATCCACGGCGCCCACGACCGGCAGACCTTGTCGAAGGCGCCCGGCACATAGGCGTCGTGATTGCCAGGCACCACGGACACGTCGTCAGGAGAGCCAAGCGTCTCCAGCCAGTGCTTTGCCATCTCGATCTCGCCGTCGAGCGCCAGGTTGACGAGATCGCCTGTGACGGCGAGGTGGTCGGGCGCGTTTGCCTTGATATCGCCGACGATCGTGTCGATGACGGCATCATGCATATGCCGGCGGCGGTTGCGCTGCCAGTTGACGTAACCCAGCACGCGCTTGGACGCGAGGTCGCGATAGGTTACATCGGGCAGCGGCCCCAGATGGACATCGGAAATATGCGCGAGCCTGAACATGGTCCCTTCTTAAGCGACGCGATCGGGGCTTTCCACTCTCGGTTTCGTGTCCGCTTGCGGTTTCGCGGATGACCGGCGCGACCGACCCGGAACAGCTGTTCCGCCAGACCGGATGGCCGGGGCTGCGGGCAAGGTTGTTCCATTTCTATTTCCTGCTGCGGCGGCCGATGACGCTTGGCGTGCGCGGCCTGGTTTATGACCGCGCCTCCAACGCCGTCTTCCTGATCCGCCACACCTATGTTCCGGGCTGGCAATTGCCGGGCGGCGGTGTCGAAAGCGGCGAGACGCTCGTGGAAGCGCTGGCCCGCGAATTGGCCGAGGAAGGCAACATCGCGCTGAGCGCCCCGCCGGTGCTGAAATCGATGCATTTCAACCGCCGCTCCAGCCGGCGCGACCATGTCGGGCTCTATCTGGTCGAGGCCTTCAGCCAGACCGCGCCGAAGCTGCCTGACCACGAGATCGCCGAGGCGGGATTCTTTCCGCTAGATTGTCTGCCGGATAGTACCACTCCGGCGACACTGCGGCGCATTGGGGAGATTTTGGGCGATGAGCCCCCATCGCCTCATTGGTAGCTACGCCGCCTTCCTGAACCTGCCGCGATCGTGCGGCGCGGCATAGTCGAGCTCCGGCCCCACGGGGATGATTCCGGTCGGATTGATCGATTTGTGGCTGCCGTAATAGTGCGACTTGATGTGGTGCAGGTTCACCGTGCCTGAGACGCCGGGCACCTGGTAGAGGTCGCGCAGATAGTTCGACAGGTTCGGATAGTCGGCGATACGGCGCAGATTGCATTTGAAGTGGCCGACATAGACCGGATCGAAGCGCACCAGCGTGGTGAACAGCCGCCAGTCAGCCTCGGTGATACGCTCGCCGACCAGATAGCGCTGCTTCGACAGCCGCTCCTCGATTGCATCAAGCGCCGCGAACAATTCGCCGAACGCCTCCTCATAGGCCTCCTGCGTGGTGGCGAAGCCGGTGCGATAGACGCCGTTGTTGATCGCCGGATAGACGAGCGCATTGATCTTGTCGATCTCGGGACGCACTGCCTTCGGATAGAAGTCGAGGCCGGCATCACCCCACTCGTCGAAAGCGGAATTGAGCATCCGGATGATCTCGGAAGACTCGTTGCTGACGATGGTTTCCTGTTTCTTGTCCCACAGCACTGGCACCGTCACTCGGCCCGAATAGGCGGGATCGGCCTTGGTATAGATCTGATGCAGGTACTCGAGGCCGTAGAGCGTATCGCCGGTGGCGCCGTCCTCAGCCTTGAAGGTCCAGCCGTTCTCGCCCATGAAATGATGCACCACCGAAACGGAGATGATGCCTTCCAGCTTCTTCAGGGCGCGGAAGATCAGCGTCCGGTGCGCCCATGGGCAGGCGAGCGAGACGTAGAGATGATAGCGGCCAGGCTCTGCCTTGAAGCCGCGCTTGGCGCCCTCCGCCGGCGCGCCGTCGCGCGTCACCCAGTCGCGCCACTGCGCTTCCGCGCGCACGAACCTGCCGCTGCTGTCGGCAACGCTCGACCGGTCCTGCCATTTGCCTTCAACCAGCAATCCCATGCGAAAATCTCCTGCGCTTTTAATGAGATTTAGGGGCACGGCCGGAATGTCGAAACCCTCAAGCGCTGAACAGTTCGTCAAACGATGAAACCGGATAGTCAAGCGGCGGAAAGAAAAGGTCAAAAGCGCCGATTGCAGGCGAACAAAATTGGTGCTAGCGGAGGCGCCCATGTTCGACTTTGCCTCGATCCGGTTCGACCGACGACGAAAGGGCGCCCGCGCTTGATGAAGCGCTGACTGGCGAATGCTGCCGCTTGCAGCAAACCTTTCCTCGCATACCGGAACGCAAAGACCATGAGCCTTGCCGACGTTAAATATCTGCCGGAAACCCCGGCGCATGATCCTGAAATCGAAGCCATCAACGACGAAGCCTTCGGGCCGGGACGCTTCGTGCTTGCCGCCTACAAGATCCGCGAGGCCGGCGGGCATGACCGTTCCATGTCCTTTGTCGCGGTCAAGGATGACACGGTGATCGCATCGGTGCGCATGACGCGCGTCGCGGCCGGCGCCGGCCACGCCATGATGTTAGGTCCGCTCGCCGTGCGGCCCGCTTTCAAGAATCTCGGCATCGGCCGCCGGCTGGTTGCGATCGCGCTCGAAGCCGCTGTCAAGGCCGGCGCTCCGGCCGTCATGCTGGTCGGCGACGAGCCCTATTACGGGCCACTCGGCTTCAAGCGTTTCCCGCGCGGCCAGATCACCATGCCGCGCCCGGTCGACCTCGACCGGCTGCTGCATCACGAGATCAAGCCCGGCGCGGTGGCCCGGTTCGTCGGCGAGGTCTGCCATGCGGACACGGCCCGCCTGCCCGAGCCGCTCCCGGCAATGGCGTGACCAACGGGTCAATCGCGCAGCGATTGATCCCGTCAGATCGCGCAGCGATTGATCCGTCAATCGACACCTCGATTGATCATGTTGCGCCTCCCGGGCGGGCTTCGTAGCATGATGCCAAATCTTGGGAGGACATGCATGAACCCGAACGGCCAGATCGCTATCGTCACCGGCGGAGGCTCCGGCCTTGGCGAAGCGACGGCGCGTGCCCTCGCGGCCAAGGGCGCCAAGGTTGCGATACTCGATGTCGGTGTCGAGCGCGCAGCGAAGGTGGCTGCCGATATCGGCGGTATCGCCGTTCAATGCGACGTGAGCAGCGGCGACAGCGGCACCGCCGCCATTGCCGAGGTCGCGCAGAAGCTCGGTGAGCCGCGCATCCTCGTCAACTGCGCCGGCATCGCCATCGGCGTGAAGACGGTCGGCAAGGACGGTCCGCACCCGCTCGACCAGTACCGCAAGGTGATCGAGATCAACCTGATTGGCACCTTCAACATGATCCGCCTCGTCGCCGACCGCGCCGCGAAACTCGACCCGCTCGATGGCGGTGAGCGCGGCGTGATCGTCAACACCGCCTCGGTCGCGGCCTATGACGGCCAGATCGGCCAGGCCGCCTATTCAGCCTCGAAGGGTGGGGTCGTCGGCATGACGCTGCCGGTGGCGCGCGACCTCGCCCGCTCCGGCATCCGCGTCTGCACCATCGCCCCAGGCATCTTCAAGACGCCGATGATGGCCGGCATGCCGCAGGAGGTGCAGGACTCGCTCGGCGCCTCGGTGCCCTTCCCGCCCCGCCTCGGCGAGCCCTCGGAATATGCGGCACTTGCCCTCCACATCATCGAAAACCAGATGCTGAACGGCGAGACCATCCGCCTCGACGGGGCGATTCGCATGACCCCGAAGTAGACGGTAATGGCCACGCCGCAGACCGGTGCGCCCGCCGTCAAGACAGGGCCATTGGCTGGTCTGAGGGTGATCGAGATGGCCGGCCTCGGCCCGGTTCCGCTCGCCGCGCTGATGCTGTCGGAGATGGGCGCCGAGGTGCTGCGCATCGAGCGGGCAGACAGCAAGGAGCCGCTTCTATCCTTGCCGGAAGCCTATGACCTCGACCGCCACGGCCGCTCCATTCTCAAGCTCGACCTGAAGCGCCCGGACGGTGCGGAGCTTCTGCTGCGCCTTGCGGAAAAGACCGACGTCCTCATCGAAGGCTTTCGTCCCGGCGTCATGGAGCGGCTCGGCCTCGGACCTGACGTCGTGCTTGAACGCAGTCCGGGGCTGATCTATGGCCGCCTGACGGGTTTCGGCCAGGACGGACCGCTGGCGCGCCGCGCCGGCCATGACATCACCTATCTTGCCTATGCCGGCCTGCTGCATGCGATCGGCAGGCGGGGAGCGCCGCCCGTGCCGCCGCTCAACCTCGTCGCCGACCAGGGCGGCGGCGCCATGATGCTGATCGCAGGCGTGCTCGCCGCCCTCTTCCAGCGCTCGCGCACCGGCAAGGGCCAGGTGGTCGACGCCGCGATGGTCGAGGGCGCATCGATGCTCGCGGCTCCGATCCACGCCTTCATGGCGGCGGAGCTGTGGAGCGACAGTCGCGGCGAGAACCTGCTCGATTCCGGGGCGCCCTTCTACGACACCTACCAGACCGCGGACGGCCAACACATCGCCATTGGCTGCCTCGAGCCGCAATTCTTTGCCGAATTCGCCGAACTTCTGCCGCTCGATGAGCGTTTTGCCCGCAGCCAATATGACAGGACATCGTGGCCCGCGATGCGCGCCGCTATTGCCGACAGGATCAGGGAGAAGACGCGCGACGAATGGGCCGATGTCTTCGCCGCGACCGATGCTTGCGTTGCGCCGGTTCTTTCCTTGACCGAAGCCAGGGACCACCCGCACAATCGCGCGAGGCAAAGCTTCGTGAGGTCCGTCCGGCTTGAGCGTCCGGCCCCTTCGCCGCGTTTCTCTCAGGCGCTCCAAACTCTTGCCGTGGCGCCGACCGCGGCCGACAGTCAGCCGGCAAGCGTGCTGGTACGCTTCGGCGTCGACGAAACTGAAATCGAAGCCCTTGTCAGGTCAGGCCTGTTTGGCCAATAAACTGGAGAGCAGATATCAACTTATCGCGGTGAACGCTTTGACCGAAACCAGGAAGGATGTCATCCGCGAGACCGACGCCGAGGCCGTCAGGCTGGCGAAGACGCTGATCCGCTCGGCCCGCTTCGGCGCCCTGGCGGTGATCGAAGCCGCCACCGGCGCGCCGCTGGCAAGCCGGGTCGGCGTCGCGACCGACATCGACGGGGCGCCGCTGATCCTGATCTCGATGCTGTCCGCGCATACCGGCGCGCTTCTCGCCGACCCTCGCTGCTCGCTTCTCGTCGGCGAACCCGGCAAGGGTGATCCGCTCGCGCATCCGCGCATCAGCCTGGTATGTCGGGCGCTGCGGCTGGAGCGTGGATCGGCCGATCACATCCGAGCCGAACGGCGCTACCTCAACCGCAATCCGAAGGCGAAGCTCTATGTCGGGCTAGGCGACTTCTCGATATTCAGGCTCGAGCCCGAACGCGCCAGCCTCAACGGCGGCTTCGGCAAGGCCTATCTTCTGGATCGGGCGGACCTGATCACCGAGGGTCCCATCGTCGAAGAGCTCGCGGCCAGCGAACAGTCGGCGCTTGACCACATGAATGCCGACCATCGTGATGCGCTTTCAATCTATGCGCGCCATTTCGGCCGGGCAGAAGGCGACGACTGGATCGCCACGGGTTTCGATGCCGACGGCATGGATCTGCTGGCTTCGGAAGCCACCTGCAGGGTCTTCTTCCCTCAGCCTCTCCGCGCCGCGCATGAGCTGCGCTCCGTGCTGGTCGAGATGGCAAAGACCGGACGCGCCGCCGGCCAGGCACAGTAGCGAAAGTTTAATCGTCTCAGATCGAAAGCAACTCTTGAGATTTAGATAAAATGATCTACCCTTTGCTGCAGTGCCGATTCAACGGCGCTTCCTGACCTGAACATTGTGGAATCAGCCACCATTGCCCCCATGGCGGCTGGATGAGCCGAAAACCATGGGGCATCTATGATCTCGAACAAGCTAGTCGCCAATGCCGAATCGGCTGCCGCGTTTCTGACGCTCATGGGCAATGAAAAGAGGCTGCTGATCGTGAGCTATCTGATCGACGGCGAAATGTCGGTCGGTGCCATCGCCGAGAAAGTGCAGTTGAGCCAGTCCGCTCTGTCGCAGCATCTGGCCAAGCTGAGAGCGCTCGACCTCGTCGAGACACGACGCGATCGCCAGATGATCTACTACTCCTGCAACTCCGACGCAGTGCGCGAGCTGCTTCGCATGCTGGAAGGTATTTTTGGCGACGGCGACCTGTCCCAGATGGCCTACCGGATGCGTCGCGCCGGGGCTTGACCCCAGCTATCCAAAGCTCCTTACCTCGCTGACGATTTTTTGCTGGCGAGCCTTGCATGAACCTCATCCGCATCGACGACCCGCAGGATCCGCGTGTCGCGGCCTATCTCGACATGCGCGAGCGCGATCTCGTCGGCCGCCACGGGCGCTTCGTCGCGGAAGGCAAGGTGGTGCTGGATCTCCTGTTGTCGGCCGGACGCTTCGCCGCTGAGTCGGCCCTCATCCTTGAAAACAGGCTGGCGGGCCTGGAAGCCGTCTTGCGCAAGGCGCCGGCGGACCTGCCCGTCTACGTCGCCAAGGGCGAGGTGATGGACGGGATCGCCGGCTTCCACATGCACCGCGGCATATTGGCGATCGGCATTCGCAGCGCTCCTCAACCCGCCGACGTCCTGCTCGAAACCTTGCCCGCGAGCGCGCTGGTCGTCGTTCTGGTCGGCATTTCCAATCACGACAACATGGGCTCGATCTTCCGCAACGCAGCCGCCTTCGGCGCCGACGCCGTGCTTGTCGATCCCACCTGCTGCGATCCTCTCTACCGCAAGGCGATCCGCGTTTCGGTCGGCGCGGCGCTGAAGGTTCCCTTCGCGTCCTTCGGCGACACCGTGGGCTTGATTGCAGCGCTCAACCGGCTGGGCTTCAGCCAGTTCGCGCTCTCACCGCGCGGCGAGACCGATCTCCGCGCCGCACAACGGCGTTCGCGGCTGGCGCTCTATCTCGGCACCGAAGGCGAAGGCCTGCCGGAGGACTTGCTGAACCGTCTGCGAACCGTGAGGATCGGCATGGCAAAGGGATTCGACAGCCTCAACGTCGCCGCAGCGTCGGCCATCGCCCTGCATCACTTCTCGAACCTGTAGCCGCGGCAGCGACCCAAGGCGCCGGCCTCCGGCCTTTGGCTCAACTGGCTGAGCTGGTCTTTTGCAGGGCCCTTACACGGTCGGCGAGGCTGATGCCGCGCTCGCCGGCGCCCGGTTGCCCGTCGCGAGGAGTCGCCAAGGCCTTGGCGATCGGCGAATCCGGCCCGTCCAGCTTCATCGTCAGGTTGACGACCTCGGCTGCCAGCTCTTTCATCTGTTCGCGAAGCGCAGCGCCGGCGCGGCGCGCGTCGCCCGCCTGTTCGGGTTTTGCCGTTTCGAGCGCGGTAAGATCGGTCTTGAGCCGCTTGTTCTCACGCGCGAGCGCCGTCAGCCTCGCCTCCAGCCGCTCGCGATCGCCCTCGAGCCTGGCGATGGCCTTGTCGATGCCTTCGGCCTCGCCGGCCTGGTTCGCCCCGCCATTTGCAGCGGGGCCCTGCCTAGGGCGTTCGCGCATCCGGGCAAGCTCCTTTTCGCGCCGGTCCAGTTTTTCCTCGCGGTCGGCAAGGGTTGCAAGCAGCCGTTCGACCTTCCTGTCGAGCTCGGCAGCCCGCTTCTTTTCCGCCTTGAGCGCGTCCCTGGCCGCCCTGCCTTCCGCGGCGATTTCCTGATTGCGCCGGTCCGCCTCCTTACGCTGGCCGCGCAGCACCGCGATGTCGTTGGCGAGCTTGTCCAGTTCCGATTCGCGGGCCACAAGCTCGATCTGGCGGCTGCTGGAGGCGAAGCTGGCGTCGTCATACATCTGCTCGAGCTTCTGCAACTCCAGTGTGCGCTTCTCCAGGGAGCGCTCGGTCTGCGCCAGCTTTTCCGACAGGTTGTGCAGTTCTTGCTCGCGCTGCCTGAGCTCTTCGGTCTTGGCCTGAAGATCGGAAAGCGCCTGGTTCTTGTCTTTTGTTTCGACCGACAGTCCCTTCAGGGCCTCGCGGCCGCGGCCGATCTCGACCAGTTGCTCGGCGACCTTCTCCTTCAGACCCTTGATGTTCATCTCCAAGCGGCGCGTGTTCATTGCGAACTCGGCGCGGACGCGGTCCTTTTCAGCCTGGATCTCGGCTGGCGTCAACGGCATCGAGGCTTCAAGGCGCCTGCGCGTCAACACGACGGCCCGCCGCCAGACGGCCGGCGCGACCAGTGACACCAGGAAGACGGCGCAGAGAAAGCCGAGTGCGAAGAACAGTATCGACTGGACCAAGGTGGACTACCCGATATGCGAAGGCCGATATGGAGGGCGGCAACCCGCCAATGCCCGACTGTGCCACCTTGGCATGGCGGAAATCCAGCGCCGCGGCAAGAGCACGCCGCGGCGCGACCAGGCTTATCCGAGCAGTTGTGGCAATCCGGTCCCGTCAGAACGGATTCCAGGTCGGCCGTTCGGTCAGCTTCAGATAGCCGAGATTGACGCCGAGCCGGGCGCCGACGCCGGTGCGGATCGGAACGATGAGCACCCTGTTGCTCTGCAGCACGTTGAAGCCGACACCCGCCACGACATAGGCTGAGCCGGCGACGCCGCCGAAGCGGTTGTAGAGGCTGCCGATGTCGTCGAGATTGTAGACGAGCATCATCACGCGCGAGCCTTCGCCGCCGAAATCCCAGCCGAGCGACGGGCCTTGCCAGAACACCTTATGGTCGCCGGCGTTCTTGGTGTAGAGCGTGCCCTCGCCATAGGTCAGGCCGCCGATCAGCGCGCCGGATCCCTCCTCGCCGAGCAGATAGCCGTTGGGCAGGCCGTAGGACGCGAAGATTTTTTCGACCACGGTGGCGAGACCGCCTGACGTCGCGCCGAAGAACTTGTGGCCGGAATCGATGATCTCCTGAGCGGTATATTCCTGGGCCCGCAACGCGGAGGTTGAGAAGATGACAGCCCCCATGAGGGTGATCGTCATGGTGAGGACGCGGACGAATGTCCGGTCATAGAATCGGGAAAACATGCTTCCAAATCTCCGTCAGGGAGCACTTTCGCCGACGCCTCGTACCCCTACGGCTCTTGGCGGCCGTTTCGAGATGACTATCACGGGCAAACTATGCCGTAATCCTTTTTCAACCATTAAGCTGGCGCAGGAAGATGGCGGTTCGAAGGCTGGTGGCTTGGCTTTTGGGCTCGTTTCCTTGTGCGACAGCACCATTTTCGCCGCCCGCAGTTGCGGATTTGTTGATGCGCGGGCGGGCGCTGTGTATTCAGAGGGCCTTGGAACAGAGCGTGATTCGCGTGGCGGCGCGAGTTCGGACGCTCGGCCATGAATATGTGAACTAGCAGGGATTTCTCCGATGGCCGAGCTCTTCGCCCTATCCGCCCCCGATCTGGCGGCACTTTTGTGCAGCCGTGTATGCCATGACATCATTTCGCCGGTCGGCGCCATAAACAATGGCCTCGAGCTGCTCGACGAAGGCGGCGCCGACGAAGACGCTATGAAACTGATTCGGCAGAGCGCCAGGAACGCCTCGGCGCGTCTGCAGTTTGCCCGCATCGCATTCGGCGCCGCCGGATCGGCCGGCATGATGATCGACACCGGCGACGCCGAGGCCGTGGCCATCGCCTTCTTGAAGAACGAGAAGCCGGAGCTGATCTGGAACGGAGCCCGCGCGCTGCTGCCCAAGAACAAGGTCAAGCTGCTGCTCAACCTCATTCTCGTCGCCAACGCGGCCATACCGCGCGGCGGCAAGCTGGTGGTCACGCTGGAGAACCTCGAGACCGAGCCGCGTTTTTCGCTGTCGGCAAGCGGTCCGATGCTGCGCGTGCCGCCGAAATTCCTCGAGCTGCATTCCGGCCACAAGCCTGAGGAACCGATCGACGCCCACTCGGTCCAACCTTATTACACGCTGCTTCTGGCGCGCGAGGCCAACATGACGATCTCGATCCACGCGACCGCCGACGAGATCGTGCTGTCGGCGACCTGACGCAACGGCCAAGAACAGGCCAAGTATTTATCAGCACTGATATTGCCGCTTGCCGCGCGAGCCAAGCAATGCGCGCCGTTGCCGGCATATTGGCTCGGCGGCGAAGAAACGCGCAATGCGCCTCTTTGGAAAAACTTTACCCAACGGCTTGTCGGCTTCTTTACCGGATTGCGCTACGGTGCCTCACGGTCACCCGAGGTTGCCGGTTCGGCAGATGGCAAAGAGGACGCGGAAATGAAGCGCTGCCTGTTCGTGGACGATTCAAGCGTCATCAGGAAGGTCGCAAAGCGTATCCTTGGCGGCTCGGACATGATGGTGAGCGAAGCCGCCACCGGGCTTGATGCTCTCGATATCTGTGCTACCGACATGCCGGACGTCATCGTCATCGACGGCGGGTTGGCCGACATGCAGGCCGCGGATCTCATTCGTCGCATCCGCGGCATGGACGGCGCGGTCAAGCCGCAGATCCTGGTGTCGCTGGTCGAAGTCGATGTCGGTGCGATCATGCGTGCGAAACGCGCGGGCGCCCAGGGCTATCTGCTGAAGCCTTTCAACCGGGCACAGCTGCTCGAGAGCTTCCGTGCCCTGAAGATCGCCGCCTGATCTCGAGCGGAGGCTTGCAGGCATGAAAAAACCCGGCCTGAGCCGGGTTTTTTGTATGAATTTCCTGCTCTTAGCTCACGCGCTGACGCGGATGTCTTCCGGCTCGCGCAGCACGTAGCCACGGCCCCATACGGTCTCTATGTAGTTCTGGCCGCCGGACGCCGCGTCGAGCTTCTTGCGCAGCTTGCAGATGAAGACGTCGATGATCTTCAGTTCCGGCTCGTCCATGCCGCCATAGAGGTGGTTGAGGAACATTTCCTTGGTGAGCGTCGTGCCCTTGCGCAGCGAGAGCAGCTCCAGCATCTGATATTCCTTGCCCGTCAGGTGCACGCGCTGGCCACCGACCTCCACCGTCTTGGCGTCGAGATTGACCACCAGGTCGCCGGTGGTGATGACCGACTGGGCATGGCCCTTGGAGCGGCGCACGATGGCGTGGATGCGTGCCACCAGCTCGTCCTTGTGGAAAGGCTTGGTCATGTAATCGTCGGCGCCGAAGCCGAGGCCGCGCACCTTGTCCTCGATGCCGGCCATGCCGGACAGGATCAGGATCGGCGTCTTGACCTTGGAAAGGCGAAGCGTGCGCAGCACTTCGTAGCCCGACATGTCGGGAAGATTGAGATCGAGAAGGATGATGTCGTAGTCGTAAAGCTTGCCGAGATCGACCCCCTCTTCGCCGAGGTCGGTCGTATAGACGTTGAAGCTTTCCGATTTCAGCATCAGCTCGATGCTTTGTGCGGTTGCACTGTCATCTTCAATCAGCAGAACACGCATTTCATTCCCCTTTTCTGCTGCCGGACCGTGTCACGACCCGTCCGGGCCCGGAGCAGGTGATTGCCTGAACAGAAGGTGCCACTGACTGGTTAACAAATCCTAATTTCGTGCCGAACACGATATCAGATTTTTTAACCCCTTTCTACACCTACTTGAATCTAATAACGAATCGGAGACCCAAACCGCTAATGCACCACATTAATAACCCAGCCTAAGTGACTCCAGAGACTCGCAGGCTGCGTTTCCCGCTGTGGCCGGAATTTTTACCCGACCTTAAGTCCTCGCCCGTATGATTAACAATGCCCGTAAACGAATGGTTACCGCCGGCAAAAATCTTTAGGGCTTTGTTTCCCATAGCCTTGGGAATGCCGGTGGAAACGGGTGGCGCTTGGGCCTTTCCAGGCTGATGGGACGATATGCAGGTGTGCGTTTGCGGAGTACCGAGTCATGAAGTCACGTGAAAACCTCGTTCGGCTGAAGCAGTTTCAGGTGAATGAGAAGCGGCGCCAGCTGTTGCAGCTGGACATGATGATCGCCGAGTTCGAACGCATGGCCGTCGAGTTGGAGGCCCAGATCGCCGCTGAAGAGAAAAAAGCCGGCATCACCGACATCAACCATTTTGCCTATCCGACCTTCGCCAAAGCGGCGCGCCTGCGCCGCGACAACCTCAGGAACTCGCAGGGCGACCTCGCCCAGCAGCGAACCATGGCCGAATCACTACTCGGCGAAGCTGAAGCGGAGCTTTCCAAGGCGGAGATGCTGGAATCGCGCGACAGCAAGATCCGCGACCACGAAGTGGGCGGCCGCAGCGCCATGATCGGCTGAGCCGGGCGCGCTTTCCCTATTGCCGGTTGCCGGGAGCCGCCGGCATTGCCATTGAAACCGCGCCGCGGGGGACTGAGCGCTCACCTCCACTTCAAGGCAGCACTGCCATATCGTCCTGACGGTTCGCCGATGCCCTGGCGCGGGCATCCTTGATGTCGGGCGCATGTTCTTCCGCCCAGGAGCGGATTTGGCTGAGCAGCCCCGCCAGGTTCTGGCCGAGTTCCGTCAGCTCATATTCGACCCGCGGCGGGATGACCGGATAGACCTCGCGCCGGACAAGACCGTCGCGCTCCAGCACGCGCAGTGTCTGGGTCAGCATTTTCGGCGTGATGCCTTCCAGCTTGCGCGCCAGCTCGCCATTGCGCATCCGGCCGCGCCGCAGCGCGCAAACGGTCAGATAGACCCATTTGCTGGCCAGCATCTCGAGCACGGTATGCGACGGGCAGGTGCGCCGGAACGCATCATAACCCAAGGGAGCGTCATTACTATCCATAAGGTGCCTATATATCGAAAATGTACATACTGGACAATGGTATATTACTCTCCAGATGATAGCGGCATACCAACCGCGAAGGAGGCTTCAATGCATGCCGTTATCCAGAACTCTGTCGGTGGACCCGACGTCCTCTTCCTCGCCGAGCGGCCAGACCCCTCGCCCGCGCCCGGCGAGGTTCTGGTTCGTGTCGCGGCGGCGGGCATCAATCCTGTCGACGGCGCCGTGCGCGGCGGCTTCTATCCGCTGCTTGGCGAGCCGCCCTTCATTCTCGGCTGGGATATTTCCGGAACCGTTCAGGCGCTCGGCGCCGGCGTGACCGACTTCAGCGTCGGCGACGAGGTGTTCGGCATGCCGCGCTTTCCCAAACAGGCCGGAGCCTATGCCGAGCTGGCAGCCGCGCCGACGGACGAGATCGTCATCAAGCCGGCCGGCATCGATCATGCCCACGCGGCTGCGTTGCCGCTCGCCGGCCTCACCGCCTGGCAGGGCCTTGTCCGCCACGGCGGCCTGCAGTCCGGCCAACGCGCGCTGATCCACGCCGGCGCCGGCGGCGTTGGCCATCTCGCCGTGCAGATCGCCAAGGCGTGCGGCGCCTATGTCGTCTCGACCGCCAGCCCGGACAAGCTCGACTTCGTACGCTCGCTCGGCGCCGACGAGGTCGTCGACTACACCGAGGGTGATTTCACCGAAATGGCCAACGGCTTCGACCTGGTGCTGGAGACGGTCGGCGGCGACCACGCCGCGGAATCGCTGAAGGTGCTGCGCGACGGTGGGGTGCTGGTGTCGCTGCTGAACGTCCATGACACGACAAAGGCAAACGCAAAGGAGCGCAATATCCGCGTCGAGCGCATGTCGGTGAAGCCTGATCGCGAGGGCCTTGCCGAGCTTGCCAAGCTGGTCGACGCGAAGAAGCTGTCGCCTCATGTGGCGAAGGCCTTCCCACTCGATCAGGCGGGCGCCGCCCACGCCTTCCTCGCCACCCGGCCGATCGGCAAGGTGGTGCTGACGGTGTAGGGAAGCGGCGCTCCGGAAAAACGAAGGGCGCGGAAGTCCGCGCCCTTCGTTTGTTTCCGGCCGTTCGTGCCAAAGCGCGTCGCGATCTTTCAGATTCGCTCCCGGCGCTTTAGTTTTTGATTTCACGCATGTCTTTATCCCGAAACCGGGTCCCACTTTCGGGAGACATGCTTAGTGCCGGTATTGCTGGATCCGCGTCGTGCGCAGCCCGGCAAGGCCATATTCGTCGATTGATGCCTGCCAGGAGAGAAATTCCTCGGTGGTGAGCTTGTAGCGCTGGCAGGCTTCTTCCAGGCTGAGCAGTCCGCCGCGCACCGCCGCAACCACTTCCGCCTTGCGCCGGATGACCCAGCGCCTTGTGTTCGTCGGCGGCAGATCGGCTATCGTGAGAGGGCTGCCGTCAGGCCCGATAACATATTTGACTCTAGGTCTAACCAGATCGGTCATCGTACTCTCTACTAAAAACTCAAAGACCCAATCCCCGCCACAGTACCGCCACAGCTTTAAAAATTGCCTAAGCGAACCCTAATGACTAGGTAAGGATCGTGAACGTCACGTTAGGTTTTTGTTCGGCATTTGAAACAATCGCGGTCTTGGCCCCGGTTTCGCCTGCAAAAATCGCTATGGCGGCCAAGCTGGCGCACCCGGAGCGCTTGACCTATATTCCGGCCATTGGCAGTCAGCGCCACGCAGATTGAAAGAACCATGAACAGCCTCGATCTTCCCGGACGCCCCGAAAACACCCGCGTTGTCGTCGCCATGTCGGGCGGCGTCGATTCGTCGGTCGTTGCCGGCATCCTCAAGCACGAAGGCTATGATGTCGTCGGCGTCACCCTGCAGCTCTACGATCACGGCGCGGCCACGCACCGGCCGGGATCCTGCTGCGCCGGCCAGGACATCGACGACGCCCGCCGCGTTTCCGAGACGCTCGGCATTCCGCATTACGTGCTCGACTATGAAGAGCGCTTCCGCAAGGCGGTGATCGATCCCTTCGCCGAGAGCTACGTCGCCGGCGAGACGCCGATCCCGTGCGTGTCCTGCAATCAGACGGTCAAGTTCGCCGATCTTCTGGCAACCGCACAGGACCTCGGCGCCGACGCTTTGGCCACCGGCCACTACATCCGCTCGCGCGCCAATGGCGCGCATCGCGCGCTCTACCGGCCGGTCGATGCCGACCGCGACCAGAGCTATTTCCTGTTCGCCACCACGCAGGCGCAGATCGACTATCTGCGTTTCCCGCTCGGCGGTCTCTCCAAGCCGCAGGTGCGGGCGATCGCCGAGGAAATGGGGCTGACGGTCGCCGCCAAGCAAGACAGCCAGGACATCTGCTTCGTGCCGCAGGGCAAATATTCCGACATCATCGCCAAGCTGAAGCCGGCGGCCGCCAACCCGGGCGATATCGTCCATATCGACGGCCGCGTGCTCGGCCGCCATGAAGGCATCCTGCGCTACACAATCGGCCAGCGCCGCGGCATCGGCATCGCTTCCGGCGAGCCGCTCTATGTCGTCCATCTCGACGCCGACCGGGCGCGCGTGGTGGTCGGCCCGCGCGAGGCGCTGGAGACGCACAAGATCTATCTGCGCAACATGAATTGGCTTGGCGACGGCCCGCTCTCGGACGTCCCTGAAGGCGGGATCGAGCTGTTTGCAAAAGTCCGCTCGACCCGGCCGCCGCGCCCGGCCGTGCTGCATTATCGCGACGGCGTGACCTCTGTCGAGCTGGTCGACGGCGAATCCGGCATCGCCCCCGGCCAGGCCTGCGTGCTCTATTCCGACGACGGCAACGAGGCGCGCGTCTTCGGCGGCGGCTTCATCGAGCGCTCCGAACGCGGCGCCGAAGCCGAGGCGATGCTCACCAGGCTTGCGCAGAGGCCCGCACACATCCCCGCCGAGTAAAGCACCCTTCGACCCGGCGCTTTCAGTTCAGGATTTGTCTTTGCGGGACTGCTCAGGCGGGCGAGCCGCTATGGGTCACCGTGCCTGCGGTCAGGATGCGCAGCACCCGGATCGCTTCCTCGCCGTCGGTGCGCGGTTCCGCGCGCGTCTCGATGCACTGCATGAAATGCGCGAGCTCGCGCGTCAGCGGCATGCCTTCGCCGACCGGCACATAGGACGGCTCATTGGCGGTGAAGGCCCACTGGCCGCTGTCCTGCCAGACCGCGTGCCGGTAGACGGCAAGCTTGCGCTCCCAGGGCTCGACATCGTCGAACACCGCCATCGCCTTGGTGCCGACCACGGTCAGCCGCCGCTCGCGATAAGGGTTGAGCCGGGAAGCGAACAGATGGCCGCGCAGCCCGTTGGGAAAACGCATATGCAGATGCGCGAAGTCGCTGAGATTGTCGAGAAGTGCGGCGCCCTCGCCCCTGACCTCGATCGGTTCGGTGCCGGTGATGGCAAGGATCATCGACAGGTCATGCGGCGCCAAGTCCCAGAGCGCGTCGTTTTCGGTGTGGAACTTGCCGAGGCCGAGCCGGTGCGAGTGGATGTAGCGCACCTCGCCGAGCTCGCCATTGTCGATCAGCGCCTTCAGCGTCTCGAAGGCGGGATGGAAGCGCAGCACATGGCCGACCATGAAGACACGGCCGTTTTTCCTCGCCGCCTGTACCGAGCGCTCGGCATCGGCGACCGTCAGCGCGATCGGCTTTTCCACAAGCACGTCCTTGCCGCTCTCGACGGCGCGCACAGCCGTGTCGGCATGGTATTGCGGCGGCAGCGCCATGACCACGGCATCGACATCGGCGCGCTCGAACAGCTTGTCCGGCTCGATCGCCAGGCAGTCCTGCTCGCTGGCAAAGCCTTCGGCACGGGCGCGGTTGACGTCGGAAACGGCATGGAGCGCGCCGAGCGCCTTGAGGGTGCGGATGTGGTTGCTGCCCCAGTATCCGCAACCGAGGACGGCGATGCGCGGCTTCATACGTTCAAACTCTAGAATTTCACGGCCGAGACATAGCGACGTGCCCCGTCGAACTCAACCCCGGCGCATGCGCTTCCCGTGTCATACTGGCAAAGCTTTTTCGGGGATGAGATTATGCCGACTTCACCGTCGCATCCAAGCTTGACAGGTTTGCCCTGCCAACCTTATATCCGCGCGACCTTGGCGAACGCCTCGAAATTGCCCGCGATCTTGGGCGGTTGTTCGAGCCTCTTCGTCACTCCTGGCGGAGTAGCTCAGTTGGTTAGAGCACGGGAATCATAATCCTGGGGTCGGGGGTTCAAGTCCCTCCTCCGCTACCACAAATCCGCTAAATATTTGAAATACTTTATAAAATCGAAATTTATGGTAGCGCTCTCGGGCAAAATTTCTCAATAATTTCAATGCGACGCCGTCAATTCGCTCAGCCGCAAATCAAGTGCCGGGAGAAAGGTCGCGATCGCGCCGGAAGCGGGCGTTTGGCACCCGTCGGCAGTTCATCACAGTGAGATCCCCTAGGGGCCGCGTTCGCACACCGCCCGAGCGACGACCGCGCCGACATTGTCGATGAGGTCAAAGATGTGTTCAGTGGAAACAATGCCTACAGAACTTTGGAAAGGAATTCCTTGGTTCGCGGATCGCTTGCACGTGCGAAGAAGTCGGCGGGCGGTGCATGCTCAACGATCACGCCCTTGTCGGTGAAGTAGATATGGTCCGCCGCCTCACGCGCGAAACCCATCTCGTGCGTCACGAGAATGCAGGTCATGCCATCCTCGGCGACTTTCCTGACGGCGGAAAGCACTTCCTTCACCATCTCCGGATCCAAAGCCGCGGTGACTTCGTCGAAGAGGATAACTTCGGGCTCCATGCACAGTGCCCGCGCAATCGCAACACGTTGCTGCTGGCCGCCTGACAGCTCTCCAGGATAGGAGCTCGCTTTGTCTGGAAGGCGCATCTCGCCGAGGAGCTTGCGGGCGCGTTCTTCGACCTGAGGCCGAGGCTGCTTCAGCACCTGGATCGGCGCCATGGCGACATTCTCCAGCACCGTCTTGTGCGGAAACAGATTGTATTGCTGGAAGACCATGCCAACACGATGTCGAAGCTTGACCTTGTCGACTTTCGGATCGTTGACCCTGATCTCGCCGACCGTGATGACGCCTTCATTGATCGGAGTCAGCCCGTTGATCGTTCTTAGAATTGTCGATTTTCCCGATCCGGACGGGCCAATGATGGCCACGACTTCGCCCTTTCGGATATCTATGTCGATGCCGCGGAGAACCTCGACGGCTCCGAAAGACTTGCGAACACCGCGAAGCGCAATCAAGGGCTGGGACGAGCTGGAGAAGTTCATATCGAAACCTCATTTCGTACGGAAGCGGCGCTCGAGCATCAGGGACAGGCGGTTGATCGGCCACGTGTAGATGAAAAACATCGCCAGCAGCGAAAGGTATATCGGTATCAGCATCCGCGAGTCCGACATCGCCTGAACTGCCGCCTGCGTTCTGCCCAAAGCCTCTTCCACACCAACGATAACCGAGAGTGGGGTCGCGGTAAGGAGGAGCGCATAGAGGTTCATCCACGGTGGGATCATCCGAGTAATGCACTGCGGCAGAATGATGCGAAACAGCGTTGCGCTACGCCTGTAGCCCAAGGCTTCGGCGGCCTCCCACTGACCACGCGGGACGGAGTTGACCGCCCCGCGTACGATCTCGGAGAAATTTGCGGCCACGGGGAACGAGAACCCGATCGTGGCGCGTAGCCAGCTCGGTAGAACTATCACCGAGCCGCCGATGCTGACCTGATAGGGCATCAGGAAGATGCAGTAGAACAGCAGGACCAGCCACGGGGCGTTGCGGAACAATTGCGTGGCCAGCCGCGAGGGCCAGCCGACAATGCGCAGGCTCGACAGTTGTCCCAGCCCCAGGAACGTCCCGACGGTCGTGCCGATGGTGATGGCAAGGACGCTCATCAAGATGTTGAGGCCAAATCCTTTCAGGAGGAAGGGCATCCACTCCAGGAGGCGACCGAACAAGTTCAGGTCCCCCATCATCCGACTCCCAGACCAAATCCGGGCAAATGCGTCGCCGCCTCAACCCGGTTGATGATGAAGACGACGGCTCCGGTCAGCCCCAGGTAGATCAGCAGCATGACGTTCATCATCTCGATGGTGTTCAGCGAATCCGACCAGATCTGGTTGGACACGTAGAGGAGCTCAGCTACGCCGACCGCGTAGGCGACCGTCGTTGCCTTGGTCAGGTCGACTAAGTTGTTCGACAGCGAGGCGAAAGAGAATCGCAGCGCCAGTGGGACCGTGACAGAGATGAAGGCCTGCGCGCGACTGTAACCCAGCGCCAGGGCAGCTTCCTCGTAGGAATTGTGTACCGCGCCGACACCGGAGCGGAACGTTTCCACGTTGAACGCGCCGGAGTAGAGCGAAAGCGAGATAACCGCCCAACTGAAACTGCCAAGGAGCGGCACCGGCAGGCCGATCTCATTCTGTGACACGGGCATGATGCTGCCAATCGCGAAGTAGAAGAAATACATCTGCACAAGCAGCGGTGTGTTGCGGAAAAGCGCAACATAGGCGCGCACGACCACGGTAGCGGGTCCCTTGCCTAGCGTCAGAACCGCGGCGCCTGCTGAGCCGATAATGATGGAGAAGAACGCGCTGAGCACGATCAACAAAAGCGTGTTGCCGAGACCCTTAACGAAGCGATCGAAGTCGAACGCATCGTAGAAGATGGTCAGGTTTATCCCGGAGTCCGCGAGATGACGAAAGAATGTCTGGATGTCGGCTATCATAAGCCCTGACCTCAATTGGTCCGGCGCCGCAGGCGCCGGACATGTCGTTATGCCAAGATCAGTTGATATGGTCCTTCAATGCGTCATGCATCCTGATCAAGAAGGCTGAGTTTTTGATGCCGTTCGCTTTTTCCAGATCGAGCAGTGTGCCGTCCCGATGCATCTCCGAGATCACGCCCGCGACGAAGTAATAGAAGGGCGACGACTGATCGGCCTGCCGCACTGCCATGCCCCAAGGCGTGTCTGCCTGAATTGGCAGCGGCATCTGGTAACCTGCCCATTTCGGGTCACTCAGGCGGACGTTAATCTCGTTATCGTCCTCCAGCAGGCCGATGCAGCGCCCTTGGGTCATGGCGGCTTCGGTCTCCGCGGTGCCCGGGAAAGCGAGAACCTTGATGCCGAATTGCTCCTGGGCCGGCTTGTTGTACCAGGCGCCCTGCACGGCACAGACAGTCTGGCCGGAAATCTCGCTCCACTGGGTGGCCTTCACTGCAGCCGGCAGGAATACCGTATAGCCGGACGAATAGTAGTTCGGATGCACGAATGTCACGATCTTGCGCCGTTCGGCGGTATCCGAGGCCGATGCGATCATCAAATCGATCTGGCCCTGCGCGAGGAATTCGAAGCGATTGGCAGAGTTGACCTTGACGAACTCGGTCTTCACGCCGAGGACCTTGGCAATCTTGTTGCCGATATCGACTTCCATACCCTTGAAGCTGCCGTCCGCAGCCCGGTATGACCACGGTACGTAGTCGTCCTTCGTGCCGATCTTCAGCACTCCGGCCGCTTTCACGCGGCAAAGTGTATCGGTGCCGCAGTCGAGCGTCTGGGCGTACGCTACTGATCCGGTGAATGCGATGCCGGCTGCAAGCGCAAGTGCCTTCAGGTTAATCATTTCAATTCCCTCTGATAGAGTTCAAGCCTCAAGAACCAACCTGTGCCCATTTTTTTCTTTGGACTTCTGTTTGCGCAGCGCAGGTACTCAGTACGCAGCAAGCCTGTTGAATGTCCGGTCTTGCGGCAATGGCAAATCGCTATTAGTAGTAAGATTACTGGAAATCATTATCCTGACTGCACATGCTGCTCCCCGACTTGCATGCTCTGGAAATTGCCGCGACCGTCATTGAGGAAGGCAGCATGAGCGCCGCGGCGGCTCAGCTTGGCCTGACGCAATCCGCGGTGTCGCAAGCGGTGAAGCGCGCCAAGGCACAGGTCAACGTGCCGCTCGTGCATAGAGACCGCCGACCTCTGGTACCGACTGAGGCAGGCCGAGTTCTCGTTGCCCATATCCGGGAAATCGCCCTCAGGGCCGAGCGGGCGGTCGAGGAGGTCAGAGCGACGGCATCGCGACCCGAGCGCCAGGATCTGCGTCTCGGCATGGTGGATACGTTTGCGTCGGCGGTTGGGCCGGTCCTGATCCGCGACCTGATGGAGGGGTCTATCGCCTTGCGCGTGACCGCCTTCTCAGGGCTGGCCCACGCCCATACCGATGCGCTGATGCGGCATGAGATTGACGCGGCGATCAACTCAGACCCCATGGGAGAACTCGACGGGCTGATGCGGTTCCCGCTCTTTCGCGAACCTTTCGTGCTGGTGTGTCCCGTCGCTTGGGGGGATATGCTGCGCAACCGGCCGTTGCGGGACGTTTTGTTCGAGCATCGCCTAATCCGCTACAGTGCCCGCTCCCATATGGGTGCTCAGGTTGAGCGGCACCTGCGGAGGCTACGCATTGAGCATCCGCAGGTACTCGCCTTCGATACGTCGGACTCGCTGCTGGCGATGGTAGCCGGAGGCATGGGAGTGGCAATCACGACACCTCTCTGCCTCCTCCAGGGCGCAGTGCACTTCCCGGCGCTTGCCGTGCTACCCCTGCCCAGCCCTGGCTTTTCAAGGGAACTGACACTCATCACACGGCGCGGTGAGTTCGACACGCTCGGGCCGCGTATCGCCGAGGCCGCACGCGATATGCTGCGGCGTTACACGCTGCCGCAGATCATCGGCCAGATATCGTGGCTTGAAGAGATGTCAAAAGACATGGTCTGGTCCCCGGCTTCGCCGGATGCAGCTCAAATCGACTGAAAAACCTCCGCAATTTTCTGCGGGGTGTCTTCTCGCGCAAGACAAAGCGCGAGGAGGATACGAGCCCTCTGTGGATTGAGATCGTTGCCAGCGATAATGCCAATGGCCTTGTGCCGGGCGCTGTCAACAACCTGGCCTGCTCCCGTGCGCGACGACTGCACGACGACAACCCCAGCCGCTATCGCGTCGGCCAGGGCAGCGGTCTCGGCCGGCGATCCTATTCCGGGACCGAAGCCAGCGGACACGATGCCTCTCGCGCCAGCCTCGACAAATGCCCTGATCGCGCAACCGTCGGCGCCCACGTAACTGTACGCGATGTCGACGCGCGGCAGCCGACGCAGCAGATCTTGTGGGAAGCCAGCCGCTTTTGGCCGCGGTTGCCTTGCCAAGCTGACCCGCGATCCGTCGACCGTGCCGATTGGTCCAAGCCAGGGCGATTGGAAGGCGTTCAGACGCTGCGTGTGGTTCTTCGTGACAGCACGCGGCGAATGGACTTCGTCATTCAGAACGACGAAAACATTGCCTCCATCCTCGTGCTTCGCAGCTGCAACGCGGACAGCTGCAGCCAGATTCGCGCCCGCATCCGAAGATATGCCCGTGAGCGGCCGCATGGACCCGGTGACAACCACTGGGACCTTGACCTCCAGAACCAGCGACAAGACCCATGCTGTTTCCTCAAGGCTGGCCGTTCCGTGGCCGATCACTATCCCATCGAATGTTGAGTCACGGGATAGCTGTCGGCATAGGCTGGCCAGGTCGGCCCAGTCAGCGGGCGAAATCGCCGTACTGTCCATCCGCCGGAAATCGATAGGCACGATATCCGCAATTGTTCCCAGCAGGCCGGACCGCTCCAGGAGTGTCCGTGCATCCACACGCTCATCTGAAGCATTGTAGTCCAGCAGATCGAATGGGTCGCTCCCGATGGACGCGATGGTTCCCCCGGTTCCAATGAAAGCAATTCTGGGCAGCAAGCTGGGGTCCTCCGCGAGTGTCGTTATCGCTTACCGGGCGTAGGACAAGCCCGCAACGACCTGCCACTACAATAAATTCAAATTATGCTGTTCAGTGAAATCATTTAAGTCTCACGTCTTTGGTTTCAAACCGCAGACGGCTTTGCCATGCTGATGTCCATCATATTGCCGGATGGAACCAGCATGCCGCACACCCGTATCGACACCGACAGCCTTGGGTCCAGACAGTTGCCCGCAGAGGCACTCTATGGGGTTGCCACGCTCCGCGGTCAGGAGAACTTTGATATTTCATTCCGCAAACTTGGGGACGCGCCGGAGCTGATCGTCGCGCTTGCACGCGTCAAGCATGCGGCAGCAGCTGCCAATCGCGACATTGGCGTGCTGCCTGCCGAAATCGCCGATGCGATCATTGCGGCATCGGAGGAAATCGAGAATGGCCGCCATGTCGACCAGTTCGTCATCGATCTCCTGGAAGGGTCAGGCGGCACATCGATCAACATGAACGTGAACGAGGTGATTGCGAACCGCGCACTCCAGTTGTTGGGAGACAAGCCGGGCCATTATGACCGCATCCACCCGAACGACCATGTCAATACCGGCCAATCGACCAACGACGTCGTGCCGACAGCGGTGAAGCTGGCGGTTTACGACAAGTCACAATCGCTCATCGACGCCTTGTCGCATCTAGGGGCGGCGCTCGAGGATCGCGCACGGGCCTTCGACGACGTGCTGAGGATTGGTCGGACCTGCATGCAGGCGGCCCAACCGATGCGCCTGGGTCAAGCCTTCGGCGGCTACGCGGCGGCAATCCGCAGGCTCGTGCCGAAGTTGATGACTGCGCGTGACGAAATGCTGGTCCTGCCCCTCGGCGGAACAGCCATTGGCACCGGTCTCGGTTCGGCGCCCGGTTATCGTATCGCCGTGTACCGGCACCTGCGCAAGATCGTCGGGGCCAACGTCCGCCCTGGCGAAAACATGTTCGACGCCATGCAGAGCGCTGATGGATTCGCGCGCGTCTCCTCCGAGATTCGAATCTGCGCCGAAGTCATTGGGAAGATCGCTTCGGACCTCGTCATCCTTTCATCGGGTCCGAACAGCGGCGTGGGAGAACTGCAGCTTCCTTCGGTCCAGCCTGGTTCCTCCATCATGCCCGGCAAAATCAACCCTGTCCTCCCCATGATGATGCAGCAGGTGGCTTTCGCCGTCGTGGGTAACGACGCCGCCGTGTCGCTGGCATCGCTGCAAGGCCAACTCGAGATCAATCATTTTGAGCCCGTCATTGCCGCTCGCCTGTTTGACTCCATCGAATTGCTGGCGAAATCGACCCGGATCTTCGCCGACCGCTGCGTTGCCGGCATTGAGGCTGACCGCGAGCAATCGCTCAAAAACCTGATGCGATCGTCAGCTCTCGCGACGGTCTTTGTTCCGAAACTCGGATACGCCAAGGTCTCGAAGCTCGTATATGCCGCGGCCAACGAGCAGCGACCGTTCATCGAGCTTGCTATCGAAGAGGGTTTGCTGACGCGTGACGAGGTGCTCGACGCGTTGCGCGAAAGCACTGACTATCGCGAGGGCACGGCATAAGCCTCCGGTCGGTGGTACCGAAGGCGCCATTGCCAAGCGTGGTGAGCTAGTGCTTTGTTCACTGTGGGGAACGCCTGTAGCGCTCCGCCCCTTAATCGCTCGAGTTTGTTGAAGCAGCTTCGCTCAGTCCGGCCAAATGCCCGGGGACGTCGGGGCGCCGTTGTCATATTTTGACAGCCATTCCACGATCTTGGGCCGATTGGTGACAAAGCCCTTGTAGGTCGCAAGCTCGATCGGCAGGTCGCGGATGACGCGATGGAAGCGCCTCGCCCATTTCGGCACCGTCACCAGTTCGTCCAGCTTGATGAGGTAGCAGCGGATCGGAAACACCAGGGCATTCGAGCGGGGAAGACGGAAGAAGGTTTGGAGCTCGACGCGCAAATGCATCATTTGCCCCATGTTCTCCAGCGTCAGGTCTTTCTTCATCACGCCCCATTTGTGGTAGTTCTCGGGGCTTGTGTCGAGCAGGGGATTGACCGTCATCGTCCAGTTTAGACGGCGCGCCGGCGAGCCCTGCCGCACGTTCAGGAGGAACTTCAGGGCGCGCTGGAAGATGCCCATCTCGTGCGCTTTCGGCACCGGGGCGTGCCACTCGAAGAAGTTCATGCCGATGTCGAAATCAAGGCTCCAGTCGGCCTGTGTCGTCACCATGCCGGCGTCCATCCACAGGTTGTCGTCACGCTGGTCGAGCACGGCAAAGTCGCCCTGGGTCTGCCGCGTGATGTATTCCATCGGGCCATAGGGCAATGTGGTCTCGTCGAGGAAGGTGAACTTCTGCTCGATACCCAGCGGACGGTTGATCCAGTGCCATTTGGCGCCATCGCGGTGCAGCTCGAAAAGCTCGGGATACTCCTCCGCCTTCGAGGTCATGATCAGCTCGAGCAGATCCCAGCCGGCCAGGGTCATGTGCGGCAGTGACTGGCAGCGTAAAGGATCTTCGGCAAGGACGCGGGCACGATCGCGCATCTCGGAAACGTAGTGCTCATCGACGTCGAACGTCCGCTCGTAGACGCTGCCCGGACGGTATGACTTATGCGGCTCGAGGTTCACCGAGTACATGTAGCTGTCCTCGGGAAACGGGAAAGGGAAGCGCTTCACCGCCTCCGGCGAGTTGCGGAAGGTGAAGTCGTCGTGGAACGTTTCTTCCTTGAAGATAACAGTCATCGCAGCGTCCTCCTCGCTATCGATCCAACACCAGCGTTTTGCCTTCGAAGCGGGATACGCAAGGCATGATCCTGGTGCCGCTGGCACATTGCGCCGGCGTCAGCCAATGGTCCTTGTGCAGGAACGTTCCCTCGTATTCGAGGACATCGGTCTCGCACTGACCGCAGGCTCCGCCGCGGCACAGATAAGGCGCCTCGACGCCGGCTTCTTCCATCGCTTCGAGCAGGCTTTGATGTTCGCCGACCTGGATCGTCTTGTTCGAGCGTGCCAGCATGACCTGGAAGGGCTTGCCCGAGGCAGGCGCAAGGAATTCTTCGTGGTGCACCGCCTCGCGCGGCCATCCGAGTGCGGCCGCGGTCTTGCGCACCCAGGCGATCATGCCTTTAGGCCCGCAGACATAGACATGGGTGCCGAGCGGCTGCCCGTCGAGCAATGCCGGCAGCTCGATCTGCTCGCCCCGGTCGTCATGGTAAAGATGAACGCGCGGGCGATAGTTGGCCACAAGCTCGTCCGCGTAGGAAGCAAGGGACGTCGTCCGCACGGAGTAGTGCAGTTCGAAGTTTCCATTCATGGCGGCGAGCTGCTTGATCTGCGCCAGGAACGGCGTGATGCCGATGCCTCCGGCAAGCAACAGGTGCTTTCGCGCCCGCAAATCCAGCGCGAAGAGATTGACCGGGTTGGAGATGACCATCTCCATCCCCGGCCTCACTCGCCGGTGCATGAACAATGAACCGCCTCTTCCATTGTCGTCGCGGCGGATCGAGATCGAATAGCCCTCCCGGTCGGCGGGATCGCTCATGATCGAGTACGGATTGCGGCGCACGCGATCCTTGTCGTTCATCTCCACGACCGTATGCGCGCCGCCCGAGAAAGTAGGCATCGGACCGCCGTCACGGCGCACGAACCTGAATCGTGTGACAAGCTCGTTGACCGGCGTGACCTCGGCCACTTTGACGAGTATCTTTGCGGCTCCTGCGCTCATCTGAACCGCTCCACCGATTGGGGTATGTTGCCGGGATCTTCCGCGTCGACGCGCACGCCCTGGAAGGCCGCTATGCGGCGGGAGTAGTGATCGCGCACGAACAGATGCAGCCCGCAATGGGAGCACTGGAAAGGGTCATGCGTCACGTCTTCGGTGATGCCCTTGCAATGCACGCACTGCACGCGCCGCACGGTGGAGCCGCGGTGCTCCGTCTGGATTGCGGAATGGGGGATGCCGGCCTGCATGGCCTCGAGCATCGCCTGTCCCATCAGTCCCTCGGTCCCCGCCAGATAGACCTGCAGACCCATGTGCGCTCCGGCCAAAACTCGCCGCAGTCGCGGAAGCGCGGCCTCGTAGCTGGGCCCGACATAAATTTGGGCAGGGGCCAGGTGCTCCAGCCTGGCCACGAACCTGTCCCCTGTCTTCTTCGGGATGTAAACAATGTGCGCCCCGGCGAAGAAATCGGGAGGCGCAGAGGCGGCCAAATCGAGGATCGCCTCGGCACCTTCGGCGTCGGCGACCATCAGATGCAGCCGCCCCGGCCGCATCTCCAGCACGCCATAGACGGGGCGGCTTGGAATCGAGCCTTCTAACACTGACTTTGACCCTCGGCTCCGGTTTGGTTGGTTTGCGGGCTTGAACCCTGTTTACGACGTCTCACCGCGACCTATCCCCTGGCGGTGCGCCGCTTCTTTTCCGCATCAAAGAATGGCATCGAATGGGCGACGCAGGGGATTTCCCCGGTCGAATTCCGAACGGTCATCTTCACGCCGTCGACCGCGCAGTCCACCGGCATTCGGGCAATGCCGATGTTGTGCTTGTTGAGGCTGGAGTACATGCCGATCGTCACCACACCGACCTTCTTGCCATCCTTGAACAAGGGCGCGCCCTCTTCGGCCGGCGTCGTGCCCTCGAGCTTGACGCCATAGATCTTGAAGCGCTCCTTGCCCTTCAGCCGATAATGTTCCTCGGCGCCGCGGAAGCCCACCTTGCCGGGCGAGACGGTGAAGTCGAGCCCGAGTTCCCACAGCGTGTCGCCGGGACCTTCGTTCTCGAAGGGATACTTCTCCGAATTGTCGTAAGGGAAAAACAGCAGATAGCTTTCGGCCCTCAGCAGATCGAGCGTCGTGAACCGGCAAGGAATGATGCCCATGCTCGCGCCCTCCTCGAGGATCCGGTCCCAGATCGCAGGAGCATCCTGGCCGCGGCAGAAGATTTCATAGCCGCGCTCGCCCGTATAGCCAGTGCGCGAGATCGTCACCGGCAGACCGAAAAGCGAGGTGTGGATATGGCTGAAGTAGTTCAGGTTGCGGATGCCTTCGACATGCTTGTTCAGGTAGTCGACGGCGAGTGGCCCCTGCAGCGAGAGGTCGTGGAGATTGTCATCGAAGCGGATGGCCACGTCGCGCCCGGTAGCCGCCATGGTGAGTTGCTCGTGGGCGCCGCCCGAGCCGTGCACGACCATCCAGCTGTTCGGCCCCATACGGTAGATGACGCAGTCGTCGATGAACTTGCCGGCGTCGTTCAGCATGGTCGCGTATACCGAACGGCCAGGCATGATCTTCTCGGCGTTGCGGGTCGTGGCGCGGTCGATGATGTGGGAGGCTGCAGGGCCGTTCAAATGCACCTTTTTCAAGCCGGAAACGTCCATGAGGCCGGCTTTGGTGCGGATCGCCAGATATTCGCGTTCCGGGTCGCCCGAATACTGCCAGGCGGTGCCCATGCCGCTCCAGTCTTCCAGCTTCGACCCTAGCGCGCGGTGACGATCGGCGAGCGTGGAAAATCTCCAGGAATTGGTCATTGCATTCCCCTTTTTTATACCAATTATTGAACCAGTTTGCGAGAACTGGTCCTTGAAATCAATACTCCCGTTAAAATTTTTTACCTGAGAGCGAAATGGCTGATTCGAAACCCCGGCAAGGAAGAGACGAAAGCAAACCGAAATGGCGGGCGAGACACGTGCGCGAAACAGACCGCGAAACGCCAAATTGGCGATCAGGATCAGCTGAACGCCCAAAGGGCGCGGTCATCGGTTGCGGCTTGCGTGGCCAACCAGAACCATCGCAAATGGATGCGAACTTTCGGATGTCGAAAGGAACGTCGTTGATGTCATTGTCATCGAACCATGAGGCTGCCTTGGCACTTATCGCGGATCATTCAATCACTGCCACGGTTCGTGTCGTGGTGGACACGCTGCTGGCGCGGATAACCTCTCAGCAATACACCACCGACGAACGACTGCCCTCGGAACGAACATTGGCCGGTGAACTTGGCGTCGCCCGAAACACGGTTCGCGAAGCGCTGGACATACTTGAGAAACATGGCTTCATACGCCGGCGTGCCGGCAGCGGCAGCTTCGTGAAGGGTCAGGCGGCCCCGGATGACGCGACCGGAGGAGTTGCTGCCGAGACGAGCCCGCTCGACCTGTTGGTGATGCGCGGAATAATCGAACCCGACATGATGAGACTCGCCATCATCAACATGTCGCCGCGTGCCATTGAGGGACTGAGCGAGACACTGTCCGCCATGGAAGGGGTCCAAACCGACGCGGCGGAATTTGCCCGGCTCGAGGAAGAATTCCACCGCCAGGTGGCTCGCGGCGCCGGAAATCCGCTGCTGACGTCATGCTACGATCTGCTGATCCAGGCTCGCCGCCAGGGCTTCCGCGCCGCCCTCAATCGGCGGCATCTGACACCCAGGCGAATACAAGACTACCAGCGGCGTTACAACACGCTGCTCAATGCGATCATCGCCCGGGATATCGAGAGTGCGGTCGAATTCACCAAGCTGCTGCTGATTGAGGAGCAAAAGCTGCTTCTGCAGGAAGACTGAGCCTCGGTCAGTCCGATCCGGCCGCGATGCGCAGCTCTCCGGAGACAGTGGAATGGCGCTGGTCCCACATCAGCCCAAGCGCGCGCATTTCATCGCGCAACCGGGCGCCGTGCCTCTGCAGCCAAGTCGGGACCGACCCAAAGGCTACGATACGCGCTTGGCCATTCGTAATGCGCACGACGGGCCAGTCGCCGATCAAGGCGTTGTCATTCCCGAACAGATCCGAGCCCGCCCATTTCGCTATCCCGAACGCATGTTCGCCGAGCCCGCCATGCTTCATCGCTGCGAGAACGGAGACAGGCGCCGCCGTTCCAGCCTTCTCGACCGCCGCATGCCAAAGGTCGAGCGTGGCAACATATTCCCAGGAAACCGCGCTCCAGCTGTCCGGGAAACGCCGATTGTACTCCGCGAAGAACTCGGCTGGGCGATTGAAGAAGAAGGCCTTGTCGCGGAGCTCTGGATCGTCGAAGTCCGGGAACTGGAACAGAAAGCCCTCCATGAAATCGATCGATGTCCGCTCGACCAGCCGCCGATAATAGTCGGCAGTGCAAGAAATGATCTGCCCTCGAAATCCGGACCGGAACGCAGCCTCGGTCAGCGCGTGAACCATCGGCTCATAGCTCGTGCACCAACACAAAATGTCGGGACTGCCGGTCAGCATTGCGCGCAGTATTTCGTCGGCGTTCGTAGCCTCCGGCGCGTAGCGGATCTCGCCCACCGACGCGATCCCCTCGGCCGCAAAGGCGGCCCGATAGGTAGCCAGCGAAGGCAGGCCCAGCGCATCCGTCTGGCTGCACATCGCCACGCGGCGCAGGTCGGGGCGGTTGCGTGCAAGCCATTCGACTGCCGTGACGTTGTAGAGGGGATGGATCTCGCTGGGCGCGATCAGGTACGGTGTGTCGGGCGAAAGATCGCTCGGCAGCAGCGTCGAGGTCAGAATCTTGCGCGACATGAGATAGTCCTGGATCGGACGGAACGTGTCGCCTCCGTGCATCATAAGCAGCCCTACCCCGTGATCCTGCACGAGGCGGCGAGCCCCTTCCGCCGCCCGATCGGGATCATAGCCGCAGTCCTCGGCCAACAGTTGGACATTGTGCCGTGTCCCGCCGATGAGCATTCCGCCAGTGCGATTGATCCAGTCCACCCAGATGCGGCAGCCGTTCAATCCCGGCAGCCCCCAAGACCGAACAGGCCCACTGAGCGGCCCGAGAAAGCCTACTTTGACCACGCGCTGCGCACCGACGCCCAGCCGTTTGACCTGGGCGTTCACTGCAAGTCGTTGCACTAGGCTGCTGGCGTTCATGGCGTGCTCCTCCACCAACCGTCCATAAACCGGCGCCAATTCCGGCGCAAATTGATTTTCCTTCCATGAATATTAGTTGACAAATTCGCCGTTTCGATCATAACTGGTTTGAACCAAAAGAACCAATCCATCACAAACCGGTTCAGACCAATGGGAGAATGATGATGAAGAAACGGATTGCCGTTATCGGTGCTGGTCCGTCCGGCTTGGCTCAGCTGCGCGCCTTCGCGTCCGCAGCACAGAAGGGCGCAGAGATTCCCGAGATCGTCTGCTTTGAAAAGCAGAAGAATTGGGGAGGGCTGTGGAACTACACCTGGCGCACGGGCCTGGACGAATTTGGCGAGCCGGTTCACGGCTCGATGTATCGCTATCTCTGGACTAACGGCCCCAAGGAAGGTCTGGAATTCGCCGACTACTCCTTCGAGGAGCATTTCGGCAAACAGATCGCTTCCTATCCGCCCAGGGCCGTGCTGTTCGACTACATCGAAGGGCGCGTGAAGAAGGCCGGTGTCCGCCCATGGATTCGTTTTTCCACCGTTGTCAGGTATGTCACCTGGAGCCCGGAGACCCGCAAGTTCACCGTGCGTGCGCACGATCTTCCCAAGGACCGATCCTACTCGGAAGAGTTTGACCACGTCGTCGTCGCGTCGGGCCATTTTTCGACACCGAACGTTCCCGAATTCCCCGGCTTTGACACTTTCAACGGTCGCATTCTCCATGCGCACGACTTCCGCGACGCCCGCGAGTTTATCGGTCAGGACATACTGATCATCGGAACCAGCTACTCGGCCGAGGATATCGGTTCCCAGTGCTGGAAGTACGGTTGCAAGTCGGTCACGGTCAGCCATCGTACCGAGGCAATGGGCTTCAAGTGGCCGGCCAACTGGAAAGAGGTGCCGCTGCTGACCAAGGTCGAGGGCAACATCGCAACCTTCAAGGACGGCTCGACCGCAACCGTCAATGCGATCATCCTCTGTACCGGCTACAAGCACCATTTCCCGTTCATATCGGACGACTTGCGGCTGCGTACTGCAAACAGGCTGGCCGCGGCAGACCTCTACAAAGGCACGGTCTACGTCCACAATCCGGCGCTGTTTTATCTCGGCATGCAGGATCAGTGGTACACCTTCAACATGTTCGACGCGCAGGCCTGGTGGGTGCGCGACGTAATCCTCGGCAGGATCAAGCTGCCGGCCTCGAAGAACGAACTGACCGCCGATGTCGAAAAACGGATCGCGGCCGAAGACGCTGGGGAGGATAGCTATGACGCCATCCGCTACCAGGGCGACTACGTCAAGGAATTGATCGCCGAGACCGACTATCCGAGCTTTGACGTTGACGGCGCCAACGAGGCGTTCTTCCAGTGGAAGAAGCACAAGATCAAGGACATCATGGGGTTCCGGGACAATAGCTACAAGTCCGTGATGACCAGTTCCATGGCGCCGAAGCATCACACGCCGTGGAAGGACGCTCTGGACGATACGATGCAGAGCTATCTGCGCAACTGAACTTACGCTGCGCAGCGATTTGTCCGGAACCCTACCGACCGTCACTCCAGTGCGTCTTCAGTATGGTTCCGGGCAGAGGAGGACAATACCACTCCGTAGTTCGCCAAGAAGAGAATGGCAGAAGATGAGGAGGGAGCCGGCATGCTGACCGCTCAGGCTGCACATAGGTCGTTTAGTTTCTACCTCTTGCCCGACTTCTCGCTTCAAGCTTTCTCTTGCGCGGTGGAAGTATTGCGGTTGGCCAATGAGGCGATCGGCAGGAACGTCTATAGCTGGCAAGTCATATCGGACGACGGGCAACCGATATTGTCGAGCTGCCGGCTGGCCGTCAGCGCCGACTCCGCCTTGAGAAATGAACGGGAGCGAACCCAAAGAACAAACCTGACCTCAGCCGCCGTGGTATGCGGCGGTAGTGCCATTCCGCGCCCCGACAGGCAACTCGACGCGTGGCTAAGGGAATGCCGAATGCGTCGCATTCCCCTCATTTGCATCGGCAGCGGTACCATCGTCGTTGCGCGGGCCGGACTGGCGGACGGGCGCCGGTGCGCCGTTCACTGGGAACAGCTTCCGCTATTTTGCGAGCAGTTTCCGGGCATAGAGTCCACTCAGACGGCCTTTGAACACGATGGAGATCTGCATACCTGCTCGGGTGGGGATGCCCCTTTCGACATGTTTCTTCACCTGGTTGAACGTGACCATGGTTCAGCCATCGTCAATCGCATCTGCGAAAAGGCCATCGCCTACCGAATGCGTTCGGCGGGAGAGCGACAGCGCCTGCCCCTGCATTCTCGCGTCAAGCTCAACCATAAGGCAGTGATGAAGGTCATTGGCCTGATGGAGGCAAGCTTGGATGATCCTATGCCGGTCGACGATCTTGTGGCGTTAAGCGGAATATCGCGCCGGCAGATCGAAAGGCTTTTCGACAGAGAGTTGGGACGCTCTCCGAACCGATACTACATGGAACTGCGCCTGGAGCGCGCGCAGTTGCTTCTTGTGAGCACCAACTTGCCGGTCGTCGAAGTTGCCGTGGCTTGCGGTTTTATCTCGCCGTCGCACTTTTCCAAAGTCTATCGCGAGGCCTACGGATGCGCTCCGCATCAGACACGACTGGCTGCCCGTGCGGACGGGCGCGTCGATCTGATGGACCCGGCGCTGCTTGGATTGAACTGCACCGAAGTGTCCCAACGCAGGTTGTCGATGACGGCGTAGCCGACGAAGCAGCTAAGGCCAGCCTCAGAGAGGAGGTAACGATGCTGAACACGATCTACCCTCCCGTCCGCGGTGGACCGCCGCAGGCGAGCCGTATCATCCGTCCCGGGGGATTGACCCTGCCCGCCGGCACCGAGCGCTACATCGTTGGCGGTGCCGGAGCGATGTTGATCGACATTGCGGTAGGCGACCGCATCACCGTAACGAATGACGAGGGCGGCCAAATCTGCGAGGTCGTCGTGGCCGACGCGTCGGGCAGAATTGACGCTGGCGTCGTCGGCCATGGTCCGAACTCGGATGCGGCGGGTCTGAAGGCGCTGCTAACCAGTCAGGACGGCAGCCTGCAACGGCTGCGCAAGGCGTTAGAGATCCGTGGTATCGACCTCGCCGCGGCGGGCGGGCTTCGCTTCTTCGGCGCGACAACGCCGCCGAAGACCAATGTCGAGCTTACTGTCGAGCGCGGCGGCTGGCTCGTCATCGCCGCGCCAGGGACCGACATGGCACCGGACGACCAAGAGACCGCGACGCCGTTGGTCGTCCACGTGCGGCGCGCGACGGTGCGCTTGCGCGAAGCCTCCCGGGATTTGCCAGATCCGCTTGCCGATCCGGTTCTCGATCTTCGCGTGCACTCCTCGACGGCAGAGGCCTATTTCGTCAAGGCCGGGGACTACATTCAGATCATCGATGTCGACGGGCGCCAGTGCACCGATTTCCAGTGCTTCTCAGCGCGCAAATTGGACAAGGGAAAGGAGCATGCGCTCGACGTCACGGCCACGCGCAGCGCGATGGGGCATGCCTATCCGTTGCCCGGCCTCCATTCGAAGTACTACGATCAGGACTTCCTGCCGCTGGTCGAGGTCGTGCAGGACACTTGCGGTCGGCACGACGCCTTCTCGCTGGCATGCTATGCGAAATATTATGACGATATCGGCTATCCAGGCCATATCAACTGCACGGAAAACTTCAACAAGGCGCTCGGCTCATACGGCGTCGGTCCGCGCGGCGGCTGGATGGCCGCCAACTTCTTCTTCAATACCGGGGTCGACGCGCATGGCGTCATGTATGCCGACGAACCGTGGTCGCGGCCGGGCGACTACGTACTCTTGCGGGCGCTGACCGACCTCGTCTGCGTCAACTCCGCATGCCCTGACGACACGACGGCGGCCAATGGCTGGAATCCGACCGACATCCATGTGCGCACCTATTCAGGGGTCGAGAAATTCCAGCGCGCCGTGGCGATCCGCCCCACTCCCGATTCGGAGCCAAAGATGACCAAGGAAACTGGGTTTCACGATCGCCTGTCCAAGCTGACCCGCAACTTCGTGGAGTATCGCGGCTACTGGCTGGCCAACAGCTACGTGGAAGCCGGGCCGATCGAGGAATACTGGGCTTGCCGGCAGAAGTCGGTGCTGATGGACCTTTCCGCCCTGCGCAAGTTCGAGGTGACGGGACCGGATTCGGAAGCGCTGCTTCAGTACACGCTGACGCGCGACGTGAAGAAGCTGGCGGTCGGCCAGATCGTTTATAGCGCCATGTGCTACGAGCATGGCGGCATGATTGACGACGGCACGTTGTTCCGGCTCGGTCAGGACAATTTCCGGTGGGTCGGCGGCGACGAGTATTCGGGCATATGGCTGCGCGAACAGGCGGAGAAGCTCGGCCTCAACGTCCTGGTCCGCAGTTCCACCGACCAATTGCACAACATTGCCGTGCAGGGGCCGGAGAGCCGCGAACTGCTGAAGAAGGTCATCTGGACGCCGCCGCATCAGCCGTCGATCGCCGAACTCGGCTGGTTCCGTTTCACCGTTGGCCGCGTCGGGGATGACCAAGGCCTACCTGTCGTCGTGTCGCGTACCGGCTACACGGGCGAGCTGGGCTACGAGGTCTGGTGTCACCCCAAGCACGCGAGCGGGGTCTTCGACGCGATCTGGGCCGAGGGGGCAGCGCACGGATTGACGCCCATGGGCCTGGCCGCCCTTGACATGGTTCGGATCGAGGCGGGATTGATCTTCGCCGGCTATGACTTCTCTGATCAGACCGACCCGTTCGAGGCGGGCATCGGCTTCACCGTGCCGCTCAAGTCCAAGCCCGAGGACTTCATCGGGCGCGACGCGCTGATCCGGCGCAAGGAGCATCCCTCGCGCAAGATGGTCGGGCTGGACATCGAAGGGGCCGTCGCGGTCGGCCATGGCGACTGCATCCATCTTGGGCGCGCCCAGATCGGCGAGGTCACATCATCAACGCGTTCGCCGATCCTCGGCAAGAACATCGCTTTGGCGCGCATCGACGTGGCCCATGCCGATATCGGCACCCAGGTCGAGATCGGCAAGCTCGACGGCCACCAGAAGCGGCTCCCGGCCACGATCGTCCCGCTATCGCACTATGATCCTAAGAAAACCCGTCCACAGTCCTGACGCATATGGAAACAGTTGCCAAGGAAACCCTTCTTGCGCAGATCGGCGGCGAAACAGCTTTGCGCGCTCTGGTCGACTGCTTTTACGACCTGATCGAGACCGATCCTCGCGGAAGGCCGTTGCTGCGGCTGCATTTTCGCGGACATGGTGTCGACCATGCCCGCGAGGAACAGTTCAACTTTCTGTGCGGCTTCCTCGGCGGCCGTCGTCACTATCTGGAAAAGCACGGGCACATGGACGTTCGCCTCATGCACGCGCATGTGCCGATCTCGGCAGCCGATGCCGAGGACTGGCTGGCTCTCATGGATCGAGCGATCGCCGAAATGCGGCTTTCAGGTCCCCCGGCAGACAAGATGCGCTCGGCATTGCGCCGTGTCGCACTGACGCTGGTCAACGATCTTGGGGAATGGGGGGTGGGAAGCGCTTGACGACATGGAGGCTCTGCAACAACCTTTATTGAAATGAAAAAAACAATCCCGATAGGCAACAAAATAACCGGCAAAGGGAAGCCGGATCGCAGGAACACTCAACCTCAAACAATGGGATAAAAAGCCATGAGCGCTTTATCTGACACATACGCGGAGGCAGCCGCGGGACAGTTGCACAGAAGCATTGACTGGCGAGGTGCCTTCTGGGTGGCAAGCGGCGTCCCCGCCCTCGTTCTGTTCTCTATCGGCGGCATTGCTGGAACGACTGGCAAGCTGGCCTTCGTGATCTGGACCGTGTCCATGATCATGGGTTTCCTGCAGTCGTTCACATATGCCGAAATCGCCGGTCTGTTCCCAAACAAGTCAGGTGGCGCCTCGGTCTATGGCGCAACCGCCTGGCTGCGGTATTCGAAGTTCATCGCGCCGCTGTCGGTTTGGTGCAACTGGTTCGCCTGGTCGCCGGTGCTGTCGCTCGGTTGCTCGATTGCCGCCGCTTACATCCTAAACGCGCTGGCACCGGTGCCGATCTTCACCGAGAATTCTCCGGAGGTCGTTGCCTATATCGGGGCCCATGCCGGCACGAGTGCCGCCGACGCCATCACGGCGGTGACGGCCGCCGCAACGCCTGCCATCCGCAACTGGACGCTCTATAGTCACGCGCTCGGGCCAGTCAGTTTCTCGCTCAACGCCACCTTCTTCATCGGCGCGATCCTGATGCTGATTATCTTCGCGATTCAGCATCGCGGCATTCTGGGCACAGCAAGCGTGCAGAAATACATCGGCCTCCTGGTCATCATCCCGATGCTGATCGTCGGTGTGGTGCCGTTCTTCACCGGACAGATCAACTATGACAACTTCTCGCCATTGTTGCCACTAGCGGCCGCCTACGCGCCCGAACCGGGCACCTGGAATATCGCCGGATGGACGCTGGCGCTCGGCGGCATGTTCATCGCGGCATGGTCGACTTATGGCTTCGAGACCGCCGTCTGTTACACGTCGGAGTTCAAGAACCCCGGCACCGATACCTTCAAGGCGATCTTCTATTCCGGCCTGCTCTGCATGCTTCTGTTCATCCTGGTGCCTTTCACCTTCCAGGGGGTGCTTGGTCTCAACGGCATGCTGGCAACGCCGATCGTAGACGGCTCGGGCGTCGCCGACGCGTTGGCCGGCATGGTCGGCGGCGGCAGGCTGATCCACAGCCTGCTGGTGATGTTGATGATCTTGGCGCTGGTGCTGTGCATCATGACGGCGATGGCTGGTTCCTCGCGCACGCTCTACCAGGGCTCGGTCGACGGCTGGCTGCCGCGCTATCTTAGCCACGTAAACGAGCACGGCGCGCCGACGCGAGCCATGTGGACCGACCTCGGCTTCAACCTGATCGTGCTGGCCATCGCCTCGGCCGACGCCACGAGCTTCTTCTTCATCCTCGCCGTGTCGAACTGCGGCTACATTATTTTCAACTTCCTCAACCTCAACGCCGGATGGATCCACCGCATCGACAACGGCCATATCGAACGGCCGTGGAAGGCGCCGACCTGGCTCTTGGGGATCGGGGCGGTCTTTGCCTACGTCAACGCCATGTTCATGGGAGCCGGAGCCAAGGTCTGGAACCCGATGGCGCTGTGGGCCGGCCTGTTAACCGCCGCCATGATCATCCCGGTGTTCTGCTTCCGTCACTATGTCCAGGACGGCGGCCAGTTCCCCGACCACATGCTGGACGATCTCGGCATGAAGTCCTCCGATCTCGTGGTCAAGAAGGCGGGGATCTTGCCCTATGCTACACTTGTAGCAGGCCTGATCGTGGTGCTGGTGGCAGACCGGATCTTCGTGCTTTGAGCAACGAAGAGGCATAGACCTTCTCCCCAGCCGGGTTCGCCTTTGAACCGAGGCGGCTTAGCGCAGATCAGCGTTTCTTGGAATCGCTGATCTGCGCTAACTGTTTGTTTTCACGCAATTCCGGACGGAAACCGCCGCGCACTTTTCCCGGAATTGCTCTGGCCACCGCCTGCCCATGCGGGCGGTGGCTCCTCTTAAGCCGACGCTATGCCTAGGCGGCGATTGTGGGCGGCAGCGACCACGCCCGTCCCGGTGGAGTTCCGGTGCACTCGTGCCAAACTTCTTTTTGGACGATTGCCGCAGACCCAACAGCGGCGACGACGTCGCTGCGCGCTCGATGCAAGACTGCTGTCGGTCTCGTGGCAGTGGATTTCGTTTCAGCCAACGTACCGTCGGCTCCGCCGAACTATGCGGCGTGAGCCACCGATGCCTGAACCCCGTATTCCAGGCAAGAGTCCAAAATCGTGTGCCAAAGGCTGTCGGCGAAGCTGGTGAAGACGAGCATGTTGAAGACAGCGTTCTCGTCCACACTGCCCGGCTCGCGCCAGAAATTCACCGCAGTATGGTCAACCGCGGTGGTCGCCGCGGCACCCGCGGGAAAAACCGAATCATGAAGATCCAGGGACGAGAACTTCGCCAGCGCCTGACGGGCGCCTGATCCGGCAATCCGGATCAGACAGCGTCCGTCTGACTGATCGGAGAGTGACGCGACGCCAGCAAAACCCGCCGTCAGCTTGGCAAATTGATCGCCTGTCTGTCGTGCAGAAAGGACCATGAACTGGTCTGGACCTGACCATATCAAAGTGGCGTTCCGGCCGCTAACGGCTCTGGGGGTATCCGGCGGCTCGACGCTAAACAGTTTCTTGGCGGCCTTGATCGTCTCGGCCACTCGGCCGCGCCGGGCCATGACCTGAACCAGGCTGACGCCGCGCACTTCCTCGAGAGTGACGCCCACCTGAGTGCCGGCTCCACCGTGGCGACCAGGAACAAGCGCCTGTTGCAACGGCGATTGGACGTTCCAGGAAAAATCAGCCACGCTGGCGTACTCCTTCGGGATCGTAGAAAACAGGGCTGCAGATCTCGGCCTCATAGTCCTCGTTCCGCAAGGGGTCGTGGATGCGTATGATCTCGCCAGTTCGCTCGCGGCCGCGTTCGACCAGGCCGAGCCCGATCCACTGGTCGAGCATCGGCGAGAAGCAGACCGATGTGACGTAGCCTTGGTCCGTTTGCGGGCCCGGAATCGCCCCCTTGGGAATGACATGAGCGCCGGAACGCAGACGGCGTGCCTTGTCGATCGGCTTGATGCCGACCACCACCTGCCGGTTTGGAGCCGTCAAAGCCTCTCGGCCGGCCATCACGCGGCCGATGAAGTCCTTTTTCTTGGACATCATCTTGCCGAGGCCGAGGTCATCGGCCGTGGTTGTGCCGTTGAGCTCAGGACCAGCGACGTGCCCCTTCTCGATGCGCATGACGCCGAGCGCTTCTGTGCCGTAAGGCGTCACGCCATAGGGCTTGCCAGCGATCATCAGGTTCTCGGCCATGGCCGCGCCGTAGCGTGCCGGCACCGAGATCTCGAAGGCCATTTCGCCGGAGAATGAGATGCGGAACAGGCGAGCGGTCACACCTCCGCGCAGCTTGACCTCCCGGGCGCCCATGAACGGGAAGCCCTCGTTGGTGAGATCCTCCGACGGATCGGCCAGAGCCCGCAGCAAATTGCGGGTGTTCGGACCGGCGATAGAGAACTGCGCCCACTGGTCGGTGGCGCTGGTCAGCTGCACATCGAGCTCCGGGAACAGCACCTGGCGGCAGAATTCGAGGTGCTGCATCACCGGGCCGGCCTTGGCCGTGGTCGTGGTCAGGAAATAGTGGTCCTCGGCCAGCCGCGAGGTCGTGCCGTCGTCATAGACGATGCCGTCCTCGCGCAGCATCAGCCCGTATCGGGCCTTCCCGACGGCGAGATTGGAGAAGGAGTTGATATAGACGCGATCGAGGAACACACCTGCGTCGGCGCCGCGGACGTCGACCTTGCCGAGCGTGGAGACGTCGCAGAATCCGACACCGTTTCGCACGGCCAGCACTTCGCGGGTGACCGTTTCCAACCAGTCTTTCTCGCCGGCGCGCGGATACCATTGTGCGCGCTTCCAGAGGCCGGTGTCGACAAACACTGCACCCTGTTTGGCGGCCCAATGATGCGACGGCGTCAGCCGGGTGGCATGAAAATTCTCGTCGCGGTGGTGACCGGCGAAGGCGCCGATGGCGACAGGCGCGTATGGCGGACGGTAGATCGTCGTGCCGGTTTCCGGGATCGTGCGGCCGGTTGCTTCCGCCATGATGGCGAGGCCGTTGATGTTGGACGTCTTGCCCTGGTCGGTAGCCATGCCGAGCGTCGTGTAGCGCTTCAGATGCTCGACGCTCTCGAAGCCTTCCCGCTGCGCCAGCGTCACGTCCGATGCGGTAACGTCGTGCTGGAAGTCGACGAAGGCCTTGCCCTTGCCTTTGACATGCCAGAGCGGCGCGATGGCATAGACCTCATCGTCCGCCTTGGACGCCTCTCCCGGCTTGCCGGCAGCACCGCATTCGGCGGCCGCCCTGGCACCCGCGCCATGCCCTTCGCGAAGGCAGGCGGAGAGCGAGAGCTCACCATTGGCAGCACCGGCCGTCGCCATCCCCTTCGGCGCGCTGCCCGGGACGAAGGCCGCGATATCCTCGCGCCAGGTCGGCTTGCCGCGATGGAAGCATGACAGGCCGACATTTGGATTCCACCCTCCCGAAACGGCAAGGCAGTCCGTATCGATACGTTGCGTTAGACCATTCTTGTCGTTGGCCACGACGATGCTGCGCACACCGTCAACGCCGCCCTTGACTTCGGATACGACCCCGGCGAGCACGCGCAGATCGTAAGTATCGACAAGCCTCTGGTATTGCGCCGGCACCTCATGGCGGGGGTCGATTACCGCCACGATGTGGGCGCCGGCCCGCTCGATCGTCTCGACGGTGCGCCAGCCATCATCATTGTTGGTAAACAGCGCCACACGCTTACCTGGCAGAGCCGCAAAGCGATTGACATAGGTCCGGACGGCCGATGCCATCATCACGCCTGGCCGATCATTGCCAGGGAAGACGATCGGCCGCTCGATCGCGCCGGCGGTCACCACCGACCGCTTGGCAACGATGCGCCAAATCCGCTGCCGCACCTGATGACGATCCGGCATGGCGACGTTGTCGCTGACGCGCTCGAGCGCGGCGTAGGTCCCGCCATCATAGACGCCGAACAGGGCCGTCCTGGTCATGATACGGACGTTGGGCAAAGAAACGAGTTCGCGAGCCGCGCCGCGCAGCCATTCCCTGGCATCCAGGCCGTCGATCTCGCCGCCGTCGCTAAGCAGACGGCCACCGATCAGCGTATCTTCTTCGACGAGAATGACGCGCGACCCGGCGCGTCCGGCGGCAAGCGCCGCCGACAGGCCCGCGGGACCGGCACCGACCACGAGCACGTCGCAATGGGCCCAGGCCTTGTCGTAGTGGTCTGGGTCCGGCAATTCGGCGCTCTTGCCGAGGCCTGCAGCGCGGCGGATCATCGGCTCGTAGATCGACTCCCAGAACTTTGCCGGCCACATGAAGGTCTTGTAGTAGAAGCCGGCGACAAAGATTGGGGCGAACAGCTGGTTGATCGACATGAAGTCGCGACGCAGCGACGGCCAGCGGTTCTGGCTGTTCGCGATCAATCCGTCATAGAGTTCCTGCGTGGTCGCCCGCGTGTTCGGCTCGCGCCTGGCGCCGGTGCGCATCTCGACGAGCGCGCTCGGCTCCTCCGAGCCGGCGGTGACGATGCCGCGCGGGCGGTGATACTTGAACGACCGCCCCACGAGCTTGACGCCGTTGGCGACCAGCGCGGAAGCCAGCGTGTCCCCGGCAAACCCGGTCATGGTCTTGCCGTCGAATGAAAACTGGAGTGGCAACCGGCGGTCGATGATGCCGTCACCGGGCAGCCGGTGCGACTGGCTAGCGGGCGTAACCCCTTTGCGGACGTTAGCCTCCATCGGCGCTGTCCTGGCGAGCGGCTCGGATCGCGAATAGCCAGACATGGTCATTCTCCTGCTCGCACCGCCGAGGCGGCACCCGCACCCGGAGCCGCTGTCACGGAAATAAACTCATGGGTGACGGTGTTGCGCTCGGCCACCAGCCAGGAGCGACAGCCGCCGCCGTGGTACCAATATTCGCGCATGACGCCCGCCACGTTGTCGCGCAGGTAGACGTAGTCGTAGAAGGCATCCTCGACACGCTCGGGGCTTTCCCCGCCATCGACGGCGAAGTTGGGCCGCTTGGGTGAGGCATCGCCAAGATAGGTGAACTCGCCGTTTTCGCGTTCACCGCAGAAGGGACATGCAATTCGCATTCCGCCAGTCTCGCTTTTCAGTGAAGGTTCGGCTGGGCGCCCTGGCCCTTTTCATCGATCATCGCGCCGCGGCGGAACCGGTCGAGCCGGAACAGCGCAGCCTCCGGATGCGCCTCGTCGCGCGCCAGGAGATGGGCGAAGACGAGACCCGATGCCGGCGTCGCCTTGAAGCCGCCGTAGCACCAGCCGGCATTGAGATAGAGGCCGTCGACCGGGCTCTTGTCGATGATCGGCGATCCGTCCATCGACATGTCCATGATGCCGCCCCACTGCCGCAGCATGCGCACGCGGCCGATCATCGGCATGATGGCCATGCCGCCCTCGCAGACATCCTCCATCACCGGCAGGTTGCCGCGCTGGGCGTAGGAATTGTAACCGTCGAGATCGCCGCCAAAGACCAGCCCGCCCTTGTCGGACTGGCTGACATAGAAGTGGCCGGCGCCGAAGGTGATGACACCCGGGATCAGGGGCTTGATCGCTTCGGAGACGAAGGCCTGCAGCACATGGCTCTCGATCGGCAGGCGTAGTCCCGCCATCGCCGCGACGCGCGATGAGGAGCCCGCCACCGCCATGCCGACCTTGCCGGCGCCGATCCTGCCACGCGAGGTCTCGACGCCGGTCACCTTGCCGTTGGCGTCGCGCACGAAGCCGGTGACCTCGCAGTTCTGGATGATGTCGACGCCTCCTTCGTTGGCGGCACGCGCATAGCCCCAGACGACCGCATCGTGGCGGGCGGTACCTGCGCGCCGCTGCAAGAGGCCACCCATGATCGGGAAGCGGGCGTTGTCGTAGTTCAGGAACGGCAGTTCCTTGCGGATCTGCACCGCATCGAGGAGTTCGGCGTCGATGCCGTTGATGCGCATCGTGTTGCCGCGGCGGGCGAAGGCGTCACGCTGCGCGTCGGAGTGATAGAGGTTGATGATGCCGCGCTGGCTGACCATCGTGTTGTAGTTGAGGTCCTGCTCCATGCGCTCCCACAGCTTCATCGACAATTCGTAGAAGCCGGTATTGCCGGGCAGGCCGTAATTGGAGCGGATGATGGTGGTGTTGCGGCCGGCATTGCCGGAGCCGATCCAGCCCTTCTCCAGCACCGCGACGTTGCGAATCCCGTATTCGTTGGCAAGGAAGTAGGCCGTCGCAAGACCATGGCCGCCGCCGCCGATGATGACCACGTCATAGCGGCTTTTGGGCGCCGGGTCGCGCCAGGCCCGCGTCCAACTCTTGTGGCCGGACAGTGCGGCACGCGCCAGGGAGAAGATCGAGTATTTCATCGCGTCAAATTCCGCCGTTTAGTCTTGGAGCGACCTCGCTGGTCGTTTCGAAAATCGCTCCGCCGGAGTAAGGGGCGAGCGGCGGAGCGATTTTCTACGCGGACTCAGACGTCCAGCGTGTGGTCGCGCTCCCACTGCGTGAAGTGCGAAGCGTAGGAGTTCCATTCCTGGGTCTTGAGCTTGATGTAGGCGGCGGAGAACTCCTCACCCATCGCTGCTTTCAACTCGGCGTCATCGTCATAGGCGCGAAGCGCGTCGAGCAGATTGAGCGGCAGCTTGGCGCCATGAGTGACGGTGTGTCCGTCCTTGTACATGTCGATGTCGCTGCGTTGGCCTGGATCAGCCTTGGTGCGGATGCCGCTGAGGCCGGCGGCGATGATGGCTGCCTGCATCAGGTAGGGGTTGGCGGCGCCGTCGGGCAGGCGCAGCTCGAAGCGGCCGGGTCCGGGCACGCGCACCATGTGGGTGCGGTTGTTGCCGGTCCAGGTCACGGTGTTCGGCGCCCACGTCGCGCCCGAAACGGTGCGCGGCGCGTTGATGCGCTTGTAGGAGTTGACCGTCGGATTGGTGATCGCCGCGAGTGCCGAGGCATGCTTCATGATGCCGCCGAGGAAGTGCCTGCCCTTTTCCGACAGACCCAACTCCATTTCCTTGTCGGCGAAGGCATTGGTCTTGCCGGTGAGATCCCATACCGAGATATGGGCATGGCAACCACTGCCCGTGAGACCTTGGAAGGGCTTCGGCATGAAGGTCGCGCGCAGGCCGTGCTTTTCAGCAATCGACTTGACCATGAACTTGAAGAACGAGTGCTTGTCGGCGGTGGCCAGGACGTCGTCGAATTGCCAGTTCATCTCGAACTGGCCGTTCGCATCCTCATGGTCGTTCTGATAGGGCTGCCAGCCAAGGTCGAGCATGGCATCGCAGATCTCGGCGATGACATCGTAGCGGCGCATCACCGCCTGCTGGTCGTAGCAGGATTTCGACGCCGTATCGTACTCGTCGCTGATCCGCTTGCCGTCTGGCGTGACGAGGAAGAATTCCGGCTCGACGCCGGTCTTCACGCGCATGCCTTCCTTGGCGGCTTCGGCAACGAGCCGCTTGAGCGTGTTGCGCGGCGCCTGGCCGACACCCTTGCCTTCCATCAGACAGTCGGAAGCAAGCCAGGCGACGTCCGGCTTCCAGGGCAGTTGGATCACCGAATCCGGATCCGGCACCGCCAGCATGTCGGGGTGCGCCGGCGTCAGGTCAAGCCATGTGGCAAAGCCGGCAAAGCCGGCACCCTCCTTCTGCATGTCACCGATGGCCTGCGCGGGCACCAGCTTGGCGCGCTGGCCGCCGAACAGGTCGGTGTAGGAGATCATGAAGTACTTGACGTTGCGAGCCTTGGCGAACTCCTGGAGATCAGTCCCCTCAGACTGATCGATTTTGGCATCAAAGGCCTTATTCATTGTCTACTGCTCCCATTCTTTCTGGTTTTAGAAGCCACCCTGCCCCGGTATCCAATTCGTCCCCGCAAGCGGCACGCCGGCCATGGCCGCCGCCTCGATCGAAAGCGAGCAGAGATCTTCCGGCTCGAGATTGTGCAGGTGATTTTTGCCGCAGGCGCGGGCAATCGTCTGCGCCTCGAGCGTCATCACCTTGAGATAATTCGCCAGCCGCCGTCCGGCCGTGATCGGGTCGACCCGCTTCATCAGCTCGGGGTCCTGCGTGGTGATGCCCGCCGGGTCCTTGCCCTCGTGCCAGTCGTCATAGGCGCCGGCGGTGGTGCCGAGCTTTTGGTATTCTTCCTCCCAGCGCGGATCATTGTCGCCGAGCGCGATCAACGCCGCGGTGCCGATCGAAACGGCGTCGGCGCCGAGCGCCAGCGCCTTGGCGACATCGGCGCCGTTGCGGATGCCGCCGGAGACGATCAGCTGCACCTTGCGGTGCATGCCGAGGTCCTGCAGCGCCTTCACCGCCGGCCTGATGCAGGCAAGCGTCGGCTGGCCGACATGCTCGATGAACACTTCCTGCGTCGCTGCCGTGCCGCCCTGCATGCCGTCAAGCACGACGACGTCGGCGCCGGCCTTCACCGCAAGCGCGGTGTCGTAATAGGGCCGCGCCCCGCCGACCTTGACGTAGATCGGCTTTTCCCAGTCGGTGATCTCGCGCAGCTCGAGGATCTTGATCTCGAGATCGTCCGGCCCGGTCCAGTCGGGATGACGGCAGGCCGAGCGCTGGTCGATGCCCTTGGGCAGCGTGCGCATCTCGGCGACGCGGTCGGAGATCTTCTGGCCGAGCAGCATGCCGCCGCCGCCGGGCTTGGCGCCCTGGCCGACCACGACCTCGATCGCGTCGGCGCGGCGCAGATCGCGCGGGTTCATGCCGTAGCGCGACGGCAGGTATTGGTAGACCAGCGTCTTGGAATGGCCGCGCTCTTCCTCGGTCATGCCGCCGTCGCCGGTGGTGGTGGATGTGCCGGCGATCGTGGCGCCGCGGCCGAGCGCTTCCTTGGCCGGACCCGACAGCGAGCCGAAGCTCATGCCGGCGATGGTGATCGGGATCTTGAGCTCGATCGGCTTCTTGGCATGGCGCGTGCCCAGCACCACGCTGGTGTCGCAACGCTCGCGATAGCCTTCGAGCGGATAGCGCGAGATCGAGGCGCCGAGGAACAGCAGGTCGTCGAAATGCGGAACCTTGCGCTTGGAGCCGCCGCCGCGGATGTCATAGATGCCGGTGGAGGCGGCGCGGCGGATTTCCGAGATCGCATAGTCATCGAAGGTCGCTGACTTGCGCGGCGTCGTCGGAGGATTGTGGTAGCTCATGATCGTCCTCAGTAGGCGTCAGCGTTATCGATGTTGAAGTTGTAGAGCGTACGGGCCGAGCCGTAGCGGGTGAACTCTTGCGGCCTGGCATCCCTGATGCCGGCGCGGTCGAGCAGGTCCTGCAGCAGGGCGATATGCTCGGGGCGCATCTCCTTCTTGATGCAGTCCGCGCCCAGGCTCTTGACCTTGCCGCGCACGAACAGCCCGGCCTCATAGATCGAGTCGCCGAGCGCATCGCCGGCGTCGCCCAGCACCACCAGATTGCCGGACTGCGCCATGAAGGCCGACATGTGGCCGATATTGCCGCGCACGACGATGTCGATGCCCTTCATCGAGATGCCGCAGCGCGACGAGGCGTTGCCCTCGATGACCAAAAGGCCGCCGCGGCCGGTGGCGCCGGCATACTGGCTGGCGTCGCCTTTGACCACGATCCGGCCCGACATCATGTTCTCGCCGACGCCCGGGCCGGCCGAGCCGTGCACGGTGATCGCGCCGCCGGCATTCATGCCGCCGCAGTAGTAGCCGACGCTGCCGCGCACATCGATGCTGACCGGCTGGTCGACGCCGACGGCGACCGAATGGCTGCCTTTCGGGTTGAGCACTTCCCAGGCGGTCTCGTTCGAGCCGGGAGCGAGATCGTGCAGCGCCTGGTTCAGCTCGCGCAACGAATTTTCGCCGAGGTCGAAGACACGCCGCGCAAAGCTCGCTTCACGCGATGGCGCCGTGGCAACATTTGAAATATTCATGATGCTCAGTGCTCCCAGAAATAGACGGTGGACGGCTCCGGCTCCCAAACCCTGGCTTCCTCAATGCCAGGCAGGTTGGCCAGCGCGCGGTATTCCGAGCCGAAGGCGACATACTGGTCGGTCTCGGCCATCACGGCGGGCTTGCAGGCGATCGGATCGCGCACCACGCCGAAGCCGTTCTTGGTGCCGACGACGAAGGTGAAGAAGCCGTCGAGGTCCTCCAGGCTGCTTTGCAGCGCCTCGCCGAGATTCTGCCCGTGAGCGATCTTGGACGAGAGATAGGCAGCCGCGACTTCGGTATCGTTCTCAGTCTCGAAGCGCATTCCGTCGCGGATCAACTCGCGGCGAAGATTGTTGTGGTTCGAGAGCGAGCCGTTATGCACAAGGCACTGGTCCGGGCCGGTCGAGAAGGGATGCGCGCCCAGCGTGGTAACCGCCGATTCCGTCGCCATGCGGGTGTGACCGATGCCGTGGCTGCCACCCATCCTGGCCAGGTCGAACCGCTTGACCACGTCGGCCGGCAGGCCGACTTCCTTGTAGATCTCGATCGCCTCGCCGACGCCCATTAGGCGCACGTTCGGGCGTAACTCGGCGATCGCAGCGCGGGCTTCCTCAAGCTTGTCGGCGGGGACATCGAGGACGGCATGGGTCGACTTCACGATCGACGAGACCTTGGCCCCGATCTTCTTGCCGAGGTCGGCTTCGAGCCCTTCGAAATCAGCCTTGGGGGTCGATGACTGGATGGTGATCTTGCCATGCCCGGCCGCGCCACTGTCGTAGATAGCTATGCCGGCGCTGTCCGGCCCGCGGTCGGTCAACGACACCAGCATTTCCGACAGCAGCGCGCCTAACCTGGGTTCAAGCGATTTGTCTTTCAGGAACAGTCCGACAATCCCACACATCCCGTCACCTCCAATGGTTGTTAGCTGACATGAAGGCTAGCAGGTTCCATACCGCAATTCAACTGTCATGAATTTTTTTTTCCTCTAGAAAAACACGAGACCTTGGAACCGGCTAAGTTCCGAGGCCTCGTGTTTAATGTCACGGCGTCTGGGGGAGATGCGCGACGTCTGCCGCAAGGGCAATGAGCGGCAAATGACAGCGTGGTTTGACGCGCGAAGCTGGACACAGCGAGGGCGCATGCGTAGCCCGCAAATTCATAACGGTCAGTGTTGGAATGAACGGCGAATTACGTCAGCCGTTTCCGCGCCCGTGGGGATAGGAGATGATTGACAAATATCGTATCGGCAAATGCGTCAATTCTTCAGGACCGTGCGGCGCGTCGGCGTCGAAGAACAGACTGTCACCTGGTGTCATCCGGTAAAGATTGTTGCCGTGGCGGTAAACGACCTCGCCCTCCAGCATATAGAGGAATTCCATGCCGTCGTGCTGGAACGTCGGGAAGACGTCGGAGTCTTCGGTCAAAGTGATAAGATAGGGTTCGACGACAACTCCGCTCGAATCCGAGCCGATATGACCCAGCAATGTATACTGATGCCCGGCACGCGTGCCGCGCCGTTCGACGTCCACTCCCGATCCCGCCTTTACAAAGACGGCCTTGCGCTCTTCCTCATAACGGCGAAAAAATCCGGTCACAGGCACGCCTAGCGCTCGAGACAGCGCCTGCAGCGTGGTCAATGACGGCGAGGTGATGCCGTTCTCGATCTTGGACAGCATGCCGACCGAAAGGCCCGTGGTGACAGCGAGATCGGCAACGGTGATGCCCAGTTTCTTGCGAAAAGCGCGAACCTCGTGGCCGATCGCAACCTCGAGCACGTTCTCGCGAGTGTCGCGAACGGCGTGGGGATCCTGACTGAGAGGCTTGCCGCGCGCCGGTGGCGGCGGGCTGACGATTACCGGTCCTGCCATCTTGATCGGAGTCAGCACCCTGCTGCCCCTCTCTTCCGCCTTTGCCGCCTGCCTTTTGCCCGCCTTAGCCGTCGCCATGTTCACTGCCGTTGGTTGATTCATTTTACCAACAGTAAACAAGTTTAGCTGAGGATACAACTCAGGATAACGAGAGGGCGACGCCTGAGCGTCCCACGGCTGCTGGGGCTATTTCATCAGCAGTATTTGCAGGTCGGCAACATTTGTTCCGGTGGGCCCCGTCAGAAGCAAATCACCTGAAGCCGCCAATGCAGGGTAGGAATCGTTGTTTCTCAGACGACCTTCTGGCTGGCAGCCATGCCGACGCATCCGTTCTGTTGATCCCGCATCGACAAGGGCGCCCGCCGCGTCTGTCGGCCCGTCACGGCCGTCTGTGCCACCGCTGAGAAAGACCCAGGGACGCCGGATCGGCTGTCGTTCATTTAGAAGGGCAAACCGAAGAGCCAGTTCCTGGTTGCGCCCGCCTCTCCCGTTTCCGCGCACCCTCACAGTCGTCTCTCCTCCGGCGACGATTGCCACCGACCCGTCATGTCTCGCCGTGAACAGGGCCAGGCGGTGAAGAGCGTGGGCCGCCTCCGAAACATCTCCGTTCAGCCAGTCGGCGGCCTTGATGACCGTGGGATAGCGCTCTTTGGCGCTGTCCATCATACGCTGCAGGCTGATGCCGTTGCTGCCGATCACGACATTTTCGACATGATCAAAGCTCGCAAATGCGCGAACTTCGGCAGCGGCCAGATCGTCCAGTCGCCTCCGCAAGCTCAGCGGCAACGATTGAAGCAGGTTGTGACGTCGAAGAACGATGACGGCGTCGGAAACGCCGGTCGCGGGCTTTGCCGTAGGCCCACTGGCGATTGTGGCTACATCGTCGCCGGGCACGTCCGAGAGTACCAGCGACAGCGTCCTGACGCCTGCGGTCAGTTCCGCGAGACGCCCGCCCTTCAGTCTTGAGAAGACCTGCCTTACTGCATTGATCTCGGAAATGTCGGCGCCGCAACGGATGAGGGCTTCGTTGAGTGCCACCTTATCGGCAAGCGAAATGCCCGGCGCAGGCGCGCAGACGAGGGCTGAGCCCCCGCCACTGATCAGCAACAGCACGAGGTCTTCAGGCGACGCCGAGCGCACGGCCTCTTCAATCGCCCTACCGGCTTTCAGGCTTCCCTCGTCCGGCAGCGGATGACCGCCGACGATGATCTCGATGCGCTTGATGTCCAACACGTTTTCGCGATTGGTGACCACGCACGCCCTGCGCAGTTTGTCCCCGACGAAACGCAGCGCCGTCCCTGCCATCAGGCACGCCGCTTTGCCCAAGGCAATCAGGATGACACCGCGAGCGGCGGCGATGTCGGGCTCTCTCGCTTTCAAAGCGGACGCGACTGCCGCCTCGGGATCCGATGCGGCAATGCCTTGGCGAAACAGGTGAACGGCCTGCATCCGCAGCTCGACCAGAGGTGAAGCCGAGCCGTCGATGCTCATCACACGATCCGATCCGGCACCGGACGCCCGTCGAAAAACGCGACAAGGTTCTCTACTGCCCGCATTCCCATGGCCACGCGGGTTTCTTTGGTCGCGCTGCCGAGGTGCGGCAAAAGCACGACGTTTTCCATATGCTTCAGCGGCTCAGGAATTTGAGGTTCGCCGTCAAATACGTCGAGCCCTGCACCGGCGATCTCGCCGCGCCTTAGCGCGTCGATCAAGGCGTTTTGGTCCACCACATCACCGCGGGCGGTGTTGATGAGGAAGGCGCCACGCTTCATCGCAGCCAGGCGGGAGGCGTTGATAAGGTGCCGGTTCTCAGCGCCGCCAGGACAGTGGAGCGACACGAAGTCCGCCTGTGCCAGCACCTCTTCCACGCTCGACAGTTGCCTGGCGCCCATGGCAACGATTTCTTCGTCATCCACTTTCGAGCGATTGTAAAAGACCACGTTCATGCCGAAGCCGAACCGCGCACGTCGGGCGGTCGCTTTGCCGATCCGGCCCATTCCGATGACCCCAAGTGTTTTGCCGGAGACTTTCGAGCCAATCATGTGCGTCGGACACCAACCGGGCCATTCGCCGGCGCGCAATTGACGTTCCCCCTCGCCCGCGCGACGGGCCACCGAAAGCATCAGGCACATGGCGATGTCCGCAGTGCAATCGGTCAGCACACCAGGAGTATTGGTCACGGCGATCTCGTGCCTGCGTGCAGCGTCGATATCGATATGACTGAAGCCGACGCCGAAATTGGCAATGACCTTGGTTCGAACCTTGGCTTCAGGGAAGACAGACGCCGACAAATTGTCACTGACAGTCGGCAAAATCGCTTCAAAATCCCGGAACGCAGCCCTGAGTTCATTGGAAGTCAGCGGCGTATCATATCGATTGAGCGTTGTGTCGAACCGCTCGGCAAGTATCTGCTCGACAGCCGCGGGCCAGCGGCGCGTGACTATAACGCGTGGTCTCATCTGAACCCCCTCATCAACGGAAGGATGATCGTTAACGCCGCTTCAGGTGCCGGACGACGGGAAGATGAAGACGCGGCCGGTCTCGTTCTTGAAGACCCGCTTGATGTCCTCGAACAGCGGCAGCGTCAGATTGGGGAAGGAGGCGGCGCGCATGTCTTCCATCGGCAGGTTCATGGCCTGCCGGACCTCTTCGGGAATGTTGGTCGATCCGGGGATGAAAAGATGGGTAAAGCCGGCCATAAAGAGGATCCTCCCGAAAGACTTCGCAGACAAAGTGCCCTGCCGAAGCCATCATCGAGATTGCCCATCCGCTCACAACACCTGTCCAGATAGATTCCATGAGCCTTCTGGCATTGGGTCGAGCCCACACTTTCAGAAGCCCCGATGCGCTTATCGGATAGGTCAGACCCTACCCGCCCGCCTCCGAGTTTGCCTTTGGCACCGGCAAACTAGGAAACCGAACCCGCGCGCTGAGACTGCTGCCGGTGGGCGCAGAACGTGCCCGCGTGGGACGCTTTGAACTGCGACAGCATCAACCGGCCCGAGCCCAACGGACCTTCCGACGGTTGAACATCCTACCAGTTGACGTGATGCGGCACCGCAAAGGCTGGTACAACCCGTCCAGTCATCGCACCCGAGCAGCGCATCCGCGATGACTAACCGCTGTGGAACTTCGCGGGAACCGCGGCTTTCAAGATGCGGCAGCCGTTATGCTTTTGATGTTACAGGGAAATTTGGCCAGAATATCTCTGATGTTTCGGATCCATCGGCATCGGCCGAACGAATTTCGGTTATTCGGCCGAACAGCAACGCTTCGGAGGCGTCGCCGAAAAGTACCGTCGTCGATGCATTACGCGCCTCGCCGTGCGGCGTCACGCGGCAGCGAAATACTGACAAGAAGGGCCCCTCGTGCGCCTTGGGTTGCCCTGGCGACGGCCGACGCGAACCGGCGCGAAACTCGCAGTACCTTCGCTCAAGCGAGACCGCTGTGATGCCGCCCGCTTGCTGCCACCGTCGCCGGGATCCGGGCCCGACGATAGGCATCCGGGATGGACAAAGCCCACACGAACAACCCGAACGCATGCCGCCCGATGTACGACTGCTCCGGTGTTGTCGTCATGTAGCTGATCACCGAAAAGAAAAGCACGAAGAAAGCAAACGCCAGCCCGCGCTTTGCGTCGCGTACGGCAAAGTGACCCGCCCCGGGGAAGAGTATCGCCAGAGCAAGGACCAGATGGGGATTGATTGGCTTGTCCATCGATGACCTCAGGCGGCTTCGTAAACTGGAATGGTGGGCTCGCCCGCAGCCAGCGCCTCGCTCAAGGACTTCGCTTCCATGACCGCCTTGCTGACGAGGTCGGCTGGAATCGTCGCAACGGCAAAGCGGATCTGCCGCAGGAATAGATGTGCTGCGCGCTCGCCCTGGGCGGCCTGACGGATCACCCGGGTGCCGCGCGGCGCAATGACGGCTTCCTTCACGCCCGGATCGGAAAAGAGGCTGCGGAACACCGTTGCGGTACGCTCGACCTGCCACGCGGTGGCGCGACCGTCGCCGCGCATCAATAGTGAAGTGTCAGTCTCCGGCGGCGCCATCCATTCAGGCAAGTCGTGAACGAGCGAATAATATTCGGCACCGGTCGGGCGGGCGAGCGCGCCGATCGCCGGCCGGTCGCTCTCGCGAAGCTCGCTTAGTGTCGCTCTGAGCCACAGCTGCGGCAGTCGGCGCGTCACCATGGTATCGGCAAGGAGCTCGACCCGGACCTGCCTGCCGTCCTCAAGGCGGCTTGTGAGAATGGGAAACTGGTCGGGAGCGAAGGTGATCCGAGCGTCTGGAAAAAGCGTCGCCGCCTCGTCAAGAAGCCTTCTGCGCTGCGCGAGGATGGCGCGATGGTCGCTGATCGCCCGCTTGCCAATCCAGGCACAGGCAGCGGCGACAAATGCGGCAAGAGCGATTGTGGTGATCATTCGAGATCGCCTTGATGAGAACGTGGCGGCGCGGAAGGCCCACGCCGCCACGTTTAACGGGTTCAATAACCGGCGGGCTTCGGCCAGGGCATGGTGAACTGGTCACCCCGACGCACGAACTGGTAGCGCCGGAAATGGAACCAGAGCGATGCCACGATGTAGAAGCACATCATCGCGCTGAGCTGCGTGCCGTAGCCGAGGAAAACGGCGAAATAGGCAGCAGCGCATAGCGTCAGAAGCACGATCACCGGCAGCGGGTGGAGCGGATGCACGTAACCGCGCTTGATCGTGTCGAGCGGCCACTTGCGCCGGAACATGACCATGTTGAAGGTCATGAAGGTGTATCCGAGCAGGCCCGACAAGATCGAGAAGGTCACGACCTGGTCGAGCGGCGCGCCGAGCGCGAAGATGAGCGCGATAGGAACCAGGAATACGATCGACCGGTACGGCGTGCGATAGACCGGGTGCACCGCGCCGAACCAACTCGGCAGATAGCGGTCGCGGCCCATCGAGAACCAGGCGCGCGAGGCGTCGTTGATGCATCCGTTCGCCGAGGCGAGTGTAGAAAACATCGTACCGACGAAGAGCAGCACCATCAATCCGGTGTTGCCCGTGACGCGCGCGGCGTCGAAGAGCGGCGTTCCGGCTTGACCGAGATATTCCCACGGCAGGAGGCCTGAGCAGACATACCAGGTCATGGTCGCGGCAATCAGCAGCGTCATGATGCCGGCCATGGTGCCGTAGGGCAGCGAACGCGCCGGCGACCGGACTTCTTCAGCCGCCTGGCAGGTTCCCTCGATGCCGAGATAGTACCACAAGCCGAAGTGCAGGGCCGCGACGATGCCGATCCAGCCATAGGGAAGCGGAGACGTCGTGATCGCCGAAAAGTCCATCGGCACGGCGGACACACCGAGTTGCACCGAGACGAACAGGGCAATGATTGCCAGGAAGGCAATGGCCGTGATGACCAGATTGAAGGTCAGTGTCGCCAAGACGCCGCGGAAATTGAGCCACGCCAGGAACATGATGGAAAGGATGATGAACGGCTTCTGGTTGAGGCCGGTATGGCCCATCATCCCAGCGACCGTGTCGAGCAGATAGCCGACGGTGATCGCGTTGGCCGCCTCGAGCATGGTGTAGGCCATGACAAGAAACAGGCCGACATTGAAGGCCATCAACGGCCCCACGATGTGCTTGGCCTGAGCGTACTGGCCGCCAGCGGCGGCAATGGTCGACGTCACTTCGGAGTCGATCATCGCCACGCAGGTGTAGAGCAAACCAGCCACCCAGCAGGCGGCGAGCCCGGCGATCATGCCGCCTTTGCCGACAGAGAAGTTCCAGCCCATATATTCGCCGACGAGCACGATGCCGACGCCGAGCGCCCAGATATGCGCGGGCCCGAGAACGCGCAGGAGTTGAAGCCGCTCGGTCGCAGGTGCGGTCATAGTCACGTTTGCCATTTCCGTCCCCTCAGATCTGGTGGCGCTCGGCCGTCACCTCGATCTCGCCTTCGCGTGATGAGGTCAGCAACTCGTTGTCGTAGGTGGTGTCGATGCGAATGAGATTGATGAGCATCAGCGCACCGAACATGGCTGACAGGGCCCAGGCCACGTATTCAAGAATGTTCCAGATATCCATGACCGCCTCCCCTATCGCCGCTTTGGATCGAAGCGTTCTTCGATCACTTCGCGGTATTCCTTGTCGGAAAGCCGCACAACCAAGACAAAATAGCCAATCACCAGCACCGCCATGACGATCAGCGGGGCCCAGCTAAAACTGTAGTCGAAGCGGGCGGTGATGATGTCGTTCGCGGCAGCCGGGTCGGCAATTCCAATCGCCGCCCATTGCTTGGCTTCGGTCGCGTTCTGACCGAGCGCTTCCCAGGTCGGGTTGGCGATCGGGTTGGGCGTTTTGGCGGCGCCGGCAAAGCCCAGGTAAAGGGGCAGATAAAGGGCGCCCACAGTCAGCACGAGCAGGGTGATGACGTCGAAGACCTGCCCGGCGAGACCCTGTTTGGGAGGTTGATATGCCATTTGCTAGCTCCTTAGCCCCGGCGCCTGCGCATCTCGTCGAGATGCTTGATGTCAAGGCCGTAGATGAAATGCTTGTCTTCGGCATAGTGGCGCAGCATGGCGACTATGGCCGCCGTGTTGAAGACCAACACCAAGGCGCATGCGACCGACAGGATAATGCGCATTGCGGGGATCGAGACGTACGGCCAGACGCTGAAGAGCGCGAACATAAGTGTGCCCCACAGCACGACAACGAAGGCCAACAGGCCTGCGCGATCGCGCGCGTGCATTTTGTCGATGCGCTGGTTGAGGCTGAGTTCGCCAGTTCGACTGCTGATTGCTGCTTCCATTTGTTCTCCTCCGGACGGCCATTTTCGGCTTCGTTGCGCTTTTGCGGTAGGGAAAATTAATTTCCCTTCAGGAATATCCGGCAAAGTTAATTTCGTGTCAAGCGACGCGGTGCAGATAGTGGATGGCGTCGGCAAGGCAGAGATGCTCCTGAACAGATTTGAACCCGGATATAGATTTCGCTTCGCGCGCCACGCGTTCGCCATCGTCTCCACAGGTCTGGGGGCCACGCTTTTCCGGTTGCGCGGAGCGGCTGCCGCAAGCTGCAAAGCCGCGTTGGGTTCCCAGCGGAAATGCGCTCGGCGATCAGAGCTTCCGGCGCTGATCCACCAACGGTTGAACGCGAGGTCGGTCACGCCGACCTGCTCGGCAAGACGTCAATTCCGACTTCGCCGGCGAACGCCTCTGCTCCGGCGACGATCACTCGTAGATCGGAAATCGGCCGACCAAATCCTGCACTTCCTCGCGCACAGCCGCCTCGATAGCTGCGTTGCCGGTCTCGCCTTTGGCAGCCAACCCATCAATGACGCACATCGTCAGACGGCCGACTTGACGGAACTCGTCGGCGAGGAAACCGCGCGTCGTGCATGCCGGCGTCCCGAGCCGAACCCCGGATGTGACGGTCGGTCCCTGCGGATCGAAGGGGATGCCGTTCTTGTTGCAGGTGATGTGGGCGCGGCCAAGCGCGGTCTCGACCACCTTGCCAGTCAGACCCTTGCGCCGCAGGTCGACCAGCATCAAATGCGTATCGGTGCCGCCTGAGACGATGTCGACACCGCCATTGGCAAGCGTCTCTGCAAGGATCTTGGCGTTGGCGACAACTTTTGCCGCGTAGGCCTTGAATTCCGGCGCCAGCGCCTCACCGAAGGCCACGGCCTTGGCAGCAATGACGTGCATCAACGGCCCACCCTGCAGACCAGGAAACACCGCCGAATTGATCTTCTTGCCGATCTCCTCGTCATTGGAGAGCACCATGCCGCCGCGCGGGCCGCGCAGGGTCTTGTGTGTGGTGGTGGTCACCACGTGAGCATGGTCGAGCGGATTGGGGTGGACGCCGCCGGCCACGAGGCCGGCGAAATGCGCCATGTCCACGAATAGCTTGGCCCCAACCTCGTCGGCAATCTCACGAAACGCTTTGAAATCGATAATGCGCGGATAGGCCGAGCCGCCGGCAAGGATCACCTTGGGCCGGTGCTTGCGCGCCAGGTCGCGCACTTCATCGAGGTCGATGCGATTGGTGTCAGGACGGACGCCATAGGAAACGACGTTGAACCACTTGCCGGACTGGTTGACCGGGGCGCCGTGTGTGAGATGCCCGCCGGCGGAGAGGTTAAGACCCAGAAAGGTATCGCCGGGCTGCATCAGCGCCATGAAGACCGACTGATTGGCCTGGCTGCCGGAGTTCGGCTGTACGTTGGCAAAAGAACAGCCAAACAGCGCCTTGGCACGCTCCCGCGCCAGATCCTCGACTTCGTCGACGAACTGGCAGCCGCCATAGTACCTGCGGCCGGGATAGCCCTCGGCATATTTGTTGGTCAGCACCGAACCCTGCGCCTCAAGCACCGCCTTGGAGACGATGTTTTCGGAAGCGATCAGCTCGATCTCGTTGCGCTGGCGCGAGAGCTCCCGCTGCATGGCGTCGCTGACGGCATGGTCCGCAACAGCTACTCCGGCGCGGAAGAAACGACTTGCCGCGCCGATGTCAGGTTTGGTCGAGATGTTCATGAAGCTTCCTCCCTTGCGGCGCGAGGCCAAGATCGTCACCCGGTCCAGCCCAGGCCGGTTGAAATGCAATTGATCGAAAGCAGAAGCGCGTTGACTGCACGCTTGGGCTTGGCCGTCGCGCCGTCCTGCGCGCGGACTTCGCGCAAAAGCTGCACCTGCAATCGATGTATGCCGTCCAGCTGCGGCCTGATTCGGTCGAAGTGCTGCTTGAAGGCGGGGAAGCGCTGCGAAACCTTCAGGCCGCCGTTGATCTCGGCAATGGTCTTGCGGGTCAAAGCATATTCGGCGGCGATCTTGCCGTAGATGCGTTCGCCAACCTCGTGGTCCTGCACCAGCCCAGCATAAAGCCGACCGATCTCCATGTCGGTTTGGTAAAGTCCCTTGTCGACCTCGTCGACGATGAGGCGGAAAAAGCGCGAGCGCTCGAACATCTGCCTGAGCAATTCCAACCCGGCGTTGCCGCGAACAGTGAGGAAGGAATTGAGCGCGCTGCCGATACCGTACCAATTGGTCAGCAGATGCCGGTTCTGGCTCCAGGCGAAAACCCAGGGGATGGCGCGCAGGTCGGAAATGTCGCGGGCTCCGAAGCGGCGGGCCGGACGCGAACCGATCTTCAGCAGCGACAGCTCTTCCACCGGGCTCGCTTGATTGAAATAATCGATGAAACCCGGCTCATTGATGAGGCCCGAATAGGACGCCTGCGACATGCCGGTCAAAGCCTCTAGAGCTTCACTGAACTCCGGGATTTCCTTTAGCTCAGCCTCGTTCTGTGACTTGACGGTGTGAGCGAGGACGCTCGCCGCAAGGATCTCAAGCTGATAGAGTCCCGTACCGCGATTTGCGAACTTCGACGACACGACCTCGCCCTGCTCGGTCACACGCATGGCGCCGCCAACTGTGCCGGCGGGCTGGGCAGCGATCGCTCGACCGGTCGGCGCACCTCCCCGACTGACCGAGCCGCCACGGCCGTGGAAGAAGCTGATGGCGATCTTGCGCTTCTGGCTGAGGGCATGGATGCGTCTTTGCGTCTTGTTCAATTCCCAATTTGAAGCGAGGAAACCACCGTCTTTGTTGGAATCGGAGTATCCCAGCATGACTTCCTGCCGGTTGCCGAAGTCGCGCACGGAGCGGCGCACGATCGAGACCGAAAGAAGCTGGTCCAGAACATCGGGCGCGGCACGCAGATCGGCGATAGTCTCGAAAAGCGGCACCACGCGCAGTGCGATCGCACCGCTGCCGTCGAGCGCGGTGGCCATGCCGGAATATTGGGCGAGCAGATAAACGGCCAGCAGGTCCTCGGAAGAACGTGTCATGCTCAAGATGAAGGCGCCAATCGCACCGCCATTCGGCCCAGAGGAGGCTTCGCGGATGACGTCGAACAGGTCGAGAAGTTCCCGCGCCTCTTCGGAAAGCGATTGCCGTTCTACCGCAAGCTGTTCACCGATGCTGAGTGCCGTGCGGATGCGGCGGGTCCATTGGGGCGAGTCGGGCGCGGGCGCCTGGTCTGCGTCTGTGTGCTTGAAAAGCTCGGACAGCACCCGATTGACGACCGTCGAGTTCTGGCGAATGTCCAACGCGACCGTACGAAAGCCGAAGGTCTCGACCTGCTGGCGCAAGGGGCGAACGAAGCGCCGCGCAACATGGTTGCCGCCCAGTTTGGCAAGGACCGTTTCGACGTGCCGCAGGTCGTTCTTGAGCAACTCTGACTGGGCATACGGCTTGGCCGCCGTTTCGCCGAGCATCGCCCGCAGGCGATCCAGCATCGCGGCCGCGAACTGCCGCAGCGGCTCTCCCGGATTGCGCGCCATAATCTCCCGAGCTGCACCAGTCCGGTGCAGCGCCTGTGCCAGCGCCTTGCTGAAATCTTCCGGGATGTCGACGACATTGGCGCTGACGCTGAGCACGGTGATCAAGCGGCGAACCTGCTGGATGTACCAGCCGATCGCGGCATGGCGGCACTCGGTGAGCGCGCGAGCGGTAGTCTTGGCCGTGACATTAGGATTGCCGTCGCGATCTCCACCGATCCACGACGCGTAGCGCATGAAGGACGGCACCTTGAGTTCATATTTCGGGTAGTGACGGGCGAACGCCTCCTCGACGGCATCATAAATCCTCGGCGTCGCCTCGAAGATCACCTCGCGGAAGAAATGCAGGCCCCATGCAATCTCGCTTTCGACCGAGGGCCGTTCGAGCCGCAATTCCCCCGACATCCACAATAGCTCGATCTCGCTTCTGAGATCGTCGATCAGCTGCTCGCGCTCGCGCGGCGCCCAACGCTGTTGCTCGAGTTCGGTGAGCTTGCGGTAGATGCGCCGGTGAATTTCGAGCACAGTGACGCGCTTGGCCTCGGTCGGGTGGGCGGTCATCGTTGGCCCGACACTCAGCGTGTCGAGGGCCGCCTGCAGTTCCTCGGCCGGATAGCCGGCGGCGGCGATCTCGCCCACGACATTGGCGAAGGAGCCGATCACCTCATCTGCACCGCCCATCTGCTCGAGCTCGCGGCGTGAGCGCATCGCGAGTAATTCGTTGGCGATGGCGACGAGCTGGAACCATATCCCGGTCGCCTGGAGCGCAGGGATACGCTGAGCTTCGGCGAGAGTGTCGAGGCTAACGCGCCCGGCCGGAACGCCGGCTATCCCGGGTTCACGTTCGCTGACGACAGAAGTCAGAAGCCTGAACAAAAGGCTTCTGACGTCCTCGTGACAGCTAAGCAGTCTGCTGTCGTCCAAAGCAGCACCCATTCGTCTAGGCGTTATCCCGGACGGCCGACCTGAGCAGGAACCTCGGGAAACTAAGAAAGCCATTTGGAAGCAGACAGGCTTTTTTGCTCCTTGAAAACGCCCGGACGGGTAGATTTGCCATTCGATTGGGTAGGTCGAGGCCCAATACAGATGGTGGTCGGCAAGGGTGTCCAGGACTACCCGGCCAGGCAGGAATAACAATCCTGTCCAATCGTTGGTCCAGCGCGTTCCGCTCGCAAATGCTACTTGCCTGTTATGCAAAAATGTTGCACCGTGGTAAAATCACTAGCCTTCGGAGTAACGCTTGTTATCCGGCGCTATCATGCGGAACGAAAGGATATGGACGTGCAGCAAGTGCTTCCTGGTCTCTTCGAAGGGCATGCTCCAATCACCCTTCAGAACGCTTTCCATGATGCACTTGAAGCTCTCGAAGAATGGAGGGAGAGCGACGACGAGCCTTCCGTGCAGATTCACGGCGTTCCTGTACAGATCAGCAGTGTTTTCCTCAGAATGAGCGACTGCACTGATCTGCTGCCGCTCAGAACGCAAGGCGTTCTTGGCGCGATCGTTGGTATGGGCGTGGTTCGCGCCGCGGACCGCATACTTTACGCTGAAGCCGCGAGGCTTGTGATACCCTTGTGCGCTTCGGCGACTCGACTGTGCCGTCGCCCTTCCGAGCACGTTTAGATATTCAGGATATCTCTTCGCCTAAGGCAGGAGACTTATCCGGCCGGCCTCGAATTGGCAGGCCGCCAGCCGCTGCTGGCGACAATTTCTTGAGTTCAAAAACGGTCGCGATTTCTTTCACCGGCATAGAGCGCCACCGCCATCGCCCGATTGCGAACGTCCAGTTTCTCGTACAGATTTTTGAGGTGATATTTGACGGTATTCTCGGAAATTCCTGTGCGGGCTGCGATCTGAATATTGGTCCAGCCATCGGCCAGGACCGACAGCAATTCTCTCTCGCGCGTCGTCAGTCGCGAGAGCGGCGTGTCGTTGATTTTTGAGACATTTACATAGGGGATACAAATCCGGCCTTGCGCGACTGCGGCCAGTGTATCGAAAAGGACCGCCGGGTCGTCGAACTGATAGCAGAACCCTTGGGCGCCGAGGCGCACGCATTGCCTGAGAATGGCCACGTCGTGGTCATTGGAAAAGATCACGATGCGCGCACAAAGGTTGCGCCGCTGCATTTCCGCAAGCAAGCTGCCGCCGTTCATGTCGGACAGTTTCCAGCCGACCACGGCAAGATCGAATTGAGAGGTCGCGGCAGACGCCGCCCGGAGAAAGGCTTCGCCGGTCTGCACATTGCCGACAAGATCAAAGCGACGATCCCGTGAGACCATATCCGCCAGCGCAGCGACCACTAGCGGGTTGCGCTCCGCGATCAACACTCTGAACCTTGTCTCTCCGCCCATCCGATATTGCCTGATCCTAATGCTCGGAACCGGCCATGGCGGCACGCAAGGCGCACGCCCTGGATCCTGCATCTTCTCCCCTGCTGTCCTCCACGATCGGCGACTCCGACCCGCATCGGGTTCCAGCGGCACCGATGTCGTAGAACAGCGCATACGAAATTCATAGTATGAATTTTATTTTCCTTCCAGTGCAATTCTCCGATCGACCGGGTTGAGGTCTCGCTTTGTCAAATTTTTCTTGGTATGAATTTTTTTTGCACACGAGTTGACGGCGGTTCGGAACTCTTGCTATAGGTTTGAGCCTGAAAATTCAGTGGGAGGGCGTGCTCGGCCGGATTTTGGCCTGTTATCTTGCGCGCTCTTGGGAGGACGGAGTGACGACTGTAATTGATGGCAAGGCCGCCGCGGGCGACGTGGTTGCGAAGGTCAAGGCCGCAGCCGAACAGTTGATCTCTGCCGCGGGTGTCGTTCCCGCTATTGCAGTGGTCATTGTCGGTCAGGATCCAGCCAGTCAGGTTTATGTTTCCTCCAAAGGCAGGAAAGCCAGAGAGTGCGGCTTTCGCTCCATCGAGCACGCGCTGGCGGCCGATATCTCGGAAGGCGAACTCATCGCCCTGCTGGAGAAACTCAATGCCGATCCCTCGATCCACGGCATTCTTGTACAACTGCCGCTCCCGGACCACATCGACGCCGGCAGGATCATACAGACCATTGCCGCCGAAAAGGACGTCGACGGCTTTCATTTCATCAATGTCGGCAAACTCGGCACCGGCGAACTGAAGACCGCCTTCGTGCCGTGCACGCCCGCCGGCTCAATGCTCCTTATCGAGCGTGCACTCGGCCGAGATCTGTCGGGCCTGAATGCCGTGGTCGTCGGCCGCTCCAACATTGTTGGCAAGCCGATGGCCAATCTTCTGCTGAATGCCAACGCAACCGTCACCATCGCCCACAGCCGCACCAAGGATCTTGCCGCACTCTGCCGCAGCGCCGATATCCTGGTCGCGGCGGTCGGAAGACCCGAAATGATCAAGGGCGACTGGGTGAAGCCAGGCGCCGTCGTTATCGATGTCGGGATCAATCGGGTCGGTGAAAATGCCGGCGGCAAGTCCAAACTGGTGGGCGACGTGGCCTACGCTGAAGCGGCCGAGCGTGCCGGCGCGATCACGCCCGTGCCGGGCGGCGTCGGCCCCATGACGATCGCGCTTCTGATGGTCAACACGCTGGCTTCGGCTTACCGCGCGGCAGGCCGGATGCCACCGAGCATCTAGTCAATCGGAAGCCTCGATGACTCCAGTTACTCGAATGAAAAGCAACGGAAGACAGTCATGGCCGAAGTGAAGTCCGATA
>LM655206.1:0-1290 GCA_000824825.2 Mesorhizobium sp. ORS 3324
ATCCATTGATCGGCTCGCGCTCCTTCCCGAAAGAGAGCGCGGACCAGCATGGCCGCGAAGATTCCGGTCAGCGCCCCGCCTAGAACATCGCCCACGTAGTGCGTGCCGATATAGACACGTGAGATCATCACCAGCAGTGCGGCTGCCAGAAACCAGAGCCCGACCTTCCGCATTCCGTGCAACAGAAAGGCGGCCGCGATCGCCGCGGCCGCCGTCGCATGATCGGAGGGAAACGACGGATCGGCGCTGCGGGCGACCAGGAGATGCGTTACGCCGGCGTCATAAGGGCGTATCCGATACACGAACAGCAGGATAAGCTGGTTGAAGGCCAGACCGAGCAGGAAGGAGAGGCCGGCGGCGAGGAGAACATGCCGGTTATGCTCTCGATCGGCCCGCCGCCACCATTGTCCAGCGACTGCCAGCACGAGAAGCGGAACGCCGATCGCCGAAACCCAGATCATCAGGGAATTGAGTAACTGGCTCGTTCCCGCGACGTTGTTGAGTGCATGGGTTAGCTTGGCATCAAGTTCGTACATTGGTTTATCCACATCCTGGCTTCAAAGTGTACCCACGCGCGATCATCGATGCGGCGTTGGCGAATGAACCGTCGTGGCAGGCATGTTCCGCCTCCTTCAGTCGATCGCGAATGGAAAGCAGGCCCGCGACAATTGTCGCAGCGAAGCCAGCCCCGACGAGAAATGTCACCTGCGGCCCGGCCGCGTCCCAAAGCGCGCCAGCAACGACGAGAAGTAGTGCCAGGCCGGTGATCAGGTTGAACACGCCGAAGACGGTTCCGCGCAGTTCCACCGGCAGGGTCCCGGTGACGAGCGTTTGGCACAAGAGCGAAGCGCAGGCGCATGCCAAGAGTGCTCATATCGGGGAGGGTTCCTTCCTGGAAAGACGGCCTGCGCGGACATGAACGCAAGCGCCCCGGCTCTTCCACTGGATGACGGGCGAACCTGACGGGAGTCTGACGAGCACATCCGTTCTGCCAGAACCTTGGGTCATCGACCTGCGATCCGGAAAGCATCGATAGCTTTCCGAGGTCCAGCCGCAGCCCGGCTTCTCGAAAGTCTCGCTCAATCGCCTGCCCTCGAAAGCGCGCGCACCCGAAAGGCGGATTTCACCGCTCGTGCGGATGATGAGATCGAGATCGGGCAGACCGGCGGTGTAAAGCCATTCGTCTATCGCTCCGGGGCTCAATTCGTCGAGGATCGCGTCGAGGTCGCGCCCGCATCGAATTTGGCTTCGAATGAGGTTGCGAACGGCGTCAATGATCTCCTCGCGGCC
>LM655206.1:1390-78772 GCA_000824825.2 Mesorhizobium sp. ORS 3324
AGCCAATAGAAAAGCCGCGTCACCGGTTGGCAGCTTCCCCTGGCCTGCGAGCGCCCGCCGGCGCTCGTCGGGCGTCAGATGGCCCGCTTCGACCATGTCCTGCAGGACGGTCTGGGCACGGCGCTCTGCTCGGGCAGGATCGTGTAGCGGATTCAGGTAGGAGGGCGCCGGCAGCGCTCCGACCAGCATTGCCGCTTCGTAGAGCGTCAATTTGCTTGCGGATTTCCCGAAATAGCGATGAGCGGCAGCCTCGATCCCGTAGGCGCCGCTGCCGAAATAGACGCGGTCGAGATACAGTTCGAGAATCCGATTCTTGCTGTAGCGGTGCTCGAGCATCACGACGACAACGATTTCGCGGATTCTCTGGAGGATCCTCGATCGCTGCGGCGGCAGCAGATTCTTGGCCAATTGCTCGCTGATCGTGCTGCCGCCCTGGACGATCCGTCCGGCCCTGATATCGGCGTATAGGGCTCGCAGCATGGAAAGCGGCTCGGCCCCGAAATTTCCATAGAAATTCCGATCCTCGGCGGAAATCAGGGCGTCAACTACATAGGGCGGCAGCTCGCTCAGATGGATGCCCTGTGGGGCTGGTGTCTTTGATCCAACTGGTCTGGCCAGCAAACAATCGAGATCGGGAGTAGTCCTGACGAGGTAAGCTGTGGCTGGCACGACGCCAAGCACGACAGCCGCTGCGAAGATTGTGACCTTCCAATAACGCATGTTGACCGAATCGAATCGCGGCTCGCCCGTTGGGCCTGCAGGGTGCGGACGCCCCACCGTCATGCTGTTATGCTTGGCCTCACATTGCCGCATGCATCCAAGCACGACCTCAAGCCTGCCGTCCCAATGTTCGACGACCGCGGTTAATCGCGGATGTTGGATGCGATCGCATGTCCACATCGGCGAGAGTCGCCGGACGTTCGCCGAGGGTCGATCGTTTGTCTTTGCCGATGAATTGAACGATGTTGCTGACGGGGGGCTGACGGCGGTAGCCGATGCGCGAAAATTCCGGGCGCGGCGGGCATGCCGCTGACGATCTCGCCGGCCAGCAATTCGCCTGCGATGAGGCCCAGCGTCGCGCCGCTATGGCTGAAGACAACGCGGTATCCGGGAAATGCCGGTCAACTGGCCGATCACCGGCTCGCCGTCTGCGGGGATTGGCTTGGGTCCCATGTGATGGCTTTCCGGCGCGAGCGTGGGATTGCCTTCAAGAACCTTCGAGGCTTCCTCGAGCAGCCCCGAGATCGCGGACGGCTTGGCTTCGTACGTGCCGTCGCCGCGCACGATGACTTCGTCCTCGGACCATGCGGAGTCGAGCGCGAAGGCGCCGTTCGGCGTGGGCCTGACGGCGGCACGCGGCGTGTTGAGCACGGCACGCAGCGGATGCGCGATTGGTTTGCTGAAGACGAGCAGGGCGCGCGTCGTGCCGTCGCCGATGCGCCTGCCGACCTTGGCCGCCATACCCGGCACCGCGGATGCCCGCCGCAACCACGACGGCATCGGCATCGACCGCCTGGCCGGAAGCGGTCCTCACGCCGCTGACGCGGCCATTGGCCAACGTTACGTCGGCGGAGCCGGCGTCGGTGAGAGCGTGATCGAACGTGACTGAAAAGGCTGAGTGGGATGGTCGGCAATCACCCTAGCCGAGCGCGAGACGTGGTCGCGCACGGCCGCCCACGCCGCGTCGCCGTCCTCGTCGCGGATCACGCGCGTGAAAGTCCGGCCGCCGAGGCCGCGCTCTTTGATCGCCAGAGCGCATAGCCGCTTCATGTTCTGGAATTTCTTCAGGCGGCGGTCGACCTGGTCTTCCGCCTTGTTCTCGGGCCGGATGTGCCCCCCGCGTACTTGCCGTCGATCTTAGCGGCTGCTTGTGTCCGGTGCGCAGAGGGGCATCTAACTGCCTATTTATTTCTGTGGGGATATCTATGGGGCAGCGGAAATGTTGCTAACCCGTTGTTTTTTCTGGTCGGAGTGGCAGGATTTGAACCTGCGACCCCATCGTCCCGAACGATGTGCGCTACCAGACTGCGCTACACTCCGCGACCAGACGGCGGGCTTATAGCCGCCACTTTCCGATCCTGCAAGCGCCAATGGTTGCATTAGTGTCGCATTTCTTTTGCGGCGACCCCTCGTGGATCGAGGCGCATGTCGGCCGCTTGTTCCGCTGGTTCATCGACCCGGTGCCTTTCGGCCTCTGTATCGACCGCATAGACAAATGCGGCCGCCCACTGGCCACTGACGTGCCCGCCAGCATTCTACCACCTGGTCTAACGCTGACGCAGTACCTGGGGATCGGCTATCGCCCAAGCTTTCGCCAATCGCCAGCCTCAATAGGGGCTCGCCACATCCCCCGTCTCGACATAGACCGCCTTGAGTTGCGAGTAATGCGCTAGCGCCGCCAGCGAGTTCTCGCGGCCGATGCCGGACTGCTTGACGCCACCGAAGGGCATTTCCACCGGCGTCAGATTGTAAGCGTTGATCCAGCAGGTGCCGGCCTGCAATTCGGCGATCACCCGGTGGGCGCGCGGCAGGTCGCGTGTAAACACGCCCGCCGCCAGACCGAATTCGCTATCATTGGCGCGCTCGATCACCTCGTCCTCGCTGTCGAATTTGAGCACGCTCATCACCGGCCCGAAAATCTCCTCGCGCGCGATGCGCATGTTGTCGGTGACGTCGGTGAACACCGTCGGCTCGATGAAGAAGCCGCCCTCGAAACCCTGCAGCGACGGCACGTTGCCGCCGTAGGCAAGGGCCGCTCCTTCCTGCTTGCCGATCGCAATGTAGAAGACGACCTTGTCCTGCTGCGCCTTGTTGACCAGCGGTCCCATCTGCGTTTCCGGATCGAGCGGGTCGCCGATCCGGATTTTCTTGGTGCGCTCGATCAGCCGCTCGACGAAGCGGTCATGAATGCCCTTCTGCACGAAGACGCGCGTGCCGTTTGAGCAGATCTGGCCGGTCGAATAGAAATTGCCGAGCATGGCGCCGCCGATGGCGTTCTCGAGATCGGCGTCGTCGAAGACGATCAGCGGCGACTTGCCGCCGAGCTCCATGGTCGCGTGCTTCATCTTCGAGCCGGCGAGCGACAGAACCTTGCGACCGGTCGGCACCGAGCCGGTCACCGAAACTTTGGCCACGACATCATGGCCGACAAGGCCGGCGCCGACATCGCCATAGCCCTGCACCACGTTGAACACCCCATCGGGTAGGCCGGCCTCGCTGTAGATCTCTGCCAGAGCCAGCGCCGAAAGCGGCGTGTTCTCCGAAGGCTTGAACACCATCGCATTGCCCATGGCGAGCGCCGGCGCCGACTTCCAGCCGGCGATCTGGATCGGATAGTTCCAGGCGCCGATACCGACGCACACACCGAGCGGCTCGCGCCGTGTATAGGCAAACGGGCCGCCGAGATCGATTGCCTCGCCGCTGAAGGCGGCAACCGCGCCGGCGAAATATTCCAGGCAGTCGGCCGCCGACGGCGCGTCCGCCACCAGCGTCTCCTGGATCGCCTTGCCGGTATCCAATGTCTCTATGCGCGCCAGATCGGCATTACGCGCCCGCAGGATGTCGGCGGCACGGCGCAGGATGCGTCCCCGCTCGACCGGCTTCATCTGTGCCCAGGCCGGCTGCGCGGCGCGAGCGGCCTCGATCGCCAGCTCCAGCACGTTCGGCGTCGCCGAATGCAGCGTCGCGATGGTCTCTCCGGTCGCCGGATAGATCACCGGTAGGGGCGCGCCGCCCTCGTCCTCGATGTAGCGGCCGTTGACATAATGCGATGCCGTTGGCTGGGCGCGCATGGGTTTCTCCGTTCATGGTCGCTGGGCTGAGAGGGGCCCACCGGATCATGCGCTATCTGTCGGCCACCTGCCAGCGCGGATTGATCCATGGTTCCTGGTTGGACGGCGCGAGCGGCGCCCGCCCGAGGATGTGATCGGACGCCTTCTCGCCGGTCATGATCGAGGGGGCGTTGAGATTGCCGTTGGTCACCCGCGGGAAGATCGAGGAGTCGGCGACGCGCAGGCCATCGACCCCGATGACCCGGCATTCCGGATCGACGACGCTCGTGAGGTCGTCGGCGCGGCCCATCCTGCAGGTGCCGCAGGGATGGTAGGCGCTCTCGGCATGGTCGCGGATGAAGGCGTCGAGCTCGTCGTCGGTCTGCACATGGCTGCCCGGCGAGATCTCCTTGCCGCGGAAGCCGTCGAAGGCCTTCTGGCCGAAGATCTCGCGCGTCAGCCGGATACAGTGGCGGAACTCGCTCCAGTCGTCGGGGTGCGACATGTAGTTGAAGCGGATCACCGGTTTGGCCTTCGGGTCCGGCGAGCGCAGCGTCACGGAGCCACGCGACTTCGAGCGCATCGGCCCGACATGCGCCTGGAAGCCATGCGACTTCGCCGCCGCCTTGCCGTCATAGCGCACCGCCGCCGGGATGAAGTGGTACTGGATATCGGGGTAATCGACGCCGGCCTGCGAGCGCACGAAAGCCGCCGCCTCGAAATGGTTGGTGGCGCCGAGGCCGGACTTGAAGAACAGCCACTGCGCGCCGATCATCGCCTTGGAGAAGGGATTGAGCACCGAATTCAGCGTGATCGGCCTGGTCGCTTCCTGCTGGATGTAGAGTTCCAGATGGTCCTGCAGGTTGCCGCCGACGCCCGGTCGGTCGGCGATGACCTTTATGTCGTTTTCCTGCAGATGCGCGCCGGGGCCGATGCCGGACAGCATCAGGATCTTCGGCGAGTTGATCGACGATGCCGCGACGATCACCTCACGTCGCGCCTTAACGAGCTGAATCTGTTTGTTAGCTTCGATCTCGACGCCGAGGGCGCGTTGATTCTCGATCACCACGCGGCGGGCAAAGCCCTTGACCAGATTCACATTTTTGCGCTTCAGCGCCGGCTTCAGATAGGCATTGGCCGCCGACCAGCGGCGACCGCCCCAAATGGTCTGCTCCATCGGGCCGAAGCCTTCCTGCTTCGCTCCGTTGTAATCGTCGGTGAGCTCGAAGCCGGCCTGGCGGCCGGCCTCTATGAAGGCGCCGTAGAGCGGGTTCTTGCGCGTGCCGCGCTGCACATGCAGCGGGCCGCCATGGCCCCGCCAGCCGGTCTCGCCGCCGCCATTGGAATCCTCCATGCGCTTGAAATAGGGAAGCACATCGGCAAAGCCCCAGCCGGTCGCGCCTTGTTCGGCCCAATGGTCGAAGTCGCGCGCATGGCCGCGCACATAGACCATGCCGTTGATCGAGGACGAGCCGCCGATCACCTTGCCGCGCGGGGTGGCGAGCACGCGGCCGCCGAGATGCGGCTCCGGCTCGCTGGCGAAGCCCCAGTCGTAGAGGCTCATATTGAGCGGGATCGACAGCGCCGACGGCATCTGGATCAGCGGCCCGATATCGGTGCCGCCGAACTCGATGACGATCACCGAGTGCTTGCCGTCCTCCGACAGCCGGTAGGCCATGGCCGAGCCGGCGGAGCCGGAGCCGATGATGACGAAATCCGCTTCAAGCATTGTTCATATGCGCCATAAAGTCGGCGAGCGAGACATTGCCGCCGGTAGCCACTACGAGGACGGTTTTGTCCGCCACATCCACCTTGCCGCCGAGAAGCGCGGCGAGCGACGCGGCGCCCGAAGGCTCCAGCACCAGCTTCATCCGCTCGAAGGCGATCTTCATTGCCCGCCGCACCGAGGTGTCGTCGACGGTGACGCCGCGAACGCCGGCAGCACTCACCGCTGCGAAGGGAGCCTCGCCGGGCTTGCGAGCCATCAGGCCGTCGCAGATCGATTTCGGTCCGATGGGCATCGTCTCGATCGCACCATGTGCAAGCGACGAGCCCATGCCGTCAAAACCTTCCGGCTCGACGGCGATGATTTCGGTCTTCGGCGACAGATAACGGAAGGCGAGCGAGACGCCGCCGATCAACCCGCCGCCGCCGACCGAGCAGAAGACGAGGTCGGCGTGAGCCTTCTTCGCCGCCAACTGGTCGAGCGCCTCCAGCCCGGCGCCGGCCTGGCCGGCGACGATCTCCGGATCGTCGAAGGGATGCAGCAGGGTAAGGTTTTCGGTCTCGGCGATCTCGCGCGCCTTGGCGGCCGCCACCTCCTCGCGGGCGCGATCGCCATGGTCGGTGAGCACCACGCGCGCGCCATAGCTTGCGGTGGCGTCGCGTTTCGCGGCAGGAGCGTCGATCGGCATGACGATGGTGACGGGGATGCCGAGCGCCTGTCCGGCGGCCGCAAGTCCTTGCGCGAAATTGCCGGACGAATAGGCGACGACGCCCGTCTTCGCCTCATCGGGCGTAAGCCGCTTCAGCCGCCAATAGGCGCCGCGCACCTTGAAGGAGCCGGCCCATTGCAGCGATTCCGGCTTGACGAAGACGCGCGCAGCACCCGTCTCCCTGGCAAGGACAGTCGACTCCAGCAGCGGCGTCACCTGCGTGGCCGCGGAGGTCACGGCATAGGCCTCTTTCAGATGGTCGAGGGTGGGAACGAGAACGTCTGCCATCATTCGCCTCGCGGAAAGCGCTTCTGGTCTTCGAGATTGTCGAGGTTCATGTGATTGCGCATGTAGCGTTCCGAGGCCTTCTGCAGCGGCTGAAACTCCCATGGGTAGTAGGCGCCGTTGCGCAGCGCCGGATAGACCACCCAGCGCCGCGCCTGGCTGGCGCGCACGTCGGCGTCGAAGGCCGCCATGTCCCAGCGCGCCCTGACCTTTTCCATGAAGGCCGAGACGAGGCCCGCACGCGCCGGATCGGTGGCGAGATTGGCGACCTCGCGCGGATCGGCCTCGAGGTCGAAAAGCTGCGGCGGGTCGAGCTCGCAATGGACGAATTTGTAGCGGCCTTCGCGGATCGCCACCAGCGGCGCATAGGAGCCTTCGGCCGCGTATTCCATGAGAACGGGCGCGGTGCGCACCCCGCCGTCGAGCAGCGGCAGCAGCGACTGCCCGTCCGTCCACGGCGCTATCGCCGCAATATCGATGCCGGCGAGGTCGCAGAGCGTTGGCGTCACGTCGAGATTGGACACCGGCGCTTCGATCAGACCGGCCCGCACGCCCTTGCCGGCGATCATCAGCGGCACGCGCGCCGAGCCCTCGTAGAAGCACATCTTGAACCACAGGCCGCGCTCGCCCAGCATGTCGCCGTGATCCGAGCAGAACAGGATGATCGTGTCGTCGAGCATGCGGGTGCGCTTGAGGACATCGAGAAGCTCGCCGATCTTGTCGTCGAGATAGGAGATGTTTGCGAAATAGCCGCGCCGCGAGCGGCGGACCTGCTCCGGCTTGATGTCGAAACTGTCGTAGTCGGACGCCTTGTAGAGCCGCTTCGAATGCGGGTCCTGGCTGGCGTAGGGAATGAAACCGACCTCCGGCTCCAGCGCCGGGCAGCCCTCGTAGAGATCCCAGTATTTCCGCCGCGCGGCATAGGGGTCGTGCGGATGGGTGAAGGAGACGGTGAGGCACCAGGGCCGGCGCTCCGCATCGTCGGAGACGCGGGCGAACTCGTAGAGCTTCTGCACCGCGTGGAAGGCGACCTCGTCGTCATACTCCATCTGGTTGGTGATCTCGGCGACGCCGGCCCCGGTCACCGAGCCGAGGTTGTGGTACCACCAGTCGATGCGCTCGCCGGGCTTGCGGTAGTCCGGCGTCCAGCCGAAATCGGCGGGATAGATGTCGGTGGTCAGCCGCTCCTCGAAGCCGTGCAACTGGTCCGGTCCGACGAAATGCATCTTGCCCGACAGCACCGTATGGTAGCCGGCGCTGCGCAAATGATGCGCGTAGGTCGGGATCGAGGAGGCGAACTCGGCGGCGTTGTCATAGACCTGGGTTCGCGACGGCAGCTGGCCGCTCATGAAGGAGGCGCGGCCCGGCGCGCAGAGCGGCGAGGCGGTGTAGTTGTTGGCAAAGCGCGCCGAGCGGGCGGCGAGCGCCTTGAGATGCGGCGCACGCAGGAATTCGGCCGGGCCGTCGGCGAAGAACGTGCCGTTGAGCTGATCGACCATGACGATCAGGAAATTGGGTCGCCGGGTCGTCAAGGCAGGCTCCGTCCGTTGAGCTTGGTTTCGAGATAGTCTTCGACGAGCGCGATCGCGCTCTGCGCGTTGGGCACGCCGTCCTTCAGCGCGCGCCGGATGTAGAGCCCGTCGATCAGCGCCGCGGTCGCTTCGGCGACGCGATCCGCTTCGGCTCTCGGCAGGATGCCGGTCAACCCGCTCATCAGGTTGGAGTTGAGCCGCCGCGCATAGACGCGAAGCAGCCGCCGCAAGGCGGAAGACTGCTGCGCCTCGACGTAGAAGGCGAGCCATGCGGCTATGGTTTCGGGCTGGAACTGCTCGTCGGAGAAGCTGACCGCCACCACGGCCGAGACGCGCTGACGCGCTGTGGCGGCGAGGCGAAGAGCGCGCCTCGTATCGGCGTTGAGCTCGGCCAGGATGTGCCGCATCGTCGCAAACAGCAGCTCGTCCTTGGCGCCGAAATAGTGGTGCGCGAGCGCCGAGGACACACCGGCGCGTCCGGCGATCTCCGACATCGTCACGTCCAGCGAGCCGCGCTCGCCGATCACCGAGATCGTCGCGTCGATGAGCGCCCTGCGGCGCAGCGGTTCCATTCCGATTTTCGGCATTTTGGGGTCCGGTTCGGTGGCGAGAATATTTTTTATTGACGGATCAATCAACAAAAAAGTCGCCGCTGGGATCAACCGATCGTGTCGCTCTGGCCCATGTTTTCGACTGGAAAAAAGTTCACCGTTGAACAATATTGAGTAACGGGCCGCGACAGGACGTGCTAGGCTTCGCGGCAAACGGAGGCTGCCATGACCGCATGCATCGTCGGCTGGGCGCATTCGCGCTTCGGCAAGCTCGAAGGCGAGACGCTGGAGGGCCTGATCACCAAGGTCGCCGTGGACGCGCTCGACCATGCCGGCATCGGCCCGGACGATGTCGACGAAATCGTGCTCGGCCATTTCAATGCCGGCTTCTCGGCGCAGGATTTCACTGCGAGCCTGGTGCTGCAGGCGGACGACCGGCTGCGCTTCAAGCCGGCGACGCGCGTCGAGAATGCCTGCGCCACCGGCTCGGCAGCTGTCAGGCAAGGTATCCGCGCCATCGATGCCAACGCTGCCCGCATCGTGCTGGTGGTCGGCGCCGAGCAGATGACGACGACGCCCGGTCCCGAGATCGGCAAGAACCTGCTCAAGGCTTCCTATCTGCCCGAGGACGGCGACACGCCGGCCGGCTTTGCCGGCGTCTTCGGCAAGATCGCGCAGGCCTATTTCCAGCGCTATGGCGACCAGTCGGATGCGCTCGCCATGATCGCCGCCAAGAACCACAAGAACGGCGTCGACAATCCCTACGCGCAGATGCGCAAGGATTTCGGCTACGAATTCTGCCGCCAGGAAAGCGAGAAGAACCCGTTCGTCGCCGGTCCGCTGAAGCGCACCGACTGCTCGCTGGTCTCGGACGGCGCCGCCGCGCTTGTGCTTACAGATACCGCGACGGCGCTGAAGATGCGCCGCGCCGTCACCTTCCGCGCCAATGAACATGTCCAGGATTTCCTGCCGATGTCGAAGCGCGACATCCTCGCCTTCGAGGGCTGCGAGCACGCCTGGGGGCAGGCGCTGAAGAAGGCAGGCGTCACGCTCGACGACCTCTCCTTCGTCGAGACGCATGACTGCTTCACCATCGCCGAGCTCATCGAATATGAGGCCATGGGTCTGGCGAAGCCCGGCGAAGGCGCCAAGCTCGCGCTGGAAGGCGTGACGGCCAAGGACGGCCGCCTGCCGGTCAATCCCTCCGGCGGCTTGAAGGCCAAGGGTCACCCGATCGGCGCCACCGGCGTGTCGATGCACGTGCTGACGGCGATGCAGCTCACGGGTGAGGCCGGCGGCATCCAGGTGCCGGGCGCGAAGCTCGGTGGCATCTTCAACATGGGTGGCGCAGCGGTGGCCAACTACGTTTCCATTCTCGACCGGATCAGGTAGAAGCGGCCCGCAATAAAGCGGGCACCCTCTGGGCGTGCGCGTGCGGGAGGCACCATGGCAAATCCGGTTCTGGTCGAAGTCACGCGTGGCGCGGTGGTCGAGAGCGCCCATCGCGGCGCCGTCATCGTCTTCGACGCCGACGGCAAACCCGTCTTGGAAATCGGCGACACGGCGCGCCCGGTGTTCCCGCGCTCGGCCGTGAAGGCAATCCAGGCGCTGCCGCTGGTCGAGAGCGGCGCGGCCGATGCCTACGGCTTCGGCGACCGCGAATTGGCGCTCGCCTGCGCCTCGCATTCGGGCGAGTCGGCGCATGTCGAACTGGCCACGGCGATGCTTGCCAAGGCCGGCCTCGACAGGACGGCGCTCGAATGCGGCGCGCACTGGCCGTCGAACCACGATGCGACCATTGCGCTGGCGCGCGCCGGCGGCTTCCCGAATGCGCTGCACAACAACTGCTCCGGCAAGCATTCCGGTTTCCTCTGCACCTGCATCCACTCCGGCATCGCGCACCGCGGTTACGTCAAGGCCGGCCATCCGCTGCAGGAGATGGTGCGCGAAGCAATGCAATCGGTGACGGGCGCAGCGCACGACGTCGACCATTGCGGCACGGATGGCTGCTCGATCCCCACCTATGCCGTGCCGCTGAAGAACTTCGCGCTCGGCTTTGCCCGCATGGCGACTGGCAGGGGCTTTTCTCCCGAGCGCGCCAGGGCGGCGAAGCGGCTGCTCTCGGCCTGCATGGCTGAGCCGTTCCTGGTGGCCGGCACGGGCAGGGCCGATGTCGCGCTGATGCAGGCCGCCCCCGGCCGCATCTTCGTCAAGACAGGCGCCGAGGCCGTCTATTGCGCTGCTCTTCCCGAACTTGGTCTTGGCATCGCTTTGAAATGCGATGACGGCGCCAGCCGCGCTTCCGAAGTGATGATCGCTGCAGTGCTGGCAAAACTGCTGCGCAGCGACGAAGCGGTCGCGGCAAAGCTCACCGAACTCGCCCACGCGCCTGTCGAAAGCCGCGTCGGCGCCAAGGTCGGCTCGCTGCGGCCGACGGCTGCGCTGAACTAGCGCGGACAATGCGTCCGCACTTGCTGGGGCGGCGTCCCGGGCGAGCCAGGACAGCTACCCCTTCTGAGCCATCTTCAGCGACAGCACCAAAGTCATCGGAATTTTTGGGGAAGCCTGGAAGCCAAAGTGCTCATAAAACGCCTTGGCTTCATCCGATATGGTATGAACCAAGAGACCGCGAATGCCGAGGATGGCTGCCGCTTGACCGGTCCGCAGCACCGCGTCCTGCAACAGAGCGACGCCCGGACCCTTTCCCTGCCAGCTGACATCGACGGCCAAACGGCCAAGTACAGCCATGGGCACGGGATCGGGCATATTGCGCCGGATCGAACCGGGCGCATCCGTCAGGTCAAGTCCGCCTGACGAAAGGCAATAATAGCCGACAACTCGTGCGCCTTCTGCAATCACATAGGTTCTGGACGCCCCGCTGACTTGATTGGCGCGCGCCCGCCGTCGAAGCCATTGGTCCAGGCTGTCAGTCCCGCTTTGAAATAGGTCGAGTTCGTGACTATCGGCAAGAAGGGCTGGTGCCGATAGCATCAGTCCCGCCAAGGCTTGGGCGCATTCATCAGGCGGGCAAATCCCTCGCCGCTCGGTGGCCGATCGAGGATATCCAGATAATGCTGATAGCTTTCGGCATCGACCTTGACGAGGGTCTGGTCGAGCAGCGTGTCTTCGGCTGCGCGGTAAGCGGCCTCGATCATGAAGTCGGAGCGGGTCTTTCCGCGTATCTTCGCGGCACGATCGATCAGGACGCGGACATCTTCACGGATGCGCAGATTGACGGGCTTGGCGCGGCTGTCCTGGTTTTTCGTGGCCATGGCAATGAATCCTTCTACGATCAATATTGCACATTTGCATATACAATGTGTATCTAAATCTAAGATCGTGGCTGTGGCCTAGCTGACCTTGTTCCGCTCGACAGTGAGATGTGCGTAGCCCGTATCGTCTGACTGGGCGAGGTCGCCTGTCACCGGCTCGGCCCAGCGCTGCCCGATGATGGCGCCGTTCTGAGCGCCGTCGATGATGTTGTCCGAGATAACGGCGCTGCCTGAGCCTTCGACGACGCTGACGACGATGCCCGTGCCAGCCTTGCGGATGATGTTTCCCGTTGCCACGACGTTGCGCAGATAGGGTCCCCAGCCGAGCTGCATGCCGTAGAGCGGGGCGTTCTCCACGACATTGCCGGAGACGGTGGTGTCGGCCTCGGCGCTGATGCCGACGCCGAAGCCCGGCGGATCGGCGGTGTAGGGGCCGACAGTCGAGAGGTTGCGCACGATGTTGTTCGAGCACACGGCCATGCGGCCGCCTTCGTTGAAGTTGACGATCGAGATGCCGTTGGCGGCGCCGTCGACCAGATTGTTGCTGAGGATCGCACCTTCGAAGGAGAATTCCGAATAGATTCCCGTCTCGCCGGAGCGCGAGCAGGTATTGCCGCTGATCTGCAGATCGCTGGAGCTGTTGGCGCGGATCGCCGAGAAGGCACAATCCGAGACGACATTGCCCGAGATAATGACATTGCCGGCGCGGAAGGCGTTGATGCCGTTGCCGTTTTGGCCTGTGCCGCCGCTCCTGGCGCCGATGCGCCGCACCCGGTTGCCGCTGACGATGGTGCCGTCTTCCGCCTGTTGCCAGCGATGCACCAGAATGCCGCCATTGCCGCAGTCGGAGACGGTATTGTCCGAAATCTCCAACCCGCCGGCCTCGACCGAATAGATGCCGGCATCCGCCGCGCCCGAAATATCGGAGCGCCCGATGCGTCCGGCGACATGTTCCAGTGCCAGGCCGTTCTTGCCGCTGCCGGTGACCTGGCAGTTGTCGATCGCGAGATGGGCGACGCGGCGCAGATCGAGCAGCCCTTGCGCATAGTCCGCCAGCCAGCGGTTGCTGCCGTCCAGCACCAGTCCGCTGAGCTCGATATGCTCGGCCTGCTCAGCCATCATCAGATGGCCGTTGCCGCCGTAGACGATGCGCGTGGCGCCGGGCACGCCGGACAGGCGCACGCGGGCGGGCAGCTTCAGATTGGAGACAAGATAGGCGCCGGGCGGCAGGAACACCGGCGCGTCGCGGTCGCTGGCGTCAGCAAGCATCTTGGTGAAGGTCTTGCTCTGGTCGTCCAGCGCGCCTGGCTGCACGCCGATCTCGATGGCGTTGATCGAGCCGCGCATTGCCGCCTGCTCGATGCCGGGCAACATCTTCGCCGATGCCTTGCCGGCAAGGAGCCCGGCTGCGGCAAGGCCGGCGGTCCGGGCAAGTAGCGCTCGTCTGTTCAACATCGGCACAGGTCCTTGCGTTCCGCCCGGTCGTCGCAGGAATCGTGCCAAAGTTCAGTCGTCGGCAAATCGCTTGTGCAGTTGCCTGTCCAAGCCTAAGTTCATGCTATGAGCAGAGCTTTTACACGCGAAGAAGACAGCGAAAACGCCATTGCCGGCGTCGGCGAACGACCGATAAGCCCGCACCGCAATCTGGTGACGGAGCGGGGCCTCGCGATGATCGAGGAGAATCTCGCCGAGCTGCGCGATCTGATGGCCAAGGCCGAAAGGAAGGGCGATCGCGAGCGCCTCGCGGTCGTGTCGCGCGACCTGCGCTACTGGTCTGCACGGCGCGAAAGCGCGGAGCTTTCGGTGCCAGAGCCCGGCAGCAACGTGGTCCGTTTCGGCATGGGTGTCACATTGGAAAACGACGATGGCAAGAAGGTGCATTGGCGCATCGTCGGCGAGGACGAGGCTAATCCTTCAAAAGGCAGCATTTCCCATGTATCGCCGATGGCGATTGCTCTGTTCGGCAAGAAGGTTGGCGAGATCGTCACCGTCAACGGCAAGGAGTGGGAGATCGTCAAGCTATCGGACAGGACGGAGAACTAGCCCTCGAGCTTGACAGTATGGTCGCGGAAGAAGGCCGCGGCACCAGCCTCATCGATTTCACCCGCGGCGACCATCATCACGAGCTGGATGACATCCTCCTGCTCGGCTTCGATGCTTAAACCGTTGAAGTAGAGAAACAAGTCAGCCGCTGCAAAAGCCGTGCGCTTGTTGCCGTCGACAAACGGGTGGTTCTTCGCAAGGCCGAAAAGATACGCGGCTGCCAGTTCGCAAAGATCCGGCTCGCCATAGGCCTCTTTCTGTTGAGGTCGGGCGAGCGCCGACTCCAACATGCCTTCATCGCGGATACCCGGCGCGCCGCCGTGGAGGCGCAATTGCTCGGCGTGCATCGCCTCCACGAATTCTCGCGAATGATGCTCGGTCATTTCGCGAGCGCGCGGTAGGCAACCTCGTATTTCTTCATCCGCTCGCGCGCGATCTTCATCTTGCGCTCGAACTCTTCGGCAGAGTCTTCCAAGCGGCGCAAACGAAGCTCCTGACCTTCCTGGACGACGACCACGTTGTCACCGGCCTTCAGGTGCAGCCGATCGAGAAGCTCTTTCGGCAGGATCAGGCCCTCGGAATTGCCGATCTTGCGAATGGTGGTGTTCATGACGGATCATCCTGTTGCAACGCTAATTATAACGTGTAACGCCGGACGTTACAACAAGAATTATAACGGTGCCTACTCAGCCGCCAGCAACCGATCCATCAGCCGGTCCGCCGCCTGCGGGATCACCGTGCCCGGCGGAAAGATTTCTGCAGCGCCCGCCTTCAGCACCGCGTCATAGTCCTGCGGCGGGATGACGCCGCCGGCGACGATCAGCATATCGCCATGGCCGAGCTTCTTCAGCGCTTCCTTGAGCTCAGGGATCAGCGTCAGGTGGCCGGCCGCAAGCGAGGACGCACCGATGATGTCGACATCGTGCTGGACCGCCAGCCTTGCGATCTCTTCCGGCGTCTGGAACATCGGACCGACGGTGACGTCGAAGCCGAGATCGGCAAAGGCGGAGGCGATCACCTTCTGGCCGCGGTCGTGCCCGTCCTGTCCCATCTTGGCGACCAGGATGCGCGGCTTGGCGCCGGTCTTCTTCTCGAACGCCTCGATCTTTTCCTTCAGCCGGTCGACCGCCGGATTGTCGCCGAGCGCGTCGCGATAGACGCCGGAGATCGTCTGCACCGTGGCCGCATGCCGGCCGAACACCTTCTCCAGCGCCAGCGAGATCTCGCCGACGGTGGCATTGGCGCGCGCCGCGCGGATGGCGAATTCGAGCAGGTTTTCGCCGCTTTCGGCCGCGCGGGTGAGGGCGGTTAGCGAATCCTCCAGCGCGGCGACATCGCGCGTGCCTTTCAGCCGCTGCAGCTTGGCCAATTGCCGAGCCTTCACCTCGGCATTGTCGATCTTGAGCACATCGACTTCGATATCGGCTTCCGGCCGATGCGCGTTGACGCCGACCAGCACCTGCTCGCCGGAATCGATGCGCGCCTGCGTGCGCGCCGCCGCTTCCTCGATGTGCAGCTTCGGAATGCCTTTCTCGATCGCCGCCGCCATGCCGCCGAGGTTTTCGACCTCCTGGATATGGGCCAGCGCGCGCGCCGCCAGATCATGCGTCAGCCGCTCGACATAGGCCGAGCCGCCCCACGGATCGATGATGCGCGTTGTGCCGGATTCCTTCTGCAGGATGAGTTGCGTGTTGCGGGCGATGCGGGCCGAATGGTCGGTCGGCAGCGCCATTGCCTCGTCGAAGGAATTGGTGTGCAGCGACTGCGTATGCCCCTGCGTCGCCGCCATCGCCTCGATCATCGTGCGGGTGATGTTGTTGTAGGGATCCTGCGCCGTCAGCGACCATCCGGATGTCTGGCAATGGGTGCGCAGCGACAGCGAGCGCTCGTCCTTCGGCGAAAAATTCTTCTTCATCAGGCTCGACCAGAGCAGGCGCGCAGCGCGCAGCTTGGCGACCTCCATGAAGAAGTTCATGCCGATCGCCCAGAAGAAGGAAAGCCGCGGCGCGAAGCGGTCAATGTCGAGGCCGGCGGCAACGCCGGCGCGCGCATATTCGATGCCGTCGGCGATGGTGTAGGCAAGCTCGAGGTCGGCCGTCGCGCCCGCTTCCTGCATGTGATAGCCGGAAATCGAGATCGAGTTGAATTTCGGCATGTGCCGCGAGGTGTAGGCGAAGATGTCCGACACGATCCGCATCGAGGGCTTAGGTGGATAGATGTAGGTGTTGCGGACCATGAACTCCTTCAGAATGTCGTTCTGAATGGTGCCGGCGAGATCCTTCTGCTCGACGCCCTGCTCCTCCGCGGCCACGATATATAAAGCCATGATCGGCAGCACCGCGCCGTTCATGGTCATCGACACCGTCATCTCGTTGAGCGGAATGCCGTCGAAGAGCTGGCGCATGTCGAGGATGGAATCGATCGCCACGCCGGCCATGCCGACATCGCCGGCGACGCGCGGATGATCGCTGTCGTAGCCGCGATGGGTAGCGAGGTCGAAGGCGACCGATAGCCCCTTCTGGCCGGCGGCGAGGTTGCGGCGGTAGAAGGCGTTGGATTCTTCGGCCGTCGAGAAGCCGGCATATTGCCTGATCGTCCAGGGCTGCTGGACATACATGGTCGGGTAGGGGCCGCGCACGAAAGGCGGGAGCCCGGGATAGGTATCGAGATTGGCCAGCCCCTTGAGGTCGCCCTGCGAGTAGAGATGTTTTACGGCGATGCCTTCCGGCGTCATCCGCTGGCCCTTGAGCTCGACAGGCGCGCGGCGCGGCGCCGACCAGCCGATCTGGCTGAAATCCGGGATCATGATCCGGCTCCGATCGATTGGTCGATACGCACCGGAAACATGGGCTCGCACACGGCCACGCCCTCCGTCAGCGCCGGCCGGCGCTCGGCTTTCAATGTCTCGACCGGGCGCTCGCTGCCGGCGCGGTAAAGCGTCGTGCCGACGATGCCGCGTTCGCCTGCCCGATAGGCGGCGTTGCGCTTCGCGGCGGCCGTCTGCACGCGGTTCTGGATATACCCCTGCTGCAGGCTGTTGAGCACGCCACCCTCGGCTTCGATGCGCTGGAACTCCTCCCATGCCGCGGCACAAAGCTCGTTGGTCAGCGCCTCGACCGCGCCAGAGCCGCTGGCCGGATCGGCGACGCGGTGGATGTGGCTTTCATGCGCCATGATAAGCTGCGCGTTGCGGGCGACGCGGCGGGCAAAACCGGCCGGCAGGCCATGCGCGATGGTGTGCGGCAGGATGGAGATCGAATCGGCGCCGCCAGCGGCGGCCGCGAAGCCTCCTATCGCCGTGCGCAGGATGTTGGTTTCCGGATCGGCGACCGTCATCATGCGATAGGAAGTCTCGGCGTGGACATTTGCCGTCGAGGCCGGGATCGAGCAGGCTTCCTGGATCCGCGCCCAGAGTTTGCGCAGCGACCGCACTTTGGCCATCGATAGGAACTGGTCCTGGTCGACGCTGAGCGCAAAGCCGATATGGGGTGCTGCGTAGACGAGCGGCTGGCGCGCCTTCTCGAACATCCTGAGGTAGGAGACGGCCGAGGCCATCATCGTGCCGAGCTCCTGCGCCTCGGTGGCGCCGGCATTGTGGAAGACGCGGCCGTCCGCCTCGAGCAGCACGCCCGGCACGCCCATCGAGAAGAAATGTGCCAGCGACTGCGGCATCGATTCCTGCAATGCCTCGATCGACATCCGCAGCCGTCCGGTGCCGGCGAAGATCGCCGCCGGGTCGATGCCGAAGGAAAGGTTGAGCTTCGTCGGATCGGATCGGCGCCGGGCCAGGAAGGCAAGCAGCCAGTCGGCCACGGCGCGGCTCCACGGATGCGCATCGATGCGCACCTGCACGCGGTTGAGCGGCACGCCGTCGAGCACCGTTTCCAACGCTTCCGCTGTTCTCGGCAGGCCGTAGCCGAAGGCGTTCGGCGCGCCCTCGAAAACCAGTGACAGGCCGGTGGCGCCCTGCGCGATGTCCTCCAGTGCCTGGGCGCTGGCACGGACGATATCGGGATCGTCGACGCGCTGGCTGACGATCCAGGGCGACTTCGGGTTGGTGCGCACCAGCGGCTCGGCCGTCGCCGAGCGTTCGCTGAGCGGCTCGATGCGGATGCCGTCATCGGTATGGGAAACGAGCTTCTCCTCGAAGGACCCGCCGGCAAGCGCTTTTTCCGCCAGCGCCAGCCAGCGCTTGGCATCCGGGCTCGGAAGGTCGACATCCCTGGTCAAGGCGCCGGCGCCCATCGCATTCCTCGTCTCTTGCCGCATCTGCCGCCAGTCTAAGGTCCTCGGACGGATATCACAATGCGACATCCGCCGCCGTCGCTCCGGCGGCCGCTAACCGATTGCCAAACATGCTCAAAATCCGCAAGCGTCGAAAGGTCGATTTTGAACGCGAACGTCATTTCGACAATGGCCATTGTCGCTCGGCGGCAGCGTTACTATACCTCGGATCAGGCTCGGGCTTTTTTACAAAACAGATTTGCGGAGACCGGACAATGGCTGACGACACCAGCATCTTCATCGGCGCCAGCCGCAAGCCAGACGATTCCTACCAGCGCGCCGAGGCGCTTCTGCTGCGCTATGGCAATCGCCATGGCCTGATCACCGGCGCCACCGGCACCGGCAAGACGGTCAGCCTGCAGGTCCTGGCCGAGGGCTTTTCCAACGCCGGCGTGCCGGTCTTCTGCGCCGACATCAAGGGCGACCTTTCCGGAATCGCCATGATGGGCGAGGCCAAGGATTTCCTGGTCAAGCGCGCCGGAGAGGTGAAGCTCGACCCTTACCAGTTCCAGGAATTCCCGGTCATCTTCTGGGACCTGTTCGGCGAGCAGGGCCATCCGATCCGCGCCACCATCTCCGAAATGGGGCCGCTGCTGATGTCGCGGCTGATGAACCTGACCGAAGCGCAGGAAGGCGTCATGAACATCGCTTTCCGCATCGCCGACGAAGAGGGCCTGCTGCTGCTCGACCTCAAGGACCTGCAGGCGCTGCTTGCCAACATCGCCGAGCGCGCCGACGAGCTCAGCGCCCGTTACGGCAATGTCACCAAGCCGTCCGTCGGCGCCATCCAGCGCACGCTTCTGGTCCTGGAAAGCCAAGGCGCCGCGAATTTCTTCGGCGAGCCGGCGCTGCGCATTGCCGATCTCATGCGCACGACCCGCGATGGCCGCGGCGCGGTCAGCGTTTTGGCCGCCGACAAGCTGATGATGAATCCCAGGCTCTACGCCACCTTCCTGCTCTGGCTGATGTCGGAGCTTTTCGAGGAATTACCCGAGGTCGGCGACCTCGAGCGGCCGAAGCTGGTCTTCTTCTTCGACGAGGCGCATCTCCTGTTCGAGGACGCGCCGAAGGTGCTGATCGATCGCGTCGAGCAGGTGGTGCGGCTCATCCGCTCCAAGGGCGTCGGCGTCTATTTCGTCACGCAGAACCCGCTCGACATTCCGGAAAAGGTCCTGGCCCAGCTCGGCAACCGCGTGCAGCATGCGTTGCGTGCCTATACGCCGCGCGAGCAACAGGCGGTGCGGACGGCGGCCGAGACGTTCCGGCCCAATCCCGATTTCGACTGCGCCACCGCCATTACCCAGCTCGCCACCGGCGAGGCTCTGGTCTCGATGCTTGAGGACAAAGGCGTTCCGGCGATGGTCCAGCGCACGCTGATCCGGCCGCCGTCCTCGCGGCTCGGCCCGATCACCCCGGACGAGCGCCGTAAGATCATCGCCGAGAGTCCCGTCACCGGCCAGTATGACCAGATGGTCGATCGCGAATCTGCCTTCGAGATCTTGCAGAAGAAGGCCAAGGAGGCGCAGGACGCCGAAGCGCAGGCGCAGCAGGCGGGCAGCGGCGGCTCGAACTGGACCATCCCGGGCTTCGAGGACGTTTTGGGAACAACTGGACGGCGGTCCTCCAGCCGCCAGACGGTGGCGGAGGCCGCGATCAAGTCGGTGGTGCGCTCGGTCGGCTCGTCGGTTGGCCGCGCCATCGTGCGCGGTATCCTGGGCAGCCTGGCGCGGGGACGTTAGGACTGGCGGCCGATCGTGCCGCCGAATCTCACTGCCCGATGTTGGCGGGAGAGCGGGCCGGCGAGTGTGCCAAAGGCGGAACCGCTCCAAGTCCGTCGTGCTGAAGGGGTTGTTCAAGCAGCCGCTCTCGCGCATGTGCCCGAGACTGCCGCGCGTGGTCCGCGCTCCAGGCGCTGATCGCCTGCGCTGCGCCCAGCCACAGCAAGGGCACGATTTCGATGACCACCCGATGCTCCACCAGACGTCCGAAAAGCAGGGTGGAGACGAGAAACGGTATGCCGAACCACAGCAGTGTCCGTTTCAGCACAGGGTCGAGGTGCCGGTGCAGGAGCAGAACGGGCACGTAGAGACCGGCACCGAAGCGGGCGAGATAGGTCAACAGATAGAGGGCATTGGTGAACAGCCAGAGATTATCCGCCAGATGGATCTCGTAATTGCTCCCCGGGATGCTGGCATAAGGATTGGGTAGCCCCGGAAACAACCATCTGATGCCAGCCTGAATCAGGACGAAAATGATCACTTGCGCCGCCAGCGTCGTCGCCAGCGTGCGGCGGTCGAGCGCTCCCCAGGATAATTCGCCAGGGACAGCAGCAGAATGAGGGCCAGGACGCGCAGGTCGATTGCGGCGATGGCGGCTATGACGTCGCCGAAGCCGACGCTGGAGGAAAGCATCAGATACGCAGCCAGAAAAATGATGATCGTTGGGACAAGAAAACCTCTCGCGCGGAGTACGTTCTTGCCCTGCTCGCTACTCAGCATATGCACGCGCGCTCCGGAAACTCGCGGTTTGGTCTGCGGATCTTTGCGGCTGGCCGTGAAGCGAACTTCCGGAATCCGGCCGGACCCTGTACCCGGCGTTTGGGGTGATGACCGTCTTCTGGTCTTTGCGGCGGCCTGTGCCTAGGCCCAAGCCTCGGTGATGAACGCCGCAGATTCTGCAAAGTTCCAGACACCGCTCGCCATGCGGCGAATCCGTTCCTACGAAATCCAACGCGGCGGGATTTAACGCGGTGGTGGCGGCCTACTCGTCGTCCCACAACCACCGCTATATTCCAGTAAAGTATAAAGTTTTCGCGAGGTAACTTTTTCTCTTCTATATCGCAATTTCGTGAAATACCGAGGGACCCAAATCGTGCCTCTTGGCATATATGCCATCGGTCGAGATCGATGGCGCCACCATCCATGCGCGATCACGAAACACCTTGCCCAGGGAACTGAATGTACACTCTCAGGTTGAGCCAGGACCGCCGGAGGCTGAGCAGCGGGAGGCCGGATTGCGGCGCGACGATGATCTGCCAGCTTGGTTTTCGAAAACCGCTGAAAGACGCCCGCCGATGAACGCCAAGGGCGGGCTGTCGGCCAATCGTGCCCGTCAGGTACAGGAATTTCTGAAACAGAATTTTTCGCGCAAGCTGTCGCTGGCGGAGATGGCGGCGGTTTGCGATCTGTCCCCTTACCATTTCGCCCGTGCGTTCTCCAAGACGTTCGGGATATCGCCGCATCAGTATGTCCTCATGCTTCGCCTGGATTTTGCCGAAAAGCTGCTTGCCGACAGACGCATGCCGATCACGGACATCGCCGATTTGAGCGGCTTCTCGAGCCAGAGCCACTTCACCACCACGATGAAGAAATATCGCAACGCGACCCCGCGGCAGGTACGAGCACGGCTGGGTCGATCGCGGACCAGTGAGTAAGGCGATGCTAATTTATTGACAGGGTTATTTATGGTTCGGCGTATAAAAGGTATATCTAAAGTAATTGCGCATTAGCCTCCGGGAAATCCGCTGTATATTTTCAGATATGCAGCAAGAATGCGGACGGTGCCGGCTGCCAGGTCGTCGAGGTGTTCCGCAACCATCGCCACTGGGACGATGACGACGGCACCGGCTTTCCCTATGAGCACTGCGCGGCGCTCTCCGTCGGCAAGAATGTCCATGCCGGCAAGCCCTTCTTCTGGGGCGCCGCCTCGGCGACCACCCGCCGGGATGCGGAGGAGAAGGCCATGGCGCTTTGCGGCGGCAAGGAGGCGGCAAGGAGAAGGAGTGCAAGGTCCGCGAGTGGGTCTGCACCTGACGCAGGGCCCCTCGATCAGAGGGCAGGGCGCTTGGCTATGGCAAGTCCGATACCGAGCGCGATCATCGCGCCTCCCGAGGCCTCGCGCAGCCGGCGTATCACGCCGGTGCGCCCGGCCGCGCCTTCCCTGATGCGGCTCGCCGCGAAGGCGACCACGACATCGGCAAGCGTGTTGAGCGTCACCGACACGAAGCCGAGAACCATGAACTGCAGGGCGACGTGGCCGGCACTGAGATTCACGAACTGCGGAATGAAGGCCAGAAAGAAGGCTGCCGTCTTCGGGTTCAGCGCTTCGACCAGCACCCCTTCGCGAAACGCTCGGCCGGCGCCGACCGCGGGCGCCGGCGCGCCGCCGTCCAGCATCGTCTTTGCCTCGCGGCGGGCGGACTGGAAGGTGCGGAAGCCCAGCCAGACCAGGTAGACGGCGCCGATCAGCTTCAGCGCCGTGAACAATTCCGCGCTGGCGAGCACGAGGGCCGAAACGCCCAGGCTGCCGGCAACCACGTGGACCATGCCGCCCAAGCCGGTGCCGAAACTGGAGGCGATGCCTTCGGCGCGCCCGCCGGCCAGCGTGCGCGCCGCAACGTAGAAGATGCCCGGTCCCGGCGTGATGGCAAGCAGGAACGCTGCGGCGACATACAAGGCGAACTGGGTCAGATCGGGCATGGTGAACTCGGCTCGAAAGGATTGGGCTTCACGACGGGATAAGACGGGCGACCTCACGGTCCGAAGGCCGGTCGCTCGCCGAAAGGCCGGACACGACACCGGCGCGGTCGGCCGCGTTGCGGTTCTGGCTCATCTTGCGCTTGCCTTCGAGCCGCGCGATCGGCATGCGCAACCCGACAATCCCCTTTAGTTGCGCCCGAATGAAATCCGGCGGCGCATCCGATACGGACCAGGGCGAGGCGCGCCCGCCTTCATGGAGGTTGGTGAGGCGCGTCACGATTTCGAGCAGCCTGTCGGCATCCTCGAAGAATTCGACCGCCCCATGGGCATGGACGGCGACATAGTTCCAGGTCGGCACCACCTTTCCGGTTTCCCGCTTGGTCTGGTACCAGGCCGGCGTCACATAGGCGTCCGGCCCCATGAATATCGCAAGGCCGTCGCCCAACGGCGGAGCGCCCCAGTGCGGATTTGCCTTGGCGACATGGCCGTAGAGCGTGCCGTGCTCGCCTTCGCTCTCGTCGAGAAGAAGCGGCAACGGTGTCGCCAACAGTCCTTCCGCCGTGGCGGTGACTAGCGTTGCCAGACGCGCCGCGCGGATCGTTGCCCTGAGGCTCTCCTTGTCGTCGTCGCGGAAGGCGGGCGGTATGTACATGGCAAAAACTCCTTGCGTTGCAAGAAAAGATGCCGGAAGGCTGGCTTGCTTGGAACATCCAGTTCTGAAGGTTTTCGGTGGTCCAGTTGCAACAGGACGACGGTGTCGCGCGCCGTATCATCGCGGCGATCAAGACACAGATACACAGCGGCGCCTACCGGCCCGGCGACCGCCTGCCTTCGACACGCGCCTTCGCGGCCGAATGGGGCGCGTCACGAACCACGGTGACGGCGGCCTACAGCCAGCTTAACGCCGAAGGCTACCTGATCATTCGCCACGGCGCGCGTGCGATCGTGGCTCCGGGACTGGCGACGGCGTCAGGCGAGGCGCCCGTCACGACTGCTCAGCCTCGGAACCTCTCTGCGTTCGCCAATCGACTGCTCGCCATGCCTCCGCCGGCGGAAGCACAGCCGGCCAGGGTTGCGGATTTCCGCTATGGTGACCTGTCGGGGGCGGACTTTCCGGTATTGGCCTGGCGGCGGGCGTCGAACAAGGCCATTCTTCAGCGCGCCGCCCGGCTGCGCTACGGCGACCCGCAGGGGTCTTCGGCTCTCCGCAGCGCGCTTCAAACTTATCTCTGGCGCGCACGCGGCATCAGTTGCACGCCGGATCAGATCGTCGTCGTCAACGGCTCGCAGCAAGGGCTCGACCTCTGCGCCCGGCTGCTGCTCGATCCGGGCGACCCGTTCGTCATCGAGAACCCGGGCTATCTGCTCGCCCGCCATGTTTTCGTGGCGGCGGGTGGCGTGGCCGTGCCGGTGGCCGTCGACGCGGACGGGCTGAAGACGGATGCGCTGCCGACGGCTCGTCTCGCCTACGTGACGCCGTCGCACCAGTTTCCGCTCGGCGGCGTGCTTTCGGCCACGCGGCGGCGCGCCCTCCTGGCCTGGGCGGGGGCGACAGGCGCCTACATCGTCGAGGACGATTATGACGGCGAATACCGCCACGACATCGCCCCCATCCCGCCGCTGCAGACACTCGACCCGGACACGGTCATCTATGTCGGCACGCTGTCAAAGACGCTCTCGCCCACCTTGAGGCTCGGCTATCTCGTCGTCCCCGCCGGCCTGCGCCTGGCGTTCAGCGAGGCGAAGCGCCTGAGCGACCGGCATGCCCCGATGCTGGAACAGGATGTGTTGGCCGAGCTGCTGGCGAGCGGTGCCTACGAGCGCCACGTCCGCAGCATCCGCAGAAAGAACGCCGAGCGCAGGGAAGTCCTGCTGCGGGCGTTGACCGATTGTCTGGGGCAGGGCGTGGCTGTTGCGGGCGCCGACACTGGCCTGCATGTCGTTGCCTGGCTGAGCGGCATCGCCGCCGAACGTGAGCCAGCGATCATCACGGCGGCGCGCGCCGCCGGGATCGGCCTCTATCCCGTGTCGCCGCTCTATGACCCAAACGGGCCACGACCGGAAACAGCCGGCTTCATCATGGGCTACGCCGGGCTCGACACGGAGTCGCTGCGCCGCGGCGTTGCAGTGTTGGCGACCATACTGGCCGAGCGGCACTGACGATCTGAAGCTCAGGACGATCGCGGTAGTCAGCCGACCTCGATGTTCATCTCGGCGATCAGGCGCTCGCGGCCGGCCAGCGAATTCAGCGCCTTGTCGCCCAGTTCGCGGGCGACGAGGTTCAGAAGCGCTTCGCAAAAGACGATGTAGGCGCCCATGCTGTTGGAGTAGAAGCTGCTGGCGTGGGGAATGAAGAAGGCATGCTCGGCCGGGGGAACGAGCGGCGAGGATCGGGAATCGGTGATCGCGATAACCGCCTGACCATTCGCCGCGGCGATCCTGCCAACCTCGGCAACGCTGCGCGTGTAGGGCGCGCAGCTCGCGATGACGACGACGTCGCCCTTGTCGAGCTGTGATAGGGCTTCGGCGACTCCGAGTCGCGGAGCATCCAGAAGCGCCACGTCGGAGCGCACCATGCCCAGGCAATAAGTGAGAAAGCTCGCCAACGAATGGAATTGGCGGACGCCGTGGATGCGCACGCGGTGCGCGCTTGCGAGCAGCCCGATCGCTCCCTTCAGCGAGGCGCCATCCAGCTGGCCGAGGAAGGCGTCGACATTCGCCGCGGTTTCCCGCGCTAGGTGCTCGAAGACTTCGACCTCGGCATCGCGCGCGGACGGCGTCGCCATGAGCCGTCCGGCCTGGCGGCTGTAGAAATACTGCTGGTCGTTGGCGATGGCCTTGCGGAAGACGGCCTGGAAGTCGCTGAAACCTTCAAAGCCGAGACGCTTCGCCAGCCTTGTCAGGGTCGACGGATTGATGCCGAACTGATTGGCAAGCTCCGAGATCGAGCGGACGGCCGATTGTTCGGGCGCCTCCACCAGCTTGGCGAAAACGTCATGCGCTTTCGAGCCGAGGGAAAAGCCTGCTTCGTCGCGACCGACCGAGAGCGCCAGGGCCCTCAGTTCCTCGATGGTGCGCGGCGGCTCTGCAAAGGCTTCCTCTGGCATCGCCCCGTTCCTGTTCACGCTGCGACAGGGACCAGCCCATCCCGCATGTCGAAGCGCGCGGCTTCGTGCTGTCCATCGTAGACAGCCCATTCGACCTTGTCAGCCCCGACGCGGAAGACGGCACTTGCGAGCGTGTTCTCGACATCGCTGTCGGCCGGATCGGTGCGGTAGATCGGCAGCTCCGGGTCGGCCGCGTCCCACAATATGCCAAGCGCGCGGCCTCGCGGGTCTGCGTCGAGGGTTTGGCCGAGCAGCAGCTCGCCACGCCGCTGGCGCACGCCGGACGAACCGGTGACGATCTGCGACACACGTCCCGTGTCGGCATGGATGAGGTGGTTCGAATGGACGCGCGCCGCGTCGACCGAATCGGCAGACACAGCCTGCGCAGTGAATTCGACGCTGAGAAGCCGCTCGTCGCCAACTTGCGCCAAAGTCAGGTGAAAGGCGCCGGCGCGTGGCGCCGATCTGAGCAGGGCCACCGCCGCGTCGAGATCGGGCGCGTCCAGCATCGCGCGGGCGAGCACCATGCGCGGCGTGCCTGCGCCGCCGGCCAGCGGCCTGATGTTGTTGACGGTCTGCACCAGCCCCTTCGACGTCGCGGCAAATGTATGTCCGGGTAGCGACCCGGGATAGACGAAGGCGGTGAATGGATTGCCGCCCGCGGAAGCCACATGGGCCAGCGCGCAGTGGCCTGCAAAATCCGGGTCGCCATCCTCGTTGTGGCCGATGACATGCGGCGAACCGGGCAATTGAACGGTCGTACAGCCATCCGGCGCCATCGCCCAGATGTCGCCGCGGCAGTTCCACAGGAAAACGTCCTCGAACGGCAACTCGAGCCCGGTGGCGAGGCCCTGCAGCTCTGCCCAATATCGCGGAAAGCGTTCCCGCACGATCGTCGCCATCGTGCCGATGCGAGGATCGGCGCGGCGGGCGGTCAGTTCGCGCCATGCCGCGGACGTACGGAAGTGGTCGTGCATGGCGGCCCTGCCGAAGCGCCCGAGTGCAGCGCCGACCTCGTACGGCGAACCCGCGACATCGATGAAGGAAAGCCGGCGGCCGGCATCATGCGACATGCTGCAGAAACTCTTTCAAGCGAGGATTTTGCGGGTTTGCAAGCAGCTCCCGCGGCTCGCCGTCAACAGCGATATTGCCGCCTTCCATGAAGATCAGCCTGGTGCCGACCTTGCGGGCAAAGGCCATCTCGTGGGTGACGACGATCATCGTCATGCCTTCCTCGGCCAGCGCCTGCATCACGCGCAGCACTTCATGCCTGAGTTCGGGATCGAGCGCCGAGGTCGGCTCGTCGAACAGCATCAGCTTCGGCTTGACGGCGAGCGCCCGCGCGATGGCGACGCGCTGTTGCTGGCCGCCGGAAAGCTCGCTCGGATAGTGATGGGCCCGATCGGCGAGACCGACCTTGGCGAGCATTTCCAGCGCCTGCTTTCGCGCCTCCTGCCTCGGTTCATGGCGCACGCGACGCGGACCGAAGGCGACGTTTTCCAGCGCCGTCATCTGCGGAAAGAGGTTGAACTGCTGGAAGACCATGCCGGCTTCCTGGCGGATCAGGCGGACCATGCGGCCGCCTGCCTTGACGCTGATGCCGTCGACGACGAGGTCTCCGCCGTTGATCTCCTCCAGCGCGTTGATGCAGCGAAGCAGCGTCGACTTGCCGGAGCCGGACGGACCGATCAGGACCACCTTCTCGCCGGGCTCGATCGATAGGTCGACCTGGTCGAGGATGGTGACCTGGCCGAAGCGCTTCGTGACCTTTTTGAACTCCACGATGCTCACAGGATGCGCATCCTCTTTTCGGTCAGCCTGAGGATCAGCGTGAGCGCGCCGGTCATGATCAGGTAGAACATCGCCACGGCCGACCAGATTTCGACGGCGCGGAAGTTGGCCGCCATGATTTCCTGACCTTGCCGGGTGAGTTCGCCGACGCCGATGACGATGAACAGCGACGTATCCTTCAGGCTGACGATGAACTGGTTGCCGAGCGCCGGGATCATGCGGCGGAAGGCAAGCGGACCGATGATGTAGAGAAGCACTTTCCAGAATGGCAGGCCGAGCGCGAGGCCTGCTTCTCGCAATCCGCGATGGACGGAGAGAAACGAGCCGCGCACGATCTCGGCAATGTAGGCGCCGGCATTGATGATGATCGCCATGATGGCGGCCGCCAGCGGGTTGATGCGGACATTCGCCAGGATCGGCAGCGCGAAATAGATGAACATCACCTGCACGATGATCGGCGTTCCGCGAATGAGCTCGACATAGACGAAGGCGATGGCGTTGAGGACGACATTGCCATAGGCACGCGCCAAACCGGCGGCGGCGCCGATCACCAAGCCGCCGGCAAGCCCGGCGAGCGCGATCAGCACAGTGAGGCGGGCGCCTTTCAGCAACTCGGGCAGGGCCTGCCAGATGACGGACCAGTCGAAATCCATGAGAGCTATCCTTCAGGGAAGGCGCGCCGGCCATGCCGGCGCGCGCCATGGGGATTCGAGGAGAACCCCGATGATCAGCTCTTCGGCGGCTCGGTGCCGAACCATTTTTTGTAGATGGTGCTGTAGGTGCCGTCGCCCTTCAGCTTGGCGATAGAGGCGTTGACCTTGGCGACGAGCTCGCTGCCCTTCGGGAAGGCGATGCCATATTGCTGGGCCATCATCTGTGGGCCGACGGTCTTCACTTTCCCCTGACCGTTGGTCTTGATGTAGTAGAGCACGTTCGGCGTGTCGTGCATGGCGGCATCCGCGCGTCCGGTCGCGACTTCGAGATAGGCATTATCGCTGTTCGGGAACAGCCGCAGATCCGTGCCCTTGAAGTGCTCCTTGGCGTAATCGGTCGCCGAGGTGCCGGTCTTCACGGCAAGTGTCTTGCCGACGAGATCTTCCGGCCCCTTGATCGTGCTGTTGACCGGCACCATCAGCAGGAAGCCGCTGTCGTAGTAGCCGTCCGAAAAGTCGATGACCTTCTTGCGCTCGTCCTTGATGGTGATGCCGGCCAGTCCGACGTCGACCTGCTTAGTTTGCAGCGCCGGGATGATGCCGTTGAAGTCCATCGGCTGCAGTGTGTAGGTCACGCCGATATCCTTGGCGATTGCGGCCCACAGGTCGATGTCGAACCCGACATATTTGTCGCCTTCCTTGAATTCGAACGGAACGAAGGCGGTGTCCGTTGCCACGATCAGGTCGTCGGCAAAAGCCGGCTGGCCAAGGACGAGCGTTGCCGCGACGGCCGCGGCGGCGGTGAGGCTTGCAAGTGCGAACTTCATTTTTCGGGTTCCCCTTTTTGTTGGAATTGCGCGGGAAGCCTAACACCGTCGATCCGATATCGCAAATTGAAAATGCATTTCGAAGAAAAATGCATTCAATATTTGCATTGCACGGCTATGATTGAACCTGCCGAGGGATGCCTGTCAGCGAAAATTCAGGTGGCTCAGGCGGCGGCCCACTGGCCTCTAAGCGTGTCCGCGTTGGCGAGACTGAGCGCGCAGGCTTCGACTGCCCGCCTGGTAGCCGTAACCAGGTCTTGGTTTCCGGAAGCCAGGGCTCCATCGGGCAGGAAAAGATTGTTCTCGAACCCGACGCGCGCATGCCCGCCGAGCAGCGCGGCGGCTGTCACGCACGCCGTCTCCTGGCCGCCGAAGGCGCAAACCATCCAATGGCTGGCGGCGGCAATGCCGGGCACCAGGAACGGCAGCAGGTCGGCGGGTCGGGACGTCTGTCCGACCGTGTAGCGGCCAAGCACGTAGAGAACCGGCAGATTGTCGAAGGGGATCAGGCCGCGACCCGCGAGCGCCGCGAGATAGGTCGCCTCCTCTGGGGTATAGAGGATGATCTGCGGCGTCACCTTCTCCCTGCGCAGCGTTTCGAGGAACGCGGCGAACGCCACTTCATGCGTTGGGTCGGGTACGAATTCGCGCAAGGCAAGCGAAACCGCTTCGGGTCGCGTTTCCAGCACCACCCGCATCTGCTGTTCCGGCCGGTAGATGCCCAGCGCCTCGCTGGTGATCTGGAGAACGAGCCTGTCGCCGATGCTGGCCCTGATTGCAGCGGTGGCGACCCGATAGGCTTCGGTGTCGAGCAGGTGGCGCGCGTCGCGGTCGCGGACATGGATATGGATCATGGCGGCACCGGCTTCGAGCGAAGCTGCGGCCACATCCGCCAACTCATCCGGTGCAATCGGCAAGGCTGGATGATCGGCTTTCGTGCGTCGGCCGCCATTTGGCGCCACGGCGATCGCAACGCGATTTTGGTCCGGCATCGATTGCTCCGTTTGTTGCAAATATGTGATATGTGCAACATATATTGCACAATCTCGGGATTGCGTCTATGGTGACGGCATGATCCGCGCGCCGCTCACCGATGCCATCGTCGAAGCCTTCGACACGCTGCCCTCGCAGCTTCAGGACGCTGCCCGCTATCTTCTCGACAATCCCGAGGACGTCGCGCTGCTGTCGATGCGCGAGCAGGCGCGCCGCGCCGGCCTCCAGCCCTGGACGATGGTGCGCCTGGCAAAGCGGCTGGGCTTCGACGGCTACGAGCCGCTGCGCTCGCTCTACGCCAATGCCATGCGGCAGGGCGAGCTCGGCTTTGCCGGCAAGGCCGGCACGCAGCTCGCGCACCAGCAGGAGGTCGGCGACCGGGCATTGGCCGCCGAGATGATCAAGTCGCTGTCCAGCCAGATCGCCGAGCTTGCCCACCCGGAGCGGCTCGATTCCCTGGCGGCCGCGGCAGAGCGTCTCCATGCCGCACGTCGGGTTTTCTGCCTCGGCCTGCGCTCCAGCCATCCTGTCGTCGCGCATTTCGCCTATGTCATGTCCTTCCTCGGCGAGAAGGCGGTGATGCTGGACGGCTCGTCGGGAGCCGGTACCGACGCCATTCGTCTCGCGACAGCCGAGGATGTTCTGTTCGTAGCCAGTGTCGCTCCCTACACCAGGCTCACCGTCGATCTTGCTCGCCGCGCCGCCGCCACCGGCGTGCCCGTGATCGCGCTCACCGACAGTATCGTGTCGCCGCTTGTCGGCCTGGCTGCACAATCGGTCCTCGCTCCGACGGAAAGCCCGTCCTTCTTCCACACTATGTCGCCGGCATTCGTCATCGGCGAGGTGCTCGCGGCGCTGATCGCCGGCAAGGGTGGAGAAAGGGCGCTGGCCGCCATCCGCCGCACCGAGGACCAGTTGTCTCAGCTCGACATCCACATCTTGCCGCCGCGCGGCCGGAGGAAAACATGACCCATATCCTGCATCGTCAGATCCACGCCTCGCTCCCGGTGGCCAGCGGCGGCAGGGGCATCGAGCTCTTCGATGCCGACGGGCGCGCCTATATCGACGCGTCGGGCGGGGCAGCCGTTTCGTGTCTCGGCCACGGCCATCCCGATATCCTCGCCGCCATGCACAGGCAGGCCGACCGGCTTGCCTATGCCCACACCAGCTTCTTCACCAGCGAAGTAGCCGAAGCCCTGGCCGACCGGCTTGTCGCGGACGCGCCTGCCGGCATCAGCCATTGCTACTTCGTCTCGGGCGGCTCGGAAGCGGTCGAGGCGGCACTCAAGATGGCGCGGCAGTATTTCGTCGAGATCGGCCAACCCCAGCGCCGCAACATCATTGCGCGCAGGCAGAGCTACCACGGCAACACGCTCGGCGCGCTCGCGACCGGCGGCAATGAATGGCGGCGCGCGCAGTTCAGGCCGCTGCTCATCGAGACGCACCACATCGACCCATGCTTCGCCTATCGTTTCCAGGAAGCCGGCGAGACGGACGAGGACTATGCCGCTCGGGCCGCGCAGGCGCTGGAAGACAAGATCCTCGAGCTCGGACCTGAGACGGTCATGGCCTTCGTTGCCGAAACAGTCGTCGGCGCGACGGCGGGGGCGGTGCCGCCGGTTGCGGATTACTTCCGCCGTATCCGCGATATCTGCGACCGTTACGGCGTCCTCCTGATCCTCGACGAGGTGATGTGCGGCATGGGCCGCACCGGAACGCTGCATGCCTGCGAGCAGGACGGTATTGCTCCCGACCTGATGACGATCGCCAAGGGGCTAGGCGGCGGCTATCAGCCGATCGGCGCGGTGCTGCTGAGCCGGAAGATATTCGACGCGTTCTCGAACGGCTCCGGGCTCTTCCAGCACGGCCATACCTATATCTGCCACCCGATGGCCTGTGCCGCGGCACTTGCCGTTCAGGAGGTCACTGCCCGCGACGGGCTGCTCGAGAACGTGAAAGCCATGGGCGCGCATCTGGCGCGCCGACTCGGCGAGCGTTTCGGGAACCATCCCAACGTCGGCGACGTTCGCGGTCGCGGCCTGTTCATGGGCGTCGAGCTGGTCGAGGACCGCTCGACGAAGCAGCCTTTCGATCCGAAGCGGAAGCTGCATGCGCGCATCAAGAAAGCCGCCATGGCGCGCGGCCTCCTCGTCTACCCGATGGGCGGCACGATCGACGGGGTGAACGGCGACCACGTGCTTCTTGCCCCGCCCTTCATCTGCGACGCGCCGGCAATCGACGCGATCGTCGAACGCCTCGACGATGCCATCGGCGAGGCGTTGCGGACCTGACGCAATCGGCGATGTGAGATAATCATCGCCCGAGGAAGGCGATGGCAGCTCAGAAGATCTCGTTGGTCATCTGCCTGATCGGACCGAGCAGGATCGAGCCGGTCGGCACCCCGTTGTCGATCGGGATGGCCTTGCGCTCGGGCATGTCGGACACCGGCTCGCCGATATCGGCCGTCACGACAACCGGGGTCTTGTTGGGAACACGGTCGTAAAGGTCGATGATGTCCTGGTTGATCAGGCGCACGCAGCCCGAAGAGACGGACTTGCCGATCGACCACCATTCCGGCGAGCCGTGCAGGCGGTAGAGCGTGTCCTGGCTGCCTTGGAACAGGTAGAGCGCGCGGGCGCCGAGCGGGTTCTTCAGGCCGCCGGGCATGCCGCCATTCTTGGCGCTGAATTGCGCCAGTTCCGGCTGGCGGCCGATCATGTCGTCCGGCGGCGTCCATTTCGGCCACTTCTGCTTCCACTGCACCACCGCGTCGCCCGACCACTCGAAGCCGGCGCGGCCGAGGCCGACGCCGTAGCGGATCGCCTGGCCGCCCTCGCGAACCAGATAGAGGAAGTGGTTGGTGGTATCGACGACGATAGTGCCCGGCCGCTGTCCGGTCGGATCGGGAACGATCTGGCGCAAATATCTGTGATCGATCTTGTTCACCGGGATAGCCGGCAGGTCGAAGCCGTTGTCGGACATCGGCCCGTACATCGTCTCGTAGTCGCCGAGCGGCGGCTCCACATAGGCCGGCGGTGGCGGCTGGACGGGTTCGGGACCGGGACCGGTGGTGGTGCAGGCGGAAACCGCAAGGGAAGCCGCGCCAAGGGCAGTGAAATTGAGGAAGCCACGGCGGCTGACGCGGAAGGAATCGTCTGACATGGTTGCCTTTTCTCGGGTCTTGAATTCGCAAGAAAGCATGGAATCCGCAGGCAAGCAGGCCGCCGGCAGCTCCAATAACAGTCGGCACTGATAGGCGGTTCCAATTCTGGCCTGAGGGTGGACAAACAGAGGCGAAGCTGTGACCGCAACGCCTCTGTTGCGCTGCAGCAACAGCTCCCTCATACGTCCGTCAGAAGACCTTCGAGCGAGGGCAGGATCAGTCCGGGCGGAAAGTCCCGGTATTCGTCGGGCTGGTTGGTGCGGTTGATCCAGACGGTGCGAAAGCCGAACTTGGCGGCGCCGGCGACATCCCAGCGGTTGGAGGACTGGAACGACACCGCGCCCGGATAAAGCCGCCAGCCGGTGACCACCATGTCGTAGACCGCAGGGTCGGTCTTGAAGCGCCTGATCTCGTCGACCGAGAAGACGTCGTCGAGGATCTGGTCGAGCGCCGCCGACTTCGCCGCCGCCTGCAGCATCTCCGGCGAGCCGTTGGACAGGATCGCGAGCTTGGCGCCCGATGCCTTGAGCGCCTTCAGCACCGCCGGCACTTCCGGATAGCAATCGAGCTGCCAATAGGCTTCGAGCAGCCTGGCCCTCATCGCCGGATCGGCCGAGGGCACCTTGCGCAGCGCGAAATCCAGCGCCTGCTCGGTGAGCTGCCAGAAATCGGCATAGGCGCCCATCAGCGTCCTGACCCAGGAATATTCGAGCTGCTTGGCGCGCCAGATTTCGGAGAGGAGCTGGCCGTCCGGCCCGATCTCGCCGGCATGGCGGCGCACGGCCGCGTGCACGTCGAACAACGTGCCGTAGGCGTCGAAGACATAGGCCGCATGGTGCATGGCTTAGAGTTTTGCGGCCTGGCGCGGCGCCGCGCAAGCGCTGATTGCGCGCAAGTGCCTCTGGCCTCAACGATTTTCGCCGATGTCGGTTGACGCGGGCCGCCAAAGCATCGTCCTATGACCGCTCGAAGATCATCGATATGGACGGCGAACGATGACACTGGCGGCGGCGGCGCAGTCCGCGACATGGACCTATGTTGACGGCGACTGGTACCAGGGCAATGTCGCCATTCTCGGACCGCGCAGCCACGCCATGTGGCTGGGCACCAGCGTCTTCGACGGCGCCCGCTGGTTCGAAGGCGTGGCGCCCGACCTCGATCGCCATGCCGCGCGAGTCAACGCCTCGGCGATCGCGCTTGGCCTGAAGCCCTCCGTCAGCACCGAGGAGATCGTCGGGCTAACCTGGGACGGCCTGAAGAAGTTCGACGGCAAGACCGCCGTCTACATCAGGCCGATGTACTGGGCCGAGCATGGCGGCTATATGGGCGTGCCGGCCGATCCGTCCTCGACCCGCTTCTGCCTCTGCCTCTATGAATCGCCGATGATTCCGCCTTCCGGCTTTTCGATCGGCGTCTCGCCGTTTCGGCGGCCGACCATCGAGACGATGCCGACCAACGCCAAGGCCGGCTGCCTCTATCCCAATAATGGCCGCGCCATCCTCGAGGCCAAGATGCGCGGCTTCGACAATGCTCTGGTGCTCGACATGTTGGGCAATGTCGCCGAGACCGGCACCTCCAACATCTTCCTGGTCAAGGACGGCCATGTGATGACACCGGCGGCGAACGGCACGTTTCTCTCCGGCATCACCCGCTCGCGCACGATCGACCTGCTCGGCGACTACGGCTTCAGGACCACCGAGAAGGCGCTCACGATGCGCGATTTCCTCGAAGCGGACGAGATCTTTTCGACCGGCAACCATTCGAAAGTGGTGCCCATCATCCGCATCGAGGACCGCAATCTCCAGCCTGGGCCGGTGGCCAAGAAGGCACGCGAGCTTTATTGGGATTGGGCGCATTCGACTTCCGCCGCCTGAGCGGATAAAAAGCCGATCGGCGCTCCGTTGCGGAGTTGCCCCAACCCATTCCAGACCTATCTTAGTTCGGTAGTTTCACCGGACTTTTTCCACGAGGGAGTATCATCCATGGCTTTTGAGTTGCCCGCTTTGCCTTACGACTATGAGGCCCTTCAGCCCTACATGTCGAAGGAAACGCTGGAGTATCACCACGACAAGCACCACAAGGCCTATGTCGACAACGGCAACAAGCTGGCCGCCGAGGCTGGAATGGGCGACCTGTCGGTCGAAGAGGTCGTGAAGCAGTCCTTCGGCAAGAATGCCGGGCTCTTCAACAATGCCGCCCAGCACTACAACCACATCCACTTCTGGAAATGGATGAAGAAGGGCGGCGGCGGCAACAAGCTGCCGGGCGCGCTGCAGAAGGCCGTCGATGCCGATCTCGGCGGCTACGACAAGTTCAAGGCCGACTTCATCGCCGCCGGCACCACCCAGTTCGGCTCCGGCTGGGCCTGGCTCTCGGTCAAGGACGGCAAGCTCGCGATCTCGAAGACTCCCAACGGCGAGAACCCGCTGGTTCAAGGCGCTTCGCCGATCCTCGGCGTCGACGTGTGGGAGCACTCCTATTACATCGACTACCGCAACGCGCGGCCGAAATATCTCGAAGCCTTCGTCGATAGTCTCATCAACTGGGACTACGTCCTGGAACTCTACGAAAAGGCGAAAAGCTGATCAGTTCGACGAAAAGCCCCGGCATGCCGGGGCTTTTCTTTTGGGCCGAGCGACAGCTTCATCCAGACAGGGAAATCACTGTAGCGTCGAAGGGAATATTTCCACTGCGATGCCCGTTAACGTCCAGTCGCTTACTCTCTTCACCACGGAGCCAATTGAATGAGAAAGCTTGTCCTTGCCATCTCCATGCTCGCTCTTGCCGGTTCAGCGACATTTGCCGGTCCGATCCAGGATCGCCAGGCCCTGATGAAGGAGCGCGGCAAGCTCGCCGGCCAGTTGGTCAAGGTCGTCAAGGGCGAGGAAGATTTCGACGCCTCAGCGGTGCTGACGACGCTGAAGGCGCTGCAGGCCAATGCCGAGAAGTTCGACGCCGAGAAGCTGTTCCCCGCCGGCAGCGACAAGGGCGACACTAAGGCTGCGCCCAAGATCTGGGAAGATATGGCAGGCTTCAAGGCAACCGAGGACAAGTTCCTGGCCAGCACCAAGGCAGCGGTCGCTTCGCCGCCGGGCGATGTCGATACCTTGAAGGCGCAGCTCAACACGATCGGCGGCGATTGCGGCGCCTGCCATCAGAGCTACAGGATCAATAAGAGCTGATTGCCTGACATGGGCTGGCTGAAGAAGCTTGTCGGTGCCGTCATCGTGCTGGGCGGCGCCGGCGCGGTCGCCGGCTGGGTCCTGGCTGCGCCGGTTCGGCTTGACGCTGCGACCGTTGGGCAACTTCGCCCCGGCGACGCGGCAAAGGGCAAGCGCATCTTCTATGCCGGCGGCTGCACCTCCTGCCACGCCCGGCCCGGTGCCAAGGGCGATGCTCAGCTCGAGCTCGCCGGCGGGCTGGAATTGAAGACGCCGTTCGGCACCTTCGTGCCGCCCAATATCTCGCAGGATCCAAAGGACGGTATCGGCGCCTGGAGCGAGGAAGATTTCGCCAACGCCATGCTGAAGGGCATCGCTCCCTCCGGCGAGCACTTCTATCCGGCTTTTCCCTATGCCTCATACGCGCGCATGAAGCCGGCCGACATCGCCGACCTCTATGCCTTCATGAAGACGCTGCCGGCGGTGGCCGGCAAGGCACCAGGCCACAAGCTCTCCTTCCCGTTCAACATCCGTCGCGGCATCGGTCTCTGGAAGCGGCTCTATCTCAGCCCCGAGCCGGTGATCGCCTTGCCGGACGGCACGCCTGACAAGGTGCTGGCCGGCCGCTATCTGGTCGAAGGGCCTGGCCACTGCGGCGAATGCCACACGCCGCGCGACTTCGCCGGCGGCGTGAAGAAGGCCGAATGGCTGGCAGGCGCCGTGGCCGCAGAGGGCAAAGGCGTCGTGCCCAACATCACACCTGCCGGGCGCGGCATCAAGGACTGGTCGGAAGCCGACATCGCCAACTATCTCGAAACCGGCTTCACGCCCGATTTCGATTCCGTCGGCGGCGCCATGGTCGAGGTGCAGCGCAACATAGCGCAACTGACGGCCGACGACCGTGCCGCGATCGCCGCCTATCTCAAGGCTATCCCGCCGCATCCAAACGGCTTTCCGGCGCGCAAGCCGGCGAGCTGAAGCGCTCCGACTGGACAGAGCAGTTCACCGTTTCACGGAGATGGTGAACTGCTCTATCTCTTTGTTTTGACGCAATTCCGCACGGAAAACCGTTTCACACCTTTCCTGGAATTGCACTAGCTAGGGGTGGCGGTCGCCGAGGAAGTCGAAGCCGTTGTCGAAAAAGTGGTTGTAGTCGCAGGTCAGTTCCTCGCCGGGCGCGATGTCGCGCAGCGCGTAGGTTTCCTCGGGCGAGGAGACGTCGCAGTTCGGCTCGTCGGCATGGTTCATGTAGCGAGCGTCGTCGGCCTCGAAGACAATATAGTTCGGATCGCGCCGGTCGGGGTAGGAATAGCGGTCGAGATAGGACTTCACCGGGCCGCTTTCGCCCTCATAGGTCTCCACGGGAATGCACCGGTCGAACCTCGGATCGAGCTTCCAGATCAGCGTGCCGCGCGGGATATGGTGCTTGGCGAAGACACCGATGCCTTGGATGGGCGATTTGTCGAGATAGACGTCGACGAGCAGCATGGCGGACCCTGGCGAATGGACAACCCCGCGCGACCAGGAAGGCCGCGCCAAAAAGGACGGCGCATTGCGTAGCGCGTGGCCGTCGCAATTGCGAGTAAAAATCAGACCTTGCCTGTCACTTTCAAGGCATAGGCGTAGATATACGCGATCTCCTCCAGTCGCGAGAACCGGCCGGAGGCGCCGGCGTGGCCGGACTCCATGTTGATCTTGAACAGCACCGGATTGTCGCCCGCCTTGCGCTCGCGCAGCCGCGCCACCCATTTCGCCGGTTCCCAGTAGGTGACGCGCGGGTCGGTCAGCCCGGCCAGCGCCAGGATCGGCGGATAGTCGAGCGCCGCGACATTGTCGTAGGGCGAATAGGCCGCGATCGTGTTGTAGTCGTCGGCCGACGCGATCGGGTTGCCCCATTCCGGCCATTCCGGCGGGGTCAGCGGCAGGCTGTCGTCGAGCATGGTGGTGAGCACGTCGACGAACGGCACCTCGGCGACGATGCCGCCGAAACTCTCGGGCGCCATGTTGGCGATCGCTCCCATCAGCATGCCGCCGGCCGAGCCGCCCTGGGCGACGATGCGGTCATGCCTTGTGTAGCGTTCGGCCACGAGATGGCGGGCGCTGGCGATGAAATCGGTGAAGGTGTTCATCTTCTTGGCTCGCTTGCCGTCCTCGTACCAGCCATAGCCCTTGTCCTTGCCGCCGCGCACATGCGCGATGGCGTAGACGAAGCCGCGATCGACCAGCGACAGGCAGTTGGTGTTGAAGGCGGCCGGAACGGCGATGCCATAGGAGCCATAGCCGTAGAGCAGGCAGGGAGCCGAGCCGTCGAGGGGGGTGTCGCGATGATGGATCAGCGAGATCGGCACCAGTTCGCCGTCGTGAGCCGGCGCCATCAGCCGGCGCGTGACATAGTGCTCAGGATCGTGACCCGACGGCACCTCCTGCGTCTTCAACAGCACGCGCTCGCGGGTGCGCATGTTGTAGTCGAACACCTGCGCCGGCGTCGTCATCGACGAATAGGTGAAGCGCATCACCTCAGTGTCGTATTCGTAGGAGCCGGCGAGCCCGAGCGAGAAAGCCTCCTCGTCGAAGGAGATGAAATGCTCGTGGCCGTTTGAGCGGTCGCGCACGACGATGCGCGGCAGGCCGTCCTTGCGCTCCAGCCTCACTATATGCCGCTTGAAGCCGAGCACCGACAGGATCAGCCGGCCGGGCTCATGCGGCACCAGCTCGGTCCAGTTGGCCCGTACCGGGTTGTCGACCGGCGCGGTCATGATCTTGAAGTCCCTGGCGCCGTCGGCATTGGTGAGGATGAAGAAGACGTCGCCGCCTTCTTCCAGGTCATATTGCAGGCCGGTCTGGCGCGCCGCCACCAGCTTGGGCTCGGCGATGGGTTCGTCGGCGCGCAGCAGCCGATATTCCGATGTCTCATGATCGTTGATGCCGATCATGATCCATTCGTTGGAGCGCGTGCCGCTGACATCCATGAAGAACCCCGGGTCGGTCTCCTCATAGATCAGTCGGTCGTTCTCCGGACTGTCGCCGAGCGCGTGGAAGCACACCTTGGACGGGCGGTGATTGTCGTCGAGGCGGGTATAGAAGAAGCCGTCGTCGCCGGCATTCCACACCCCGCCGCTACCGGTATCGGGAATCTGGTCGGAGAGTTCCTTGCCGCTGGCGATGTCGCGCACGCGCAGCGTGAAGAATTCCGAGCCCTTGTCGTCGAAGGCCCAGAGCAGCTTCCTGTGGTCGGCGGAATGATCGATGCCGCCGAGACGGAAATAGGGCTTGCCTTCCGCTTCTTTGTCGCCGTCAAGCAGGATCTCGCCGGCGCCGCCGTCGCGCGGCGTGCGGAAATAGCGCGGGTGCTCGCCGCCCTGCCGGAAGGACGAGCCATAGGCATAGGGACCGTCCTTCATCGGCACGGTCGAATCGTCTTCCTTGATGCGCCCCTTCATCTCGGCGAAGAGCTTGGCTCGCAGCTCGGCCGTGTCGGCCATCAGCGTTGCCTGATAGGCATTCTCGGCCTCGAGATGGGCCCGGATCGCGCCATCGAGCAGGGAAGGGTCCCTGAACATCGCCTGCCAATTGTCGGCCCGCATCCAGGCATAGTCGTCGGTGCGGCTGATGCCGTGATGCACATCGAAGACCGGACGTTTCTCGGGCCGCGGCGGGTTTGCGGTCGGGAAGGCGGCCAGGAAGCTGGAAGATCCGGTCATTACGTCTCGCTGCGGATTTGCCCGAAATTTGCTTGAATGGCGAATGAACACGCCGCTTAGCGGCGGTTCAAGAGGGCAGGGTTCAAGGTGGTCTACAGAAAGTAGATCGAAGGGGGAAAAGATGAAATCCTATGTTCGCGCCGCCTTGGCCTTCGCTAGCGCTTCGGCAGCACTGGCCATTTCCAGCCCGTCTCATGCAACGGTCTTCGCCGCCTGGCAAGTGGCGGGCGTGCCGTTCGGCGACACGCTCACCGCCCGCAAATATCCGTCGAACACCTCGCAGAAAGAGGCGGCCTATCCGAACGGCACCGTCCTGCAGATGACCGGCCGCTGTACGGGCGGGATAGATCTGCTCGACATTGCCGGCCAGCCGCATTGGAAGCAGCGGCAGTCGATCCGCTATCGCTGGTGCGAGGTCTGGCACGATCCGGCGCAGAATGGTCATTTCGTCACCGGCTGTGTCTACGGCAAGTACATCGCGCCCCATTGAGAGTTTGTTGCGGCCACTTCGCTGCGCGCTCCGCGCGAAAATGAGCGTGCGACTTGCATCCTGTGGTCCACAGGATTCCCCGTGCTGGCAGCGATGAGCGACCAAGCATTGGTCAAGCATTGACGACCTTGTCTGGCGTCATCTGCGGTGTAAAAGCGTTCCTGACGCCACGTCAGATCGCTCTGGTCTGACCAGAAAAATCTCGCCAAGTTACACGCAGCACGAATTTTTGAAGCTGAATCGGCAATATTTGATGAATATCGCCGAATATAAGTCAATAGGCGAATTGACTTACTTGCAGCACAGCGTCATTAAGATGATGCGACGCGAATCGCAGGGGCTTGCCTGCATGAAATTCGCGCGATGCCCGATCCCAGAAAAAGGGCACAGTCTAGAAACAAACTCTCGTTGGGGCCTGAGCACAATGGATATCGCCGAAACACCTTCAAACAATAGTGACGCGCTGATCGAGCTGACCGCCGATGTCGTCGCGGCCTATGTCAGCAACAACCCCGTGCCGGTCGGCGAACTGCCGAACCTGATCGCCGACGTCCATGCCGCGCTCGGCCGCGTCGGTGGCACGACCGAGCAGCCGTCGGCCGAGAAGCAGAAGCCGGCCGTCAACCCGAAGCGCTCCGTGCATGACGACTACATCGTCTGTCTCGAAGACGGCAAGAAGTTCAAGTCGTTGAAGCGCCACCTGATGACCCACTACAACCTCACTCCGGAAGAGTATCGCGAGAAGTGGGGCCTGGATGCCAACTATCCGATGGTCGCCCCCAATTATGCCGCGGCCCGTTCGCAGCTGGCCAAGAAGATGGGCCTCGGCCGCAAGCCCAAGGGTCGCCGGTAGCGGCTTTCACAATTCGACAAGGCAAACGGCGCCCGCTGGGCGCCGTTTGCCTGTCTGCCGGCGGTCGTTTGAGGAATATCAGGCGGTCTGCTTCAGGGCGGCTTCCGCGTGGAGCTTGATGCGCTTGACCATCGAGCGCAGGCCGTTGGCGCGCTGCGGCGACAGATGCTCGTCGAGGCCGAGCTCCTTCAGCGTCGATTCCGCGTCGGTGCTCTGGATTTCGCTGGCTGGCCGGCCCGAGAACAGCGCCAGCATGATGGCGACGAGGCCGCGCACGATGTGGGCGTCCGAATCGCCCTTGAAGCTGATCACCGGATCGAATCCCGGTCCCTGCTCGGTTGTCAGCCACACCTGGCTGACGCAGCCCGGCACCTTGTTGGCCGCGGTGCGTTCCGCCTCGGGAAACGGCGGCAGCGCCTCGCCCAGTTCGATCACATAGCGATAACGATCCTCCCACTCGTCGAGCAGGGAAAAGTCGTCGCGGATAGTTTCGATCGAAGTGGTCATGGTCCGCATATAGTGACCCGGCGGCGCCACGTCACGGAAAAAGAAAGACGCCGCGGGCGTCGAGAGGTCGGACGGCGCCCGCGGCGTTAGCAATTCCAGGAAAGTGTGAAACGGTTTTCCGTCAGGAATTGCGCCAGAACTAAAGAAGCCGGGCGAACGGCCGAAAAGAATCTCAGTTCTTCGCCGTCAGCATCACCGGGATGTTGACCTTGGCGGGCAGCACGATGTCTTCGGCAACACTGCCGGTGGTCTCGGCGGAAGTTTCCGCCACCTTTGCCTCGGGAGCGGCCGCCTTTTGCGGCTGCTGGTCGTCCAGCATGGCGGCTGCCATCCTGGCGGTTTCCTTGGCCCGCACCGTGATGGTGTGCATGGCCGATTTGCCGGTCTCGCAGACGTCCGGCTTGCGCTCGCAGATGCCGGCAATATCGCCGACCGCCTCGCGCGCCGCAAACAGCGCCTGGATCGGCCCGACCGCCTCGCGGCCATCCTCGTCGGGCCCGACGCCGAGCGGCAGCGCCAGAAGCACCAGCGAAAACCAGAAAGCCATCCTGATCAGAAAGCCCATCTCAATGCCTCTCGTCGTGACCGGATCATGCATCCACGGGCATGACCTCTTTTATGGGCGGGATAGTGGCACAGGCGCACGAAGGACGGCTTGCGCCGAAGCGGCGAATTTTCCTCAAATTTTAGGCAAATTCGCAAGGACCGGTTTTCGCAATCGATTTGCCTAAAAGCTCATCAACTGCGTTAACTTTACGATAACCATCTATCCTGCTGTTATTGCGCGATTTTTCGACCGAGAGCGAATAGCCGGCTTGAATTTTGGCCCGTCTTGGCACACCGCCGGCGGCTAACCCTCCATTTACCATGGCGGCAGATCGACGAGCTTTGCGGTCGCGGCGTCCCAATATTTGCCGTGGGCAGGGCGCTCGCCCTGTCTGCCTTATCCATTCCTTAAACGCTGGATGCGACTTTCAAGCCAATCAAGAGTCACCTGCAAAAGCAGGGCAGTTCACGACCGGGTACGAGTGCGTTGAGTTCGATCACGGCCAGATACGTTCCTCCGCCTGGCGCGGTTGCCGCCGGCTGCGAACGCATGGTTCATCCGACCGTCACGGACGAGGCCGAGCGACTGCGCCAGCGCCGCTTCATCGGCGTCATGCTCGCCGCTCCTTTCCTCGCCGCGGGCGCTGCGGTGACGCTGGTGACCGCGGGTCTTGGCGTCGCCGTCACGACGGCAACGATCTTCGCCGCCTTCGGACTTTGCTGGTTCGCCGCGCTCCTGGTGGCGGCATCGGGGCGCATGGCGCTCGTCGGTCAGGCCGCGCTCGCCATCGGCGGCCTTGCCCTTGCCGGTGCCATTGCCGCGGCGGGCGGGCTCGCCTCGCCGGTCGCCCTCCTTGCCGTAGCGCTGCCGGTCGAGGCCTGGTGGATTGCGGGATCGCGGCGCGCAGCGCTTTCAGGTGCCCTGGCGGCGCTCGCCGCCATTTTGCTGCAGCCGCTCGCCAGTCAATTCCTGCCGCTCGGCGCGGCCGGCGTCGCCACCTGGCACTGGCTGCTGCCGCTCGCCTGGGCGCTCACGCTCCTGCCGCGCGCGGCAGCCTTCGCCAATCCAGCCGGTGCGCGCCGGACGGAGCCTGCCGGCGACCGTCTCGAAGACATCATCGACGCCGTCGTGCTGCGCGTCGGCCCGCAGGGCGAGGTGATCGACGCCTCGGAGAAGGCCCGTTCCGTCCTGAAGCTGGCGCCGGAGCTCTTGTTCGGAACCGGGCTGTTCGACCGCGTCCATCTTGCCGATCGCGTCGCTTATCTCACTGCGCTTGCGGATATGCGCGAGGGCGCGCCGAAGCGCGGGCTCGACCTTCGCATCCGGTTGCCGCGCGAAGGCGCCGGCTTGGTCGACAATTTCCGCCCGTTCCGCCTGGAACTGATGCGCGGCGAGCTGGAGCAGGACGTCTTCACCTTCGTGCTGCGCGAAAACGATGATGTCGCGGCGCTGCGCGAGGAGCTTGCCGCGGCCAAGGAGACCGCCGCGGCCGCGGAAGTGGCCAAGGGTCGCTTCCTGGCGGTGGTCAGCCACGAGCTGCGCACGCCGCTCAATGCCATCATCGGCTTCTCCGACATGCTGCTGCACGAGATGTTCGGCGGCTTCCGCGACCCGCGTCAGAAGGAATATGTCGGCCTGGTCAGGGAGTCCGGCCAGCATCTTCTGTCCGTCGTCACCTCGATCCTCGATGTCTCGCGCATCGAGGCCGGCGCCTATGCCACCGAGTTGGAACCGTTCCGCTTCGTCGAGGCGGTCGACATGTGCCGCTCGATGATGAAGCCGCTGGCGGAGGCCAAGAGCATCGCGCTGGGCGCGCAGATCGCGCCGGACGCGGGCGAGATCAATGCCGATCGCCGCGCCGTTCAGCAGATCCTGATCAATCTCGTTTCGAACGCCGTGAAGTTCACGCCCGATGGCGGCAGCGTGGTGATCGGCGCCAAACGCGTCGGCTCGCGGCTGCATTTCTGGGTGAGCGACACCGGCATCGGCATTGCCGAGCAGGATTTCGCCAATCTCGGCAAGCCGTTCATGCAGATCCAGAACGATTACACGCGCCGCTTCGAGGGAACCGGGCTCGGCCTGTCGCTGGTGAAAGGTCTGGTGGCGCTGCACGAGGGCACGATGTCGATCGAGAGCGCCCCCGGCGAGGGCACCACGGTTACGATCAGCCTGCCGGTGAACGGGCCGAAGCGGCGCTCGGGCGCGCCGGCCGGCGTGCTGCCGATGCCGGTTGCAAAGCCGAAGGGGGATGCAGATGGGGACAGCAATGGCGCGCTCCGCAAGACGGCCTAAGGTCGTCGAACCCGAGCGGAGCGTCCTTGCCGAGGGCGCTGTGGCCGTCGGCCAGGCGATCTCGCGCAACCCCGTTCTGGTCGGCGGCTCGACCGCCTTCCTGGTGACGCTGTTCTACGTTTCGGCCAACGCGCTCTGGTATCAGCCATTTCCGCATACCGGCGCCTTCTTCGCCACAAGAAGCATCGAGAATTTCCCGCACGCCGTCTCCGACGAGCCCGAGACCACCATCAACATCGTGCGTCAGCCGGCCGTCAAACCGGACCCGGTCGTCCAGCAGGTGCAAGGCATATTGAAGGACCTTAATTTCTACGGCGGTACCGTCGATGGTTTAACGGGGCCGGCCACGCGCAAGGCCATCCAGGCCTATCAGTTGAAGGTCGGCTTGCCGGCATCCGGCGAGGTCGACGGCGCGCTGCTCGATCAGCTCGGCGCCAGGCAGACGACCGCGGCCATCCCGCATCCGGCACCGCGGCCCGCCAGCAACACTGCCGCCCCGGCCGCCATGCCGGTTCCGATCCCTGCCTCGGCGCCGGCCACCGGCGGCACTCCGGATGCCCGCATCGTCAAGATCCAGGCGGGCCTCAAGGCCTTCGGCAACAACGACATGCAGCTCGACGGCAAGGTCGGCGCCCGCACCAAGGCCGCGATCAAGGAATTCCAGGCGCTGTTCGGCCTGCCCGAGACCGGCGAGCCGGACGAAGCGGTCTACGTCAAGATGCGCGAGATCGGCCTGACGAACTGAGGCAAATCCTATCTAGTTTCGGGCTGCGCGCTCAGCTTTGAGAGCGCCTAAGAAAGCATCGCGGTCCACGCTCGGGCCTTCGCCGCTGGCCATAACCTTCATCATAGGCGCGCTTGAGCTGGTTCAGTTGATGGTCGGTTAGAGGCCGGATCGCAGTTTTCATGCCGCTATATATATATATATATAGCATTGTCCTGTGCACTTAACGACGCTTGCTGCTGTCCCCCAGCTCGCGGCCACGCCGGAAACTCGCTAAACAGTCGCATGTCATCCGGAACCTTTCCATGCGCGTGACCACCGATCTATGGGTGTCGGCCTTGCTGCGCCGTGTCTTCACCGCCGGCGGCTTTGCCGCCGTGGTCAAGCGCGGCGCGACCGAGGCGGGTGCCGTCTTCGTGTTGTCGCGCGGCCGGCTGGGGGAGGTGGCCCTCTACGGTCCGGCGCCGCAGACAAGCTACGATTCGGCCAAGCCCGACGAGCGCTTCTTCACCTTGCTCGACTCCGGCGACGACGCCGCGGCATTCGATGCGCGGCTGGAGAGGGAGAAGAAATTCGATCCCGACATCTGGGTGGTCGAGATCGAGGCGGGAACTCTTCCTGTCGAGGAATTTGTTTCCGTGAAGACGGAATAGGCCGGCCTGTTTCGAGATCTTGCAAGAACAAATGAGAGCAGCTCAGCGTTTCTGCCGAACGCTGAACTGCTCCGAAGTTTTCGGAAGTCGACGCGACTGTCAGTGTGCGTGGGTCGACGGCGCCGTCTTGCCCTGATCAACCGACGGCGGGGTCTTGGACGTGGCGCCCGTCGCCGTTTCTGTCGCGGGTACCGTATGCTCGTCTCCCGACAGCGGACTGCCTTCTCCCGCAACGGACGTGCCCGGCCGGCCAGGGTTATCCGTGCCGTTCTGGAAGGGCTGGCTCGATGTCGTCAGGCCGCCTGCTCCTACGGCGGTGAAGAGGTGATCGGAAGCCGACGCGGGGCCGGCAAGCAGCAATAGCGCGGCAAAGAACACAAGTGTTCGCATCGTGGATTCTCCAATCTTTGTGAGGGATTGTTCAGCGTCCCGTCCTATGCCCGACCTTCGGTTGCAGGAAGGTTTTCAGCAGGGGCAAAGAGGCGACGCCATTCGCTGAAGGGATGACGCCCTTCATGTTCTCAACGCGGTCCCGCGTCGCTCTATTCCCGAAAAATCGCCATCGGAACGGCGACCTGCGGGATCTTCGGCTCGCGAAAATCCTGTCTGCCTCGTCGATGATGCAAACCGAGGTCCAGGTCTAGACGGCTAGGACGCCTTGAGGCTGGCTGTCGAACCGCCGTTGTCCGACGTCTGGCGCTCGGCGCTTGCCGTCTCGGCCGCGTTGCCGCGGATCGCCCGCGACAGCGTTTCGGCCTTCCAGGCCCGCACCTTGTCGAGCGCCGCTTCGCGATGCAGCAGCCGGTAGCGGTCGAGGAACAGCCGGATCGCCTGCGGGTGCGGGAACTCGCCCGGATAGACCGCGACCGCGATCAGGAAGGCCCTGTCCTCGCTGAGGTCGAGCGCCTTGAGCGCCGCCAGCAGCGCCGCGTAGCTCGACGGCTCGGTCACCGAGCGGGCCGTGGCGAAATCGATATCGAGCGCATCGGCAAGCGCAGTCTGGAAGAAGGCGGCATTGCCGGTCAGCGCCGTCTCGCGCAGCTTCACATAGGTCGGCTGGCCCAGGAACAGGTTGACGGCGACGCCCTCGCCGGCAGGCCGCATCATAGAGCGCAGGCGCCGCCGCGCATTCTCCTCGGCTTCGCCCAGAGCCGGGTGCTCGGCTTCGGCGGAGGCGGCGGGCGCCGGCTTCACCGGCGCGAGCTTGGTGATCGTCTCCGTCGGCCGCGTCTTGGCCAGCGTCGGCTTCTCCAGTGCGCGGATCAAGTGGGCGATGGTCGGATTGAGCTCCTTGCGTCGCGCGATCGCGCGCGCATGCGGTAGGCCATGGCGGCCGATCAGGGCGATGAGGTCGATGTCACTCAGCGCGATCGAGCGGGTGAGCAGCGGCGCCGCGATCTCGACCGGCTCTTCGGCCAGCCGCCGCACCAGCGCGGCCGGCGCATACTCGCATTCGGAAAGGGCGGCGGCGACATAGCGGCGCGATTCGACCGACACATCGTCGAACAGCGGCAACGTCAGATCTTCCAGCTGGGCGATCTCGCGGCGCGACGGGCGCGTCAGCGAGCAGAAGGCCGACACGGCGGCACGGAACAGCCTCTCGGCTTTTCCCGCCTCGGTCCGGATAGCGATTTGCCTGAAATCCGAAGAAGACACGGAGGATACGCCCGATACTCGACACAGACCTGGCCGCGCAATTCGGCCGGGTGCCGGTTTCGCGTCTCCAGGGAACAAAGATCAAATTAGCCGCGATCCGTTAGCGCTCCGTTAACCCTCTACCCGCCTTAATCAACTTTGGAGGCGTTGCGTTGTGCTCCGGGTCAACCGAGAGGAATGCGCGAACCATGGGCATGGTCCTGTCTTTTGTGCCGCGAGCGGCACCCGTCAATCGAGTAAATCACGCTACCGACACAGCGGCCGCGGTCATCATCTTTCCCGGCGTCCGCTACGAGCCGCAGCCGCAGGCTGGCGCGTCGCGTCCGGACGGCCCGGACAAGCCGGGGTCGTCGCGGCCTCCAGTGCCGCATCACTGACCTGACCCTTCAGTAGTCCTGCAACTCGCAGGCGCTCTGTTCGAGGAAGCGCGACACGATCGGCTTCCAGCTGTCGTCCGGCACGAAGGCGCGGACGACGAAGATGCCTTCCTCGATCGGTGCCTCGACGAAGATCGCGCCCTGCAATTCCTCGGGAAGATCGCGCCGCACATCGATCATCTGCGCCGGCGTCAGCACTACGGCATCGAGCTTCTCGCTATTCGCATTGTGGTCGTTGAAGGAATAGATGTTGTGGCCGCTGCGGTCGTAGACCGAGGCCGACCAGAACGGCACGTTGCCCGGCGCTCTGATCCGCACCAGCCCGTCGGCGAGGTCGAAGCGGCAGGCGGCCGCGTAGAACAGCGGGTCGACCGACTTCACCACCGGCGCGCCGCCGGCCTCGGCGTCCAGCCGCGTCATCTTGTAGAGGTCCGAGGCCATCGCCAGCCGCGACCAGGCGTCGCGTTCGGAGAATTCCGGCACCAGGAACAGCACCACGATGTGCACGATGCCGGCACCGATCAGGCCGAGGATGAGCGCGTGCGGCAGCCTACGCATTGCAGCCCGCCTTCACAATGCGCGGCAGCGTCACGTCGGAAAGCCCGGTGCTGCTCGCGATCGGCGTGTCGTAGAAGGTCAGCACGAAATACATCTTGCCGAAGCCGTTGGTGAGCAGCCAGTTGCCGGGGGCAGGGCGGTTGCCGACGGAGATGACGACCGAATTGTTCGGCCGGCGCAGCACCTCGTAGGATTGCAGCGCTGCCCGTCTCGCCTTGCCCGTGTCGATGACGCCGAGCGACTGGTCGGCGGCGTAGAGTGTCCAGAACCGGGCGGTCGGATAGCCGCCTTCGATCGTATAGGCGCATTCCCGCTTCAGCGGCTCATCGGTCTCGTCGCGCTCGGCGACGAAGGACAGCCCCTCCGCCTGGCCGAGCGCCAGCACGCCCTCGCGCGCCAGGCGCGCCTTCGAATAGGGGTCTGCCGCCAATGTGCCGGCTTCAGGAAAGGCGGTCCATTGGCCGATGCGGATCGCGCCGACCCCGTCCTGCGCGTTGAGCGCGTACCAGACGCTGCCGCCGCCCAGCCCGATGGCTATGGCAAGCGAAAGCAGCGTGAGGAATGCGTTCTTGAGCATGAGGGCAGCAAACTGAGGAGGTTGCTCGGGATATCGCGGTGCAGGGCCTCGTGGCAAGCCGGCGCGCTTCTAAAGCGCCGACAGCGTCTCCGGCGCGGTGGGCGCGCTAAGCACGGGCGCGGCCTGGAATGCCTTGGTCATGTCCCTCAGCGTCTGCGTGGTGCGGCTGGAGAGCACCGGCGGGCGCTCGGCTTCCGCCTGCGCCGCTGCGTCGTCGCCCTCCTTCTTCGCCGCTTCCTCGGCCTTGGCCGCGACCTCGGGGTCGACGAATGGATGGTCGAGACCCGGGATCGGCTTCAGGTCGATGTTCTGGTGCGCATAGACCATCAGCCGCTGCCAGACCATCGCCGGCAGCGAGCCGCCGGTCATCTTGTTGGTCGGCGTGAAGTCGTCATTGCCGAGCCAGACGGCAGCCGTGTAATTGCCGGTGAAGCCGACGAACCAGGCGTCGCGGTAGGATTGCGTGGTGCCGGTCTTGCCGGCCACCAGGATGTTGGGAAGCTGGGCGCGCCTGGCCGTGCCGATCACCGGCACCGCCGCCAGCATCGTGTTCATATAATGCAGCGCCTTTTCCGACAGCACGCGGTGCGGCGGCGGCGCGTCCTTGGTCCAGTCATAGACCACTTCTCCGGTGCGGGTGACGAGCTGGGTTATGCCGTGCCTGGAGCCGACAAAGCCATTCTGGGCAAAGACGCTGTAGCCCGTCGCCTGGTCCATCACCGTCATGAGGGACGTGCCGAGCACCATGGTCTTGTGCGATTCCAGCGGCGATTCCACGCCCATCGATTCGGCCATCGCCTTGATCGGGGCGATGCCGAGATGATCCTTGGCGAGCCGCACCGGCACGGTGTTGATCGACTTGGCGATGGCAGTCAGCAGCGTGACATTGCCGGCCGATCCCCCGCTGTAGTTATGCGGCGACCAGTTGCCCCAGGAGATCGGACCACCGGACACCACGGAATCCGGCGTGAAGCCATGCTCCATCGCGGTGGCGTAGACATAAGGCTTGAACGACGAGCCGGTCTGGCGCAACGCCTTGGTGGCGCGGTTGAACTGGCTGGCGCCATAGTCGCGGCCGCCGACGATGGCGCGCACCGAACCGTTGGTCTCGATCACCACCACCGCGCCTTCGGTGACGTTGTATTCCTTGCCGAACTGCCTGAGGTGGAACTCGACCGACTCTTCGGCCGCCTTCTGGATGTTGGCGTCGAACGTGGTGTGGGCGACCAGCGAATGCTGGCCGGACTTGGCGATCTTCTTCACCTCGTCGAAGGCCCAGTCGAGGAAATAGTCGGGGCTCTTCTGCTCGCCGCGGTCGACCACGTCGGCCGGATGCAGCCGCGCCTGCAGCACCTGGCCCTCGGTCATGAAGCCGGCGTCGACGAGGTTGGAAAGCACCACATTGGCGCGCGCACGCGCAGCCGGCAGGTTGATGTGCGGAGCGTATTTGGTCGGCGCCTTGAACAGGCCAGCCAGCATCGCCGCCTCGGCGAGGCTCAAATCCTTGACGCTCTTGCCGAAATAGAAATCCGCCGCCGCCTCGATGCCGAATGTGCCGCCGCCCATATAGGCGCGGTCGAGATAGAGCTGCAGGATCTCCTTCTTGGAGAGGTTCGCTTCCAGCCACAGCGACAGGAAGGCTTCCTTGATCTTGCGCTCCAACGTGCGCTCGTTGGAAAGGAACAGGTTCTTGGCGAGCTGCTGGGTGATACTGGAGCCGCCTTGCACGACCGAATTGGCGCGCACGTTCTCGAAGAGCGCGCGCGACAGGCCGAGGAAATCGATGCCGTAATGGTCGAAGAAGCGACGGTCCTCGGTCGCCAGCACTGCCTTGATGACGATGTCCGGCATTTCGTCGACCGGCACCGAATCGCGCTGGATGATGCCGCGCTGGCCGATCTCGTTGCCGTAGCGGTCGAGGAAGGTGACGGCAAAGTCGCCCTGGTTGCGCCAGTCGCCGGCGGTGATCTCGAAGGCCGGCATGGCGAGCGCCAGGAGCACCACGAAGCCGCCTGCGCCCATAGTGAAGCCTTCGCTCAGCACTTCGATGATGGCGCGCCGCCAGCCATGCAGGCGGAAACGGCGGAAAAATATGGTGGCTGCTTCCCAGAACTCGCGCGCCTTGAAGCCGATCTCGTAGAGCGAGGAATCAAGCCACGCGTCGACGGCCAGCGCCGCGGAGGCGATCCGGCCTCTTCTCTTGCGCGGTTTTAGGGGACTTGCCATTCCGGAATTCCACCCTGGGCGAATCTTCAACGCCCGACCGGGCATTTCAGGTCCGCCTTGAGAAGACTAATCGTCCATTTTCACCGTGCTCACAAGGGCGGCAAAGCCACAGCACAAGCTTTGTTGATCGCAACGGCGCGGCCGTGAAGGCCTATGATATCACCGCGCCGCGATGAAGCGCATGAAATGCGCCACATCCTTATCGGCCGGCTCCTGGCCGGTGAAGGAGCGGAGATAGGCGGCAAGGTGGCTGACCGGGGCCTCGAAGGGTTCCTCGAGGTCGAGCACGTAGTAGCCGATCTGCATGTGGTAGAGCACGCGGGCCCGGATGAAGGCGTCCTCGTCGTCATAGCCGTGCCGGCGTCGCGGATGGGCAAGAGCGTCGCCCTGGCGTTGGTGGATGACGATTTCGCCGGGGAGGGGACAGCGCTTTCCGTCCACATTGTCGGCGTCGAACGGCCGGCGCGCGTCATCGCGGCCTCGCCTCACGACCCCAACGGCGAGGCAATGCGGCAATAGGGAGGATTGGGCATGATTGACGAGGCCGCACGCGAACTGAGGCGCGAACGCCGGCGCGGACGCACCGGCGAGGCGGGTGCGGAATCGAGCCGCCGTCCGAACTACCGTTCGCTGAAGAACCCGTTCCTGCCGCAGCCGATCTTTTCCGGTGACCAGGTCGCGGCCATCCACGACACGGCGCTGCGCGTCCTGGAGGAGCTCGGCATCAAGGTGCTGCTGCCTGACGCACGCGCCATTCTTGCCAAGGCCGGCGCCCTGGTCGACGAGGACAGCCAGATGGTGCGGATCGGCCGCGACATGGTCGAGGCGGCCCTTGCCTCGGCGCCGCGCTCGATCACGGCTCATGGCGGCGATCGCTCCCGCGATCTTGCGCTGGAGCTCGGCTCGATGTCTTTCCTCGCCGGCTCCGGCGCGCCAAACGTCACCGATCTCGAACGCGGCCGGCGGCCGGGCACGCTCGCCGCCTTCGAGGAGTTCATGAAGCTGCTGCAGCATTTCGACGTGCTGCACATGCTCGGCCCCTGCATCGAGCCGCAGGACGTCGACACGCGTCTTCGACACTACGCCACCGGCCGGGCGCAGCTCACCTTGTCCGACAAGCTCCCCTTCGTCTTCGCGCGCGGCACGCCGCAGGTCGAGGACAGTTTCGAGATGGTCCGCCTGGCGCGCGGTCTGTCGGAGGGCGAGTTACGCGCCGGCGCCTATTGCTACACCGTCATCAACACCAATTCGCCGCGCCAGCTCGATATCCCGATGGCGCAGGGCATCATCGACTTCGCCAAGGCCGGCCAGGTCTCGATCATCACGCCTTTCTGCCTGGCGGGCGCCATGGCGCCGATCACCGTCGCCGGCGCTCTGACGCTGCAACATGCCGAAGCTATGGCCGGGTTGACGCTGGCGCAGCTCGTGCGCCCCGGCGCACCGGTCGTCTACGGCTCCTTCTCCTCCAATGTCGACATGAAGTCGGGTGCACCGGCCTTTGGCACGCCGGAGCATATCAAGGCGACACTTGGCGCCGGCCAGCTCGCGCGCTTCACCGGCCTGCCCTGGCGCTCGGGCGGCGGCAGCGCCGCCAATGTTTCCGACGCGCAGGCAGCGCATGAGACGCAGTTCGCGCTGTGGGGCTCGGTGCTTGCGGGCTCCACCGTCTGCATCCACGCCGCCGGCTGGCTGGAAGGCGGCCTGAGCGTCTCCTTCGAGAAGCTGATCACCGACATCGAGGCCTTGCAGACTATCGCCGAACTTTGCGCCACGACGCCCGGCGACGCCGACGCCATCGGCTTCGAGGCCATCGCCGAGGTGCAGCCCGGCGGCCATTTCTTCTCGGCCGCCCACACCATGACGCGCTACCGCACCGCCTTCTACGAGCCGCTGGTGGCCGACTGGTCGAATATCGGCAACTGGACCAAGGCCGGCGCCAAGACCGCTACAGAGCGCGCCACCGGCATCTGGAAACGGATCCTTGCCGATTTCCAGCCGCCGCCATCCGCTGCCGCCACCGCTGGTGTGCTCGACGAGTTCATCGCGCGGCGCACGGAAGAGGGCGGCGCGGCGCCGGTGTCGTGAGTCCGAAAACGCAATATTTTCGGGACCTTCGCCATTCACGCTACAGTCAAAACGATTCGCGATCTGGTATCGGATCGCGAGGGTGGTTACGTTGCCGATCAGGTTGGCAACGAACCGAAGGCTGTTTTGTGATGGACGGTAGATGACGGCGCCTGGCGATTTGATGCAGGCCTTGTTCCTGAGGCTGAAGACCGATGCGTCGCTGTCGGCGCTGCTGGGCGGCGCAGGCCTGCTCGAGCGCGCCGACGCCAAGGCAGCCTATCCGCACGTCACCTACGGCCGCACCAGCGCCTTCGATCTGGAAACCGGCGCCGACAATGACAACGATCAGCTCGTCACGCTGCATATCTGGTCGAAGGCCCAAGGCGAGACCGAAACGCGCCTCATCATGGACAGCATCAAGGCGCGCCTCGACGGCGCGGCGCTCTCCATCGGCCCGCGCGGCCAGACGCGCCTGTCGCTGGAATTCGCCGAGGCGCGCTACGACGACGACCTTGCGGTCCATCACGGGCTTCTGCGCTTTCGCGCGCTGACGCAGGAGAACGCTTGAGGGATCGGTGCGACCCTAAAGTTGCGCCTGGATGGCGGCCTTGTCGATGACCGACCAGACTTCGCATATCCGTCCGTCCTGAAATTCATAGAAGACGTTCTCGGCGAAGGAAACGCGCTTGCCGTTGACCGGCAGGCCGAACAGCACGCCTTTCGGTCGGCAGTCGAAATGCAGCCGGGCCGCCACGCGCGGCGGCTCTGAAACCAAGAGTTCGATGTTGAAACGCAGATCCGGAATGGCCTGGAAATCGCCTTCCAGCATCCGGCGATAGCCCGCGAGCCCGATCGTCTCGCCGTTGTACTGCACTTCTTCGCCGACGAACCGGCCGAGATTGCCCCAGTCCTGTGCGTTCAGGCAGTCGATGTAGCCCTTGTAGAGATCGGCAAGTTCGTCACGGCTCACGGCACTCTCCCATGGTCTCCACGGCGCAAACTAGAGCATATACTACCCGCGAAAACCGTAGCCGCCCCGGTGATTTTCCGGCGATGAATCCGAGCCCTGGGCTCGAAGGAGGCTCAGGCTGCAGGACTGCATCTATTCGTCTTGCGCTCAGGGGGCATGGTTCTCGGCCGTTCACCGTTCATTTCACGTTCAGCACACATGCGTTAAAACCGTGATCATGAAAACCTTCCGCTCCCATATCCGCGCCGCGACGCTGGCGCTTGCTGCAGCCGGGCTTTTTGCATCGCAGGCGACTGCCATGCTGCTCATCGAGCCGTCGGTCGATCGGCCGGTCGTGCTGGCCGCCAGCGATTGCTACGCGATCGGGCAGCAGGTCGCCACGCAGAATGGCGGCACGCTCGCCAAGGCCTCGCAGTCGACGCGCGGCGGCCAGCAGGTCTGCGTCATCGTGGTGCTGGTGCCCGGCAAGGAGGGGCAGCGCCCGCGCCGTTCGGAGATCGTGGTCCCGCTCAACTGACCCATCGTTCCCTGGCCGGCGGAATCGGCCTATATCTCTCCCCGTCAACAGGCTTTCAACCCATGCGCGTGCTCGTCGTCGAGGATGACAAGGATCTCAACCGGCAGCTGGCGGATGCGCTGGCCGATGCCGGCTATGTGGTCGATCGTGCCTACGACGGCGAGGAGGGGCATTTCCTCGGCGACACCGAGCCTTACGACGCCGTCGTCCTCGATATCGGCCTGCCGCAGATGGACGGCATCAGCGTCGTCGAGCGCTGGCGCCGCGGCGGGCGCAAGATGCCGGTGCTGATACTCACCGCACGCGACCGTTGGAGCGACAAGGTGGCCGGCATCGATGCCGGCGCGGACGACTATGTCACCAAGCCGTTCCACATCGAGGAGGTGCTGGCGAGGGTGCGGGCGCTGATCCGCCGCGCCGCCGGCCATGCCTCGTCCGAGCTCACCTGCGGACCGCTGCGGCTCGACACCAAAGCCTCCAAGGCCGACGTCAACGGCGTGCCGCTGAAGCTCACCTCGCACGAGTTCCGTTTACTTGCCTATCTGATGCATCATATGGGCGAAGTGGTGTCGCGCACCGAGCTGGTCGAGCATCTCTACGACCAGGATTTCGACCGCGATTCCAACACCATCGAGGTGTTTGTCGGGCGGCTTCGCAAGAAGATGGGCATCGACATGATCGAAACCGTGCGAGGCATGGGCTATCGCATGCGAGAGCCGGAGGCGTAACGCGAAACCGGTGAAGCCAACCATGAGAACGCGGCTTTCAAGGCTGCGGCTCTGGCCGCGCTCGCTGACCTTCCGCGTCATCGCGTTTTCGACCGTCTGGGCGATCCTGACGCTGGTGGTCATCTTCACCCTCATCACCACGCTCTACCGCCAGGCCAGCGAGCGCGGCTTCGACAGCCTGCTTTCGGCGCATCTGTTCAACCTGATCGGCTCGGTCGGCATATCAGACAGCGGCGCAATGACCGGCGCGCCGGACCTTGGCGACCTGCGCTTCTCGGAGCCGAATTCCGGCTGGTACTGGTCGGTGGAACCGGCCTCCGAAGGCGTCCACGGCGATCTCCATTCTTCCTCGATGACGGCCTCGATCCCGTCGCCGAGCGTCGCCGAGGTGCCCTTCAACGCCAACTTCCAGCGCAGCTATTCGACCGAGGGCATCAAGGGCGAGACGCTCGAAGTCTTCGAGAGCGAGTTCGTTCTGGATGCCAAGAACCGCGCCGCGCGTTTCCGCGTCATGGGCAACCACAGCGAGCTCGAGCAGGAGATCGCCAGCTTCCAGCGCCGCCTGCTCACCTATCTGTCGCTGTTCGGCGTCGGCATGATCGCCATCAACGCCATCGCCATTCTTCTGGGCCTGCAGCCCTTGCGCCGGGTTAGCAACGCGCTGGCCATGGTGCGCGAGGGCACGGCGCAGCGGCTCGACGGGCGCTTTCCGGCCGAGATCGAGCCGCTTGCCAATGAGACCAACGCGCTGATCGAGAACAACAGGCGCATCGTCGAGCGCTCGCGCACGCAGGTCGGCAACCTCGCCCATTCGCTGAAGACGCCGCTCGCCGTGCTGATCAACGAAGGCCGCGCGCTCGGCGGCGCCAAAGGCCAGCTCATCGCCGAGCAGGTCGCCTCGATGCAGAAGCAGGTCGACCACTATCTGCAGCGCGCCCGCGTCGCCGCCCAGCGCGACAGCGTCGTCTTCCGCACGCCAGTGGCGCCGTTGGTCGAGCGCATGGTGCGCGTGCTGCAGAAGCTCAACCCGCGGACCAGGCTCACGCTGTCGCAGCCGCCCGCCGGGATCGTCTTCGCCGGCGAGCGCGAGGACCTGGAGGAATTGCTGGGCAACCTGCTCGACAATGCCATGAAATGGGCCAAAAGCGCCGTCGCCGTCTCGGTCGCCACAGTTCCGGGAAGCGCCGGCCAGTTTGAAATCGTTATAGAGGATGACGGCCCCGGCATTCCCGAGGACAGCGCGCGTGAAGTGTTGAAGCGTGGCAAGAGACTCGACGAGACGAAGCCGGGAACGGGGCTCGGGCTTGCCATTGTCGCCGACCTCGTCAACGAGTATGCAGGCACCCTGGCGCTGGAGCGGTCCGGCATGGGCGGCTTGAGGGCGGTGGTGAGATTGCGGAGCCTTCAATAATGTTTTTTATCGATTTTCAAGCAGCCGGTTGCGGCCAAATTTCCGACAAATATCAACACTATGGCCTCGCCGTCCTCCCCGATGGCGCGGCTCCCGGCGCATCTCGCTCAAGAAGCCCATCCCGCTTACGAGAACCGGTTGCTGGCATGAAGATTCGCGTCGCCCTCGTTTCCGCCCTGATGGCCGTCTCGGGTTGCACCACGCTGGGCAGGAGCGGCCCGACCTCGCTGGTGACCCCGGCCGCGACCAATCCGTCGGCCGGCAAGGTGGGAACCAGCATCGTCTCGGCCATGAATGGCGGGCTCATCGGCGGCTCGATAGGCGCAGGCCTGAGCGATGCCGAGAAGCGCAAAGGACTGGAAGCGGAATACAAGGCGCTGGAGTACAATACCAGCGGCCAGAAAGTGACGTGGAAGAGCGACAGCTCGTCCCACTATGGCGAGGTTGTTGCCGCGCAGCCTTATCGGGTCGGCTCGCAGGACTGCCGCCAGTACACGCATACCGTGTACACAGGCACTTCCGGTGTCACCGCGCGCGGCACGGCCTGCCGCAACGCCGACGGCAGCTGGACGCCGCTGACCTAGAGCAGTTCCAGGAAAAGTGTGAAGCGGTTTTCCGTCCGGAATTGCGTCTAGGTTAGGTCGCGCGATTTGACATCGATCAAGGCCAGGCGGCGCGCCTGCCGTCAAAGCGTCGCAGGATGCTCGTGTTGGCAGGGCAGGGCTCTGCCTTTATTGGAATAGCCATGCTGTTCTGGGTCGTAGCCGCAATCCTCACACTGGGCGCCAGCCTGGCGGTGCTTTTGCCGCTGGCCGGTGGCGCGAAAGGTGCGTCGGCGGCCGGCGATCACGACCTCGAAGTCTATCGCGACCAGCTTTCCGAGCTCGACCGCGACGTCGCGCGCGGCCTGATCCGGCCGGCCGAGGCCGAGGAAGCGCGCGCCGAGATCGGCCGCCGCATCCTGCGTCTCGGCGCGGGCAGTCAGCCGGGCGTGGAAGCGCCGCCTTCCTCGCGGACTGTAAGGCTGGTTGCCAGCGCCGCGGTGCTTGCGGTGCCGCTGGTCAGCTGGGGGCTCTACGGCGAGCTAGGCTCGCCGGACCTGCCCTCGCAGCCGCTGGCTGAGCGCCTTGCCAAGAGCCCAGCCGATTCCTCGGTCGACGAGCTGGTCGCCCGCGCAGAGGCCCATCTCGCTGCCAACCCCTCCGACGGCAAGGGCTGGGACGTGCTGGCGCCGGTCTATCTGCGCCTGCAGCGCTACCCCGATGCGATCACGGCCTATCGCAACGCCATCCGCCTCGACGGCGACAGCGCCGTTCGCCAGGCGGGCCTCGGCGAGGCGATCGCCAACGCCGCCGGCGGCGTGGTGTCGGCCGAGGCTCAGGATGCCTTCGAGGCAGCCCTGAAGCTGGACCCCGCCAACGCCAAGGCGAGCTTCTATCTGGCAATGGGCCTTGCACAGGAAGGCAGGAAGGCCGAAGCCGCGGCCGCCTGGCAGAAGATGCTCGGCCAGCTCCCACCGGATTCGCCCTGGCGCAGCGCCGTCCAGCAGGCGCTCGCCGAGACGACCGAACCCGCCGTCGCGGCGAGCAAACCGGCCAATGGCCCGGATGCTCAAGCTGTCGAGGCGGCGCAGCAGATGTCTCCGCAGGACCGGCAGGCGATGATCGAAACCATGGTCGCCGGCCTCGACGACAGGCTGAAGCAAAATCCGCGCGACGAGGAAGGGTGGATGCGGCTCATTCGTTCCTATGTCGTGCTCGGCAAGGTCGACCAGGCGCGCAATGCGCTCGGCCGCGCTGTCGCCGTCTTTGGCGCCGACAGCGAGCAGGCCAAGAAATTCACCGCCTTTGCCGCCTCCCTCGGCGTGACGGCGACGGAGTGAGAGATGACGCGCAAGCAGAAGCGATTGTCGGTGATCATTGCGGGGCTGGCCTTCCTCGGCGCCGCCGCCGGCCTCACCTTCTATGCGCTCGGCCAGAAGGCCTCCTATTTCTACATGCCGGCCGACCTTGCCGCCGCAACTGTCCAGCCCGGACAGCGCATTCGCCTCGGCGGCCTTGTCGAGAAAGGCACCGTCGTGCGCGGGCAGGGCGCCACCGTCGGGTTTTCGGTGACTGACGAGCAGAAATCGGTGAAGGTCACCTATACCGGCATCCTGCCCGATCTGTTTCGCGAGGGGCAGGGCGTCATCACCGAGGGCGCCTTCGGCCCCGATGGCGTCTTCATCGCCGACAGCGTGCTCGCCAAGCATGACGAGCGCTATATGCCGAAGGAAGTCGCCGACGGCCTGAAGGCCAAGGGCGTCTGGCAGGAAAGCAAGAGTCAGTGAGCAGGTTCCGCAAAAGTGCCATGCGGTTTTGCGATCAGAACCCTGCGGCAAAGAAAAGTCGCAGGTTCCGCAAAAGTGCCATGCGGTTTTGCGATCAGAACCCTGCGGCAAAGAAAAGTCGCAGGTTCCCAAAAGTGCTACGCGGTTTTGCGATCAGAACCTGCGGCCAACAGGTGACCGATGGTTGAGACCGGACATTTCGCGCTCGTCCTCGCCTTCGCGCTGTCGCTGGTGCAGATGCTGGTGCCGCTGGTCGGCGCCCGCACCGGCAATCGGCGGCTGATGGCGGTCGGAGGTCCGGTCGCGGTCACCGGCTTCGCGCTCACCGCGCTGTCCTTCACGGCGCTGGCCACCGCCTATGCCGGCTCCGACTTCTCGGTGGCGAGTGTGTGGGAAAACTCCCACTCGCTGCAGCCGATGATCTACAAGATCACCGGCACCTGGGGAAACCACGAAGGCTCGATGCTGCTCTGGGTGCTGATCCTGACCTTCTTCGGCGCGCTCGTCGCCGCCTTCGGCGGCAATTTGCCGGCAACGCTGAAGGCCAATGTGCTGGCCGTCCAGGGCATGATCGGCGCCGCCTTCTTCCTGTTCATCCTGACGACGTCCAACCCTTTCATCCGCTTGAACCCGGCGCCGATCGAAGGCCGCGACCTCAACCCGATCCTGCAGGACCTCGGCCTCGCCATCCATCCGCCGCTGCTCTATCTCGGCTATGTCGGCTTCTCGATCTGCTTTTCCTTCTCGGTCGCAGCCCTCATCGAGGGCCGCATCGACGCCTCCTGGGCGCGTTGGGTGCGGCCGTGGACGCTGGTCGCCTGGATGTTTCTCACCGGCGGCATCGCCATGGGCTCCTACTGGGCCTATTACGAGCTTGGCTGGGGCGGCTTCTGGTTCTGGGATCCGGTCGAGAACGCTTCCTTCATGCCATGGCTCGCTGGCACCGCGCTGCTTCACTCGGCGATCGTCATGGAAAAGCGCTCGGCGCTGAAGATCTGGACGCTGCTGCTTGCGATCCTCACCTTCTCGCTGTCGCTGCTCGGCACCTTCCTGGTCCGCTCCGGCGTGCTGACTTCGGTGCATGCCTTCGCCACCGATCCGGCGCGCGGCGTCTTCATCCTTTGCATCCTGACGCTGTTCATCGGCGGCTCGCTGGCGCTGTTTGCGCTGCGCGCTTCCACGCTGACCGCTGGCGGCCTGTTCCACCCGATCTCGCGCGAGGGCGCGCTGGTCCTCAACAACCTGTTCCTCACGACGGCGACGGCGACCGTGCTGGTCGGCACGCTCTATCCGCTGGCGCTCGAAGCCATCACCGGCGGCAAGATCTCGGTCGGCGCGCCCTTCTTCGACCTGACCTTTGGCCCGCTGATGCTGCCGCTGCTCGCCATCGTGCCCTTCGGTCCGCTGCTCGCCTGGAAGCGCGGCGACGTGCTTGCCGCTTCCCAGCGCCTGATGGCGGCCTTCGCGGTGGCGCTCGCGGCAGTGCTGGTCACCGGTCTGTTCATCGATGGCGCCTCCGTCTTCGCCGCGCTCGGCGTCGGGCTCGCCGTCTGGCTGGTCGCCGGCGCGCTCACCGACCTTGCGGTGAAGTCGGGCGCCGGCTCGGCAGCGCCGGCCGTCATGCTTCGGCGCTTTGCCGGCCTGCCGCGCTCGGTCCTCGGCACCGCGCTTGCCCATCTCGGCCTCGGGCTCACCTTGCTCGGCATCGTCGCCACGCTTTGCTTCGGCACCGAGAAGATCCTCACCATGCGCGCCGGCGAGACGGTGGAGATCTCCGGCCACACGCTACGCTTCGAAGGGCTGTTCCCGCAGAAGGGTCCGAATTTCACCGAGGATCGTGGCCGCTTCCTGCTGATCTCAGACGGCAATGCCGATGGCCAGATCACCTCGGCGAAACGCTTCTATCCGGTGCGGCAGATGGTGACGACCGAGTCCGGCATCAGCACGCTGGGCTTGAGCCAGCTCTATCTGTCGCTCGGCGACGAGGGCAAGGACGGCTCCGTCGTCGTGCGCCTGTGGTGGAAGCCGCTGGTGACGCTGATCTGGGGCGGCGGCCTGGTGATGATGGCCGGCGCCGCATTGTCGCTGCTCGACCGCCGCCTGCGCGTCGGCGCGCCGTCGCGCCGCCGCAAGCCGGCTGCCGCTGCTGTGCCCGTAGGTCCGACATGAAGCCGAAGTTTTCGCTCGCCTCGCTGGTCCTCCTGCTGGGTCTGGTCTTCGCCGGCGCGGCGCAGGCGGTGAAGCCCGACGAGGTGCTGCCCGATCCGAAGCTGGAGGCTAGGGCGCGCGCGCTTTCCGAGGGCCTGCGCTGCATGGTCTGCCAGAACCAGTCGATCGATGAATCCGATGCCGACCTTGCGCGCGACCTGCGCATCCTCGTGCGCCAGCGCCTCGTTGCCGGCGACACCGACCAGCAGGTGATGGACTATATCGTCTCGCGCTATGGCGAGTTCGTGCTCTTGAAGCCGCGCTTCAGCCTGCGCAACGCGCTTTTGTGGGGCACGCCGGCGCTTCTGCTTCTGGCAGGCGGCATCTTCATCGTGCTCAGCGCCCGCTCGCGCCGCCCCGCGCCGGACAGCAGTACCTTGAGCGCCGAGGAGCAGGCGGCACTGGATAAGATGTTGGGCGACTGATCGCCAACATTACAAAATTTTCATGCACCGGAAATGGCGCCGTAATGTGCGCGGCTCTAATCCTCTTGCCCGGGAATGCTTCGCCTGAGCGCATCCCTTCGAAAGAGGATACGAAACCCATGAATCTTGCCCCCAATTCATATTCCGGCACCCGCAAGCGCCTGCTTGCGGCCGTCGCTTCCCTGGCTCTCGTCGGCGCGGTCGGCGCTGGCGCGCTCGCCACCGGCACTGCCCCCGTGCTGGCCGATGCGGTGCGCGTCGAGGCCCCGCAGGTCCCGAGCTTCGCCGATGTTGTCGAGCACGTCTCGCCGGCGGTCGTCAGCGTCAAGGTCAAGGCCAAGGTCCAGCCGACGGCCGATGACGGCTCCGACGATCAGGACGGCTTCGACAACCTGCCCGACAATCCGCAGCTGCGCCGCTTCTTCAAGCAGTTCCGCGGCTTCGGTGACCAGGGCGGCCAGTTCGGCATGCGCCGCTTCGACCATCGCAATCATGGCAATGGCGAGCCGCGCCCGGTCGCGCAGGGCTCAGGCTTCTTCATCTCCGAGGACGGCTACCTGGTCACCAACAACCACGTCGTCACGGAAGGCTCGGACTTCACCGTCGTCACCAATGACGGCAAGGAGCTCGACGCCAAGCTGATCGGAGCCGACCCGCGCACCGACCTGGCGGTGCTGAAGGTCGAAGGCGGCAACAAGTTCACCTATGTCGACTTCGCCGACGACTCCAAGATCCGCATCGGCGACTGGGTGGTGGCCGTCGGCAATCCGTTCGGCCTCGGCGGCACCGTCACGGCAGGCATCGTGTCGGCCCGCGGCCGCGATATCGGCGCCGGCCCCTATGACGACTTCATCCAGATCGACGCCTCGGTCAACCGCGGCAATTCGGGCGGTCCGACCTTCAACCTCAACGGCCAGGTGATCGGCATCAACACCGCCATCTTCTCGCCGTCGGGCGGCAGCGTCGGCATCGCCTTCGACATTCCGGCCTCGACAGCCAAGCAGGTCGTCGCAGACCTGATGAAGAACGGCTCGGTCCAGCGCGGCTGGCTCGGCGTCGAGATCCAGCCTGTGACCAAGGACATTGCCGAATCGCTCGGCCTGAAGTCGGAAAAGGGCGCGCTGGTATCGAGCGCGCAGGACGCCGGCCCCGGCAAGAAGGCAGGCATCGTCGCCGGTGACGTGATCACCCAGGTCGATGGCAAGGATGTCGAATCGCCGAAGGAGCTCGCCCGCACGATCGGTGGTTTTGCGCCGGGCAAGTCGGTTGACGTGACCGTGTGGCGCAACGGCAAGAACGAGACGGTCAAGGTCGATCTCGGCACGCTGCCTTCGAGCGACAAGCAGGCCTCGAACGAGGACAACAACAAGCAGTCGGCGCCCGCCAAGGCCGACACGCTGGCCGATCTCGGTCTCACCGTCACCAAGTCGGAAAACGGCAAGGGCTTGGTGGTCACCGATGTCGATCCGGACAGCGATGCGGCAGACCGCGGTATCCAGCCCGGCGACGTCATCACCTCGATCAATTCGGCCGAGGTGAACAACACCGACGACGTCTCCAAGGCGATGGCGGATGCCGCCAAATCGGGCCGCAAGGCGGTGCTGATGCAGATCACCCGCGACGACGCGAACCGCTTCGTCGCGCTGCCGGTCGGCAAGGGCTGATCCGCTGACATCTTTTCCTTGCGGCGGTTTCAACACCCCCGAGCCGCCGCCGGGAAAACATGGGGCCGAGCACGTCAGTCAGTCACCGTGTTTCGCTCCTGGCGGCAGCGGGTTTCCCATCACCCGCTGCCGCTTCACCACAAAGGTCAAAAGGAATGGCTGCCCCTCAATCTTCCGGTGAAATCGCGTATAACGCTTCCATGAAGATTCTCGTCATGGAAGACGATCGCGAGGCAGCGGACTACTTGAAGAAGGCCTTCGCCGAGGCGGGCCACACCGCCCATGTCGCCGGCGACGGCGAGACCGGCTTCGCGCTCGCCGATGCCGGCGACTATGACGTGATGGTGATCGACCGCTTGATGCCGCGCCGCGACGGCCTGTCGGTGATCGCAGCGCTGCGCTCGCGCGGCAACACCACGCCGGTGCTGATCCTGTCGGCCTTGGGCGAGGTCGACGACCGCGTCACCGGCTTGCGCGCCGGCGGCGACGATTATCTCACCAAGCCCTACGCCTTTTCCGAACTGCTCGCCCGTGTCGAGGTGCTGAACCGCCGCGCCAGCGCGCGCGAGTCGGAAACCGTCTACCGCGTCGGCGATCTCGAACTCGATCGGCTGTCGCATTCGGTCAGGCGCGCCGGGCGCGAGATCACGCTGCAGCCGCGCGAGTTCCGGCTGCTCGAATATCTGATGCGCCATGCCGGCCAGGTGGTGACGCGCACCATGCTGCTCGAGAATGTCTGGGACTATCATTTCGATCCGCAGACCAACGTCATCGACGTTCACGTCTCGCGCCTGCGCGGCAAGATAGAGAAGGGCTTCGACAAGCCCATCCTGCACACGATCCGCGGCGCCGGCTACATGCTGAAGGCGGCTAGAGCATGATCCCGGGAAGTGGGAACCGGTTTTCGGAAAAGATCATGCTACAAGAAGGAGTTAGATCAGGATGACGATTCAACCGGTCGTCGTCCAGATCTAAGAGCAAATGGCTCTTTCCCTGCCGGCCATCATGAAGACGACGGCGGCCCGGCTCTCGGCGCTTTACCTCCTGCTTTTCGCGCTCTGCGCCGTGCTGCTGGTCCTCTACATGACGTCGCTGTCGGCGCGCATGCTGACCGCGCAGACCCAGGAGACCATCAACGACGAGGTGCTGGGCCTTGCCCAGGCCTACCAGCGCGGCGGGCTGCCGGTGCTGGTGCGCGTTGTCGAGAACCGCTCCCGCCAGCCCGGCGCCAACCTCTATCTGATCGCCGACGCCAACGGCCAGATCCTCACCGGTAACGTGCAGAGCCTCGAGCCTGGGGTCATCGAGACCGAGGGCTGGACAACCCGGCCCTTTTCCTACCAGCGCTTCGGCGAGGGCGAGCTCGATCGCTTGCGCGGCGGAGGATCCGACCAGACCGCGCCGCCGCCCGCTGCCGGCGGCGCGCAGCCGGAGGGCGAGAAAGGCCATAACGCGATCGCGCTGGTGCTGAGGCTCCCCAACCAGATGATCATGCTGGTCGGTCGCGACCTCGGCGAGCCCGAGCGCTTCCGCGCCGTCATCCGCCGCGCGCTGACGCTGGCGCTGGGCATGATGGGGCTCGGCGGGCTCCTGATCTGGTTCTTCGTCGGTCGCGCCGCGCTGAAACGCATCGACAGCGTCTCCGACGCGAGTCGCCGCATCATGGGCGGCGACCTTTCCGGACGGTTGCCGGTGACCGGCGCCGGCGACGAATTCGATCGCCTGTCGGAGAACCTCAACACGATGCTCGCCCGCATCGCCATGCTGAACGAGGGGCTGAAGCAGGTCTCCGACAATATCGCCCACGACCTGAAGACGCCGCTGACCAGGCTGCGCAACCGCGCCGAGGCAACACTTGCCGGCAAGCACAAGACGACCGACTACCGCCAGGCGCTGGAGGGCACGATTGCCGAGTCCGACCAGCTCATCAAGACGTTCAACGCCATCCTGATGATCTCGCGGCTGGAGGCCGGCTATTCCTCCGAGACGACCGGGCCGGTCGATCTTGCGGCCACGGTGAGCGACGTGGTCGAGCTCTACGAGCCGGTGGCGGAGGAGGCAAGCGTTGCCCTGGAAGCCACCGTGCCGGAAGCGATCACGATCAACGGCAACCGCGAGCTGATCGGCCAGGCGCTGTCCAACATCGTCGACAACGCGATCAAATACTCGACCGGCGCCACCGAGGACCCGAAAGTGCGCGTCATGCTGGAGCGCGCCGGCGGCGAGATCAGGCTCGCCGTTTCCGACAACGGCCCCGGCATCCCCGACGATGCCGACCGCGCCAGGGTGACCGAGCGCTTCGTGCGGCTGGAAAAGAGCCGCTCGCAGCCGGGCTCCGGCCTGGGCCTCAGCCTCGCCAAGGCGATCATGACTTTCCACAACGGCAGGCTTGATCTTCTGCCCGCCAATCCTGGATTGTCCGTGGTCATGAGTTTCCCGGTCCGGGAGACGCATTGATGGCGGCGAGGATGGCAAAGAAGCAGGTCGAAACCGCATGGCAGCTCCGCCCGGCGCTGCCGCTTCGCCCGCTGGACGGCGACCATGCCCGGCGGGAATTGTCCGAGATCGCGGACGCAGCCGGTGAGGACGGCCTGACGCGACTCGCCGCGTTCCTTGCCGGCAAGGGGGCGCTGCAGGATCTGCTCGCCGCCGTTTTCGACCTGTCGCCGTTCCTGCGCGATGTGGCCCGCCGCCGCCCGGCCATTCTCGACACGCTGCTCGACCAGACGATCGAAGCGCGGCTCGGCGAGATCGGCGAGGCGATCGATCGCGTGGCGCGAGCCGACAATGTCTCGGAATCGAGCCTGATGATGGCACTCAGGCAATGGAAGACTGAGGCGCATTTCCTGATCGCGCTGGCCGACCTTTCAGGCGAAGCCGAAACCGCGGTGACGGTGCGCCGCCTCAGCGACCTTGCCGGTGCCTGCACCCGCGCCGCGGTCGATTTCCTGCTGCTCGACGCGCACGGGCAGGGCAAGCTCAAGCTGCCCGAGCCAGGGGACCCCGCGCGCGGCTCGGGCTGGATCCTGCTCGGCATGGGCAAGCTCGGCGCGCATGAGCTGAACTTCTCCTCCGACATCGACCTTGTCGTCTTCTTCGATCCGGAAGCGCCCGCCGTCATCGATCCGCTCGACGCGACGGAGCTGTTCTCGCGCCTCACCCGCCGCCTCGTGCGCATCCTGCAGGACCGCACCGAGCATGGTTACGTCTTTCGCACCGATCTGAGGCTGCGTCCCGATCCCGGCTCGACGCCGCTCGCGATTCCGGTCGAGGCGGCGCTACGCTACTACGAGGCGCGCGGCCAGAACTGGGAGCGCGCCGCCATGATCAAGGCGCGACCGGTGGCGGGCGACCTTGCCGCGGGCGCTGCCTTCCTCAAGGAACTGCAGCCCTATGTCTGGCGCAAATACATGGACTACGCGGCGATCGCCGACGTCCATTCGATCAAGCGCCAGATCCATGCCCACAAGGGCCATGGCGAGATTGCGGTGAAGGGCCACAACGTCAAGCTGGGCCGCGGCGGGATCCGCGAGATCGAGTTCTTCGTCCAGACGCAGCAGCTGATCGCCGGCGGCCGCTTCCCGGAATTGCGTGGCCGCGAGACGGTGCCGATGCTCGGCCAGCTTGCGGCACGCGGCTGGATCACCGCCGACGCGCGCGATGCGCTCACCCGGCAATACTGGTTTCTGCGCCGCGTCGAGCATGCCATCCAGATGGTGGCCGACGAGCAGACGCACATCCTGCCTGAGGAAGACGAGGAGCTGCGGCGCATCGCGCTGATGCTGGGCTTTGCCGGCGAGGCGGAATTCGCGAGCGCCTTCCGCGCTTCGCTGCAGCAGGTCGAGCGCCACTATGCGGCGCTGTTCGAGACTGCGCCCGAACTATCGGCCGGCGTCGGCAACCTGGTCTTCACTGGCGACGTCGATGACCCCGACACGCTGCAGACCCTGCACCGGCTCGGCTTCCAGCGGCCGAGCGACATTTGCCGCGTCATCCGCGGCTGGCATTTCGGCCGCTACCGCGTCACCCAGTCGGCCGAGGCGCGCGAGCGGCTGACCGAGCTGACGCCGGCGCTGCTGAAGGCCTTCGGCCAGACCCGCCGTGCCGACGAGGCGCTGATGCGCTTCGACGAGTTCCTTGCCGGCCTGCCCGCCGGCATCCAGCTCTTCTCGCTTCTGCAATCCAACCCGGCGCTGCTCAAGCTGATGGCGACGATCATGGGCGCGGCGCCGCGGCTCGCCGCCATCATCACGCGCCGGCCGCATGTCTTCGACGGCCTGCTCGACCCGGCCTTGCTCACCGAATTGCCGGACCGCGCTTATCTTTCGGCGCGCCTTGCCGCCTTCATCGAGGGCGACCGCGCCTACGAGGATGTGCTCGACCGCCTGCGCATCTTCGCCTCAGAGCAGAAATTCCTGATCGGTGTGCGTTTGCTTGCCGGCACCATCGATCCGGCGCGCGCTGGCCGCGCATTTTCCGACCTTGCCGACCTTACCATCGAGGCCGCGCTCAACGCGGTCATTGCCGAGTTCGCGCTGCGCCACGGCAGCGTTGCCGGCGGCCGGGTGGCGCTGCTCGGCATGGGCAAGCTCGGCAGCCGCGAGCTCACCGCCGGCTCGGATGTCGATCTCATCCTGCTCTACGACCACGACGCGGATGCGGAGGAATCCGACGGCGCGAAGCCGCTGGCGCCCTCGCACTACTATGCCCGTTTGACGCAGCGGTTGATCGCCGCCGTCTCGGCGCCAACGGCCGAAGGCGTGCTTTACGAGCTCGATCTTCGCTTGCGCCCCTCCGGCAACAAGGGGCCGGTCGCCACCCATGTCGACGCCTACAAGAAATACCAGCGGCAGGACGCCTGGACTTGGGAGCACATGGCGCTGGCAAGGGCACGCGCCATCGGCGGCGACCCAGCACTTTGCGCCGAGGTCGAGGACGAGGTTGCGGCAGTGCTCGCCCAGCCGCGAGACGGCGCCAAAGTGAAAGCGGATGCCTCCGAGATGCGGGCGCTGATCGACAAGGAAAAGCCGCCGCGCGACCTCTGGGACATCAAGCTGATCCCGGGCGGCCTGATCGATCTCGAATTCATCGCCCAGGTCGCCGTCATCACCGGCGCCATCGAACCAGGCAGGCGCGCAACCGCGACGGCGGAAGTGCTGGCGCGGCTGGCGCCCAGCTTCGCGGACCCCGATGTCCGGCACGACCTCTGCGAGGCCTGGCGGCTCTACCTGGCGCTGACCCAGATGATCAGGCTCTGCCTTACCGGCGAGTTCCAGCGCGACGATGTTCCGCCCGGGCTGTCGGATCTGCTTCTGGCGGTCACCGACCTGCCGGATTTCGCTGTGCTCGAAGCGCATCTCAAGGAGACGTCGCGGCAGGTCAGGAGAGATTTCGACCGTCTGCTTCGTGCGGGAGCGTCGCCATCAACCGCATCGTCGCCATGAGATTCCCCGGGTGGCACATTAGCCACAGTTAATATTAATCGGCGATCCGGTCTTGCGCCATTGGCAGAGGTGTCCCGTAATGGGTCAATGGGTCTGGCACCGCAATTGCACTGTCAGCAATGCCGGGGTCAATCATCACCCCGACGAAGGGGGGCCCCGCCGCTTCGCAAATGGAGCGGCGGGTTCTTTCAACGGCCGATTTGAAAGCCGCCTAAATCGCCAAAACCTTTGGGGGTGCTGGGCAACTATGGAACTTTCGAAATTTCTGGTGGGCATGTTCGCGACGTCATTCATCGTCGCGATCTGGGCTGACAAAGTAACTGGTTCCGTCTGGATGGCGCTTGGATGGGCAATCCTTGCTCTGGTCATTCTGCAGGTCGGATATATCGGCTTGGTCGTCGGCTTGATCTATAGACGGCCATCGAAAGGTGCCGAGGCAAGCCCGGCATCGGCAGCCGCAAACGATCTGAACCCTACTGGCTCAGTTTAGCGGCCCGACAGTCCGTTGGGGTGGGTTCGACCGACCGCCGGGCCTGACCGGCGCGGGGGCAAGCCGGCTGAGTCAATCGTAATATTAGCAATTCTGCAATAAAACCCGGAGCGGACGTTTTCCCCTGTTTTGGGCAGCACAGCGGGCGCTGGCCCGCCGGTGAGCCGCTCTAGGTCAAGCCGCCGCCTTCACCGTTGGCGGCGATTTCTTGAGCGGGATACGCACCGACACGATGGTGCCGACGCCTTCGGTCGAGCGGATCTTCAGCGCGCCGCCCTGCAGTTCGGCGAGCGAGCGCGAGATGGCCAGCCCGAGGCCTGAGCCGGTATGGTTCTTGGAGAACTGGTTCTGCACCTGCTCGAACGGCCGCCCGAGCTTGCTCAGCGCCTGTTTCGGGATGCCGCAGCCATTGTCCTCGATGGTGAGCACCAGCGCCCCTGAGGCGCTGCGCGCCCTGACCGTGATCTTGCCGCCCTGGCCGGTGAACTTCACGGCATTGGAGAGAAGGTTGATGGCGATCTGCTTGATCGCGCGGCGGTCGGCGTAGAGCCGCATCGAGTCGGCGATGCGCGTCTCGACCGTGATCGACTTTTCCGCCGCCTGCAGCGAGATGACGCGAACCGTCTCCTTGATCAGCGGGCAGAGGTCGATCTCCTCGCGGTCGAGCGAGAACTGGCCGGCCTCGATCTTCGACATGTCGAGTATGTCGTTGATGACGCCGAGCAGGTACTTGCCGCTGCCGTTGATGTCGCTGGCATATTCCTCGTAACGCGGCGAGCCGAGCGGCCCGAACAGCCGCTGTTCCATCAGCTCGGAAAAGCCGATGATGGCGTTGAGCGGCGTGCGCAGCTCATGCGACATGTTGGCGAGGAATTCGGACTTCGCCCGGTTGGCCGCCTCGGCGCGCTCGGTCTCCTTCATGTATTTGCGGTTGAGCTCGACCAGCTCCCTGGCGCGTTCCTCCTCGGCGCGGCGGGCAAGGCTGAGATCGTGGATCGTCGCCATCAGGCGGCGCTCGCTGTCGACCAGCTTTTCCTGGTGCAGCTTGATCTGGGTGATGTCGGAGCCGACCGAGACGGTGCCGCCGTCCCTGGTCCTGAGCTCGTTGACCTGCAGCCAGCGGCCGTCCGCCAGTTGCCTCTCGATTGTGATGCCGCCATGCGGACCATTGGCATTGGCGAGCCTGCGCTCAGAGGCAAAGGCGAGCATGCGCTCCTCCAGCATGTCGCGCGTCACGCCCGGCACCACGTCGCGGTCCGAGAGTCCGTTGTCCTTCTGGAATTTGGAGTTGCACATGATCAGCCGCTCGGCGGCATCCCACAGCACGAAGGATTCGTTGATGTTCTCGATCGCCGTCCGCAGCCGCATGTCCGCCGCCTCCGAGCGCAGCGCCAGATGCCGCTGCTCGGTGACATCGACGGCGATGCCGATCAGTTGGATCTCCGGCGCCTCCGGGTCGATCACCTGGGCTCGGGCGCGCATCCACACCCATTGCCCGTCGGCATGGCGCATGCGGAACACCTGGTCGATATGGTCGATCTCCCGCTCGACGATACGGTTGGCGAGCGCGAACAGATCGCCGTCGTCGGGATGGATGATCTCGTCGACCTCGCCGAAGGACAGCATCGTGTCGCACGGCTCGTAGCCCAGCATGTCGTACATCGAGCGCGACCAGTACATCTTGCCGCGCACCATGTCCCAGTCCCATAGGCCGCAGCGGCCGCGCACCAGCGCCATGTCGATGCGCTGATGCGCCTCGAGATAGATGCGGTCGGCCGCCTTGGCGCGCGCCGCCTGGCCGAAATAGGCATAGAGGATGACGATCAGCACGCCGGCCGTCAAAACGAACAGCGTGACGTTGAGCGACACCGTCTTGCGCCAGCCGTCGAACACAGCCTCCTTGGGCACGAGCACCGCCGCGGCGTTCTTGCGGTCGCCCGTGAGGCTGATGGCGGCGAACCAGTCCTTGCCGCCGATGCTGACATCCATCACGCCGGCGCGGTCGCCGAACATGAAGAGCGGCTGTCCGCCGAGCACGAGGCTGTCCAGCGAGCGGCCCTGCCAGCCGGTCGACAGCGGCGACACCGCGATGATCTTGAAGGCGCCGTCGGTGACGGCCAGCACGTGGCTGCGGCCCATGGCGCCCTGGCGGCTGGTGTTCTCCAGAAGATCCACGGCATTGGCGCCGGCGGCGTTTGGGTCGGCGGTGATCGCCTGCGCCATCTGGCCGGCGGCTAAAGCCAGTACCGCCTTGGCGTCGCGTTCGACCTCGTCGCGCTCGTTCACCAGCGACAGGAAGCGCAGCGCGGCGATGACGATGAGGAAGATGATGATCAGCGCGGGGATCGAACGGCGCAGCAGTGGTTCGGCCGCCAGCAGCCGCTGATAGGCGGGCTCGGCGATCAGGCGCGCGTTGCCAGCAAGCCCGTCGCCTCTTGCCTCGCGACGCGCAAAAGCCTTCCCTCCGGGCGCGCCCCACGCGTCCGTCTTGGCCATGAATGGCACTCCCCGATTTGCCGCATACTTGACGACCCGGCTACGCCGCACGCCCGAATCGTCAGTAAGGAATCAAAGGTGATTCGCCTTGTCCAGAGGCGCGGCCAAAAAAGATTAAAAGTTGATTGAAATTGGCGCTTTTCCCCTTGTGGGAGAAGGTGGCCGAGCGAAGCTCGGTCGGATGAGGGGTGTTCCAGGGAACGCCAACGCCTCGTTCCTTCCAACACCCCTCAACCGTCTCGGCGCTGCGCGCCGATCCTCCTTCTCCCGCAACGGGAGAAGGAGGATCGCTACGCCAATGTCCGCTCCACGATATCGCGCAGATCGGCCGAAAGGTTCTCGGCGCTCGCCATGTGCAGCAGCGCCTGCCTTGCCTTGTCCTGCCGGACCGGCTCCAGCGAGCGCCAGGACCGCAGCGCCGTCGCCAGCCTTGCCGCCACCTGCGGGTTGCGCTTCTCGACCTCCAGCACGGTCTCGGCGAAGAAGCGGTAGCCCTGGCCATCGGCGCGATGGAAGCCGGTCTGATTGGCGCTGGAGAAGGTGCCGATCAGAGAGCGCACCCGGTTCGGGTTGGCGATCGAGAAGGCCGGATGCTGCATCAGCGCGCGCACCTTTTCGACCGTATGCGGCCCGGGCACACCGGCCTGGATTTGGAACCATTTGTCGAGCACCAGCGCGTCGCCGCGATATCTTGCCTCGAAGGCCGCCAGGGCCTCCTCTGCTTCAGGAGAGCCGGCATGGCGGTGCGCCAGCACAGTGAGCGCCGCGGCGCGGTCGGTCATGTTCGTTGCCGCGCCGAAATGCGCGGCAGCAAGCGCCGTGCCCTCGGGCAGCAGCGACAGGTAGTCGAGCAGGATGTTGCGCAGCGCCCGCCGCCCGGCGCTCGCCGCGTCGGGCGTGAACGGGCCTTTGTCGGCAAGACCGTCGTAAAGCGCCGAGAAAGTCTCGCGGTTTGCCTTGGCGATCGTCAGCGCCAGCGCCTCGCGGGCGGCGAAGACGGCGTCGGGGTCGATGCCCTTGCCGATGTCGCGCGCGATGTCCGCCTCGCCGGGCAGCGACAACGCCAGGGCCCGGTAGGCCGGCTCCAGCGTCTCGTCGCCGGCGATCCTGCCGGCAAGCTCGGCGAGCCGCGCCGCAAATGACGGTTCCTTGCCGCCCAGCACCTGGCGGAAGGCCGCGATCAGCGCGTCGGTGAGCAGCGTGTTGAATGCCTGCCAGCGCGAGAAAGAGTCGCTGTCATGGCTGGCGAGGAAGAACTGGTCGTCGGCCTTCTGCTGCACCGAGAGGGTGATCGGCGCCGAGAAGCCACGATTGAGCGACACCGCAGGCCGCTCTGCAACACCTGAGAAGCGCACCGTGTGCCGCCGCTTGCGCACATGGATGACACCGTTCTCGACGGCGGCGCCATCGACGGCTGCCCAAGCGACGGGCTTGCCGCCGGCGCCGACCAGGCCGAAGGCCAGGGGAATATGCATCAGCCGCTTCCGGCTTTCCGACGGCGTCGGCGGCACCGACTGCTCGATCTCCAGCGTGAAGGCCTTGGCCGCCGCATTGTAGGAGGAACTGACCGTCAGGTTCGGCGTGCCGGCCTGGTGGTACCAAAGCGCGAACTGCGCGAGGTCGCGTCCGGAGACGTCCTCAAACACTTTGAGGAAGTCCTCGATGGTCGCAGCTTCGCCGTCATGCCGATCGAAATAGCGGTCCATGCCGGCGCGGAAAAGCTCCGGTCCGAGAATGGTGCGGATCATGCGCACCACTTCCGAACCCTTCTCGTATACGGTCGCGGTGTAGAAGTTGTTGATCTCGCGATAGCGGCGCGGCCTGACCGGATGCGCCAGCGGCCCTTGGTCCTCGGGGAACTGATGCGCGCGCAGCGTGCGCACCTCGGCGATGCGCTTGACCGCCCGCGAGCGCTGGTCGGCGGAGAATTCGTGGTCGCGGTAAACCGTCAGCCCTTCCTTCAGGCAGAGCTGGAACCAGTCGCGGCAGGTGATTCTGTTGCCGGTCCAATTGTGGAAATATTCATGCGCGATGATCGCCTCGATATTGGCGAAGTCGGCGTCAGTCGCCGTCTCCTCGTCGGCCAGCACATATTTGTCGTTGAAGATGTTGAGGCCCTTGTTCTCCATCGCGCCCATGTTGAAGTCGGACACGGCGACGATGTTGAAGACGTCGAGATCGTATTCGCGGCCGAAGGCTTCCTCGTCCCACTTCATCGAGCGCTTCAGCGCGTCCATCGCGTAGCCGGCAAGCCGCTCCTTGCCGGGTTCGACATAGATGCCGAGCTCGACCGTGCGGCCGGACATGGTGGTGAAGCTGCCCGCCACCTTGCCGAGCGCTCCAGCCACCAGCGCAAAGAGATAGGAGGGTTTCGGGAAGGGATCGTGCCAGACGGCATAGTGCCGGCCATCCGCGAGCACGCCGCGTTCGACTGGATTGCCGTTGGAAAGCAAGAGCAGCGCCTCGTTGTGCGGCGCCTCGATGCGCACGGTGTAGACGGAGAGGATGTCCGGCCGGTCGAGGAAATAGGTGATGCGGCGGAAGCCCTCTGCCTCGCATTGCGTGCAATAGACATTGTTGGAGCGGTAGAGCCCCATCAGCGCCTCGTTGCGCGAAGGCGCGATCTCGGTCTCCAGACGAAGCTCGAAGCGCTGCGCCGCGGGCGGCTTCGCAATGGTCAGCTGGTCCGGCGTCGCCTCATAGTCGGCCGGCGAGAGCGCCTCGCCGTCGACGGCGATACCGAGCAGCGTCAGCCCGTCGCCATCGAGCACCAGCGGCGCGGAGGTGGCGACGCTGTCGCGCCGCTCGACGGTGAGCGCGGCGGTGACGCGCGTCGCGTCCGGCGACAGGCGGAAGTCGAGGCTGATCCGCGGAATGAGATAGTCACTGGGGCGATAGTCTTCGAGCTTGAAGACATGGCCGGTATCGGTGCGCATTCCGTCGGTTGTCCTGTCGATCTCGGGACCGCAGGATGTTGCTGGTCCAGGAATTTTCAAAGCCCGCGCTCTTTACACGAAACGGTCACTCGACAAAACTGCGCCGGGGTCTATTTCTGGGCTTCGTTCTCCGATCATCGTCACGAGGCCGGGATGACCGTCGTCACACCGAAATTCGGCATGCGCGCAGCCGTGCGGCTGGCCGCGCGCTTCCGGGCGATCCGGGGCTCAGCGGCAAGGTGAGCACCGGGGCGGGCTCGGATAGGGAAGCGCCCGGCGATCACGCCGCTGGCCACGGCACGCTGCGCGGCATTGCGCTGAAGATCGTCTCGGTGGCGGTCTTCGTCGGCATGTCGACCTGTATCAAGGCGGCCGGCACCGTGCCCGCGGGCCAGATCGTGTTCTTCCGCTCCTTCTTCGCCATCTTCCCGATCGTCGCCTTCCTTGCCTTCAAGGGACAGCTAGACACGGCATTCGCGACGAAACGGCCGTTCAACCACATCGCGCGCGGCGTCGTCGGCGTCGGCGCCATGGGGCTCGGCTTCGTCGCGCTCACCAGGCTGCCGCTGCCGGAGGCGATCACGCTGAATTATGCTCAGCCGCTGCTGGTCGTGGTGTTCTCCTCGGTCTTCCTCGGCGAATCGATCCGGGTCTATCGCTGGAGCGCCGTCGCCGTCGGCCTTGTCGGCGTGCTCATCATTTCCTGGCCGGAGTTGACGCTGTTGAATTCCGACGAGGCGCTCGACGACCAGGAAGTGCTGGGCGTGATGGCGGCGCTGATCGCCGCGGCGATCTCCGCCGTTGCCATGTTGCTCGTGCGCAATCTCGTGCAGACCGAGAAGACGGCGACCATCGTGCTGTGGTTTTCCTCGACGGCGAGCGTGCTGTCGCTGCTGACGCTACCTTTCGGCTGGCAGATGCTGACGCCGGGCCAGGCCGCCCTGCTGATCGCCGCCGGCTTCTGCGGCGGGCTCGGCCAGATCCTGATGACGTCCGCCTACCGCCATGCCGAGGCTTCCGTCGTGGCGCCTTTCGAATACACCTCGATGATCCTCGGCGTCGTGGTCGGCTATTTCGTCTTCGGCGACGTCACCTCGCTGAACACACTGGTCGGCGGCGTCATCGTCGTTGCCGCCGGCATATTCATCATCTGGCGCGAGCGGCAGTTGGGTCTGGAGCGCACGCGCACGAGGCGGGCGACACCGCCGCAGGGGTGATCTGTTTCAAAAAAGAAAGCCGCAAAGGCCGAGTTCTGTCACACCCCGCTCTGTCCCGCCGAGCGCCTGAAAGTAGCGTCTAACTAAGACTTTGTCGCTGCCCGCTCCTTCGCCAGCCGCAGCAGCACCGTCCGCGTCTGCTCGTCGGCCGGGAAGAAGGATTCGATCGCCAGTTCCGACAGCGTGACGTCGAGCGGCGTGCCGAACACGGTGATCGTGCTGATGAAGGAAAGCACCGTGTCGCCATGCGCGAGCCTGAGCGGATGCACGATGCCGCTCGGCTCGACCGGCGCCGGCCGGCTGCTCTTCAGCCCGGACGGATAGGCGCGCAGCTCGCGCTCAAGCTCGATCAGTGCCGGGTCGCCGGTGGCGTCGTTCTGGTGTTTCAGACGCTCCAAGAGGTGCGCGCGCCATTCGGCCAGGTTGACGATGCGCGGCGCGACGCCGCCGGGATGCAGGCTGAGCCTCAGCACATTGACCGGCGGCTTGAGCAGCGACGCCTCGGAAACATCGACCAGGAACGGGCCGATCGCCGCGTTGGCGGCGACAAGGTTCCAGTGCCGGTCGACCGCCAGCGCCGGGAAGGGCTCATGCCCTTTGAGTACCGTGTCGACCGCGGCAAGCGCCGGCGCCAGCGTCGCATCCGTCAGCGGTCTTTCGCTGAAGCTCGGCGCGAAGCCCGCCGCGAGCAGGAGCTGGTTGCGCTGGCGCAGCGGGATCGAAAGCTGCTCGGCCAGATGCAGCACCATCTCGCGCGAAGGCTGGGCGCGCCCGCTCTCGACGAAGGAGAGATGCCGCTGCGAGATATCGGCTTCCATGGCGAGGTCGAGCTGGCTCATGCGCCGGCGCGTGCGCCACTCGCGAATGAGGCTGCCGGCGGAGATTTCAGGTGTTGTCATGCGGGATGAGTAGGGCGAGAGGCGTCCCGTTTCAATTACCTGGGAGGTTATAGCTCCTCCTTCTCCCCTTGTGGG
>LM655206.1:78872-157179 GCA_000824825.2 Mesorhizobium sp. ORS 3324
GACGGATGAGGGGTGTTGGAAGAAATGCGACGCAAGAAATATAGAATGATGTCAGGCACTTAATCTTTCAAAATAGCGATCCTGCCAACACCCCTCATCCGTCCGAGCTTCGCTCGGACACCTTCTCCCCAGGGGGAGAAGGAGAGGCGCTCACCCCAACGCCCTCAGCTTCGCCTTCACTTCCAGAAAATCCCGCCACGCCAGCTTCTTGTGCGCCGGCGTCCTGAGCAGGTAGGCCGGGTGCAGCGTCGGCATCGCCGGAATGGTAACGCCGGACGCGGTCGTGTGGGCGCGCCAGTTGCCGCGCAGCCTGAGAATCCCTTCCGTCGTGTTGAGCAGCGTCTTGGCTGACGGCCCGCCGAGACTGACCAGCACCTTCGGATTGACGAGCTCGATCTGCCTTTCGATGAACGGCCGGCAGATCTCGGTCTCGTGCGGCGTCGGCGTGCGGTTGCCCGGCGGCCGCCACGGGATGACATTGGCGATATAGGCCGAGTTGCGGTCGCGGCCGATCGCCGCCAGCATGCGGTCGAGCAGCCGTCCCGAGCGGCCGACGAAGGGTAAACCTTCGAGGTCCTCGTCGCGGCCCGGCGCCTCGCCGACCAGCATCAGCTCGGCGGTAGGGTTGCCGTCAGCGAAGACCAGGTTCTTGGCGGTGAATTTGAGATTGCAGCCGTCAAAGGCCGCCATGTGCTGGCGCAATTCCTCAAGCGTCGATGCGCTCGCCGCCAGTTGCCTGGCGAGCAGGACCTGCCCCTCGTCGGGGACCGCAGCGGTGGCGTGCATGGGTCGAGCCGGCGCATCCGGGATTCCGCTCGCGTCCAGACTGAATGATACCGTCGATCTTTCCGCCGCCTTGCCTGGTTCCGGGCCGGGCTCAGGTGCCGGTCGCTCCTCGGATCGGCTTTCACGCATGGGTGCCGGCGGTGCCGGCGCGCGCTCGGTTTGCTTCGGTGGCGCCTTTGCGAACCGGTTGATGGGTTCTTCCTCAAGCGCCTCGTCGACGCCGGCGCTGGCATAGAAGGCGAGCAATTCGGCGATATCGATCGGGTTGCTGGGGGAGGCGGCAGTCATGGCGCCACCATTGTCCGCGCGGCGTCAATTTGCAAGGTTTCGGGGAGTAATCTCCTCCTCAAGGGGGGAAGATCAGCCAGTCGGAATCCTCGGATCCTGGACCAGGTAAAACGTCCAGCGCGGCGTGTAGTCGGTGATCAGGAACTGGAAGGTCGCCGTCTTCAGCGGGTCGACCTTGCCGTTCTTGAACAAGAGCCGGTCGTAGGGTTCGAACTGGCGGTCGAAATCGGCGAAATTGCTTGAGACGATGTTGTCGGGCGTCTTGTTGCGCTGGTCGAAGGACAGGCCGTCGCCGAACGTGCTCGGCTGGTCGAGGATCTCCTGCAGCTCGAACTGGAATTCCACCCAAGGGAGCGCGCTGTTGTTGAGCACGTCGATGCGCATATACATCACGCCATTGGCGACCTCGCCTGCCTTGCCGAAGGCCTCGATCGGCCTTGTGGCGCGAATGGTCAGCGTCACCGGCGTCGCTGAATTCAGCTCCTCGGTGACGATCAGCGGGTCCTCTTTGGTGCCGATTCCGGAGGCGCCGGTGATACGGAAGCCGCCGAGCTCGTCGGAAAAGGAATAGGCGCCGGTCGCCCAAACCTTCTGCGGGTCGGCCTCGGCGGTGCCAAGCGAAAAGAGAAGCGGAAGAACCGCACGGCAGACCACGCCGGGCGTGAAGAGTAAGCGCTTCGATGAAAAGCCGGATGGCTCGGGAGTGCGCATGGGGTCAAGTATTGCCAATAAGCAAGCCGCCGAACAATTAAAAACGTGCGGCGGCCGGCTCCCCTTCCAATCGAATTGCCACGGCCGATGCTTTTGCCCGGCTGTCCGGCAAGGGTCTTCAGCGCGCAAAACCGCGACTTTTTGTCGAAATCGGCATTGTCACGACAGCGCCCGTTTCGCGTCGCGAATTGATGCGCTATGCAGCGCGTGAGCCAGCAGAATGCGGGAACATGGCGAGCCAGTGAGGGGCCGATGAGCGAAATCGAACGCGAGAGCATGGAATTCGACGTGGTGATCGTCGGCGCCGGTCCCGCCGGCCTTGCCGCGGCGATCCGTCTGAAGCAGCTCAATCCCGAACTTTCCGTCGTCGTGCTGGAGAAGGGCGGTGAGGTCGGCGCCCACATCCTGTCGGGCGCCGTCGTCGATCCGATCGGCATCGACCGCCTGCTGCCGGGCTGGCGCGAGGAGGAGGGGCATCCGTTCAGGACGCCCGTCACCGACGATCATTTCCTGGTCCTCGGACCTGCCGGTTCGTTCCGCCTGCCCAATTTCCTGATGCCGCCGCTGATGAACAATCACGGCAACTACATCGTCTCGCTCGGCAACGTCTGCCGCTGGCTGGCGACCAAGGCCGAGGCGCTCGGCGTCGAGATCTATCCGGGCTTCGCCGCGGCGAGCCTGGTCTACAACGATGCGGGCGCCGTCACCGGCGTCATCACCGGCGACATGGGCGTTGAGAAGGACGGCACGCACGGCCCGGCCTACGCGCCGGGCATGGCGCTGATGGGCAAATATGTGCTGATCGGCGAAGGCGCGCGCGGCTCGCTCGCCAAGCAGCTGATCGCCAAATACCAACTTTCCGAAGGGCGCGAGCCCGGCAAATACGGCATCGGCCTCAAGGAGCTGTGGCAGGTCAAGCCGGAGAAGCACAAGCCGGGGCTGGTGCAGCACTCCTTCGGCTGGCCGCTCGACATGAAGACCGGCGGCGGCTCCTTCCTCTACCATCTGGAAGACAACCAGGTTGCGGTCGGCTTCGTCGTCCATCTCAACTACAAGAATCCCTGGCTCTCGCCCTTCGAGGAGTTTCAGCGCTTCAAGACGCATCCGGCGATCAGGGGCACCTTCGAGGGCGCCAAGCGAATCGGCTATGGCGCGCGCGCCATCACCGAGGGCGGCTGGCAGTCGGTGCCGAAGCTCTCCTTCCCGGGCGGCGTGCTGATGGGCTGCGCTGCTGGCTTCGTCAACGTGCCGCGCATCAAGGGCTCGCACAATGCTGTGCTGTCCGGCATGCTGGCGGCCGAGCATGTCGCGGCCGCCATCGGTGCCGGTCGCGCCAATGACGAGATCACTTCCTATGAAGAGGCCTGGCGCGGCAGCGACATCGGCAAGGACCTGAAGAAGGTGCGCAACGTCAAACCGCTCTGGTCGCGCTTCGGGACCGTCGTCGGCGTCGGCATCGGCGGGCTCGACATGTGGCTGAACACGCTGTTCGGCTTCTCGCCCTTCGGCACGCTGAAGCACGGCAAGGCCGACTACGCAACGCTCGAGCCCGCCTCCAAGCATCAGAAGATCGCCTATCCTAAGCCGGATGGCGTGCTGACCTTCGACCGGCTCTCCTCGGTGTTCCTGTCCAACACCAACCACGAGGAAAACGAGCCGGTGCACCTCATCGTCGGCGACGCGGCGCTGCAGCAGTGCTCCGAGCACGATGTCTTTGCCGGACCGTCGACCCGCTACTGCCCGGCAGCCGTCTATGAATGGGTGGACAAGGACGGCAATGCCGCCGCAGATCCTTCCGCCAAGGACGTGCGCTTCGTCATCAACGCGCAGAACTGCGTCCACTGCAAGACTTGCGACATCAAGGACCCGAACCAGAACATAAACTGGATACCGCCACAAGGCGGCGAAGGCCCGGTCTATCAGGGTATGTGAGCCCCGCCCGATCTGGTCGTCTCGATCGCCGCCATCCTGCGGGGAGAAGATCGCGGCAGCCAGTGAGGGGCAGCGCCTGGGCGCGGTGCCGGTTGCGACGGCGCAACCTCAAGGGCGTTGAAACCGTCGCCTGCTTGTGTTTCCTTTCCCTGAAGATAGGGAGGAGACGGTCATGCGCCTGGCGGTTCTGACATGCCTTGTCGCCATGGGCGCGCTGTGCGCGCCGCAAGCTTGGGCCGGCACCAGGATGCTGGTGCAGACGCGCACCTACGACATTGCCGGCAATTCCGGTGCGGCGCTTATAGAGGCCATGGACAGCAAAGGTCCCAAGCATGGCTTCATGACGCATGCCATCGCCCAGACCGCCTATACGGTCGACTGGGATCTCGATGCCGGCCAGGACAATGGTTTCTGCAAGCTGCGGCGTGCCAACGGCACGCTCAATCTCTTTTATACCTTCCCCCGCATGGCCTCGCCGGCAACGCCGGTGCTGAAGAAGCGCTGGGACAGATTCTTCGCCGGCGTGCGTGCCCATGAGGAGACCCACGGCCGCATCGCCAGGGAAATGATGCGCGTCACCGAGCGGTCGATCACGGGCCTTAGGGTCGCCAACGATCCCTATTGCTACAAGGCACGCCGTGAGGCGCGCCGGCGCATCCAGGCTGCCTATGCCGAGTACGAAGCCAGGCAAAATGCCTTCGATTCCCGCGAGCACCGCGCCGGCGGCCATGTCGAGCATCTGATCGCGGCGTTGATGGAGCCTTGAAGGTCCGATCCGATCCGGTCGTCCCAGGTCTTCGCTCCGCTTCGCGTCGCTACACCCTAGAGCAATTCCAGGAAAAGTGTGCAGCGGTTTTCCGTCCGGAATTGTGTGAAAACAAAGAGATAGAGTGGTTCGCCGTTTTCGTGAAACGGTGATGTTTTCGTGAAACGGTGAACGGCTCTAGCACGAAGCGAGTGTGTCAGCCGCGTGGCCCGCTGGACAACGCGTTCGCCGCCAGCGCGGACTTGTGCTCGTCCTCAGGCTGTCCGTCCGGCCGCACCGAGAACTCGACCAGCACAGGCAGGTGATCCGAGCCGGTGTCTTCCAGCCGCGTCGCCGAATGGATCGTCACCCCGCCCTTGCTGAACACCTGGTCGATCGGCAGGCCTGCATAGCGCCGCAGGAAATCGGGCAATTTCCTGTAGATCCAGGTCGGCCCGGCCGATGGCATCACCGTCAGCCCGCCGAGCGCGGCGCCCCGCCGCACCGCCGCGCTCCACGGCACGGCGTTGCAATCGCCGGCCATGATCGCGGTTTCGCCGAGCGCGGCAAGCGGCGCCGCCAGCTCGCCGATCTGCCAGGACTGCTCGCGCGGCCAGGGCCAGCTCAAATGGATCGCGGCGACGTCGACGCCGGTGCCGCCGAAATCGATCGTGGCGGTCGCCATCGCGCCGCGCGGCTCGCAATGCGGCGCGGTGCCGGCGGCAAAGGGCCGCCGCGAGAGCAGGGCGACGCCGAATATGCCGTTGGGGTAGGGGCAGAGGATGCGGTACGGATAGGCGCTGGTGATGTAGCCGAGCTCTCTCGTCCACATTCCCGACACCTCGTCGAGGGTGATCACATCAGGGTTGATGCGGCCGATCAGCGACAGCACCTTCTTCGGCGTCGGATTGTTGTAGCGGAGGTTCATCTGCAGCAGGCTGTAGACGATCCGGTCGGCGGGCCTCGCGACCGCCGGCTGCGGCCAGAGCCTGGGCAGGGCGCTCGCCGTTGTGACGAGGCAGGCGATGGAAAAGAGCAGCACAGCTGCCGCCTGCAGCCGATAGGAGCTGGCAAGCAGCGGCAGCGCCAGCAGCGCCGTGAGCACGCTCAGGTGGATGCGGAAATGCGAGAAGGAATCGAGGGCCGGATGCAGCCTGCCGAAGAAGCCGGCCAGCAGCGCGGCCGAGAGTGCCGTCATCGCCAGGAATGCCACCCCAGCCGTCATATTCCTGCGCGCGCCGCCTGTTGTCATCTCGGTCTTGGTCTGCCGATTGCCGCCGGCAATCTGTTCAGCCTGCTTATCGGCCAAATTGCGGCTTAAGCAAATGACGGATTGCCCCGGCTTACTGGAAGGCTGTCTCGGAGAAGCTTCTGAGCTTGCGCGAATGCAGCCGCTCCATTGGCATTTCTGCCAGCTTCTCCATCGCCTTGATGCCGATAGTGAGATGCTGCGCCACCTGCCGCTTGTAGAACTCGGTCGCCATGCCAGGCAGCTTCAATTCGCCGTGCAGCGGCTTGTCTGAGACGCAAAGCAGCGTCCCGTAGGGCACACGGAAGCGGAAGCCGTTGGCGGCGATCGTCGCCGATTCCATATCGAGCGCAATCGCCCGCGACTGCGACAGGCGCTGCACCGGGCCGCGCTGGTCGCGCAGTTCCCAGTTGCGGTTGTCGATGGTGGCGACGGTGCCTGTGCGCATGATGCGCTTGAGGTCGTAGCCGGATAGGCCCGTCACCTCGGCGACCGCCTCCTGCAGTGCCACCTGGATCTCGGCCAGCGGCGGAATCGGCACCCAGACCGGCAGGTCGTCGTCGAGCACGTGGTCCTCGCGCACATAGGCATGCGCCAGCACATAGTCGCCCAGCGCCTGCGTGTTGCGCAGGCCGGCGCAATGGCCGAGCATCACCCAGGCATGCGGCCGAAGCACCGCTATATGGTCGGTGATGGTCTTGGCGTTGGACGGGCCGACACCGATGTTGACCATGGTGATGCCGCCATGGCCCGGCTTCTTCAGGTGATAGGCGGGCATCTGCGGCAGGCGCGGCGGCGGCGTGCCTTCGCTCGGCGTGCTGGCCCCGGCCATTGTCACCACATTGCCCGGCTCGACGAATTCGCTGTAGCCGCCACCGCCATTTGCCATCAGGTCGCGGGCCCGCGCCACGAACTCGTCGATATAGAACTGGTAGTTGGTGAACAGCACGAAATTCTGGAAATGCTGCGGGCTGGTCGCCGTGTAGTGCGTCATGCGGTGCAGCGAATAGTCGATGCGCTGGGCGGTGAATGGCGCCAGCGGCCGCGGCTCGCCATAGGCCACCTCGAAGGTGCCGTTGGCAATCTGGTCGTCGGTGCCGTCGAGGTCCGGCACGTCGAACAGGTCGCGGATCGGCCGCTTGATGCGCTCGGCGGCGGCGCCGTCGACATAGGTACCTTCCAGAAAGGCGAAATGCAGCGGGATCGGCGTGGTCGATTCCGACACCGTGACCTGGATGCCGTGATTGCGCATGATCAGCCGAAGCTGCTCGACGAGATAGTTCTCGAACAGCTGCGGCTGGGTGATGGTGGTGGCGAAATGCCCAGGCGTCGGCATATGGCCGTAGGCCTGGCGCGAGTCGATCTGCGTGAACGAGGTCGTGGTGACGCCGATCTGCGGATAAAAGGCCCGGTAGCGCTTGCTCTCGTCACCGCCGGCGGCCAGTTTGGCGAAGGACTCGCGCAGGAACTTGGTGTTGCGATCATAGAGCGCCTCGAGCGCCGCGACCGCCTTCTGGGCGTCGTCGAAACTTTGCCTGCCGAACGGCTCCGGCATGACGACCGATTCGATGGCTTGGGGGTAGATTCGCTTTTCCATGGCCCAATATAGGGATTTGGAAGGGCGCTTGGGAGGGGGAGGCGGGCCAGAAGCTGGCCCTCCGGTGTATTTTTCTTCGACGGTGTCAGCCCCGCTGCAGGCTGATCAGCAGAACAAGGCCGACGCCTGTCTTCTTCGGCGCCGGCGCCTCGATGGTGGAGCCGTTGCCGGCGCGCATCGTCGGCACCGCCAGCACCGGGGCGGCAAGCAGCATCAGGATCAGCATCGCCCGCGGCAGCAGGCGAAGGGTCTTGAGGGCGGTGGCGCTGATGCGGTTCATGGTCGTTCCCCTTTCGAGCATTGGTCGTTTCAGCGCTTGAAATGGTTCATGCAGCCCAGCCGGCAGTTGTTGGCCGCGTCCCATGAGCGGGCCGGGCGGCCGGCCTCCGCCACCAGAATGGCGAAGAGCATGCCGAACAGGCCCATCAGCAGGCAGACGATGGTGAAGCGGCGGGCAAGCATTGGTCCTCTCCTTCAATGGCGAGGAGAATGCCTGAATGCCCCTGAACCGGCTCTGAGACCGGTATTCATCTACCGTTCAAATTGGTTGATACGGTCCTGATCCAGGCCAGGCGCTGAAAAACCGCTGTGGCCGACAGAGCGCTCATAAACGGTGCTTGAAAAGAAAAACGGGGCCGCGCGGCCCCGTTTCACATGACCATTCGAGCGACACTCAGAGCTTGTGCCACGTCTGGCTCTTGCAGATCAGCCCGCCCAGCACGCAGCCGCTCATCTTGAGCGAAGCGCCGGAAAGCGTCGCCTTGCCGGAATAGGTCTTGTCGGTTTCCGGGTCGGTTATGGTGCCGGTGTACTTATTGTCGCCGGCTGCCTTGAACGAACCGATGGTCTTGCCGGCATATTTGCCGGACTTGAGTGTGATCGAAAACGAGTCGCTGCCGGCGATCGCTGCTGTCGAGCCGGCTTGCGTCTTCCAATTGCCTTCGATCGGGTCGGCCCATGCGGCACCCGCCATAATCAAGGTGGCCGCCATGGCCAGGCTCACTTTTCGAAACATGCTCGTCCTCCCTTCAGAATTGAGGCGGGGCTCGTTCCGCCCCTCTGTCCCTTACGCAAAGGTAAAGCTAATCCAGCCGCCGCCAAAACGAAAGCGGTGCCGCCGCGGAAGCTTGTAAGGATTTTGGCCGCGCGGTGGCCGAAAATGAACGAAAGCGGAAAGCGGCTTCGGTTTCCGTGGTTAGCGAAGTCTTGATTCAGGCGCCCGAAATTTTCGTCGAATTTAGCGCAAAACGGCGAATTTGCTGGGTTCCTATGCTTAACAGTTTTTCGCGTTTACCTCTTGTTTTAGCTTTGTTTTCTTCAAATTAAGCAAGCCATTTAACGACGGATTCAAGGCCAGCCGTCATCCTCGAAAGCATCGAAAGAGCGGCCCGCCCAAGGGACAACTGGGACAGAAGGAGGCAGCTCTCGGGAGCCAGACAGGGGATTGAAATGGCACGTTTTGAAATGCTTGAAGCCGGCTTCGGCGCCATGGGGGCTACTGCCCAGGCCGACATTCTTTTCGAACTGGGCATGATGTATGCGACCGGCCGCGACTGCGAGACCGACGTCGTTGCCGCCCACAAATGGTTCAACATCGCCGCGATCAAGGGCTCGGCTCGCGCCGCCGAGCTGCGGTCTGAGCTCTCGGCCACGATGTCGAAGGCCGATATCGCCAAGGCGCTGCGCGAAGCGCGCGAATGGATGACGATGCACTGATCTCGCGAGGTCAGACGCCCGAAACTCTTCAGGGGACAGGGCCGCGAAAAGACGGCCGGTTAACAAGAGCAAGAACGCAGCAGGTAACTTGCCGAGCTGCGCAGACACAGGGAAGCGAGCGGGTTCAGGCGCGCGGGGCGCCGGGGAAGCTCGACTGCAAAAGCCGCGACCGGCCGGGACAAGGCCGGCGCGGCTTTTGCATTTTTGCGCAATTCCCCAGTGGTGGGCGCATGGCGACTTGGCCCAAGAAATCCTCGCCGAAATGAACCAAAGCGGTATGTATTGTCCTCTCGACAGTTCCAATGAAGGGTGGAATTGTCCCGGCTCTCAGGAACAAGCGTGGCCGGCACGGCCGCGCGTAAGTGGAGGAGTCCATATTGTCATGAAAAGATTGGGTATTTTGAGCGCGGCCGCATTGGGCCTGATGATGGGCGCATCGGTCGCTTTCGCCGACGATATCACCATTGCGGTGGTCGGCCCGATGACCGGCCAGCTTGCCAACATCGGCGACCAGTTCAAGCAGGGCGCGAAGGCCGCCGCCGACGCCATCAACGCGGCAGGCGGTGTGAACGGCTCCCAGGTCAAGCTCGACATCGAGGACGACCAGTGTGACCCGAAGCAGGCGGTTTCGGTCGCCAACCGCATCGTCGCCAACAGCGTCAAGTTCGTCGACGGCCATGCCTGCTCGGGCTCGAGCATCCCGGCCTCGGCCGTCTATGCCGAAGCCGGCACGCTGATGATGAGCCCCGCCTCGTCCAACCCGGCGCTGACCGACGCCGCGGCCAAGGCCGGCTGGCCGACCATCATGCGCCTCTACACGCGTGACGACGCGCAGGGCGCCTTCATCGGCCCGTGGATCGCCAAGAAATATGCCGGCAAGAATGTCGTCATCCTGCACGACAAGAGCGCCTACGGTCAGGGCGTTGCCGATGCTGTGAAGGCAACGATGAACGCCAACGGCCTCAAGGAGGTCGACTACGAAGGCATCAACGCCGGCGAGAAGGACTATTCGGCTTTGGTCACCAAGCTGAAGCAGCTCAAGGCCGACGTCGTCTATTTCGGCGGCTACCACCCGGAAGCCGGCCTCATCCTGCGGCAGTCGGCCGAGCAGAACGTCAAGTACCAGCTGATCATGCCGGACTCGATCGCCTCGCCGGAATTCTGGCAGGTCGCCGGCCCGGCCGGTGAAGGCACGATGTTCGTCTTCCCGTCCGATCCGCAGGCGAAGCCGGAAGCCAAGGATGCAGTGGCCAAGATCAAGGCCGGCGGCTTCACGCCGGAAGGCTTCACGCTGTTCTCCTATGCGGTGATCCAGGCCGTGGCCGAAGGCGTCAAGCGCGCCGGCACCGACGATCCGGGCAAGGTCGCCGAGGCGCTGAAGAACGGCAAGCCGATCAGCACCGTCGTTGGCGAGGTCGTCTTCGACGAGAAGGGCGACCTGAAGAACGCCAGCTACGACATCAACCAGTGGCACGACGGCAAATACGCGCCGATCAAGCCGTAATCGGTACTCAGATCGTGGAAATGGCCGGGCTTGTCCCGGCCATTTTCGTCTCAGCCCTGCGTGTCCTCGAACCGCACGAGCACCGAGCCATCGCTCACCTGCGCGCCTTCGGCCGCGATCTCGGCGATCACCCCGTCATGGGGCGCGGCGATGCTATGCTCCATCTTCATCGCCTCGAGGATCAGGAGCGGCTGGCCCTTGATCACCGCATCGCCGGCTGCCGCGCGCACCAGCTTGACCAGTCCGGGCATCGGCGCGCGCAGGCTGCCTGAGGCGGCCGCGGCCTCATCCGCCTTGGCGAGCGGATCCGGAACCGCGAAAGTGTAGCCGACAGCGCCTTCGAACACGGTGACATGGCCCGGCCAGCGGGCCGTGCGCGGCAGGTTCCTGAGATCATGCGAATTGATCGAGTCATGCGGTGCTTCCAGCGCTACCTGGAAGCGGCCGTCCGGCCGCGCCGAGACCCGCGCCAGAATGTTTTCCTCGCCGTAGCGCAGGCGGGTGCGGCGCGAGAGCGTGTGGAAATGCGCATATCCCGCAAGCGAGGACCACGGATCGGCGGCCCGGCCCGGCGCGCCTGCATCGGTCGCCGCCAGCGCCGCCGCGGCGATTGTCTCGTCGCTAGGCGCGCGCAGGGCGATCAGCGCCTCCCGATGCCGGCCAATCAGGCCGGTGTCGACATCGCCGGCCGCGAAATCGGCGTCCGCCGCGAGTGCTGCCAGGAAGGCCGTGTTGACCGTCGAGCCGGCAATCTCGATCCGGGCAAGGGCGTCGCGCAGTGCCGCAAGCGCGGCGGCTCTATCCTTGGCCCGCACCACCAGCTTGGCGATCATCGGGTCATAGAAGGGCGAGATCGCATCGCCCGCCCGCACGCCGGTTTCGATGCGCATGGCAGTACCCTCGGGTGTTGCCTCGGGAAATTTCAGGTGGTGCAGCGTTCCTGTCGCCGGCAGGAAACCCTTTGCAGCATCTTCCGCATAGATGCGCGCCTCGAAAGCGTGGCCGGCGAGCGCGATCTCGTTCTGCGTCTTCGGTAGCTTTTCTCCGGCTGCGACGCGCAACTGCCACTCGACCAGATCGACGCCCGTGACCATCTCGGTGACGGGATGCTCGACCTGGAGGCGCGTGTTCATTTCCATGAACCAGAAGCGGTCGGCCTTCAGCCCTTCCGAGGCATCGACGATGAATTCGATGGTGCCGGCGCCCGAATAGGAGATCGCCTTGGCGGCCTTCACCGCCGATTCCGTCATCGCCTTGCGCAGCGCCGGCGTCATGCCCGGGGCGGGCGCTTCCTCGATCACCTTCTGGTGGCGGCGCTGCGCCGAGCAGTCGCGCTCAAAAAGATGCACGGCGTTGCCGAAATTGTCGCCGAACACCTGGACCTCGATGTGGCGGGGCTTGTCGATGTATTTCTCCACCAGCACGCGGTCGTCGCCGAAGGCGGCCTTGGCCTCGCGCCGCGCACCGGAGAGCGCTTCGGAGAAATCATCCGGGTCGTCGACGCGCCGCATGCCCTTGCCGCCGCCGCCGGCGCGCGCCTTGATCAGCACCGGATAGCCGATCTCGCGCGCCTTGGAGGCAAGCAGCACGATCTCCTGCGCCTCGCCGTGATAGCCGGGCACCACCGGCACGCCGGCCTTTTCCATCAGCCGCTTGGCGGCATCCTTCAGCCCCATGGCGCGGATCGAGGCGGCGGACGGGCCGATGAAGACGAGTCCGGCCGCCGTCACCTGGTCGACGAAATCGGGGTTTTCCGACAGGAAGCCATAGCCCGGATGGATCGCCTCGGCGCCTGTGGCGAGCGCCGCGGCAATGATCCTGTCGCCGCGCAGATAGCTTTCGCCGACGGGGGAGGGGCCAATATGCACCGCCTCGTCGGCCATCTCGACATGCAGAGCCCGCGCATCGGCATCCGAATAGACCGCGACCGTGCGCACACCGAGCCGTCGGGCGGTGCGGATGACGCGGCAGGCGATCTCGCCGCGATTGGCGATCAGGATCTTGCCGAACATGGAGCCTCCGTGAGCAAGGTCCGAACCGAGGGAGAAGCACGGCGCTTGGGCACCCCCCTCTGGCCTGCCGGCCATCTCCCCCGCAAGGGGGGAGATTGGCTGTAGCGACGACTTTCGCCAATCTCCAACGTTGGAAGGATCGCGCAAGGGCGAAGCTGCTGATCTCCCCCCTTGCGGGGGAGATGGCCGGCAGGCCAGAGGGCGGTGCTGTCCCGCCAGCCTCTCGAGGCGGGCATTCGTCCAACATAGTGGACCTCTCCCTTACCAAGGGAGTGCCCTACCGAGGCCGGGCATTCGTCCAACATAGTGGACCTCTCCCTTACCAAGGGAGTGCCCTACCGAGGCCGTCTCTTGAGCCGGTCTTCTGGTCATCAAGCTCAGCTCGATCCAATGGCGGCAACGACCCGCTGATATAGTTCAGCCATCGGCTCATCGAAGCAGCAGAAAGTAACGACTTCCGGCATCGTATTCTGTTGTAGGAAGTCGCTCACGGTGTCGACCGCGATCCTTGTCGCCTCATCCTTCGGAAAGCGATAAATGCCGGTAGAGATCGCCGGAAAAGCAACCGTCCGGCAATCATGGGCGTGGGCAATCTCGAGCGAGCGCCGGTAGCAGGAGGCGAGCAACTCCGCCTCGCCCTTGCCGCCGCCGTGCCAGACCGGTCCGACGGTGTGGATGACGTAGCGCGCCGGCAGCCTATAGCCTCTGGTCAGTTTGGCATCACCGGTCTTGCAGCCGTTGAGCGTGCGGCATTCGGCGACCAGCTCGGGCCCCGCCGCGCGATGGATGGCGCCGTCGACGCCGCCGCCGCCAAGCAGCGAGGAATTGGCGGCATTGACGATGGCATCGACTGCGAGCCTGGTGATGTCGCCCGTGTGAATACGGATCCTGTCGTCGAGAGCACTCATCGTCACATCCTGAACACGCCGAACCTCGTCTCTTCGATCCCCGCATTGAGCGCCGCCGAAAGGCTGAGCGCCAGTACGTCGCGCGTCTTGGCCGGGTCGATGATGCCGTCGTCCCAGAGCCTTGCCGAGGAATAGAGCGGGTGGCCCTCATGCTCGTATTTCATCAGGATCGGCTTCCTGAATTTCGCTTCCTCCTCGGCGCTCCATTCGCCGCCCTTGCGCTCGATGCCTTCGCGCTTGACCATGGCGAGCACCGTCGCCGCCTGCTCGCCGCCCATCACCGAGATGCGCGCATTCGGCCACATCCACAGGAAGCGGGGCGAATAGGCGCGACCGCACATGCCGTAATTGCCGGCGCCGAAGGAGCCGCCGATGATCACGGTGAGCTTCGGCACGCGCGCCGTGGCGACCGCCATGACCAGCTTGGCGCCGTCCTTGGCGATGCCGCCGGCCTCGTACTTTCGTCCGACCATGAAGCCGGTGATGTTCTGCAGGAAGATCAGCGGAATGCCGCGCTGGCAGCAGAGCTCGATGAAATGCGCGCCCTTCAGCGCGCTTTCCGAGAACAGCACGCCGTTGTTGCCGAGGATACCGACCGGCATGCCATGCAGGTGCGCGAAGCCGGTAACGAGCGTGGTGCCGTAATTCTGCTTGAACTCGTCGAACTCCGAGCCATCGACGAGACGGGCGATCACCTCGCGCACGTCATAGGGCTGGCGCAGGTCAGTCGGCACGATGCCGTAAAGTTCATGCGGATCGTGAAGCGGCGGTAGAGGCTTCTGCAGATTGAGGCTTACGGCCTTGTTCCGATTGAGGTTCTTCACGATGCGCCTGCAAATGGCCAGCGCATGCTCGTCGTCCATGGCGTAGTGGTCGGCGACGCCGGAGAGCCTGGTATGAACGTCGGCGCCGCCGAGCTCCTCGGCGCTGACATCCTCGCCGGTGGCGGCCTTCACCAACGGAGGCCCGCCGAGGAAGATGGTCGCCTGGTTGCGCACCATGATCGTCTCATCCGACATCGCCGGCACATAGGCGCCGCCCGCCGTGCAGGAGCCCATGACGCAGGCGATCTGCGGGATGCCGGCGGCCGACATGTTGGCCTGGTTGTAGAAGATGCGGCCGAAATGCTCGCGGTCGGGAAAGACCTCGTCCTGGTTGGGCAGGTTGGCGCCGCCGCTGTCGACCAGATAGACGCAAGGCAGGTTGTTCTGCAGCGCGATCTCCTGCGCGCGCAGATGCTTCTTCACCGTCAGCGGGTAATAGGTGCCGCCCTTCACCGTCGCGTCGTTGACGACGACCGTGACCTCTCTGCCTTCGACGCGGCCTATGCCGGTGATGATGCCCGCCGCGGGAATGTCCTCGCCATACATCGACCAAGCAGCGAACTGGCCGACCTCCAGGAAGGGCGAGCCGGTGTCGAGCAGTTGCGCCAGCCGCTCGCGCGGCAGCAGCTTGCCGCGGCCCTGATGGCGCTCGCGCGCTTCGTCCGAGCCGCCGCGCTCGATGCCGGCCGCTTTCTCCGCGATGTCGGCGACCAGCGAACGCATGCGCTCGGCATTGGCGCGGAAGGTGTCGGAGGCGGGGGAGATTTGCGAGGTTAGCGTAGCCATCGGTAAATCCGGAACGATATCATATTCTGTTGTCAAATCTTCATCGGGCAATACGGGAATGAAGCTTTACAAGGGATACGCCGGCTCGATCGAGTTTGACGAAGAAGACATGGTGTTCCATGGCCGCATCCTTGGCATTCGAGACATTATTGCGTTCGAGGCCGAGACTGCCGAGGAACTGGTGAAAGCGTTCCATGACAGCGTCGACGACTATCTTGCCTTTTGCAAGGAACGTGGTGTTGATCCGCAGAAACCCTACTCAGACTAGCCTGCGCTGCGCGCCACGGGCTGAATGAGCCATTACGGGCGTTCGAGATTTGCCGAGGCCTTCCGAATGTCGTCATCCCAGGGCGAAGCAGGAGCGAAGCTCCGTCGCGGAGACCCTGGGATCCATGCCGTGACCTCGACCGAAGGGCGCAGCGGAACAGAATTCTGGACCATCGCAACGCTTCGAAGTCACGGCATGGATCCTGGGGTCTACGCTGCGTCGCTGCGCTCCTTGCTTCGCCCCAGGATGACGACATTCGGAAGGCCTCAGCAAGTCTCATCGATATTCGATCTGGCGGCATCACCATGATGCACCTGTCGAGACATTGCGCCAGCGCACTAGACTCCCTCCGCCATGATTTCACGCCCGATCAGCCAGCGGCGGATCTCGCTGGTGCCGGCGCCGATCTCGTAGAGCTTGGCGTCGCGCAAAAGGCGGCCGGTCGGATAGTCGTTGATGTAGCCGTTGCCGCCGAGCAGCTGGATGGCGTCGAGTGCCATCTGCGTCGCCTTCTCGGCCGCGAACAGCACGCAGCCGGCGGCGTCCTTGCGCGTGGTCTCGCCGCGGTCGCAGGCGGCCGCCACCGCATAGACATAGGCGCGCGCAGCGTTCATCGTCGTGTACATGTCGGCGAGCTTGCCCTGCACCAGCTGGAAGCTGCCGACCGGCTGGCCGAACTGCTTGCGCTCGTGCACATAAGGCACCGCCACATCGAGGCAGGCCGCCATCAGCCCGATCGGCCCGCCGGAGAGCACGGTGCGCTCATAGTCGAGGCCCGACATCAGCACCTCGACGCCGCGCCCTTCCTCGTGCAGCACATTCTCGAACGGCACCTCGACATTCTCGAAGACGAGCTCGCCGGTGTTGGAGCCGCGCATGCCGAGCTTGTCGAGTTTTTGCGCCACCGAAAAGCCGGCAAAGGCCTTCTCGATGATGAAGGCTGTGATGCCGCGCGAATGGCGCTCCGGATCGGTCTTGGCATAGACCACCAGCGTTTCGGCGTCAGGGCCGTTGGTGATCCACATTTTCGAGCCGTTGAGCACATAGCGGTCGTTGCGCTTTTCGGCGCGCAGCCTGAGCGACACCACGTCGGAGCCGGCGCCGGGCTCCGACATGGCCAGCGCGCCGACCTTCTCGCCGCTGCAGAGCGCCGGCAGGTATTTCTCCTTCTGCGCCGTCGTCGCCCAGCGGTTGATCTGGTTGACGCAGAGGTTGGAATGCGCGCCGTAGGAAAGGCCGACCGAGGCGGACGCGCGCGAAATCTCCTCCATCGCCACGACATGCGCGAGATAACCCATGCCGCTGCCGCCGAAATCCGGATCGGCGGTGACGCCGAGCAGGCCGAGCGCGCCGAGTTCGCTCCACAGATGCGCCGGAAACTCGTTAGAGCGGTCGATCTCGGCCGCGATCGGTGCGATCCTCTCCTGCGCGAAGCGCCGTACCGTGTCGCGCAGCGCCTCGATATCGGCATCAAGCCCGAAGTTCAGCGTATTGGTGTACATGGCCTGCCTCCCTGCGCACGACCCGAAAAAGGATCGTGCGCGAAATCAAAATGCTACAGCATCCTTTGCGTGTCGACGCGCGGCGCTGTGAGCGTCGATTTTCGCGCCGACGAGCCGCATTGTCATGGAAAGATATGTGGCGGTGACTTCGGCGATCGACAGCCGCTCGCCCGGCCGGAACCAGACGATGACGCCGGTCATCATCTGGATCAGCGCCATGGCGGTTAGCCCGACATCATCGATCTTGAAGATGCCTGCCTCCGCGCCGTCGCGCAGGATCGCGCGCAGCTCCTTCTCATAGGCCGTGCGCAGCTTGAGGATCCGCGTCAGCCGCTCGGGCGAGAGGCTGCGCAATTCCATGTTGGAGACATGGGTGGCATGGCGCCGCGCGATATGAAAGGCGATGTGGTTCTCGACATAGGCGGCAAGCCGCGCCGCAGGCTCGGCCGCCGCCGGGCGCGCCGCGTTCCAGGCTTCGAGCAGGCCTTCCATATGCTCGCGCATCAGCGTGAACAAAAGGTCTTCCTTGGTCGGGAAATAGCGATAGAGCGCGGCCGCCTGCACGCCGACTTCCGCCGCCAGCTGGCGCATCGACATCGCCTCGTAGCCGAGCCGCGCGATCAGCCCAACCGCCGCCTCGCGGACGGCCGCCTCGGTCTTTTCTCCGTCGGAGCCTGTGGTTCGTGCCATGGACGCCTCTATGAGTGAATTAATAAAACAAACGTTCAATTAATTCAAGAAATATCGAGCGTGTTTCCTCGCCCCCACGAAGCGGGGCAGAGGTGGCTCGGGCGAAGCCCGAGATGGAGCGGGGGCTGCGGCGTTGGCGAGTTTCGTCGAAATTCATCAAGGTCGCGCTGTCCCCTCTCCGTCGCGGCTTCGCCGCGCCACCTCTCCCCCACTACCGTGGGGGCGAGGAAGGACCTACGCAACAATGCTGAAATCGGCGGGCGCGTCGTCGGCGGCCTCCTCGACGTCGACTGCCGAGACCAGCGCGCCCCGCGGTCCTTGCCAAAGGCGTTCTATCATGGCGTCGACCGCGGCATCTGCGCCGGCGATGAGCGCCGTGACCGAGCCGTCGGGCTCGTTGCGCACCCAGCCCGTCACGCCAAGACGAATGGCTTCGCGGTGCGTCCAGACCCGGTAGCTCACGCCTTGCACCGTGCCTAAAATGCGCGCTCGCACGGCTCTTTTCCGCTCGCTCATCGCGTTCTCCGTCCCCAAGGTGAATCTGGCGCAGGAGCGGGCAAATGCAACGTTGGATGTTGGCGAAAGCACTCGCGACGTCCGCGCTCCCCACAACGCCCCACCACGAGGAGATTGGTAGCTTCGACGCGCCTTAACCCCTTGCCGCCGCCAGCGCGCCGGGCAGTTCCTCGGCGAAGATGTCGAGCTCGTGGTCGAGGCCGACGCTGACCCTGATGCAGCGGTCGAGCCGCGGCGCCATCGGCTTGCGGATGAACACGTCGCGCGACAGCAGCGCCTGCATCACCTTCAGCGCGAAGGCGCCGTCGCGGTCGCAATCTATGGTGACGAAATTGGTGGCCGAGGGCAGCGGATTCAGGCCGTTCTCTTCGGCGACCGCCGCGATGCGCCGCCGCCCGGCGTCGACCCGCGCCACCACCGAATGCAGATAGTCCTGGTCGGCGAGCGCCTCGACGCCGGCGATTTGCGCCATGCGGCTGACGCCATAGTGGTTGCGGATTTTTTCAAAGTCGCGGATCACTTCGCGTTCGGCCACGGCATAGCCGCAGCGAATGCCGGCCAGCCCGTATGCCTTGGAGAAGGTGCGCATGCGCACGACGTTCGGCCGCGCGACATCGATCGGCGGCAGCGCCGAGGCCGGGCCCAGCTCGCCATAGGCTTCGTCCAGCACCAGCATGGTGGTCTCCGGCAGCGCCTCGATGAAGCGGATGATCTCCGGTGCCTCCCACCAGCTTCCCATCGGATTGTCCGGATTGGAGAGATAGACGAGCGGCGCCTTTTCCCGGCGAACCGCGGCAAGCAGCCCGTCGAGGTCTTCTTTGTCGTTGGCGTAAGGCACGGTCACCAGGCGGCCGCCGACGCCGGCGATGTGGAAGTTGAAGGTGGGGTAGGCGCCGAGCGAGGTCACCACCGGGTCGCCCGGCCCGACATACATGCGCGCCACCAGGCCGAGCAGCCCGTCAATGCCTTCGCCGACGACCACGTTCTCGATGCCGGCATTGTGATGCGCGGCCGCGGCGACCTTCAGGTCGAAATTGTCGGGGTCGCAATACATCCACATGTCGCGCGCGATGCTCTCCATGCGGGCGATGACGCGCGGTGAGGGACCGAAGCTGCTCTCATTGGCGCCGATGCGCGCGCGAAAAGGCCGCCCGCGATCACGCTCCTGCGCCTCCGGCCCGACGAACGGCACCGTGGTGGGAAGCGCGCCGATGATCGGCGTAAGGGAAGGGCGCTGGCGCATGGCAAAGGCTCGCGTGAGAGGGCCTTCTTGCTAGCGCGGGCGAGGGGTGGGTGCAAGTTGTGGAAGAGCGTTCAAGACTGGATTCTCCCGGCCGCTTTTGCTAGCGAGACTGGATGAGCAATCGATTGCCGCCCGCCTGGGCAAAGCACCTCAAGACCAAACCCACGGCGAAGGTGGTACCGCCGAAAGCTGCACCGCCTAAGGGCCACCCGCAGGCCGGTCCGCCTCGCAGCCAGGCCGACGACATGCTGTTGAGGCAGGCGCTCGAGCTGCAGAAGGAGGAGCGGCTTGAGGAGGCCGAGGGACTTTGTCTGAAGGTTCTGGAGAGATCGCCGAACCATCCGCTGGCATTTTACATACTGGGAACCCTCGGCGTTGGATACGACAACGAGAAGGCCTTGCGGTATTTCGCTCGGGCGGTCGGAGAGGAGCCACGGAATCCCTACTACCACCTTAGCCTCGGCGAGGCCTATTTGCAGCTTAGCGAATTTACGCCGGCAATCAGGCACATTCAGCACGCCCTCGATTTGAAGCCGGATCTGGTGGAAGCGCTTTGCGCCCTGGGTGGTGCCTACAATGCGTTTGACAAGGGAGAAATGGCGCTGCCGCTCTTTGAGAAGGCGCTCGAGATCGATCGAGATCATCCTCTGGCCCGGTTGGGGTTGCCCAGTGCACTCGCAAGCCTCGGTCGCATGGACGAAGCCGCGGTTCATTTGAAAGGGGCGATAGAGCGGCGGATCGCGGTACCGGCTGCCTACAATGCATTTGTGCACACACGCAAATTCACGGAAGAGCCGCCGGAACTCGCGGCGATTCTAGCGGAGATCCGAGATGCGGCCCATGGAGCGGAAGGAGCGGCAACGCTCCACCACGCTGCCGGAAAGTTGCTTAACGACCTCCGTCGCTACAAGGAGGCGATGGACCACTTCAAAAAGGGGAACCAGGCCAGGGGCGGAAAATTCGACTTGGGAGGCTACCGTCGCTGGGTCGATGCCATGATCGAGACCTTCACGCCCGAACTGGTGGCTTCATTGGCCGCTCATGGCAATCCCTCGGAGGTGCCTGTATTCGTGGTCGGCATGCCTCGCTCGGGCACGACGCTGACGGAGCAGATCTGCGCCAGCCATCCCGATGTTCATGGCGCCGGCGAACTCAGCAAGCTTAGACGAATTGCCAATGCGATAGGCCTCAAGGACGGCTTCGACCCAAACCTCGGCAAATCGGTCGCAACGATTACTCCGGATCTGACCAGGACTTTGGCCGAGGAGCACCTTTCCTATCTCCGCGAGCGCAGTCCCGCCGCGCTTCGAATCGTCGACAAGATGCCTCACAATTTCGAGTTGATCGGCCTGATCGGCATTCTGTTTCCCAATGCGCGCATCATTCATTGTCGCCGCGACGCCATAGACAATTGTATTTCTTGTTTCGTCCTGCAGTTCAATGAAGCGCACAGCTATAGCGCAGATCTCGAGACGCTGGGGCTCTACTACAGGGAATATGATCGCCTGATGCGGCATTGGAGCAAGGTCCTTCCGGGGCGCATCTTCGAAAACCAGTATGAGACACTGATCGAAGACCAGGAGGAGCAGTCGCGGCGTCTCATAGATCATCTCGGGCTGCCTTGGGACGATGCCTGCCTGCGCTTTTTTGAAAGGGATGGGTCGGTAAATACTTTCAGCCGTTGGCAGGTTCGCCAGCCGATCTACAAGTCGTCCGTCAAGCGCTGGAAGAATTACGAAAGCGAGATTCAGCCTCTGATAGATTCATTAGGCGATCTTGCTGAGGTTTGACCAGTAGTTTCCAGACTATAGCCGGCTTGTCCCGGGAGTAGCGCGGTCAATCGCGGCTATGGCTCGGCTCGTCCGCTTGAAGCTCGGTTAAGAGATCGAAGGCAAAAACTGCGGTCGAGCCTTGCCGATACGCTCTTTCGCCAGCACAGAAATTCCGACTGGATCGGATCGTGCTTCCGTTGGCAAGATCGCAGGCTATGGAGAGCGGCAGTCAGGTCGTCATCCTTGGGCGCAGCGACGCGAAGCGGAGCGAAGACCCAAGGATCCATGCCGTTACCTCAGCCGAGGAGTACAACGGTGCAGAATTCTGGGCCGTGCCGGCGCTTTGATGTCACGGCATGGATCCTGGGGTCTGCGCCGCGTCGCTTCGCTCCTTACTTCGCCCCAGGATGACGAAGCTGTGAGGCTCCGACCAATTCCGAACGTTTAAGTGGGTTCACCGAAACGAGCCGCCAAATCTTGGCCGACATGTCTGCGACCTGTCGGAATTAACCCGCTTGCGAATGCAGCATTGCGCAAACGGCGCCTCGGGTGCTGCCAGAAAAGAAAAAACCCGGCGGTTGCCCGCCGGGTTCGATTTCAGTCAGACGCTGCTGATTAGAACGAGCGCTGGAAGCGGAGGAGACCGCCGACGCTGTTCTTCTTGTCAGCATTGGTCCAGTTCACATTGGTGAAGCTGGCCGGATCGTTGAAGTGACCATAGTGGTCGTAGTCAACTTCAGCCGTGACCGTGAAGCCGGGAACGATGTCGTAGGCGACGTTCGCAGCCACGCCATAGTTCTTGTCGTCGTCGCCCGACACCTGGAGGTTGAACGACGTCTTCTCGTTGAACTTGTAGGTGCCGCCGACCCACCAGGCCCAGTTGCCGCCCCACTGCTTGTAGAAGCCGCGGCCGTGAGCAGGAATGGCGTTGGTCGGATCGTTCAGGTTGTCGTCCGAACCGTAGCCGAACATGCCGAACAGCGAGATCGCGTCGTTGACGGTGACGTCCAAGCGGACCTTGCCCGCCCACTCTTCGTAGTTGCTGTCGTAAGCAACGACACCGGTGATGGCGCCCCAGCCCTGCGTGTACTTCACGCCGCCGACGACATGTGGAACGTAGCTGTCGATCGTGCCGACCTGGCCAGCGCCTTCTTCGAGCGAGACCACCGCCGAGAAGCCGTTGCCGGCGTCGAAGTAGTACTGCACGACATTGGTGTCGAAATCGCCGTAGGGAACGATCGTGTCCTGGATGACGTTGCCGGCATAGCCGATGAAGGTGTTGAAGGCCGATTCGTCCTTACCGACGCGGAGACCACCGAGCTGGATCCAGGCGAAGTTTAGCGAAACGCCCTTGAAGCCGGCACCTTTGTCGGCATAGTTGGTGGTGGCGTAGGCGTTGTGGTTGCCGAAGTTGAAGCGGGTCTCGGTATAGGTCTTCAACGTGCCGAGCTCGGTCTCCTGGCCGGTCCAGGTCTTCAGCGTAAAGCGGGCCTGCTTGTACCAGGTGCTGTGGACGTCGCCATCCTGGTGATCAAACGCCTTCGCACCGTCGAACGAGCCGACGTCGCCGAGGCCGATGTCGTAACGGACATAGCCGCCGATGCGCAGGCAGGTTTCGGTGCCGGGGATGTAGAAGTAGCCCGAGCCGTACACGTCGCAGATCTTGACGTATTCAGCCGGTTCCGGCTCGGCGACGGTCACCGCGTCGGCGGCGCGGGCGCCGGAAACTGCGATCAGGGCCGCAGCTGAGCCGAGAAGAAGGCTCTTGATGTTCATTTTCTGACCTCCAGTCAAAAGTTAAAAAACGGGTCTGGGTATTTTTTGCTGAAGGACAGCGTTCCCTGCCCCATCCCCACTTACCGAAAAAGATGCGCACCGCGCCGCTCCTTCGAACGTGACCTTTACCCAGGCGGCGGCGGCGTTCAACCACGATCGTATCGGCGGAAGCCCTGTCCGGACGCTATCCCCGGACGTTGTTGCACAAATGACACGATTTGGCCTCACTCCGAAAGTTCTCATTAACCATTAAGGCCTTGCAGCCGGTCGAATCCGGCGACCAGCGGCCGAAATTGCGGCGCCAGCTGCGAGTCGCCAGGCAGGGAATCGCCATGGAATCGCCGTATGCTGCTAAATGTCTTCCGGCCCGTGCCGAATTTTCGGCGATTATGGCGCCGGCTTGTTGATTGTGCCCGCGCTTTTCTTTATCCAGCGGCGCGACGGAGAGGTGGCCGAGTGGTCGAAGGCGCTCCCCTGCTAAGGGAGTAGAGGTCAAAAGCTTCTCGTGGGTTCGAATCCCATCCTCTCCGCCACCCTACGCCCTGCGGGCTTCGGGTGGCAGGCCACCCGGGGCCGTCAGGGCGTAGGGTGTCGCCCGAAGCTACGAAGTAGCGTAGGGGGACTATGTGGTACGTCTATTTCCTTCAGCTGCATAACGATGACGTCTATGTCGGCTCGACCAATGACCTCCGACGACGTTTCGCATCGCATCAATCGGGCTATGTGAGTTCGACCAAGGCTCATCTCCCTGTGACCTTGAAGGCCTACGTTGCAGTTGAAACCGAGGCCCACGCACCGGAACTCGAGCGATATTTCAAGACCGGATCGGGCAAGGCCTTCGCGAGCAAGCGTTTTTGGCCGGTAGGGCCTGATTGATGGACATAGGACTTATCTATTTGAAATAAAAAGAAAAACAGCGCCAGGATCTGGTTTTCACTGACCTCTGCTTGCGATTCTGACTGGAGGTCAGAAAATGAACATCAAGAGCCTTCTTCTCGGCTCAGCTGCGGCCCTGATCGCAGTTTCCGGCGCCCGCGCCGCCGACGCGGTGACCGTCGCCGAGCCGGAACCGGCTGAATACGTCAAGATCTGCGACGTGTACGGCTCGGGCTACTTCTACATCCCCGGCACCGAAACCTGCCTGCGCATTGGCGGCTATGTCCGTTATGATGCTTCCTTCGGTCAGGAGGGCTCGTTCGACGGGCGTCATAACGTTCGCGATCACATGGACGGCAGCTTGAACGACGCGTGGAACAAGCATGCCCGCTTCACGCTGAAGACCTGGACCGGTCAGGAGACCGAGCTTGGCACGTTGAAGACCTTCACCGAGACCCGCTTCAACTATACCGACGGATCGCAGAGTGGAACTACGCTGAATTTCGCCTGGATCCAGCTCGGTGGCCTGCGCGTCGGTGCTGACGAGTCGGCCTTCAACACCTTCAGCGGCTACGCCGGCAACGTCATCCAGGATACGCTGGTTCCCTACGGCGGCTTCGAAACCAACGTGGTCCAGTACTACTTCGATGCCGGCAATGGCTTCTCGGCCGTGGTCTCGCTCGAAGAAGGATCCGACCCGAGCAGTGATGCCATCGTGATTCCTGATGGTGTGATCGACAGCTACGTGCCGAACGTTGTCGGCGGCGTGAAGTACACGCAGGGCTGGGGCGCCATCACCGGCGTGGTTGCCTATGACAGCAACTGGGAAGAGTGGGCTGGCAAGGTTCGCTTGGACGTGAACGCGACCGACGCGCTGTCGCTGTTCATCATGGCGGGCTACGGTTCGGATGAGAACGTCAGCCGCAACTTCTTCAAGCAGTGGGGCGGCAACTGGGCTGTGTGGGGTGGCGGCACCTACAAGTTCAACGAGAAGACCTCGTTCAACGTCCAGGCTTCCTATGATGACTCGAAGAACTTCGGCCTCGCGGCCAACGTTGCTTACGACATCGTTCCCGGCCTGACGATCACGGCTGAAGTTGACTGGGCTCACGCCACCAAGTTCGGCGAAAGCTGGACGGGCATCCCGGCCGGCAAGAACAACGCCGTTGGCGGCATCATCCGCTTCCAGCGCACCTTCTAAGGGCTGGAATTACACAGGTGAAATCCAGCCCGGGCGCCTCAACGTCCGGGCTGTTTCGTTTTCCAGACTGGGTGAGGGCAAACGAGGGAAGAGAAGGGGGTACTGGTAGCTGAGGTCCGTGAAAATGGTTTCGTGGGATCCGCCGCTGAGGTGGATGAAATCGTTTTGTCGGACAAAAACTCTTGAAAGGACGCTTCCGAGCGGATAGCTGTGCCTATCCACTTGGGGGTGTGGTCAAAAAAAATGACGAACGAAGCGATTCAAGAGGGGGGGTCCTCTGGTCACTTTGCGGTTTTTTCTTCTCAGAATTCGAAGTTTAGGTACACCTACAACAAGATCATAGAAGTAAAATCCTATAGGATCGGGGAGCTTTTTGCAGCATATCGGGACATACTCTGGGATGACGGGCGGCATAAATACAATGTCAGCTCTTTCATCGGTGAAATAGACGAGATCCTTCTCGGAGAACGTTTCAGCACCTTTGACCAGAATACCCTGGACAACCTCATCGGCACCTTGCGCCAGCGCGGGAACAGCAACGCAACCATCAATCGCAAGATGGCTGCTCTCAGCAAACTGCTGCGCAAGGCTCACAAGATGGGGGATATCCACAGCCTGCCCGAATTCCGCCGCCAGAAGGAGCGGGCGGGGCGGATTCGTTTCCTCGAAAGGGACGAAGAGGCGAGGCTGTTCGCCGCCATAAAGAGCCGCAGTGAGGATGCCTACAGGCTTTCCGTCTTTCTTGTCGACACCGGCTGCCGTCTCGGCGAGGCGCTCGGCCTGATCTGGAATGACATCCAGGAACATCGCGTCTCCTTCTGGATCACCAAGTCCGGCCGCAGCCGCACCATTCCGATGACCGAGCGGGTCAAGGAGGTGATCAAGCTGCCGCCGACCACCGAAGGCCGCCGGCCGAAGGGTCCGTACGCCATGCTGACCCAGGCGCAGTACCGCGCCATCTGGAACGAGGCGAAGACGGAAGTCGGTCTCGGCGCCGACGAGCAGGTGGTGCCGCATATCCTGCGCCACACGTGCGCCTCGCGCCTGGTCCAGGGCGGAATCGACATAAGGCGCGTGCAGATGTGGCTCGGCCACCAGACGCTGGCGATGACGATGCGCTATGCGCACCTCGCCACCAACGACCTCGACGGCTGCGTCGTCGTGCTGGAAAAGCCGCGCGCTGATGACGCGCCGCGCCAGGCGGAGACTTCAGTGTTTGCGTCTCCGTTGACCACGGCGTCGCCGTCAAAGCCGGCGCGCAAACCAAAAGGCGAGGCGGCTACGGTCAAGGCGCCGGCAAGAGTTCCAAGGTGAAGTAGCTCTGATTCCCCTTCTCCCCTTGTCTTGTGGGAGAAGGTGGCCGCGAAGCGGCCGGATGAGGGGTGCTGGAAGGATCTCGGCCTGGCAGGATTAAGCGCTTGGGATTGTTCAATTTTCGAGGTCGCTCTCCGCTGGAACACCCCTTATCCGTCTCGGCGCTACGCGCCGATCCACCTTCTCCCGGGGAGAAGGAAGGGGCGTTATTGCCCGCCGAACCTGTCTGTACTGCCGCAGCACCCCGACACCCGGTTCTGATCTCCGGTTTTACTTCGGTAGAACGTCACGCTCCGCCCTATCGAGAAACCCAGCAACCTGTTCCGGCAAATCACCGGTTTCGAGGAAGGGTGCGTGTCCCTGGCCTTCGACGGTGATCGTCTCCATGCCGGGATGGCGCTTTTGCATCGCTTCGAGCGTCGTGGCGGACAAGAGCTTCGAATTGCCGCCGCGAAGGACGAGCATCGGCACTGCGGCAAGAGCGTCGAATTGCGGCCACAGATCCGGCAGCGGCTTGCTGACGTCGACGCCGGCCAGCGTGTCGATCAGGGCCGGATCGAAATCCGGCACCCACCCGGCGTCCGTCTCGCGGCAGATGGCGGCCACCATCCGTCCCCAGTCGGCGTCGGAGAGTGCCGGGAAGCCGGCGCCATGCACGCGTCGCTGCGCTTCGACTGCCACGGAAAGTGTTTTCGGCTTCGGGTTGCGTTCGAGATAGGAGCGGATATGGGCGAGGCCTTCCGCCTCGATCACCGGGCCGATGTCGTTGAGGACGATCGCCTTCAGCACGGCGGGCTTCAGCGCGCCGAGCACATGGATGATCAGCCCGCCGCGCGAGGTGCCGATGAAGGCTGCTTCTTCGATGCCTAGCCCCGCCAGCCCGGCCAGCACATCGCCCGCTTCGACGCCGACATTGTAGTGGCCGATATCGGGGTCGTAGTCGGATTGACCGCGCCCGCGATAGTCGAAGGCGACGACCTTGCGCGGCGTCTTCGCCTTGCTGGAGAGGGAAAGCGCCAGCTCATGGAAGTCGCGCGCGTTGCGGGTGAGGCCGGGCAGGCAGACCACCGGCCAGCCAGCGTTGGCCTCGCCGTAGATCCTGGCATGGACCTTGAGACCGTCGGGGGCGGCATAGAAGTAGTCGGAGAAGCCTTCGCGGCTTGCCATCTGAATGTTGTCCTCGCTGGGGGTGATCGACAGCTACAGGCGAGGGCGGGAATGGTCAAATCATGGGAAGGGCACCTCAGACACGCTGGCGGGACAGCACCCCCCTCTGTCCTGCCGGACATCTTCCCCCGCAAGGGGGGAGATTGGCAGTTTTGGCCTTGGCGCTCTTTCTGCGACGCAGGAGATTGGCGAAAGCCGAAGCGATTATCCGATCTCCCCCCTTGCGGGGGAGATGGCCGGCAGGCCAGAGGGGGGTGTGACGGAATTCGATCGAACGCAGTTGAGCGCTCTGCCTTCACACGAAAGGCAATCACACTGGCGTTTCCTCAACCCCTTCCGTTCACCAGATCTCCAACGATGTCGTACTTCCCTGAAATACGCATCTTGTAGACCTCGTAATTCTCCATCACGCGCTGCACGTAACTTCTTGTTTCCGTGTAGGGAATCCGCTCGATCCAGTCGACGACGGCGTCCACGTCCTTGCCGCGCGGGTCGCCGTATTTCGCCACCCATTGGGCGGCCCGGTTGGGGCCGGCATTGTAGCCGGCGAAGGTCAGCACATAGGAGCCGCTGAAGCGGTCGAGCTGCTCGCCGAGGAAGGCCGAGCCCAGCGTCGCGTTGTAGCCGGCGTCGGTGGTCAGCCGCGCCGCCGAGAAAGTCATGCCGGCCTTCTTCGCCAGCTGCTTGGCGGTGCCCGGCATCAGCTGCAGCAGGCCGCGAGCGCCGGCGCTGGAAATCGCCCCGACATTGAACTCGCTCTCCTGGCGGGCAATGGCATAGGCGAGCGCCTTGCCGGAGCCGGAGATGTTGGCCGAATCGGGGATGACGCCCAGCGGATGCGACAGCGCGCCGACATCGATGCCGCGCTGGGCGGCGATCTTGCCGACCTTCAGCGCCATGAAATGGTTGCCCTGCTTTTCGGCGAGCATCGCCAGCAGCGCTAGCTCGCCCGGGCTGGTCAGCTGTCCCGCAAGATCGCGGTAGAGCGTTTCGGCATAGCGGTCGTAGCCCGCTTCCTGCAGCCGCTTGATGGCGTTCACCGCCTCCCTGGCTTCGAAGCTCTGGCGGTCCGCGGCGCTGGGGTTCGGATAGGCGATGTTGAGGGTTCTCAGGCCAACGCGCTCGCCGGCGAGCTGGCCATAAAAGGTGGTGCCGTAGGACGCGGCACGCGTGAAGTAATCCTTGGCGTTGCCCGGACCGCCGACCTCTGCGGCGCGGCCGAGCCAGTAATAGGCGCGCGACAGCGACACCGGCCCCTGCGCGAGGTTGGCGATACGTGCAAAATGCGTCGCGGCGGTCGCCGGATCGTTGAGGCCCCGCAGCGCAAACCAGCCGGCATGGAACTCGGCTTCGGCGGCGCTGGCCGGGCTTTCGGCCGCGTGCATGGAAGCGATTCTGTAGGCCGTCTTGATGTCGCCCTGGTCGACCAGCTCGCGCGAAAGGACGCGGCGTTCCACCCACCAGGCGTCGGGATCGACCAGCGCGTCGCGGCCGGTCGGCGCCTTCATCACGACAGCCGCCGCATCGGCGAATTTCTGCTGCTTGCGCAGATATTCGGCCTCGGCGAAGAAATAGCCGGCCGAACGCTGCGCTGCTGGCACGGCCTTGAGCAGCTTCGCCGCGTTCTTGTCGCCCCTGTCGGCGGCCGCCCAGGCGTCCGCCAGTTGCTGCGCCCCGGCAAGGCCGGCGACGCGCAGCGCCGAGGACGGCCGCTCGGCATAGAACATGCGCTCCATGCGGTAGCGATGGTCGGCCGCCGGGATCAGCGCACCGAACTCCTTGATGATTGCCGTCTCGTCCTTCTCTTCCAGTTTCTCGCTGCGCCAGAACGGCACCAGCACCGCGCGTGCTGCCGCCTGGTCCCCGAGCGCGACCTGCGAGCGGGCGAGGATGATCACACCTTCCGGCGTCAGCGGCTGGCTGCGGCCGAAGGCCTGCACCACGACTTGCGGCGGGGGATTCTCGCGATAGAGCGCGCGCTCGCTGTTCTTGCGCAGCGCGATCGTGCCCGGCCATCCGGGCAGCATCTTGGCCGCATCGGCGATGTCGCCGCTCGGCACCTGGTCGCCGCCATAGAGCGCGATCGCCCAGGCAAGGATGTGCCGGTCAAGCGAGATGGCGGGCAGTGTGTCGCGCGCATTGCGTGCGCCGGCGATGTTGTTGGCCGCGAGCGCGTCGAGCCCGCTCTTCAATTGTGCGATGCCGGCCTGGGGCGGGGAAGGCTGCGCCTGGTCCGGAGCCTGCGGCGAGTCGGGCGAGGGGACGGCCGCCGTCGGGCGCGCATCGACGCTGCCGCCGATCGCCATCCCCGGCATCAGCGCGACGACCGCGCTGAGAAGCGCGAAGAGATGGGGCCGCCTCGTCGGCATTTTTCTACCCTAGCATAGTGTCAGCGGGCAGGGACCCTCGACGCCCGGTCACGGAGCCTAAACTTAGGTCGTGAAAGGCCCGTAAACAAAAGGTTATCGAGGCCGCCCGAATTGCGCTTGCTGGTGTCCCATTCTGAAATTCGCATGACCTTGAAATCGTGCGCGGCGCGAATTTCAGAATCGCAAGGACACTAGCCATCTGCCAACCAACCAGCGTCGCGGTTTTCGATGTTCGCTCCGAGCCCGATATCGACGTCAAGCGAACAGCGAAAACCGCGACGCTGGCATTATCGCGATGCTTGCCGCTGAACCATGTCGAGACTATGGTGCGCGGCTTCGCTTTCGGCTAGAAGGCGCGCCAACACCGATCGACGAAACACCGACGCATGTCGTCCAAAACAACGACATGCAAAGCCAACAAAGTTCCAGGAGTTTGGACAATATGCTGAGAGGCTCGCTGACCGCGCTCGTCACACCGTTCGAAAAGAGCGGGCGTTTCGACGAGAAAGCCTTTCGCGCTTTTGTCGAATGGCAGATTGCCGAGGGCACCAAGGGCCTCGTTCCGGTCGGCACCACCGGCGAGTCGCCGACGCTGTCGCATGACGAGCACCGCCAAGTCGTCAAGGTCTGCATCGAGGTGGCCAACGGCCGCGTTCCAGTGGTGGCCGGCGCCGGCTCCAACAACACCGAGGAAGCGGTCGGCCTGGTACAATATGCCGAAAAGGCCGGCGCCGATGCGGTCCTTGTCGTGACGCCCTATTACAACAAGCCGACCCAGCGCGGGCTTTACGAGCATTTCGCCGCCGTCGCCCGGGCGACCAGGCTGCCGATCATCATCTACAACATCCCGCCGCGCTCGGTGATCGACATGACGCCCGAGACGATGGGCAGGCTGGCCCATGACTTCAAGAACATCGTCGGCGTGAAGGACGCAACCGGCAAGGTCGAGCGCGTGTCCGAGCAGCGCATGACCTGCGGCAAGGATTTCATCCAGCTTTCCGGCGAGGACGCCTCGGCACTCGGCTTCAACGCGCATGGCGGCGTCGGCTGCATCTCGGTGACCTCGAATGTTGCGCCGCGCCTTTGCTCGGAATTCCAGGAGGCGACGCTCTCCGGCGACAGCGCCAAGGCGCTCGAGCTGCAGGACCGTCTCCTGCCGCTGCACAAGGCGATCTTCCTGGAGCCCGGCGTGTCCGGCGCAAAATACGCGCTCTCGAAGCTGGGCAAGGTCGAGAATGTGGTCCGTTCGCCGCTGGTGACGGTCGAGGCTTCGACCGCCGAGAAGCTCGATGCGGCGATGAAGCATGCCGGCTTGATAAACTAGGGATGAGGCGCCACCTCTCCGCATTATGAATCAGGTCAAGAAAGCCGATCCCAACAACAGGACGGTCGCCGAAAACCGCAAGGCGCGCTTTTCCTATGAGGTGCTCGACACGATCGAGGCCGGCCTGGTGCTGACCGGCACCGAGGTCAAGTCGCTGCGCCAGGGCCAGGCCAACATCCAGGAATCCTATGCCTCGGCCGAGGATGGCGAGATCTGGCTGATCAATTCCTATCTGCCGGAATATCTCCAGGCCAACCGTTTCAACCATGAGCCGCGCCGGCGCCGCAAGCTGCTTGTCAGCAAGCGCGAGATGGCGAAGCTGTCGCAGAGCGTCGAGCGCGAGGGCATGACGCTGGTGCCGCTGAAAATCTATTTCAACGATCGCGGTCGCGCCAAGCTGCTGCTGGCGATCGCGCGCGGCAAGAAGTTGCACGACAAGCGCGAGACCGAGAAGCAGCGCGACTGGGCGCGCGAGAAGGGGCGGCTCCTCAAGGAGCGCGGATAGAACGCTGCGAATCCGGGCAAGGCGAGCAGGGGAGCCAAGGCTTGAGGAACGGGTTGATTGTCCTGGCCCTCGCGTTCGTCTTTCTGGCGCTTGCCGTCTGGACGGAAAGCTTTTTCCGGCCTCGCGCTTTCCCGCCGGACCGCACCGAATTCCCCCTAAGAGGCATCGACGTTTCGCATCATCAGGGCAAGATCGACTGGCAACGCGTGGCGGCCGACGATGTCGCTTTCGCCATCATCAAGGCGACCGAAGGCGGCGACCATGTCGACGATACCTTTGCGACCAATCTGCGCGAGGCGCGCGCCGCCGGGCTGGCGGTTGGCGCCTATCACTTCTTCACCTTCTGCCGCCCGGGCGCCGACCAGGCGAAGAACTTCCTCTCGACCGTGCCGCGCGGCGAGCCGCTTTTGCCGCCGGTCGTCGATATCGAATTCCACGGCAATTGTCCGCGCCGGCCTTCGCCGGACGAACTCAGCGCGGAACTGCTTGCCTTCCTGGGCCCGGTCGAGGCGGCCTATGGCAAGCCGGCCATCATCTACATCACCGACGAGGCGGCGCCGACCTATTCCGCTCATATCGCCATTCGCCAGCGCTGGCTGCGCGCGGTGGCAATGCCGCCGAAGGATGACGACTGGGTCTATTGGCAGTATCTCGACAAAGGCCGTGTCGATGGCATCGAAGGCGATGTTGACCTGAATGTGCTGAAGGGCGGCCCGGCGAGGCTCACCGAACTGTTTACCCCTGCGCCTGAGTCCAACTCTTCAGGAACGCTTAGCTCCTCAGGAACACCGCAATCTCCCTGAAAACGTTGACGAACATGTCTTGCGTCAGCACGCCGGTATTGGTGTTGTAGCGCGAGCAGTGATAGCTGGAAAACAGCGTGACGCCGCCGGCCTCCTGGCGCCCGCCATGGCGGAACGGAAGCGCGGCGACGCGTCCGCCCAGCGCCCGCACCGTCGACTGATGCGCGATCGAGCCCAGCGTCAGGATGGCCCGCAGATTGGGGAAGCGGGCGATGGTCGGCCTGAGGAAGGTGCGGCAGGTGGCGATCTCGGCGCCAACCGGCTTGTTGTCCGGCGGCACGCAGCGCACCGCATTGGTGATCGCCGTACCGATCAGTTCCAGCCCGTCATCCGGCCTTGCCTTGAATTCCCCGCGCGCCAGGCCTTCAGCGATCAGCGTGCCGTAGAGCAGGTCGCCGGCATAGTCGCCGGTGAAAGGTCGCCCGGTGCGGTTGGCGCCGCGCAGGCCGGGCGCCAGCCCGACGATGAGGAGCCTGACCGAGCCCTCGCCCTCCGGCGGCAGGAAGGTCGGCACCGGCGCATTGAACCAGCCCGGCTCGCGCTGGCGCCAGGCGGCAATGAAGTCGTGCAGCCGCGGACAGAGCGGACAGTCGCGGTCAGGCTCGGGGGAGGGCGCGGCGCTCATGGCCGCCGCTCTCAATAGTCGTCCTCGTCGGCGTCAGCCGGCTCGGGCCGGCGTATCGGCCGCTCCGACGGGTCGCGGCCGACTTCGTTCTTCAGCGTCATCAGGTCGATGAAGTGGTCGGCCTGGCGGCGCAGGTCGTCGGAAATCATCGGCGGCTGCGAGGCCATGGTCGAGATGATCGAGACCTTCCGGCCGCGCCGCTGCAGCGCCTCGACCAGTGTGCGGAAGTCGCCGTCGCCCGAGAAGATGACATAGTGGTCGACGACATCGGCAAGCTCCAGCGCATCGACCGTGAGCTCGATGTCCATATTGCCCTTGATCTTGCGCCGGCCGGTCGAGTCGGTGAATTCCTTGGCGGGCTTGGTCACCACCTTGAAGCCGTTATAGTCCAGCCAGTCGATCAGCGGCCGGATCGAGGAATATTCCTGATCCTCCACCAGCGCGGTGTAATAATACGCCCTGAGCAGGTAGCCGCGCTTCTGGAAGCTCGCCAGTAACTTGCGATAGTCGATGTCGAAGCCCAGCGCCCGCGAGGTGGCGTAGAGATTGGCGCCGTCGATGAAAAGAGCGATCTTTTCACGGGGATCGAACATTGAAAAATATCCCTTTTCGAAAATGTCTGACGTCTAAAGTGGTCGTGACTGGCAGGCCCGATAATGGTCCCTTTTGCCGTCCCGTCCGAGATAACGCCAGATTTGTGGATATCCAAGGGCGTGGGCGCGTATTGCAAGCAATTGTGATCGGCACTATGTCAGCGCCAGATCAGGGCGATGTCCGGCTATTGAGCCGGACAAGGGTTCCGCACTTCGGGTGCTGCCGCCATAAAGCTTGTATTTCTGTGGCGTCCGGGTTATGGAGCCCGCCTGTTTTCCATCAAATCCACGCATGAAAGGGGCAGTCCATGGCCCGCGTAACCGTTGAAGATTGCATCGACAAGGTCGACAACCGTTTCGAGCTCGTGCTGCTCGCCGGCCACCGCGCCCGCCAGATCAGCCAGGGCGCGCAGATCACCGTTCCTCGCGACAATGACAAGAACCCGGTCATTGCGCTGCGCGAGATCGCCGAGGAGACGCTGTCTCCCGACGACCTCAAGGAGGATCTGATCCACTCGCTGCAGAAGCATGTCGAGGTCGACGAGCCGGAGGCCGATGGCGAGGCGATCGCCGATCAGACCGGCGCCGCTACCGCTGCGGCGGACACCGACGATGCCGAAGAGAACATCGCCTTCGACCGCATGAGCGAGGAAGACCTTCTCGCCGGCATCGAGGGTCTGGTGCCGCCGGAAAAAAGCGACGACTACTAGGCGTCAGCGGAACTCGCCTGGATCAAGCATCCGGCACTTCCGTATCGTCAGTTTCGTGGCTATCTATGGGATGCGTCGCACGCCGGTGCGGCGCATCAATCATTTCATCACCGCGAGATCCCGCCCATGATGCGTCAGTATGAGCTTGTCGAGCGCGTGCAGCGCTACAAGCCTGACGTCAACGAGGCGCTGCTCAACAAGGCCTATGTCTACGCCATGCAGAAGCATGGCCACCAGAAGCGCGCCTCGGGCGATCCCTATTTCTCGCATCCGCTGGAAGTCGCGGCCATCCTCACCGAGATGCATATGGACGAGGCGACCATCGCCGTTGCCCTGCTGCACGACACGATTGAGGATACGACCGCGACCAGGGCCGAGATCGACGAGCTGTTCGGCCCTGAGATGGGCAAGCTGGTCGAGGGCCTGACCAAGCTGAAGAAGCTCGACCTCGTCTCCAAGAAGGCCGAGCAGGCCGAGAACCTGCGCAAGCTGCTGCTGGCGATCTCCGAGGACATTCGCGTTCTCCTGGTCAAGCTCGCCGACCGCCTGCACAACATGCGCACGCTCGACCACATGCCCGAGTCCAAGCGCCTGCGCATCGCCGAGGAGACGATGGACATTTATGCGCCGCTCGCCGGCCGCATGGGCATGCAGGGCATGCGCGAGGAGCTGGAAGAGATCGCCTTCCGCTACATCAACCCGGAAGCCTATCGTGCCGTCACCGCGCGGCTCGCCGAAATCTTCGAGCGCAACAAGGGTGTGCTGGACGAGATCGAGAAGGCGCTGTCGGGTCTGTTCGAGAAGCACGCCATCAAAGCCAGCGTCAAAAGCCGGCAGAAGAAGCCGTGGTCGGTGTTCCGCAAGATGGAGGCCAAGGCGCTCTCCTTCGAGCAGCTCTCCGATATCTTCGGTTTCCGCGTCGTCGTCGACACGGTCGAGGACTGCTATCGCGCGCTCGGCGCCATCCACACCACATGGTCGATGGTGCCCGGCCGCTTCAAGGATTACATCTCGACGCCGAAGCAGAACGACTACCGCTCGATCCACACCACCATCGTCGGCCCGTCGCGCCAGCGCGTCGAATTGCAGATCCGTACCCGCGAGATGAACAAGATCGCCGAATACGGCGTTGCCGCGCACTCGATCTACAAGGACACGGGCGGCAAGGTGAATGGCGCTGCGCACACGATCTCCAAGGAGACCAACGCCTATGCCTGGCTCCGGCGCACCATCGAGCAGCTGGCCGAAGGCGATAACCCCGAGGATTTCCTGGAGAACACCAAGCTGGAGCTGTTCCAGGACCAGGTGTTCTGCTTCACGCCCAAGGGCATGCTGATCGCGCTGCCGCGCGGCGCCACGCCCATCGACTTCGCCTATGCCGTCCACACCGACGTCGGCGACACCTGCGTCGGCGCCAAGGTCAACGGCCGCATCATGCCGCTAATCACGGAATTGAAGAACGGCGACGAGGTCGAGATCATCCGCTCGAAGGCGCAGGTGCCGCCGGCCGCCTGGGAATCGGTGGTCGTCACCGGTAAGGCGCGCGCCGCCATTCGCCGCGCCACCAAGAACGCCATCCGCAAGCAATATTCCGGGCTCGGTGCCCGCATCCTCGAACGCGCCTTCGAGCGCGCCGGCAAGAACTTCACCAAGGAAAGCCTGAAGCCGGTTCTGCACCGGCTGGCGCGCAAGGACATCGAGGATGTGCTGGCCTCTGTCGGACGCGGCGAGCTTGCCTCCACCGACGTCATGAAGGCGGTCTTCCCCGACTATAAGGACGAGCGCGTCACGGTCGCGGCGCCCAAGCAGCGTGAGGAGGGCTGGTCGAAGATCCGCAACGCCGCCGGCATGCTGTTCCAGATGCCTAGCCGCGCCGCGCGCAAGGGCAAGGACCAGCAGCGCGACGGCGCCGTGCCCATCCGCGGCGTGCGCGGCGACCTGCCGGTGCGCTTCGCGCCTGAAGGGGCGGTGCCCGGCGACCGCATCGTCGGCATCATCCAGCCGGGGACCGGCATCACCATCTATCCGATCCAGTCGCCGGCGCTGCAGGCCTTCGACGACCAGCCCGAGCGCTGGATCGACGTGCGCTGGGACATCGACGAGCGCACCAAGGAGCGCTTCCCGGCGCGCATCTCCGTCACCGCCATCAATGCGCCGGGCTCGCTGGCCGACATCGCCCAGGTCGTGGCCCAGAACGACGCCAACATCCACACGCTGTCGATGGTGCGCACCGCGCCTGATTTCACCGAGATGCTGATCGATCTCGAAGTCTGGGACCTCAAGCATCTCAACCGGCTGCTTTCGCAGCTCAAGGACAATTCAAGCGTCAGCGACGCGCGGCGTGTCAACGGTTGACCATGATCCCGCAAAGTGGGAAGCGGTTTGCGGATAAGATCATGGTCTGAAGGAAACAAGGCCATGATCCCGCAAAGTGGGAAGCGGTTTGCGGACAAGATCCTGGTCGAAAAAACAAACTGAGGGGATGAGATGAACACCGACGAAGTGCTGGGCATATTTCGCGAGGCCGGCGCGGTTCTGGAGGGGCATTTCATCCTGACCTCGGGCCTGCGCAGCCCGGTCTTCCTGCAAAAGGCGCGCGTCTTCATGCACGCCGACAAGACCGAGCGCCTTTGCAAGGCGCTGGCCGAGAAGATCCGGGAGGGTGTGCCGGGCAGGATCGACTATGTCGTCGGTCCGGCGGTCGGCGGCCTGATCCCGGCCTATGAAACCTCGCGGCATCTCGGCGTGCCGGCGATCTGGGTGGAACGGGAAGGGGGCGAGTTCAGGCTCCGCCGCTTCGAGATCGCCAAGGGGTCGCGCGTCGTCATCGTCGAGGACATCGTCACCACCGGCCTGTCGATCCGCGAAACGATAGAGTGCCTGCGCGAGCTCGGCGCCGAGGTTCTGGCGGCCGCTTGCATCATCGACCGCTCTGCCGGCAAGACCGATGTCGGCGTGCCGCTGATCGCGCTTGCCGAATATGAGGTGCCGGCCTATCCGCCCGACCGCCTGCCGCCGGAGCTTGCCGCCATCCCGGCCGTCAAGCCCGGCAGCCGGAATATCTAGGAGTGCATGTCGCCCAAAGCTGCGCAGCGGTTTTGGGTTAACGACATGCAAGAAAGGATGCAAAAATGATCGCCGGCATCGATCATTTCGTGCTGACGGTCCGCTCGGTCGAGGCGACCTGTGATTTTTATCAGCGCGTCCTGGGCATGCGACGCCTGGACGAGCCGAACCGGCCGACCGCGCTTCTCTTTGGATCGCAGAAGATCAATCTGCATGAGGTCGGTCGCACTTTCGAGCCGAAGGCGAAGGCGCCGACGCCGGGCTCCGGCGATTTCTGTCTCGTCGCGGCGGTGCCTCTTGCCGATATCCGCGCCAGCCTCGAAGCCAGCGGCGTGGCGATCGAAGTAGGACCGGTCGAGCGCATCGGCGCCCGCGGCAGGATGATGTCGGTCTATTTCCGCGATCCCGACGGCAACCTGGTCGAGGTCAGCGAGCATCTGGAATAGCCGGAGTCGTCGGCCCGCCCGGTCGAATGGTGATCACCGACCTCGCCTCCCGGGTCGCTTCCTCAGTTTCGCCAGAATGACGCGATTGTTGCCGCCTGCGGCAGACCATCGCGGCGTATTTCGTTGTTCCGCGGCCGAGCCGTCGCTATATGAGCTGTCGCTATATCAAAGTTTGTTGCCTTCCTGCGCCCTCGAAGCGCAAGATATGTCGACGCGACCCGGGTGGCGGGGGAGCGTGAATTGGACCGGGAACTGGAATAGAGTGCTTTTTCGACGCCGAGAGCCTGATGGCCTCCTGGAGCGGGTGCGTACTTACCTATGGCCGCGCCGCTCCTTCTCGCGCTCCATTCAGTATTTCTCCAAGCGCATCCTGCGGCTGAAGGCCACGCCCCATTCCGTGGCGGCCGGTGTCGCGGCGGGCGTTTTCGCCTCCTTCTTCCCGCTCGGCTTCCATTTCATCGTTGCCGCGGTCATCTGCTGGGTCATCGCCGGCAACCTGGTGGCGGCGGCGCTTGGCGCGGTGTTCTTCGGCAATCCGCTGACCTTCCCGCTGCTCTGGGGCGCGTCCTGGGAGACCGGCAAGCTCATCCTGCATGAGCGCCTGCCCAGGCACGGGCCGCCCGAGCATATGGGCGAAATGATGCATACGCTTTCCTTTGCGAAATTGTGGCACCCGATCCTGGAGCCGATGCTCCTCGGCGCCGTGCCGCTTGGCCTGATCTTCGGGCTGATCTTCTATGGCATCACCCGCTGGGGCATGACCGTGTTCCGCGAGCAGCGGAAGCGGCGCATGGCCGAGCGCGCCGAGAAGGCCAAGCGCGCCGGCGGACGGGAAGTGCCCGCGGAATGATCATCGGCATCGGCAGCGACCTGATCGATATCAGACGCATCGAGAAATCGCTGGAACGGCATGGCCAGCGCTTCGTCCAGCGCATTTATACCGAGATCGAGCAGGCCAAGTCGGAAGGCCGCGCGGCCCGTGCCGCGTCCTACGCCAAGCGCTTCGCGGCCAAGGAGGCCTGCGCCAAGGCGTTGGGCACCGGCATGGCGCAAGGCGTATTCTGGCGCGACATGGGCGTGGTGAACCTGCCGAGCGGCGCGCCGACCATGGCGCTGACCGGAGGCGCCGCCGCCAGGCTGGAGAAAATCCTGCCCAAGGGCCACCGCGCGCTGATCCACCTCACCATCACCGACGATTTCCCGCTTGCTCAAGCCTTTGTGATCATCGAGGCCGTGCCCGCCGAACAAGCGCCACATTGATTCCATCTGACCACGAGCGGCATGACGTTGCCCAGCGCGCGCCGAGACTCTATACCAACCAAGCACAATCGAGGACGACATGAGCGTGGCTGAAAAATCGCAGAAGAAATCCGGCGGGCTTGGCGAAACCTTTTCCGTCATCATCCAGGCTCTGCTGCTCGCGCTCGTGATCCGCACGCTGCTCTTCCAGCCCTTCTCGATCCCGTCCGGCTCGATGCGGCCGACGCTGCTCGAAGGCGATTATCTCTTCGTCACCAAATGGTCCTACGGCTATTCGCGCTATTCGCTGCCCTTCGGCCCGAACCTGTTCTCGGGCCGCATCTGGGGCTCGGAGCCCAAGCGTGGCGACGTGGTGGTGTTCAAGTTCCCGCCGGACCCGTCCGTCGACTACATCAAGCGCGTCATCGGCCTGCCCGGCGACAAGATCCAGGTCAAGGACGGCCAGCTGTTCATCAACGGCGCCGCCGTGCCGCGCGAAAAGGTCGGCCAGATCGACAACCCCGATATCACCGAGGTCGACCGCCCCGTCGACGTCTATCGCGAGTCGCTGCCCAACGGCGTCACCTATGACACGCTCGACCTGACGTCCAATTCGATCGGCGACAACACGCGCGAGTTCGACGTGCCGCCCGGCCACTATTTCATGATGGGCGACAACCGCGACAACTCCTCCGACAGCCGCTTCACTGTCGGTTTCGTGCCGGCCGAGAATCTTGTCGGCCGCGCCAACGTCATCTTCTTCTCGATCGCCGACGGCGCGAGCCCGTTGGAAGTCTGGAAGTGGCCGTCGCTGATGCGCGTCGGGCGCCTGTTCCATTTCGTCCACTAAGGTCATGGCGGCCAAGCGTCTGACCGCCGATGCCATCGCCGAAGCGCTTGTCGAGCGCACCGGCCACGCCTTCGCCGATCGCCAGCGTCTGCAGCGCGCGCTGACCCATGCCAGCGCCCGCTCGACCCATGCCGGCGTCGACTACGAGCGCTTCGAGTTTCTGGGCGACCGCGTTCTCGGTCTCGTCGTGGCCGACATGCTGCTCGCCGCCTTCCCCGAGGCCGCCGAGGGCGAGCTGTCGCTGCGCCTCAATGCGCTGGTCAATGCCGAGGCGCTCTCCGAGATCGCCGAGGAGATCGGCCTGCCGGAGCTGGTCCGCGCCGGCTCCGATGTGCGCAACCTCGAAGGCCGCAAGCGCACCAATCTGCGCGCCGACGCGCTGGAATCGCTGATCGCCGTTCTTTACCTGGACGGCGGCCTTGAGGCTGCCCGCGCGTTCATCCATCGCTACTGGCAACCGCGCTCGCAGGCGATGGGCGCGGCCCGCCGCGACGCCAAGACCGAATTGCAGGAATGGGCGCATCAGGCGGCATCGGGCGCCGTTCCGGCCTACCGGGTGGATGCTCGCGAGGGACCCGACCACGACCCGCTGTTCACCGTCAGCGTCAAGGTCGGTGCCTTCGCGCCGGCGATCGGCAGCGGCCGTTCCAAGCGCGAGGCGGAGCAGGCTGCGGCCGCAGCGCTGCTGCTTCGCGAAGGCGTATGGAGCGCGGCATGACCATCACCGAAACTTCTGAAACACCCGCCACGCGCTCCGGCTTCGTCGCGCTGATCGGCGCGCCCAATGCCGGCAAGTCGACGCTGGTCAACCAACTGGTCGGCGCCAAGGTCTCGATCGTCACCCACAAGGTGCAGACCACGCGCGCGATCGTGCGCGGCATCGCCACGCACGACCACGCGCAGATCGTCTTCGTCGACACGCCAGGCATCTTCAAGCCGAGGCGGCGGCTGGATACGGCGATGGTCACCACCGCCTGGGGCGGCGCCAAGGACGCCGATGTCGTGGTGCTGCTGATCGATGCCGAGCGCGGCATCAAGGGCGATGCGGACGCCATCCTCGACCGGCTGAAGGACGTTCGGCAGCCGATGCTCCTCGTCCTCAACAAGGTCGACCGCGTCAAGCCGGAGACGCTCCTGGCCCTGGCCGCGGCAGCAAACGAAAGAGTGCCGTTCAAGCGCACCTTCATGGTCTCGGCGCTCACCGGCTCCGGTTGCAGGGATCTGCTCGACTATCTGGCCGAGACGCTTCCCGCCGGGCCTTGGTACTATCCGGAAGACCAGATATCCGATTTGCCGATGCGCCAGCTAGCGGCCGAGATCACCCGCGAAAAGCTCTATCTGAGGCTCCATCAGGAGCTTCCCTATTCCTCGCATATCGAGACCGAGAAATGGGAAGAGAAGAAGGACGGCTCGGTACGCATCGAGCAGGTGATCTATGTCGAGCGCGACAGCCAGAAGAAGATCGTGCTCGGCCACAAGGGCGAGACGATCCGCGCCATCGGCCAGGCCGCGCGCGCCGAGATCGCCGAGATCCTCGAGCAGAAGGTGCACCTCTTCCTGTTCGTCAAGGTGCGTGAGAACTGGGGCGACGACCCCGAGCGCTATCGCGAGATGGGGCTGGAGTTTCCGCATTAAGGCATGTCTGCCGAAAGTGGAGCAGGTTTCGGGCGGCATGCTTTATGATGGCCGGCGTGTGTCGCGCCGAATAACCGGCACGAAGAGGTACTTCACGACGCGTTCCTTCATCAGCAAGAGAGCCTTCGTCGAGTCCATGTCGGGGGTCGCGGCCGGCCGGGTGCAGAGATAGAAATCGTCGCTCGTGGTCAGAAGAATCCGAGGGTCGCCCATGCTGACCTGCTCCCTTAGGCTGGCGACGTAGTAGCCGTCGGGGTTGGGGCGCACGTCGTCCGTTGAGGCAGCCTCGTTGACATGGTCGGGGCCGCAGAGTTTGACGATGCGGGTATCCGCACTTGCCGCCGGTTGCGCTGCCGAAAAAAGAGTGAGCGCGACGATGAACGCTGTCCGTTTCATATCATCCTCCTTCCAATCCGGTGGTTCTGGGATCGCTTGGAAGCGACGGCCGAATTGGCTATATTAGGAAGCGCCGGGAGGGGTGAAATGTCCCGAAAGGCTCCTGAAATTGACCTGAAATCTGCCGAAATGATCACCTTCGGCGGTTTTGTTTTCCTGGCGAAAAAGAGAGAACTCCAGACCGTTGAAGGCAAGGCGGTCGAACTTCGCAGCCAGTCTGCCGAAGTTCTATCCGTGCTCGCGGCGCGACCGGGCGAGATCGTATCCAAGGATGCGCTGATGGGGGCGGTCTGGCCCGACACCTTCGTGACCGAGGACAGCCTTACCCAATGCATTGCCGATATTCGTCGCGCATTGGGCGATGACAAGCACGTAATCGTGGAAACTTTGCCCAAGCGAGGCTACCGGCTGAACGCCGATCTGTTGGATGCGGCAGGTCCAGCCGCCACTGCCGGCGCGGAACGAACCAAGTCACGAATCCTGCGACGCGGCTTGCTTGCTGCAATCGTTCTCGTCGCTGTCGCGATCGGCGCATACTACGGTACGGAAATATGGCGAGCCGCCCCGGCTCGTTCGAACGACATGCCGAGGATCGCCGTCCTTCCCTTCGACGACTTCAGCACCGGCGCGGATAAGGGATATCTCAGCGATGCCGTTGCCGACGGAATCATTACCGAGCTGGCGCGGAGCAAGACCTATGCCGTCATCGCCCGGAACTCGAGCTTCAGGTATCGCGATCAGCCGACTGACGCCAGGCGGATCGGAGAGGAACTCGGCGTCGACTTCCTGCTCGAAGGGAGCCAGCAGAAGATCGGAGACCGGCTGAAAGTGACCGCCCAGTTGCTGAACGCGGATGACGGATCGCATCTCTGGGCCAACTCCTACGACCGGCAAATTGGCGACCTTTTCGTCGTTCAGGAGGAAATCATCCGCACGCTATCGGCCCGGGTCGGGCACAGGATCGAACGCACCTGGCCAGAGAGCAGCTCTGCCCGGGTCAGCGCGCTCCACTATCACCTGATGGGGCTTGTCGAGCTCGACAAGGATTTCTCTGCCGCGGGGAACGAGTTGTTTCGGCAGTTGAACCTCAAGGCGATAGAAGCGGATCCGAACTCGCAATTCGGCTATATCGGGCTGGCCTTTTCCTATCGCAATGACGCGGTATTCGGGTTTCACCGGCAGGAACATAGCTTTGAGGAGGCGTTGAGGCTCGCTGCCGAGTACGCAGACAAGGCCATCCTGCTCGCTCCGGACGATGCCGAGGCGTATTATGTCCGCGCCCGCATCCATAACGAGGCCGGCGAGATCGAGCAGGCCCTCATACGGTTCGATCAAGCCATCGCCTTGAATCCCGGCGATTCGGATATCCTCGAAGCCAGCGCGGCCCCGCTGCTCTTTATAGGCCGTATCGACGAAGCGATCGATCGGATCAAGCAAGCTATGGGCATCGATCCTTTCTACCCCGACTGGTACCACTGGGACATGGGCTGGGCGCTTTGGGAAAAGAACGATTGCGGGGCCGCGCTGACGGAGATGCAAAGAATGTCCAGAATCCCGAGTGGCGCACAGCGAATGCTTGCGGGAATCCACGCTTGCCTGGGAAACGTGCGGGAGGCAAAGGAAGCGCTCGCGATTTTCCTCAAAGACTCTCCCGGCGATTCCATCCGCGAACAACGCAGGAAATGGGAGAAGCTCTACACCCACCCTGGAAACCTCGAGCGCTGGATCAAGGACATGCGGGTGGCGGGCTTGCCGGAGTGACGGATGTCGGTGTGGCCGGGCGACACGAGCAAATGTCCTGGGACCTATACAAGAAGCAATGGCAGGAAAAAAGTTCGGCGCGTGATCGGCGAGGCGCTTGTCGACCATAAGCGTTGGGCGTGATGGGCAAAAGGGTTGCGCAAGAACGAAGTCGGACAAATTCCTGGACGGTCCCTGCTAGGAGACCTCGGTCTGGTCGGGCGCGTCCTGCCCTTCATCGGCCGGACCGTCCTGAGTAACTCGGGTCTTGCGCCGGCGTTTGGGCGATTTGGCCAATGCAGCGTTTGTCGCCGCGCCGCGCCTGGGTTTTTCCGTCGTCAGCGTTGGCTTGGGTTGCTGCCGCTTGATGCGCGGCGGCGGTGACTTGCCCGCCTTGTCTTCGCCGCCCATGTAGAACGTGACATGAGGGAAAGGTATCTCGATGCCGCGCTCTTCGAAGACCTCCTTGATTATCTCGTTGTAGGCGCGACCCAGGGCGAAATGCTTTCCCGGCTTTGTCTTGATGCGGGCCCGAACCAGAATGGCGGAGTCGGCGAACTCGGTCACGCCGTGCATCTCGAGGTCGCCGATGATGTCGCCCGCGAACCCGGCCTCCTTCAGTCTGTCGAAGGCGTCGTGCATCGCCTGCTTCACCTCGGGAATGCTCGCTCCGTAGTCCACGCCGATCGATGCGACGTGATAGCTGAAGGTCTTCATGAAGTTCGTCACGGCATCGACGGAAGAGAAGGGGATAAGGTGATAGGCGCCGTCGAGAGTACGCAGCGACACGGAACGGATTGTCAGTCGCTCAACGGTGCCGGTGACCCCTCCTGCAGTTACCACGTCGCCTTCATTCATCGCGTTCTCGAACTGTATGAAGGCGCCGGTGATGATGTCCTGCACCAGTTTTTGCGCCCCGAAGCCGACAGCAAGGCCGACAACGCCGGCACCGGCAAGCAACGGGCCGATGTTTACGCCGAATTCGGACAGGACCAGCATGACGATGAGGACGCCCAGCGCAACCACGAAGGCGTTGCGGAACAGGGCGAGAAGCGTCCGTTCCCGTGGGGACGGAACATGGCCGTAGTTCGGATTGAGGCGATATTCCACCCACGATTGGACGGCGAGATAGATCAGGCCGCCGACCAACAATATCAGGATCGCGGAAACGATTGAAACGGCGAAGCGCTGGCCGACTTCGCTCGACAGCCACCCGACAACGTCTGCCGCTCGCCAGAATTGGGCGATGACCAGCAGCACGACCGCGGCAACCAGGATGCGAACTGCCCTGAGCACATTGGGAACGAAGGCATTGAGGCGCCGCTCGAGCAACGGAAGCCGCTCGCTGACCTCGGCGGGCAGGTTTATCCCGGCTCCGGCGACCCGTGCGATTACGCCCGTCAGCAATACCCCTATACCTATAGCGACGATCGACTGGACGGTGGCCGCGAGGACAAACGGCAGGGCCATCGCGGGCGCTGCGAGCCACAGAACAAAGACGAGGATCAGGTATCCGATCGCTACGACGTGCCAAAGCCTTGCGAGACCGGCCAGGAACCTGCCCAGAATGTCGGTTCGGCGGGTCTCGCTGCGGCGCAGCAGCCATCGCCGTACCTGATCGCGGTTCTGCAGGATGACAATCAGGGCGAGCACCAGCGCCGCGAACATCACGACCACACGGACCACTTGCGCGGCGTCTTCTGAAACGTTGATCGCAACAATCGGCGCGAGGAAGAACATCGTGTAGCCGACCACGCTGACGAAGCGGCTCAGCCAGAAATACCAGTATGCTGCCGTTGTATCGCCCAATGTCCAGATCCGCAGTGCGGGCCATCTCGGGGCAAGCAGTGTACGCGCAAGGACCTTGATGAACTCGATGACCAGAAAGGCGTTCAGGAACAGCGCACGGTTCATCTCCGCCTGACCCGCTTGGTCGATAACGAAAGCAGAGAGCGAAGACACCGAACCGATTGCCCAGGCCGCGAGCACGGTGAGCGCGTCGGCCAGCGCGGACAATCCGATGAAGCCGAACCGCTCGAACCTGCCTCCACGTGTCGCCGCGTTGGCGAATGTGCGCTGGAACCGTCCAAAGGCGAACCGCAACGCGAGGTAGACGGCGAAGGTGAGGACCACGACAAGGGCGCTGTTGCGCACTGCGTTCCAAAGGCTCTGCACATCGATCTTGACGCCGCCGGAAAAGACGCCCGCAATTCTCTCGACCAGGGTGGCGATCGTCTTGATCAGGCCGGAAGCGCTTTCTGCCGCGTCCCTCGTATATGCGGCGACCTCCTGCGCAATCGTCGTTTCAGGTGCGGCCGGCTGCTGGCGGCCTTCGGCGGCCGCGGCGCGCAGCTTGTCGATCAGGCGGTGCCGCGCTTGATCATTCTCCAGGATGTTAATCAGCGCTTCGACATCCGCGCTCGGCTCGCCGGGCTTGGAACCCCCTTGTGCGGCCGGCTGGGCGAAGCTTGTTGCCCCGGAAAGCAGTAGAAACAACAACAGAGAAATTACAGTTCGCATTGCTGGCCCAGGCGGAATCTATCGATCGGGGCGCGTGCGGCCGGCGCCGGCTCGGACATTCTTGCGGAATCGCGGTAGCCGCGTCTTCGCATTGGGCAGTTCATCTAGGGCGAGCCTGCTGAGGTGGAAGCTGATACCTTCGTCGAGTGTGGCGAGTTTCCCTCCTTGGCGATGAGCTCAAGTGCCATAACGAGCTTTGCCGCCGACCGTTGCCAGGTTGGATAAAGCCAGCGGCTGGCATTTTGGTTCCCTCACGGGCTGAATCCCGACAGGCAAAACGTCTTATGTTGAAGCGCCTGGTTCGTTCGCTGGCTGGCTTGGACATGGCGCGTTCCTCTGTGTCAGTTGCGACGCACGCAAATCTTGATTTCGTCACCCAACGGGTGGAAACCTCGGGCCATGGAATGGCGCGATGAGGGAATCATTCTCGGCACCCGCAAGCATGGCGAAACCAGCGCCATCCTCGAGGTGATGACGCGCGCCCATGGCCGACATCTCGGTCTGGTGCGCGGCGGTCGCTCGCGCAAGCAGCAGCCGGTGCTGCAGCCTGGCAATCGCGTCGACCTTCTGTGGCGGGCGCGGCTCGACGAGCATCTCGGCATATTCCAGGCGGAGGCGATCGAGATGAACGCCGCCCGGCTGATGGACAGCGCGGTCGCCGTCTACGGCCTGCAGACCATGGCCGCGCATCTCAGGCTTCTGCCCGAACGCGACGCCCATGGCGGCCTCTACGAGGCTCTTGCCGTGATGATCGCTCACCTCGACGACGCCGATGCCGCGGGCGAGCTGGTGGCGCGCTTCGAATTGCTGATTCTCGAGGAACTCGGTTTCGGCCTGGATCTCAGCCAGTGCGCGGCGACCGGCACGCGGCAGGACCTCGCCTATGTCTCGCCGAAATCGGGGCGCGCCGTCTCGCGTGCCGCCGGCGAGCCCTGGCGCGACAAGATGCTGGCGTTGCCCGCCTTCCTGCAGCGCGGCTCCGGTCTGCGCGCCGATGCAGCGGCGCTGGAGGACGCCTTCCGGCTGACCGGTTTCTTCTTCACCCGCCATGTCTACGAGCCGCGCGGCATCGAGGCGCCCGACGCCCGCGCCGGCTTTCTCGCGGCATTGCGCCGGCATCATACGGCAGTGAAGGCGATCGCCGGGGGAACCGCGAGACAATAAGGGCGAGAGTCGCCTATCCGGCCCCTAGCCGCTCCAGAAGATCGTCGAGGATCGGGCGCTGGCCCTTCAGGATCTTCACACCCGCTTCGGGAAGTGAAAACCACCCGGCTCTGTCCACTTCGGGAAATTCCTTCATGGCGCCCGACTTAGGCGGCCACTCCAAGGTGAACATGTTGCTTCTGATGGCATCCACGTCGATGTCCGCTTCGACGCTCCAGGCGATCACGATCTTGCCGCCCGGCTGCTTGTGGCTGCCGAGAGGCTGGAAGTCGCCGTCGATGGCGACGCCGAGCTCCTCCTCGGCCTCGCGCCGGGCAGCCTGAAGCTCATCCTCCTTGTCGTCGATCAACCCCTTCGGGATCGACCACGCGCCTTCGTCCTTTCTTGCCCAGAACGGTCCGCCGGGATGGACAAGCAGGAATTCGAGAACGCCGGCGGTTCGCCTGTAGATCAGCAGGCCCGCGCTTCGTTGCGGCATCGGTCATCCTCTTGGCAATTCCAGCGAGCATTAGAGAATAGCACGAGTATTTCGTCGCCGGCGGCAGGTAATTTCTCAGCCCGAGTAAAGCCGTTTGGACCGTATCGCCATTGGATTAAGCCGCAAGCTGCTGGCATTAGAGCGGTTCAGCGTTGGCAGGATCGCTGAACCGCTCTGACTCTTTTTCACGCAATTCCGGACGGAAAACCGTTACACACTTTTCCTGGAATTGCTCCAGGCGCCGAAACATGCTCGATCTTGCAGGCCGGCAAGGCGCTGATTTCAATAGTCGTCCCATTGCCGCCTTTGTCGGCCACGACTGGCACGGTTTTGAGGGGAGCCGCCATGGATTTTTTCAGCCTGATCGCCATTGCCGCCGTCATCGCTTTATTCGTCATCATTTCACGGCAGCAAACCCGCATCGGCCTGATCGAGCGCGAGCTTGGCGCGCTGCGCAGCCTTGTGCTTTCGGGTATCCCGCAGCCGGCGCGCAGGACAGGCGAGGCGGCGGAAGGCACGCCAAGCGAGGCTCCCGCCGCAGCCGCCGAGGCTGCCGCGCCGCCGGCGAGTGAAGCCGTCCCGCAAGCTCCTGCCGCTACGCCCGACGAACCCAAAGCCGAAGCGCCGGCGCAAGCGGGCGAGGGACCTCCGTCCGAACCCGCCGGCCCGGCACAATCGGCGCAACCTGCCGCGCCGGCCGAAGCGGCTGCGCCTGCAATGGCGGCGCGCGATGTCGAGACGGCGCTCGGCACCCGCTGGGCGGTCTGGGTCGGCGGCATCGCGCTGGCGCTGGGCGGCCTCTTCCTGATCCGCTACACGATCGAGGCCGGCATCTTCGGCCCCGGCGTGCGCCTCACCATGGCCGGCATTCTCGGCCTGGTGCTGGTGGCCGGCGCCGAGTTCATCCGCCGCACCGGCTTCAGGGTGCCGGTGCAGGGTGCGGCCGGCGCCTATATCCCGGCGATCCTGACGGCGGCCGGCGCCTTCATCCTGTTCGGCACCGTCTATGCCGCCCATGGCATCTATGGCTTCATCGGCCCCTCGCTCGCCTTCACGCTTCTCGGCGTCATCGGCATCGCCACCATCGCCGCCTCGCTGGTCCACGGCCTGGCGCTGGCCGGCATCGGCCTTCTCGGCGCCATGGTCACGCCAGCGCTCGTCGCCACCGAGGCGCCCAATCCGTGGGCGCTGTTCGTCTATCTGGCGATCGTGCTTGCCGCCACGGCGGCCATCGCCCGCATCCGCGACTGGAGGGCGCTCGTTGCCGCGGCCTTCGCCGGCAGCGGCATCTGGATCATCCTCTATATGGTCGATGCGCCGGAGGTGAACCTCGCCGCCGTGCTGTTCATCAGCCTGGCCGCGCTTGCCGTGCTCGCCTTCGTCTGGCTCAGCCGGCGCGACGAGGCGGAGCCCGGCTTCGACTGGCCGTCGATCGCGCCTGGCTTCTTCATTGCGCTGACCGCGCTCGGCCTGTCGGTCGATCCGGTCTTTGCCAAGGCGGGCGATGCCTTGCACGGCGCGGTGCTGCTCGCCGCGCTTGTGGCGGTGGCGCTCTACCGGCCGCGTGCTCTGCCGCTCCTCTTCGCCGCCGGTCTGGCGACGGTGTTGATCTATCTCGGCATCATCCCGCCCGCCACCATCGGCGCCGATGCGCTCAATGTCGGCCTGGGCGCCGAACCGTTGGCGACATCCGACACGCTGACCTTCCGCCTCGGCATTGCGCTCGGCCTGATCTTCATTGCCGCCGGCTTCTGGGCCGCGCGCCGCTTCGCGGCCGCAGCGCCCATCCGCGCCGCATGCTGGGCAGCATGGGGCGTGATTGCACCACTGGTGGTGCTGACAGCGCTCTGGCTGACCTTCGGCGATATCGACCGCGACCTGGGCTACGCGCTGCCGGCGCTGCTTCTGGTGCTGGCCTTCGCCGCCGGCGGCGAGTGGATCGCGCGCGCCGAGGAACCGCCGCTCGGCGGCGGCCCCGCCGTTTCCTTCGCGCTCGCCGGCGCTGGCGTCGCCGGCCTGTTGATGCTGCACATGGCCTTCGGCTCCGGCTGGACGACGGTGCTGCTCGGCGCCGCGGCCCTCGTTCCGGCGCTGGCGACGCGCTGGCGCTCCTATCCGGTGCTGGGCTGGATCGCCGTCGGCTCCGCGGTCGCTGTCCTCCGCCGCGTCGCCTTCGACCCGACCATCGTCGGCGCCGCAGTGCTGTCGAGGACGCCGGTCTTCAACTGGCTGCTGCCTGGCTACGGCGTGCCGGCGCTCGCCTTCGGCTTCGCCGCCTGGCAGCTGGCGCGCACGACCGGCGGCCGGCCGCGCCTTGCCATGGAGGCGGCCTCGGCGCTGTTCGCCTTGCTTGCTGTTGCGATGCTGGTGCGCCACGCCATGCATGGCGGCGTCATCGACACCGGGCCCGTCACCCTTGCCGAACAGGCGATCTACACGCTGATCGCGCTCGGCGCCGGCGCGATCCTCGTCGCCATCGACATGCGCTCGCCAAGCTCGGTGCTGCGCTATGGCTCGATGGCCGCCGGCGTGGTTTCGGCGGCCATGATCGCCGTCCAGCATTTTGCGGTGCTGAACCCGCTGGTGACGGACGAATCGACCGGCAAGATTGCGTTCTTCAACCTGTTGTTTCTGGCCTATCTGCTGCCGGCGGTCGCCGCCGGCGCACTTGCGCTTTATGTCCGCGACAAGCGCCCGAGGTGGTATGCGGCCATGCTGGCGCTGGTCGCCTCGCTGCTCGCCTTCGCCTATGCGACGCTGTCGGTGCGGCGCCTGTTCAAGGGCGAATTCATCGGCCTGTGGAGCGGCCTCGGCCAGCTCGAGACCTACACCTATTCGGCGCTTTGGCTGGTCATCGGCGTGGCCTTGCTCACCGCCGGCGTCTGGCTGAGATCGCAGGTGCTGCGCATTGCCTCAGCGGTGCTGATCGCGGTCGCGGTGCTGAAAGTCTTCCTCTTCGACATGTCGGAGCTGGAAGGCGTGCTGCGCGCGCTCTCCTTCATCGGGTTGGGCGCGGTGCTGATCGGCATCGGCCTGTTCTATCAGCGGCTTTTGACACGGGCGGCGAGGGAGGGGCGAAGCTAGTTCCTTGTTGGAATATTCAAAATGGAATATATGAATATTCGACAGGAGATATTCAGATGCCGCTCTACATCCGCGACGACGAGGTGGATGCGCTGGCCACGAAATTGCAGCGCGAGACAAATGCTCCGAGCAAGACCGAAGCGGTCCGGACCGCGCTTTTGCACGAGCTCGAGCGCAATCGCGCCCGCAAACCGCTGCGCGAAAGGATTGCCATTCTTCAGGCACAAGCTGCTGCACTGGGACCGTCCGATCCCAACTTCGACATGAAGGCGTTCATGGACGAGATGTGGGAGGACTGATGTTCATCGATGCGTCGGTCATCGTCGCAATTCTCGCTAAGGAGCCGGGCTGGGAAGAATTGCTCAGGCGGATTGCCGGCGCCGATGGTCCGCTGCACGTCTCCGCGCTTGTCCGGCTTGAAGCCACGCTTGCCCTTGGCCGAGTGACCGCTGGTGCCAAAAAGCCGACCCCCGAAATGCTCTCCGCGGCACGCGATCTGGTCGACACTTTCGTGGTCGAAATCGACGCCCGCAATGTGCCTATCGATGAAGACATAGGCACGCGAGCCAGCGACGCCAGTATCCGCTACGGCAAGATGGTCGGTCATCCGGCCGATCTCAATCTAGGAGACTGCTTCGCCTACGCTTGCGCCAAGGCGCTCGACGTTCCGCTGCTCTACAAGGGCGGTGATTTTCTTCAGACAGATCTGGCATAAATACGGGATAGCCGGAATAAATTGGCATCCGCCGGCGTTGTTAAGGTGCTTGGGTACCGGAGCGGGTGGTCCGCTTCGCGCTGGCTGCTTGCGCCGCGCCGGAAAGGCGCGTTCAATCGAATGGAAAACGGCCTCGAAACAAGCGGTCATGGACGACAAGAAGGCAGCGATCCTGAGCGAAATACCGCGTCTGCGGCGCTATGCGCGCTCGCTGCTGCGCGATCGCGATTCCGCCGACGATCTCGTCCAGGACTGCCTGGAGCGGGCGCTTGTGCGGCTCGACAACTGGCAGACTGGAGAAAGCCCCAGGAGGTGGCTGTTTACGATCATGCATCATCTGTTCATCGACCAGATGCGCAAGGTTAACCGGCGCGGCGAGTCGGCGATGCTGCCGCTCGAAGCCGGCGAAGCCCAGGCTGCGCCCGCCGATCAGGTCGAAAGCATCGCTTCGCGCGAGATCATGGATGCGCTGCAGGCGATCAGCCCCGATCGCCGCGCGGCATTGGTCATGGTCGCCATCGAAGGCTTTTCCTACGCCGAGGCTGCCAACATCCTCGGCGTGCCGGCCGGCACGCTGATGTCGCGCATCGCGCGCGGGCGCGAGGAACTGCGCGGCCTGCTGGACGACTCCTCGCGCCGCCGCTCGATAAGGATCGTCGAGCGATGACCCGGCGCGATTTCACCGAACGCGACATCCACATGGCCCTCGACGGCGAGCTGCCGGGCGAGGAACGCATGGCTTATGAAGCCTGGCTCGAAGCCAATCCCGAGATGAAGGCGAAGAGCGCTCGCTACATCGCCGACCGCACGGCGCTGCGCGCCGCCTTGGCCGGCGTGATGGACGAGCCGGTGCCGGCGCGGCTCAAGGCAGCGGTGCTCGGCGAAGCGCCGGCGAAGACGTCTGCCTGGCGTTCGCGCTGGTGGCTTTCGGCGGCGGCCGCCGTCGTGCTGATGGTCGGCGGCTTCGGCGGCTATGTCGCCGGCATTGGCGGCATCGGCCGAAGCGATGACGGCGACGAGCAGCTCGCCGAGCAGGCGATCGCCGCCCATGTCATCTACGCCGGCGAGAAACGTCACGCGGTAGAGGTGCCGGCGAGCGACAAGGACCACCTTCAGACATGGCTGTCCAACCGGGTTGGGCTGAAGCTGGTGGCGCCCGACCTCGTGGCCGAGGGTTTCGAGCTCGTCGGCGGCCGGCTGCTGCCTTCGGGCGAGCACGGCAAGGCCGCGATGCTGCTTTATGAGGACGCCAAGGGCGAGCGCATCTCGCTCTTCGTCACCGCCGAATCGTCCGCGACCGCCAAGGGCACTTATGCGGCCGAGGCGGGCGGACCCGAAGCGGTCTATTGGCTGGACAAAGGCTATGGCTGCGCCGTCGTCGGCGCACTGCCGCGCGAGCGCCTGTCGGAGGTCGCCAAGAGCGCCTACGGCCAGCTTGTGGCCGGTATTTCGGGTTGAGGCCGGCTGCGTTTTCCGCGGCCGGCAGCCCTGCCAAACAGTGATCTTGTTCAAATACTTCGCGCTTCCTTGCCGGCGCAGAAAGTGTCACAATTCGGCCCTAATCAAGGAGCGATAGCGCTTGATGAATACCGGCGCTTCGGCCGGGTGTTGCTTTTTGACCGGGGCCGTTTCCTTAAATCCAATCGAGGATCTCCCAAGCCCGCATGCCTGCCGAGATTCGCAAGGCCCGCGCGTCAGACGTCGATGACCTCGCCGCCATCGAGAAGGCCGTCTTCTCGGGCGACCGGCTTTCCCGCCGCTCCTTTCGTCAGTTCATCGAGCGCGAGACCGCCGAGATGCTGGTGGCCGAAAATGACCGCCATGTCGCCGGCTACGCGGTGGTGCTGTTTCGCAAGGGCAGTGGCGTGGCCCGGCTCTACTCCATCGCCGTCGGTCCCTTCTTCAGCCGCCTTGGCATTGGCCGCCGGCTGCTGGCCGCGGCCGAGGAGGCAGCCTATGAGCACGGCCGCATGATGCTGAGGCTCGAGGTGCGCGAGGACAATCAGCGCGCTATCCGCATCTACGAGCAGGCCGGCTACCGCAAGATAGGCCGCGAGCCCGACTATTACGAGGATGGTGCCACCGCGCTGCGCTACGAAAAGACGCTGCGCGGCGAGGCTCCGATCGCCACCCGGGTGCCGTTCTACCAGCAGACCTGCGAATTCACCTGCGGCCCGTGCTGTCTGATGATGGCGATGGCGAATTTCGACCGCGATTTCGTACCCGACCCGGTCATGGAAATCCGCCTGTGGCGCGAGGCGACCACCGTCTTCATGATGTCTGGGCCGGGCGGCTGCGAGCCTTTCGGCCTGGCGGTGGCCGGCTATGAAAGCGGGCTTGCCGCGGAGGTATTCGTGTCCTTCTACGGCGCGCTCTTCCTGCAGTCGGTGCGCAGCGCGGACAAGCGCCGGGTGATGGAGCTCGCCCAGGTCGACTTCCGCCACAGAGCGGAACTTTACGGCATTCCGGTGAACTACCGTCCGTTCGGTATCGACGATATCCGCACGGCCCTTGCCGAGGGCAAGCTGGTGCTGGTGCTGATCAGCGGCTTCCTGATGTTCGGCAAGAAGGTGCCGCATTGGGTGCTCGCCATCGGCGACGACGGCGACCATATTCTGATCCACGATCCCTGGGTCGAGGATGAAAGGCAGGAGACGATCCTCGATGCCGCCAACATTCCCGTGCCCTATGGCATCTTCATGAACATGGCTCAGTTCGGCCGCGACGGATTGCGCGCCGCCATCACTCTGGGAAAACGCTGAAACATGACCTGGGTCATCCTCACAGGCAGGCAGAACGACCTCGACCAGGTGGCGACGCCGCACAAGATCATCACCAACCGCGACTACCTCGCGCATCCGGCACTGTTTCGCGGCCAGCGGCCGAAGGTCATCAACCTGTCGAACAATTACGGCTACCAGAGCCGCGGCTACTATGCCTCGCTGCTCGCCGGATCGCGCGGCCACAAGGTGATCCCGACCGTCGAGACCATGATCGACCTGTCGGAGCGCAAGCTCTACGAGCACGCTCTGCCGGAACTCGAGCTCGCGCTCAACAAATGCCGCAAGGATCTTGGCGGAACCTTCCCGTCGAAGGTCGCCGTCTTCTTCGGCATCGGGCCGTCGAAGGTATGGGACCGGTTCACCAAACTGTTGTTCGACTGGTTCCGAGCGCCGGCGCTAGAGGTCCATATCAAGGACAGCGCCGAATGGGCCTCGATCCGCAAGATCGGCTTCCTGCCGCTCGCCCGCATGACCGAGGAGGAGGAAAAAGTCTTCCTGCAATGCCTGGAAACCTACACCAACCGCGAATGGCGAGACACCAAGGGCCGTACGCCCGCGCGCTACACGTTCGCGACGCTGGTCGATCCGCATGAGGAATTGCCGCCCTCGGAAATTTCCTCGCTCCGCTATTGGGCCAGGATCGCCGAGAAGATGGGCGTCGAAGTCGAGCCGATCACCAGGAAGGACTTGGCCAAGCTCGCCAACTACGACGCGCTGTTCATCCGCGAGACCACGTCCATATCCAACCACACCTACCGTTTCGCGCGCCGTGCCCAGCAGGAAGGCATGCCGGTGATCGACGATCCGCTGTCGATGATCCGCTGCACCAACAAGGTCTATCTCAACGAGCTGATGACCTACAACAAGGTGCCGGTGCCGCCGACGGTGATGATCGCCGGCCCTTCGGATCTGGAGCTTGCGGCGCAGACGCTGGGCTTTCCGCTGGTGTTGAAGATACCGGACTCCTCCTTCTCGCGCGGCGTCAAGAAATGCGAGACCCTCGCCGAGCTGACAAAGCTCGCGACCGAGTGGCTGGAGGATTCCGACCTCCTCATCGCGCAGAAATTCATCCCGACCGAATATGACTGGCGCGTCGGCGTGCTCGGCGGCCAGCCGCTGTTTGCCGTCCATTATCTGATGGCCAAGAAGCACTGGCAGATCGTCAATCACAAGGCCAACGGCAAGCCCGACCAGGGCGGCATCAAGACCTTCACGCTGAAGGAGACGCCGCCGCATGTCGTCGAGACGGCGGTCAAGGCGGCGCGCTGCATCGGCGACGGTCTCTACGGCGTCGACCTCAAGGAAACCAAGGACGGCGTCTTCGTCATCGAGGTCAACGACAACCCCAATCTCGACCATGGCTGGGAGGATTCCGGCGAGAAGGACGAGGTCTGGGTGCGGCTGACGCAATGGTTCCTGGAGCGCCTGGAGCGTACGGGCCGCTAGAGCATTCGCAGCCAGGCGGGATCGCCCGGCGTCGCTGAAATGCGGCCAAAGACAATCATCCGAATGGGGGCAAGATGCTGTTTTTCGTGATCGAGGATTTTCGCGGCTGCGATCGCAAGGAGATCTACCGGCGTTTCCGCGACCGGGGCCGGCTGAAGCCCGATCAGCTCGTCGTCCATCACAGCTGGATCGCAGGCGACATGAGCCGCTGCTTCCTCCTTGTCGAGGCCGACGATGTCACGCTGCTGCAGCGCTGGGTCATCGAATGGGCGGATCTGGTGGAGTTCGAGATCGTCCCGGTGGCGACGAACAAGGACATGGTCGCGGCGTTGAGCGACCACCTCTGACCCGCGCGATGGTCACGCGCCATCAGGCGAGGGGGCAGAGATCAGCGCCGGCGATCTGACCGCGCGCCCACATTCCTCGATCAGCCATTCGCGGAACGCAGCTACGACATCACGCCTTGCGCTGCGCTCGGGGATCGTCAGGCAATAGGGCTGGCGCAGCTCCAGCGCGCGGGCGACAGGACGAACCAGCCTGCCGTCTTCCAGCGCCTCGGCGCAATAGATGCCTTGCGCCAGCGCCACGCCTAGCCCCGAAATGGCCAGATCGAGCGCCGCCCGCGACGAGTTGGCGGACAGACCGCGCTGTGCCGCCCGGCCGGGGTCGATGCCTGCGGCTTCGAACCAGTTGCGCCAGGACGGAAAGGCGGCGCCGGTCGGCCCCCAATCGGTGTGGATCAGCGGCAGTCCGGCAAGGCCTTCCGGCTTGATTACGCCGGCAAGGCCTGGCGCGCAGACGGGATAGACGGCATCCCGGACGATCTCCTCGGTCGGGTGCTCGCGATAGTGCGGACCGTAGGAGAGCCGGATGTCGATCAGCTCGTGATCGAACGGCACCGGGTCGTCGTCGCCTCTGAGCGAGATGTCGGCGGCACCGTGGCTGGCGACGAAGCCGGCAAGGCGCTCGGAAAGCCAGCCCATCGCCATCGAAGGCGGCACCGAGATGACGAGCCTCGGCCGGAACGCATCGCCGACATCGCGCGCGACGCTGCCGATCTCCTGGAAGGCCAGGGTGAGCCTGGGCAGCATCTCGACTCCGGCTTCGGTGAGCACGACACGCCGGTTGACGCGGTGGAACAGCTTGCGGCCCGTCTGCTCTTCGACGGTGCGGATGAGCTGGCTTATGGCCGCAGCCGAGACCGACAGCTCTTCCGCAGCGGCGGCGAAACTACCGGTGCGCGCAGCCGCTTCGAAGGCCTGAAGTCCGCGCAAGGAGGGAAGGGCGACCATTGCGATCCGAAAGATAAGATGAGCTTATCTATTTTGCAGAATTCCTCATTTTTCGAAAGGTTTCTCTCCGGGTAGCTTGGTTCCATGGACTCCATCGACCACGCCGAAACCATCGACCACCGCCACGTCATCGCCTCGCTGAGCAATGAGGAACGCGGGCAGCTGACCGGCAAGTCGGATCGGCCGGGCCTTGTCCAGCTCGCCGTCCATTTCGGAGCCATCATCGTCATCGGCGCGCTGATCGCGGCCAGGGTGCCGTTCTGGCCGCTGCTGATGCTGCCGCAGGGCATCTTGATCGTGTTCCTGTTCACACTGCTGCATGAGACGCTGCACAGGACGGCGTTCGAGACGCAGTGGCTGAACGATGCCGTCGCGCGGCTGTGCAGCCTGGCGATCGCGCTGCCCGCCGACTGGTTCCGCTATTTCCACTTCGCCCATCACCGCTTCACCCAGGACCCGGAAAACGATCCGGAGCTGGCTTTCCCGAAGCCCGAGACGTTGCGGCAATACATCATCCACGTTTCGGGCCTGCCGGTGTGGTGGGGTCACTTCAAGACGCTCTACACCAATGCACTTGGCCGCTGCCGGGACAGCTTCGTGCCGCCAAAGGGCCTGCCAAAAGTGCGCACCGAGGCGCGGGCGATGATCGCCTTCTATGTCGTGGTCCTGGCGCTCTCCGTCTGGTTCAAGGCAAGCGTCCTGCTCTATGTCTGGATCGTGCCGGCGCTGCTCGGTCAGCCCTTCCTCAGGCTCTATCTGCTGGCCGAGCATGGCCGCTGCCCCTTGGTCGCCAACATGCTGGAAAACTCCAGGACGACGCTGACCAACTGGTTCGTCCGCAAGCTCGCCTGGAACATGCCTTACCATGCCGAGCACCACGCCTATCCCGGCGTGCCGTTCCATCAGTTGCCGGCGTTTCACCGGCTGATCGAGCGGCACCTCAAAGTGGTCGAGCCCGGCTATGTGAGCTTCCACGAGAAATACATCGAGACGCTGCGCTAACTTGATTGCTTGGCGTCAGCCGGATCGGCGCAGCGAGGCCTGCGAACGCAGCAGCCGGCTCACCTCGGACGCCTTGGCCGGCACGCCGATCAGAAAGCCTTGCGCCTCGCCGCAGCCGGCTTTGCGCAGCATATCGAGCTGCGCTGCGGTCTCGACGCCTTCGGCGGTGACGGTGATGCCGAGCTCAGTCCCGAGCGCTATCACCGTGCGCACGATCGCCGCCGTGTCGCGTTTGTCGAGGTCGCGGATGAAGGACCGGTCGATCTTGATCTTGTCGACAGGAAAGCGCCTGAGATAGCCGAGCGAGGAATAGCCGGTGCCGAAATCGTCGAGGGCGATGCGCACGCCGAGCCCGCGTAATTGCCCAAGCGTCCTCAGCACGGCATCGCTCTCGTCCATCATCACCGTTTCGGTGATTTCGAGTTCCAGACGGTGGGCCGGCATGCCGGAAAAGGCGAGCGCCGAGATCACGCTGCGCGCGAAGCCGCTGCTCTTGATCTGGGCGGCCGAGACATTGACCGCCATGCGCATGTCCCGCGGCCAGCCGGCCGCCACGCCGCAGGTCCTGCGCAGCGCCCAGTCGCCGAGCTGCACGATCAGCCCGATCTCCTCTGCCGCGGCGATGAAGTCATCAGGCGGCACCAGGCCGCGCGACGGCGAGCGCCAGCGCATCAGCGCTTCGGCGCCGACAATGTCGCCGGACGCGATGTCGAGGATCGGCTGAAAATCCAGTTCGAACTCGCGCCTGGGCAGTGCCGCCTCGAGATCGGCTTCGAGCGCCCGGCGTTCCCGGACCATGGCGTCCATGCCGGGCTCGAAAAAGCGGTAGATGTTGCGCCCTTCGCTCTTGCCCCGGTAGAGCGCCATGTCGGCATTGGTCAAAAGCGTGTCCACATCCCGCCCGTCGCCGGGGTAGAGCGCGATGCCGAGGCTCACCCCGACATGCATCTCGCGGCCCTTGTCGCGATAAGGCTTGCCGATCACCTCGATGATGCGTTTGGCCAGCTTTTCGGCATCGGCCGCCGCCTTGATGTTAAACTGGATGATGGCGAATTCGTCGCCGCCAAAACGCGCAACGACGTCCTTGTCGCTGCGCAGGCAGCGCCGCAGGCGCTCGGCCACGCATTTCAGCAGCCAGTCGCCTGCCGGATGCCCGAAGGTGTCGTTGACGGCCTTGAAGCGGTCGAGGTCGAGCGAGAGGATCGCCGCCGGCGCGGCCTGTGTCTCGCTCAGCGCCTGGTCGAGCCGCTCGCGGAACATCGAGCGGTTGGGCAGGTTGGTCAGCGTGTCGTGATGCGCAAGATGCGTCATGCGCTCTTCAGTACGGCGACGCTCGGTGACATCGTCGAAGGTCGCCACCCAGCCGCCGCCTGCGAGCGGCTGGCGCGCGACGAAAAGTGTGCGGCCATCGATAAGCGCGATAGGTCGAGCGCGTTTCGCCCGCCTTGAGGCTTGCCTCTGTCCTGGCGACTGCGGCATCGACGTCGATCGGCACATAGATGCCGAGTCGGACAAGCCTTTCCAGCGTTTGCCGGTACGTCATTCCGAGCGGGAAATCCGCCGCCCCTGCGCGGCACAGCTCAAGGAAGCGCTGGTTGCGCACGATCAGCCGGCCATCGGCGCTATACATCAGCAGGCCTTGCGACATGTTGGCTAAAGCGGCGTCGAAGCGGCGGTGCTGCTCTTTCAGTTCCTCCTCAGCGCGCCGATGCTCCGTCACGTCCTCGTAGATCGACACCCAGCCGCCGGAAGCCAGCGGCCGGTGCGAGATAACGATGATGCGGCCGTCCGCCAGCGTCTCCTCATAGGTCGAGGGCTTCGCGCCGTCGATGTAAGGTTTGCGAATGGCATAGAGCTCCTCGGCGCTTTGCGATGCAATGCCGATGTCGACGCTGTGCTGCAGGATGTCGAAGAAAGGGATGCCGGGCTTCACCACCTTGGCATCGAGGCGGAAGACGTCGATATAGTTGCGGTTGCAGATGATCATCCGCTCTTCGGCATCGAACATGCACAGCCCATGCGACATGTTCTCGACGGCGGCTGCAAAACGCTCGTTCTGCGCGCGAAGTTCTTCCGCTATTCGTCGGGCCGCGCCAACACGGGTTGCTTTCCGCCGGCTGGCGGCCGAACCAGTCTTGACATGTTCGACGGGCATGAGCGCGCCTGCGGACCGTGACTGAACATGTTACTCTGTCCGCCGCGGGTTAATTTAGCGTTCTTTCACACTGTTGAATTGGCGGCAGGAAAAGTCTGCCGCTTCGACTCGAGCGCCGTGAAACGCTTCAGAAACGCCGCCTGCGCCCAGGTGACCGAGCGCGGCGTGAAGTCGAAGCGGTCGGCGGAAAAGCCGCGCGGCCGTCCGAAATATTCGGTCGCCTCCGCCGTCGAGAAGCCGGCAAGCAGGGTCGCTTCGTAATAGGCGGCGATCTGGTCGGCGCGCTTGATGTCCTTGAGCAGGCCCGGGCTGAGTTCCGCCGGCAGTGAAAAGCGCAGATGGATGGCGCGCTGCAGCCTCAGCTCGCAATCCTTGTATGAGCCGCCCATCACCGATTTGAACGGCGAGATCATGTCGCCGATGACATATTCCGGCGCATCGTGCAGCAGTGCTGCCAGCCGCGCCTCGGCCGAAGCGGCCGGCACCAGCTCGCCGTACAGCGCCTCGACCACCAACGAATGCTGAGCGACCGAGAAAGCGTGATCGCCGCTGGTTTGGCCGTTCCAGCGAGCGACGCGGGCGAGCCCATGCGCGATGTCGGCAATCTCGATGTCGAGCGGCGAGGGGTCGAGCAGGTCGAGCCGCCGGCCGGAGAGCATGCGTTGCCAGGCGCGCGGCGGAGCGCCTGCCCGATCGGCCGCCATCAGGCCCCCTCCGCGCTGGCCGCGTCCCGCGGGAAGGAGAACTTCGCCCAGGCGGGAATAGCAAGCGTCACCGCGATGTCGCCGGCCATGATCTTCTCGCCGGCGTCGAGCGCCGCCTTGGCGCGGTCGATCCGGGCGATGGCCAGACCGGTTTTGCCGCTGACCGAGCCGAGAGCACCGATCGACCGGCCGGCGACGGCGAGCTCGGTGCCGGGCGCGGGGAGCGGACTGTCGGCCGATGCGATCAGCACACGGCGCCGCGCGGTGCCGCGGTGCTGCATGCGCGAGACTACTTCCTGTCCGACGTAGCAGCCCTTCTTGAAGCCGATACCGCCGGTCTCGTCGAGCAGCACGTCATGCGGAAAGGCGTCGCCCAGCTGGTAATCGGAACCGCTTTCCGCGACGCCGTTGGCGATGCGCAGCGCTTGCCATGCGTCCGCGTCGCCGCCGTCCTGTGCCGCGCCGCTATAGGCGCGCCTGACCGCCACATCGCGGAAGCGTGTGTCGGCAAGCGTTGAATCAGAATATGAGGCGGTTGAATCATCGTCCCACGCGACCGTGACAAGCGCCTGATCCTGCTTGGCAATCTCGGCCTTCGCCCTGAGCCGGTAAAGCATCAGCCGACGCACGAAGTCGTCCGCGATATCGGCCCGGCATTCCAGCCGGAAGCCGTTGTCGCCGGCGCGTGAGATCAGGAAATCGAACAGGATCTTGCCCTGCGGCGAAAGCAGCGCGCCGGGCTTCGCCTCGCCGCCACCGAGCGTGTCGAGATCGGTGGTGAGGATGTTCTGCAGGAAATGCTCGGCTTCCGGGCCTGACACGGAAATGAGCGCTCGGTCTTTCAGCAGGGCAAAGGGCATAAGCGTGGAGTCGGCCTGGTCTTGCAAATATGATGGTCATTACGTAAGCCGGCCACACTCCCCCCGCAAGAGATTGGACCTGCCATGGCAACCACCTTCGACCTCATCCTGACAGGCGGCACGGTGGTCAACCATGACGGCGAGGGCCTGCGCGATGTCGGCGTGCGCAATGGGCGCATCGCGGCCATAGGCGATCTCGGCCAGGCATCGGCCGGCGAGACGATCGACTGCAGCGGCCTGCACATCCTGCCCGGCGTCGTAGACAGCCAGGTGCATTTCCGCGAACCGGGGCTGGAGCACAAGGAAGACCTTGAGACGGGTTCCCGCGCTGCGGTGCTGGGGGGCGTCACCGCCGTCTTCGAAATGCCCAACACCAATCCGCTGACCACCAGCGAGGCGGCTCTTGCCGACAAGGTGCGGCGCGCCACCGGCCGCATGCATTGCGATTTCGCCTTCTGGGTCGGAGGCACGCGCGACAATGCCGGCGATGTCGGCGAGCTCGAGCGGCTGCCGGGGGCTGCCGGCATCAAGGTGTTCATGGGCTCGTCCACCGGCGATCTCTTGGTCGAGGACGATGAGGGCGTCGCCTCGATCCTGAAGAACACACGGCGCCGCGCCGCTTTCCATTCCGAGGACGAGTTCCGCCTGCGCGAGCGGCTTGGCGAGCGTGTCGAAGGCGATGCCTCGTCTCACCCCGTCTGGCGCGACGAGATCGCGGCGCTGCGCTGCACCGAGCGCCTCGTGAGTGTCGCAAGACAGACGCGCGCGCGCATCCATGTGCTGCATGTCTCGACGGCGGAGGAGATCGCCTTCCTCGAACAGCACAAGGACGTCGCCACCTGCGAGGCGACGCCGCACCATCTGACGCTGACGGCGGACGATTATGCGCGACTGGGCACGCTGCTCCAGATGAACCCGCCGGTACGGGCGGCGCGTCACCGCGACGGCGTCTGGCACGGCATCTCGCAAGGCATCGTCGACGTGCTGGGCTCCGACCATGCGCCGCACACGCTGGCCGAGAAGGCAAAGCCTTATCCGGCCTCGCCGTCCGGCATGACTGGCGTGCAGACGCTGGTGCCGATCATGCTCGATCATGTGAATGCCGGCCGGCTCACCCTGCAGCGCTTCGTCGACCTCTCCAGCCACGGTCCGCAGCGCATCTTGGGGATGGCGCGGAAAGGCCGCATCGCCGCCGGCTACGATGCCGACTTCACCATTGTCGACCTCAAGCGGCGCGAGATCATCACCAACGCGCAGGCTGGCTCCAAAGCCGGCTGGACGCCTTATGACGGCAAGCAAGTCACCGGCTGGCCGGTCGGCACCATCGTGCGCGGCAACCGCGTGATGTGGGAGGGTGAGATCGTCACGCCCAGCCATGGCAGGGCGGTGGAGTTTTCCGAGGCGCTGCCGGCTTAAAAGGCTTCAATCCCCTGCGACGAAGAACAGCCACTGGCCGGTCGGCGTGATGCCGACGCGGTAGAAGATATAGGCGCCGAACTGCTTCATGTCGTCATAGTCGCTTGCCGTGACGAGCTTGAACAGCTCAACACGCTGCCTGGGATCGAGCTTGTCGAGCGGCAGCGCGAAGAAATAGGGCCAGACATAGAGTTCCTGCGGCGTGCCGGTGTCGACATGGACATAGCCGGCGCTGAGCACCTCTTCCAGTATGGCGAGGATTTCCTGGCCGTCGCTGTCGCCGGACAGGCCTTTGAGGAAGGTGATCGGATCGCCTTCGATATCGCCGAGCGACAGCTGCGTCATGGCATCGCCCGAGCCGATCAGCGGCCTCAGCTTCTCGATGTCGCCGGTCCGGCAGGCTTCGATGATGAGGCCGTGCATACGCTTGACCGGCTCCGGCAGCTTGTCGAGATCGTAGACTACCGGCGGCGGCGGTTGATCGGGATCGGCGCGCGGGCTGGTGATGCCGCCGCTGCCGGATGGCGTCTCAGGCTCGCTCTTGTCCGTGTCGTCGGCGGGCTGGCTGCCGTCGGAGGGTTTGCTGCCCAGCGGATCCGGCATCGGCACGGCGGTTCCTGGCGCGGCAGTGCCGTCATTGGCAGGCGGCGTGACGGGGGAAGGCAGATCCTGGCGCTGGATCTCACTCAGCGCATAGGAAGGCGTGCTGGCGAGGCATAAGCCCAGTGGCAATGCCAGGCAGGACCAGGCAATCCACATGCCGACGCTCCAGGCACGCGACCGGCCTGCCAATGAAGATTTCACCCCTTGCCTCTCCATGGTTGCCGGGCTCGCTAGAGCAATTCCAGGAAAAGTGTTTAACGGTTTTGCGCCCGCAATTGCGAAGAAACAAATGGCCAGGCGATGGGCATGATGTCCAAACGGCGCGTCGCCGTCAAAAGCGAGCAGGGCTAATGTTTGAGCCGCTCCGGCTCGAAGGCGCCGGAGATCACCTTTTCGCGCATGCGGTCGAGCAGGGCGAGCGCCGAGGTCTCGCCGTTGGCGCGCAGCATTTCGCCGAAGGCGGTCTCGAGGGCGGCTTCAGCGATGATCTCCGGCTCGATGCCGGCCGACAATCCTTCCGCCCAGGCTTCGCTGTGGCTTTCGACAGCGGTCAGGCGCTTTTCTTCCCTGACCAACGCGTCGATGTCGCTGACACCATGTTCCATTGCGATGTCCACCCTTTTCAAGCGGCGATCCGACGAGGATCGGGCTCGACCTGCCGGTTCATCTGCAGCGCTGGATAAGTATTTGTAAATACGACATTTTTGCGGTCGCGATCTACATTTCCAGTAAGGCTGCACTCAATCCGTGCCAAGCTTAGCCGATTAGACCAGCTTGCGGCATTAAAACCTTCAGTTTGAGTTAATTCCGCATTTGTGCACTAACGTTTCATTAACATTGTTGCACAAGCGCAACACATCATTGCACCAAGGCGGAGCCGGACTCAATAAGGCACGTCACATTTGAGCCGTTTCCCGGTGGATCGACCGCAACCGGGTCGGTGGCGATCGGCGTCTGCCTCAATTCCCGTAGCGGGAAGCGATATCGCGTGACAGCGTCTCGCCTTCCTTCATGTAGCGGGCGATCGCTTCGGTGGCCGAGGGCGTGCATTGCGTGTAGGTGCCGCTGAACGAGCGGTAGCCGCGGTTGAAGGAGGCGATGAAACGGGCGCGCCGCTCCGGATCGGGGTTTTCGGATTCGAGCAGCTTTTCCATCTCGACCCGCCACCGGTCGCCTTTCTCCCCGCACAGATTGCGCAGGAAATGCAGCGAGCCCAGCACCTCGGCGAGCCGCATCAGCCCGGGCTCGAACGGCGCCTCGGTAGCGAGCGCCGGCCGCGCCGCCGCCGCCATGCTGATGGCAAGGCATGCGGCGAGGAGGGGTGAGACGCGGATCATCAGGGCCTTGCAATGGAGGAGCAAGGCTTTTTGTGGCGAAACATTTTGTCGCCCGCAAGGCGATTTTTGCTGGTTACCGTCGGGCGTCTTGCGCAGGCCCCAGCAAGTCCTCGGCCACCGAGAACACATCGCCCGCCAGCGGCATCTCAGCCATTTCCGCCAGCGTGTAGAAGGCCGCCGTCTCGGCATCGTCGCTAGCCACTGGCTCGCCGCCGACATAGAGCGCGCCGAACACCGTCAGCAGATAGTCGACGGCGTGATTCTCGCCGCTGCCGTCGATATGGATCTCGCGCAGCGGCCGGTAATTCCTCGCCTCAAGCCCGGTTTCTTCCTTCAGCTCGCGCGCCGCCGCCTGCGCCAGCGTTTCGCCCGGCTCCACCTTGCCGCCGGGATAGGCGTAGAGCCCTTGCGAGGGCGGCCGCGCGCGCTTGACCAGCAGCACCGTCTTGCGGCGCACGACGGCGACGGAGACGGCAGGGACGATCTTGCGTGCTTGTGCTGGAATGGCGAATGTTTCCTGCGACCCAGTTGTGGACCGACTGGCCGACCTCAGCTTTAGCGGTTGTATGGGCAAGGTTCCATCGCCACCTTCGGGAAAATCCCGATCCACGAGCCGAGTTCATGTGCGGACGCTTTGCCCTGACCGCCACGCCGGACCAGACCGCCGCCGCTCTCGGCCTGGCGGAGCTGGAGGCGTTTCCGGCCCGCTACAACATCGCGCCGACGCAGCCGGTGCTGATGGCGCTGGCCGGTCCGCCGCGCACGCCAGGTTCCAACCTGCCGGACCGCCAGTCGCTGCTGGTGCGTTGGGGCCTGATCCCAGCCTGGGTCAAGGACACCGGGGAATTTCCGCTGCTCTTCAACGCCCGCTCGGAGGGCGTGCTGGAAAAGGCTTCCTTCAAGACCGCTATGCGCCACCGCCGCGCCCTGGTGCCGGCCTCCGGCTTCTATGAATGGCAGCAATCGGGTGCAGCCAAGGGCCAGCCCTACTGGATCCGGCCACGGCGGGGCGGCGTGATCGCCTTCGCCGGCCTGGTCGAGACCTATGCCGAGCCGGGCGGCTCCGAGATGGATACGGGCGCGATCCTGACGACGCTGGCCAATGCCGGCATCGCCCATATCCACGACCGCATGCCGGTGGTGATTGACGAGCGCGATTTCGCCCGCTGGCTCGATTGCCGCACGCAGGAGCCGCGCGACGTGCTCGATCTCCTCAGGCCCGCCGAACCCGATTTCTTCGAGGCGATTCCGGTATCCGACCTTGTCAACAAGGTCGCCAACACCGGGCCGGAGATTCAGGAGCGGGGCATCGTCGGGCCACAACCCGAAAAAGTCAGGCGCCAGAAGCCCGGCGCGGACGAAAACCAGATGACCCTGTTTTAACGAAGGCTGCTAGCGGAGGCCCTCATCTCCAGGGCGCGCTTGGGCACCCTCGTCGCCGGCGCTCTTATGATCGAGACCGGGCCGGTCGTGCCTTTTCAGGCGGCGCGCGGCGAAACGATCTTCTGCGCCGGCTTCTTTTTCTTCGCGGTGTGAAGAAGGGCTGCGACGATGGCCGCCGGGCCGATCGCGCGATAGTGCTTGGTGAGCGGCTGTTGCGGCGGTCGGCTCTGTTCCTGCTTGCTTCGTGGCATTGTTCTCTTCCCTGGTATGCTTTCGTGTCGGCGTTTGATGGTCGATTCGGACCAAATCGTGACGTTTGGCGGTCTAGCCCGAGAATGTTTCATCACTGTGCCGACATGTTTAATAAAATGTTTCGGCCCGTTTTTACCTGTGATCCAACGACATCTTTCTCAGCTGCAGCGGCTTGACGGCAACACCGGCGGGCGCGATAAAGCCGCCCATGAAAACGTCTTTCGCCATTTGTGGCATTTGCATTATTGGCTAGCCTCGCGCTGGTCCGGACGTTTTCGCCTTATCTTTCCCTAGATTGGACAAACGCCCCGGCCAGCAGGCTGGAGCCCGATTTGCGCCCTGGCGCAAGCCTGGTTTCAGCCAACCCAAACCACAGGACCGGGACCGCATGTCTGACGCATCGAAGGGCCTCAGCCTCTACAACACGCTAACGCGCACGAAGGGGCGTTTCGTTCCGATCGACCCGCAAAATGTGCGCATGTATGTCTGCGGCCCGACTGTCTACGACTTTGCCCATATAGGCAATGCGCGGCCGGCGATCGTCTTCGACGTGCTGTTCCGTTTGCTGCGCCATCTCTACGGCGAAAACCACGTCACGTATGTGCGCAACATCACGGACGTCGACGACAAGATTAATACCCGTGCGCTCCGCGATTTCGGCGGCGAGATCGCGGCCGGAAAGCTGTCGCTCAACGATGCCATAAGAAAGGTCACCGAAAAGACGGCCGACCAGTACCACAAGGATGTCGCCGCGCTCGGCTGCCTGGAGCCGACCTTCGAGCCGCGGGCGACAGAGTTCGTCGCGCCCCGCGCCGACGGCAAGGCCGACATGCTGTCGCTGATCGGGCAACTGATCGAGCGCGGCCATGCCTATGTCGCCGGCGGCGAGGTGCTGTTCGACACCGCCTCGATGCCGGATTATGGCGAGCTGTCGAAGCGCAATCTCGAGGAGCAGCAGGCGGGCGCGCGCATCGCGGTCGATGCGCACAAGAAGAACCCCGGCGACTTCGTGCTGTGGAAACTGTCGACAACGGAAGAGCCGGGCTGGGAAAGCCCATGGGGGAGGGGACGGCCGGGCTGGCACATCGAATGCTCGGCCATGTCTGCCGCCTATCTCGGCGAGGTCTTCGACATCCATGGCGGCGGCCTCGACCTGATCTTCCCGCATCACGAGAACGAGATCGCCCAATCGCGCTGCGCCCACGGCACGAAGGTCATGGCCAATGTGTGGATGCACAACGGCTTCCTGCAGGTCGAGGGCCAGAAGATGTCGAAGAGCCTCGGCAATTTCTATTCGATCCACGAGCTGCTGGAGACCGAGACTTTCGGCGATAGGAAATGGCCGGGTGAGGTGCTCAGGCTGGCGATGCTGATGACGCATTACCGCGAGCCGATCGACTTCTCCGTACGCAAGCTGGAGGAGGCGGAGAACACGCTGCGCAAATGGAAACGTGCGGCGGACCTGGCGCCGGCGGCGGCAAAGGACCTGCCGGCCGATGTCGTGGAGGCGCTCTCCGACGACCTTGCCACCTACGCCGCCTTCCAGCGCCTGACGCAGCTTGCCGGCGAGGCCATCGAGTTCAGCGGCGATGGCCAGAACGATGCCGCCGCTTCGCTGAAGGCGGCGCTCGCCTTCCTCGGCTTCGACGTCGGCGCGAAGAAGGTGGATGAGGAAGCGATCGCCGAGGCGATCGCCAGGCGCCTGAAGTTCATTGCCGACAAGAATTGGGCGGAGGCGGATCGCATCCGCGAGGAGCTGCTGGCGCAGGGCGTGCAGCTCAAGGACGGCAAGGACCCTGCGACCGGCCAGCGTGTGACGACCTGGGAGATCAAGCGGTGAGGGTGGCCGCTCATATAGCGGGAGTGGAGAGGTTGGCGCCAGGCACCCCCCTCTGTCCTGCCGGACATCTCCCCCTCAAGGGGGGAGATTGGACGTCACCTCGGCTTTCGCCAATCGCTGATATTGAGGGGCAGGCGCCGTCGCCGAAGCTGCCGATCTCCCCCCTAGAGGGGGAGATGTCCGGCAGGACAGAGGGGGGCGCCTCGCGATGACTCATCATCCTGTATCTCCCGTCAATCGCGGCAACGCGCGCAAGATGCGCAAAGCCTTGACCGATGCCGAATTGAAGCTCTGGAACGAGGTTCGCGCGCACAGGCTTATGGGCCTACCCTTCAGGCGACAAATGCCTATTGCGGGCTACATCGTAGATTTTGCTTGTCCCGCCAAAAAACTGATCATTGAGATTGATGGCTCTCAGCACGCTCGTGCCGAAGCTTCGGCTTCCGATGCTGCGAGGGCTACGAAGCTCGAGGCGCTCGGCTGGACCATCCTGCGCTTCTGGAACGATGACGTGATCCGCGATATCGACAATGTCTGCCAGCACATCGTGATCGCGGCCGGCCTGGCTGACGCCGATGTGCCGGAGCAAGCAACGCAGGAGCTCGTTCCATGATCGATCATCTCGGCATCAGCGTTTCCGATTTCGAAAAGTCCAAGGCCTTCTATGACAAGGCGATGGCGCCGCTCGGCGCTTCGCTGCTTTACATGGTGCCGGAGGAATATACCGGCGGCGCCAAGGTGGGCGGCTATGGCCGCGACCGGCCGGTGTTCTGGCTGAGTGGCGGCAAGGAGAAGCCGAAGGACCACCAGCATGTCGCCTTCACCGCGCGCAGCCGCGCCGAGGTCGACGCCTTTCACGCCGCGGCCCTTGCCGCCGGCGGCAGGGACAATGGTGGGCCGGGCCTGCGCCAGCACTATCACCCGAACTACTACGGCGCCTTCGTCTTCGATCCCGACGGTAACAATGTCGAGGCGGTCTGCCATGATCCGGAGTGAGCCCATAGATCGGAGTCAGTCATGAGCCTCGACAACCGGCCGGTCTATACGGGCGGCTGCCAGTGCGGCGCCGTGCGCTTCCGCGTCGAGGGCGCGCTGGGTGATGCCTCGGTCTGCCATTGCCGTATGTGCCAGAAGGCGAGCGGCAATTTCTATCTGCCGCTGGTCTCGGTGCGCGGCGCCAGGCTCGACTGGACGCGCGGCGAGCCGAAGCGCTTCCGCTCGTCCAATGCCGCATGGCGCGGCTTCTGCGCCGAATGCGGCACGCCGCTGACCTTCGAGGCGCCGGATGGCATCACTTTGGCGATTGCCACCTTCGACGATCCGGCCGGAATCGCGCCGACCATCCAGTGGGGCGTCGAAGCGAAGCTTCCCTATGTCGACGGCATTTCGAAGCTGCCGTCCGAGGAGACGATGGGCGATGTCTCGTCGGCGCCTTACCTCGCCGAGCTTGTCTCCTATCAGCATCCAGACCACGACACCGACCAATGGCCGCCGGAGGAAAAACCATGACCGATGAAGTTCGAACCGGCGGCTGCCAGTGCGGCGCCGTGCGCTTCCGCATCAAGGGCAAGCTCGGCCGCCCGTCCATCTGCCACTGTCGCATGTGCCAGAAGCAGTTCGGCAATTTCTTCGGCGCTCTGGTGACGGTGCCGAAGGACGGCGTCGAATGGACCCATGAAGAGCCGAGCTATTTCCAGTCCTCGGTCAACATCGACCGCGGCTTCTGCCCTCGCTGCGGCACGCCGCTGACCTATCGCCAGCCCGGCGGGCTGGAGATCGCCATCGGCGCCTTCGACGACCGCTCGGACCTCGCGCCGCAGATCCAGGTCAATTACGCGGTTCGCCTGCCATGGGTCGAGAAGATCTTCGAGGCGCCGATCCTCGACGACCCCGACTTCTACCGACGGCAGGAGCAGATCATCTCCTTCCAGCATCCCGACCACGAGACGGCCAACTGGCCGCAGCAGGGCCTGAAACTATGACGATCCACAGCAGTTCCTTGCGTACGCTCTATCCCGAGATCGAGCCGTTCGAGAGCGGCATGCTCGATGTCGGAGACGGCCACACCATCTACTGGGAGCGCTGCGGCACCAGGGGCGCCAAGCCCGCCGTGTTCCTGCATGGCGGCCCGGGCGGCACGATTTCGCCGAAACACCGGAGGCTGTTCGACCCGAAGCTCTATGATGTCATCCTGTTCGACCAGCGCGGCTGCGGCAAGTCGACGCCTAATGCGTCGCTCGAAGCCAACACCACCTGGCATCTTGTCGCCGACATCGAGCGCCTGCGCACAATGTGCGGCTTCGACAAATGGCTTGTCTTCGGCGGCTCCTGGGGCTCGACGCTGGCGCTCGCCTATTCCGAGAAGCATCCCGAGCGTGTCAGCGAGCTCGTCGTGCGCGGCATCTATATGCTCACCCGCGCCGAGCTCGAATGGTACTATCAGTTTGGCGTCTCCGAGCTGTTCCCCGACAAATGGGAGCGCTTCCTGGCGCCGATCCCGGAGGCCGAGCGCGGCGACATGATGGCCGCCTACCGTAAGCGGCTGGTGGGCTCGGACCGCAAGGCGCAGGTCGAGGCCGCCCTGGCCTGGAGCCTGTGGGAAGGCGAGACGATCACGCTGCTGCCGGAACCCGAGACCAGCACGCCGTTCGGCCAGGACGACTATGCGCTGGCCTTCGCCCGCATCGAGAATCACTACTTCATCCATGCCGGCTGGCTGGAGGAGGGACAGCTGCTGCGCGATGCCTGGAAGCTGAAGGATATCCCCGGCACCATCGTCCACGGCCGCTACGACATGCCGTGCCCGGCGAAATATGCCTGGGCGTTGCACAAGGCCTGGCCGAGGGCGGATTTCCATCTCATCGAAGGCGCCGGCCATGCTTATTCGGAGCCGGGGATACTGGACCGGCTGATCCGGGCGACGGATAGGTTTGCGGGGAAGAACTAATCGATGTACGGCACTCCGTCCCACCCCCCTCTGGCCTGCCGCTCCCCCGCAAGGGGGGAGATTGGATGTCGCTATCGATTTCGCCAATCGTCGACGTTGCAGGAAGAGCGCCGTCGGCAAGGCTGCCGATCTCCCCCCTTGCGGGGGAGATGTCCGGCAGGACAGAGGGGGGTGCTCAAGCGCCTTGCCATGATGAAAAAGCAAAGATTGTTCCTCTTCGACACCACCCTTCGCGACGGCCAGCAGACGCCGGGCATCGACTTTTCCGTCGAGGACAAGATCGCGATCGCCAAGCTGCTCGACGAGTTCGGCATCGACTATGTCGAGGGCGGCTATCCCGGCGCCAACCCGACCGACACCGCCTTCTTCCAGCAGAAGCGGACGGAACGCGCGAAATTCGTCGCCTTCGGCATGACCAAGCGGGCAGGGGTCTCGGCCTCCAACGATCCGGGGATGGCGGCGCTGGTGCAGTCGAAGTCGGACGCCATCTGCTTCGTCGCCAAGAGCTGGGACTATCACGTACGCGTCGCACTTGGCTGCACCAACGAGGAGAATCTGGAGTCGATAAAAGTCTCGGTCGAGACGGCGGTCGCGTCCGGCAAGGAAGCGATGGTCGACTGCGAGCATTTCTTCGACGGCTTCAAGGCCAATCCGGACTATGCGCTGGCCTGCGCGAAGGCCGCCTACGACGCCGGCGCGCGCTGGGTGGTGCTGTGCGACACCAATGGCGGCACGCAGCCCTCGGAGGTGCGCGCCATCGTCGAGAAGGTGATCGCCGGCGGCATTCCTGGCGACCATCTCGGCATCCATGCCCATGACGACACCGGCCAGGCGGTGGCCAATTCGCTCGCCGCCGTCGAGGCCGGCGTGCGCCAGATCCAGGGCACGCTGAACGGCATCGGCGAGCGCTGCGGCAATGCCAACCTGATCTCCATCATTCCAACGCTTGCGCTGAAGCCGGCCTTCGCCGACCGTTTTGAAACCGGCATTTCGGCCGAGGGTCTGGCTGGAATATCCAGGCTTTCCCGCGCGTTCGACGAATTGCTGAACCGCGCGCCGGAGGCGCAGGCGCCCTATGTCGGCTCGTCCGCCTTCGCCACCAAGGCGGGCATCCACGCTTCTGCCTTGGCCAAGGAGCCGGCGACCTACGAGCACGTGCCGCCGGAAGCTGTCGGCAACCGCCGCCGCGTCATGGTCTCCGACCAGGGCGGCAAGGCCAATTTCCTCGCCGAGCTGAAACGGCGCGGCATCGATGTGCCGAAGGACGACCGCCGGCTCGACGCGCTGATCACCGTCGTCAAGGAGCGCGAGGCCGACGGCTACGCCTATGAAGGTGCCGACGCCTCTTTCGAACTGCTCGCCCGCAAGATGCTGCACGGCCTGCCGGAATTCTTCACCGTCACCTCGTTCCGCTGCATGGTCGAGCGCCGCTTCGACGCCAACGGCAATCTGAAGACCGTCTCCGAGGCGATCGTGAAGGTGATGGTCGACGGCGAGGAGAAGATGTCGGTCGCCGAAGGCCACGGTCCGGTCAACGCGCTCGACATCGCGCTGCGCAAGGACCTCGGCAAGTACCAGAGCGAGATCGTCGACCTCGAGCTCGCCGACTTCAAGGTGCGTATCCTCAACGGCGGCACCGAGGCCATCACCCGGGTGCTTGTCGAGTCGCACGATTCCACCGGCGCCCGCTGGTGGACGGTTGGCGTTTCCGAAAACATCATCGATGCCTCCTTCCAGGCGCTGATGGACTCGATCATCTACAAGCTGATGAAGAACCGCGAGATGGCGGGGCTGGTGGCGGCGGAATAGGGATTGAAAAATAGCTCTGAGGCCGAGGGACAGCACCCCCTCTGGCCTGCCGGCCATCTCCCCCGCAAGGAGGGAGATTGGCAGTTCCGCTCGCAGCGCTCCTTCCTGCAACATTGGCGATTAGCGAAAGCCAAAGAGACATCTGATCTCCCCCCTTGCGGGGGAGATGGCCGGCAGGCCAGAGGGGGGTGGGAAGGAACGAGGCGTATGTGGCCTGGGGTTCCTCGCCACGCCTTGAACCATCAGCGCAAGTCCATTGATCCATCATAATTTTGCGATGGTCTTGGCCATCCGCTTGGGCCATAGCGTTGGGCCATGGTCACCGAAACAGCTCAGCTCGATCAAGACGCCAAGGCCCGCCGCGGCTTCCTCCTGGCGCTTGGCGCCTATTTCCTGTGGGGGCTTCTGCCTTTCTACATGAAGGCGGTGGCGCATCTGCCGCTTGCCGAGGTGATCGCCAACCGCGTTGTCTGGTCGGTGCCGATCGCAGCTTGCGTCCTGGTCTGGGCCGGCCGCACCGCCGATTTCAAGGTGGCGATCCGCACGCCGAAGAGCATCGCCATGGCGGCGCTGACGGCCGTGCTGATCTCGATCAACTGGGGCATCTATGTCTGGGCGATCGCGGTCGACCGCACCGTCGAGACCGCGCTCGGCTATTACATCAATCCGCTGGTCAACGTCGTCGTCGGCGCAGTGCTGCTCGGCGAAAGGCTGGATCGCCTGCAGATCGCGGCGGTGACGCTGGCAGCAATTGCGGTGGCGGTGCTTACCGTCGAAGCAGGAAAGCTGCCTTGGGTGTCGCTGGCGCTGGCCTTCTCATTCGCGGCCTACGGCTTCTTCCGCAAGACGCTACCGATCGGCCCGAGCCAGGGCTTCCTGCTCGAAGTGCTTTTGCTTTCGGTGCCGGCGCTCTGCTACATGGCCTACCTGATCGCCACCGGGCAGGACCATTTCATCTCCAGCAACGCAAAAGACACCGCGCTGCTTGTCGGCTGTGGCCCGATCACCGCGGTGCCGCTTCTGCTCTTTGCCTTCGGTGCCAGGCTTCTGCGTCTCTCCACGATCGGCATCATGCAATATATCGCGCCGACCATGGTGTTCCTGATTGCCGTGCTGATCTTCGGCGAGCCTTTCGGCACCATCCAGGCCATCGCCTTCGCGCTGATATGGACGGCACTGGCGATGTACAGCTGGTCGATGTTCAGGGGCCGCGAGGCACGAATGGCGGTGCCGGCAACCCGTTAGGTCAGGAGGGGCGATGTACGCTCTGCATATCGGCAACAAGAACTATTCGTCCTGGTCGCTGCGGCCATGGGTGCTGATGCGTACCCAGGGCATTCCCTTTGAGGAGCGACTGACGCCGTTCCCGACCGGATCGAGTTTCAGCCTGTTCCGGTCGTTCTCACCCAGCGGCCGCGTGCCGTGCCTTGTCGACGACGGCTGGGCGGTCTGGGATTCGCTCTCGATCGTCGAATATCTGGCCGAGCGCCATCAGGGTGTCTGGCCGGCGGACGCCAGGGCGCGCGCCTGGGCGCGCTCGGCCGCTGCCGAAATGCATTCGGGCTTCACAGCGCTCCGCGGCAACTGCCCGATGAGCTGCGGCGTGCGCGTCCAGCCGCTCCCCATGTCGGACGCGCTGAAGCAGGATCTCTTCCGCCTCGGCGACCTCTGGAACGACGGCTTTGCCCGTTTCGGCGGTCCGTTCCTGGCCGGCGACCGCTTCAGCGCCGTCGATGCCTTCTTCGCGCCGGTGGCGTTCCGGGCCCAGTCCTATGGCCTGACTTTCGAAAGCGCGGCCGCAGCCTATCCGAAGCGGTTGCTCGATCTGCCGGCCATGCGGGAATGGTATGCAGCCGGCCTCGCCGAGACGTGGCGCGAACCTGATCATGAAGCCGAGGTCAGTGCCGCCGGCACCATTGTCGAGGATTTGCGCGCGACGGGTTAGTTCGTTTCTGCGCAATTCCGAACGGAAAGCCGTTCCTGGAATTGCTTTAAACCCGCCCCAACCGTCTCACCACCATATAGACGATGCCGGCGATGATCACCGAAATCGCCGTCACCACCCAGAAACCCATCGGCGTGTCGACCAGCGGCAGCCCGCCGACATTCATGCCGAACAGTCCGGAGATGATGGTCGTCGGCAGCAGCACCGCGGTCATGACGGAGAGGATGTAGAGCAGCTGGTTCGACTGCTCGGTCAGCTTGGCCATCAGCTCGTCCTGCAAAAGTCGCGTGCGCGCCTGCAATTGCTCGCCGTCATGATGCAGCGTATGCGCCCGGTGCGAGAGGCGTGTCGCCATGTCGTTGATTGGGTCCGGCAGGTCGTCGCGATGCGAGTGGTCGAGATGGCGGAAGAGGTTGGTGAGCGTCGCCATCTGCCGGTGGATGATCACCAGATGCCGGCGCGCGTCGACCAATGCCTGCCGCTCATTGTGCCATGCGTCGCAGACGATGCGGTCCTCGATGCCGTCCAGCGTATCGCCCATCTTGTTCAGCTCGCCCGACATGCCGTCGAGCGACTGGCCCATCACCGCCTCGATCAGCTCGGCCGGCGAGCGGAACCTGCGCGACCCGCTCTCGACCAGCTTGCGGATCTTGTCGACCGACTCCAGCGGCTGCTTGCGGGCGCCGATCAGCATCGTCTCGTTGAAGGCGAAGCGGAAATGGGTGAGCCCGCGCGCCTCGGCGAAGTCGTGCCTGAGGTCCGGCAGGTCGCCGTAGAGCCAGTCATCCTCGAAGTCGATATGGCAGCCATGGCTGGGCGACAGGAAGGCCTCGCGCACCGCAGCCGGCAGAGCCTGCTCGGCGCCGATCTCGTGGCGGGCGCGCATGTCGGTGATCTGGTAGCTGCGCCACGTCCAGCGCGCCTCGCCAGGATCCTTGGCGCGCAGCCCCTCGGCGGTGAAATGATAGATGAAGAACAGTCCGTGCTCGTCAGGCAAATAGGGCGAGAGGTCGGTGCCTTCGTTGGGGACAGCGATGTTCATGACTGCTTCGCCGGCTGTTGATGCGGTCGGGGTCGCGGGGGGCCGGGCGAAGTTTCTAGCACGGACGCCCTGCATTCGTGTGACAGTTCGGTGACTGCTGGCGTGCGCCGGCCGACGGTCCTGCCGCGGCGAGATTCCGCGCTTCTCAAAAATTCTTCGTCCATCCGGGAATAAAGCCCGGGCCTTCCGGGTCTTGCTGTGTAGCGAGGCGGACGTCGCCAGCCCCGGAGGAATGCACACTTCCAGGAAACCGTCGCTATACGCGGCCACCAGAGGAGACTTCTGATGTTCGACATGACACGCCGCATGGTGCTCGGATCCGCCGCCGCCGCGGCCGCCTTCGGCATTGCCGGCAAGCTGGAATTCACCCCCGCCGCCCTGGCCGAGACCCCGGTCGAGCCGCTGGTCGGCTTCTACAAATACAAGGTGGGCTCGCTCGACGTCACCGCCGTCTATGACGGCATTTGGCGCAAGCCCCACGACCCGGCCTTCATCAAGGACGTGTCGGTCGACGACACCAAGGCGGCGCTCGCCAAGGCCGGGCTGACCACCGAATTCATGCCCATCCCGCTCACCGTCGTCGTTCTGCGGATGAACGGCCGCACCATCATGATGGATGCCGGCTCCGGCGTCGGCCAGTGGCAGGCCAACGCCACGCACCTGCCGGCCAACATGAAGGCCGCCGGCATCGACTACAAGGCGATCGACACCATCATGATCTCGCATTTCCACCCGGACCATGTCTGGGGCCTGATGGAGAAGGGCACGAACGCCCCTGTGTTTCCGAATGCCGAGCTGATCGTCAACGCCGCCGAATACAATTGGTGGACCGATCCCAGCCGGCTGGCCAAGCTGCCCGAAGGCCGCAAGCCGGCGGGCAAGCGCATCGCCGAGAATTTTCCGAAGTGGAAGAATTGGAAATTGGTCGATGACGGCGCGGAGGTGGTTCCCGGCATCCGCATTATGGCCGCGCCCGGCCACACGCCAGGCCACTCCGTCTACCATGTCGATGCCGGCTCCGAGCAGTTCTTGGTTTCGGCCGACACGATGTATGTGCCGGCGCTGCTCGCGCCGCATCCCGAATGGCAGGGCGCCTACGACCAGGACGGGCCGATGGCGATCGCCACGCGCCACAAGATCATCGACCAGGTGATCGCCGACAATGTCCGCATCTGCGGCTCGCACTTCCCGTTCCCGGGAACCGGCAGCTTCGTCAAGGACGGCGGCGCCTACGCCTTCACCCCAACCCAGATCTGAATCGAGTTCCGAACAGAAAGTGAAAACGTCAATGAAACACGCACTTTTCGCGGTGCTCGGCGCCATTGCGGTGCTGACCGCGACCCCGTTCGCCATAGCCGTGCCGGCCTATGCCGTGGACGACATTGAAGGCGCCGACGCGCCGGACCTGACCGCCGTCAAGGCCAAGATCGACGCCAAGGACTATAAGGGCGCACTGGCCGACCTGCGCGATCTCGCGCAGGACACCCAGCAGGCCGACGTCTACAATCTGCTCGGCTTCACGCTGCGCAAAACCGGCGACTACCAGACCTCGCTCACCTACTACAGCAAGGCGCTCGAGCTTAAGCCCGACCACAAAGCGGCGCACGAATATCTGGGCGAGCTCTATGTCGAGACCGGCGATATGGCCAAGGCCAACGAGCAGCTCGCCTCGCTGCAAAAGCTCTGCCCGGCCGGCTGCGAGGAACTTTCCGACCTCAAGCAGGCCATCGACACCAAGGCGACGAAGTAAGGCTTTGGGCGTCGTTCCTAGCCCTGAGGACTGCAGCGAAATGGCATTCGAGAAACGCAGACATCGCCAATGTATGCGCTGCCCCTCATCCGCCTG
>LM655206.1:157279-176898 GCA_000824825.2 Mesorhizobium sp. ORS 3324
AGTGACGGGGAGAAGGAGGCTGGCCGCGATCTTGGTGCCTTTCCTGCCACGTCTGCGATTGGCGAAACCGACGGCGAGAGCGCCCCTCTCCCCGTCACGGGGAAAGGATGCCAGCAGGCAGGTGAGGGGCGGCGCGGCGCTCGGGGAAAGTCGCCTTGCCTTTGCGACGATTCTATTGGAGCCGACCATGAAACCGACCGACCTCATCGAGAAGTTTCATATCCGTGACGCGGTCCTGCTCGCCGGCCGCCTGCTTCTGTCCCTGATCTTCGTGCATGAAGGGTGGCAGCTCGCGACCCATTTCGAGGGCGCTCAGAAGGCGATGGCTGCGCTCGGCGTCGGCACGCCGCTGTTGCTTGCCACCATCGCGCTGCAGCTCGGCGCTGGCCTGTCGGTTGCGCTCGGCATCCTGGCGCGGCTCGGCGCGGTCGGACTCGGCCTGTTCTGCCTGATGACGGCAAGCCTCTTCCACACAAACTTCGCCAGCCAGAACGAACTCCTGCATTTCGAGAAGGACCTGGCGATCGCCGGCGGCATGTTCATCCTGGCGCTCGCCGGTTCCGGCGGGTTTTCGCTGGATAGAGCGCTGGCCGGATTCGTGAAGGGCAGGGCGGGCAAAGGTCCCAAGGTCGAAGCCATCGAGCCACATCCTTCGGTCGGCGACACGGGCCTGCCTGTTTGACGGGCCCCCCTCACAACGCACTCGTGATCCCGCCATCCGTCGGCAGCGTCTGTCCCATCACAAAGTTCGCGGCGTCGCAGGCGTTGTTTGAGGCAACGCTAATCGAGGGCTTGGCTCGCATGCGGGAATCTGCTGCAGTCGGTCGCAAGGCTAATGGGGGGAGCGATGCTCAAATGGGGCGCGATACTCGGCATCATCGGCTTTCTCGGCGGTTTCGTCGGCCCGGTCATCTTCACGCCTGAGGCAAACCAGGGTCCGCTGCTCGGCATCTTCATCACCGGCCCGCTCGGCTTCGTGCTCGGCCTGATCGTGGGCTTTGTCCTGCGGTTGCTGCGCGTCTAGTGCCAGCCAGGCCTTGGCGTGTCCCTGCGACTGGAACCCAGCTTCTTTGGATTGCGGCCGCATTTTCGCGCTCCGCTGGGACGCGCCTTGCGCTGCTGGCGGCGCTGCCGCTGGGCGCCTGGCTGCCGCTCGCAACGCGCCTGGCCGTGGGGACTGGGCCGCAGCCTCGTGAACTGGCAAGATGCTCGCTCCCGCCGGGCACGTCCGGCGGGAGGGGGGATAGGCTATGACTTTGCTTCAATTCGCAGTCACCGGCGAACAGATATCAAACGAGGAGACGGAAGAGGTTATTCGCGAGGCGGAACCGCACCGCAGCCTGGTCCGCTACCGACCCGATGGCGGCGAGCTGTTCATCCATAGCCGCCTGAACATGGAGCTTCTGCGCGCTGCGGCGGCCCTTCCAATCCTGCTGCTGAAGCTAACGCCGCGCGCAAACGAATTGACGCCGCGCGATGCTCTGCTGACGCCGAAGGGATCGATCCGGAACTACGCTTTTCTCGAAAGGCTTTGCGAGGATCTGGCAGCCGCAAGTTGCCCAGCCTGCTATATCGCGGAGCAGCACGGTGAGGGACGCAGGGATTTCTACTTTACGACCGAAGACGTCGCCGGCTTCGAGCGGATAGCCCGCACCGCCGCCGCGGCATTGGTCTTTCCGATCGCCCTCGAGCAGCATTCGCTCGCGGAGATGGCGCCGCTCATTCTTCCCGCTGAGGCGATTGGCGACCTCAATCTGAAAATCGCCGCGGAGGCCCGTATTCGCCCGACTCGCTTCGAGTTCTGGGGCGCGGAGCCTGCACTGAAGAAGCTGTGCGCCGCGCTCGAAAAGCGCGGCTATCGCTTCCTTAGCTTCGAGGCGTTCTCCCGTGAACTGCGCATGGCCAAGGACGTGCCGATCGACGGTGAGGGCTTCGGAGCGGTGTTGAAGGAAATCGTTCCCTTGGCCCGGTCGCTGCAATGCAGCTATTGCGGCACCGAGACCGTCGAGGGCCATGAGCAGTTCCTGCTCGCCCGCCCTCTGCCTGAGCGCTACAGAGTTGCGCCACGCCCGGGCATTTTCGGCCGTCTCTTCGGTCGCGGATAGGTGCTGCCAGGCGGGCGGCACCAGCGCTGCCTCTGCCTCAGCGCTTCGGGCCGAAGCCGGGGTAGGGGTTGAGCGGCACGATTGCCGCGATGTCCATCATGCCGCGCTCGACCAGCGGCAGGGTGGCGAGATGGCCGCGCACCTCCTTCTCGTCGGTCGCCTCGAACATCATGCCGCTGCCGGGGATGTCGCCGCGGTTCCAGATCTGGCGCACGGCGCCTTGCGCATAGAGGGTCTTGCGTTGCTCCGATTCATTGGGAAGCAGCGGCGCGAAATCGGCGTCGCTGAACTTTTCGGTATTGCGGGCAAGAAGGGCAAAGAACTGCATGGCGGTCTCCTTTGTGGCCGGTTGATGCGGGAGATATCGCGCCATCTGGTCAGACTGTCCAAGACTGATTAGGCTAAAGTTCAGACCTCATAGGACTTGGGCAAGATGCTGGACCTGCGGCAAATAAGATATTTCGTCGCCGTCGCCGAGGCCGGCAATGTCGGCCGCGCCGCCGAGCAGTTGCACATCTCGCAATCGCCCTTGAGCCGGCAGATCATGCAGCTCGAGGAGCAGTTGGGCGTCACCCTGTTCGAGCGCTCGAAGCAGCGTGTCCATCTCAATGCCGAGGGCAGGGCATTCCTGACGGAGGCCCGCGCTGTGCTTGCCAATGCGGCGCGGCTGGAGGAATTCGGCCGCAACCTCGCCAGCGGCGCCGCCGGCAGCCTCGCCATCGGCTATGTCGAAGGCGCGGTGCATGCCGGGCTGATCGCCGTCATGCTCAGGGAATTCCGCCGCGAGCGGCCGGATTTTCATCTGCAGCTGAGGAGCCGGCGCACGGCGGCCCAGTTCGAGGACTTGCGACACCGGGTGCTCGATCTCGGTTTCGTCTATGCGCCGGCGCCGAAGGGCGATCCGGACCTGGACTGCATGCTGGTCCGGCGCGAGCCGCTGGTGCTGGCAATCCCCGAGGGCGATCCGCTTCTTGATGCCGCCGACATCCGGCCCGGCCGCCTCGACGGCCGCGTCTGGATCACCGTGGTGCGACAGCCCAACGACACCAACCGCGCCCAGTTCCTGGCGGCTTGCGTCGAAGCCGGCTTCGTGCCCGACATCGCCTACGAGACGGCCGACCCCTTGACCTCGCTCGGCCTGGTCAGCGCCGGCCTCGGCCTGGCCACCGTGCAGGAAAGCCTGCGAAGCGCCGCGCCGGCAGGAGTGGTCTTCCGCGACCTGCCATGGTTCAAGCGCAGCGTCGAGATTCACCTCGCGTGGCGGCGCAACGATCGGCGGGCGGTGATTGGGGATTTGAGGAAGGCAGTAGGCAGTAGGCAGTAGGCAGTAGGGCTGTGTCTCTATTGCCTATTGCCCAATCCCTACTGCCTACATCTTGTCTATCACCGCCTGCACGCCTTCCGTCGGCGCGTCGACCGATGATCCCGCCACCATGATGGCGGCGACGATGGCTTCGGGGTCGTTGACCACCAGCGGCTTCACTCTATGTGCGGTGTGGATGAAGCCTTCGTCCGACATGTGCTCGATCAGCGCCAGCATCGGATTCCAGAAGTCCTTGATGTTGGCAAAGACGATCGGCTTGCGGTGATGGCCGAGCTGCGCCCAGGTCATGATCTCGACGATCTCCTCGACCGTCCCGATGCCGCCCGGTAGCGCCACGAACGCGTCGGATTTTTCGAACATCCGGTGCTTGCGCTCGTGCATATTGTCGGTGATCAAGAGCTCGTCGAGCTTGTCGAGGGCCGTCTCTGTCGCCTCCCGGTGGATCAGGAAGCGCGGAATGATGCCGGTCACCTTGCCGCCGGCCTTGAGCGCGCCATCGGCGACAGCGCCCATGATCCCTTTGGTGCCGCCGCCATAGATCAGGCGCAGGCCGGATTTCGCCAGCGAGCGGCCGAGCAGGTGCCCGGCCTTGACATAGGCCTCGTCGCGGCCAGGAGACGAACCGCAATAGACGCAGACGGATCGAATCGTGTTCATAGCGATGATTGGTGATGGGGACGGTTGGCGCGGTCAAGCCCATGGGCGGGCTTTTTCTTGTAGCACTTGATAAAACACGCTAGATCGGCGTTAGGTGGCTAAGGGGGCAGAAAAGATTATGGCTATTAACCCATCAAAGGCGTTCTTGTTCGCGGCGGGCGGTGTTGCCGTCGTCGCGGCGATCGCCTACGGCTCGGGCGCGCTCGATCCATATATCAACAACAAGAAGCCGGCGCAGGTCGCGGCACTTCCGCAGACTGGTACGAAACCGGCCGAATCCAGCAGCACGACCACCGAAGGCCGCCTTCCGCAGGCCCCGGCCAACACGATGGCGCCGGCCAACAACGCAACGGCTCCGGCTTCGAACAACGCCATGGCACCCGCCAACAAGACAACGGCACCGGCCAATAACGCGACGGCTCCGGCAACATCCGCGCCGGCCGCCCAGGCGCCTGCCGCTGCCGGTCCGACGCTGCCGTCTTTCGATGTCGTGCGCGTCGAAGGCAATGGCTCGATCGTCGTCGCGGGCAATGCCGCGCCCAACTCCAAGGTCGAGATCCTGAATGGCGGGATGGTGCTCGGCTCGACCAATGCCGGCCCCGACGGCGCCTTCGCCATCGTTCTCGACGATCCGCTGAAGCCGGGCGATTATACGATCACGCTGCGCGCGACCGCCGGCGGCGTTGCGGTCGCTTCGGCCCAGACCGCGGTCGTTTCGGTGCCGCAGAGCCCGACCGGCCAGGTGCTGGCGATGGTCGAGGAACCCGGTAAGCCGTCGGAGCTACTCACCGTTCCGCAGCCGCAAGCCAAACCGGCGGCGCCTACAGCCGCCAACCAGCCCGCCGTTCCCGCCGCCCAGGCTCCGGCCGCCACCGCGCCGGCGCCGCCCACTACGGCGAAGGCGCCGACCGCGACTGCTCCGGCAGCCACCGGCCAGGCTTCGGCCCCTGCCGCTCAGACGCCCGCGGCTGCCGCGGACGAACCCAAGATCGCCGTCGAGGCGGTCGAGATCGACGGCGGCAAGATCTTCATCGCCGGCACGGCCGATCCCGGCCGCAAGGTGCGCGCCTACGCGGACGACATGCTGCTCGGCGAGGCCAAGACCTCACCCGACGGCCATTTCCTGATCGAGGCCGCGCGCGACATCCCGGTCGGCAACCACACCATCCATGTCGACGGCCTCGCCGATGACGGCGTGAAGGTCGTCGCCCGCGCCGCCGTGCCGTTCGAGCGCGAGCCTGGCGAGTCTGTCGCCGCCGTCGCGCCGAACGAGGCCAAGCCCGCCGAAGGCAAGCTCGCGCAGGTCCAGGGTGCGGGGTCCGCTGCGGCCAAGACCGCCGAGACAAAGGCGCCGGCCACCGCAACTGCGCAAGCGGGCAAGCCCGCGCCGGCCGAGGCTCCGGCCAAGGTCGCCGAAGCGAAACCTTCGGCCGACGTGCCGGAGACGGTCGCGCCGAAACTCGAACACGCCGACGGTGCCGTCATCATCCGCCGCAACGATACGCTCTGGCGCATCTCGCGCCGCGTCTACGGCCACGGCGTGCGCTACTCGACCATCTATCTCGCCAACCAGGACCAGATTCGCGACCCCGACCGCATCTGGCCCGGCCAGGTCTTCAAGGTTCCCGGCAAGTCGAAGGAAGGCGAGCCGGCCGACATGAAGGCCATGGGCGACCAGATGACGACGCCGAAGACGGAGTAGCCCTGACTTCGTCATCCTAGGGCGAAGCAGTCGCGAAGCGACGTCGCGGAGACCCTAGGATCCATGCCGTGACGGTTGCCGGAGGATGCAGCGCCGCAGAAATGGCCACTGTTTAGCGTTGCTCGTCCTGAACGAGGTGAGAGTTCTCCATCGCCGCGTAGAGTTTCGAGGTCACGGCATGGATCCTAGGGTCTGCGCTCCGCTCCGCGTCGCTCCGCCCTAGGATGACGAGCGCAAAGGCTGGGCCATCCTCGTCCGAATGACCTGCATCTACCCACCAGCCTAGCTTGCCCTCCCGTCGTTCATCGTCTATCGCCGATGAACGATGACCGAATCCTCGCCCGAAACCTACGCTTCCGACAGCCGCGCCATCGCCGCGCGGTTTGCAGCACTTTCGCATCCGGCGCGCATCGAGATCCTGAAACATCTCTCGGCCAGTAGCTGCTGCTCCTGCCGCGAGGTGGTCGACCATCTCGATCTCGCCCAGTCGACGGTTTCGCAGCATCTGAAGATCCTGGTCGAGGCCGGCCTCGTCCGTTTCGAGGCCGACCGACAGCGCTCGCGCTATGCGGTCGACCATGCGGCGCTCGCCGGCGTGTCCGGCTTGCTCGATCAACTCGTCAACTCCTGCTGCGCCAGCCGCTGACCCTCTCATCCAAAGGCAAGACTAGTGGCCGACAAGACCGTCTCCGCCGAATCCGGCACCCTCACCACACTGCGCAACCTCTGGCCCTATATGTGGCCGGCCGACCGCGCCGACCTTCGGGCGCGCGTCACCTGGGCGACGCTGCTGCTCGTCGTCGCCAAGGTCACGCTGGTCGCCGGTCCCTATTTCTTCAAATGGGCGACCGATGCGCTCGCCCACGGCTCGAGAACGCCGCCGCCGCTCCCCGCCTTCATGCTCGCGCCGGTGATGCTGGTCGTTGCCTACAACGTATTGAGGCTGGTTCAGCTCGGCTTCAACCAGCTGCGCGACGCGCTCTTTGCCCGCGTCGGCCAGTATGCGGTGCGCCAGCTCGCCTTCCGCACCTTCGTCCACATGCATCAGCTGTCGCTGCGCTTCCACCTCGAGCGCCGCACCGGCGGTCTGTCGCGCATCATCGAGCGCGGCACCAAGGGCATCGAGACGATCGTGCGCTTCGTCATGCTGAACACCGCGCCGACCATCCTCGAATTCGCGCTGACGGCCGGCATCTTCGCCTACACCTATGGCTGGAAATATGTCGGGGTCGTCGCGGTCACCGTCTGGATCTATGTCTGGTTCACGGTCAAGGCGAGCGACTGGCGCATCTCGATCCGGCGCGACATGAACGACAGCGACACCGACGCCAACACCAAGGCGATCGACTCGCTCTTGAATTTCGAGACGGTCAAATATTTCACCAATGAGCGCATGGAGGCGGAGCGCTTCGACCGCTCGATGGCGCGCTACGAGCTCGCCGCCACCAGGACCTGGACCTCGCTCGGCTGGCTGAATTTCGGCCAGGGCTTCATCTTCGGTCTCGGCACCGTCATCGTCATGTGCATGTCGGCGCTGGAGGTGCAGGCCGGCACGCAGTCGGTCGGCGATTTCGTCTTCATCAACGCCATGCTGATGCAGCTTTCCGTGCCGCTCAATTTCATCGGCTTCATCTACCGCGAAATCCGGCAAGGCTTGACCGACATCGAGCACATGTTCGATCTGCTCGACGTGCCGCAGGAGATCGTCGACAAGCCGGACGCCAAGCCGCTGAAAGTCGGCCCCGGCAAGGTCGAGTTCCGCGACGTGCACTTCTCCTACGATCCGAACCGCAAGATCCTGAAGGGCGTCTCCTTCGAGGTTCCGGCCGGCAAGACGGTGGCGATCGTCGGCCCCTCCGGCGCCGGCAAGTCGACCATCTCCAGGCTTCTGTTCCGCTTCTACGACGTGCAGCGCGGCCAGGTGCTGATCGACGGCCAGGATATCCGCGATGTCACGCAGGAGAGCCTGCGCGCCGTGCTAGGCATGGTGCCGCAGGACACGGTGCTCTTCAACGACACCATCGCCTACAACATCCGCTATGGCCGCGTCGGCGCCGGCGAGGAGGAGGTACGCAAGGCGGCCGAGCTCGCCCAGATCGGGCCGTTCATCGAGAAGCTCCCCGATGGCTACCGTTCGATGGTCGGCGAACGCGGCTTGAAACTTTCCGGCGGCGAGAAGCAGCGCGTGGCGATCGCCCGCACCATCCTGAAAGCGCCGCCGATCCTGATGCTCGACGAGGCGACCTCGGCGCTGGATACCCAGACCGAGCAGGAGATCCAGGCGGCGCTCGACCTCGTCAGCAAGGGCCGCACCACCATCGTCATCGCCCACCGGCTGTCGACGGTGATCTCGGCCGACGAGATCATCGTGCTGAAAGACGGCCAGATCGCCGAGCGAGGCACGCACGCCGCGCTCTTGCGCAAGCAGGGCCTCTACGCCTCGATGTGGGACCGCCAGCGCGAGGCCACCGAAGCCGAGGAGCGCCTGCGCATCGCCCGTGAAAGCGACGAGTTCGGCGTGATCGTGAGAAGAAGGACGTCGGAGGTGAGCTAGCGCCTCTTCCTTCTCCCCTTGTGGGAGAAGGTGGATCGGCGCGCAGCGCCGAGACCGTTGAGGGGTGTTCCAGGGAACGCCAGCGTCTCACTCCGCTGGAGCACCCCTCATCCGGCCGAGCTTCGCTCGGCCACCTTCTCCCACAAGGGGAGAAGGGGAAAGCCTGCGCAACAAATTCCCCTTGACCTCAACCTAGCTTGAGCTTGCACACCGTCTCCCGAGCCCCTGCGAAGCAAGTCGTTCAAGAATGGAGACAGATCGAAATGAGCGATAAAAATCAACGCGATGGCAGCGTGTTCCGGGTCGACAAGTTCGTGGTCCCGGCCGAGGCACGCGACGAGATTCTCGGCAAGGCGCATATGACCCATGAACTGCTGCGCCAGCAGGATGGCTTCGTTCAGGATTTCCTGCTCGAGCAGTTCTCCGGCCCGGGCGAATTCAACATCGTCACCATCGTCGAATGGGAAAGCCAGGCGGCCATCGACAAGGTGGTGCCGATCATCAAGGCTGCGCATGAGCGGATTGCCTTCAACCCACAGGAGACGATCGCCCGCCTCGGCGTCAAGGCCGACATCGCCAACTATCAGCGCGTGCCGGAGCTGTAGGACGGCCATCCCGCGCCGGGCGCGGGCACAGCGACGCTCAGCACCTGACCGGTGCGGGCGTCGCTCACCATGTTCTCGAAGCCGCGCCATTCGGCGGCGGCGATGAACAGCGTCCTGCCGTCGGCACCGCCCAGCATGCAGGCAAAGCAGCCGCGATCGACCTCGACCCTGTCGATTTTCGCTCCGCCCTCTTGCACCCGCACGCAATGCCGGTTTGGCACGTCGGCATACCAGACACAGCCCTCGGTATCGATGCAGATGCCGTCCGGATAGTCATTGCCGAGATCGGCCCAGACCCTGCGGTTGAAAAGGCTGCCGTCGGCGGCAATGTCGAAGGCGGTCAGTCGCCTGGCATGGGATTCGGCGACGATCAAACTCTGGTTGTCCGCCGCTACCGCCATGCCGTTGGCGAAGGCGATCTTCTCGGCCACCTGCCGGACCGCCCCGTTCGGCGTGATCAGCGTTATGGTGCCCGGGCCGAAATGCTCGCCCGGCGCCGGCGCAGGCCCGCCGCCGTTGACATAGATGTTGCCGCGCCCGTCGACGACGATCTCGTTCCACGGGTTCTTCGACAGTTCTCTCAGATCGGCATGGGTTACCAGCGTTCCATCCGCTTCCTGGCGTAGAAGAAGCCCCTCCCGGCCGGAGACGACGAGCAGCCGCCCGTCAGGCAGCCAGTCGATCGAATAGGGCAGGACTGTCGGCACAGTGAGCATGACCTCGCTTGCCCTCTTCGTCCACGGCGACGATCTCACCGGTGCCCCAGTTGCAAAGCCAGAGCCGCCCCTCATGCCAGCGCGGAGATTCGCCGAAGGCGAGGCCTTCAGTGATGACCGTGGCGTTTCTGGCGGCGATCCGTGAAGGCATCGGCTGGCTCCCTTGGGCGCGTTGTCTAACCAAGGACGAGTGAGAGCGTGGTTTCCCGACAGTTGACGCGGAAGAGTCGTTTTGTCTGAAGTGGGAATCGTAGCGTTCCTTCGCCCACTTGTCCCGCCGGCGTCAAAAGGTGGACCTGCGAGCGGCCCCTGCCATTGTTGCGTTGCGGGGAGGGGGGCTTTCGGCTATTGAGGCCGGACCTGAAACAGGGATCGCCCCAAGCCCGATGTCGCTTCTCGATACGATCAAGAATACGTTCGTTCCGATCCATCGCGAGGGCTATCCCTTCATCGCCGCCTTCGGCGCGGCTACGCTGTTCTTCGGCTATTTCTCCTCGATCCTGTTCTGGGTCGGGCTGATTCTCACCGGCTGGTGCATCTATTTCTACCGTGATCCCGAGCGCGTCACGCCGGTCGACGATAAGCTGGTGGTGAGCCCGGCCGACGGCGTGATCTCGGCCGTCGGGCCTGCCGTGCCGCCGCGCGAGCTTGGCCTGGGCGCCGCCGAGATGACTCGCATCTCGGTGTTCATGAATGTCTTTTCCTGCCACATCAACCGCGCGCCGGTGCGCGGCAGGATCACGCGCATCGAGCATCGTCCCGGCAAATTCCTCAATGCCGAGCTCGACAAGGCGAGCTCGGAGAACGAGCGCAACGGGCTGGTCATCGACAGCCCCAACGGCACCATCGCCGCCGTTCAGATCGCCGGCCTTGTGGCGCGCCGTATCGTCTGCTGGGCCGAGACCGGCGGCTCGATCGGCATTGGCGAGCGTTTCGGGCTGATCCGCTTCGGCTCGCGCGTCGATGTCTTCCTGCCGCCCAACGTCGTGCCGCGCGTCGCCGTCGGCCAGACGGCGGTGGGCGGCGAGACGGTGCTTGCGGAATTCGGTGGCACGGCCGTTACCCCGCTGGTCAGGATTTCCTGAGCGGTGGGCGCGCCCTTCAAGAAATTCGAGGCCCACGCCAGCGGCGGTCCGCGCATCCGCGAGATCCCGATGCGCATGGTGCTGCCAAACCTGGTCACCGTGCTTGCCATCTGCGCCGGCCTGTCCGGCATCCGCTTCGCCTTCGAGGACCGCTTCGAGCCGGCCGTCGTCATGGTGCTGCTCGCCGCCTTTCTCGACGGTATCGACGGCCGCCTGGCGCGCATGCTGAAGGCGACCTCGAAATTCGGCGCGCAGATGGATTCGCTGGCCGACATCGTCAATTTCGGTGTCGCGCCGGCGCTGGTGCTCTATGCCTTTCTGCTCGACCTCGCCGGCTCGCCTGGCTGGATCGCGGCGCTTCTCTTCACCATCGCCTGCGGCATGCGGCTTGCCCGCTTCAACGTGCTGGCCGAGGAAACCGACCAGCCGGCTTGGCAGAGCGAGTATTTCGTTGGCGTGCCGGCGCCCGCGGGCGCGGTGCTGGTCATGCTGCCGCTCTATCTCTATTTCCTGCGGCTCGGGCTCGAGCCCAGCCGGCCGGCGGCCTTCGTCGCCACCGGTTTCACCGTGCTCGTCGCCTTCCTGCTGGTCAGCCGGCTGCCGGTCTATTCGGGCAAGAGCGTCAAGGTCCCCGGCGACAGGGTGCTGCCGGTCATCCTGGGCGTCGTGCTCTACATCCTGCTGTTGATGGCCTATCCCTGGTACACGCTGACGGCTTCCGTCGCAGGCTATCTCGTCTTCCTGCCGTTCTCGGTCCGCGCCTATTCCAAGCGCGCCATGCGCGAAGGAGAGAAGGTGCCGCCTTCGGATATCGGATAAGTGCGCGCCCTATCTCCCCCCTTGTGGGGGAGAAAGCATTTTCCTGCATTTGCGAGCGGGCTTGTCCCCGAGCAAGTGCTTGGAAAATGCCAGAGAGGGGATTTCGTAAGGCGCGGCCCTTACTTCTTCGTAGGCGCTTTTCCCCTCACTTGCGATTTCTAACACTTAGCCTTCGGCTAAGATGTTGAAATCGCTTTCTCTCCCACAAGGGGGAGAGATGAAGGCGCCTACGCCGCCACACCCAATCCCAGCCTGTCAATCGCCAGCTTGCGCGCCGACACATAATCGGTCTTGCCGGAACCCAGCACCGGAATCTCTTCCACCTTGACGATGTCGCCCGGCACCATCAGTTCGGCCGCGCCCGCTTTCTTGCCAAACTGGCGCAGCTCCTCGGCGCTGGCGTCGCCGGCGGTGGTCACCAGCACGATGCGCTCGCCCCGCCGCTTGTCGGGCACAGCCACCACCGCATGGCGCTCTTCCGGCCATAGCGACTGCACCAGCATCTCGACCGCGCCCAGCGACACCATCTCGCCGGCGATCTTGGCGAAGCGTTTGGCCCGCCCGCGAATGGTGATGAAGCCGTCGCGATCGACCGAGACGATGTCGCCGGTGTCGTGCCAGCCTTCGAGCGGCTGCAATTCGCCGGGACGTTCGGCGGTCATGTAGCCCATCATCATGTTCGGCCCGTCGAGCCACAGCCGGCCGGCATCGGTTATGCCCTCGACCGGCTCGAGCTTCATGCGGATCGCCGGCAGCAGCCGCCCGACCGTGCCGTCGCGGTTGTGGATGGCGGTGTTGACCGCCACCACGGGCGCGGCCTCCGTCAGCCCGAAACCTTCGATGATCGACGCCTGGAAGCGGTCGCGATAGACGCGCCGCGTCTCCGGCTTCACCGCCTCGGCACCGGCCACAACGAAGCGGAGGCTGGAGAAGTCGCCGTCCTTGGCGGTGCGGGCGTAGTTGGCGAGGAAGGTGTCGGTGCCGAACATGACCGTCGGCTTCACCTTGCGGGCAACCTCCGGGATAAGCTTGTAGTGCAGCGGCGAGGGATAGAGGAACAGTTTTACGCCGGTCACCAGCGGGAGGATGGTGCCGCCGGTCAGCCCGAAGGAATGGAACACCGGCAGCACGTTGAGCAGGATGTCGGCAGGCGAAATGGTTATGCGCGCCTCGGCCTGCATGGCGTTGGCCAGCAGATTGCGGTGCGACAGCACCACCGCTTTCGGCATGCCCTCCGATCCGGAGGTGAACAGGATCACCGCCGGCTTTGCCGCCTGCTGGCCCTGCAGCGGGAAGCGCCAGAAAAGCGCCGCCGCGACCTTGTCCAGCACCGTCACGCTCTCGCGCACATCCTCCAGCCACAGCATTTTTGCCCCGCCCGCCTCGACCGCGGCAACGATGTCGGCGATGCCGGCCTTCTCGATGAAGGCTCGCGAGGAAACCACGGTGCGGATGACGGCGGTGCGGATCGCGGCGGTGACGCTTGCCGGGCCGGCCGTGTAGTTGATCATCGCCGCGACTCTGGCCGCCGAGATCAGGCCGACGAAGGACAGCACCACCCCATTGGCGTTGGGCAGAAGCAGGCCGACTGCTTCGCCCGGCGCCGTCACCGCTTCGAAACGGCGGCCGAGCACGCGTGCGCCGATGAACATCCTGCGGTAGCTCAACGCGCCCGAAATCACGTCCTCGATGATCGGATGCGAGGCGCCGACTCTGGTTGCGGCGTCGCGCATGGCCAGGAACAGGCCGCGATCGAGATTTGTGCCGTAGAGCCGCGCCTCGGCGAAGCGGTCGAACATGGCGTTGGTGTTGGAGGCCTGGTCGGGGTTGCGCGCCACCAGCTCGGCAATGGTCATCGGCTCGAGCACGCTCAGCGACAGGCGCGGAAACCAATGCCGAGGTGCCTTGTCCGCCGGGGTCAGCGACAACGGCAGGTCACGTGTGCCGGCGACGAAGATCGGCACGATGCGCGCATCAGCCTGCATGGCGATGCGGGTGATGGCGCGAAACAGCCGGAAGGACTTGACGTCGGGCTCGACCGTGTCGGGGAGATAGACGGCAAGCCGGCCGTTGCCCTTCAGCAGGCGCACCAGCCGGCGGCTGACGAAGATGTGCTCGGCATTGAAGGCGATGGTGCGGGCAAGTTCGCGCCACGGCTCGAGCCAGGGCGAGCGGGCAGAGGCCTCGTCGAGAATGTGCAGCGTGTCGTCGGGGAGCAGCGACAGCATCAGCGCCGGCTCGATCCGCGACTGGTGCGACACCACGTAGATGACCGGCGTGCGCGCGCTGCGGGCAATGCGGATGCGATCGTCGGCGATGCGCCAGGCAAGCTTGAACGGCACATAGAGCAGTGCCTGAGTGAAGCGCAGGCCGAGCCGGAAGGTTTCGATCACGCCGATCAGCAGCCAGGCCACGACGAGGCCTGCAAGCAGTGCCAGTGTCAGCATCATGCCGCTCTCTCCCAACGTCCTCCAGAGCGCGGCTCTTGCGCGGCCGCTTCGCCAAAGAGGGTAGCGGAAGTGCGGGCGGCGTCAATGTGGGGGAGCGGAGGTGGTCTCCTTCTCCCCTTGCGGGAGAAGGTGGATCGGCGCGCAGCGCCGAGACGGATGAGGGGTGCTGGAAGAAATCAGGCGTCGGAAAATCGAATGCTTTCAGCCGCTTAAACCCTCGAAGCCGCGCTCCGTCCAACACCCCTCATCCGTCGCCTTCGGCGACACCTTCCCCCACAAGGGGGAGATAGTGCGCTGGCGCTACGCCGCCTTCAGCCTCCCGCTGATGAACCGGAACTCCTGCGATTTGCCGCCAAAACCGTAGGCGGCGGCCGGCACTTCGTGCACCAGGGCGTAACTCTCCTCATGCGTGTCACCGAGCAACCGGCCGAAGGCGTCGAAGATCGCCTTGAGATAGGCTTCGAGCTCGAGCTTGGTGTTGGTGCCGTCGACGACCTTGATATCGAGCCAGAAGGTATTCGCCCCATGCTCCGCCAACGACTTGCCGCCCGCGAACCAGTGCTGCGGGTCGACATAGGTGACCGCGACAGCGGTGATCGTCGGGTCCTTGCGCAGATGCGTGGCCGTAATTTCGGTAATGTCCTTCGCGATTGTCGCGGAAAGTCCGGCATCCGGCTTCCCGGTGACGCTGACTTTGATGATCGGCATTTTTCTCTCCTTCATTTGAGCGGCTCTCAGCCGTCCATGGGAGAAGCATGCCATTATCCTCTCATCAAAAAAATCGAATTGTTTTGGATATATACTTCGATATCATCGAAGCATTGTGATGCTCGATCCCGACCTGCTCAAGACCTTTCTCGCCTTCGTCGACGGCGGTTCGCTGACCAAGGCAGCATCCGCCGTCGGCCGCTCGCCTTCGGCAGTGACCGCGCAGATGCAGCGGCTGGAGGAGATCGTCGGCGAGCCGCTGCTCAGCCCCCAGGGCAGGGGCCGCGGCCTGACGCCGACAGGCGAGGACCTTGTCGGCCATGCGCGGCGCATCCTTGCCGTCCATACCGAGGCCTGGCTGGCGCTGAAAGGCGCGCGCGCCGCCGGTCGCATCGCCATCGGCACGACGCAGGACTTTGCCGATCACGGCCTGCCGGAGCTGTTGCGTGCCTTTGCCGCAAGCAACCCGCGCGTCAGGATCGAGCTGCGCGTCGGCCGCTCGGTCGAACTCGGCCAAGCGCTGCAGGCCGGCCAACTCGACCTCGCGATCACCATGCGCCAGGCGCCAATGGCCGATGAAGTCGCGCTGATCGACGAGCCGATGCTGTGGCTCTGCTCGCAAAAAGGATTGGCGGCGCGCGAAGACGAGGTGCCGCTGGCGCTGCTCGACCCGCATTGCGGTTTCCGCGAGGCGGCCCTTACCGCGCTCGATGCCGACGGCCGCCGCTATCGCATCGCCGCGGCAAGCGCCAGCCTTGCCGGCCTGCGCACCGCGGTCAATGCCGGCATCGCGCTGACGCTGCGCACGCGGCGCTTTGCCCATTCCGGCATTGTCGAGGCGCCGCGTGAGCTTGGCCTGCCGCCGGTGCCCGTCGCCAGTTTCTCCATCCGGCTCGGCCGCGAGGCCGGCAGACCTGCCCGGGATTTGGCCGATCTCCTCGCCGGCAGCCTGGCGCAGCCGTCCTGAAAGTCGCTCTGCGCATTCCAAAGAAAAAGCCGACCTTTTTGCAGGTCGGCTTCTAGTCGGACGGGTCGAGGGGTTTGGGGGGACTTGGGGGGTGACCCGTCGATCCAACAATGCCTGAGCCGGATGATGGTTCCGTGATCCGCAAAATAATTTACGAACGCGCCGATTTCGCCTTCATCCAGTCGCGTCCGGCATGCGCGAAGACCGCGCCAAGCACGATCGCGCCGCCGATGATGCTGGCCATCGGCGGTATCTCGCCGAGGAACAGCAGGGCGAATAGGATGGCGAAGGGCACCTCGGCCGAGCCGAGCAGGCCGGATTCGGCCGCGGGGATGAGCCGCGAGCCTTCGGTCCACAGGATCGAGGCCGTCGCGAAGGAGCAGCCGAAGGTGGCGAGCAGCACCACGTCGTGTGTGGAAACCGCCAGCGGATCGGTGACGAACCATCCGAGCACGAAGAGCAGGAAGGCGGACACCGCGCCTGCCCAGACGACGGGCGAGTCGCGGAAGGCGCGCACCATGATCATGTAGAGCGCGCTGCCGGTGGTCATCAAAAGCGCCAGCCCGTCGCCGAACAGATGGCCGCTGCCGAGGCCGCCGCCCACCATGATGGCGACGCCGCAAAGCGACACGGCCGCCGCCAGCATCGTCTGCAGCCGGAATTTTTCCCGCACCAGCAGGAAGGCGAGCAGCGCAGCGATGAAGGGCGAGGTCGCATAGATCACCGCGACATTGGCGACATAGGTGAATTTGAAGGCCGAGATGAAGGCGATGCTGGCTGCAGCTCCTTCGACCGCCAGCAGCCAGCCGCGCCAGCCGAGCCTGAGGCTCTCGCGCCCACCCGAACGTCGCCGCCGCCACAGCACATAGAGCGTGATCAGGATCGAGCCGAAGAAGCCGCGCCAGCAGGTGATGGTCAGCGGATCGGCGTGGATCGACTTGGTCAGCACGCCGGTGAGCGCGAAGGCGACGGCCGACGCCGAGACCAGCACGATGCCGAGCGTACGCTCGGCAGCGTGCTCTGCGGCGCCCTCGGCAGGCTTTGCGGGCATCTCCAGAGTATCCGTCATACACCCAGCTTATCCCGTCCCTGCTGACAACCTTCTGTCATGAGCCCGGCTTCTGTCACCCTAGGCGCGTTCACGGAAATGCGCGTGAAGCAGGCCGTCACCGATGATCAAAGCCGCGCCCATGAACGCTTCAGTGCGCAGTGGCCGCCCCGCCAGTACCACGCCCGCAGCTATACGAGTGAAAACAAGGGCTCCGCTGCGCCAGCACCACGCTTGCATTTGGGGCAGGGATGGTAATCCAGAAAACGAATGGTAGCGTGGGAAGGTTGGGGAGGAACATCGAGTGAAGGCAGTCGTTGTGGCGGGCGCAATCCTGATCGCGGGCGCGGATACCTCCCGCGCCGAAACCGTTTACGGCTACGAGCACGGGCCTTCGACGATGTGCGACATCCACGGTGCCGACACGGCTGATTTTCTCAGTCAGGTGCGGGCAGGGGCGAGCCTCCATCAAGCTCCGGCATCAGACCGCTTCGAATTGTTCGTGTCGGATGATGGACTGACGCAGTGGGTTTTCACGAAGTCCTCCGAGGCGGCCTATCCCGCAGTGACGTGCAGGCGGATTGTCCAAGACTCGCAAGGTAACTGGATCTCGAACCGGGAGATCCGCTGCGAGGCGGATCGCGCCGCTTGTGACGGACTGACTGAGGAGTTTGAGGAGCTCGACGACCAGCTGCGACGCTCTTTGGCAGACAAGAAGTAAGGTGTTTGCATGACATACGACCGCTCCTGGCTTCCGTTCGAAGTCGCGCCCGCGCTTGCTGTTTTTCTGGGGCCACCAGCCATCGAAAGACGGCAGCATAACCACATCCTGCTTCAGCCAATGGTGGCCGGCGCCTTTCAAGGTTGATGGTTCGCGCTATGCGACGGCCGAACACTGGATGATGGCCGCAAAAGCGCGCCTGTTCGGTGATCAGGAGATGGCGGCGCGGATAGTGGAGGCCGGCAGCCCTAAGCAGGCGAAGGAGTTGGGCCGCAAGGTCAAGGGCTTCGACGGCGCCCTCTGGGACCGCGAGAAGAGCGGTATCGTTGCCGAAGGCAGCTTTCAGAAATTCAGCCAGAACAAAGATTTGGGCGCGTTTCTGCTCGGAACCGGCGATAAGGTGCTGGTCGAGGCGAGCCCGGTCGATCGTATCTGGGGCATCGGCCTCGCGGCGGATGACGAGAAGGCCGCCAATCCATTGCTGTGGCGCGGCGAGAACCTGCTTGGCTTTGCGCTGATGCAGGCGCGCGATCGCCTGCGAGGCAAAGCCACCAAGCCGTGACTACTGCGTCGCCTGGTAGAGCTCCGATGCGGCCTCCTTCAGCGCGCGCCTTCCGTCCGGCCGCAGATACATCATGTGGCCGCCCTCGACGACGTCGAGGCGGATCGGCTTGGCGTCGGCCAGCGAGGGGATCTGGCTCGCCAGATAGCGCGTGGCGAGATAGGGCGTGACCAGATCGGTGTAGCCGTTGATGATGACGACGCCGAGCGACGGGTTGAGCGAGCGCGCCCGCTGCAGGTCGTTCATGACGCCGGCATAGCCTTGGCCAGAGGTGCCGTAGTCCCAATTGTGGCTGATCTCGCCGTTGAGCAGCCGGTAGCTGACATCGGTATGGTAGTTCAGCTCGTTGCGCGCATAGGCGACGAAGGCCGAGGTGAGCACCGGCACGCTGCGGTCGAGCACCGGATCGGGGCCAGCGATGCGGGCGCTTTCCGGCGCGATGTCGCTCGTCGCGACCATGGCGTCGTAAGGGCTGAGCACCTTGCCGTTGGCGCGCTGAAACTCGCGGGCGAAAAGGCTGGCCGGAATGCGGGCGAAATTGCGCTGCACGAGGTCGAGGGGCAGGCCGGTGATCTCCGCCACGCGCCCGCTGGCGAGCTTCCCGCCTTGCTCCAGCCCGGTGGTCAGCGCCGTGAGATAATCGCCAAGCGCGTAATGCTCGACCTCGGCCAGCCTGTTGCGCAGCGCCTCGCCGCTGATGCCGTCGGCGCGAAGCCGGACTGCCGCCAGCGAAGGCAGTTCGAGCGCCCAATGCAGCTGGTCGAACTGGTCGGGCTGCACCAGCATGAACTCCAGCGCCGGTGAGATCAGCACGATGCCGCTCGGGCTCAGGCCCACATCCTCCTGCAGCGTCTTGGCAAGCAGCGCCGCGCGGAAGCCGCCATAGCTTTCGCCGGCAAGGAAGAGCGGCGATCCGGTGCGGCCGTTCTGCGCCAGATAGAGCCGGATGAAGGCGCCGACCGAGCTGGCGTCCTGCTCGACGCCCCAGAACGCTTTCGTGTCCTGGCCTGGCGCCTCGCGACTGTAGCCGGTGCCGACGGGGTCGACGAAGACGAGATCGGTCATGTCGAGCCAGCTGTCCGGATTGTCGATCAGCCTTTGCGGTGGCGGCAGGAATTCGCCGTCGGTCGCGGTCGCGATGATGCGCGGGCCGATCGCGCCGAGATGCAGGTAGGCCGACGCCGCCCCTGGACCGCCGTTGAAGACGAAGGTGATCGGCCGCTGCTTGGCCGGGGCGGGCGACTGCTGCGTGTAGGCGACGTAGAAGACCTCCGCCGTCACCTCGCCCTTGCCGGAAAGCAGAGACAGCGTGCCGGCCTTTGCCTGGTAGTCGAGCTTGCGCCCGGAAAGCGTGATCGAATGCTCGGTCACCTGCGGCGGCGGCAGCAGCGAAAGCACGCCGCCGGCCGGCGCCGGCCGCTCCGGTGTCTCGGCAAGGACGGGCTGCGCGAAGGCGGCAAGGGTCAGGAGGATGAGGGGAAAGAGCTTGGACCGCATGACGCCTCCGCGGGAACGACTCCCGCAAAGGTATGGCCGGGGCGAGTGAAGTCAAAGGGGTGCGCGGATGGGTGCCACGCCGAAGCTGCCAATCTCCCC
>LM655206.1:176998-277367 GCA_000824825.2 Mesorhizobium sp. ORS 3324
GCTGTCCGGCCGGCCTGTCAATTGCTCACAGCCGAGACTCTGGAGGAAAGGCGGACGATAAGAAATTCGCCTGCGTTGGCGTTCCTTCACACCCCCCTCTGTCCGGCCGGACATCTCCCCCGCAAGGGGGGAGATCGGATGTCGCGCCGGCCTTCGCTAATCGCCAACGCAGCAGAAATGGCAGAGCCATCTACTCGAAGAAGCTGCCCTGTGCAGCGAACTCACCTTCCCCGAACGCTTTCTCCAACGCAGCAATATCGATCTTCACCATCCCAAGCATCGCCTCGGTGGCACGCTTGGCGCGCTCGCGGTCGGGATGCGAGGCCATGTCGCCGAGGATCTTGGGCGCAATCTGCCACGACAGGCCCCAGCGGTCCTTCAGCCAGCCGCACTGCTCGGGCTTGCCGCCATTGTCGAGAAAGGCGTCCCAGATGCGGTCGATCTCGGCCTGGCTCTCGAGTTCGACCAGGACCGAGAACGAATGGTTGAACGGGTCGAGCGGACCGGCTTCGAGCGCGATGAAGTTCTGGTCGTCGAGCACGAATTCGATGATCTTGACGCTGCCGGCGGGGCCGCTCGGATTGTCGGCGGCCACGTCCGTGGTGCGGCCGATCGCCGAGTTGGGGATGGTATCGACATAGAATTCAACCGCCTGCCGCGCGTCCTTTTCGAACCACAGATGCGAGGTAATCTTGGCCATGCTGGATCTCCTTCCTCTCCGACAACGGCCAAAGGACGTTCGGGTTTCGCCCGATCCGACAGGCATTCCTCGCTTTGCGTCAAAGACGGCTGGCGCTGCGTTCCCCCGCGCCCAGCGGATCCAACATATGCCCATGCATCCAAGACAATGCTATCAAGCGGGAACAGGCCGTCGAAAGGAAAGAAAATGGATGCGACCGCACTCAAGGCCATGCAGGCGCCGCTGAAGGAAGCCTATCGCCAGGACGGCACGCGGGCGCTGATCACGCTCAGGGCGCGCGGGACGCTCGACGAACAGTCGATCGCCTGCAAGGTGGAGACGGGCAGGGCGCTTGCCGTGGCTGGGCTGCATCCTGCCACCGGCGGTTCGGGGCTGGAACTTTGCTCCGGCGACATGCTGCTCGAAGCGCTGGTCGCCTGCGCCGGCGTGACGCTGAAAGCGGTAGCGACGGCGCTGGAATTCAAGCTCGGCAACGCCACGGTCGAGGCCGAAGGCGACCTCGATTTTCGCGGCACCCTCGGCGTCGCCAGGGACGCGCCGGTCGGCTTCCGCGAGATCCGGCTGAAGTTCAATCTCGACACCGACGAGCCACAGGAACGCGTCGATTCGCTCCTGAAGCTCACCGAGCGCTACTGCGTGGTGTTCCAGACGATCAACAACAAGCCCGTGTTGTCGGTGAGCGCCAGCTGATCGATCTCCCCTCATGAGGGGGAGATTGGCTCTAGCAGCGCCGCGCGTCCCTACTGCGGCGTTTCCGCATCCCCCTCGTCGGTGAAGGGCGAGGCGCTCGGCACGCATTGCACGGCCCAGCCCTGCGGCGTCGGCTGCTTCTGATATTCGGCAATCGCGTTGGTGCACTGTTCGCGGGTGTCGAAGGTGCTGGGCAGCACCACCATGCCGCCTTGCGGGCCGGCGATCACCAGATACCAGACCAACGCTACGCTGGGAGTGGCAGCCATGGAAATTCCTCTTTGCTGGATGTCGGAGTCGGATCGATCCTAGCAACTCCCCGCAGATGGCGAAAGCAGGGCAGCGGAACACGCTTCCGCCGCGCCGTTCACAGACCCGTGAACAATTTATTCGGGCTGCCGATAGGCGACGAAACGGTTGTGCTTGGCCTGGAAGATCAGGCCGGTTTCCTTGAGCTCCGGGCTTGCCAGCGGCACGATGCGCTTGGCGATCTCGGAAGGATGCGGCAGCGTCTCCGGATCCTCGCCGGGCATGGCCTGCGCACGCATCGCCGTGCGGGTGGCGCCCGGATCGGCGGCATTGATCCTCAGCGGCAGGCCCTCGGTCTCATGCGCCCAGGAACGCATCATCGCCTCGACCGCCGCCTTGGAAGCGGCATAAGGCGCCCAGAAGGCGCGCGCCGAATGGGCGGCGTTCGACGACATGATGATCGCGCGGCCGGCGTCGGAGAGCCTCAGCAGCGGGTCGACGGATCGGATCAGCCGCCAGGTCGCGGTGACGTTGACGGTCATTACCTTCTCGAAGGTCTTTGCTTCGACATGGCCGATCGGCGAGATCACGCCGAGGATGGCGGCATTGGCCACCAGGATGTCGAGCTTGCCCCAGCGCTCGTGGATCGCACCGCCCAGCCGGTCGATGCCGGCCATGTCGGTTAGGTCGAGCGGCACCAGCGTCGCATGGCCGCCATCGGCCTTGATCGCATCGTCAAGCTCTTCCAGCCCGCCGACGGTGCGAGCCACCGCGATCACATGCGCGCCGGCGGCGGCAAGCTCTTTGGCGATGAAATAGCCGATGCCGCGCGAGGCGCCGGTGACGACCGCCACGCGGCCGGAAAGGTCGAGGGTCATGCGAGAACTTCCGTGGGATGGTCCGGCTCACGACCCGCCGCTCGCCAGCAGCGACAGCGTGCGCACATTGTCGTGGCCTTCGAAGTCGAGCAGGCGGGTGGGGTACTGGCCGGTGAAGCAGGCGTCGCAGAATTGCGGCTGGTCGCTGTCGCGGCGCGCCTCGCCGACGGCGCGGTAGAGCCCGTCGATCGACAGGAAGCCCAGCGAATCGACACGGATGAACTCGGCCATCTCCTCGACCGACATACGCGAAGCCAAGAGCTTCGACTTCTCCGGCGTGTCGACGCCGTAGAAGCAGGACGCGCTGGTGGGCGGCGAGGCGATGCGCATATGCACTTCCTTCGCGCCGGCGTCGCGCACCATCTGCACGATCTTCTGGCTGGTGGTGCCGCGCACGATGGAATCGTCGACCAGCACCACGCGCTTGCCCTCGATCATGCGCCGGTTGGCGTTGTGCTTGAGCTTGACGCCCATGTGGCGGATGGAATCGCCCGGCTGGATGAAGGTGCGGCCGACATAGTGGTTGCGGATGATGCCGAGCTCGAAGGGGATGCCTGCGGCCTGGCTGAAGCCGATCGCGGCCGGCGTGCCGGAATCCGGCACCGGCACCACGATGTCGGCCTCGACCGGGTTTTCCTGCGCCAGCTCCGCGCCGATGCGCTTGCGCACCTCGTAGACGTTGCGGCCCTCGACCGTCGAATCCGGCCGCGCGAAATAGACATATTCGAAGATGCAGAAGCGGGTCTTCTGCGGCTCGAACGGGAACAGGCTCTCGATGCCCTTGGAGGTGACCACCACCATTTCGCCCGGCTTGATGTCGCGCACGAAGCGGGCGCCGATGATGTCGAGCGCGCAAGTCTCGGAAGCAAGGATCCAGGCGCCGTCGAGGTCGCCCAGCACCAGCGGGCGGATGCCGAGCGGATCGCGGCAGCCGATCATCTTCTTGGCCGTCATCGCCACCAGCGAGAAGGCGCCTTCGACCTGGCGTATCGCGTCGATGAAGCGGGAGTTCAGATCGCGTTCCTTGCTGGTCGCGACAAGGTGCAAAAGCGTTTCGGTGTCGGAGGTCGAGGAGAAGATCGAGCCCTGCTTCTGCAGCACGCGCTGCACGGTCAGCGCATTGGTGAGGTTGCCGTTATGGGCGACCGCCAGGCCGCCTTCCGAGAGTTCTGCGAAGAAGGGCTGGACGTTGCGCAGGCCGGCGCCGCCGGTGGTGGCGTAGCGCGTGTGGCCGATGGCGCGGTTGCCCGGCAGGCGGTCGATGACGTGCTGCTTGGTGAAAGTGTCGCCGATCAGACCGACATGGCGCTCGACATGGAACTGGCTGCCGTCATAGGAGACGATGCCGGCGGCCTCCTGGCCGCGATGCTGCAGGGCATGCAGCCCGAGTGTGACGATGGCCGCCGCGTCCTGCCGGCCGAAAATGCCGAACACGCCGCATTCGTCGTGGAAATGGTCGTCGGCCTCGGCGGAAGGAACTTTTCCTGCGTCTGCCGTTGAGTGTGCCATCAGGGGCTCAAGCTCCGCTAAAACCGCCATATAAGGCGATCGTCCGTCGAACGCAACGTACGCCGCCCAGCATTCACAAAATGCCTCAGGCCAGCGCTACGGCTGGCCCGGATTCAGTTTGCCGGCGCCGGAGTGGCGGGAGCCGGGGCAGGGGCAGGGGCCGGAGCCGGCTCGTTGTCGGCCGGCGCTTCGCCTTCGCTGTCGTCGGGTGGCGTCGCGTTCTCGTCGCCGGTTGCCGGCGGCTCGGCGGCAGGCTGATCGGTCGTCGCCGGCGCGCCAGCCTGGGGCGCGCCCTTATGCGTGTATTTGTTGACCAGCTCTTCCGTGTTCTCCGGCAGCACGCTTTCGATCTTGGCGCCGATCGTCTCGAGCAGCGGCCGCGACTTGGCGTTGGCGATCCAGGCAGGGGCCTTGGCGCCGGCCAGCCAGTTGAAGAACAGAAGCGCCACTGCCACCACCAGGATGCCGCGCGCCGCGCCATAGAGGAAGCCGAGCGTGCGGTCGAGCGCGCCGATGCGCGAATCGATGATCCAGTCGGCGATCTTCATGGTGATGACCGAAACGACGATCAGAGCGATGACGAAGACGACCCCGGCGGATGCGGCCATCGCGATCTTGTCGTTGTCGACATAGGGCTGAACATAGGGCAGGACCGGTTTGTAGAAAAAGAAGGCCGCCGCCGCTGCCGCTGCCCAGGAGACCACCGACAGCACCTCGCGGGAAAAGCCGCGCACCATGGCAAGCATGGCTGAGACCAGGGTGAAGCCGACGAGAATTCCGTCAAGCAGCGTAATCGGCATGTCTTTCGCCCCACATCATGAGCCGCATCACTCCCCCTCGTCGGCGCGGCTGCGTCGTGAGCCGGCTATGCGCGCCACGAGGTCGGCAAGCTCGGTGGGCTGGAAAGCGCCGGCCGCGATTCCCCCGGCCCCATTACCGCCAACGACTTCCTCGCTGCCGAGCGGCAGCACCGCGCTTCCGAAACCCAGCTTTTCGGCCTCTTTAAGGCGCTGCTGCGCATGCGCAACCGGCCTCACCGCGCCCGAAAGGCTGATTTCGCCGAAATAGACGCAATCGGCGGGAAGGGCAAGACCGGTGAGCGACGAAACAAGTGCCGCGGCGACCGCGAGGTCGGCCGCCGGCTCCGAGATGCGGTAGCCGCCGGCGACATTGAGATAGACGTCGTGCTGGCCGAAGCGCACGCCGCAATGCGCCTCCAAAACCGCCAGCACCATGGAGAGCCGCGCGCCGTCCCAGCCGACGACGGCGCGGCGCGGCGTGCCGAGCGAGGAGGGCGCCACCAGCGCCTGGATCTCGACCAGCACCGGCCGCGTTCCTTCCATGCCGGCGAAAACCGCCGCGCCCGGCGATTTCGCGTGCCGCTCGCCGAGGAACAGCTCGGACGGGTTCGAGACTTCGCGCAGGCCCTTGTCCGACATTTCGAAGACGCCGATTTCGTCGGTCGGCCCAAAACGGTTCTTCACGGTGCGCAGGATGCGGAAATGATGGTTGCCCTCGCCCTCGAAATAGAGCACGCCGTCGACCATGTGCTCGACGACGCGCGGGCCTGCGATCTGGCCTTCCTTGGTGACATGGCCGACGAGCACGATCGCGGCGCCCGTGGATTTCGCGTAACGGATCATCGCCTGGGCGGCGGCGCGTACCTGCGTGACGGTGCCGGGCGCCGAATCGGCAAGGTCGGTCCATAGCGTCTGGATGGAATCGAGGATGACGAGGTCCGGCCGCTTGCCGTCGGCGATTGTTGCGAGGATGTCCTCGACATTGGTCTCGGCGGCGAGCTCGACAGGCGTCGAGGCGACGCCGAGGCGCTGCGCGCGCAGCCGGATCTGCGCGACGGCTTCCTCGCCGGAGACATAGACGATGCGGTGGCCTTTCGAGGCGAGCGCGGCTGCGGCCTGCGTCAGCAGCGTCGACTTGCCAATGCCGGGATCGCCGCCGACCAGAAGCGCGGAGCCGCGCACGAAACCGCCGCCGGTGGCGCGGTCGAGCTCGCCGATGCCGGAAACAATGCGCGGCGCGTCCTCGATGTCGCCGGCAAGACTGGTGAGCACCACCGCACGGCCCTTGCGGGCGTTGCGCGTGTTCGCCGGCCCCGAGCCGATGCCGCCGGCCGTGCCTTCCTCGACGAGGGTGTTCCACTCGCCGCAGGCATCGCATTTGCCGGCCCAGCGCTGATGCACCGAGCCGCAATTCTGGCAGATGAACTGAACGCGCGATTTAGCCATGGATTCGAGTCTGGCCGAACCGTGACCATCCACATTTACGAGCGTGATTTGGACAGCCTGAATGCAATTCAGTGCTTCTTGGCGAAAGCCCGGACTTCGGCGAGCGCCTCGTCGAGCAACTGCGGATTGGGCGGCAGCATCTGGCTGTCGTAGATGGAGATCATGCCCTGGGTCTGCTTTGCTAACTCCGGCTCTGCTTTCTGCGTTTCTTCATCAAGCGCATCGACGTAAAACAGGAAATTCTGCCCGGCCAGAACAGGCACGCCGCATCCTCCCATGATCAAGGTGGTCGTGGAGATCACACCATTGGCCTCCGGCTTGCCTTTGAACACCTCCGCTATCTCATAACGTACATTAACCAGTATTCGGCCATCGCTTGTATCGGCCGGGACGGTTCCAAGTTTTGTCGGACTGAGCTCCGTAGCTGTCACCAAGGCTCGAAATACCAAGGCTGCCTTCGTAAAGCCCTGCTGCGACGTCCAATCCAGCGGCATGGAACAAGCTGAGGCGATCCCGGGCACGCAGATTGCAGTGCAGAGCGCTACGGCAAAAAAGGCAGGAAACTTGGAACGCGCGCCCATGCTTATTCAAACCTCTCCGGCAGATGATGCTCCTCGGCCAGGTCCGAGAAGCGCGTGAACTCGCCGTGGAAGGCGAGGCTGACGGTGCCGGTCGGTCCGTGGCGCTGCTTGGCCACGATCACCTCGGCCTTGCCGCGCGCCTCGTTCATCTCGTTTTCCCACTTGATGTACTCGTCGGTGCCGAGCTTCGGCTCGCGGTTCTTGAGGTAATATTCCTCGCGATAGACGAACAGCACCACGTCGGCGTCCTGCTCGATCGAGCCGGATTCGCGGAGGTCCGAGAGCTGCGGGCGCTTGTCGTCGCGGCTTTCGACCTGACGCGACAGCTGCGACAGCGCGATGATCGGCACGCCAAGCTCCTTGGCCAGCGCCTTCAGGCCCGTGGTGATCTCGGTGATTTCCTGCACGCGGTTTTGCGAGGCCCTGGCGCTCGAACCCTGCATCAGCTGGATATAGTCGATGACGATGAGGTCGAGGCCGCGCTGGCGCTTCAGCCGGCGCGCGCGGGCGGAGAGCTGCGCGATCGAGATACCGCCGGTCTGATCGATGAACAGCGGGATCTTCTGCATCGTCTGCGAGCAGGCGACCAGCTTCTCGAAATCCATCTCGGTGATCTCGCCGCGGCGGATCTTCGATGACGAAATCTCGGTCTGCTCGGAGATGATGCGGGTGGCGAGCTGCTCCGACGACATCTCCAGCGAGAAGAAGCCGACGACGCCGCCATTGGCCGCCTTGAAGGTGCCGTCGGCCTGCTGCGCCGGCACATAGGCCTCGGCGATGTTGAAGGCGATGTTGGTGGCCAACGAGGTCTTGCCCATGCCCGGACGTCCGGCAAGCACGATCAGGTCGGAAGGCTGCAGGCCGCCCATGCGGCGGTCGAGGTCGCGCAGGCCCGTCGAGATGCCCGACAGGTGGCCGTCGCGCATGAAGGCGGCATTCGCCATGTCGACGGCGGTCTTGACCGCATCGTTGAAGCTCTCGAAGCCGCCGTCGTAGCGGCCGGTCTCGGCGAGCTCGAACAGGCGCCGCTCGGCGTCCTCGATCTGATCGGCGGGCGACATGTCGACCGGCGCGTCATAGGCGATGTTGACCATGTCCTCGCCGACGGTGATCAGCGCGCGGCGCGTGGCGAGATCATAGATGGCGCGGCCGTAATCGGTGGCATTGACGACGGTGACGGCTTCGACGGCAAGGCGCACGACATATTGCGCCACCGTCATGTCGCCGACCTTCTCTTCCGCCGGCAGGAAGGTCTTCAGCGTGATCGGCGTCGCGATCTTGCCCATGCGGATCAGCTCGGACGCGACCTCGAAGATCCGGCGGTGCAGCGGCTCGTAGAAATGCGCCGGCTTGAGGAAATCCGAGACGCGATAGAAAGCGTCGTTGTTGACCAGCATGGCGCCAAGCAGCGCCTGCTCGGCCTCGATGTTGTTCGGTGCCTCGCGATAGAGCGGTTGCTCCGCGACGCCTAATTTGCGCGCTGCTTCTGCCATGCTGTCCCCGATTCCGATCCCGACCTTTCGATATCAAGAACGAGACGAAAGGGTGCTGACCTTTCTGCAACAGTGGGATGTAGATGAGAGCTCGATTCACGTTGTTCACAGGAGCCGTATATCGTCCACAGGACAGTATTCCGGCGGCCCGATTCCGGTTGACTCGGCAAGTTGTGATTCCTACGGGCAAGCCTGGAACGAAGCAAGAACAATTTTCGCGAACCATATCACAAGCAGTCGAGGTTAGCCGAAACGCCGATGAAGTCGTCATCTACGGGCGGAGCAAGGAGCGAAGCGACGCGGCGCAGACCAGTGGATGACGAAGTTCGGGCGTTTCGGCCAATGTCCAAAGTCGGCGATCCGCTAGGTCTGGGGCACCGCGTTGCGAATCTTTGCGACTAGCTGAAACGCCCATGGATGACCGAGTGCCTCAGCCCAGCGTGTCGCCCCAGTCGGCCCGGCGCGCCGCCCTGAAGACCTCGCCGTCGCGCTTGCTGAACAAGCGCTCGGCGGCGCTGCCGTCGGGTTGGCAAAGCTTGAGCACCACCTTGCCGGAGCCTGCCTTCGGCGGCGCGATCACGCGCGGCGGACGCATCGGCGCGGGATGACGCGAAGCGGCGAGGTAGATGAACTTCTCGTCCTCCCACGGCACATCGGCGCCCTTGGCGAGCCGATGCAGGCGCGAGCGGGCTACGCGGCGCGCAAAATGGCACCAGTCGGGCGGAACGAGCGGGCAGGGCGCTTCGTGCGGGCAGGGCGCCGAGATATATGCGCCGGTGTCGATGAGTTGCTTGCGGGCGGCGAGGATACGCTGCCATCCGGCCGGCGTGCCGGGCTCGACGAAGAGCAGCGTGTCGGCGCTCAATCGCCACAGCCGGTCGATAAGTTTCGGCAGTGAGGCCGGCACGATCTCGTCCAGCACGTAGGCTGCGCTGACGAGGTCGGCGGGCTGAAGATCGTCGAGGTCGATGGTGGCGTCGCCGGCGATCCAATCCGTGCGGGCGCCGATCGCGTCGGTCGCCAGCGATTGCCCGACCTTGCGCACCGACGGGCTCGCCTCGACCAGGACCGCCCGTTCGAGTTCCGGCCAGGCGTCAGCCGTGGCCCAAAGCATCGTGCCAGGCCCGGCGCCGACATCGAGCAGGCTTTTCGGCTGGAAATCGGGTCGGGCGTCAGCCAGCGCGTCGAGGCTCGAGCGGACGGCGGCATAGGTGGCGGGCAACCTGGTCGCCAGGTAGGCCTTCGCCGCCATGTCATCTGACATATGCAGGCGGCCGTCGCGCAGCTCGGCGCGATAGCGGTCGGAAAGCGTCTTCGCCGCCTGTTTCAGCGCCGGCAGCGGTATCTTCTCGAGCAGGCTGTCGACGCCTTGCCGGAGTGGGGCGGGCAGTTCCATCTCAGCCTCCCCGGGGTGCCAGCAGGATGACCGAAGCGCCGGCGATGCAGAGTGCTGCGCCGGCAATATCCCAGCGGTCGGGCCGCACGCCCTCCACCAGCCGAAGCCAGCCGAGCGAGGCGGCGATATAGATGCCGCCATAGGCCGCATAGGCGCGCCCGGCGGCATTCGTGTCGACCAGCGCCAGCAGGAACCCGAACAGCGCCAGCGAGGCGAGGCCGGGAATGAGCCAGAGCGGCGACTTCGCCAGCCGCAACCAGGCCCAGAACGAAAAGCAGCCGGCGATCTCGGCAAGGGCGGCCGCAGTGTAGATGAGGTAGGTCATGACAGGATCGAACTTGTCACAGGCTGCTATGCCGATGGCAAGTCATGATCGGAAGGCCGGCTCAACGGACACTTTCGGAGGTCGGCGCCGCCCCTCATCCGCCTGCCGGCACCTTCTCCCCGTCAAGGACGGGGAGAAGGGATAAGCTCCAGCGCTCGCGGTCCCCTCTCCCCGTTCTTCATGGGGAGAGGGTAAGGGTGAGGGGCAGCGCTGGCGCTAAAAGTTCCGAAAGCTTCCTACTCCACCGCCTTGCGCCGTCGGGCGGGCTTGGCTGCAGGCGCCGGTTCGGGGTGGCCCATGTCGCGCAGTTCCAGCGCTTTCTCGCACTTGGCCATGTAGTCGCGCGTCATCGGCAGCGTGTCGTTCTTCTTGGCGATCTGGAACTGGAAGATGACCAGGTCCTGCCAGCGGAAGGCGGCTTCCGAGGCGGCAAGATAGAACTCCCACATGCGGCAGAAGCGCTCGTCATAGATCGCCTTGGCCTTGTCGCGGTTGGCGGCAAAGCGCAGGCCCCAATGCTTGAGCGTCTCGGCGTAATGCAGGCGCAGGATTTCGATGTCGGTGACGACGAGGCCGGACTTCTCGATCGCCGGCAGCACCTCCGACATCGCCGGGATATAGCCGCCCGGGAAAATGTATTTGCGCACGAAGGCGCTGGTTGCCCACGGCACGCCGGAACGGCCGATGGTGTGGAGCAGCATCACGCCGTCGGGCTTGAGCAGCGTCGCCGCCTTATCGAAGAAGGTGCGGTAGTGGTTGACGCCGACATGCTCGAACATGCCGACCGAGACGATGCGGTCGAAGCGTTCGTTGAGCGCGCGGTAGTCCTTGAGCTCGAAATGCACGCGGTCCTGCAGCCCCATCGCGTGCGCGCGGTCGGTGGCGACGCCATGCTGCTCGGTCGACAGCGTCACACCTTGCACGTCGACGTCGAAGGTCTTGGCAAGATAGAGGCCGAGCCCGCCCCAGCCGGAACCGATGTCGAGCACAGTCTGGCCGGGCTTAAGCCTCAACTTGGCGGCGATGTGGCGCTTCTTGGCGAGCTGCGCCTCGTCCAGCGTCATGTCGGGCTGCTCGAAATAGGCGCAGGAATACTGCATGTCGTCGTCGAGGAAGAGCTTGTACAGCTCGCCGGACAGGTCGTAGTGGCGCTGCACGTTGCGGCGCGAGCGCGAAGCGGTGTTGATCTGCTGCAGGCGGCGGAAGGCATGGCGCAAGCCCTCGATCGCCTTCGACCAGGTCACGTCGATGCCGCCGCTGCCCATGTTCTGGAAGGCGATGCGCATCAGCCCGAGCACGCCGCCCTCGGGGATGTCCAGCTCGCCGTCCATGTAGGCTTCCGGCACGGCCAGCATCGGATCGAAGCTGATGGCGCGTTCGGCATGCGAGGTCTTGATGTGGATGTGCACCGGCTCGCCGCTGCCGTCGCCGAACACATGCGTCGAGCCCTTCGGGCCGGTGACCTTGAGATTGCCGGCCCGCACCAAGCGCTCGAGAACGTGTTTCAATAGGATGTTCATGACCAACTGTCCCCTCAGACGGATCGTTCCGGAAACCGGATCGGAAACGCCAAATCGAAACTGCCACAGCGCATCGCCCGCGTCCAATCGACGCGCCACGGTGTAATCTGCAACAAGATATAGGGGTTCGAAAAGTTCCGTTTGGCACAAAAATGCCCGGGTCGTGTGACCCGGGCATTAGTCCAGAAATTCTGGCGGCCAGCAAAGCCGGAGCAGCGCTCCGGTGCGTGTCGATCAGGCGTTGTCTTCGCCGCCCTCGAACTCGGCGTTCGGGTCGAAGAAGTTCTCCGGCCGGGCGTTGTCGTTGATGTCCTCGCCATAGATGGCTTCGGCCGTCGTCAGCGTCTCGCCCTTGGCCTGGCGCTCCGCCTCTTCGGCCGAGCGGGCGACGTTGAGCGTCACGGTGACCTCGACTTCCGGATGCAGCGCGATCGCCACATTGGAGAGGCCGATGGTCTTGATCGGCTGGTTGAGCTCGATCTGGTTGCGGCTGACGGTGAAGCCTTCGGCGGTCAGCAGCTCGGCGATGTCGCGGGTCGACACCGAGCCGTAGAGCTGGCCGGTCTCGCCGGCCGAGCGCACGACGATGAAGCTCTTGCCGTCGAGCTTCTCGGCGACCTGGCTGGCCTCCGACTTGCGCTCGAGATTGCGGGCTTCGAGCTGGGCGCGCTGGCCCTCGAACTTCTTCTTGTTGGCTTCGTTGGCGCGCAGCGCCTTGCCCTGCGGGAGCAGGAAGTTGCGGGCGAACCCGTCCCTGACCTTGACGGTGTCGCCCATCTGGCCGAGGCGGGAAATGCGCTCGAGGAGAATGACTTCCATGGTTTCGTTCCTTCGTTTTGGCGCCATTTGGGATGGCGCCGGATTCTTTGGAACAGGTCAGGAAGCAGTAGGGGCGTCGCCGCCGGTGTCGCTGTCCTGCCTGTCTGGCAGTTAGAGGTTTGTGGCCTCAACCCGGGATTTGAAACTACCCTTGCGGCGCCCGTCGCCGCGGGGTCGAAGCGGGCGGCAAGCCGCCCGCTTCAATAATTTAGCTTAGCGAACCACGTAGGGCAGCAGGCCGAGGAAGCGGGCGCGCTTGATCGCCTTGGCGAGCTCGCGCTGCTTCTTCTGGCTGACGGCGGTGATGCGCGAGGGCACGATCTTGCCGCGCTCGGAAATGTAGCGCTGCAGCAGACGCACGTCCTTGTAGTCGATCTTCGGGGCGTTGGCGCCGGAGAACGGGCAGGTCTTGCGGCGGCGATGGAACGGGCGCCGGGTCGGGATCTGGTTGATGTCGACCATTATTCTGCACCCCCTTCAACGTTTTCGCGCGGACGGCGCGGACCGCGCTCGCCGTCAAAGCTGCGCGGGCCACGATCGCCGCGGTCGCGGTCGCCGAAGCCGCGCGACGGACGGTCGCCACGGTCACGGTCGCCGAAGCCGCCGCGCTCGGAGCGCTCTTCGCGCTTCTGCATCATCGCCGAGGGGCCTTCCTCATGCGCCTCGACCTTGATGGTGAGGAAGCGCAGCACGTCTTCCGACAAGCCCATCTGGCGCTCCATTTCGTTGAGCGCCGCAGGCGGGCAGGTGATGTCCATCAGCGTGTAGTAAGCCTTCCGGTTCTTCTTGACCCGGTAGGTGAGGGACTTCAGTCCCCAGTTCTCGATCCGGCCGACCGATCCGCCATTGGCGGTGATGACGCCCTTGTACTGTTCGACAAGCGCATCGACCTGCTGCTGCGACAGGTCCTGCCGGGCGAGAAACACATGTTCGTAAAGAGCCATTATGTCTTTCTGCCTTTCTTCGCTTCTCTCACCGGCCCTCGCGGCTAAGCCTCTGCAACTTGTCCGACCCGGTCAAAAGAGCGGGGAAGAAAGGAGCATCGCGAGACGGTCGAGAGCGGAGACACGGGAGGCCAAAAGCGCTTACGGCTTCATGACGTGGCCTTCTAAAGCCACGGCCCTCCGTTCAGCCCCCAGCAAGGACCGGCAGATTGCCGGCGTCTATACAGCAATTCCTGAGGAAGGCAAGGGTGGAGGCAGGATCGGCCGTTCCGCGGCCTCGCAGGACCGGAAATCTGAGGCGCTCGCGGGAAATGGCCGACGGGCCGGCTATTTCATCGGAAAGCGATCCGCTTAGCTCATATGCGCGACGAGCGGCACCACTGTCTCGGGGAAGAAGTCGGGCGCCGTGTGGCGCTTGCCGAACATCATGTCGTACTGGATCAGCCGAAAATCGTTGATTGCCGGATCGATCTTCTTCTGTCTCGCCCAGTCGGGCGTCGCTTCGCCGGAGGGCGACAGCAGCAGGTTGCGGTCGACGACCCGGTAGCGCTCTCGCAGCGCGCCGAGGAAGCCGGTGTAATAGGGGTGGCTGATGCCGGCCGTGGTGAGGATATGGTAAGGCAGGAAGACCGGGCTCACCGCGCCCAGGTTCTCCACCGGACCCGAGCGGTTCGACCAGATGATCAGCGGCGTGTCGTGATGCTCGAGCGCCGCCTCTGGCGTCGGCTCCTTGCGCGGCGCGACATTGTCCTTGAGGAAACCGGTTTCGACATAGACGGGGCCGAGCGGTGGCAGATGGTCGCCGAAGAAGACGATGATGGTCGGCCGCTCGCGCTTCTTTGCCCATTCGATCAGGCGTTGCAGGCCGCGATCGGCGTCCGCCGAGCCTTCGGCGTAGGAGAGCAGCGATTCCCGCGCCCAGGTGCTGATCGGCGCATCGACGGTATGGGTCGGATTGGAATAGCGGTAGGGCTCGTAGGGCCCGTGGTTCTGCAGGCTAACCGCGAACAGGAACACCGGGTCCTCGCTGGCATCGGCCTCGCGGATGATCTCGTCGGTCATCGCCGCGTCGGAGGCCAGCGGCCCGCGCTTCTCCATCGGCGGCAGCGTCTCTTCCGAGCGGAAGTCGCTGAAGCCGAAATCGGCGTAGACCGCGCCCCGGTTCCAGAACCAGTTGGTGCCCGGATGGATGGCGCGCGCCCGATACCCCTCGCTTCTCAGGAAGGTCGCCAGCGACGGCGTCGGCGTGCGCACATATTGCTGATACGGGATCGAGCCCGCCGGCAGGAAGGCGTTGGAGAAGCCGGTCAGCGCCTCGAACTCGATATTGGCGGTCATGCCGCCGAATTCCGGCGAGAACATCGAGCCGGAGCGCAGTGCGCGCACCGTCGGAATCGGATCGGGCTTGATGCCGACCCCGGGAAGCTCGGTCGGATCCCAGAAGGATTCGCTCATCACCACGATGATGTCCGGCTTCTCCTCGGGCACCGAGGCGGCAACGCCGGGGCGGGTGATCGCGGCCATCGTCTTTTCGGAATAGCCGGGCGGAGCCGAGACATGCGCCATCGGTACGTTGAGCGCGAAGGCTAGCGCAAAGCCGTTGGAGGCGTAGTTCTCCTTCTGGTCCCACATGATCGGGATGATCTGCAGCCGATCGCGCGTCCACGAGAAAGTGGCGTAATCCATGATAGAGACGAAGAAGGCGAGCAGCGGCACGGCCAGCGTCAGCCGCGCCAGCCGTCCCTTGCGGCTGAGGATCGGCACACGCCGGCGCCAGTGCCGCCAGCCATAGACGAGCAACGCCAAGCTGCCGATGATCGCCGCCGCAAGCAGCACGGCCGTCCAGGGGCGCTCGCGCACCAGAAGCGGCATCAGCGCCATGATCTGGCGGGCATAGAGGAAATCCGTCGGATAGAGCGGGTCGCCGAGATAATGCGATTTCTGATGGCCGACGAAGGCCAGCGACAGCGTCAGCGGCGCCACGATCATCAGGCTCTGATGGCTGCGGCCCAGTATGGCGTCGAGCCCGATCAGCACCAGCGCGAAGACGACGATGGTGGTCCAGCCCGGCTTGAAGGGCTGCAGGAAGAAGTCGACCGTGCCGAAGAAATCGCCGCGCACGATCCATTCGATGGCGAACACCAAAACCGCCGAGACGACAAGGGTTGCGAGGCCGTAGCGTACGGTCGGCCAGGGTCGTCCCGGCAGATAGCCGGTGGACGGATCGTCTTCCAGAAACTGCGGCACGGGTCTGGCCGCGCCCTTCCTGATCCTTGCCACGTTGCATCCCCCGGCCCTGGCCGCGCGCCTTTGAACTCGCGCCACGCGTCTTCCACTCGCGTCACGCCACTGTCATCGAAATGTCACGCAAAGCTAGCGCCTGTGGCGGAAATAAGAAGAGCCAGCAAACGATTCGTGAGCGGTTTTCATCAGGTGTGATCGCCAAAAAGCCTTTCGGAACAGGGCCTCGGGCTGGTTTTTCGGGCTGAAATAGGCGCTGGCCGGGCGCCCGCGGGCTTGACTTGGCCGTCCGCCTTGCGCCAGAGGCAGGGAAAAGCACGCCGCTGGAGACTTAAAAATGGCCGTCGCATTCACCTTTCCAGGACAAGGCAGCCAGGCCGTCGGCATGGGCAAGGACCTCGCCGATGCCTTCGCCGAGGCGCGCCGCGTCTTCGAGGAAGTCGACGAGGCGCTTGGCGAAAAACTGTCGAAGCTGATCTGGGAAGGACCGGAAGAGACGCTGACGCTGACGGCCAACGCCCAGCCAGCGCTGATGGCGGTGTCGCTTGCGGCGCTCAAGGCGCTGGAATCGCGCGGCTTTTCGCTGAAGGACAAGGTGTCTTACGTCGCCGGCCATTCGCTCGGCGAATATTCAGCACTTGCCGCCGCAGGCTTCGTCTCGATCGCCGATGCCGCAAGGCTGCTGCGCATCCGCGGCAACGCCATGCAGGCTGCTGTGCCGGCTGGCGAGGGCGCCATGGCGGCGATCATCGGGCTGGAGCAGGCCGACGTCGAAGCCGCCTGCGCGGAAGCGGGGCAAGGTTCCGTCTGCCAGATCGCCAACGACAATGGCGGCGGCCAACTGGTCATTTCCGGCGCCAAGGCCGCAGTCGAGCTGGCGGCGAAGCTCTGCACCGAAAAGGGGGCCAAGCGGGCGCTGATGCTGCAGGTCTCCGCCCCCTTCCATTCGGCGCTGATGGCGCCGGCGGCCGAGATCATGCGCGAGGCGCTCGCCGGGGTGAGCAAGACCGCTCCGGTCGTGCCTGTCGTCTCCAACGTAACCGTCACTCCCACCAGCGACCCGGACCAGATCGCCCGCCGCCTAGTCGAGCAGGTGACGGGCCGGGTGCGCTGGCGCGAGACGGTGGAATGGTTCGGCGCCAACGGTGTCGCGACGCTCTACGAAGTCGGCGCCGGCAAGGTGCTGTCGGGCCTGGCGCGGCGCATCAACCGCGATATCGCGACCGGAGCCATCGGCACGCCGGCCGAGGTCGAGACGACGCTGGCTGCTTTGGGATGAGGCCCTGCTTTCGTCATCCACGGGCGGAGCGGGAGCGAAGCGGACGCGTAGACCCGAGGATGACGACGGGAAGGAGGCCTTCGCTAATCTCCGACGCTCGTCTGGCGTGACCCGGACTGTATGACGTATACGGAACTAGGGTCGCTCGCGGGGCGTCCGGAAGAAAGAGGTTGAAAAAATGTTCGAACTGACCGGCCGCAAGGCGCTTGTCACCGGCGCAACGGGTGGCATAGGCGAGGCGATCGCCAGGGTGCTCCACAAACAGGGCGCGACCGTCGGCCTGCACGGCACCCGTGTGGAGAAGCTGGAAGCACTGGCCGGCGAGCTCGGCGAGCGCGTGAAGCTCTTTCCGGCGGATCTCACGAACCGCGACGCGGTCAAGGCGCTCGGCCAGAAGGCGGAGGCGGAGCTCGAAGGCATCGACATCCTGGTCAACAATGCCGGCATCACCAAGGACGGCCTGTTCGTGCGCATGTCGGACGCCGACTGGGACCAGGTGCTCGAGGTGAACCTCACCGCCGTGTTCCGGCTCACCCGCGAGCTCACCCATCCCATGATGCGCCGCCGCCATGGCCGCATCATCAACATCACGTCGGTGGTCGGCGTAACCGGCAATCCCGGCCAGACCAATTACTGCGCCTCGAAGGCCGGCATGATCGGCTTTTCGAAGTCGCTGGCGCAGGAGATCGCCACACGCAACATAACCGTCAACTGCGTCGCCCCGGGCTTCATCGAATCGGCCATGACCGACAAGCTCAACGACAAGCAGAAGGAGGCGATCATGGCGGCGATTCCCAGCAAGCGCATGGGGACGGGCGCCGAGGTCGCCTCGGCGGTCGCCTATCTCGCCTCCGACGAAGCGGCTTACGTCACCGGCCAGACCATCCATGTGAATGGCGGTATGGCGATGATCTGATCGACCAAGGCCCGATGGGCTGTGAAAACAGCCATTTCGGCTTGGACGCCCGCCTTTTTTCGTGTAATGCGGCCGGCAACCCGGCGGTTCGGGCAAAAACCGGTCCTGTGGCGTTGCGTTTCCCTCAGGACCATCTTTCAACTTGATTAGCGGCAATCCGCCCGCTAACGAAGACAACACAGTTTAAGACGAGGATGCCCAAATGAGTGACACCGCAGAGCGCGTCAAGAAGATCGTCATCGAGCATCTCGGCGTCGATGCCGATAAAGTGACGGAGCAGGCGAGCTTCATCGACGATCTGGGCGCGGACAGCCTCGATACGGTCGAACTCGTCATGGCGTTCGAAGAAGAGTTCGGCGTCGAAATTCCGGACGACGCCGCTGAGACCATTCTGACTGTCGGCGACGCCGTGAAGTATATCGACAAGGCCTCGGCCTGAGGCCTTCGCCGGCATCATCAGGGAGGACCTGCGATGAGGCGTGTCGTCGTCACGGGCCTTGGCCTGCTTTCGCCGTTTGGCATGGGCTTTGAGCACAGCTGGAAGGAACTGCTTTCCGGCCGCAGCGCCGCCCGCCGCGTCACCGAGTTCGAGGTGGACGATCTTGCCTGCAAGATCGCCCACATCGTTCCGCGCGGCGACGGCTCCAACGGCACTTTCAATCCCGAGGCCGTGCTCGAGCCGAAGGAACTGCGCAAGATCGGCGATTTCATCCTCTATGGCATCGCGGCCGCCGACGAGGCGCTGGCCGATGCCGGCTGGAAGGCCGAAACGCATGAGGACCAATGCGCCACCGGCGTGCTGATCGGTTCCGGCATCGGCGGCATCGACGGCATCGCCGAGAACGCGATGATCCTGAAGGAGCGCGGTCCGCGCCGCATCAGCCCGTTCTTCATCCCCGGACAGATCATCAATCTGGTCTCCGGCCAGGTTTCCATCCGGCACGGGTTGAAAGGCCCCAACCATGCGGTCGTCACCGCCTGTTCGACCGGCGCGCACGCGATCGGCGATGCCGCCCGGCTGATCATGTGGGGCGATGCCGACGTCATGGTGGCCGGCGGCACCGAAGCGCCGATCACGCGGCTGTCGATGGCAGGCTTCGCCGCGTGCCGCGCGCTCTCCACCGAGCGCAACGATACGCCTGAGACCGCGTCGCGCCCCTACGACCGCGACCGCGACGGCTTCGTCATGGGCGAGGGCGCCGGCGTTCTCGTCCTGGAAGAGCTGGAGCACGCCAAGGCGCGCGGCGCCAGGATCTATGCCGAAGTCACCGGTTACGGCCTGACCGGCGACGCCTACCATATCACCGCTCCGGCCGAGGACGGCGACGGCGCCTTCCGCTGCATGACGGCGGCGCTGAACCGGGCGAAGCTCGCGCCCGCCGACGTCGACTACATCAATGCGCACGGCACTTCCACCATGGCCGACACGATCGAGCTCGGCGCCGTCGAGCGGTTGGTCGGTAACGCGGCCTCCAAGATTTCGATGTCGTCGACCAAGTCGTCGATCGGCCATTTGCTGGGCGCCGCGGGCGCCGCGGAAGCGATCTTCTCGATCCTTGCCATCCGCGACAACATCGCCCCCGCTACCATCAACCTCGACAATCCGGAACGCGAGACGGCGATCGATCTTGTGCCGAACAAGCCGCGCCAGCGCCAGATCGATGTGGCGCTGTCGAACTCCTTCGGTTTCGGCGGCACCAACGCCTCGCTCGTCTTCCAACGTTACAATGGCTGAACGGCCAGCCAGAGCAATTCCAGGAGAAGCGCGCAGCGGCTTTCCGGCCGGGATTGCTCAGAAACGGATAGCCGACAGGCAGGTTCGCCACCTGCCGTCATTTTTGCCAAATTTGTCCCTACGCTTCGGCTAGGGGATTCGTTGCAGGATCGGACGGCAGGGCGCCATGAACACAAATCCGGGCGGCGGCGGGGAATTCGGACAGCGTCAGACGCAAGGCCCGATCGTGCCCAAGACAGCCGCCGAGGCCCTGCGCCCCGAGGCCGGCACGCCGCCGCCGTCGAAGCGCTCGCGCGCGTCGCGCAGCCAGGTCGTCGTGTTCCTGAATTTCTTCCTTTCCGTGGTCATCCTGATCGTGCTCGCCTCGGGCGCTGCGCTCTATTTCGGCATGCAGGCTTTCGTCGAGCCGGGCCCGTCGGCCAATGGCGACACCTTCATGGTCAAGCCGAACACCGGCGTGCAGGAGATCGCTGACCAGCTGGAGCGCCGCGGCCTGGTCAGCGATGCCCGCCTCTTCAGGCTGGGCGTGCGCGCCACCGGCAATGACTCCGCGCTCAAGGCCGGCGAGTACGCCATCAAGCCGCGCGCCTCGATGCGCGACATAATGGAGCTGTTCAAAAGCGGCAAGTCGGTGATGTATTCGCTGACCATCCCCGAGGGGCTGACGGTCGAGCAGGCGCTGCAGCGTGTGGCCGAACAGGAGGCGTTGACCGGCGACATGCCGGCGACCATGCCGCCCGAGGGCAGCATCGCAACCGACACGCTACGCTTCACCCGCGGCGCCACCAGGCAGCAGATGGTCGACAAGCTGGTCGCCGATCAGAAGAAGCTGGTCGATGACGTTTGGGAGCATCGCGCGCCCGACCTGCCGATTGCCAACATCCAGGACTTCGTCATCCTGGCCTCGATCGTCGAGAAGGAAACGGGCAGAAGCGACGAGCGCTCGCGCGTGGCTGCCGTCTTCCTCAACCGGCTGACCAAGGGCATGCGGCTGCAATCTGATCCGACCATCATCTACGGCCTGTTTGGCGGCAAGGGCAAACCGGCAGACCGCCCGATCTACCAGTCCGACATCGACAAGCAGACGCCCTACAACACCTATCTGATCAAGGGCCTGCCGCCGACGCCGATCGCCAATCCGGGCCGCGCCGCACTAGAGGCGGTGGCCAATCCGTCGAAGACGGACGACCTCTATTTCGTCGCTGACGGCAATGGCGGCCATGTCTTTGCAGCGACGCTGGAGGAGCACAACCAGAACGTCGCCCGCTACCGGGTGCTGCAGAAGAAGCAGGCGGACGCTGCCGCCAAGGCCTCTGGCCAGACGACGGCGCCTGCCGCTCCCGACGACAATGCCGGCGCTGCAGGCGACAGCGGGGAGAATGGCGACGCGGCCCAATAGGCTGTCGGTAGCCGCATCCGTCCGGCCACCTTTGACGCCGGGCCGTATTCATGTTTTGAGGGGAACCGACGCCCGGCCGAAGGTCAAGCGTCTTGCAAGGGTGCGCATGGTGGGGCAATCGCGCCCGGACCTGTGCCAGGGGGTGATACGCATTATGAACGTGCAGAGCATGACCGGTTTTGCGCGTGCCGTCGCCGAACGCGACGGCACGTCGATCGCTTGGGAAGTGAAATCGGTCAACGGCAAAAGTGTCGAGGTGAGGCTGAGGCTGCCGCAAGGCTTCGACCGGCTGGAGCCCGCCGTCAGGCAGACCGTGCAGAAGCGCTTCGCGCGCGGCAATTTCCAGGCGACGCTGACCGTCGGGCGCTCCGTCGCGCAGCAGGTGCAGCCCGTGGTCAACGAGGCATTCCTGAAGGACCTGGCCGGTCTGGCCAGGCGCCTGCAGGAGCAGTTCGGCACCGCGCCGGCGACGGCGGACGGCCTGCTTGCGCTGCGCGGCGTGCTCGACATCCCGGAGACGGTCGAGACCGAAGAGGAACGGGCAGCGCTCGATGCCGCGATCCTGTCGGCGCTGGACACGGCGCTCGGCGGGCTGGAGATGGCAAGACAGGGCGAAGGGGCTGCGCTGCGCAAGCTTTTGTCCGGCCACATCGACACCATTGAGGCGCTGACGCTGAAGGCCGAGGCCGACCCGTCGCGCGAGCCGGCCGCGATCCGCGAGCGCATCGCCGAGCAGGTCCGCCTGCTGATGGACGCGTCGGCCAATCTCGATGCGGTCCGGCTGCACCAGGAAGCGGCTTTCCTCGCCACCAAGGCCGATATCCGCGAGGAGATCGACCGCCTGAAGACACATGTCGCATCCGCGCGCGCGCTGCTCGGCAACGGTGGTGCCATCGGCCGCAAGCTCGATTTTCTGGCGCAGGAATTCAATCGCGAATCGAATACCTTATGTTCCAAGTCGAACGCCGCCGCGGTCACCGCGATCGGTCTGGAGCTCAAGGCGGTGGTCGACCAGTTTCGCGAACAGGTCCAGAATCTGGAGTGACGGGGATGGTTGCCAAGGAACCGACGGCTGCCAGGGACGTAGGATCCCGCATCCGCCGCCGCGGGCTGATGCTGGTGCTGTCGTCACCGTCGGGCGCCGGCAAGTCGACGATCGCACGCAATCTTCTGGAAAGCGATTCGAGCCTGGAACTGTCGGTCTCCGTCACCACCAGGCCGCGCCGCGGCTCGGAGATCGAAGGCGTCCACTACCATTTCCGCACCATGCGCGAGTTCGAGCGGCTGCGCGATTCCGACGCGCTGCTGGAATGGGCCGAAGTGCACGGCAATTTCTATGCGACGCCGCGCGAGCCGGCGGAACAGGCGCTGGCCGAGGGCCGCGACATGCTGTTCGACATCGACTGGCAGGGCGCCCAGCAGCTCAAGGAGAAGATGCGCGCCGACATCGTCTCGATCTTCATCCTGCCGCCCTCGATGAAGGAATTGAAGGCGCGCCTGAAGCGACGCGCCGAGGACCAGGAGCAGGTCATCGAGACCAGGCTGAAGAATGCCCGCGTCGAGATCGAGCACTGGAAGGAATACGATTTCGTCATCGTCAATGACGACCTCGACCGCGCCTTCGCCGAGGTCCGCGCCATCGTCACGGCAGAGCGGCTTCGGCGCGACAGACGGCCCGGCCTGTTCGATTTCATTTCGGGGTTGCTGGACGAGAAGACGGAGTGAGGCGCAGGCGTATTGCCGCCATTAAGGCTCTATAAGTCGCATCAGCCCTCTGGTAGATCGTCCGGCCAACGCTGCGCTCCGTGAAGCACGCGCAGGATTCGAATGGCGTTCTCGGTCACTTGATAAGCTGCAACGTATGGCGTTCCCACGATGACAAGCTCTCGGGTTCCCGCAAGTCTGCCGGTCCGGCCGCTCTCGGGAAAGTCGCGGAGACGGCGTATCGCGGCGACGATCCTCCCGTCGACGGCGATTGCGGCCGCAGGGTTGTCAGCCTCGATATGCGTGAATATGCCGTCGCGATCCGAAAGCGCGAAGGCCGACCAGACGATCTTCAAGATTTGGGCTCACCGGCCTTGCGAAGCGCTGCCGCGCGTCTCTCGGCGAAATGCGACTCCACCTGATCGTCGGGGATATCGGGTCGGGTGTCGTCGAGCGCCTCGCGGACCTTGGCGCGAAACCACGCATCGTAGGCCTCGCTGTTTGCGACCAGATCGATGGGCAGCGCACCCTCGTTGGCGGTTCGGGTGAGAAGTATCCGTACAGCATCCGAAACGGTCAGCCCCATGCTTTCGAGCACCGCCGAAGCGCGGTCCCGGATGTCGGCGTCGATACGCGTCTGGACAAGTGCATTCGCTGGCAATGGCGGTCTCCTTTGCCGCCAATGTAATGCATTTGAATGACAAATGCCAGCCCCGGCGCGCTCGTCATAGCTGGATTCCATCGACCAAAATGAGGTTCCTGCTGAGCGCGGCATCGCGAACCTCCAGTGCCGCCGCGTATTCTGGAGAGCGGTACCAGCGTCGTGCGCTCTCCATGTCGGGGAATTCGACGACGATCAGCGGACCTGGCATCCAGTTGCCTTCCAGCTTCTCAACTTCGCCACCGCGTACCAGATAGCGCCCGCCATGCTGCGCAATGGAGGCCGCGGCGCGGGCCCTATAGGATTCGAATGCTTCCGCGTCACGGATGGTGACATCGGAAATGACATAGGCAGGCATCTTGTGCTCCAGGCTTGTTCGCCTGCCTATTTATGGCATTGGTACTGGGATTCCAGCCGACGCGCGCCGACTGCCTATAGGGCGTTCGTCAGCCGCACGAACTCCTCCACGCTAAGCGTCTCGGCGCGGCGGGTCGGGTCGATGCCGGCGCGGGCGAGCAGCGCCTCTCCACCGAGGCTTTTCACGCTTTGCCTGAGCATCTTGCGGCGCTGGCCGAAGGCGGCTTCGGTGACACGGCCTAACCTTTTGCCGTCTGCGGGCAGGGGGGATTGACGCGGCACCAGATGCACCACCGAGGAGGTTACCTTGGGCGGCGGGGTAAAAGCCTGCGGCGGCACCTCGAAGGCGATTTTTGCTTCCGCGCGCCAGCCGGCAAGCACGCCGAGTCGGCCGTAGGCGTCGCTGCCCGGACCGGCGGTGATGCGCTCGGCAACCTCGCGCTGGAACATCAGCGTCATCGATTGATAGAAGGGCGGCCATTCGGCCGTTGTCAGCCAGCGGATCAAAAGCTCGGTGCCGATATTGTAGGGCAGGTTGGCGGCGATCTTCACCGGCCCGCCGTTCGCCTTGCCGGCCAGGGCGGCGAAGTCCGTCCTCAGCGCGTCGCCGGGGATCACCTCGAGGCGGCCGGGATAATGGCTGGAGACCTCGGCCAGCGCCTCCAGGCAGCGCTCGTCGCGCTCGATGGCGATCACGCGCTTGGCGCCGTTGAAGAGCAGCGCCCGGGTCAGCCCGCCGGGGCCGGGGCCGACCTCGATCACCGTCGCCTCGCTCAGATCGCCGGCGGCACGCGCGATCTTGCTTGTCAGATTGAGGTCGAGCAGGAAATTCTGGCCAAGCGCCTTCTTCGCCTGCAGGCCGTGACGCTCGATCACCTCGCGCAACGGCGGCAATCCGTCGATGGTCTTGCGCCCCCCGCTCAATTACGTCTCATGCGGCTGCGCCCGGTGGCCGCTGTCGGCAAGCCAGCGCGCGAGCCTCAGCGCCGCGATCAGGCTGTCGGCGCGCGCAATTCCCTTGCCGGCAATGTCGAAGGCCGTGCCGTGGTCCGGAGAGGTGCGGATGAAGGGCAGGCCGAGCGTCACATTGACGGCTTCGTCGAACGCCAGCGTCTTGGCCGGGATCAGCGCCTGGTCGTGATACATGCAAAGCGCCGCGTCATAGCGGGCGCGCGCCCGCGGATGGAACATGGTGTCGGCCGGCAGCGGTCCGACCGCGTCGATGCCTTCGGCCTGAAGCGCCTCGACCGCAGGCAGGACGATGGAAAGATCCTCCGAGCCCATCGCGCCGCCTTCGCCGGCATGCGGATTGAGTCCGGCAATGGCAAGCCGCGGCCGCGCGATCCCGAAGCGGGTCTTGAGATCGGCCGCGGTGATGCGCCCGGTGGTGACGATCAGCTCCGTCGTCAGGACCTGCGGCACCTCGGCGAGCGGGATGTGGATGGTGACCGGAACGGTGCGCAGCTCGGGCCCGGCAAGCAGCATCACCGGCGTCAACTCGGTGCCGGAGTGGCGCGACGCCAGATGCGCCAGGTATTCGGTGTGGCCGGGAAAGCGGAAGCCGGCATCGTAGAGCGGCTTCTTGGCGATCGGACAGGTGACCACCGCCGCGGCGTGGCCGGCGAGGCAGTCGGCGACGGCTCGGTCGATCGCTTCGAGGGTGCCCGCGGCATTGGCCGGGCTAGGTTTTCCGGGACTATCCTGGTGGCGGGCATAGAGCGGAACGACGGGCAGCGCGCGGGGAAAGTGATGCACCGCCTGCCCAGGCACGGTCTCCATGATCGCGATGTTGGCGCCGGTGCCGCGCGCACGGGCCTCGATCAGGGCCGGATCGGCGAGCAGGTAGAAGGGCGGCACGCCGGCACTTTCGCCCGCCTGCCAAGCGGCGATGGCAATCTCGGGTCCGACGCCGGCAGGGTCGCCGACGCTAAGCGCCAATGGCACATCTGTTCTGTGCATGCTCATCGCATCCTGCGGGGCGCCGTGCCCGCTTCGGCGCAGGGGCGGGAGGCTGCGGCCTTGTTCTATCACCTTCTAGGCCTAGCGCTCGACGATCTTGGCCTTCTTGCGCAGTTCGTCGACATATTTCTTGCTGAGCTCTTCGGCATCCTTGTCGTTGCCGCCCTCGGCCTGGAACACCATCTGCGCGGCCTTGTCGTCGGAGACCTCGCGCGAGGAGCAGATGCCGATGAACTCGACGCCGCGTTCGGTTTCGCGCGTCGGCGTCGCGCCGCCGACCTTGGTCGCCTTGATCTGCTCGGCCCAATCGGACGGCAATTGCGGCGCCAGCACGCGGCCAAGGTCGCGCACCGTGACATCGATCAGTCCCTTGGCGAATTCGCGCGTGGTGTTGCAGCCATTGAAGCGGGCGCGCATGGCATCTGCCTCGCGCTTGCGCTTGGCAAGCGTGGCGGAGCGCTCGGAGGCCGGCACCACGAAGATGACCTGCTGCAGCATGTACTCCATGGCGGTCGGCTTGGAGCCGCCCTTGTCGAGCATGCGGCGGACCGCGTCCTGCTCGGTCACCGAGCCGCCTTCGCCGGAGCGGTAGCGCGCGCCGAGCGCCTGGTTCCAGGCCATCTGCGCGCGGATGAATTCCTTGAAATGCTCCTTGGTGACGCCCGATTGCGACATGATGGCATCGAGCTTGGCCAGCGGCATCTTGTTGTTGGAAGCGAAACGCTGATAGGCGGCATCGACCTGCTGGTCGGTGATGCGGATGCCGAGCCGCTTGGCCTCGGCAAGACGCAGCGTCTGGTCGATCATGTCCTGCGCGGCATCGCCCTTCTTGTGCTGCAGCTTGAAGAATGCGGCGCGGTGCGCGATGTCGCCGGTGGTGATCGGTATGTTGTTGACGACATATTTGATCTGGCTGGCGAACGCCGGCGGCGTCATTGCCATGACCGAAACCGAGGTCGCGGCCACCAATAGCGCGAATCCTGCCGAAAACAGGTATTTCCTCATCTCACCTTCCCAATTCTTACCCGCCCCAGAAGGGTAGATGCCATGCCGGCTCTATGCGGCGAAACGATGTCGCCGGCGCATAGCCGGAGAATCGAACCCATTTTCAAAGGATCGCGCGCCAAATCAAGCTCTCCCGCGCGCCCGAATCGACGCACGGCCGCGGCCGCCCGCTGCTCCCGCTACTGGATCGTGTCGACGGCGGCGGTCGATGAGCCGAAATCGCCGAGTGTGCGGAACGACAGGTTGAAGCCGACATTCTGCGACACTTCCTTGGTGATCGAATCGCGCGTCTGCGAGAACGTCATCACATAGGTGAAGCAGGAATCGTTGTAGGCGAAGCCGACGCCGTCCTTGACCAGGACTGCATCCTCGATGTCGTAGGTGCCGGTGCCGAAGACGCGCCAGTTCTCGGCCAGATGCGTCGAGGCGCCGAGCGTGAGCTCGTGGCGGTCCGTGGTGAAGCCGTAGAGCGGCTGCGCTTCGATGAAGGCGTATTTGGCGCTGAGCGAAACCGGCAGGCCCGAATAGGCGGCCTTGATCTCGGCGCGCCGGATCTCGAAGGTCTGCTCGTCGAAACGCCCGCTCAGCGAGCCGGAGAAGCCGCTCGGGCTGTTGAAGCCGACGAGGCCGACATAGTCGGAAGACCGTTTGTCCAAGCCGGAATCGCTCCCGACATTGACGAGATCGGGTGCGGCGAACGAGTTCTGTCCCGCAAGCTGATAGGACTGGCCGAAAATGGCGTTGGTGGCCCAGCCGTTGTCGTAGGCGCCCGAATATCGGAAGCCGACATTGGCGCGGGTGCCGCCTTCTATGCGATCATAGCCTGAGAACTTGTCGCGTTCGAAAAGCGTGGTGGCGTCGAAGACGAAGCTCTGCGCGTCCTCGTTTGGAACCGCGAGCCCTCCGACATACTGCTCGTTCGGACGCACGAAGACCTGCGCCGTCGGCTCAAGAATATGGCTGGAGCTCGGCATCGAGAACAGAAGCGGCCAGCGCATCTCCAGGCCGAGCGTCGCCATGTAGCGTGCGAGCGAGGAGCGCATGTCGACGTCCTCGCCGAGATTCGACGCCATTTGGTTGACGGCGGCCAACGAGGCCGAAGTCTGCGAGTTGTACCCGGTGTCGCCGCGCAATGCGAGCAGCGGCGTCAGCTGCAGGCCGCCATCGGTGGTGAAGGTGCGCTTCCATTCGGCCTCGGCGGTCAGCCGGCTAGACTGGCCCTCTACGCCTGGGACGCGCATGACCTTTGAGAATTTGTCGAAAGTCTCATCTAACTGGTCGCGGCTGATGACGCGCGCGTTGACATTGAACGACAACTGCCCACCGGCCACCGACATATCGGGGATATAGGCATAGTCGAGGGACGGTAGAACCCAAGGCTGCTTGGCGGCACGCGCCGTCTGATCAATGGTATCTTCTTGCACCTGGAACCGTATTGCCCGCACGTCGAAATAATTGCGGTCGCTCAGGCCCGTCAGATAGATCGACGACTGGTGGACGAGATCGTTGTAGCCTTCGAGATTGTAGGTGCGCGAGAAGTTCTTGTCGGTCTGCAGCAGCACGTCCCAGCCGAAATTCCAGCGCTCGTTGATGGCGAACTGACCCTTGGTGCCCATCATGCCGCGGAACTTATTGGGATCGCCAGCGGCGCCCGAATCGACCGTGTGGAGACCGCTCTTGGTGATGAAGGCGTCCGGATCCTGCTGATTGATGCCGGCGATCTTCAGGCTGTATTCGCCATTGTTGAAGCGCTGGCGCCACTCGGCCTCGCCGAGGAAGCCCTGCTTGGTGTAGCCACTGCCGGTGACGGTCAGGTCGTAGGTCGGCGAGAGCGCGAAATAGTAAGGGACTTTGACGCCGACGCCGAGATGGGTGTTGTAGACGATGCCCGGGATCAGGAAGCCGCTCTTGCGCTTGACCGTCGGGTCGGCGATCTCGAAGGCCGGCAGATAGGCGAGCGGGAAGCCGAAGAACTCGAAATTCGCGTTCTCGAAGCGAACCGTCTTCTTCTCGCCGTTCCAGATGATCTTCCGCGCCTTGACGCGCCAGGTCGGCGCCTTGTCCGGCTTGTCCTCGCAGGGCTCGCAGGCGGTGTAGACGCCGTTGTGGAACGTCGTCAGCACGCCGCCCATGCGTTCGGCGCTTTCGGACGCGAAATAGGCGTCGTTGACGGTCTGGACGCGCAGCGCGTTGACGAAGCCGTCGGCGAAGTCGTCGGTGATGTCGATATGGTCGGTATTGATCTTGGTGCCGTCGCTGTTGATCAGCTCGACGGCACCGCTGGCGACAAGCCGCTTGGTGTCGCGATTGTACTCGACGCGCTGGGCAACCAGCTTGTTGCCGCCATAGTCGATCTGCACGCTGCCGACGGCGGTCACGGTATGGTTGTCGTTGTTGTAGACGAGCGTATCGGCGGCCAGCAGCATCTGCGTTCCGGACGGAACGGGCTTCGCCGTGATAGTCTGCGCCAGCGCCGGTGCCGACGGCACCACGCAAGCGAACAGACATGCCAAGGCGGTCGCCCCATAAAGGCGTGCCAAACCGGCCTGCCTATGGCTGCGCAAACCCGCCTCCCTCACTAGCCGTCTTCCTTGTATAGCAGGAAAGTCACCCCGAAGAACATAGCCACGACAACCGGAACCCATGCAGCCACCATTGTAGGCACGAATCCGGCGACCCCGAATGCCTTGACCAGTACCGAAACGACATAAAGCAGAAAGCCGGCCAGGATGCCACCCAGAATCATCGTTGCCGACTGCCCCATCCGCGCAAATCTCATTGAAACTGTTGCCGCAATCAACGTCATGGCGACGAGGAGGAACGGCAACGCCACCAGCGAATCAAACTGCATGGCGAAGGCATTTGCCTTGAGGCCGAAGGAACGGGCAACCTCGATCTTGCCGGGCAGCTCGTAGAAGGGAATCGTTTCCGGGCGCGCCAGGCGCTCCTGCACGAATTCCGGCTTGAGGTTGGTCGGCACGCGGTCGGAAGCCACGGGACGGATGGAGCCGTCCTTGAACACCTTGACGTCCTGCAATTCCCAGTAGCCGTCGCGCAGCAATGCGCGCGCGGCATCCTTGCGCTCGACGATGTTGCCCTGCTGGTCGAGGACGAAGAACACCGCGTCCGCCATCTCCAGGCCCTGGTTGAGGATGGCGCGGGCGCCGATGATGGTGTCGCCCGAACTGGTCTTTTGCCTCAGCCACGGCGTCGCATCGGGGGCGACGGCGTTCGATTTGCCAGCCTTGAGCTGGTTTTCCATCTGCTCGGACCGCGAAAAGCCGTGTGCCGCGATCGGATTGAGCACGCCGACCGACAGCAAGCCGAACATCAGCGCGCCGACGCAGCACGGAAACAGGAACTGCCAGGCGGAAACGCCGGCCGAGCGCGCGATGACCAGCTCGTAGCGGCGGTTGAGCGACACCAGCGTCGCCATCGCCGAGAACAGTCCGACGAACGGCACCGTCTGCAGCATGATCATCGGCATCCTCAGCGCCGAAATGGCGAAGGCGGTGCCGTAGGTGAAGCCCGGCAGCCCGGTCGTGCGGCCGGAAAGCTCGGTGAAATCGATCAGGAACACCAGCGCCAGAAGGCCGAGGAAGAACCAGACGGTGATCGACACGTAGCGAAAGAAGAAATAGCGGCCGAGCGTCCAGCCCATCGTCAGGCTCCCTGGCCGGAGGTGCTGCGCCGGGCAAGCCACAGCTTGAATGCGGTCCAGCCCTCGCTGAGGCGGCCGGCGAGATTCGTCATCCAGTCGGCCCAGGCGGTCGGCAATTCCATGCTGCGCGAGGAGGCGATGAACCAGATGGAGACCGCGGAGGCGATGATCGGCACGCCATAGACCATGTAGGCGTAATACCAGAGCTTGTCCGCCTTGCCGGCGGCGAGGAAGCCGAGCCAGCGCACGAACAGCGCCACAGCGATTGCCGTGATCAGCGGATGGATGCGCGCCTCGCGATGCGAGCGCGCGTCGCCCGCGACCGCAAGCGCAATCAGCGCGAACACCAGCGAATAGGACCATTCGGAGAAGCGCTGGTTGAGCTCGGCCGTGTAGCTGCCGGGCTGGCGCTGATACCTCCTGTCGTTGGGATCCGGATTGAGCAGATATTGCGTCGTCCGGTCCTTGGGCAGCAGCGTGATCTCGTTCGCCGCCGACATGAAGGCCGACAGGTCGAAGGCGTAGGAGGTGAAGCGGATGACGGAAAGGTCGCCGGTCACCGATTTGCGGTTGATGACGCCGTCATTCATCATCAGCACCTTCTCGTCGCCTTTTTCGACGATGCTGCCGGTTTTGGCGTAGTAGGTTAGATTGGCGCCTTCCTCGCGCGAATCGGCGACGAAAATGCCGCCGAGCTTGTTGTTGGGGAGCCGTTCGCCGATTTGCAGGAACAGGCCGTCGTCGATTCTGCGAAACGTGCCTTCCTGGATGATCAGCGACACGAGATCAGCTCGCGAGGCCGCTATCAGCTGGCGGTTCTTTTGCCTGGCGTAAGGATCGACGCCGTTGTCGACGGCGAAGGAAAAGACGCTGGCCGCAATCGCAAGCAGAAGGATCGGCCGCGCGATCGTCCAGCGCGAGGCGCCGGCCGCGTTGATCACCGCCAGTTCCGAATCCGTGTTCATGGCGCTCAGCGTCTGCGCCACCGCGACCACCAGCGCGAACGGCACCACGATCGGAATGATCGAAGGGATGATCAGGGCCGCGACTTCGAAGAAGGACAGCGCCGACTGGCCGCTGTCGGTGACGAGGTCGATCTTGGCGAGCACCTGCGTCGTCCACACGATCGCCAGCGTCCACACCAGTGCCGCCAGGAACATCGCCGTAGCGCGACGCATGATGTAGCGTTCAACGACCTTCATGAAGGCTTTTCTCGATTGTGCCGAACGGCATCATGCCCGGCGACAAGGTAGTGATCCGGCGGCGCCCGTACAACTGGGTCCATCGCCGGCCCGATCCGGTTTGTCGCCCCACGCCGCGTGCCCCAGCGCGGCGGAGTCTCCGCGCCAATGAATAAGAAATGCGAAACATTGATGGTTAACAACAGGTTGCGGCAGGAAGCTTAGGTTCCGCCGCGACGAATCCTTCGTTGGTTTCGGCGCCGATATAGACAGCGAATTCGGCCAAAGTCTTGCCAAATGGCTGAAAACGACCAAATGTCGCGCACGCTTGAAAGCCGGTTCGCGGCGCCTCACCCCGAAAGCAGGATCTGATGACTTCGAGACCTACGATTGCCTTCGCCAAAATAGCCGCGCCCAAGAAGGGCAGCGTCTTCGTGCTTGCGGCCGATGGCGGCGGGCTTGGCGAGGCCGCGAAGGCTTGCGACCCGGCGGCTGCGCTTGCCCGCGCGTTTCCCGTCGCCGATTTCTCCGGCAAGTTCGCGAGCTCGGCCGAAGTGCTGGCGCCGGAAGGGACGTCGGTCGACCGGCTGGTGGCGATCGGCGCCGGCAAGGTCGCAAGCCTCGACGATTACGCCTGGCTGAAGCTCGGCGGCGCCGTTGCCGCCGCGCTGCGCAAGGCGACCGAAGTCGCCGTCATCCTCGACCTGCCCGAGCTGCAGCCGGACGGGCGCCAGGCGGCGCACCTTGCCGCCGGCATCCTTCTGCGCAGCTACGGCTTCGACAAGTACAAGACCAGGAAAGAGAGGGAAAACGGCCAGCCCGAAGCCAAGAAGGCCGAAGCGCCCAAGCCTGCCAAGATAGTCATCCACTGCGCCGATCCTTCCGCCGCGAAAAAGGCGTTCGCACACGAGGAGGCGGTGATCGACGGGGTGCTTCTGGCGCGCGACCTCGTCAACGAGCCGGCCAATGCGCTCGGTCCCGTCGAGTTCGCCGCCCGCACCAGGGAGCTGGAGGCGCTCGGCGTCGAGGTCGAGATCCTCACCGAGAAGGAGATGAAGAAGCTCGGCATGGGTTCGCTGCTCGGCGTCGCTCAAGGCTCGCCGCGCGGCGCTCGCATCGCCGTCATGCAATGGAAGGGCGGCAAGGCCAAGGACGCGCCGGTCGCGTTCGTCGGCAAGGGCGTCACCTTCGACACCGGCGGCAATTCGATGAAGCCGGCCTCCGGGATGGAGGACATGAAAGGCGACATGGGCGGCGCCGCCGCCGTCACCGGCCTGATCCATGCGCTGGCCGCGCGCAAGGCCAAGGCCAATGTCGTGGGCGTCATCGGCCTGGTCGAGAACGCGGTCGACGGCCACGCGCAGCGCCCGGGCGACATCGTCACCTCGATGTCGGGCCAGACGATCGAGGTGCTCAACACCGACGCCGAGGGCCGCCTCGTGCTGGCCGATGCGCTCTGGTACACCAACGACCGCTTCAAGCCGAAATTCATGGTGAACCTGGCGACGCTGACCGGCGCCATCATGGTCGCGCTCGGCCAGCATTATGCCGGCCTGTTCTCCAACAATGACGAGCTGGCGGGCAGGCTGTTCGGCGCCGGCCAGGCGACGCAGGAGCGGCTGTGGCGCATGCCGCTCGGCGCCGAATACGACAAGCTGATCGATTCCAAGAACGCCGACATGAAGAACATCGGCGGCCGCTATGGCGGCGCCATCATCGCCGCGCAATTCCTGCAGCGTTTCGTCAAGGATACGCCCTGGGCACATCTCGACATCGCCGGCACCGCGATGGGCGCGCCGGCGAGCGAGATCAACCAGTCCTGGGGCTCGGGCTTCGGCGTCAGGCTGCTCGACAGGCTGGTGCGGGACCACTACGAAGGCTAGGCTTCGGGGGATGGCCGACATCCTGTTCTATCACCTGACGGAATCGACGCTTGAGGAGGCTCTGCCGGGGCTCCTCGAGCGCAGCGTCGAGCGTGGCTGGCGGGCAGTCGTGCAGACCGGCACCGAGGAGAGGCGCGACGCGCTCGACCAGCATCTGTGGACGTTCCGCGACGATTCCTTCCTGGCGCACGCCACCGACCGCGAAGCCTACCCCGCCGAGCAGCCGATCCTGCTCACCACGGGGGAGGGCAATCCGAACGCCGCGCAGATCCGCTTTCTCGTCGATGGCGCTACTCCGCCCGAGCTTTCCGGCTACGAGCGCGCCGTCTTCCTATTCGACGGCCATGACGCGGCGCAACTGGAAGCCGCGCGCGGCCAATGGAAGACGATGAAGGAAGCCGGCCACGCGGTGACCTACTGGCAGCAGACGCCGGACCGCCGCTGGGAGCGCAAGGCCTGAGGATCGTCGCTTCGATCTCTAGAACGCGTCGCGTCCCTGCGCCTGAAGAAAGAGCCATAACGCCTCGGCCACCGGTCCGTGCGGCCGGTCGCGTCGCCGCACAGCCGCGACGGTCTCGGTGCGGCCGGGAATGTGCCTGCCGGCGATCGAGATCAGCCGCCCGTCTCGCAATTCATCCTCGATCAGCCACGCGGGCAGATGGCCCCAGGCAAGGCCGTGCAGGATCAGCTCCTTCTTCATCATGTGGTCGGGCGTCGAGCAGGAATGCGCGCCGTCGATGACGAAGAAGTTTTCGGGCGAGGGCCGCCGCGCCGTGTCGCGGATCACGCACTGGGTGAAGGGCCGCATCGCCTCCGGCGTGACCTCCTGCCCGTCATCGAAAGGCAGGAATCCGGGCGCCACCACCGGTATGAACCTCACCTGGCAAAGATCGATCCGCTCGAGACGCGGATCGGAGGGATTGGCGCGGTGGAAGATGACATCGGCCTCGGCGTCCATCAGCCGTTCGAGCGGGCCGCTGATCGCCTCATATTCGAGATGCAGGCGCGTGCGGGTCCGCTCCGCGAAGAAGCTGCTGAGCAGGCCGAGTATCCGCGGCCTCGGGCAGACATCGCCCATGACGACGCGCAGGACGGTTTCCTCGCCGCTCGCGAGCTGGTCCGCATAGTCTTGAAGATGACCTAGCTCGCGCAGTGCCAATTGCGCGCGGCCGTGAAACAGGCGGCCTTCCTCCGTGAGGCTCACGCGATACCCGCTGCGGTCGAGCAGGGTGAGGCCGAGCTGCTCTTCCAGCCGCGCGACGGCGGCGAAGACGGATGGGTGCGTCCGGTTCAGGGCGACGGCCGCGGCCTGGAAGCTGCCCTCGCTTGCCACGGCGTCGAAGCATCGCAAGTCGTGAAGCTTCAGATCGTACATTGTCATGATGTCCTACAGAGATTGTCAAATCATAGTAATTTTCTTCGATAGTCACCAGACCTAGCTTCCTCATCGAAAAGATGGCGGGAACTCTCCCGCCAACCAGGATGAGGACCAAAATGACCGTAACGCTTTATTTCACGGCGGGCGACGGCGCCCGCATCGCCTACAGGCTGGACGGCCCGGAAGATCGGCCGGTGCTTATGCTTTCCAATTCCATCGCCACGACGCTGCATATGTGGGACGGCCAGGTTCCTGAGTTGGCCAAGTCCTTGCGGGTGCTGCGCTACGATTTTCGCGGCCATGGCGGCTCCGATGTGCCAGCAGGAGCCTATTCGCTCGATCGTCTCGGCCGAGATGTGCTGGAACTGCTCGACTTCCTCAGGATCGAGCGCGTGCATTTCCTCGGCCTGTCGCTGGGAGGCTTCGTCGGCCAGTGGCTGGGCATCCATGCGCCGGAGCGCATCGAGCGGCTGATCCTGTCCAACACCTCGCCGCATCTTGGGCCGGCATCCTATTTCGACGAGCAGATCCGCAACGTGCTTTCAGCCGACGACCTGTCGGCCACGGCGGACATGTTCATGCGCAACTGGTTCCCGACCTCGATGCTTGCCGGGCCGAACAAGACCGTCGATGAATTCCGCGCCGCGATCCTTTCCATGTCGCCGCAAGGGCTTGCCGGATGCTTTGCCGCAGTGCGCGACGCCGACCTGCGGCGCCCGATTTCGCTGATCGCCGCGCCGACGCTGGTCATCGGCGGCAAGGACGACAAGGTGACGCTGGCAAGCCACAGCGAAGCGATCGCGGCCGCGATTCCAGGAGCCGAGCTTTTGCTTCTTTCAGGCGTTCATCTGCTCAACATCGAGCGGCCGGTGGAGTTTATGGACGTGGTGACAAGGTTTCTTCGAGAAGGCTGACCGCAGGCTGACCGCGTCGTCGCGCTTTCCGCTTTGCTTGCCAAGTCGGCGCCGCCCCCCATTGCCCTGCCGGGCATTACTCCCCGGATAGTGACTGTATAGTGACGGGGAGAAAGATGCAGTCCTCGACAGTTTCGCCAATCGCCGGCGTTGCAGAACGAGCGCCAAGGCCACGGCCAGCCCTCTTCTCCCTGTTCTACGGGGAGAAGGTGCCGGCAGGCCGATGAGGGGCAGCGCCGGCGACGGCAATTGGTAACAAAGTCCCAGCTCTCATTACTGCGGGTCGGCTCGTGCGTGACCTCGTCAACATCGCTATCGACCGCTTTTTGGGCTAGATAGACGCAAGCTCATTCGGCGGGGGGAGAATGCGGATCAGGATTGTCGGAACCGGCAGGGCGGTACCGGCTGAGCGCCTCACCACACGGACGCTGGAAAAGCGGCTTGGCCTTGGCCAGGGCGCGCTGGAAACCGTCACCGGCGTCGTCCAACGCTATGTCTGCGAGGCCGAATCGCAGATTGATCTTGCCTGCGCCGCGGCGCGTCTTGCGCTCGAGGATGCGGGGCTCGAAGCCAAGGCCGTCGATCTGATCATCGGCGGCTGCGGCGTGCCTTACCAGCCGCTGCCGGCGACGGCGCCGCTGGTCATGCAGCGCCTCGGCCTCGCCGACGGCTCGGCGGCCGCTTTCGATGTCAACAGCACTTGTCTCGGCTTTCTCACCGCCTTCGAGACCGCGGGCCGCATGATCGAGGCCGGGCAATGCGAGACGGCGCTGGTTTTTTCGTCGGAGGTCGCCTCGCGCGCCCTGCCGTGGCGGGACGCGCCGGAGGTCGCAGCACTCTTTGGCGACGGCGCGGCGGCGGCCGTGCTGCGCAGGGCCGAGCCCGGCGAGGGCAGGGTGGCGGCGAGCCTGATGCGCACCTATCCCTCCGGCTGGGAGGCCTGCAGTATTGGCTCGGGCGGCACCCGCTTCGACTTCCACAAGGAGCCGGAAGATTTTGCCCGCCACGCCCTGTTCCATATGGACGGCAAGGAGCTGTTTCGCCTCACGTCCCGCCATTTCAACGGCTTCGTCGCGGCGCTGCTGGAGCGCGCCGGCTGGCGGCATGAGGATGTCGACCTCGTCGTGCCGCACCAAGCGAGCCCGTTCGCGCTCGCGCATATGGCGCGCCAGACGGGCTTTGCGCCGGAAAAGCTGGTCGATATTGCGGCTCGCTTCGGCAACCAGATCGCGGCGTCCATCCCCTTTGCGCTCGATGTCGCGCGCCGCGAGGGTCGCGTGGCGCCGGGCATGAAGCTGCTCTTCCTCGGCACCTCCGCCGGCGTGTCCTTCGGCGGCATGGCGATCGAGGCCTGACGATGGCCGTGCTCGTCACCGGCGCCAGCGGGTTCCTCGGCTCTCATGTGCTCGAGCGCCTTGCGGCAATGGGCAGGCCGGCGCTCGGGCTGGGCCGCGATGCAGCACGCTGCGCCGCGCTGGAGGCCGCCGGCCATCGCCTCATTCGCCATGATCTTGCGCAGCCGCTCGATGGTGTGCTCGACCCGCGGGTCGGCAAGGTTGAGCGGATCATCCATTGCGCCGCGCTCTCGGCACCCTTCGGCCGGCTGCAGGATTTCGAGTTGGCCAATGTCGCGGCGACGCGGAACCTCCTCGATTTCGCGAGGCGCCAGGGCGTTGGCCGCTTCGTCCACATCTCCAGCCCGTCCGTCTGCTTTGCCTTTCGCGACCAGCTCGGCCTGACCGAGGACATGGCCTTGCCCGACCCGGTGAACCACTATGCCCGCACCAAGCGCGAGGCGGAGAAGCTCGTGCTCGCCGCGCCGGCCATCCACCCCGTGGTGCTGAGGCCGCGCGGCATTTACGGCGCCGGCGACCGTGCCTTGCTGCCGCGCCTCATCAAGGCGGCGAAGAGCCGGCCGCTGCCGCTGTTTCGCGGTGGCCGGGCGGCGATCGATCTCACCCATGTCGACGACGTCGTCGATGCCGTCATGGCCGCGCTTGCCGCACCCCGCCAGGCTGAGGGAGAGGTCTTCAACATTTCCGGCGGCGAGGTCCTGCCGGTACGCCGCATCGCCGACGAGGCCTGCGCCCGCGCCGGCATTGAAGCACGCTGGCGGCCGATGCCGCTCATGCCGGTTATGCTTGCAGCAGGACTGATGGAAGCGGTTGCGCTGAGGCTGCCCGGCCGGCCCGAGCCGCCGGTCACCCGCTATGGGCTCGGCCTCTTCGCCTATGCGCAAAGCCTCGATCTCTCCAAGACGAAACGCCTGCTCGGGTGGGCGCCAAAGATTTCCTTCGAGCAAGGGCTCGATCGCACCTTCGGCGGAGCCGCGTCATGAAGACCGTCTTCGCCAACAGCGCCTGGGTGAATGCCGCCGAGCGGCTCATCCTGCGCGGCGGCGGCTGGCGGAGCGTGCGTCTGCGCGTCCGCTACGGGCTGATCGTTCATCCCGCGCAAGGTCCGGTGCTGGTCGATACCGGCTATACAGCTGAAGCCTTAACTGGAGAAAGACGCGGCCGGATGCTGCGCCTCTATGGCGCCCTGCTGAAACCCAAGCTCAACGCCGCCGAACAGGTCTTGCCGGTGCTGAAGCATTTCGGCCTGTCGCCGAATGACATCCGCACCGTTATCGTCACCCATTTCCATGCCGACCACATTTCGGGCCTTTCGCTGTTTCCCAAGGCGCGTTTCGTCGCGAGCGACGCGGCCTGGGCGCGGGTCAAGGCGCGCACGCCGCGGCAGAATTGGCGCCACGGCGTTTTCACCGAGCTCTTTCCGGCCGACTTCGACGCACGCCTTGACGGGCTGTCCTCCAGGCCGCACGTCGAAGCGCGCGACGGCGTGCCCGGTGGCGCCGACCTCTTCGGCGACGGCAGCGTGATCGCGGTCGATCTTCCGGGACATGCCGACGGCCAGTTCGGCCTGCTGTTCACCGGCCTCGAACGGCCGCTGCTCTATGCCGTGGATGTGCAATGGCTGCTCACCGCCTTGACCGAAAAACGCACGCCCGGATTCCCGGCCACGCTGATTGCCGAGGACGCCGCGTCGATCGAGCCGACCAGCGCCATGCTGCGCCGCTTCATCGCCGCCGGCGGCGAGGTGATGCTCTGCCATGATCCCGCGCCGGCAGCCTACGATCTCGCATTGAGCGATCCGGAGGCGACATGAACGCTCTGGTGGAAGCGGTCGGCTCCTTTGCCCTGACGCGCTGGGTCTCGCGCAAGAGCCGCTCGGAGTTCGAGCGCTGGCAGGCGGCGGCCTTGCGCCGCTTTCTCGACCGCGATCTGCCGCGCGCGCCTTTCTATGGAAAGGCGCCGGCGCGTCTCTGCGACTTGCCGGTCACCGACAAGGCCTTGCTGATGGCGCGCTTCGAGGATTTCAACATCCATGGCCTGACCGCCACCGAGGCCTGGGCGGCGCTGGCACGCGAAGGGCGCGCCGGGTCGCTCACCGTCGGCGCCAGCACCGGCACCTCGGGCAATCGCGGCCTGTTCGTGATTTCGGAACCCGAAAAATATCGCTGGCTGGGCGCGATCCTCGCCAAGGCGGCGCACGATCTTGTCTGGCGCGGCATGCGCGTCGCCGTCATCCTGCCGCAGAACAACGGGCTCTATGACAGCGCCCGCAAATCGAAACTGATCAAGCTCGCCTTCTTCGACCTGACGCTCGGGCCGGAACGCTGGCGGCAGACGCTGGAAACCTTCGACCCGACGGTGATCATCGCGCCGCCGAAGATTCTGCGGCGTTTCGCGGCCGAGGACTTCCGGCTCCGGCCGAAGCGGATTTTCTCGGCTGCCGAGACGCTCGATCCGGTCGACCGTCCGGCGATCGAGGCCTTCTTCAAGCTGCCGCTCGACCAGATCTACATGGCGACTGAAGGCCTGTTCGCCGTCACCTGCCGGCACGGCGGCCTGCATCTTGCCGAGGACTCCGTCTTCTTCGAATTCGAGCCGGCGGGCGATGGGCTGGTGACCCCACTGGTCACTGCTTTTCGCCGCCGCACACAAATCATGGCGCGCTATAGGATGAACGACCTGCTGCGGCTCTCGGACCAGCCTTGCCGCTGCGGCTCGCCGTTGCGCTGCGTGGATGAGATCGTCGGCCGCATGGACGACGTCTTCCGTCTTGCTTCGGCAAACGGCCCGATCCTCGTCACGCCCGATGTGCTGCGCAACGCCGTGCTCAAGGCCGACCGCCGCATCGACGATTTCCGCCTCATCCAGACTGCACCGGATGCCATCGAGTTGAGGCTTCCGCCGACACTGTCCGTTGAAGCTGCGGCCGCTGCTCACCAAGCGGTGCACATGCTGCTGGAAGCGCGAAAGGCGAGCGTCACGGTCACTCTCATCCGCGCGACGCTGCCGCTCGAGACGAGCCGCAAGCTGCGCCGCGTCGAATGCCGGCTGGCGCGCGCGCCGTGAACGGGGCGGCCGTCATGGAAAAGCCGATCCAACAGGCCGACCGGGTGGAGAATAGCCCGGCCAAGGTCGAGGCTTTCGTGCGGCTGTTCAACGAGGTGCCGGTAAGCGATCTCGTCGCCAACCTGACGACTAGGGTCGAAACCTTCGAGATTGCGGGCAGGAGCTTTCCGCTCACTCTTAACGATGCTGCTGAAGCGCCGAACTGCTATATCTGCTGCCCGTCAAGCGCCTATATCGACTATGCGATAGACGAGACGCGCAACTTCGCGGCCCACCCGCTGCTGCGCCGCGCGCTCAAGGCCCTGATCGGCGCCTGCGCGCCGCTGGTCCGGGCAAGCGGCCTCGATCATCAGGTGCAGGTCAACAACTGGCTCTATTCCACCAATCCGGTGCCGCTGCTCGATCGGGAGACGGTTGCGGCGCTCCGCACGGCGCTGGTCGCGCGTTTTCCCGATCGCGCCATCGTCATCCGCTCGCTGAACGAGATCGCCGATCCGGCGAGCATCGCCGCGCTGAAGGCCGAGGGCTTTCGAATGCTGGCCGCGCGGCAAATCTACATCTTCGCCGACCGCAGCGCCGCTCCCGCCATGACCAAGAACCTGAGACGCGACCGCAAGCAGCTCGGCGCCACACGTTTCGAGCGGGTCGGAGATGCCGATTTCACCGAGGCCGATTATGCGCGCGCCGAAGTGCTCTACAACATGCTCTATCTGGAAAAATACACGCCGCTCAATCCGCACTACACGGCCCGCTACATTGCCGAGATGCATCGGCGCGGCATCATCAGCCTTGCCGGCCTGCGCCGCCCCGGCGGCGAGCTGGTCGCCGTCACCGGCCTGTTCGAGAATGGCGGCACGCTTACCCAGCCCATCGTCGGCTACGACACCAGCCTGCCGATCGGCGACGGGCTCTACCGAATGGTGGTGGCGATGGGTCAGGACCACGCCACGGCGCGCGGCCTGTTCTTCAACATGAGCGCCGGCGCGGCAGGCTTCAAACGCCTGCGCGGCGCCGTTGCAGCAATCGAGTACAACGCCGTCTATGCCGGGCACCTGCCCCGCCGGCGGCGCCTCGCGATCCGCATGATGGAGACGGTGCTGGCGCGGGTCGGCATTCCTCTGCTCAGGAGATTCGAGCTGTGAGCGAGAGAAGGGATCACTGGCAGGCGGTGGCGTTGTCCGCCGACATCGGTAGGCGGCCGAAACGGATCCTGTTCGACGGCGCGCCCGTTGTGCTGTTCCGTTCGGCGCAGGGCATTGCCGCCTTGTTCGACCGCTGCCCGCACCGGCTGGTCGAGCTGTCGACCGGCAAGGTCGTCAGTGGCGAGATCGAATGCCCGTACCACGGCTGGCGCTATGACGGCGAAGGCCGCTGCACCGCCATTCCCGGCCATGTCGGCGCCATGCCGCATTACCGGGTCCGCCGCTACGCCGCGATCGAGCGTGACGGCGTCATCTTCATCTCCTCCGGCACGCCGCAGGCCGAGCCCTACCTCCATTGCATGCAGGGCAAGGACATTATCGTGCGGCGCGTGCGCAGTTCGACGCAGTCGACTGTGCTCGATGCCGTCGAGAACATTCTGGATGCCACTCACACCCATTTCACGCATAAGGGCCTGCTGCGCGGCCTGACTTCGAAGCGTCATCTTGTGCGGGTCGAGGTGACAGGCGGCGAGGGTTGGGTCGAGGCCCACTACACCGGCGAGGATCGCCAGCAGGGCCTGATCAGCCGGCTGCTGGAAGGGGAGCGTACGAAGACCATCGGCCGCTTCCGCCATCCCGGCATCGCCGAGCTCGAATACTGGGGCAGGGACGGGCTGGTGCTCGCCACCACTTTCCATCTTCGCCAAGCAGACGAACGCACCGTCGAGGGCGTCGGCTGGCTGATCGGCCGGCGCCAGGGCCCGCTTGGCGAGCTCAAGGCACTCGCCTTCAAGCCGCTCTTCACCATCGCGCTGCATCAGGACCGCCGCGTGCTGAAATCCGCAAGCGACAACGCCCGCTTCGCGCCGCAAGCCCTGCCGGTGATCGGCCCGCTCGATTTCCTGCGCCGCGACATCGCGGCAATCATGGAGGGGAAACTGCCGCCGGCGGCAAGCGAGCCGAGGGTGCATGAGATCGAGTTATGATGGTTCGCGGGAAAGCAAGGATGCGTGGAGTTCCTTCGCACCCCCCTCTGTCCTGCCGGACATCTCCCTCGCAAGGGGGGAGATTGACGGTCATCGCCGATTTCGCCAATCGCCAACGTTCGGGAGGGGCGCGGTGCACGAAACTGCCACAATCTCCCCCCTTGTGGGGGAGATGGCCGGCAGGCCAGAGGGGGTGCTGTCCCGCCAACGTCAGGGACAATCCGCCGGCCCATTCCACTCGATGTCCCGCGTAGATACCGCCTGCAGGCTGATGCGTTGGCGAAAAGCCACGCCGGCGATCTCCGCCAGCGCCGTCCATTGCGCCTTCACCGGCGTCGGGTCCGCTGGCCAGTCGAGCAGTTCCTGGCCTTCGCGCATCGCCTTTCGGAAGCGGCCGAGACCGCCTGAACGCAGCGCCGCCGGCAGCCCGTAGATCCACATGGCAAGCCGTACCGTTTGCGGCGCGGTGACATCGGGCATGACCTCGGGGCCATCGCCAAGCACGGCATCGGCAAACCGAGCCGGGTCGCGGAAGAAATGCAGGCCGCTCACCGCGCGCGGATTGCACTCCAGCGGCAGCACGCGGCCGTCCGCCTCACGCATCAGGTCGAAGGAGATCTGCCCGGTCCACGAGGTGCCGGCGACGATGCGCTCGACCAGTTTGCGCGCCGCTCCATCCTCGACCCGTTCGAAGAAGATGCCGGCGCCCCTGCCTGCGCGATAGGGCGAGCGGTAGAGCGCCAGCGCCTTGAGCCTGCCGTCGCGCGCCACGGCATAGGCGCTGATCTCCTCGCCATCGATGAAACGCTGCGCCACCCACGGCATGGCGGGCGAGGGGACGATGGCGTCGAGGAAGTCCGGCGTCGGACGAAGCCGCACCTGGCTGGCGAAGCGCGACCAGACCGGCTTGAACACCAGCTCGCGCGACCGGCCGCGGACGGCTTCAACATCGTCGCGCGAACTGAGCAGCACCGTCTCCGGCACGGCGAGCCCAAGTTTCTCGGCCAGCCGAATGAAGGCGTGCTTGTTGTGGACTTCCGCCAGCAGATCGATGCCGGGCGCGAGCAGCGGCGCGGGCATTGCCCGCCCGCGCCAGACAAGCGCGAGGTGAAAGACTTCCTCGCAGGTCGGGATGACCAGCTCTATGCCTTCTGTCCGAACCAGCGCCTCGACCGCCTCGGCATAGGCCTGCGGCTCGAAGCGCGGCGGCGGCAGGCGATGGTAGCGCGCGCAGGCCTTGCTCGCGGCAGCGATCGGACGCGCCGGCGTGTCGGCAAGGATCACCCGGCGACCGGCGCCATGAAGCAGGCGCGCCAGATGCAGCGCCACTGGCGCGCGCGCCCCGGTGACGAGCACGGTCTTGTCAGCCCCCGGCATCAGCTCTCGCGATCGTTTCAGTCGCGAGACCGTTGCGCGAAATCTCCTTGCTTGGCAATCACGCTACCTTCCGCCGGCCGGCAAGGCGCGCTGAACGACATTGAGGAAGAAGCGGATGCTGATCGGGACGACGGCGTCGTTGAAGACGAAGCGGTCGCCATGCAGCCCGGCGCCGGGGCCGACATCGCCGGCGCCGATCCAGACATAGGCGCCGTCGCCGACGCCCTGCAGCAGGAAAGCAAAGTCCTCGCAGCCCATGCTGGGCTGGAAGTCGGTCGCGACGCGCTCCGTGCCGACCGTGTCCGCTCCGGCCAAGGCCGTGAGCGCCGCGCCGGTTGCCGGGTTCACCACCGGCGGATACCCGCGCTTGTAGGTGAGCGCGGCGGCGGCGCCGTGCATCGCGGCCGTTGCCTGCGCCACCCGCTCGATCTCCGCCGCGCAGTGGTCGGAAAGCCTGCGGTCGTAGAAGCGGCAGGTGCCTTCGACCTTCACCTCGCCCGGCACGAAATTGTTGAAGCGGCCGCCATGGATCTGCGTCACCGACAGCACGGCGGGCGACAGCGGATCGACGCTGCGTGAAACCAGCCGCTGGATCGCGGTCACGAAACTGGCTGCCGCAAGCAGCGGATCGTCGCCCAGATGCGGCATCGCCGCATGGCAGCCGCTGCCGCGAAAGACGATCTCGAAATCGTCGACCGCCGCCATTTGCGGCCCGGCGCGCACGCCGATATGGCCTTCCGGAAAGCCCGGCCAGTTGTGGATGGCAAACACCTGGTCGACCGGAAAGCGCTTCAGCAGTCCGTCCTCGATCATCCTCTTGCCGCCGCCCAGCACCTCCTCGGCCGGCTGGAAGACGAACACAACCGTGCCGTCGAAGCTGTCGCTCTCGGCAAGCAGCTTCGCCGCGCCGAGCAGGATCGCGGTGTGGCCGTCATGGCCGCAGGCATGCATGACGCCGTCCTTGCGGGAGGCGTAGGCCAGGCCGGTTGCTTCCTTGATAGGCAGGGCGTCGAGCTCCGCCCGCAGCGCGATCGCCTTGCCGCTCGTGCCCTTCGTCAGCGTCGCCACCACGGCCGTCGCGCTGACATCGGTGTGCACGGCAAGGCCAAATTCCTTGAGCTTCACCGCGACAAAAGCCGCCGTCTCGTATTCGGCGAAGCCGAGCTCCGGATTGGCGTGGATCGCCCGCCGCCAGCCGATCACCTCGGGCACGATCGCCGCTATCCTGTCGTCTTCCCGCATCGTCTTATCTCCGTTCCAATGCGGCGATGTTGCCAATGCTCCAGGCTCTCGTCTTGAACGGGATTGACGGGCAGGGCGGTTTCGAGAAGGCTTGCCGCCATGAGCGATGCCAGCGAGCAAAGGGAGCGGGAGGCAGCAAAGCTGACGCGGCATGAGGGCCTTTTCGGTCTCGAAATGCTCGCCGCCCGCTATCGCGACCATGCCTATGCGCTGCACACCCACCCGACCTGGGTGTTCGGCGTCGTCGTGGCCGGCGTCGAGAAGCTCAGGATAGGCCGCCGCCGGCATCTGGCGCCGGCGGGCTCGATCATCATCGTCAATCCGGAAGACCCGCATGACGGCGAGAGGGGCGCGCCTGCCGGCTGGGCCTACCGCACCTGCTATCCCGACGCTGCCCTGATGGCCGAGATCGCCGAAGACCTGGAGCTGCCGGGATTGCCGATATTCAGCGAGGGCATTGTCGAGGCACCGGTGCTGGCGCGCGCCTTCGTGAAGGCGCATCGCCTGGCCGGCAAGCTCGATCAGGAGGCGGCCATGCTCGTGGTGCTGCGCGAGCTGGCCAGCCGCTTCGGCGACGGCAAGGTCCGCGACCGCGCTTCAGACGGCGGCGAAACGGCAAGGCGCTTCCGCCTCTATAGTGAGCTGATCGTCGGAGATCTTTCTGCCGGCTTCGATCTCGCGCATCTGGCGGCGGCCGCCGGGATCACCCGCTTCCAGGTCATCCGCGACTTCCACCGCGCCGCCGGCATGACGCCTGGACAATATCTGCGAGACCGCCGCATCCGCGCTGCTTCGGCGCTGATCAGGACCGGCATGCCGCTGGCCGAGATCGCCGCTGCAACCGGCTTTGCCGACCAGAGCCATCTCACCAGGGTGTTCAAGACGATCAAGGGCCTCTCGCCCGGCGCCTGGCGCGCCGCGGCGTGACGTAGCGCGTTTGCGGGTAGATCACAGCTTCGCCTTGAAGCGTTTCACCTTTCTGCTCGCATAGTCGCCATTGCGCAGATCCGATTTGCCGTGGCGATCCTTGAATGCGTACCACTCGCCGGCTGGCGACTTGCGCTGGTAGATCACCTTGCCGGAGTTGCGGTGCTCGAAACAGCTCAGGGAAGTCTTTGCACCCCATGAACCGTGCCAGGTCGCCCGGAAGCACAGTTTGCCGCTACCGGGCATGAACCAGATGCCTTCGCCGTAGCTCGGCTTGCCATCCTCAGTGGACCAGGCGGCAAACTGCCGTTTTGCCACCGCAAAATACGCGGCGCCGTGATTGCCCCAGAGCCAGGAACGGTTCTTGTAGAGCTGGTAGATGCCCTCGTCAGAGACCGCGGTGGCCTTTGCCGCCAGGTCGCCGGTCTTCTTCACGGTCTTCGCCATCGCAGGAGCCTGCAAGGCAACAACAAGAACGGAGCAACCGAGTGCTGCTCCGACGATACCCCCCAACACCCGTTTCACGACTTTGCTCCCCCCGGCTGATTTACGCCACACCACACCCGTCTCCAAAGCCTGGCCTTGGAGCTGATCATTCTAAGACCTTGAAGCTGGAGCCCGGCCCGGCGGTGCCGGGACGGGCGTGGTCCTCATGCCTTACGGCAGGACGTGCTGGGTCACCCGCCAGTCCGGCAGCCCATAGCCGCCCAGCCACGGCCACACTTCCTTCTGGTTGAAGTAAACGACCGAGGTCAGGGCCGGGAACTCCGCATAGGACTTGCGGGAGTCTTCCGCCCATTTCGTCACATAGTCCTGCTTTCCGACATAGCCGAGCTCGGCCACGATGACCGGCTTGTTGAACTTCGCGACGCGGTCGTAGCCGGGCTTCAGCGTCTCGGCGAAAGTCCGGTCGCGGCCGGCTTCGTCATTGTCTTTCTTCTGCAGGCCGAACACCGACAGGCCGATGACGTCGACATAGTCGTCGCCTGGATAGTATTTCTCCAGGCCTTCCATTCCCTTGGGCGACCACATGTATTTGGCCGCGGGCGCTGCCTTGCGGCAGACGTCGACCTCGCGCTTGTAGGCGGCGATCCAGTCCTTCGGCGCCCAGTTGGCCCAGGCGAAGCGGCCGTTGGTGTCTTCCATTTCCTGCGCCCAGCGGATCGTCACCGGGCTTTCCATCTGCCCGACCAGATTGCAGATCGCCTGCATGTTGGCATCGTATCTACCGCTCAAGATGCCGTCGCGCAGCTCGGGTGGCGTGATGCGCCAGTCCTTCGACCATGTCCATGGCTCGATGGTGATCAGAAGCGAACGCCCGCGCTGCAGGGCGTAGGCGTCGGCCAGCGGCAACGTCGAGAGATCGACGTCTTCCCAAGGCAGGAACAGCTCCTCGATGGTGGCCGACTTGTCGTTGGTGAAGTCGCCATAGGGGTCATAGGAGCCGAATGCCGACGCAGCGGAACTCGTCTGCACCGGATCGGTTGCAGCCGGCGATCCGGCCGAAGCCGGCAATGCGCCAATCACGAGTGCCGACACAAAAGCGGTTGCTATGGAGTATTTCATACCCGATCTCCCACAACTCCAACAGTCGCTGCTGAAGCTCGCCACAGCGCGCCGAAAGCAACCGGCACGCAAACCCATCGGTCTGCCGACGTGAACCGAGGTTTCCGAGCGACTGGGACGGGGGCGGCTTTCGCGCGATGCCGTCCGTCAGGTGATCTCTCGGGGCTTGCCTATACTGGAAGCCGGGAGAGGGTCGCCGCGATACTCACAAATTCGCGTCAACATTACGATATTAACCCTTCCTGATATAAGAGCCTATGCTTGCCTGGAGTCAAGTGCAATTAACCGTTACTTAACCATCTCGCAGGTCTCGCATGGTTAACCGCGCGGTTCGGCAAGGCGCGTGTCCGCCAGGTTTCGCGAGTAAGAAACGGGTTTCGGAACTCTGTCGGATCGGGTGTCTGAGCGGTTCGGATGCTCGGCCGTGGCCGCAAAGATCTGCCAATTCAAGATATTAGGTTAACCAGTTCTCAAGAAGCTTGGTTAACGCAAGATTAATTTTGTTGACTCTCCATTAGGGGCGGCTGATTCTACCCTGGGATGTGAACGCTTGCGGCCGCAAGGACGGAAGCGGAGGCGGCGGGTAGGATGAGTGTTTCGCTGGAAGCCGGCACTGTCGGCGGCAAGGAGGCGCCTGCGGGTCAGCCCGATCGGGCTCGCCCCGGCGTCGGCCCCAACGGCCCTTATCTCGTGCCGGTTCTGTCTTCCCGGCAGCAATTGATCCTGCGGATCGGCCTTGCTTTCTGGTTTGTGACACTGGGCTTCTTCTGGGCCTGGTGGCTGCGGCCGGAACACATCGAGCATATCGGACCATATAGCTTCGCCAGCATCGTGCTGGCGTGGCTGACGCTGATGCCGATGTATTTCCTGCTCAACGTCCATGCGTCGCAAAAATCCTCGAAGCTGCACACCATCCCTAAGGGCTCTCGCGTGGCCATGGTGGTCACCAAGGCGCCGTCCGAGCCGTTCGCCGTCGTCCGGCGCACGCTCGAGGCGATGCTGGCGCAGGACTATCCGCACGACACCTGGCTGGCAGACGAGGACCCCTCGGAGGACACGGTCCGCTGGTGCGACGCGCACGACGTGCTGATTTCGACGCGGCGCGGCCGCGAGGACTATCACCGCAAGACCTGGCCGCGCAGGACCCGCTGCAAGGAAGGCAACCTCGCTTTCTTCTACGATCACTACGGCTATGAGCGCTACGACTTCGTCGCGCAGATGGATGCCGACCACGTGCCGACGCCGACCTATCTGAGGGAAATTCTCTATCCTTTCGCCGACCCGGCCGTCGGCTACGTTTCGGCGCCCAGCATCTGCGACAACAACGCCGCCGAAAGCTGGGCCGCGCGCGGCCGGCTGTTTGTTGAGGGGATGCTTCACGGACCGCTGCAATCCGGTTACACAACTAGCGGGGCACCCCTCTGCATCGGCTCGCACTATGCCGTCAGGACGAGGGCCCTGCGTGAAGCCGGGGGTCTCGGCCCGGAGCTCGCCGAGGATCATTCCACCTCGATGCTGATCAACGCCGCCGGTTGGCGCGGCGTGCACGCGATTGACGCCATCGCCAATGGTGACGGACCGCAAACTTTCGCCGATCTGATTACTCAGGAATTCCAGTGGTCGCGCAGCTTGACGACCATCTTGCTGGAGTACTCACCCACATATCTACCCAAGCTGAGTCCGAGATTGAGGTTCCAATTCATCTTTTGCCAGCTTTGGTATCCGTTGTTTGCAGTATTCGCCCTGACTATGTATCTTATGCCGATATATGCGCTTCTATCGGCAAGCAATTTCGCAAACGTTACCTACCCAGAGTTCCTCTTATTTTATCTTCCAAGCGCGCTTATCCCGGTTGCGCTTGTAGTTCTGCTGAAAGGCTTCGGTCTCTCGCGCCCGACCACAGCCAAGGCGATCAGCTGGGAAGGAATGCTTTTTCATCTTTTCGCGCGTTGGCCGTGGGTTCTTGCCGGGTCGATGGCATCCGTTCGTGATTATCTAACGAAGTCCTTCGTCGATTTTCGTGTGACGCCGAAGGGGAGTGGCCCAAAGACCCTTTTGCCAAGTCGCGTGATCGTGCCCTATTTAGTCTTGGCCGCCGGCGCGTCACTGCCGGTTCTCCTCGTGGATCGGCCGGCCAGTGCCACAGGTTTCTATTGGTTTGCGGCGTTGAGTGGGGCGATCTATGGAGTTCTCGTAGCGGTCATCGTCGCCAAGCATCTTACCGAGAACAAGATCCTGGTGCGATCGAACTCAGCCAGCATCGCGCTACAAGGATGCTTCGCTGCCGTGGCCCTTTTTCTTCCGATTGCAGGTTTCTATCATCGGGGATTGGAGGGCATATACGGATTGCAGCAGGGCGCCGGTCACTTGCGCCTCGTCAGGATAACCTATCCGGTCTCAGGCGCGGGAAAGGGCGGGGCCGGGACCCAGAACTTCTATTTCGATCCCGGCTGGGATCCGTCGCCCTGAGGCCGCAGGCGTCTTCGAGCACGTCGCTTGGCTGAACGGCTGGCTCTCCTGACGACCACCGCTCCCTAGAAAGCTAGAATTTTAATAATAGTCGATCGAGCGCCGAAAGACGGCGCTCATCATGTCGTTTGCACGAATTTTAATAAGTGTCCTCTAATATTAAACCATGATGCGAGTGGCGAAAGCCTGCTCGCGCGGCACGGAAGGAAAGCAGAGCAAAATATATCTGCGCGCTCCGGCGAACTATGTTTCACGGCAGGGGACGACAATGAAGAAGTTCATGGAAGGCGCGGCTGCGGTCGGCAAGAAATATGCCCACGCCTTTGCCGCTATTGCATTGGTTTCGATGGTGTCTGGTTGCCAGACCATGGATACGGCCGAGACCGGTTCGATCGGCGGCAGCAAGCCCGTGGCAGGCGCGCTCGGCAAGAAGCTACATTACGTCAAGAAGAAGCAGCTCTACCGGGTCCACCGCAAGCCTTGGACGCAGATGACCAGCGTGATGCGCGTGAGGAAAGAAGCCTATTCTGCCTTTTTGCGGCCGCAGCGTATCCGCACGCCGGCGCCGGTGAGGGTTTCCTACAGCCTGGGCAGCGCCGGCCCGCTGCTCGGCCACTCGCCCTGGATTTGCGGCCCGAGCGGCTTTGGCCAGCATTCGGCTTGCCGCGCGCGATAAATCAGCATCACGCGCGGCTTGCCGCGCGTGATGAACCGACAAAGGCGCCGTCGCCGGGGGGCGCGGGCCGGAGGCAAGAGGACGGTCGCGACCGCGCGCTACCTCTTGCCCTCCGGCCGCCATTCCCGCCGGTACCAGTCGACGAATTTGGCCAGTCCTTCCTCGATCGACACTTTCGGCTTGAAGCCGAAGTCGCGTTCGAGGGCGCTGGTGTCGGCATAGGTCTTCTCGACCTCGCCGGGCTGCATCGGCAGGTTCTCGCGGATCGCCTTCACCCCGAGCAGGTTTTCCAGCGTCTCGATGAAGCGGCCGAGATGCACCGGCTGGCTGTTCCCGATATTGTAAATCCGGTGGCGCTCGCCGCCGACCTCCGGCGGCTTGTCGAGAACCGCAACCACGCCGTCGACGATGTCGTCGACATAGGTGAAATCGCGCCACATCTCGCCATGGTTGAAGACGCGGATCGGCTTGCCGGCAAGCATGGCCTCCGTGAAGATCCAGGCCGCCATGTCCGGCCGTCCCCAAGGACCGTAGACGGTGAAGAAGCGCAGGCCGGTCTGCGGCAGGCCGAAGAGATGCGAATAGGTCGAGCTGATCAGCTCGTCGGCCTTCTTGGTCGCCGCGTAGATCGACACCGGATTGTCGACGCGGTCTGTCTCCGAGAACGGCACCTTGGTGTTGCCGCCATAGACGGAGCTTGAAGAGGCGTAGACCAGATGCTTGACGTCCGGCGATGCGCGGGTCAGCTCCAGCACCTCCAGATGCCCGCCGATGTTGGCATGGATATAGGCGCGCGGATTCTCCAGCGAGTAGCGGACCCCCGCCTGGGCACCAAGATGCACGATGCCGCTCACCGGCACTCTCTTGAGTTTCGCTGCCAGCGCGCCCGGCTCGCCGATGTCGAGCTGGTGGAACGAAAATCCCTTGTTGGGGGAAAGCCTGGCGAGCCGCGCTTCCTTCAACGCCGGGTCGTAATAGGCATTCATGTTGTCCACGCCGATCACCTCGTCGCCGCGCGCCAGCAGGCGCAGGCAGACATGGCTGCCGATGAAGCCGGCGGCTCCGGTCACCAGGACGGTCATGCGGCAGTTACCTCCAGCAGGAAAGAGTGAACGGCGTCATTTGCGGCGCGGGCTCTTCTTGACGCTCGCGGGTGGGCTCGGCCGGTGCCAGCCGTCGCCCTCGCCATGCGCCGGCTGCGGGCGCGCCACATAGGCGAGCGCGCCGTTGGCTTCGAGATAGACGCGCGACAGCATCTCGGCGAGCACGCCGGACGTTACCATCTGCAATCCGGCAATCACCAGGAAGAAGCCGGTGAAGAGCATCGGGCGGGTTCCGATATCCTGTCCGAAAAACACCTTCAGGCCGAACAGATACGTGAGCACCAGCGAGCCCAGCACGCCGAGCACGATGCCGATGCCGCCGAAGAAATGGCCGGGCCTGGTGCGGTAGCGCATGAAGAAGAACATGAAGACGAGGTCGAGCACCACGCGGAAGGTGCGCGAGATGCCGTATTTCGACTGGCCGTGGATGCGGGCGTGATGCGTCACCACTTCCTGGGCGATGCGGCGCGGCGTCGTCACCGTCGCCAGCCAGGCCGGGATGAAGCGGTGCATCTCGCCATAGAGCCGGACGCTGCGGATGACGCTGCCGCGGAAGACCTTCAGGCTGCAGCCATAGTCCTTCAGCTTGACGCCGGTGACGCGTGCGATGAGCGAGTTGGCGATGCGCGAGGGCAGCCTGCGCATCCAGAAACCTTCTTGGCGGTTCTTGCGCCAGCCGGCGACCAGGTCGAGCTCCTCGGTCAGCAGCCGATAGACCATGCGCGGTATGTCGAACGGGTCATTCTGCAGGTCGCCGTCGAGCGTTGCGATCACGTCGCCGCGCGCAGTGTCGAGGCCGGCCTGCATGGCGGCCGTCTGTTTGAAGTTGCGCACCAGTTCCACGGCGTGCACATGCGGACCGTATTCAGCCGCGAGCCTGCGGATTTCGTTCGGCGTGGCGTCGGTGCTGCCGTCGTCCACCAGCACGACTTCCCAAGGCTGGCTGTAGCTCGCCATCGCCTGGTGGATGCGCGCCAGCAGCGGCGCGACATTGTCGGCCTCGTTGTACATCGGAATGACGATGGACAGCCTGTGCTCGGGCATGACGGCGCCCTCGGGCAGCCCCGACACGGGAATGGGAAGCAGGTCCATGACGGTCATTTCCTTGCAGGTCCGGCGGCCGGGGTCTCCGGCAGCGTCGATTTCGAGGGAAACAGCCAGGCGATCGCACCGGTGGCGACGGCCGAGCAGAGGATGAAGAGATGGAGCGCAAGTGCTGCCTGCAGGCCGTCCTTCATGGCGATGCCGGAATAGAGCAGCGCCGCTGCCGCGCCCGCTTCGTAGGTGCCGAAGCCGGCGACGCCCTGCACCGGTAGGATGGCGGCGGCCTCGGCGCCGACGGCGCCGGGAAAGGCGGTCTGGAAGGAGGTGCCGAGCAGCATGGCCAGCAGCCATCCTTGCACGGCGAGCTTCAGCGCCCAGTTGGCGACCGTCCACCACCAGCCGTAGCGGGAGCGCCCGGTCGCCTCGGTGAAGATGTCGCGCAGCTTGCCGAGCTTTGAGACGATGCTGCCGCGCCCGGCCCAGTCATGCGGCGCGCGCGCCCAGCTCGGCAGGTACCAGGCGACGGCAATCAGCGCCGCGATGCCCGCGGCCCTGAGAGCCGGGTGAAGGCCGGGCCAGACCAGGCAGGCAAGCACGCCGACGACGAAGGCGTCCTGCAGCCTGAACCAGAGCAGCGAGGCGCCGGCGCGCACGATCGAAACGCCGAACACCTGCCGCAGCAGGATCGGGAAGGCGGTCTCGCCGCCACGGAATGGCACCACGTTGATCATGGCGTTGTGGATCAGGATGACGCGCAGGCAGGCGCCGAAGCGGCCGCCTACCTCGTCGCGGAACTCGTCGCAGACGCGCAGCGCGCGCAGGATATAGGTGACGAATAGCGAGAGCGTCACCGCCGCGAAGGCGCCGGGCGTGATGCTGGCGAAGGCGTCGCCCACCATCCTCCAGCGCGAGTCGCTGGCAAGCCATGCCAGCAGCGCCAGGGTGACGATTATCGAGAATGCTCTTTTCAACCAGTTCTCCGCCGGCTTTCGTCGCCGCGTCAGCGGCTGCCGCAGGTTCATCGCTACGCGGCCGTCCGCCGGCCGCCCTGGCCTGCCGGTTGCCGCCGAAGGCCAACCGCTTCCAGTCCATTGCCCGGCCTCAACGGCTCTCTCACGGGCGGGTGATCCTATAGACCAGCAGCTTGTCCGAATCCACAAGCTTGGTTGCGGTCTTGTCGAGGTAGTCGATCACTCCGTCATGATGTTCGACGAACAGCCGGTCCTGATTGTCGGCTGCCTCCTTGGCGGTGCCGAAATAGTCTGCCCCCTGGGTACGCAGGTCCTCGAGCTGCGCGATCGCGGTGGCATCGTCCTCGACGAATTTCGACCATTCCACATCGCCGCCGCCGGGCGGGAACACCCAGCCGCGCGCCCGGCTATAGTAGATCGCGACGGGATCGCCGACTTCCGGCGCGACGGCGACGACAAGCTCGCCCGGCTGGATGAAATGCGCCAGCTCCTCGCCGAGCAGCTTGCCGTTCATTGCGACCGGTGCCTTCATCGTCTTCAGCAGCGGGAATGTCGAAAGCGCCAGCGCCAGTGCCGCCATGCAGATCGAGCGCAGCACCACCGCCGGGGACAGGGCGGATCCGGCGCCGAGCGTTGCCAGCACCAGCGCGCCGCGGCCGCACAACATCGCGAACGGCACGTGGAAGATATGGTAGTTCCATGGATTGCTGGTGATTTCGCGCGCCGCCGCGACATACACCACCAACGCCGCCGCCAGCCACACATAAGGAACGGCCGCAAGCGCGCGCTCGGCCGATTGCGCTGGCCTCGGCGGTACCCAGAACCCGACGGCGATCAACGCCATGAACGGATAGCCGTAGAACCACCAGACCGACGTGTTCCACACCGATTTGAGGTAGAAACTGTTCGTGAAGAATGTCGGGAAGCCGGAATCCCAGATGTAGCCGCTGCCTGCCACATGGTATGGCGGGTAGGAACGCCCGAGATAGATCGCCCAGCTGAAATAGGCGGCGATGACGGCGAGGCTGATCAGGCCGCCGACCAGCACCCGCGACGCCTGCTTGTATCGTCGCTCAAGGACCCAGCAGACCATCAGGTAGAAGATAACGGCGCCGGCGGCGAGGCCGGTCGGCTTCGCGAGTGCGCCGAGCGTGAAGCTCAGTGTCGCCAGCGGTAGCAGCCATGCCTTGCCTCCGGCCCAATATTTCGCGAACAGCCACACGCCGAGCGTCACCAGCGCCAGCATCGAGGGGTCGGGCAGGAACGAGCTGTCGATCATCGCCGGGCCGGGCATCAGCGCATAGGCCAGCGCCGCCGCATGGGCATGCGCCTCGTCCCAGCAGAGCGCGGTCAGCCTGTGCAGCGAGAACACCGTGACCATGCCGAACGTCGCCGCGACCATCCGGCCGAACCAGTCGTGCCAGCCGAAGAGCTGATAGAGCAGGGCGGTGAGATAGCTGACGATCTGGAATTCACGCCCCTGGTAGCTCGGCCCGGGGCCGGTCCAGCTCACCTCGGGAAAGAAGATGTTCCAGCTGTGCTGTTGGAAATTGTCGGCCATCATGGCGGTGCTTGTCTCGCGCCAGCTGAAGGCATCGACGAGCGGCTGGGTGATGTTGTGAAAACGCGCGCTTGCCGCCACCAGCAGTATGGCCAGCAAGATCAGCATATTGATACGCAGGCCGACCGCCGCGTGCGGACCGCCCAGGGCTACGCTTCGGACGTCGGCCGTTTCCGTGTTGCCTGTCATTTGGAGCCGCCCCTTCCACCCCAAGCTACTCTGGCGCAGCGCAATTGCCAAACACCGTCAGACTATCACAAGATTGTAATAGCCAAGGTTAAATAACAGCTTGTAGTGTTGCTTGGACTTGGACTCGGTTGACATCGCGCCGCGCGCGGCTGTTAATAGTTTCAAGGGCGCTGATCGCGCCGTACCGGGCTGACGGGCCCGGGCCTGCGACGGACCGCGAAAAGCCCCGAAGACAATCTTCCAAACCATGGTTTCTCGACCTGACCGCATCAGGGTCGAGAGGGGGCTATTGACATGCGTTCGCTCATTGACACGACAGATCAGACCACCTTTCCGCCTGGACCCGGCATGAGCGTCCGCCGGCTTGCGGCGCGCGGCTGGCTCGTGCCGCTCTTCATTGCTTTCAGCCAGCTTGCATTTGCCGGCGCCGCCGATGCAGCCGCCGCGAAGAACAGCGCGCCCGCCGAGGCCGCCGCCAAGCCCAAAGCCGCTCCCACCGCTTTCGAATTGCAGCTTCTCTATGCCGACCGCACCTGGAATTGGAAGAATGGAGCGGCCTATTTCGGCCTGGACAGGCGCCTTCGCGCCTGGACGGCAGGGCAGGACAAGCCCGCCATAGGCGAGGGCCGCTGGCTGCTGACCGACACCGGCAAGATGTGCATGGAGCTTGCCTGGAGGGGCAAGACCTACACCACCAAGCCGCAACGCACCTGCTACAGCCACCGCGTCGAGAGCGGCAACATCGAGCAGCGCAAGGATCCGGACGGCGAGTGGTACGATTTTAAGCACGCCAAGGACGATCCTGCCGACGAGCATCGGAAGTTCGAGGACGGCAACACCAAGGGCGCGCAGTTCGACGAGACCCGCAAGCTGGTCGACAGCAAGGGGTAGGAACAGACATTTGAGGCGGTTCAGCAATTCCATGAACCCCGAACCGCTTCAGCGTCTAAAGCGCGTCGCGACGAAACGGAATCAGCCGACGCGCTTCAAGTTCTCGTTTTATGCATGTCGTTCTCCCAAAACCGCTGCGCACTTTTGGGCGACACGCATAGTCCGAATAGAAGAAGGCTCGCTGAGTCCAGCCCACAACCCAGCTCAGCGAGCCTGCGCCCCGACACATTACTCACAGGGACGACTGCCAGCCTTGCGGGCTGGCGTTTTTTCCTGGCGTCCGTGCCGCGCGGCGTGCGCTCTGCGCGCAAAGCGGGACGGAAGCGTTGAAAGTCTTTGGTGTCGAGGTCGCAGCCAGCCCGAAAAAGGGCGCGGCCGTCCTGACGATGGTGTCGATATCCGAAAGTTCCGCCACGAAGCCCAGTTTCTCGCGCGCGAGGCCGGGATCGGCGAAAAGTCCGGCCGGGTCGCCCGGCCGGCGCGGCTTGTAGACGACCGGCACCGGCCGCGACGTGATGCGGCGGACGGCTTCGAGGATCTCCTTGATCGAGATGCCGCGGCCGGTGCCGAGATTGACGGCCAGGCTGGCGCCGCCGGCTTCCAGATGCATCAATGCCATGAGATGCGCGCGGGCGAGATCGCTGACATGGATATAGTCGCGCACGCAGGTGCCGTCCGCGGTCTCGTAGTCGGTGCCGAAGACCTCGATCGCCTCGATCATGCCGGACGTCGCCATCAGCACCCTTGGAATGAGATGGGTCTCGGGCGTGTGCCACTCGCCGAGCTCGCCTTCGGGGTCGGCGCCGCTAGCGTTGAAGTAGCGAAGGATGGCGTATTTCAGCCCATAGGCCGCGGCATAGTCCTTGATGATCTCCTCGCCCATCAGCTTGCTGCGGCCATAGGGGCTGATCGGCTTCTGCGGCGCGGCCTCGCTGACCGGCAGCTCTTCCGGCACGCCGTAGGTCGCGCAGCTCGAGGAAAAGATGATTTTGTCGATGCCATTGGCTCGCGCCGCGTCCAGCACCGCGATCGTGCCGGCGACATTGGTCGAGTAATAATCCGCCGGCTCGCTGACCGACTCGCCGACATAGGCAAGGGCGGCGAAATGGACGATCGCCTCAGGCGGGTGGGCATCGATCGCCCGCTGCAGTGCGTTGCGGCCGCGTATGTCTCCGACGATCAGCGGACCCCAGGCAACGGCGGTCTGGTTGCCGCGGCTCAGATTGTCATAAACCACCGGCAGATAGCCGGCCGCCGACAACAGCTTGCAAGTATGGCTGCCGATGAAGCCGGCGCCACCCGTCACCAGAACGGAGCGGCGGTGGGTCATGGCGAGGCGGCCTCCCTGATGGAGGACGCGTGGACGCTCGGCGGAGCAACGAACCGGCGGCCGCCCAGCAGGGCGTCGAAATAGGCGGTGGCGCGGGCTAGCCCTTCGCTGAGCGCCACTTTCGGCTCCCAGCCGAGATGCTGCCTGGCATAGGAGATATCGGGCTTGCGCTGCCTGGGGTCGTCGACCGGCAGTGGCCTGTGCACGATGCGCGAGGGTGAATTGGTATAGTCGACGACCAATTCAGCCAATTCCATGATGGTGAACTCGACGGGGTTGCCGAGATTGACCGGATGCTGCGGCGCCGCCGGGACGTTCATCAGGCGGATGATGCCCTCGACCAGGTCGTCCACATAGCAGAAAGAGCGCGTCTGCGTGCCGTTGCCATAGACGGTGATGTCATCGCCGCGCAGCGCCTGGACGATGAAGTTCGACACCACGCGGCCGTCGTCGGGCTGCATGCGCGGGCCATAGGTGTTGAAGATGCGCGCGACGCGGACATCGATGCCGTATGTCCTCGAATAGTCGAAGAATAGCGTCTCGGCCGAGCGTTTGCCCTCATCGTAGCAGGAGCGGGGACCGTGCGTGTTGACGTTGCCGAAATAGCCTTCCGGCTGCGGATGCACCAGCGGATCGCCATAGACCTCGGAGGTCGAAGCCTGGAAGATCTTGGCATTGTGGCGCCGGGCGAGTTCCAGAAGGTTGATCGAACCCAGCACGCTCGTCTTGAACGTGTGGATCGGATCGGCCTGGTAGTGCGGCGGGGAGGCGGGGCAGGCGAGGTTGTAGATCTCGTCCACGGCGAAGTCCGCCGGCAGTTCGTCGACGATGTCGTGCTTGATGCAGGTGAAGGATGCGTCGCGCGCTATTCCGACGAGATTGTATCTTTTGCCGGTGTGGAAATTGTCCAGCGCGATGACTTCATAGCCGTCGGCGAGCAATCTCTCGCACAAATGCGAGCCCAGAAATCCCGCTCCGCCGGCGACCAGGGCGCGACCGCGATCAAGACCTCTGCGACCCGGCCTGTCCGGCTTCAAAACCTTGATGACCCTGCTCATGGCAAGCCTCGTACGCACACACGCTACCGATCCGGACCAGGACAACAGCGTTGCCCGACCAGGCCAAAACCAAAGGCGATCCCTCCGCATGCGCGGAATCGCCTGCACGATGTGTGCGTCGAAATTTTTGAGTTTTGCGGAGCTTTTGCTTGCGGCTTATTTTCTGCCGCTCAGCATCCCTTCGCCCCTAAGTCGCGATCCCACGAAGATGGCTGCCACCACCGCAGACTGCTCGCCCAAATTGCACACCCAACGCATATCAAGATATACCGGCGGACGGCGTAGTCAACTAAATTAGCGTTTCGTTAACCCCACTTGTTTGTGAACGGTTAACCGTGATGGGGGCGAATTGGGAGTGTGGGCGGCCGAAAGTATTGCTTTCGTGTTGCTTGAGTGCGCGCAGTGGGACGGCGCATCCGGCCGGCCTGCTGGAGCCGCCATGCGAAAAGCCGTCGCGGATGTCATGATATCTGGAAGAAATGTGCGAAAAAGAGGTTTCGCGCAGGCGTTCAGAGCGTTCAGTCTTATTTCGATAAAAGATCCACTATCAGATATTCTGCCCTGAAAGCGATCCGGCACTTCTCAGGAAGCAATGCGATTGCTGTCCGAATCCGCTCGGGCTGCAGATATGCGCGGCGTTTCCAAAATAGGGATTGGCGCTCACGATGGTGATCGGAGCGGGCGCGGTTCTTGTTTGCGCAACGCGATTTGGTTTCAAGTTGACCAAGGCGGCGCTGCCGCTCTGGGATGCATTGAATGCAGTTGGTTGCCCGAAATTGAAGTACTGGCAGCCGGAAATCGCCAGAGCCGGTCCGAAAATAAGAAAGCTGTAAAGAAATTTACTGAGCGGGAAAAAATGGCTGCTGGATGGAGGTCCTTTTTGCTTGCTATGAGCCGTGAGCATTCAAAATCCTTCTGTGCGCACAAGGCGCCCTGCGTTCGAATCATGACCAGGAACCCCACTCGAGGATATTATGGGCAAACTTGGTTAATTTAGCGATAGCTGCTTAAATGCCCTGTGGAATTTCGACGCTCGGCTGAGGGCGCCGGAGGGGCGCGAGCAAGACCGTTCACATCCGCCGGTTGTCAGGCCGGATGCTTGGCGATCATCATGGTCACGACAAAGCATGGCCCGCAAAGCCGCGGGCCATGCTGCGCGGTCGACTATATTGTCGGTCTCACTCCCCGCCCATTTCCTTCTTGAACTGGGCGAAGTCGACCTGCATGCCGTTGAAGATGGTGCTCCAGTGGCGCGTCAGCGCCGACACGGCGACGGCTTCCTGGATTTCTTCTTCAGTGGCGCCGGCGCGCTTGGCGTCCTCGGTGTCCGACCAGATGCAGTAGCTGCAGGGGATCTGCGCGGCGACCGCCAGCGAGATCAGCGACTTCACCTTCGGCGGCAGCGCCGTCTTGTCGCTGAGCTCGATGGCCTTGACCTCCGCCCAGGCGCCGGGCAGACCGGCCTTCGGGAACTGCTTCACGAAGCCGGGCACGCCGCCCATCGTCGACTGGATGTCCTTTAGGGCAGCGTCGTAGTCGTCGGCGTTCGCGGGCGCCGAGGTCAACAGGGCCGCGAGCGTGCCGGCGGCGGTGAGCAGGCAAGCGGAACGAAGGCAGGAATGCACAGTTGAGACGATGCGAAGGACGGACACGGGTTTCTCCTCTGGTCTTTGTTAGCCTTACGGTGTAAGGTGTTTGGAACATGAACCTTACAGTGTAAGTTGTCAAGCGACGCCATGGACTCATCGATCAAAAAAAAGCGAACCCGCGGCCGGCTGTCCCGCGAGATGATCGAGGACGCCGCCTTCGAGGTGATCGAGAGGGAAGGGCTTTCGGGCTTTTCGATGCGCAAGCTCGCCGCAGCGCTCGGCTGCGAGGCGATGAGCATCTACCATCACTTCCCCTCGCAGGCGCATCTCTACGAGGCGCTGGTCGACCGGCTGATCGCCCCGTTGAAGATGCCGGACCCCAACTTGCCGTGGCGTGAACGGATGCGCTTGGCGGTGCTGGACTATCGGCGCATCGGTCGCGAGCATCCTGCCTTCGCGATTTACTTCCTCAGCTACCGGATGAATTCACCCACTTGCCTTGCCTATATCAACGGCATCGTCGGCCTGTTCATTGACGGTGGCTTCGATCAGGAGATGGCCGCAAGGCTGTTCCGCGCCGTCGGCTACTATCTCGGCGGCGCGGTGCTCGACGAGACCGCCGGCTACGCCAAAGGACCATCCGCGGTCACGACGGTGAACGGCGAGCAGCTTGCGCGCGATTTTCCCAACATCGCCGCCGCAGGGCGTTATTTCGGCACTGCTGAATTCGACAGGACCTTCGATCTCGGTCTTGAAATGCTGCTGGACGAGATGGAGCGCATCCGCGACGGTGCGAAAGCGAAATAGCTCTAAGGCCTGCCTCCGAATGCGCTTCCTCTCGGTTCTCGTCCTCATTGCCGGCGCCGCGATCGGCGTCTTCTACCCCTGGGCGATGAGCAATTTCTCCGGCCACGCGATCGGCACGTATCGCGTCTACGAGCGCGGACGCTTCCGGCCGGCGATCGTGCCGCTCAGCGAAAGCGATGCGCCGGTCCGCGTGCTGGTCGACCTCACCGCGCGGGCCGAGCGCGTCGTCTCGCAGCAACGCACGGTGCTGACGCTGACGGCGGCAAGCGGCGGCCGTACGGCGCTCGCCTCGACGCTGTCCTTCAACCACACCGACAACCCGCGCCAGGTGAGCCCGCAACTTCCCGACAAGATCTTTCGCGACGAGGCTGGCGTGATCGATAAGGTTGTGCCTGGTGCTTACATCTTCACAGTTGGCCCAGGCGATGCCGACGGTATCGACATGCGCGCCGTCGATCTGATCTTGCGCGCCGGCACCGGCGCGATCGACGAGAGGGCGCGGCCGGCTGGCTATGTCCTGATGGGCGTTGGGCTGGCCGGACTCCTGCTTTCGTTTGCCTTCGGCCGTGACGGTAAGCCGCCGCAGAACCCCAACTCGCAGCCGCCAGCGCCGCGCTGGGGCCGCAACGGCGCGCCATGATGAGGGCAGCATGAACTATCGCCACGCCTATCACGCCGGCAATTTCGCCGATGTCGTCAAGCACGCCGTGCTCAGCCGGCTGGTCGAGTATCTGAAGCAGAAGGACAAGGCCTTCCGCGTCGTCGACACCCATGCCGGCACCGGCCGCTACGACCTCGCCTCGGTCGAGGCCGGCAAGACCGGTGAATGGCATGGCGGCATCGGCCGGCTGTTCGAGGCCGCGATCGAGCCTCGCGCGGCGGCTCTTCTCCAACCCTATCTGGATGCCGTGCGCGCCGAAAATCCGGATGGGGCTCTCATCCGCTATCCGGGCTCGCCGCTGATCGTGCGTCACCTCCTGCGCAAGCAGGATCGGCTGACAGCGATCGAGCTCCATCCCGAGGACGCAGAGCGATTGAAATCCGTCTTCGCCGGCGATTTCCAGACGAGGGTGATCGAGCTCGACGGCTGGCTGGCGCTCGGCGCGCATCTGCCGCCGAAGGAGAAGCGCGGCCTGGTGCTCGTCGATCCGCCTTTCGAGGAGGAGGGCGAGTTTCCGCGCCTGGTCGAGAACCTGCGCCGCGCGCACCGGCGCTGGCCGGGCGGTATCTACGCGCTCTGGTATCCGATCAAGGACCGCAAGGAGGTCGCCGCCTTGCGCTCGGCGCTCAAGGAGACGGGCATACCGAAGCTGCTCGACATCGCTTTCGAGGTCCGGCCGGCCTCGAGCGAGCCCAGCCTCGACGGCAGTGGCCTCGTGGTGGTCAATCCGCCCTACACGCTGGAGGGCGAACTGCGGGTGCTGCTGCCGGCCCTGCACAGGGTTCTGGCCGTCGAGCAGCCGTCGCGCTGGACGATCGAATGGCTGGCAGGGGAGTAGATCGGGGACCGCGTCGGGATCGAGCTATGCCAGCGCGGACGGCGTGATGCCGGTCAGCCGCCGGCTCTCGCGGATCAGATGCGCCTGGTCGGCATAGCCGGCCTCGATGGCCAGCACGGCGGTCGAAGCGTCTCCGCCTTTCTCGCGCAGGCGCCGGAAGCGATGGAAGCGCAGGATGCGATCGAGCGTCTTCGGCCCGTAGCCGAACGCATCCTCGAAGCGCCGCCGCAGTGTCCGCTCGCTCATATGCAAGTGGCGCTGCAGGAAGGGAACCAGCGGCGTTTCCGGCGGCAGGCCATTGTCGATGACGTCGAAGGCCCTGCCCATCAGCGGATCGAGCGCATCGCGCCCCTCGGTACGCATGCCGACCGTCTCTTCCAGTTGCCGCACCACGCCGGCGAGGTCGGGTGCTGCCTTGATACGGTTGGACAGCTCTCGGACCCGTGTGCCCCAGAGCTCGCCGAGATCGAGCCGCCCACCGACGATCTCGCCGGCCGGCACGCCGAGCCAGCCGGCGGCAGCCCCCGGCCGGAAGCGGAAGCCGACGATCACGGCGCCGGCCGGCAACCTCTCGATCTGCGGCTCCTTGTCCGGCCCGGCGACCCGGAACCGCCCGTCGATCCATTGCAGGTCGATGGTGGCGTCGGGCGTGATGACGATCGGCGGAACGTCCTGCTCCGCCATGCGATGCACCCAGACCGCAGAGAAGGCGCCAGCCAGGTCTCGGGTCACGGGCCGTTCCCGAAAGAAGCCGGTGCTCTGCGCCAGGACCGCTTCCATGTCTTCTCCGATCTGCTCCGGCATTCTTTGCCGGATCGACGCATCGGCCATTTTGGCCGAAACCTTCAATGCCGCCCGCCTCCGCCGTGGCAAAACAGATGCAGGCTGATGGCGTGTCAGCACCTCTTCCCGCACCGCATCCGTTGCCGGTCGCGGGTCCGAATATAGAAAGGAGAAGGAGAAATGAAAGCTCGCATCACCGTTCTCACTCTTGGCGTCGACGATCTCGAGGCGTCACTGAAGTTCTATCGCGACGGCCTGGGCCTGCCGACCGAAGGCATCATCGGCCGCGAGTTCGAGCATGGCGCCGTCGCCTTCTTCGATCTCGCCGGCGGCCTGAAGTTCGCCATCTTCGAGCGTTCGAGCATCGCGCACGACGCCACGGTGCCACAGAGCGGCCGCAGCCCGACAGAGCTCACCATCGGCCACAATGTGGCGAGCGAAGCCGAGGTCGACGCGGTGATGGCTGAGGCCATCAAGGCCGGCGCGCGTGTGGTCAAGCCGGCGCAAAAGACCTTCTGGGGCGGCTACGCCGGCTATTTCCAGGACCCCGACGATCACCTCTGGGAGGTCGTCTACAACCCGGCTTTTGTCCCAAAGGACTGAGCCTGTCAGAACGAGGAGGCCGACATGACCCTTCATGCCGTCCAGGCGATAGGCGCGCTTCTCATCGGCGGCGTGTTCGTCGTCGCCGGCATAGAGCACTTCGTGAAATTCAAGGCGATGTGCGGCTATCTGGCGAGCCGGGATTTCCCGGCCCCCGCCTTCATGCTGGCGGCCGGCTCGGCGCTCGAGATCGTCGCCGGCCTGATGCTTGTCCTCGGCCTCGCCATGCCTTTCGCCGCCGGCGCGCTCATCCTGTTCACGCTGGCGGCGAATTTCATGCTGCTGCGCTTCTGGTCCTCAGAGGAGCCGGAGCGGCAGGCGCTGCGCAATGCCTTTCTGATCAACGTCGCCGTGATCGGCGGACTGCTGCTGGCCGGCGCCGGTTAGCGAGCGCGCGCCTGCCGAACGATGCATTCCGGAAACCATTGTCTTCGCAACCGCTTGACCGCCGTCAAGCGATTCCGCACAGTGCGCGCACCCGACCTTGAGAGGCTGTCATGACTCGCTTCGCTCATTCCGCCCTTGCCGCGCTGATTTCGCTTTTGACGCCGCTTGGCACATCGCTCGGTTTCACCCAGGCTGCGCACGCCGCCGACCTTGCCGTCTACACCGAGGATGACGGTGGCGTTTGCGGTCAGCCCTGGGTACTGAGCAAGATCACCAGCCGCTTCTCATATCAGGTGCGTCACGTGCCGCATCTGCCGGATGTTGCGATCACCGACTTCCATCGCATTCACCAGCATCGCTATTTGCCGGCCAGCGACGAATGGCCGATCGGCCGGCGCTATTGCGGCGCAACCGTCAGCCTGTCGGATGGCCGCGACCGCACCATCTGGTACCTGATCGAGGAAGGCCAGGGCTTTGCCTCGATCGGCGACAATGTCGAGTTTTGCGTCTCGGGCTTCGACCGCTGGATGGTCTATAACGGCCGCTGCCGCGTGCTGCGGTAAGTCCGCTCCGCTTTTCCAGAATGAGACAAGCAGCCTTTGGCTGCCGTCGCAACCGAGTGCGTTGCAAATCAATTGCGCAAAAGCGCTGTTCCGATCCACTTCGGCGTCTGCAGCCTGGAGGTTGCAGCCGCTTCGTTCGGCGTGCCGCCGATGTCAGCCCGTTGCAAATATTGTGAGCCTGCCGGCTGTCGGCGGAACGCAAACCGGCTAATCTGACCGCCCGAGAGCGACTAATCACTTTCGGGAGTATTCCATGGATCTTGCGACCATACTTGCCTTCGCGGCCGCCTTCTTCGTGTTCGCCGCCAGCCCCGGGCCGGACAATATGACGATCGTCGCCCGCACGATCTCCAACGGTCCGGCATCGGGTATCGCCTATGGCGCTGGTACGGTGGTCGGCATCCTCATCTTCCTGATCCTGGCCGCCTTCGGCCTGTCGATTGTCGCCGCCAAGATGGCAATCCTCATGACGGTGTTGCGCTACGGCGGCGCCGCCTACCTGATCTGGATGGGCATCAAGCTGTGGAGCGCTGCGCCCGTTGTGCCGGAGCCGCAGCCCGTCTCGGGGCGGCGCGGGTTGCTTGCCATCTTTGCCACCGGCATCGCGCTCAATCTCGGCAATCCCAAGATGCCGCTGTTCTACCTGGCGCTGCTGCCGAATGTGGTCGGCGCCTCGCTCGATGCGGGTCGTGTCGGCATGCTGATGGTGGTGATCATAGCTGTCGAGATCGTGGTGATCGGCGGTCACGTCATGCTCGCCGGCCGCGCCCGTAAATTGCTGCGCACGCCGAAGGTCGTTCGCCGGGTGAATCGCGCCGCGGGCGGCGTGATGGTCGGCGCCGGCGTCGCGGTCATCGCGGCGCGCTGAAACGGTCTCGGCGTCGAGCACGGCACGGGCATGGCAGGCAGGCTCGCGTGCGGCAGGCAAGGGCCGGGTGTAACGGCCGCCGGCGCGGGCTTCGATAGTTTAATGCTGGCCGGCCAGACAGTTGAGGTAGGCGCTCCACGGACGCCCTCCCTGGCCTGGGGGCCATCTTCCCCACTTCGGGGGAGATTGGCGCTTTGGCGCCTTGCTCGATCCTGCAACGTCGGAGATCGGCGAAAGCCTGCGCGATATCTGATCTCCCCCAGTGGCGCGAATGGCAGCAGGGCAGAGGAGGGCGCTGTCCCGCCAGCCGATCATTCTTATTCAGTCCCGATATCCTCCCGAACGCCGCAAGCGTCGGCGCGGGCGAGCATCAAGGCTCGTTCCCTCTGATTGCCGGTCAACTCGGCGGCGCGGCGAAATTCGGCACGGGCTTCGGCGATCCGTCCGAGCTTTTCCAAGAGGTGGCCGCGCACCGTGGGCAGGAGATGCGAGTCCTTTAGCCGCGGCTGGTCCCGCAGCGCGTCGGCGATAGCGAGGCCCTGCACCGGTCCGAACGCCATGCCGACCGCAACCGCGCGGTTGACTTCGACGATGGGTGAGGGCGCCGCGAGCGCCAGCGCCTGGTAATAGGCGGCGATAGCGATCCAGTCGGTGTCGGCGGGGCTCACGGCGCGGGCGTGGCAGGCAGCGATCATCGCCTGCAGCAGGTAAGGGCCGGGCGTCGGCGTAAGCGCCATCGCGCGATTGAGGCCGTCGAGGCCGCGCCGGATCAGCGACCAGTCCCAGCGGCTGCGGTCCTGGTCGAGCAAAAGGATCGGATTGCCCGCTTTGTCGGTGCGGGCGGCAAAGCGCGAAGCGTTGAGCTCCATCAGGGCCACCAGCCCGAGCGCCTCGGGCTCTTCCGGTACCAGCGTTGCCAGCAGGCGGCCAAGGCGCAATGCCTCGCCGGTGAGGTCGGCGCGCAGCCAATCCGGCCCCGCCGACGCTACATAGCCTTCGTTGAAGATGAGGTAGACCACCTCCAGCACGGCGCCGAGGCGTTCGCGCCGCACTTGCCCACGCGGCGTCTCGAACGCAATGCCGGCGTCGCGCAGCGTCCGCTTGGCGCGCACGATGCGCTGGGCGACGGCGGCCTCTGGCACCAGAAAGGCGCGGGCGATCTCGGCTGTCGTCAGCCCGCCCAGCATCCGCAAGGCAAGGGCCGCGCGCTGCTCGGCTGGCAGCACCGGGTGGCAGGCGGTGAAGATCAGCCGCAACAGGTCGTCGTCGATATCCTCGTCGAGCGCCGCCTCGATGTCCGGCATCGTGCGCTCCAGTTCAGCGAGGTCGATCGCCAGCTCGCGATGCTTGCCGTCGAGCATCACGGTGCGGCGCAGCCGGTCGAGCGCCCGATTGGTGGCGACCCGCGCCAGCCAGGCGGCCGGGTTGCGCGGGATGCCGTCCCTGGGCCAGTGCTCCAGCGCCTGCAGGAAGGCGTCCTGCACGACCTCCTCGGCCAGGCCGATGTCGCGCAGGTATCGGGTGAGCCTGGCGGCGAGCTTCGGCTGCTCGATCCGCCAGACCGCTTCGACGGTCGAGTTGGTGGTCAACCCTTCAGCCCGCTGAAGCCTTCGGCCGCCTTCTGGACGTCCTCGGGAAAATCGCTCATCTCCTGGACACGGCGGACCTCGATCACGTCGTTCTCTCCGGCGGGGCAGCGGCGGGCCCATTCGATGGCTTCCTCGCGCGAACGCACGTCGATCATCCAGTAACCGCCGAGCACTTCCTTGACCTCCGGGAAGGGGCCGTCGGTCACGACCGGCTTACCGCCCTTGAAGGAAACCCGCGCGCCCGTCGACGGCGGATGCAGCCCGTCGAGCGCCAGCAGTATGCCTGCCCGCTTCAGCTCCTCATTGTATTTCATCATCGCCGCCACGGCGTCGGCGCTGGGCATTACGTCGGGAGCCGCAGTTGCGTAGCCGCCGGGGATCATCAGCATCATGAAGCGCATCTGTATCTTCCTTTCGGTTGGGTTGCTTCGATCCTACGACGAACGAGGATCGGCGGAATCGACGGCAATGCCAAAATTAAGTTCGATCTACCCTGGACGCGCCGCGTCGATCGCAGGACACCGCCACCATCACACCCGCGCGCCCTGGCCTGTCAGATAGGCGCAGATCAATTCGCCAAGCTGCTTCTGCAGCTCCGGCGCGTCGAGCATGTTGCGGCGCGCCGCGTTGTGGATCACGCCCTCGATCGCCGAGGAGAGCACGCGCGCCATGGTCTCGGTGTCCTTGCGGTGCCGGCGGTATTGCGCGACGGCCGCCGTATAGTGCTCGAGGTAGCGGGCCTGGAACGAGGCATGCGCGGCGCGCGACCCGCGGTCGCCCGGCGCTTCGTCGAGCAGCACCTGATGCAGCGTCGGATGGATGCTGTGCGCGGCGATCATGCCGCGCACCAGCTCGCGCGCGAAGTGCCTGAGCGGCTTCTCCTCGGCCGCGGCTTCGCGGATGACCGAGAGCACACGATCGAAGTGGCGCCGCCGGATGGCGTCGACCAGGGCGAGCTTGTCGGGGAAATACTGGTAGAGCGAGCCGATGCTCACGCCCGCCGCCTCGGCCACCTTATTGGTGCTGAAGCCCGCCCAGCCGGTCTCGCTCAGAACGCGAGCACCGGCTTCGATGATCGCCTCGACGGTGGCGACGGAACGTGCCTGGCGCGGCTCCTTGCGCATGCGCGGAGCCGGCTTTGCAATGCGAGTAGACATCCTGGCGGGGCCTCTCGAAAATATAAACAGCTTACTCACATTTAACTCCGACGCAAATGGAGCCGACAGATGAGCGCCTGGACGTTGCTGAAAAGCCTGCTTGCCTACCAGGCCTGGGCCAATGACGCGCTCTTGGAGAAGCTTGCCGGCATGGATCCGCGCCGCAACAGCAAGGAGCGTCACGCCGCTCTCAGGCTGATGAATCATATCCATGTCGTGTCGCGGATCTTTGCCGCGCACCTCACCGGCGTCGCCCATGGCTATGCGAGCGACAACACCGAGGAGACGCCGGAACCCGCGCAACTCGGCGCTGCCATGGCGGAGAGCGACCGCTGGTATCTCGACTATGTCGAGACCGTCTCGGAGCAGCAGCTTTCGGAGCCGGTCGCCTTCACCTTCACCGACGGCGATAAGGCCTGCATGACCAGGCAGGAGATGCTGACCCATGTCGTCCTGCACGGCAGCTATCACCGCGGCGAGATCGGCCGCATGCAGGCCATGATCGCGGTCCCGCCGCCCTGGGATACCTATGCCGCGCATCTGCATCGGACCGAGCCTTCGCGTCGCCTGCAGGTGAGGCTCGAGCCGCTCGGCGCTTAGAATGCGAGCAATTAGCTCGCTTTCCGGCGGCCAAGCTTTTCCCTCACGCCGAATCCGTTTTGCTTCGCCTTGATCTGTAGATTTTTGTGCTGGACAAGATGAAATAGCCGCCGCGTTGCTTCTTATCTATTATGAGCAAAGTGCTCACATTCGGCGTTCTGCGTGGCGCCGGCATGTCAGGATGATCCCGCGATAGAGGGCATAAGGAATTGTCGATTGCGGCATTTCACTTCGACACCCAAAGATTCGCCGCCGTTTTTTGCACCGATACCCTTGTCAGCGCGTTTCATGTAACCAAAATTCAATAACTGAAAATCATTGTGTTGCTTCGCTGGCTAGACAGTCGCGAGTCAGATATGCATGAACACGCCGGGTCACTCACGACCTTGGGCAAAACGCAAGGGGCATCGCATGGCAAAGACGACAACCAAGGCGCCGGCGGCGAAAGCGCCGGCAAAGAAAGCGGCACCGAAGGCTGCCGCGAAACCTGCAGCAGTGAAGAAGGCAGCGGCGCCGAAGGCAGCCGCCAAGGCTCCGGCCAAGGCTGCGGCGAAGCCCGCCGCCAAGGCAACGGCGAAGCCCGCCGCCAAGGCTGCGGCGAAGCCTGCCGCCAAGGCAGCGCCGAAGGCAGCCGCCAAGGCTCCGGCCAAGGCAGCGGCGAAGCCGGCCGTGAAGGCCGCGGCGAAGCCTGCCGCCAAGGCAGCGGCAAAGCCCGCCGCCAAGGCTCCGGCCAAGGCAGCGGCCGCCAAGTCGACGGCAGCCGTGAAGAAGGCAGCACCGGCAAAGAAGCCGGCCGCCAAGGCGCCTGCCAAGAAGTAATCGCGTAGCTTCGCTCGCGAACCGCAGCAGGTGAGGGCGGGTGCCGTGGAGGCGCCCCTCTCGCCAGTTCGGCGTGATAGCGCGAAATTGGAGCGGACGCTCCTCCTAAAGCTCTCGGAAGTTTTGTCACAGCAAAATTTCCGGGAGCTTTTTGTTGCCCGGCTACGACGCTCGCTTGTTTGTCCCTGTTGGCGGCTTGGATTGGCATCGCTGGCCGTTGCCCTGCGCAGCGCATTCGGTCAACAGTGCGCGCGTACAACTGGGAACCAATCATGCCGAAGCTGCTCTACGCCTCCACGTCTCCCTACTCTTCGAAGGTCCGCATGGCGGCCGCCTATGCCGGCATCGCGGTCGACCTCGTGCCGGTCAAGACCGAGGACAAGCCGGCGGAGCTGATATCGGCCAATCCGCTGGGCAAGATACCGGTGCTGGTGCTGGAGGACGGCCGCACGGTGCACGACAGCCGCGCCATCACCCAGCATCTCAACCGGCTGTCGAAGAACGCGCTGTTTCCGCGCAATGCCGACAAGCGGCTCGAGGCCGAGGTGCTGGAGGCGCTGGCCGACGGTATCTGCGACTGCGCGCTGTCGATGGTCTATGAGCGGCGCACGCGGCCCGAAGCGATGGTCTATCAGCCCTGGCTCGATCGTCAGTGGGCGAAGATCACCGCCGCGCTGGACCTTCTCAACGCCAATCCGCCGAAACTGCCGAAGAAGATCACGGCCGGCCATATGGCGCTGCGCGCCTGCCTCAGCTACCTCGCGCTGCGTTTTGCCGGCCAATGGGAAAAGGGCCGCAGCCGGCTTACCCGCTGGGCCGTCCGCTTCGACGAGAAATTTCCCGAGTTGAAGGGCTGCGTGCCGGGGTGAAGTGTTGCGCCTCTCCTTCTCCCCCTTGTTTGGACCGGGGACATCACGCTTCTGGCCTCGAATGGCATCCCGAACCCCCTCGCGCAAAACGCGCAAAACTGTTCGCGATGTCCTCGCACACCTGTTCGCGATGTCCCCGGTCCAAACACCCCTGCGGGAGAAGGTGGATCGGCGCACAAGCGCCGAGACGGATGAGGGATGCTGGAAGGAATGAGGCGTGCTAAAAAGTGGAAGGGTTTTGAACGCTACCTCGTCGAGGCAGCGATCCGTCCAACACCCCTCATCCGACCGAGCTTCGCTCGGCCACCTTCTCCGTAAGGGGAGAAGGGAGGGCAAAATCGCGGAGGGCTGAGCATGGCAAAGTCAGTCACCAAGAGCAGCATCGACCCGATGGTCGAGCGCCTGCGCGCCGCCCTCGGCTCGCGCGCCTTCACCGAGCAGAAGATGTTCGGCGGCACCTGCTTCATGCTCAACGGCAACATGCTGATCGGCACCTCCAAGCGTGGGCTCTTGGTTCGCGTCGGCAAGGACGCCCATGCGGCCGCCGCCGCCCGTCCCCATGCGAGCCCTATGGAAATGGGCGGACGCTTGATGGAAGGCTATCTCCACGTCGCGCCGGAAGGCACGGCGAGCGAAGCCGCTCTCGCCGACTGGCTCGATCTCGCGCTGGCCTTCGTTGAGACTTTGCCGCCGAAGGTCAAATCCGCCAAGGTCGCAAAGAAGCGCGCGTAAGCCGCTGGCCCGCCACCTTCTGGACTGTGATGTGCCAGTATTTGTCGAGCTGGCTTTGGCGAACGCAAGGCTAGGAGAGGAAGCAATGGCGCTCGATGGACATTGCATGTGCGGGGCCGTGACCTGGACCTATTCGGGCGATGTCACACGCAACCTGGTCTGTCACTGCGCAGACTGCCAGCGGGCGACATCCGCTCCCTTCACGGCCTTCCTGGGCATGAGGCCGGGGCAACTGAGATGGACGGGCGACATCAGGCATTATGAAAGCAGCCCGAACACGTTTCGCGGATTCTGCCCGTCCTGCGGCACAAGGCTCTATTTCCGCTCCGACAGATGGCCCGACGAGGTCCATGTTCATGCCGCCACGCTGACCGACCCGGACGACTATCAGCCCGACGCGCAGGTCCTCATGCGCTCGCGCCTGAAATGGTTGGACCGGCTGCCGTCGATTCCCGCCCATGAGGGCTTCCAGCGGGCCCCGGCGGATCGCCCGGCTGTCGAGGACGGTTGAAGGTTTGAAAAGCCCGCTGACGGATTGGCAACTGCAGCAAGCCACAAAAAAAGCCGGGCGCGAGGCCCGGCTTTTCCGTGTCGTGGCTTGTACGACTTAGAACTTCATACCGACGCCGAAGGTGACGCGGTTGTCCTTCGACTTGACGTTGCCGGTTGGACCGAAGTCCTTATTGCCGTAATCGGTGTAGCGATACTCGACGCGGCCGAACACGTTGTCCGTGATCTTGATGTCGGAGCCGACGCCGGCCGTCCAGCCCACCATCGCCTTGCTTTCGTCGGTGCCGAGGACGTCATCCGTGATCTTCTGGTTCTTGGCGGCGAGACCGCCGGTGCCATAGAGCAGGATTTCCGGGGTCACGGAATAGCCGAGGCGGGCGCGCAGCGAGCCTTCGACGCCGCCCTTGGCGTGAATGCCGGCGCTGTCGCCCTTGACGCCATTGTAGCCGAGATCGGCTTCAGCGCCGTAGACGAAGTTGTCCTGCTGCCACTGATAGCCGCCGAAGACGCCGCCGATGAAGCCCTTGGTCTTCACGTTGACGCCCTGATCCCGGGCATCGGCATGGCCGCTGAAGCCGTAGCCGGCGCTCAGACCGACATAGGGGCCGGCCCAGGAAGCGACGGGAAGCTGGGCAACCGGGGCGGGAGCCGGCGGCTCTTCCTGGACGACGTCTGCGGCATAAGCAGTACCGCCGAGGGCGAAGAGCCCGAGCGCAACCGCCAGCGGCCGCGCAAACTTGAGATTGGCTTGCATTGTTGTTTACTCCTTAAGCCACAAGACACTTAGGCTTGTTGTTGGATGAATGCCCCGGCCCGTCCGGGGGGATAAACGGGCTTGGCGTTCGACGGTTCCAAATGTCGTGTTGAAATACGGCTGAAGCGAACCTGAACTTGGGTCATTCCCCGGCACGAATGAGGCTGAAACTTGACGTTGCATCTTCGCAACAGCGAATGTCAGCAGGCTAATCATGTTGCGCTGCACTCCGCTTGGTTCAAGGGGTTCAGCGACATATATTGCGCTATGAGAAGCCCGAATCCGGACTGGGCGAGCGTGCGTACGGGCCGCTTCGCCACATTCCTGCCCCAGGTGGAAATGGCATTTAACGCTTGGCCCGTCATATTGTGCCGGCTTCCCGGAATCGTGAAGCCGATTGAGGATTGACAACATGAATGAAGCCGCTGGCGTGGCGCTGGTGACCGGTGGAGCGAAAAGGATCGGCAAGGCGATCGTCGAGGATCTGGCCGCGCACGGCTTTGCCGTCGCCATCCACGCCAACCGCTCGGGAGCAGAGGCCGAAGCCCTGGCAAGCCGCATCAGGGACAAGGGCGGGCGCGCCGCAGTGGTTGTGGCCGACCTGACCGATATGGACGCCGTCGGCGATCTCGTCGGCCGCTCGGAGGCGGCGCTTGGGCCCGTCACGCTGCTCGTCAACAACGCCTCGCTCTTCGTCGACGACCGTATCGAGGATTTCGACTGGAAGGCCTGGGATCGCCATTTCGCCATCCATGTGAAGGCCCCGGCGCTTTTGGCGCAGAATTTCGCCCGCGCCTTGCCGGAAGGCGAGGAGGGGTTGATCGTCAATATCATCGACCAGCGTGTCTGGCGGCCGACGCCGCGCTATTTCTCATATGCGCTGTCGAAATCGGCGCTGTGGACCGAGACCCAGATGCTGGCGCAGGCGCTCGGCCCCCATATCCGCGTCAACGCCATCGGCCCCGGCCCGACGCTGAAGAACAAGCGCCAGGACGATGACGATTTCGGCAAGCAGGTCGAGGGTCTGATCCTGAAGCGCGGCCCGCAATTGCCGGAATTCGGCGCTACCATCCGCTACCTCTGGGAGGCGCGCTCGGTGACCGGCCAGATGATCGCGCTCGATGGCGGCCAGCATCTTGCATGGCAGACGCCCGATGTGACAGGCATGGTGGAATGAGTCCCACAGACCGCAAGCATGGACGAAACGGCGCCGCCGACGATCTGCCGCCCGATGTCGACCCCGATATCGACCTTGAGGACGAGGCGGCGGAGGAGATCGTCGAGCCCGAGGCGGTTCTCGCCGGACCCGATGTCGCCTTCACGGCCATCGACTGGACGCCGCATGCCGGCGATGCCGACGGCATGGTCGGCGCCGAGGTGATCCAGACCTTCGTCAAGCGGCTGCCCAATCAGCCGGGCGTCTATCGCATGATGAACGCCGCCGGCGACGTGCTTTATGTCGGCAAGGCGCGCAGCCTGAAGAAGCGCGTCACCAATTATGCGCAGGGGCGTTTCCACACTGCCCGCATTGGCCGTATGGTGCGCGAGACCGCGACGATGGAGTTCGTCGTCACCCGCACCGAGATCGAGGCGCTGCTGCTCGAGGCGAACCTCATCAAGCGGCTGAGGCCCCGCTTCAACGTCTTGATGCGGGACGACAAGTCGTTCCCCTACATCCTGCTCACCGGCGACCATGTCTCGCCTGGCATCTACAAGCATCGCGGCGCGCGCTCGCGCAAGGGCGACTATTTCGGTCCGTTCGCATCGGCCGGCGCGGTCGGGCGCACCATCAATTCGCTGCAGCGCGCTTTCCTGCTGCGGAGCTGCACGGACTCCTTCTACGAGAACCGCACCCGGCCCTGCCTGCTCTACCAGATCAAGCGCTGCGCCGGCCCCTGCACCGGCGAGATCTCGCATCAGGGCTATGCGGAGCTGGTCGCCGAGGCGAAGGATTTTCTTTCGGGCCGCAGCCAGAAGGTGAAGACCGAGATTTCGGCCGCCATGCAGCAGGCGGCGGAAGAACTCGATTTCGAGCGCGCCGCCATCTACCGCGACCGCCTCGCTGCGCTCTCGCATGTGCAGGCGCATCAGGGCATCAATCCGCAGACCGTCGAGGAGGCGGACGTCTTCGCCATCCACCAGGAGGGCGGCCAGACCTGCATCCAGGTGTTCTTCTTCCGCACCGGCCAGAACTGGGGCAACCGCGCCTATTTTCCCAAGGCCGATCCGGCGATGGAACCGGCCGAGGTGCTGGGCTCCTTCCTGGCGCAGTTCTACGACGACAAGCTGCCGGCGCGGACGCTTCTGCTCTCCCAGGCCGTGCAAGAGCAGGAGCTGCTGGCCGAGGCGCTTTCCACCCGCGCCGGGCGCAAGATAGCGATCTCGGTGCCGCAGCGCGGCGAAAAGAAGGACCTGACCGACCACGCGCTGCAGAACGCGCGCGAGGCGCTCGGCCGAAGGCTTGCGGAAACCTCGACCCAGGCGCGGCTGCTGCAGGGCTTCGCCGAGACCTTCGGGTTGCCAAAACAGCCGGTGCGCATCGAAGTCTACGACAACTCGCACATCATGGGCACAAATGCGGTCGGAGCGATGGTCGTCGCCGGGCCGGAAGGTTTCGTGAAGAACCAGTACAGAAAATTCAACATCCGCTCGACCGAGATCACGCCGGGCGACGATTTCGGCATGATGCGCGAGGTGATGGAACGGCGTTTCTCGCGGCTGCTCCGGGAGCATGGCGACAAGCAGACTTCGGTTGCGGCTGGCGCTGAAGCCGAGGACGAAACGGGCGACGACCTCGTCGAGGAAAACGGCAGCTTCCCGGCCTGGCCCGATGTCATCCTGATCGACGGCGGCCAGGGCCAGATGACGGCGGTGCGCAAGATCCTGTCCGACCTCGGCATCGAGGACCGCATCGCGGCAATAGGCATCGCCAAGGGCCCGGACCGCGACGCGGGCCGGGAGCGCTTCTTCGTCAAGGGCAGGGAAAGCTTCATGCTGCCGGTGCGCGACCCCGTGCTCTATTTCGTCCAGCGCCTGCGCGACGAGGTGCACCGCTTCGCCATCGGCTCGCACCGAGCCCGCCGCAAGAAGGAGATGGTCAAGAGCCCGCTCGACGAGATCGCCGGCATCGGCCCCGGCCGCAAGCGCGCGCTGCTCCACCACTTCGGCACCGCCAAGGCGGTCAGCCGCGCTGCCGTCGAGGACCTCGTCAAGGTCGACGGCATTTCCGAGCACATGGCGAAGCTGGTCTACAATCATTTTCATGAGAGCTGACGCCAGTAGCCAGGCGCGTAGGTTTGGCAGGTTGGATAGCCGGCGCTGGAGATTGGCCGCGACACCTATCCCGTGCGCAAGTTTCGGCTAATCTCCAACGCGCGCCGGTGGACCCCGATCTCGACACACGCATCGCTATTTTTACCTGGCCAATCGAATCTCGCCTGTTGACCCCCCACATTGGCTTCTGATTTGAGTACGGAGGCGGAGAGTTCCCGATCAGATATGGCCCAGCGCGCTTTCAACCTGCCGAATATCCTCACCTACGCCCGCATCATCGCGGTGCCGCTGGTGGTGCTGTGCTTTTTTCTGGAAGGGCATCTGAAGTCGTCCGACTTCGCCCGCTGGTCGGCGCTGGCCATCTTCCTGCTGGCCTCCATCACCGATTACTTTGACGGCTATTTCGCGCGCGCCTGGCAGCAGACCTCCAACATCGGCAAGATGCTTGACCCGATCGCCGACAAGCTTCTGGTCGCCACCTGCCTGCTGCTGCTTGCTGCCGATACCGACCGCCACGGCGGCATCGCCGGCTGGTCGCTCTGGGCGGCGATCATCATCCTGTGCCGCGAGATACTGGTCTCGGGCCTGCGCGAATATCTGGCGGCCCTGAAAGTCTCGGTGCCGGTCACCCAGCTCGCCAAATGGAAGACGACCATCCAGATGGTCGCCATCGCCTTCCTGCTCGTCGGGCCTGCCGGCGACAAGATCTTTCCGCTAACCACCCAGATCGGTCTGGTGCTGCTGTGGATCGCGGCACTTGTCACGCTCTACACCGGCTACGATTATTTCCGCGCGGGGCTGAAACACATCATGGACGAGTGAGATGTCCACCAAGCTCATTTATTTCGCCTGGGTACGCGAGCGGATCGGCAAGCCGGAAGAGCATGTCGAGCTGCCGGCCGGCATCGAGACCGTCGCCGACCTGCTGCGCTGGCTGAAGTCGCGCGGCGAGGAGTATGAGAACGCGCTGCAATATCCGGACGTCATCCGCGTTGCCATCAACCAGGAGCATGTCGGCCACCGCGAGAAGATCGCGGGCGCGCGCGAGATCGCGCTGTTTCCGCCGATGACCGGGGGCTGAGATGGCAAGCACTATCGCGCCGGCTATACGCGTCCAGCGCGAGGATTTCGACGTCGCCGCCGAGATTGCCGCGCTGACGAAGGGGCGCACCGATATCGGCGCCGTGGTCACCTTCTCAGGCCTCTGCCGCGACGAAGAGGGAGCGCTGGCGGCCCTCGAGCTGGAGCACTATCCCGGCATGGCCGAGGCCGAGATCGGCCGCATCGCCGCCGAGGCGAATGGGCGCTGGCCGCTGCAGGGGCTTACCATCATCCATCGCCACGGCAAGATAGCGCCGGGCGAAAACATCGTGCTGGTGGTGGCGGCCTCCGCGCACCGGCAGGCAGCCTTCGAGGCGGCGAATTTCCTGATGGACTACCTGAAGTCGCGCGCGCCCTTCTGGAAGAAGGAGCATCATGCCGACGGCTCCGAAGGCGGCTGGGTCGAGGCCAAGGAAGCCGACGACGAGGCAGCGGATCGCTGGAACACGCCGGACAAATAAGCCAGGACGGCATTGCGTTGGGGATACCCCCTCATCCAGCCGCCGCTGCGAGGTGAGGGGACCAAGCCCGACGGGAGTTTCCGCTCCGGCGCCATTGAACGACCGCAATCCTTCCAGACCCTGCAAATCGGTTTGATTTGCTTGGCGGAGCAATCTCATGCTGGACAGGATCGCGGAATTCTTCATCTTCGGGCTGGTGCCGTTTGCGGTCGGCGTGCTTGCTGTCCCGGAGCTCTCGGGCGCCGCCGAAAAGACCCTGACCGGCGAGGTGACCTATCGCGAGCGCATCGCGCTACCGCCCAATGCCGTGCTCTCGGTCGAGCTCGCCGACGTTTCGCTGGCCGATGCGCCGGCGACCGTGATCGTTGCGCGCAGGTTCGTGCCGGCCGGCCAGGTCCCGATCAGGTTCGAGATCGGCTTCGACTCCAAGGCGATTCTGCCCGGCAGGACCTATGCGCTGCAAGCTCGTATCACCGTCGACGGCCGGCTTTTGTTCACTACCGACACCCGCCACGAGGTCGATCCGCTGGACGACAAACTTAAGACCGTCGTGCTGAAGATGGCGGCGTCCTAAGGCTTCGCAGCGCGACAGCGGCGGAATACCGGAACTTCTTCCGGCCGCGATTGTTGGGAATAATCCAGGCATACAAAGCGTTCCCTTCCGAGATGGCGGGCAGGCGAAAGGGATGTTTTCCGGAAGCGTCCCTTGGTTGAAACCGCCAGACCGAATGCGCGGATCGATCTGGCCACTCTAAGGAAACCAGACATGAAAAAGCACGCGCTGATCCTTGCTGCCGCAGGTGCATCGCTGATTGCCTTTGCCGGCATTGCGAAGGCGGACGATCACCTGTTCAATGCCACACAGCATGGCCTCAGTCTTGACAGCCAGCCCTACCAGACCAACAAGGCCGGCCACAGCGGCGATCTGGCGCCTGGGCAGGGCAGTCCGTTCACCGGCGAGGAGACCAAGACGCCGGCGACCGACACGGATGCGGCAAACAATCATGCGAATGTGAAAGAGCGCCAAGCGAAGTAATGCCTGCCCGCCGCGAGGGGCGGCGGGTTTCTTCGATGTGGCACAGTCCGCCACGAACCAGCTAGCGCGGGACAGTTCCCGGCATCGAACAGTCGAATGCCGGGATGCCCGGCTTTGCATAGGAAGCGGGCAAGCGTCGTGCCGGCTGACCAGCGATTTCGAGAAGCAGCTTTCGGCGGATCGCCACTTCGAACATGGCGAGATCGTCAAGTCCGATCACGAATGCGTCTGGCCCACCGATGATACAATGCTCGTAGTACCGGGAGAGATACTGCGGGGCAAAGGATTGAAAGCCGTTGGAGCCATCATGCGGCAGAGACACCGGCAGGCCGTTGATGGTGACCCCCAGGCCCGTCAGCATCTCCCGTATGGGCCCGACCGGCAGGCCGGCATTGTTCGGGCCGTCGCCTGATATGTCGATTACCCTGCGCTCGCCCGTCGCCAGGCTGTTTGCCAACAGGCCAGCGGCCGCCAGAAGACCACCGGAAACGGAGGTACCCGCCTCCGCAACGATCGGCTTCGCGGAGAGGGCATCAGCGAAGCGCTTTGCATCCTCGGCACTGCCGACAATCGTCCACGGCAGGACGACGCGTTGATATTTCGGTCCCGCCCATTCCAGGTAGGAAACAGCAATCGCGCCGCGTGCGCCTGATGCTATGGCCCGTCCAAGGCCGGGGTGGCGGAATGCGCTGACATAGCCGTCGCGTTGAGCCCGCTGCTCGCGGAGAGTCATCGAGGAAGAGACGTCGACGGCGAGAACCAGTTCGAGGTCGACGCCGGGCTTTCGGATGCTGCCGGCTGCTGTCGGAGAGCAGGGGCTGCTGGCGAGGAACGCCAGCACCAGGAAACGTAATGATGCTGCCGGCCGCGATCTCTTGAATCGGGCGAGTCCGTTTTTCCAGCCACACATCGCTGCCATCCGCAACACGGTTTCGATGGAGAAGTGTGTGCTGGCAGGTGGCTGCGCACTTCACCCGAACGGGTGAAGCCAATCAGTTGCGTGGGGACGCTTTGAAGCGCGACAGCAGCGCCGTGAGCTCGGCTTGGCGATGCGTCCCGGTTTTGGCAAGGATTGCCTTGAGCTGGGTCCGCGCGGTTTCGCGGCCGATCGCCAGCCGCGCGCTCGCCGCCTCGATCCCGCCGCCTGTAGTGAGGCAGGAAGCCAACCGCGCCTCGGCCGCCGTCAGCCGGAAAACCTGGCCAAGCAACCGTTCCGACGGCACCTTTTCGCTGACCAGATCGGTGAAGCAAAGCAGGAAGTCTCCGCCGTTGAACAGGTCGCGCACGAAGGATGTCATCGGCACGATTTCGGCCAGCAGCCAGAACGATCCGTCGCGGACAACGTCTTCCGGCCCCGCCAGAAACGTCCCATCCCGCGCACATGCAACGGCAGCCTTGATCATCCTTTGAAGACGTGAATCGCTCTCGCGATCGGCGGCGTGGATGTGGCCATTGCGCGCCGCCAGGCCGGCATCGAACAAAGCATCCGCGCGCTTGTTGCAACGTCTCAGGCAGCCGCGGCTGTCGAGCAGCGCGGCCGCGCAATTGAACTGGTCAAGCACGGCCAGTGCCGGGTCGAGCGAAACCTCCCAGATCTTCTCCGCCAGGCTGATGACGCGGGCCAGGTCCGGCGCCACGCGCAGGAAATGGTCGGCCTCGGACATGTCAAAAGGCCCCACGCTTTTGGCGTCGCGGTACATCGACAGGACCCATTTGCGTCGCTTGACCGGGAAAACAACGGCGGCCCACAACTCGCGATGCCCCGGACGGGCTATCTCCTGATAGTAGGGCAGGAGCCTTCTTTCCTCCGGCGTGGAAATTTCGTCTTCCACGGTGAAGCAGGGCACCGGTTTCGGCAGTCGCGGCTCCCTTTCCGGATGCGGGTCGGGCGCATCCCGGGCGTTCTCGACCCAGAGCTCCGTGAATTCGGCGTGTTCCAGCGAGTCCGGCGTCGGCCTGGTTCGCTGGCGTTGATCGCTGCGGAATGGATGCGTGCTGTCGTGTGTGCGGATCGCGCAACTCGTCACGCCGAGGGAATCGGCCAAATTTTGCAGCGCTCGCGGCCACCGCCCGAAATCGAAGGCGGCGTCGTAGCAATCCTCGATCGCGGGCGCGATTCCCCGATTGGCAGCCATTCGAACCGACCTTCGTGATGATGCACGGGCCACCACAATTTCCATATTAGCACGAGCTTACGGATGCGAAAAATCACAAGCAAACAAGACGATGAAGCGACGGCTGGAATCAAACTGCGAACCTTCTCGTGAGCGCGTGGCGAAGCGCGTCATTGGCAACTCCGTTGCGAATTCACGGCATCGCGGTTCGATCCGTCCGCCAATTCCCTTCAGCCGATTGACCGGATATTCGGAAGCACCTAGTTTGCCGGTGCAAAAAATGGGGATGGGGTTCCCCCGAAACCGCCCACCTCTTCCGAGTACAGGGCTGATGACTCCTGCCAGGCGTGTTCTCGCGCGGCGGGATTTGTTTTTCTGCTCGCATCATGCCTCTTTTTGGTAAGGCGATTCCCGTTTGGAACTCGCCCTTGGAGAAGGCATTTGAAGCGATGACCCTTGCGGCTTGCGCCCTGGTCCTGATCGGCGGTTTCCTAGGCGGTATTTGCCGCTTCTTCCTCTCGGGTCTGGTCGGCCGCAGCGTCGGCGAGACCTTTCCCTGGGGCACGCTGCTGGTCAACGTCTCCGGCGCGCTGGCCATCGGCGCCTTCGCCGGCGCGGCGCAGGCGATCGGGGGTGTCTTTTCCGCCGAGCCGGTGCGTGATCTGATCGTGGTCGGCCTGTTCGGCGGCTACACCACCGTCTCCTCCTTCTGCCTGCAGACGCTGAACCTGGCGCTCGAGGGCGAGCAGCGTCTCGCCGTCTTCAACGTCGTCGCCTCATCGGCGCTCTGCGTGCTGTCGGTTGCGCTCGGCTTCCGGGCCGTCGTCTGGATGGCGGGGTAGGGCGTCATGTCCGGAAACGACAGGCAGGCTGCATTGCGGCTCTATCTCGCGGTCGGTTGCGGCGCGGCGATCGGTTCGCTGACGCGTTTCCTGGCAGACTTTGTTATCGTCTCGCTGCTCGGCTCGAGCGCGCTTTACGCCACCACTTTCGTCAATATCGTCGGCTCCTGGATCATCATGTTCTTCGCCACGCTGACCCGGCCGGACGGCCGGCTGATGGTCGGCCCGACCGGCCGCCAGTTCGTCACCGGCGGCTTTTGCGGCGGCCTCACCACTTTCTCCGCCATGAGCCTCGACACATATATCCTGCTTTTCGAGGGCGACCTGAGGCTCGCCGCGATCTATCTTGTCGGTGCCGTGGTGCTGTCGCTCGCTTCCGCCTGGCTTGGCTATCTTATGGCGGCCAGGTTCAACCGCTTGCCGGTCACCAGGTGACCAGGGAGAAGAACAACATGGAACTTCCCAGCCAATGCGTGCTGCTCAGGATCTTCTTCGGCGAGGACGACAGGGCGGCCGACGGCACGCCGCTGCACGAGGCGATCGTCATCAAGGCGCGCAAGGCCGGCATGGCGGGCGCGACCGTGCTCAGGGGGCCGCTCGGCTTCGGCCGATCGAGCGTGCTCCACACCGCCAAGATCCTGAGGCTGTCGCAGGATCTGCCCATCGTCATCGAGATCGTCGACGCGCCGGAGAAGATCGATGCGTTCATCCCTGAGATCAAGGCGCTGACCAATAGCTGCCTGATCACCAGGGAAAAGGTGAGGTTATCCGCTACGGCGACGGGGATTGAACCCGGCCCGACCGCTCCGTCAGCCGCGGCGAAGACGGCGGCTGATCGTGTCTTCGTCGAAAATGCCCGCGGAAAAAAGCTTCATGGCTTCGATAGCCAGCTCGGAGGCCTCGGGGCTGCCGCGGACGATGCCCCGCTCCTCGCAAACCTGGTCATAGATACGCTTCAGCAGGACGAGATCGTCCGGATATGCAACGCCGCTGTTGGAAACATGGGGGTTAATCATGCTTCCCTCCCTATTTTCGGGCGGAAGCGATGGTCGCTCACGGCCGGCGACGCCCTGTGTCACTTGTCGCCGGTGAAATCGATCTAGGGCAGTCGGCCTTCCCGCCCACCCCGCTGCAACAAAAAAGGCGGCCCGAGAGCCGCCTCCATTGCAAAACCGAAGCTTCTCAGCCGACGATCTCGGTGTCCGAGAACCAGTAGCGGATTTCCTGCGCGGCGGTCTCCGGCGCGTCCGAGCCGTGCACCGAATTCTCGCCAATCGACAGCGCATGCACCTTGCGGATGGTGCCCTCGGCGGCATTGGCCGGGTTGGTGGCGCCCATCACTTCGCGGTTCTTGGCAATGGCGTTCTCGCCTTCCAGCACCTGCACGACGGTCGGACCCGACGACATGAACTCGACCAACTCACCGAAGAACGGACGCTCCTTGTGCACGGCGTAGAAGCCTTCGGCCTCGCGGCGGCTCATCCACACGCGGCGCGATGCGATGACGCGCAGGCCGGCGTCCTCCAGCATCTTGGTGATGGCGCCGGTCAGATTGCGCTTGGTGGCATCCGGCTTGATCATGGAGAAGGTGCGTTCGATCGCCATTGGGTCGTCCTTGTTCTGGGAATGGAAATTGGAGTGGCGGGCTCTATACAAGCCGCCCGGCGGCTTGCCAAGGGGCGGCGGCTTCTGGTCAGGGCCGGCTCTTTGCGGGATAATTAGACGGCTGCGAACTCGCTTCGCGTGCAACTCCGGAGCGTCGAGGCAGCGGAGCCGGAGGCGATGAACTGGCCTTACCTCAGACGCGGCGACATCGCCGGCATTCTCCTCATGGCCGTGGTTCTTGCCGCGATCATCTTCGTCCTGCTGTTCTTTCCACAAACCGGACAGCAGAATTTCGGCTTCGGCCCGGAATGGCAGTGCGCGCGCATCGAAAAAGGCGATCCGATCTGCGTCAGGCTGGTCGAGAAGGGCGCGCCGAACAAGGGCGCGCCGGCTGGGGGCGCGCCGGATGGCGACGCGCCGAAGTAGACGCTAAAGCTCGACCTCGATGGTCAGCGCCGGCGTGTCGCCGGCCTTGAGGCCTTCGCGCTGCCGCACCGAAGTCTTGACCGGCAACAGCAGGCTGCCCGACGCCTTGTCGGGGAAGAGCGACGTGCTCCATCTCGTTTGGCCGATGACGGCCGTCACGCCGAGCGAGCCCCACGGCCGTGCCAGCCCGGCCATCGCCGCCCTGATCCGCGCTGCGAACTCGACCGGCAGTGTCACGAAATGCCAGCCGCCCTTGCCGGGATAGACCCAGATCTCGGCCTGCATCTCATAGCGCAGCATGGCGATCCTGCCGCTCGCGGCCCCGCAATGCATGTCGCCCAAAAGTGCGTAGCGGTTTTGGGAGAACGACATGCATCAAAGCAAAGACTTCCGTCACGCCGCCGCCGCGACCTGCCGGCCGATCCCATCATGCAGGTCGAGGCAGCGCTCGAACCATTGGGTCACGCTGTCGCCGTCGGCGAGCAGCCGGTAGGGCGAGGCGATGCGCGCCCACTGCAGCGCGCCGAAGACGATGTAGTCGCAAAACAGCGGCGTGGCTCCGCCGATGAAGGGCTGGTAGGTGAGCATCGAGCGCAGCGGCTCCAGCGAGGCGCGGAAGCCGGCGAGCCCCGCGTCGCGGCCGGCCACCACCTCTTCCAGCCGCTTGCCGTAGCGCCTCTCGCGGTCCTCGCGGAAATAGCGGCCGTTCGTCTCGTCCTGCATCCCATGCAGGTCGGTGAGCGCTACCGTGGCGACATAAGGGTGGATGGTGAGTTGCGACCAGCGCTCGATGAAGCGCGCCATCGCCTTGCCGCCTTCGCCGCCAAACAGCGTCGGCCGCTCCGGATAGGCCTCGTCGAGATAGAGCGCGATGGCGAAGGAATCGACCACCACGCGCTCGCCGTCGCGGATCACCGGCACGGTCTTCGACACACCCCCTTCGACCTTCGGCACTTCGAGAAAGCGCGTCGGCACCTTGGTGGCGGCGAGCCCCTTATGGGCAAGCGCCATCTTCGTCTTCCAGCAATGCGGGCTGAACGGGCGCTGGGTGTCGTGGCCGACGAGATCATAGAACAGAATGGTCATTGGCGGGTCGGTCCCTGAGGTTTACGAAGAGCCGGGATTCGTAGTGAGCCGGATGGAAGAATGAAACAGCATTTCATGATGTTTGCGGCCTACAATCAATGGGCCAACACGCGCATCTATGATGCCGCCGCCGACCTCGACGAAGAGGAACTCGGCCGCGACCTCGGGGCCTTCTTCGGCTCGACGCTCGGCACGCTCAATCATCTGCTCGTCACCGACCGCATCTGGATGAAGCGCTTTACCGGCGAGGGTGATGCGCCGTCGAACCTTGCGACGATCCTCTATCGCGCCTTCCCAGGCTTGCGTTTGGCGCGCGAGGCTGAGGACAGGAGGATCGTCGACTGGGTGGGCGGCATGACCGACAAGGCTTTCGCCGGACGTTTTTCCTATATGACGACCGACATGCGCACCGTTTCGCAGCGGCTGGCGCCTGCGCTCAGCCATCTTTTCAACCACCAGACCCACCACCGCGGCCAGGCGCATATGTGCCTCACCGTGCTCGGCCGGCCTTCTGTGCCGCTCGACCTGATGCTGTTCCAGCGTTCCGAGGAAGGCCGCGCCTACGCCTGAGACGCGGCATCCGTGCACGGTTTTCCGGTCGCCGATTGTCGATCAAGCTCAAACATTAAGGAAAACTCGTATATCGTTTTGAAACAACGAATTTTTCCTGAAAAAAATGGAACCCTGACGGACTCCGTTCGTATCCCCCTCGTTCCCTCCCGCACAGGCATGCGCACGGACATCGCGCTCCGGCGATGCGGTGCGGAAAAATGTGGCAACGAAGGAGAATGTCATGAATGGTATCGCAGAGAAAATCGCCGGCGCTTTGGTCGCAGGCATCGCCATTCTCGCCGTGCCGGCGAACGCCGCCGGTCTCGACATCGGCTTTGGCATCGACAATAGCGGCGCCGGCAGCCCGGGCGGCCTGACTATCGGGGCGGGGAGCTCGGTCGGCGGTTCAACCGGTCTCGGCACTGGCTTCGGCAGCAATATCGGCGGCGTCGGCGTGGGCAGCACGGGCGGCTTGAACGCTGGGGCGGGCACCTCGATCGGCGGCACCGCAGGCGCGACCGCCGGCACCTCGTTCGGTGCAACGGGTGGCGTCAGTGGCGCCGGCACCGTGAACGGCGCTGGCACCGTGAGCGGCGCTGGCACCGTGGGCGGCTCCGGCGGCCTCAGCACCGGCACGGGCACCTCGATCGGCGGCACCACCGGCACAACCACAGGCACCGGCGCGTCGTTTGGTGCGACAAGCGGCGGCATCTTGGGCGGCTCGGACGACATGACCGCCCCCTGAAGCAGTTTGGGAAAGGCGCTCGGCTTTCCCGTCCGGAATTGCGTGAAACAAACTGCTGGAGCGATCCGATCAGGCGGAAGAACTCTGGCATGATCTCCCAACTGCGGGTTCGGAAAAGAAGCTCGTCGCCGCGGCGGCGGGCTTCCTGGTTACCTTCGCGCCAACGGGCGCCTAATCGCTGTTAACCAAGCTTGCATTGAAGCTAATGTATTAGGACTTCGTTTGCGCTCTCGCCCCACAATGGGCCAGTTGCAGCGGGAGCAATGAAATGCGCATCGATTTGTCCCCCACGGGTTGGGGCAGGGTCGCGGCCGTCACCGTCGCCGGCACGGCCTTCTTCATTGCCGCGGCCTTCTTTGTCGATTCCTTCAACTTTCCCTCGCTGTCGCCTGACGCGCTGCTGTGGGCCAAGCTCACCGACCTGTTCCTGCCGCTCGTGCTTGGCGGCTCCTTCCTGTTCTTCCTGATGTGGAAGATGCGCCAGTTGGCGATCGCCCAGAAGGAGCTCGGCATCGTCGCCGCGACCGACAGCCTGACGGCCGTCTTCAACCGCGGCGCCTTCTCGATGCTGGTCGAAGCCTATCTCGACAAGGCGCGCAGCCATGTCGTCGCCGATACCGGTGCGCTGCTGATCGTCGACGCCGACCATTTCAAATCGATCAACGACCGTCTCGGCCACGATTGCGGCGACCAGGCGCTGAGGCTGATCGCGAGCACGATCCGGGGCCAGCTGCACGGCGCCGACATTGTCGGCCGCATCGGCGGCGAGGAATTCGCGGTCTTCCTTCCGGGCGCCGACGCAACCCGTTCCTTCCTGGTCGCGGAATCGATCAGGCTGCGCATCCGCGAGGCGGAGTTCGCGCCCGGCGGGCAGCCATGGCCGCTCTCGGTCAGCATCGGCGGCATCGCCTTCAGCGGGCCCACCACCTATCAGGACATGTTCCAGGTGGCCGACAGGCATCTCTACAAGGCGAAGTCGAACGGACGCGACCAGGTGAGCTTCGAAAGCCCGCGCAGCGCTCTTTCGGGCGACGCCGTCGGCACGGTCCATTGAAGGGCGCTTCGCGGCAGGGACTTGGCTGAACCGCTCTCAGCGGCGGCTGCTGTCGAGCAACGGTCGATGCTGGCGGGTAAGCCGGCGCTCGATGTCGACATAGGGCCAAGGGCGCATCAACAATCCGTTCATGGTTTGACCGCTAGTCTGCGAGGCTAATTTCGGCCGGCCCGCGAGAGAAAGTGTTCGATCTCGTCGACTTCAAGGCGATGCTGATCATCGCCCTCATCTTCATTCCGCTCGAGCAGCTCCTGCCGCTGCACGCGGAACAGTCGTTGACGCGCCGGCACTGGCTGAATGACGTTTTCTACCTTCTCTTCAACGGCATCGTCATCAAATTCGGCCTGCTTCTCGTCGTCGGCGCGGCAATGCTTTTGGTCGAGCGTCTCATTCCTCAGGCCCTGACCGCCGCCGTCAGGTCGCAGCCTGTCTGGCTGCAGGCGATCGAGGTGCTGGTGCTCGCCGACATCGGCTTCTATCTCGCGCACCGCGCCTTCCACGCCGTGCCGTTCCTCTGGCGCTTCCACGCCATCCACCATTCGATCGAGGAGATGGACTGGCTCGCCGCCCATCGCGTGCACCCGGTGGACCAGATCCTGACCAAGTCGGCCTCGCTCCTGCCGGTCTTCGCGCTGGGTTTTTCCGGCGAGGCGATCTTCATCTATGTGCTGATCTACCAATGGCAGTCGGTGTTCATCCACTCCAACACGCGCATCAGGTTCGGGCCGCTGAAATGGCTGCTCGCCTCGCCGCAGTTCCACCACTGGCACCACGCCAACGAACGCCAGGCCTTCGACAAGAATTTCGCCGGCCAGCTGCCGTTGCTCGACCTGCTCGGCGGCACCTTGTACATGCCGGACCGGATGCCGGAAAAATACGGCGTCGACGTGCCGGTGCCGCAGCTTTATCACCGGCAGCTTGTCTATCCGTTTGTTTCAGATGCGGATGCCGGACCGGGTTCGTCGACCGTCGAAGCCGCGCCGGCCGCCGCCAAGCCGGATTGAACAGCGGGAAAGCTCGATTTTCCGTGGGCCGCCTCAGGCCGCGAAGCCGCCCTGGCCGCGCGCCACCGGCTTCACCGAGACGATCGGCTGGTCCGACGGCCAGAGAATCCCGGCCGCCACCGCGAAGGTAACCAGCGCGTCGCGCGCCGCGTCGGCGGAGATTTCGCCGGCCCGCGCTGCCTCGCACGCCTTTGCCGCGGCGCCGTAGCTCAGCCGCCGGCGCGACGGCGGGAATTCGGTCAGGAACTCATGCATGCCCGACAGCGAGGCAATCATGCGCTTGTGGCCGGCGCCGACACTGACCGCGACCGGGGTGAAGAACATCCTGTCGTGCATCTGGACCTCTCGAATTGGAGCGGAGGGTGGCGAGGTTTGCCACCCTCGGTCTTGGGGTAGGACGCCGCTCAACGCGCCTTGGGGCCCCTGGTTCCATGCTCGCGGATCTTTTCGCGCCTGCCTGTTATGGGGGTGGCAATGGGGCGTTCGATACGGGCCGGTCGGCAGTGATCGTCACTTCTGCTGGAGGTTGCGGAACGTGATAATACGCCGACAGCACCAGCAGAAGGATCGCGATCCCTGCAAATATCATTGCGACGAGGTTGACGAACCACTGGCCGGCCAGTTCGCCGAGCCGTTGCCGCCAACTCATCGCCGCCGGAATCAAGCGCATTTTTCACCTGCCCTCACGAGGTCGGGGCCCGCATCACGCCTCGGTGACAGCTGGCCCGGCCTCACCGGTACCAGCCTCTGTGGAGGCCGCAGCTCCAGACCCTGTTCACGACCCAGTGATGGTGATGCCAGCGCCTATGCACCCTGACCATGCAGTCGCGACTGTGGCCGTAGCGGTATCCGTCGCGCATCTCGTACCGGCCCCTGTAGCGCCACTCGTAGTCGCGCATGTGGTGACGGCGCCAGTAGTAGCCGTCATTGTATCTGCCCATGCCGTCATCGGTTGTGATGGTCAGGCTTGTCGCCTGTGCCGGAACCGTTACCGGCGCCAGGGTAGCCACGCCGAGCATGGCGGCGAGAATGAGATTCTTCATCACGGCCTCCTTGCACTAGATTTTACTAACGAAAACCCGTTGTTGGGTGAAAAGTTCCATGGCGAAGGCCGCAGGCCGGTCGCACGTCGCCTTGAGCGAACTGGCGCGGAGTCTGCGATGCTTTCGGACGGCGGCTATTTCCACATGCCGCGCATGCGCGCGCCGAGGTCGACCTTGACACCGGGCTTTTGGCGCGGGTCGTCCTTGGTCGCGGCACTTGCCCAGGACGTCTGCTCGAAGGCCGAAAGCATCGAGGCCGGGATGAAACGGGTGCGTGAGGCATAGACGTGGCGGTCGCCGCGCGCCGGCTGGTTGTGCGGATAAAAGCGCTGCGGCACCACCAGATGCAGGCTGTCCTTGGCCCGCGTCATCGCCACATAGAGCAGCCGGCGCTCCTCCTCGATGTCCTCCTTGCTGCCGACGCCGAGATCGGCGGGGATGCAGCCGTCGACGGTGTTGAGCACGAAGACGTTCTTCCATTCCTGGCCCTTGGCGGAATGGATGGTGGACAGGATGAGGTAATCCTCGTCGCGATGCGGCGGGCCGGCCTGGTCGCTGGTGGCGTCGGGCGGATCGAGCGTCAGCTCGGTCAGGAAGCGTTCGCGCGAGGGATAGCCGGACGCGATCTGCTCGAGCTGCAGCAGGTCCGCCCGGCGCGTGATCGCGTCCTCATGGATGCGCTCCAGATGCGGCTCGTACCACAGCCTGACCCGCTCCAGGTCGGCCGGCCATTTCGGCCCCGCGCGCAGCCCGCTGTAGATGTCGAGGAAGACAGGCCAATCCTGCGCCGCGCGCTGCGGCGGTCGGAAGCGCGCAAGGCCCAGCGTCTCGTCCAGGGAGGTCGCCATCGCCTCGACGATCTGCGAGGCGGCGGAAGGGCCGATGCCCGGCATGAGCTGCAGCACGCGGAAGCCGGCGACGCGGTCGCGCGGGTTCTCGGCAAAGCGCAGCATCGCCAGCATGTCCTTCACGTGCGCGGCGTCAAGGAATTTCAGCCCGCCGAATTTCACGAACGGGATGTTGCGGCGCGTGAGCTCCACCTCCAGCGGCCCGCTGTGATGCGAGGCGCGGAAGAGCACCGCCTGCGCCTTCAGTGCCGTGCCGGCCTCGCGCTCGGCAAGGATCGCCTCACAGACATAGTTGGCCTGCTCGGCCTCGTCGCGCACGCTCACCAACTGCGGCTTGTGCGATGATCGGCGCTCGGTCCAGAGGTTCTTGGTGAAGCGCTCGCTCGCTTCGCCGATCACCTTGTTGGCGGCGGCAAGGATCGTCTCGGTCGAGCGGTAGTTGCGCTCCAGCATGACGATCTCGGCCGGCTTTGCGAACTGTTTTGGAAAGTCGAGGATGTTGCGAACTTCAGCAGCACGGAAGGAATAGATCGACTGCGCGTCGTCGCCGACCACGGTCAAGCCCGCGCCGTCCGGCTTCAGCGCCAAAAGGATAGAGGCCTGCAGCCGGTTGGTGTCCTGGTATTCGTCAACCAGCACATGGTCGAAGCGGGAGCCGAGGTGGGCAGCGATCTCCGCCTCTGCCGCCATCTGCGCCCAGTAGAGGAGGAGGTCGTCGTAATCGAGCACGTTCTGCGCCTGCTTGGCTTCGACATAACGGGCGAACAACTCCTTCAGTTGTTCTGCCCACCCCGCGCACCAGGGAAAGGCCGAGCCCAGCACTTCGCCGAGCGGCGCCTGCGCGTTCACCGCCCGCGAATAGATCGCGAGACACGTGCCTTTGGTCGGGAACCGGCTTTCGGTCTTCGAGAAACCGAGCTCGTGCCGGGCAAGGTTCATCAGGTCGGCGGAATCCTCGCGGTCGTGGATGGTGAAGGCGGGATCGAGGCCGATCTGCTCGGCATAGTCGCGGAGCAGTCTGGCGCCGATGCCATGAAAAGTGCCGGCCCAGGCGAGCGCGTCGGCGATGATTGCCGCATCGCGTCCCAGCACCTCGCCGGCGATGCGCTCGACGCGCTTGGCCATTTCGGCGGCCGCCCGGCGCGAGAACGTCATCAGAAGGATGCGGCGCGGATCGGCGCCCTTGACGATGAGGTGCGCCACGCGATGCGCCAGCGTGTTGGTCTTGCCGGATCCGGCCCCGGCGATCACGAGAAGCGGCGCCGCGACCTTGCCGTCGCCATGCACCACCGCCAGCCGCTGCTCGTCGTTCAGCCGGGCAAGATAGGCGGGAGCTTCGAAGGACGAATCACGGGCAGCGATGTTCATCGCCCATCAAGCATCGTTTCTGCTTTGTTCGCAAGATTTCCTCGCCCCCGCGTGAGTGGGGGAGAGGTGGCCGCGCAGCGGCCGGAGGGGGGCTTGCGCCAGCGCCTGGAAATTGGGGTCCACCGAGGCAAGTTTCGAAGCGTGCATTCCCCCGCTCCGTCTCGGGCTTCGCCCGAGCCACCTCTCCCTCACTTCGTGGGGGCGAGGAAAGAGCCCGCTACCTTTTCGGCTCGACCCCCATCGCCGCCGACTGGCGCCGCAGCTTCCGCCGTTCATCCGCCGGCGCCACATCCCCCGACACCTCATCGATGATCCTCATCGTGACGCGGTAAGCGGTGTAAGCGAAAAGGCCGACAAGCAGCAGGCGGATCATAGCCACCTCCTAATCCTTCGATCAGTTGGAAGTTCAACCGGGCACACGGCGGTTGGTTCCCACCGTCCCGCGCAACCAAACCGTCACCGTATCGTTTGCCTTCACGAAGGGGCGAACGAGAGGAGGTCGTCATGAAGAAGCTTCCTATGCTGCTGGCCCTTGCGGCAGTGCTCGCGCTCGCCGCCTGCGACAACAGCATTCAACCCACCAAGGCGCCTGCCGACCAGAACCCGCAGGTCGACAAGAACCCGGTGCCGAAGTCGACCACCGGCGGCGGCCAGCCCGGCACGCCGCCGAAGCAATGATCGTGCGGGCAAGCGGCGTCGGCTGGGAAATCCGGGCGGATGGTGCTGATTGCAGACCGCGCGCCACAGAAGAAGGCCGGCGCTGCTTGGGAGGAAGCTGGTAAGCGCCGGCCAAGCGGGAAATCAGGCCCGCCGCACGGTCAAAGATAGCTGAGTCTCTGCGCCGCGTCATGGTGCGATCGCGCCAGCCGGCCATTGTTAGCCTGCCAATTGCCTAAACCAGATTTGTCGAGGATCGATCCGGAATCCCGAAAGGGGTTGTGGCCCCCCGCGAGGCACCTCACGCCATCGCCGCTCGCGCCAGCGGCAGGCCGGCGATCTCGATGTCGAGCTGGCGCTGCGTCAGCGCCGCCTCGGCCATGATCCACTGCTTGAACAGTTCCACCTTGCGCGCGCCGAGCGCCTTGATGGGGCTGACGAAATACCAGCCGGCGGTGTTGGGATGATGGACCGCGAAGGGCGCCACCAGCCGCTCGGCGCGGATGTCACTCGCCATATAGGCGCGGTTGGCGACGGCAAAGCCCATGCCGGCATTGGCCGCTTCGTAGGACATCATGCAGGAATCGAAATAGATGCTCTTGGTCTCGCCGAGCACGAAGCTTGCGCCGGCAAAGCCCAGCCACGATTGCCAGTTCTGGGTGCAGGTGTCGGAGTGGAGCAGGGTGAAATGCCTGAGGTCTTCCGGAGTCACCCTGGAGAGTGGCTTGTCGCCAAGCACCTCGTGGAACAGCTTGCGGCTGCAGACCGGCGTCAGGTCCTCCTTGAACAGGAGCTCGGCCTTGAGGCCGGGGAAATTGCCGTCGCCATAGCGGATCTCGAGATCGTACTCGGAGGTCGAGAATTCATGCGTGGCATAGGAGGTCGAGACCCGCATCTCGATGTCGGGATATTGCCGCTGGAAGCTGGCAAGCCGCGGGAACAGCCAGCGCGCCGCGAAGGTCGGCAAAACGCAGATTCTCAGCACATGCGCCTGCGACTGGCCGGTCGCCTCCATGCTGGCCGCCACGATCCGCTCCAGCGCCTCGCGCACCCGCGCCACATAGGTCTCGCCCTCCGGCGTCAGCGACACGGCATTGCCGCCGCGCTGGAAGATCTTGAAGCGCAGCTGGTCTTCCAGGCTCTTCACCCGTTGGCTGACGGCCGAGGCGGTGATGAACTGCTCCTCGCCGGCGCGCGTGAAGTTTTTGTGCCTGGCGGCGCTCTCCACGATTTTCAGCGAGTTTAAGTTGACCTGACTGAGCAGACGCACGGGGTTCGACCTTTAGCTGGGCTTAAAGTAGCACCAGCATTCCTAAATTTACAGGGGCGGGCGGCTTAATCGACTGTTTACCAAGTGTTGCCCCCACCTTGGAGAAGTAGAATGAACGCCCATACCATCCCGGAACTGCGCTATGCGATGAGCCGTGAAGCCATCATCGGCCATGATACGGCGTGGAAAGTGTCGAGCTTCGGCGTCGCCCAGTATCTGCACGGCTACGACCCCGAGCTGCTCGCCGCGATCGAGGAGGCGGCGCTCAAGCTGAAGGCCAGCCATGCCGTGCACAAGCATCTCGATCTCACCTTCATCACCGGCGCCGACCGCTACATCCCGGAGATCAAGGAACTGCTCAACGACACGCTGCGCCTGGAACGGCTGTCGGACATGATGGGCACCAAGCTCGAGCCCTATCCGCTGTCGATCGTCGGCTCGACCGTCACCTTCATGAATCCCAAGGACGGCGCCGTCGAATGGCACTGCGATGGCGTTCCGGTGACGGAGCTCATTCCGCTGTCGATCAGCGATCCTCTGATCGGCGGCCATCTCGAGATCTATTGCGACGATTCCGAGACCGGCCGCGCCATCCTCGAATCCGGCCGCGACCTGCCGCGCAACAAGGTCATGCGCATCGACCACAAGATGAACTACGCCACGCTCGGCCAGTTCCTGGGCGTGCTCCATCGCACGGCGCCCATCCAGCTCGGCTCGCGCGTCACGCTTGTGCTCAACCAGCGTTCGGTGGCCAAGCCCTATGTCGACGACAACCGCATGTTCTATCTCGCCGCCGACAACGACCACGACCGCGCCTGGGTCAACGAGCTGGCCGAGGATGTCTGGACGAACCAGCTGCCAGCCTATCGCCGCCATGCGCAGGAGCACCCCATGCCGCAGCCGGCCGTGGAACCGGTCTCGGGCGGAGCCAGGGAGTCGTGGTAGCGGCTGATGATCCAGCCGGCCAGCCGCCCCCGGCGTCGCTAAGCCTGGCTCCGGTCATGACCGGAAACGGGCAACTCCGGTCCGGCGCCGCCTCGACAGCGGCGCTGGCCTTCGCTCTCGGCGCGGTGGCGCTGTGGGCAACCAACGCCCTGGTCGGCAAGACGCTGCTCGCCAACCATCCGGTATCGCATGTGCAGTTCCTGCAATTCTGCGGCGCCGCGCTTGTGTTTGCGCTGATCAGGTTCTTCCCTACTCCCCTTGTGGGAGAAGGTGGATCGGCGCGCAGCGCCGAGACGGATGAGGGGTGTTGGACGGATCGCGACTTATCCCGCTGGGCATCAGAAACAGACGACGTCAAAATCGCACTCCGGCCAGCACCCCTCATCGGTCGCCTTCGGCGACACCTTCTCCCACAAGGGGAGAAGGGAAGGGCCTCGCACGCCGCCTTCGCCGTCGGCTTCATCGGCCTGGTCGGCACGATGGTGCTGCAATACATCGCCTTCGCCTCGATGCCGGTCATCGAGGCCAATCTCGTCGCGTACACCTGGCCGCTGATGGTCGCCGCCGCCGTCATCGTGCTCGGCCGTCCGCGGCGGCCGCTGCTGCTGGGCTTCACCGCCGCGCTCGGCTTCGTCGGCGTGGCGCTGGTGATTTCAGGCGGACGCGCCCACGCCTGGTTTGAAGGCAGCCTCGTCGGCTATTGCGCCGCCTTCGGCTCCGCGCTCTGCATGGCCTTCTACTCGCTCGCCGTCGGCCGCGTTGCGGTGCCGCCCGCCCGTCTTTTGCTGCCCTCGGCGCTGATCGGCGTCGCCCTCACCTTCGTCTGGTGCCTGCGTGACCAGGCGCTCGGCCTAAGCAGTGTCGACCTTCTGCTCGGCCTCTATCTCGGCGCCGGACCGATGGGGCTCGGCTACTACCTCTGGTCGCGCGCCATGAGCCTCGACCAGGGTGGCAGGCTGGCGGTCGTCGCCTATATGACACCGATCGCGTCCACGCTTCTGTTGGCGCTGTCGGGCGAAAGCCTGTCGAGGACGGCCATTGCCGGTGCGGTCCTCGTCATCGGCAGCTGCATTGCTGTCGGCATCGAACGTTCGGAGGCTTGAACGCCATGCCAGGAATCATGCCAGGAATGATGCTTGACGACGACGAACGCCGCGCCCGGCAGGAGGCGCACTGGCTGGTGAAGGAATTCGGCGCCGAGGCGTCGCTCTATGCCGCCATGAAGGCCGAGAAGGCCATCGAGCAGAAGGATTTCGGCCGCTGCGCCCGCTGGAAGCGCGTGCTGGAGATCCTGGCCGACAGCGGAGCGGAGGAGCCGCGGCGCGGCGCCGCGAAATAAGCGACTTGCCGCAACGAATCGGGCATGATTGAAATTCCGGTGCCAACGCGGCTGGCCGGTGTCGCTCTCGTCCTTAATTTGTTTTTTTACTGGAAATACTCGCAGAAATTGAAGTGCTGTTGGGTCATTTACGCGCCCACGTAGATTTCCGGCGCTGTAAAGTGTTTGTTATAGGTATTAGAATTCCTAACTTGCGCGGTTGCCACCCTCAGTGAAAACATGCATCCGGTATTGAGTCTCGTGCGTTTACTGACTCTGGACGGTCCGTTGGGGGACAGGTCCAATATGATACCTAGACCAAAGTCTTAAAAACAGCTGGTCATTTGAGAGCCAGCAGAGGGTGAAAAAATTGTCCAATATCGATGACAAGACTGCAATCGAGCTGACCGCCGACATTGTCTCGGCCTATGTAGGCAACAATCCGCTTCCGGCCTCCGGGCTGCCTGATCTGATCGCCAGCGTCAGCGCATCGGTGCGCAAGCTCGCTGGCGGCGCCGCCGTCAAGGAAAGCGCGCCGCTGACGCCGGCCGTCAATCCGAAGCGCTCGGTATTCCCCGATCACATCGTCTGCCTCGAGGACGGCAAGAAGTTCAAGTCGCTGAAGCGGCATTTGTCGACCGACCATGGCCTGACGCCGGACGAATACCGCGCCAAATGGGGCCTGCCCGCGGACTATCCGATGGTGGCGCCGAGCTATTCGGCCACCCGCTCGGCGCTCGCCAAGTCTTCCGGGCTCGGCCGCAAGCCGGCCGCGGACGCCGGCAAGGGCAAGCGCAAGCCCAAGGCCTGAGGGCGGCGCTCATGCTGCCTGCAGCGGACGACGCCACGCCGTCGGCCGACCGCTTGGCTGCTCTCGAAGCATTGCGTCGCAGGGTGGCCATCCAGTCTTCCGCCGACGCGGGCGAGGGGGTCAAGGCGCGGCGCGTCCTGTTCTCGCTGAGCAGGCCGGCCGCCGATCTGCACACCGCGCTTGCCGCGCTCGACAGCTTCGAGCGCGCCATCGTCGAGCATGACGATCGGCTGGTCGTCGAGACGCGTCGGCTGAAATGCCTTGCAATCCTGGACGGCATCATAGGCGGGTGAAAAGGCGCCGTGCCTACGGCAATTCCGGAAAAACCGCGCAGCGGTTTTCCCGGACATCGTAGGAAGGCAGGTGGTTGGCGATCCTCAAAGCCAGGCCTGCTCAGGCCGCCCTCAATTGCGCGGCAGATTGCCGGCCTCCCTGCGTCGATCCTGCTCGGCTGCGAGGCTGTCTGCCTCGACGGCGGTCATTTCCAGAAAATACACAAGCATCTGATAGCGCGTGCGTGAAAGCATCCTCGCCAGCCTGCGCGTGATCTGCGCGACATATCTCAGCATGCGCAGATCGTTTGCCGCCCCGTCCATCGTGAGCTCCTAAACAAGCCAAGTTTGTTGTTGTTATTTTTGATCGTTCTTGGCGCTTACGCGCGACTCATAGCGCATTCCTAAATTCGCAGGGTCACGAAAAAAACTGAAGTCAATTTTCGGTAAGCATCACGGCTGGGCCAAAAGTTTTCCGCGCTTTTTTTGGTGGTATCAGCATCCGTCGCGCTAATAAAAAGCCAAATTGCGACTTCGGGTTGTCTTGCTTCGCCGATTTGATCTGCCTCAAGTTGGCATCCCTTGCGGCAGGCGGGCTGGCGGCGGATGAGCCTGCCGCTCAATCTTTGTAGGCCGAACAGAAGGCCGGCGGATTGTTGTCGCCGATCATGGCGCAGCCTCTTTTGATCTCGTCGATCATCATGCTGCACGCATTCTGGCCGTTGCAGGGCGGATGTGTCGCCGGCGATACCTGGACGCATTGCGACACATATTGGTCCGACTTCGCCTTGCCCGCCGATTGCACGCATGGCCTCGTGTCGTGTTGGTTCGCCGGGGCGGCGGCAGCCGTCGCAGGCGCGGTGCCCGAGGCAGCCGCCGCAGGTTTGGCGCCTCCGGTGCTTTGCGGCACGCAGGACAAGTCGCCCTCCGGACATTGCAACTGGTGCTGCATCTGCGCCAGTCGCGCCTTGGTCAGCTCCGCTTTGCACGTCTCGACCAGGCTCGAATACACCGAGCCGTCGGCATAGGGCTGGGTGCGGAAAGCGCATTCCTTGTCGCGGAACGGGATCCAGGCGCGCTGGGCGTCGCGAAGACGCTGCTGGTCGGCGGCCGCCAGGCGTCCCGACAGCGCCTTGTAGACCGCGTTGAGCGCCGCGTCGGCCGCGGCCGCGTCCTTGGCGGTGCAGGTGGCAAGGTCGGCCTGCGTCTTCGCCGCCGCGCAATCCGCCGCTGCCGCATGGGCGGCGGGAGTGATGAGAAGCAGGGTGAGGCCGGCGGCGCGAAGCAGTCGCTTCATTGGAGCACCTCATGAATGTCCGCAAAGCCCGCCGCTAGAACCAGCATAGGTTGAGCCGATAGCAACGATCAACGTCAAATCGGTGACATGGCAAGCACAGTGTGACCGGCGGTGATTGGCGAAAGCAGAGGGAGCTCACATCTCCCCCAAGTGGCGGAGATGTCCGGTCTACCCTCCGCAGCTGCAGCGCAGCCGCTATGGACGACGGGCGGGGCAGTGGGGGCGCGCTGCCCTTATCAGTTATTCCATGGGCGACGCCGGAGGCTATTTTCCGGAATCAATTTGGATCAGCAGGTGTTCTGTAGCGCCCCTCTCTGGCCTACCGGCCGTCGCCCCAACTCGAGGGGAGATGGGCTGTGCCTGCACCACGTTCACGGGTTCGACGGGAGAGAGCACTGCAGCCGTCGCATCCTCAAACAGCACCAGCTGCGTCGCCAGCGCGGCTGTCGTGGCGACCTGGAAGAAGATGAAGGCGAGGGCGAAATAGCGGATCACGGGCCTCAAAACGCGCCGGCCGGCAACTGGTTCCAGCCTGTCAGGCTTTTGCCGGATGATCCGCGGCCGCACGCGGCCACTCCGATCCCGCCCCTGGCTCTTGCGAAGCGGCGATGTCCCGTGCAAAAGCCCGGCCATGCTTATCATCAACGACCTCTCGCTGCGCATGGCGGGGCGCCTGCTTCTCGACCATGCCTCGCTGACCCTGCCGGCCGGTACCAAGGCCGGTCTCGTCGGCCGCAACGGCACCGGCAAGACGACGCTGTTCAAGGCGATCACCGGGGATTTCCCGTCCGAGACCGGCTCGATCAGCCTGCCGAAGAACACCCGCATCGGCCAGGTGGCGCAGGAAGCGCCGGGCACCGAGGAGCCGCTGATCGAGATCGTGCTCAAGGCCGATGTCGAGCGTGCGGCGCTGCTGGAGGAGGAAAAGACCGCCACCGATCCGCACCGCATCGCCGAGATCCACACGCGGCTTGCCGATATCGATGCCCATTCGGCCGAATCCCGCGCCGCCACCATCCTTGCCGGCCTCGGCTTCGACGACGCAGCGCAGAAGCGGCCGGCCTCATCCTTCTCCGGCGGCTGGCGCATGCGTGTGGCTTTGGCTGCCGTGCTCTTCTCAGAGCCGGATCTTCTACTCCTCGACGAGCCGACCAACTATCTCGACCTCGAAGGCACGCTGTGGCTGGAGAACTATGTCTCAAAGTATCCGCACACCGTTTTGCTGATCTCGCACGACCGCGACCTGCTCAACCGCGCGGTCAACTCGATTGTCCATCTTGACCAGAAGAAGCTGACCTTCTGGCGCGGCGGTTACGACCAGTTCGAGCGCCAGCTCACCGAGCAGCGTGAGCTGCAGGAAAAGAGCCGCGCCAAGCAGGAAGCGCAGCGCAAGCATATGGAATCGTTCGTCGAGCGTTTTCGCGCCAAGGCCTCCAAGGCGAGGCAGGCGCAGTCGCGGCTGAAAGCGCTGGAGAAGCTGAAGCCGATCGCGGCTGTCGTGAACGACACGGTGCGGCCGTTTTCCTTCCCCGAGCCGGTGAAGACGGTGGCCTCGCCGATCGTGGCGCTCAACGGCGTCAATGTCGGCTACAGCGAGGGCAATCCGGTCTTGAAGAAGATGACGCTGCGCATCGACGCCGACGACCGCATCGCGCTGCTCGGCGCCAACGGCAACGGTAAGTCGACCTTCGCCAAATTGCTTGCCGGCCGCCTCAGGGCCGAAACCGGCACCATGACGATCGCGCCGGGCTTGAAGGTGGCGATCTTCGCGCAGCACCAGCTCGACGACTTGCGTCCCGAGGAAAGCGCCTATGAGCATGTGCGCCGGCTCATGCCGGACGCGCCGGAAGCCAAGGTGCGCGCCCGCGTCGCTCAGTTCGGCCTGTCGACCGAGAAGATGAATACCGCGGCCAAGGATCTCTCCGGCGGCGAGAAGGCGCGTCTCCTGATGGGCCTTTCGGCTTTCGAGGGACCGAACCTCTTTATCCTCGACGAGCCGACCAACCACCTCGACATCGACAGCCGTGAATCGCTGATCCATGCGCTGAACGATTTTCCCGGAGCCGTGATCCTGATCTCGCACGACCGGCATCTCTTGGAGGCGACGGCTGACCGGCTGTGGCTGGTCAAGGACGGCGCGGTCAATCCCTATGACGGCGACCTGGAGGATTACAAAACCCTGGTCACCGGCGTTTCCTCCAATCGCCGTGAGCAGCGCGAGGCGGAAAAGACCTCGAAGGCTGACCGCCGCCGCGAGGCCGCCGCGAGGCGCGCCGCGCTGGAGCCGCTGGCGAAGGAGATTCGCGCCACCGAGTCGCTGATGGACCGCATCCGCAAGCGCATGGACCTGATCGAGGACGAGCTCGCCAACCCGGCCGTCTACGAGAAGGATCCGTCGACCGCGACGCGGCTTGCCAAGGAGCGCTCGCAGTTGGCGCAGACGCTTGCGCTGAACGAGGACAAGTGGCTGACCATGTCGGCGGAGTATGAGGAGGGAATTGCGGAGTAGCGCCTATCCTTCTCCCCTTGTGGGAGA
>LM655206.1:277467-286861 GCA_000824825.2 Mesorhizobium sp. ORS 3324
GACGGATGAGGGGTGTTGGAAGAAACGAGGCGCTCGCCACTAGGCGTCGACAGCCGACATCTTGAAAGCCGCGCTCCGGCCAGCACCCCTCATCCGCCGCCTTCGGCGGCACCTTCTCCCACAACAAGGGGAGAAGGGGAGGAGCTATCTGGCCCTACACCTCTCCCGCAAAACCCGCTACACACCCCCGCATGAACCAGCACGCCAAGCTCAGGATCGGCCATTCGGCCTGTCCGCATGATTGCCCGTCCACCTGCGCGCTCGAGGTCGAGCTGCTCGACCAAAACCGCATCGGTCGGGTCCATGGCGCCAAGGCGAACAGCTACACGGCGGGCGTCGTTTGCGCCAAGGTCGCCCGCTATGCCGACCGCGTCCACCATCCCGACCGGCTGCTGAAGCCGCTGGTGCGCTCAGGCGCCAAGGGCGAGGGCGCCTGGAAGGAAGCGAGCTGGGAAGCGGCGCTCGACCTCGTGGCGGAAAAGTTCATCGCGGCCGAAGCGAGATACGGCTCGGAGACCGTCTGGCCCTATTTCTATGCCGGCACGATGGGGCTGGTGCAGCGCGACGGCATCGAGCGGCTGCGGCATGCCAAGAAATACTCCGGCTTCTTCAGCTCGATCTGCACCAATCTCGCCTGGACCGGCTGGATGATGGGGGCGGGCGCTTTGCGCGGTCCCGATCCGCGCGAGATGGCGAAGTCCGATTGCGTGGTGATCTGGGGCACCAATGCCGTGGTCACCCAGGTCAATGTCATGACCCATGCGACCAGGGCGCGCAAAGAGCGCAGCGCCAAGATCGTCGTCATCGACATCTATGAGAACGCCACCATGAAGCAGGCCGATCTCGGCCTGGTCTTGAAACCCGGCACCGATGGCGCGCTCGCATGCGCGGTCATGCATGTCTTGTTCCGTGACGGCATGGCCGACCGCGCCTATCTCGAAAAATACACCGACGATCCGCGCGGGCTGGAAGAGCATCTGAGGTCACGCACGCCGGAATGGGCGGCCGCCATCACGGGCTTGAGCGTTGCCGAGATCGAAGCCTTCGCCCATCTCGTCGGCACGACGAAGAAGACCTACTTCCGCCTCGGCTACGGTTTTGCCCGCCAGCGCAACGGCTCGGTCAACATGCATGCCGCCTCGTGCATCGCTGCCGTCACCGGCGCCTGGCAGTATGAGGGCGGCGGCGCCTTCCACTCCAACTCCGGCATCTTCAAGCTGAACCAGGATGTGCTGGAAGGCACCGCCATGCGCGACCCGAACGTCCGCTATCTCGATCACTCGCGCATTGGCCCGGTGCTGACCGGCGCCGAGGACGCGCTCTATGGCGGCCCGCCGGTGACGGCGATGCTGATCCAGAACACCAATCCCGCCAATGTCGCGCCCGAGCAGCGGCTGGTGCGGCAAGGCTTCATGCGCCAGGACCTGTTCACCTGCGTCCACGAGCAGTTCATGACGGATACGGCGAAGCTCGCCGATGTCGTGCTGCCGGCGACGATGTTTCTGGAGCACGACGACATCTACAAGGGCGGCGGCAACCAGCACATCACGCTCGGCCCCAAGCTGATCGAGCCGCCGGAAGGGCCGCGCACCAATCACTATGTCATCGAGGAACTTGGCAAGCGCCTTGGCGTTGCCGACCGGTCGGGCTTCGGACTGACCGAGAAGGAGCATATCGACATCATCCTCGGCAAGCGCGGGCTCGGCAGCTTCGACAGCCTGAAGGAACAGAAGTGGGTCGATCTGCAGCCCGATTTCGAAGACGCGCATTTCATCAACGGCTTCGGCCATGCCGACAAGAAATTCCACTTCCGCCCCAACTGGACAGGGCAGGCGGCACCTGGCAGGCCACCGAAGAGCATGGGCCTGTTCGGACCGGTCGAGCGGCTGCCGGATTTTCCCGATCATGTCGACCTGATCGAGGTGGCGGATGAGGAGCATCCGTTCCGTCTGACGACGTCGCCGGCGCGCAACTTCCTCAACTCGACCTTTTCCGAGACGCCGGTGTCCAAGGCCAAGGAAGGCCGGCCGGAACTGCTGCTGCACCCGGAAGACGCCGCAGCGCTCGGCATCGAGGATGGCGGCCGCGTCGAGGTCGGCAACAAGCGCGGCGACCTCGTGCTGCATGCAAGGTTATTTGACGGCGTGAAGCGCGGCGTGGTGGTGGCCGAAGGCATCTGGCCGAACAGCGCGCATGAGCGCGGCGAGGGCATCAACGTGCTGACCGGCGCCGACGCGCCGGCGCCTTATGGCGGCGTTGCGTTTCATGACAACAAGGTGTGGCTGCGCGGACTGGATTGAATCATCTGACCAGGATCCGCCTCGATCTCATTGTTCGGACTCGTCTTTTTAGCCGGAGCCAACGATGGCCGCCGGGCGAATATGACATGCGCGACGTGCTGGCGTTCGCCGGCCGTTGACAGGCAAATCCGGTCGAATTCCATTTCAACGGACGCTAAAACGACTGAAAGCCAGCTGAAAGCTTGGTCGTGCCATGACAGTTTTGCGGCGTTCGCCGCGCGACCGGTCGGGGAGTGGCCGGCAAGGAGGAAATGCGGCGCAGCCCGGATGGCACGCCGCCCAGGTGGAGGAAGTTACGTGACCGGTTTCATCTCTAAATGCGCCCTGCGTTCTGCGGCGCTGACGCTTGCCATGGTTGCCGCGGGCGCAACGACTGCGTCGGCCGCCGAAAAGATCTCGATCATGGTGGGCGGCTACGAAAAGCAGATCTATCTGCCGGCGAAGCTCGCCGAGGCGCTCGGCTATTTCAAGGATGAAGGCCTCGACGTCGAGCTGCTCAACGAGCCGGCCGGCGTCGACGCCGAGAACGAGATGCTGGCAGGCGCCGTGCAGGGCGTGGTCGGCTTCTACGACCATAGCATCGACCTGCAGGCCAAGGGCAAGTTCGTCGAATCCGTCGTCCAGTTCAGCCAGGCGCCGGGCGAGGTCGAGCTGGTCTCGGCGAAACATCCGGAGATCAAGTCGCCCGCCGATTTCAAGGGCATGAGCCTCGGCGTCACCGGCCTCGGCTCTTCGACCAACTTCCTGACTGAGTATCTCGCGGTGAAGAATGGGCTGAAACTTGGCGAATTCACCTCGGTTCCGGTCGGCGCCGGCAACACTTTCATCGCCGCCATGCAGCAGGACAAGATCCAGGCCGGCATGACGACTGAGCCGACGATCACGCGGTTGCTCAAGACCGGCGAGGCAAAGGTTCTCGTCGACATGCGCACCGTGGAGGGCACCAAGGCAGCGCTTGGCGGCACCTATCCGGCCGCCTCGCTCTACATGCAGACCGAATGGGTCGACGCCCACAAGGAAACCGTCCAGAAGCTCGCCAACGCCTTCGTCAAGACGCTGAAGTTCATCAGCACCCATAGCGGCGCCGAGATCGCCGAAAAGATGCCGAAGGACTACTATGTCGGCGACAAGGAAGGCTATGTGAAGGCGCTCGACGCCGGCAAGGCCATGTTCACACCCGATGGCGTGATGCCCGCCGGCGGACCGGAAACGGTGCTGGCTGTGCTTTCGGCCTTCAAGAAGGAACTGCAGGGCAAGCAGATCGACCTTTCGAAGACCTACACCACGGAATTCGTGAAGAACGCGAAGTAGCGGACAATTCGCCGGCGCGGGTTCCAGCCCGGCGCCGGCGCCCTATCCTGTCTTGACGTCCGGCGATCCCCGCGCGGCGGTCGCCCGCTATTGGAGTTTGCTCAACTATGGCTGTCGAAAAGACCGCTCCGGCGATCGAGCTGATCAATGTCAGCCGCCGTTTCCTTTCCCCCACCGGCAAGTCGCTGACGGCTATCCGCGATTTCACCATGACGGTCGAGCGCGGTGAGTTCGTCGCCGTGGTCGGCCCGACCGGCTGCGGCAAGTCGACGACGCTCAACCTCGTCACCGGGCTCGCCAGCCCGAGCGCCGGCGAGGTCCGCGTCATGGGCGCACCTGTCAAGGGCATCGATCCGCGCATCGGCTTCGTCTTCCAGACCGACGCGCTGTTCCCGTGGCGCACGGTGATCGAGAACGTCATGGCCGGACCGCTGTTTCGCGGCAAGCCGAAGGCCGAGGCGCAGGCTTCGGCGCGCGACTGGCTGGCGCGTGTCGGCCTGGCGCGTTTCGAGCAGCATTATCCGCACCAGCTTTCCGGCGGCATGCGCAAGCGCGTGGCGCTCGCCCAGACCTTCATCAACGGCCCCGAGATCCTGCTGATGGACGAGCCGTTCTCCGCGCTCGACGTGCAGACGCGCGTGCTCATGCATGAGGAACTGCTGCGGCTGTGGTCGGAGGCGAAGGCGTCGGTGGTCTTCGTCACCCACGATCTGGAGGAAGCGATCGCGCTTGCCGACAAGGTCTATGTGCTCACCGCCGGGCCGGCAACGGTGAAATCCGTCTACACGATCGACCTGCCGCGCCCGCGCGTGGTCGCCGACATCCGCTACGAGCAGAGCTTCGTCGATTATTCGCGCACCATCTGGGCGGATCTCAAGGAAGAGGTCGAGACCAGCTACGCCCGCGCGGCGGCATGAAGGAGGCTGAAATGACCGACGCCACGATCAACATTTCCGCGGCAAACTTCAGGCCTGGAACTTCGGACGCGGAGATCGAGGCGGCCGCCGCCAGGGCAGCCGCGCATCGCCGCCGCACCGTGCTTTTCTGGCGGCTTGGCATCCTCGTCGCCTTTCTCGGCTCCTGGGAATTTGCCGGCCGCATGGGCTGGATCGACCCTTTCTTCTACGCCATGCCGAGCACGATCGCCGGGCGGCTTTATGAGTGGATGACGGAAGGAACGTCCGAAGGTCCGCTCTGGTACCATCTCTATGTCACCATGGAAGAATCGGTGCTGGGCTTCGTCACCGGTTCGGTGGCAGGCATCATCATCGGCGTCGCGCTCGGCCGCAATCGCATGGCCGCCGACATCTTCTCCATCTACATCAAGTTGATCAATTCGATCCCGCGTGTGGTGCTGGCGCCGATCTTCATCATGATCCTCGGCCTTGGCCTTGCCTCCAAGGTGGCGCTGGCCTTCGTCATGGTGTTCTTCGTCGTCTTCCACAATGCCTTCCAGGGGGTGCGCGAGGCCGACCGCGCGATGATCGCCAATGCCCGCATCCTCGGCGCCTCGGACTGGCAGCTGACGCGCTCGGTGATCGTGCCGTCGGCGATGAGCTGGATCTTCGCCAGCCTGCATGTCAGCTTCGGCTTCGCCATCATCGGCGCCATCGTCGGCGAGTTCGTCGGCTCGCGTTTCGGCATCGGCCTCTTGATCAACATCGCCAAGGGCTCGTTCGACGCGGCCGGCATGTACGCTGCGATCGTCATCGTCATGGTCGTGGCGCTGGGCGCCGAATACCTGATGACGCTGGTCGAGAACCGGCTGGCGAAATGGCGGCCGCAGCCGCTGCACGAGACGCAGTGAGCAGCACCGCGGTTTCGTCGATGGGCGCCCTTTAAGCACCACCCAACGGCAGCCGCACCTCGACCTTTAGCCCGCCGGCGGCGGCGTCGCCAAGCGTGACGCTGCCGCCCGCATTCTCGACCACCTCGCGCACGATCGAAAGCCCAAGTCCGCTGCCTTCATCGCTCGCACCGGCAATGCGGTAGAAGCGCTCGAAGACGTGCTCCCGCTCCTCCGGCGGAATGCCGGGTCCATCATCGATGACCGTGAGCTGCGCCTCGCCATGCGAGGCGACGAGCTTCACTGTGACGCTGCCGCCAGCTTTGGAGTAGCGCAGGGCATTGTCGACGAGGTTGACGATCATCTCGCGCAGCATCGTGCCGTCGCCGATCACTGGAACTGGCCCGGTTTCCTCAAGGCCAAGATCGATGTTGCGTTCGATTGCCCTCGGCGCATGCGCTTCCAGCACCTGGCGGGCGGCTTCGGTCAGATCGATGCGGTCGGCGCGCGGCCGCCGGCTGCCGGGCTCGGCCCGCGACAGCGTGAGCAGCTGTTCGGCGAGCCGCGCCAGCCGGCCGGAGCTCGCCTGCAGCGCCACCAGCGCCTCATGGCGCCGGTCGGCGGCGGTTTCGCGCAGGGCATAGCTTGCCTGCGTCGACAGCAGCGCCAGCGGTGTGCGCAACTGGTGGGCGGCATTGGCGATGAAGCGGCGCTGCGCCGCCATCTGTGCCCGCACCCGCGCCATATAGGCATTGAGCGCATCGATGAGCGGCCTGATCTCGCTTTGCGCGCCGGGAACCTCGACCGGGTCGAGCTCGCTGCGGCTGGGCGAACGCACCGCATCGCGCAGCCTGATCAGCGGCGCCAGCCCGCGGCGCAGGCCAAGCAGCACGAAAAGGCCGGCGATCGCCACCAGCGCCAGCTGCTGGGCGAAGGCGTTGCGCCACAGGCGTTTCACCATCGCGTCATGCCCGGCAAGCGTGACGCCCACGGTGACCTTGATCGGCGAATCCGCGCCGGCGCCGATCACGGCCTGGCTGAGGGTCAGGAGGCGGAGCCGGTGATCGCGGTAGGAAGCCTCGATGCTGTCGCGTTGAGTTGCCTTCGGCAGGTCGGGATAACCGGTCAGCAGCCGCCCGCCGGCGGTCTCGACCCGGTAATAGACACGGTCGCGGTCGCCGGTGTCGAACATCTCGAGGGCCGCCGGCGGAATGGTGGCATAGAGCACGCCGTCGGCCATCGCCACCTGCTCGGCCATCGCGCGCGCCGATCCGACCAGCATTCGGTCGGTGACCAGGTCGGCGGTAGCAAGCGCATTGCCGTGGCTGGTCCACAGGTTGACGGTGGCGAGCCCTGCCAGCGGCAGCACTACCCAGGCCAGCAATTGCAGGCGGAGGCTGCTAATCCGCATCGCGACTAATCTTCATGGCGCAGCAGATAGCCGAGGCCGCGCAAGGTGGCGATCTGGACGCGCGATCCTTCCAGCTTCTTGCGCAGGCGGTGCACGTAGATTTCGATGGCGCTCGGATCGGCATCGGTCTCGAAATCGTAGATCGCCGCCGAGAGTGCTGCCTTGCTCACCGTGCGTCCGGCCTTGACCACCAGTTGCTCCAGCACGGCATGCTCGCGCGGCGTCAGCGACAGCGTCTCGCCGGCGAGCGAGAACAGCCTGGTGTTGGTGTCGAAGACGAGGTCGCCGCAGGAGATGACGGGCGAAGTCCGGTCGTTGGCGCGGCGCAGCTGCACGCGGATGCGCGCCTCCAACTCCTCGATCTGGAACGGTTTTGCGAGATAATCGTCGGCGCCTTCGTTGAGGCCCTTGACCCGGCCGTCGAGGCTGGCATTGGCGGTGAGCACGATCACCGGCACAGGGTTGCCGCGCGCCCTCAGCCGCTTCAGCACCTCCATCCCGCCCATCCGCGGCAGGGCTAGGTCGAGGATGATCAGCGCATGGTCGCCGGCGGCAAGCGCATGCTCGACATCCTCGCCGTTATGGACGACATCGACCACGTAGCTCGCCTGGCGCAGCGTCTTGCTCAGCCAATCGGCCAGTTCGCGGTTGTCCTCGACTAACAGCAGCCGCATCGTTGATCGCTGTTCAGGAATGCCTCCTCCATCCGGGCAGCGCCGGCCCTTCGCGAGCGCAGCCGGCGGCCCCGACGGATAGTTGAAGACAATCGATAGTATCGATCAGCCGGCAAGGCAACGCCGGTGAGACGAGGGTCGAATGCTCCCACTCGCCGTCAAATCCGTCGCGTGTGCGATCGTATCGAACCGTTCGGTTCAATTTATGTTGACGGATCGTGTAGCTCAGGTGAACGCCGGCTCGCTTAATTGGGGGGCGTCGAACTCGGGCAATTGAAGTAACTAATTGATATTAAACAAAAAGAATGTGGCAAACAGGTTGCGCACGCAATTTCAAGGTCGAACCGGTTGGTTCGATTTGAACATTTTCGTGATTGGAAATGGCAATGGAGCGGACCCATTTCCCGGTTGTCCGAGCGACGCGAATTTCCATTACGGCACGCCACTTGACGGACACGCTTTTGAAAATCTGGAGTACCTAAGATGACCAAGATTGCTCTTACAGCCGCGGCCCTTCTCGTTGCCACGGGCAGCGCCTTTGCCGGCAGCGACCATTACGGTTCGAACAATGTCAACCAGCCGACGGCCAATCAGTCGGCCGTGGACCAGTCTGCCGACAACATCGACCGCAGCTACACGGCTTCGATCCGCAGACCGGTCGAGCACCGTGCCGAGCATCGCGCGTTCAAGCTGACGCCGGACTCGGTCCAGCCGGAATCCGGCCAGGGGATCTGGGGCCGCTAAACCGGCCCCGTCCCGAACTGAACCAGCCTGACCAGGCTCGGCCAAAGCCAACCAGCCGGCCCTAGCCGTCGACAGGACCGCCACGGCTTCGATCTCGAAGTCGGACGTGAATGTCCAGAAGCCGCTGATCCATGGGGCGGACGGCAACCTGTTCGGCAATCACTGATCGGTTCGGTCCCTGAAACACCAAGGCGGCGGGCTTGTCCCGCCGCACTGCTTTTTACGCAGCCGGCTATTGTCGGATCTGAATCAGCCACGCAGCAGCTCCTTTCCAACCCATTGATCGAGATGATCTTTTCCGGGCGAGGTCCCGCGAAGCGGTGGGCGAAGATCAGATACCCAGGGAATAAATCCGGGCCGTTCCGGGTCTTGTCGGCAGCGGGGCCATCCTCCCAAGGACCCGCCGATGAAACGACAGGACAAGGAACGCTCAAATGATCGCATTCGTCGCGGCCGCCATGCTCGTCGCTGCCATGGGCAGCGCCTCTGCCGGCAGCGACCACTACGGCGCCGACAGCTCCAACCAGCCGACCGTCGGCGGCGACCACATGATGACCAGCTCGATCCGCGTGCGGGACATGGCGCATCACCAGGCTTCGATGGTGACCGGCTCTGGCGTGACGGTCGCCGACATCATCGCCCGGCACAACGACGACGGCCTGTGGGGCAAGTGACTGCACTCGACCCTTCCTCGAAAACTCCCATCCACACGCAACGACAGGAACTTTTGAAATGACCAGGATCGCACTCACCACCGCCGCCTTGCTTCTCGCCATGGGCTCTGCCTTCGCGGGCAGCGACCACTACGGCGCCGACAACGCGAACCAGCCGACCGCCGGCGTCGACCGCGGCCTCACCGCCTCGGTGCGCAAGCACGAGGCCCCCAGGCCGGCCAATGTCGACGCCTCGACGACCACCGGATCAGCATCCTCGCAGGCCTGGCCGGACCCGGGCCAGGGCATCTGGGGCAATTGATATTTCGTAGGCGGCGGGCTTGCCTTCGCTGCCGTAGAGCCGCTCCTCTGCTACGCTGGCGTTCCTTCGCACCCCCCCCTCTGGCCTGCCGGCCATCTCCCCCGCAAGGGGGGAGATCGGATGCGCGCCCGCTTTCGCCAACCGCCGACGTTGCAGGAACAGCGTCATCGACGAAGCTGCCAATCTCCCCCCT
>LM655206.1:286961-290786 GCA_000824825.2 Mesorhizobium sp. ORS 3324
CAGGACAGAGGGGGGTGCTGTCCCGCCGACCTGCCTGGTGGTGACGATAGGTCCGTATAAACGCGCGCCTACCCCAAATCCTTCGGCCTTACGCAATGCGTCAGCCGGGCACCGCCGAAATCGAGGTTTGCCCAATCCTCCTTCACCGTAAGCCGAGCCAGCGCAGCCGTCGGGAACTTCGCTTCGATCTTTGTGAACACGCCGGCGTCCGATCCTGCGCCGGCGAGCTTGAGCACAAAATTCTGCAGGCCGGGATTGTGGCCTATGACGATCAGCCTGCTGGCCTTGGCCTGCCGCACGCGCGCCAGGATGGCGGCCGGCGCCGCCTCGTAGAGCTCTTCCGCGAATTCCGCCGGCACATGCTTCGGCAATTCCTGGGCGACCAGCCGCCAGGTGTCGCGGGTGCGCAGCGCCGGCGAGACCAGGGCGAGATCCGGCAGCCAGCCGCGCCGCGAAAGCTCTCGCCCCATCAGCGGCGCCGTCTTCAGCCCGCGCGGGGCGAGCGGCCGGTCGAAATCCTCAAGCTTGGGATCGTCCCGGCTCGACTTGGCGTGGCGCAGGATAAGCAGTTGTCTCATCGGCATCGCTCAGGACCAGGGAATCTCGGTGTTGAAATCCTCGCCATGCCTACCACCGTATCTTGCCCCCGTCTCGGCATCGAAGGCGGCGTTCAGCGCGCCAAACACGAAGAGCCCTACCAGCTTCTCATGCTTGTCCCATTTGACGGCAACGTCAGCGTCTGTGATCGACCAGGCTCCTGATCGAATGTGGATTGCGCCGACAACCGGCCCAGCGGTCTCGCACAGGTAGAAATATGCCGTGGCGTTTTGCGGTCCGTCGGCTTCTTCATGTTCGAAGACCCCGGCGAGATCGCCTTTGGTACGAACCGCGCAGTGAAATATCTCCAACGCTTTGGCTCCCTGAAAGCCGGCGACTCACAAGGTAGGAAAGTACGCCGCAAGCGCGGTCTCACTTACTCCGTCCGACCCTCGCCACCAGATTGCCGGATAGGCCCAGTCATTCAAGTGTTGGCCGGTGTGCTCCCGCTCGTAGGCAAACGTGAACTCGCCGAAATACCCGCTTCTGCCTCTTGGCTGGAGTACACCGCAAACGGCAAGGATTTCAATAAGCACGCGTCTCTCACCCTTGGACGAGCTGAAAGTGCCTGCCAGAGCTTTCTCAAGGTTGCTCACCGTTGCGTCGGGCTCCATCGAACGCGCCGTCTTGAGTATCCGATGCATTAATTGCTTGTCGGTGGCTGTAGGTTTTTGGAGCGGCTCTAATCGAAATAGGGATAGGTCGAGCCAGGCGTAGACCGGATTGTCGCGGCGCACGCCACCCCATTTGTAGCGCTCAAAATTCAGCACGTTCAAGTCGAACTTGGCAGGGGCTGGGTGTTCGTAAAACCCGCACCACTCGCATCGCCGTGCTCCAGAAGGGACGACCGTGGCAGGCGACGTGGCGATTGCGTGCCGAGGAAAGTTCGCGGCAAAGGCGTAACTGCCGAGAGCGGATCTTAAATCCAAATGCCGGCTACCAAGGCTTGCCAGGAATGCTTCGGAAAGGGCCGTTAGGTCTGCCCGTTCGCGCTCCTCGGTCAATTGAGAAACTGCCTGATCGTGCGACAATTCGATAGGGTCGAACATGTACCCCATGCGCTTTGCGTAAGCGAAGTCGTCCGGGGAAATGTGCCTATCCGCATCCCTTATCCAGCCATTCTTCCAGAACGTCTGGAAAAGAATTTCCCTTGCCCGCTTGTCTTGCATTTGGCTGCCCCTTCGTCGCAATTGAAGAGATCGCACAAAGGGATCTCCGGGGGAAAGGCCCGGCAGGGTTCAAGCCCCAGTCGTTCGGAGCGGCTGGTCTCCGAGCTGGGTCCTACGGCGTGATCCGCGCCAGCTGTTCCAGGTCGCGCTCCTCGCGCAGCGGGTCCGGCGCCATCACCACCGAGGTGGCGTTGTCGGCGTCGTCGGCGAAGTGGGCAAAGACGGTGTGGCCCTTTTCCATGCGCGCCTTGCCTTCTGCGACCAGCCCCAGCGCCAGCGGGTAGATCCGGTGCTCCACCTTCAGCACCCGCGCGGCCAGTGTATCCTCATTGTCGCCGACCATCACCGGCACGGCGGCCTGGGCGATCACCGGGCCATCATCCGTCTCGGGCGTCACGAAATGCACCGAGCAGCCATGGATGCGCACGCCGGCGCGGATGGCACGCGCATGCGTGTCGAGCCCTTTGAACGCAGGCAGCAGGGCAGGGTGGATGTTGACCATACGGCCCTGCCATTTCTCGACGAGGCCACGGCCGAGGATGCGCATATAGCCGGCAAGCGCCACGATCTCGGCGCCGAAGCCTGTGAGCGCGGCATCGATCGCGTCGTCATGCGCGTCCTTGTTCGCGTAGTCGGCGCGCTGGATCACCCTGGTGGCGATGCCGCGCGACTGGGCGATGCCGAGGCCGGCGGCATTCGCGCGGTCGGAGATGACGCCGACCATCTCGGCCGGATAGGCCGGGTCGCCGGCAGCCGCGATCAGCGCCGTCATGTTGGAGCCGCGCCCCGAGATCAGGACGACCGTGCGTTTCCTGCTCATAGGCCGATCGAGCCCCGATAGATCACGCCGGCGTCGCGGCGCGGCACGATGCGGCCGATCGGCGTCACCGTCTCGCCGGCCTCCTGCAGCACCGCCGCCACCTGTGCCGCCTGGCCGGAGGCGACTGCGAGGATCATGCCGATACCGCAGTTGAAGGTGCGCATCATTTCTTCCGGCGCGACGCCGCCGGTCTTGGCCAGCCAGGAGAACACCGGCGGCACGTCGATCGCCTCGAGGTCGAGCTCGGCCGAAAAATCCTTGGGCAGCACGCGCGGGATGTTTTCCGGAAAGCCGCCGCCGGTGATGTGGGCGAGCGCCTTGATGCCATGCGTGTTGCGGATCGCCTTCAGGATCGACTTCACATAGATGCGCGTCGGTTCCAGCAGCGCCTCGGCGAGGCTGAGCTCCTCGTTGAACGGCGCCGGGTCGCTCCAGCCAAGGCCGCTGCCGGCCACGATGCGGCGCACCAGCGAAAAGCCGTTGGAGTGCAGGCCCGAGGAAGCCAGGCCGAGCAGCACGTCGCCCTCGACGATGTCGTCGGTCGGAAGCAACTGGCCCCGTTCGGCCGCGCCCACGGCGAAGCCCGCGAGGTCATAATCCTTGTCGTGATACATGCCGGGCATCTCGGCGGTCTCGCCGCCGATCAGCGCGCAGCCGGCCTGCCGGCAGCCTTGCGCGATGCCGCCGACGATCGACGCGCCCTGGTCGGGGTCGAGCCTGCCGGTGGCGAAATAGTCGAGGAAGAACAAAGGCTCCGCGCCCTGCACGACGATGTCGTTGACGCACATGGCGACGAGGTCGATGCCGATCGTGTCGTGCTTGCCGGAATCGATGGCGATCTTGAGCTTGGTGCCGACGCCGTCATTGGCCGCGACCAGCACCGGATCGGTGAAGCCGGCAGCCTTCAAGTCGAACAGGCCGCCGAAGCCGCCGATCTCGCCGTCGGCCCCCGGCCGGCGGGTCGCGCGAACCAGCGGCTTGATCTTCTCGACCATGAGGTTGCCGGTATCGATATCGACGCCCGCCTCGGCATAGGTGAGCCCATTCTTGCGCTTGGCCTTGTCGCCCTTGCTCATCTTCGGCTCATCCCTGTTTCCATTGCGGGCTCTTCGCATGAATGGTTTCGGGGAGCAAGGATGACGCGCGGGTGAGGGAGTTTTGCCTCGGGAAAAAGTGGCGGCCGGCGAGGGCCGAGGCGGTTAGCCGATCTCCCCCGAAAGGGGGGAGATGTCCGGCAGG
>LM655206.1:290886-310049 GCA_000824825.2 Mesorhizobium sp. ORS 3324
GTGAAGGATCGCCAGCCTCGATCGGTCAGCCTTTGAAGTCCGTTGAGCAAGGGTTGACACGCTGGCGGGACAGCACCCCCTCTGCCTTGCCAGGCATCTCCCCCGCAAGGGGGGAGATCGGCAGCTTCGCCGCCTCGCCACTTGCGCGTCCCTCGCATCTCCCTCATCTATTCCGCAACAAAGCCACGACGGGACAATACGTGACCATACCCAACATGATCACGATCATGCGGCTCCTGCTGGTGCCCGCCGTGGTGCTGGCCATGCTGCAGGCGCGCTGGGAGTGGGCTTTTGCCGGCTTCCTCGTCGCCGGCGTTTCCGACGCCGTCGACGGTTTCATCGCCCGCCGCTATCATTTGTTCACGCCGCTCGGTGCCTATCTCGATCCGATGGCCGACAAGCTTCTGCTGGTCTCGGCCTTCGTCGTCATGGGCTATGCCGGGGAACTGCCGCTCTGGCTGGTGGTGACCATGGTCTCGCGCGACGCGCTGATCGTCTGCGCCGTGCTTTTGTCCAGCGTGATGGCGAATCCGGTCGAGATGAAGCCGCTCTTTGTGTCCAAGGTGAACACCGCAGTTCAGATCGTGCTGGCGGCGTTGGTGCTGGCGGAGCTTGCCTTTTCCATCCATCTCGATCCGCTTCGACCGGCGCTCATATTGCTGTCCGGGGTCTTGACCGTGGCTTCGACCGCGGCCTATCTCGTGGCCTGGCTAAGGCATATGAGCGGCAATGGCGAAGGCTCCCAGAAGGGCAGTTCCGGGACGGGCAACTGAAAGCGAAGCCTGGACGGCCGCGGCATCGACCGCGTTGCGCCGCCAGATCGCGTTCTGGCTGATCGTCGCGGTGCTTCTGGCGCTGTTCCTCTATATCTTCTCGGGCATCCTGCTGCCCTTCGTCGCCGGCATGGTGCTGGCCTACTTCCTCGATCCCGTCGCCGACTGGCTGCAGCGACTCGGCCTCTCCAGGCTGATGGCGACGGTGGTGATCCTGATCGCCTTCATCGTCGTCGTCGTGCTCGCCTTCGTCATCCTGGTGCCGGTGCTGGCGACGCAAATGGCCGATTTCGCCCGCAAGCTGCCGGAATATCTCACCCGCCTGCAATCGCTGATCACCAGCTTCGACCCGAAATGGCTGGAGCAGCGCTTCGGCGTCAATGCCGCCAGCCTGCGCGACGGACTGAACTCGCTGCTCACCACCGGCTTCGGGCTGCTCACCACTGTCTTCACCTCGATCTGGAGCTCCGGCGTGGCGCTGGTCTCGGTGGTCAGCCTCTTCGTCGTCACCCCGGTCGTCGCCTTCTACATGCTGCTCGACTGGGACCGCATGGTGGCCGAGGTCGACAGCTGGGTGCCGCGCGACTATGTCGAGACGGTGCGCATGCTCGCCCGCGACATCAACACCGCAACCGCCGGCTTCGTGCGCGGGCAGGGCACGCTCTGCCTGGTGCTCGGCGCCATGTATGCCACCGGCCTGACGCTGACCGGACTGAACTTCGCCATCCTCATCGGCTTCTTTGCCGGGCTGATCTCCTTCATCCCCTATGTCGGCTCGCTGACCGGCCTTGTGCTTGCCGTCGGCGTCGCCTTCGTCCAGTTCTGGCCGGACTGGGCCATGGTGGTGTTGGTGGCCTGCGTGTTCTTCGTCGGCCAGTTCATCGAGGGCAACATCCTGCAGCCGAGGTTGGTGGGAAAGAGCGTCGGCCTGCATCCGGTGTGGCTCATGTTCGCGCTGTTCGCCTTCGGCGCGCTGTTCGGCTTCGTCGGCCTGCTGATCGCGGTGCCGGCGTCGGCGGCGATCGCCGTGCTGGTGCGCTTCGCGATCGCCCGCTATCTCGAATCGCCGCTCTACAAGGGCCATGCCACCGAGCCCGCGCCGCCGCTTCCCGCGGATCGCGGCGGCGGCCATCGCTCGCCGCGTGATTGAAATGGGCTCTGAGCGAACCGACCCGCCGCGCCAGCTGCCGCTCGACCTCGGCCACGGCACCGGCTATTCGCGAGACGAGCTCGTCGTCTCCGGCACCAACGCGCAGGCCGTAGCCCTTGTCGACCGCTGGCCGGATTGGCCCTCGCCGGTGGTGGTGCTGGCCGGCCCCCCGGGCTCCGGCAAGACGCATCTTGCGCATATCTGGCAAACGAATGCGCACGCCATCGCCATCGATCCCGGCAGGATCGGCGAGCATATCGCCGGTCTCGACGCCACCCCGGCGCTCATCGACGACATCGACAAGGGGCCGATCGACGAGCAGGGCCTGTTCCACCTGATCAACACGGTGCGCGGCGCCGGCTCCACGCTGCTCTTGACCGCACGGCGCTTTCCCTCCGCCTGGCGTGTCGCGCTGCCCGACCTCATCTCGCGGCTGAAGGCGGCAGCGACCATCGAGATCCGCGAGCCGGACGACCTGCTACTGGCCGGCGTCATCACGAAGCTCTTCGCCGACCGCCAGGTCGAGGTCGAGCCGTATGTCGTGCAATATCTGGTGCGGCGCATCGAGCGCTCGCTGGCGACCGCCATGCGCGTCGTCGAACGCCTCGACCGCGCCGCGCTGGAGCGCAAGACCCCCATCACCCGCGCGCTCGCCGCCGAAACCGTCAGCGCCATGGACGAAGGGCAGGGCGAGTTCGATATTTAGCGTTGGTGGGCGTGGGCTCCTGAAATCATCCGGATTCGAATACAATCGCTAAATCGCTAACGAGAGCGATGGAGCCAAATGCCAGCCATTCTCATCCCAGACCTACCAGACGAAATTCACTGCGCTCTTCGCGCGCGGGCCGTGATGCATGGCCGCAGCACCGAAGCGGAAATCCGGGTTATCCTCGAAGAGGCTGTTCGGTCCGCAGGACGGATCAAGCTAGGCTCTCTGCTGTTAGATATCGCGCGTCGCGCCGGTGTAACAAACGAAGACGTCGAGATTCTGGAACAGAAGCTGGCCGATTCTCGAACTGCTCCTTGAAATGCTGAAGCTGGCGGGGCCGGTTTGTCCCAATCCGGGACTGCGCCGCTGGCACCCATCTTGCATCGCAAATGATGCCGGTTGATCCCGGTCCCGATCGCGTTCCAGATCGGGTTGTAGGCTCGCCGGGCTCGAGGGTGTTGGGGTCTCGCCCGGCGGGTTTACGGTCAGCTCTCCAATTGAAATGGACCTGAAAATGGTATTTTGAAATGGACCGTATAATGGTCCATCAGGGGCGACCATGCAGATATCCGTGACAGACGCCAAGGGCCAACTGGCCGAGTTGGTGCGCCGTGCCGAAGCGGGGGACGAGATCATCCTGACCCGTCACGGCCATACGGCCGTGCAACCTCATCGGCACAGTCTCGCCTTCAGCTGGCGCAACTGTCGCCGCCACCACGGATTCGGCTTGCGCGGCACCAGCACCATCTTGCCGTCGATGAGAGCGTCATCCACCCAGTCATTAACCTGCATGCGCCAGTTCGCCTTGACGTCGGCAAGCAGCGGGAAAGGATTCTTGCCGGTGATCCGGATAAGCTCCTGATCCTTCAGCACACGACGGAAATCGAAACCCTGGGCGATGAGCGCGCGCAGGAATACGATCTGGCGCCGCATGCGGTGGAAGTCGGTGCCCTGGCCGTCGACGGTAGTGCGGGCGCCGACCCACTGATGCAGCCGCTCGCCGGAAAGAGTCTCGCCCGGCGGCCGGAACGACACCTGTCTGCGGCCGTCTTCGAGGCGACTGGTGGGGCTGAGCGGGTACCAGAAATCGAGGGGCTCATCGATCGGCACCGCCACGCTTGCGTCTTCGAGCGCCGCCTCGCTCGCCGCTCGCCTCAGGCAAAGCACGCCATTGGCGGAGAAGCCAAGCTCTGCAAGCGCCTCGAGCAGCAATGCGCCACCGCCCTTGGCGAAGGCTGCGTTGACACGGTCGTGGATAAGGGGTGACCACAGGTCGCGCGGCACCCAGGTCAGGCGGCGCCTGGCGACATCGACCACCACGATGATATCGGTGTTGGCTGTCCAGTTGTCCCTGTCGAGGATAGCAACCACCACCGCCGTCACGGCTGAAGCCAATCTGAGCTGGACTGCGTTGTTGTGGCCAACCGACGCAGCACAGCCTGCCGGATAGCCGGGCCAGGAAACTGGTCGGAGTGGCGTGATTCGAACACGCGACCCCCTGATCCCAAATCAGGTGCGCTACCAGGCTGCGCTACACTCCGACGCTCGCGGCGTATAGGGTTCCGCAGCCCGGAAGGCAACCCAAAAAAGGAAGCTTCACGCACGCAGAAATCGAGACTTAACGTTTTGGCCTGGCCACCTTGGCGGCGATCGCCGCGCCCTGGATGCGGGCATTGGCGAAGCAGCCGCGGATGCTCGGCCGCATGCCGGTGAACCAGAGGCCGGGCAGCTTCGGGTCGCCGGCCGGTCCGTTGAACAGCGGCACGCCCTTGGCGTCGAGCACGCCGAGCCTGCCGACCATCGCCTCCAGCCCGGTGCGGTAGCCGGTGGCGGCAATGACGATATCCGGGGAGATCGCCTGGCCGTTTTCCAGGATGACGCTGTCGTGCCTGAATTCCTTGACCTGCGGCACGACGATGACGCGGCCGGCCTTGATCGCTTCGACCGCGCCGTCGTCGGCGGCGATCGCGGTGTAGTCCGAGCCGAGGCGGCTGGCGCCGCCCGATGGGGCAGGGGGCAGGCCGAATTTCTTCAGGTCGCCGAAGACCAGTCGCTGCGTCGCAGCCATCACTGCGTCCGCCAGTCTGACCGGCAGCCGCGCCATGAAGGGCGAAAAACGATGCACGGCAATCTTGCGGATGCGCTTGGGCAGCAGTGCGGGGCCGTTGCGCGCCGAGAGCCACATCTGCCCCATCTCGACACCGGAAAGATGGTTAAGCGCGTCGAAGCCGGAATTGCCGGCGCCGACCACCAGCACCTTCTTCCCGGCATAGTCTGTTGCCCTGCCGAAATCCGCCGAGTGGATGATCCGGCCCGAAAAATCCTTCATGCCTGTCCAGGCGGGAATGAAACGTTGGCGGTCTCGCCCGGTGGCAACCACCACATGGCGCGCCGCTCGATGGCCTGCGCTGGTCTTCACCAGCCAATGATCGCCGCGGAACTCGATCTCCTCGACGACGACGCCGAAGGCGATCGGCAGCCGATGCGTCGCAGCGAAGTCGTTGAAGAGGCGGATCACCGCGCTGCGGTGCGGAAAGGCGGGTGTGCCCTTCGGAAAGGAAACGCCGGGCAGCGTCGAGAGGTCGCGATGCGTGTTGAGATGCAGGTTCTCATGGCGATGGAACCAGGGCTCGGCCAGCCGCCCCTCGCGCTCGAGGATCTCGGTGGCGACCCCGGCCCCGATCAGCGCGTGCGCCGCCGCCAATCCTGCCGCGCCGGCGCCGATCACGATCGCGCCTTCGAGGATCGCCGGCTCGCCGGTCCAATCCGACGAGATTTCCGCTTCCATGCCCACTCTTGTCTTTGTCGTCGTCATGCCGCTCAAATGGCACGGTCGTGTATCCGACATATGCCGCGGGAAATGCAATGGGAATAGGCTGCGGTTGCAGAGAGCCCTGGCATTGTGTCGCGGAGAGAAGTCCATTGTTAGACTGGAAGACACCTTGGAGATTGGACGCATGGCGCTCAAACGGATGGACAACATAGGAATCGTCGTCGACGACCTCGGAGGGGCGATTGATTTCTTTCGCGAGCTCGGCCTTGAGCTCGAAGGGCGGGCCACGATCGAAGGAGAATGGGCCGGACGTGTCACCGGACTGGGCGATCAGCGCGTCGAGATTGCCATGATGCGCATGCCGGACGGCCATGGCCGGCTCGAACTATCCCGCTTCCTCACGCCGCCTCCCGTTGCGGATCACCGCAACGCCCCGGTGAACGCCCTGGGCTACCTCCGCGTCATGTTCGCCGTGGACGACATCGACGATACGCTTGAAAGGCTTCGCAGGCTCGGCGCGCAGCTCGTGGGCGAAGTCGTCCAGTATAAGGACGCGTATCGGCTCTGCTACATCCGCGGGCCCGAAGGGCTTCTCATCGGACTCGCCCAAGAACTCGGATGAGCGCGATGCCAAAGACGATGACGAAGAGCGATCAACGTCAGCGCGTCGCACAAAGGGTGGTTAGCCGTTAGCCGGGTCGGCGTGGCGGTGCACCAGCTTGAACGCGCCGTCCTCCAGTCGGAAGACCTCCGTTACCCGCAACGTCATCTCGGCGGGCTTGTCGTTCTTGCCCATGCGCGCCTTCGCATGCTGCAGCCCGGTCCAGAAGGCGAGGTCGCCGCTCGCGGAGGCCTGCAGCACTTCGAGGTCGGTGCTGCCGCCCTCATGGAAGCTCGCCGCATCGCGCTCGTAGCGGCCGGCGACGGCGTCGGCGCCTTCGAGATGGTCGCCGCGCGGCGAGAAGAAGGTGGCGGGCTCGCTATGCGTGACGATCGCCTTCAGCGATGTGGCGTTGCCGTTGACATAGTCCTCGGCGATCTTCTCGCGCTGCCTCATGAAGGCGTCGAAGGACGAGCCGCCCGGCCGCACGGTTCTGATCCATGTCTCCAGCGCTTCGATGAAATCTTTCAGGAACGCGGCGGTGTCGCTGTTCTTCACCGCGCCATTGTCGTCGAGCAGCTCGGCGACATTGCCGATATAGGCCTCCGGCTGCTGCATCACCGGCATGTCGAGGAAGACGAAGGTCTGCCTGAGCGCCTGGTTGGAGCCGAAGGCGCCGATCTTGCTCGGGCTGACGCTGACGACGCCGGCAGGCAGGCCCTTGAAGACGCTTTTGCCATAGGGACGCGAGCCGACATCGAGCGCGTTCTTCAGGCAGCCGGGGATAGAGCGGTTGTATTCGGGCGTGACGAACAGCACCGCGTCGCACTCTCTGATGGCGGCGCGGAACGTCGACCAGGCGGCAGGCGGCGCATCGCCGTCCAGATCCTCGTTGTAGAGAGGCAACTCGCCGATCTCGATGAAGCGGCAACGCAGCGAATCCGGCGCACGGATGGCCAATGCCTTGGCGATCTTGCGGCTGAAGGATTGGGCACGCAGGCTGCCGACAAGCACGGCCAGCTGCAGGACGGGATGTTCGGTTGTCGTGGTCATGGCGGACTGTCCAGGCTTGGTGACGGGGATGGCGACGCTTCACGGGGAGCACACGGCCGTCTCGCAAGCCTTCGACCAAGGGCTTGAGCGGTCGTGCCGGTCACCTGACTTTCCGTTAATGCCCGGGCGCGCGCGAGGTTCCGCCCGCCGCCGCCCGGGCCGCGGCTGCGTACGGCCTTGCCGCCGGCGCCGTTGCACAGTATTGACGGGCTGGCGCGCGGCCTCAGGCTCCCATGCGGGGTTTCGGACGGGCGCCGCGACAAGGAATGCCCGGTCTTCGGGCGGCAAAGAGGTGGTCATGTCCGCGCGCATTTTCAGCCCAGCCAAAACCGCGATGCAGTCCGGCACGGCCAAGACCGGCCACTGGGTGCTGGAGTTCGATCCGGCCGAGCGCAAAAAGATCGACCCGCTGATGGGCTATACCTCGTCCGGCGACATGCTGAGCCAGGTGCGGCTCACTTTCGATACAAGGGAAGAGGCGGTCGCCTATGCCGAGAAGCAGGGCATCGCCTATCGCGTCGAGGAACCGAAGGAGCCGAAGCGCCGGCAGATTTCCTATTCGGACAATTTCCGCTATGACCGCAGGACGCCCTGGACGCACTAGCCCTTTGGTTGAGCGTTCCTTGGTATAGTTGGCATCAGCCGGCCCCGGCCGGCCAGCGGTCCCGTAGCTCAGCTGGATAGAGCACCGGCCTTCTAAGCCGATGGTCGCAGGTTCGAATCCTGCCGGGATCGCCATCACGCACTAGACTGTCTCTGCCTGAAATATTCTGCCATATTTCGCCGGATCGATGCGAACATTGCGGCGTTATTTCGGGGGGCAGGAATGGATTTCGAAGAGGTTTGGCGGATTCGCGAGGAGGATATCTACCCGACCCTCTTCGGCGGGGAACGGCGCGGTATCTTTACGCTGCCACCTGAACTGTTTGGGCAGAAGTTCGGCATCGCCGAGGTCGACCCCAGATGGCTGTTCTACGGTGTGTTCGAGCATGCGCCGACGCCGGAAAGGCCGTATTGGCTTTATGTCACATCTGGCCATTCAAATCCCTGGGAGCAAGAAGAGGAAGCTTACGACCCTGGTGGCGAATCCGGAGCAGGGATCGAATTCATCCTCGCCTCCACCGAGCGCGGCGATTGGGCGATCCGTTGCCTGCAAAACCTGCTGGCGTTCGATTTGCTCCTCGGCGCCGGTCATTTTGGCGGTCGCGGTCCGTTGGGCGAGGGCGACAGGATTCCGTTGCGCTCGCCTATCAACGGTGTGGAAAGCTGTCTGGTCCGCAACGTGGTCGTCAGTCGTGCCAGTTCTCTTCCGCTTGGCTTCACCTTACCATCCGGGAAAGTCGAGCTTCTGGCCTTCGTGGGCACGACCGATAGCGAATTGGATTTTGCCAAGGCAAAGGGGAACGACGCGCTCATCACACGGCTTCGGTCATCCGGCTTCTTCCCGGTGATCGATCCGCAAAGGCAGTCCGTCGTCTAGCGCCATCAGCCGGCGCTCGTCGGGTTGCTATGTGCACTTTTTGCTTACAGAAGCTTGACGTGTGTATGCTATCTGCTTACATGCCGGCATGATCAAGTCGTTCAAGAGCAAGGTGCTGGCGGAGCTGTTCTCAACCGGGAGGACCGGGAAGATCGACGCCAAGATGCACAAGCGTATCCTTGTCAGGCTTGACCGTCTCGAAGTCTCCGAACGGCCCGAAGATATGAACCTGCCTGGTTTTGATTTTCACGCTTTGAAAGGCTTCGACCCGACCCGCTACACGGTCCATGTGAATGGACCATGGTGCATCACATTCGAATTCGACGGCAAGGACGCCGCCCGCGTCGACTTCGAGCAATATCACTGAGGCGGACAGACTGGAGAAGGTTCGGTCTATGAGCGAGCACAAGCCGAAGCGTCCGATTGAGCGCTGCCCGTCCCACCCGGGAGCGCTGCTTGAGGACATCATCCCGGCAACCGGAAAGACCAAGGTGGAGATTGCCAGGCTGCTCGGCATTTCGCGGCAGCAGCTCTATGACATCACCCGCGAGCGGAAGCCGGTTTCGCCGGCGGTCGCGGCGCGGCTCGGAAAGATGTTCGGCGACGGCGCCGCCATCTGGCTGCGCATGCAGGCCGCCTATGATGCCTGGCATGCGGAGCGGGAGGTTGACGTGAGCGCCATTCCGACCTTGCACGCTGCCTGAGAACATCGCCGACAGATCCGCAATCGGGCGGGGCACCGGCCCTGCTAAGCCGACGGTCGTAGGTTTGAAATTCTGCGGGGATCGAAGCGCAGGCCTGGCGCGAGTTGCGGCGGCAGGCGTAGGAGTCTTGGACGCGATTGCTGCGGTCGAAACGCTCAGGCCTTGGCCCACCGATCATTGGCGGGCGACATGCATGAGGTTCTGGAGGCCACGCCGGTCCAGGGCGTTTCCGGTTCCGGTTTCCGCTCGACGCGCCCCTTGTCGCCGATCTCTTTGGCCAACGCCAATGCTTCGTCCATGTCCTTCGTGGCGAGGACGGATTGCCAATACCACGTCTCGAATACACTGACGACGTAGGTCATTCCCGAGAGCCCCGACTTAGGCGACACAAATCCAGCAGATTAGAGGCCGTCGGTGCGGACATCCTCCAACGGCTGACCCCCTCAAACGCGGTGGTCAATGCATCCCCGATACTTTCGCCCACTGAATATTACTTGGCTTGCATGACAGTTGGAAATGGACCAGCAGTCCTGCGACATATGCGACCCAAGTCTGAATTGCCGTCATTGAGATGGATGTTGAAGATGCTGAAGCGGAATTGCATCGAGTCCATGCTCGATGATGGCATCCATCGATCCATTGGTCATTCTCCGGTGGAGACGCTCGCAAGGCTTTTGCAGGATTTGGCAAACGGGATCGCCAAGCTTCGCGACCGCATCGGCAGAGAGGGCATCAACAACATCGACTTGGGGCTGATTTCGGGCTGCGCCCGAGAGTTTCGTGACTTCGGCTATGCCCTACCGCCAAGCTCCCTAGCGATTTGAACTACGGCGGTTCACATTTGTCGCTCGCGGCCGTTGCGGTCTGTAGAGGGTTGTGGGTCGGCTCATCTGCGGCTATGTCGCAAAGGGGCTGCGGGTGGGGCGGTGTCTATCTTTTCCAAATGGCTGCGGGACGCCCGCTCAAAACTTCCGGAGCATGTGGCCGTCGGCCGCCACACTTACGGCGTGACGTGGCGAAAGGTTTTGTTTCCATCGCAAGAAGCACCTTTGGAGGTCGGGGCCTTCTGTTCGATCGCCGGCGATGTGCTCCTCATGTGCTCCGGTCAGCATCCGACCAACAGCGCCACGTCATTTCCGATCTACAGCCGGATATTGAAGCAGCCCGAGCCGGTCGGAAATGGCGGCAAACCGGGCGGCATCACGATCGGCAACGACGTCTGGATCGGCCACGGCGCCATAATTTTGCCGGGGTGCGGGTCGACGACGGGGCGGTGGTCGGCGCCGGGGCCGTGGTCACCAGGGACGTGCCGTCCTATGCGATCGTGGGCGGGTCTCCAGCCCGGCTGATTAGATACCGCTTTTCGCAGGACGTCATCTCGAAGCTGCTGGCAATCCGTTGGTGGGAGTGGGACGACGACAAGGTCAAACGGGAAGCCGAAACCCTCACCGGCCCCATCGAGACTTTTATCAAGAAGCATTTCGTGGCCGACGCCGAGACGAAATGGGAATGATCAATTCGTGTTTCTTTATTGCGGCGGATGCCAAATACTTTGCCTATGCCTGCTTGGCAGCTCGCAGGATTCTGGATGTTTCGCGCAAAACGACACCCGGCTTCATTATGCACGTCGGGGCAACTGAGGACGATATCGGCGTTGCCAATCGGCTGCTGAAAGGCCCTGTCCGGATCGTGGACGTGACGAAATTCATGACCGGCTCAGGCTACCGTTTTCGGCCGGGAAGCGTCGCCACCTTCATCCGGCTCTTCGCCGACCAGTTTCCCGAATTCGCCGCATTTGATCACATCGCCCATATCGACTGTGATGTCCTGTTCAACCGCGACATTGCCGATCTCGCGGGTCAGCCAATTCATGCGCCTTTGCTGGCGGCTCACGACGACTACATGTATTTCCGCCCGCGCTACCGCAAGGAGATGTCGATGCAGCCGGGCGCGCCTTACTTCAATGCCGGCATTATCGTTTTCAATATGCCACCGGTACGCGAGCAGGGCCTGTTGAAAGAGGCCCGAAAGCTCGCCGTAGACGGGCAGATGAACGACCAGAATGCGCTCAACATCGTCTTCGAGGGCAAATGGCAGACGATGCACCCGAGCTGGAATCTGATGTCGAACGGCACGAGCGAATTTCGCTTCTCCCAGGCCTATGCCCGGCATTTCGCGGGCGGCAAACCATGGGGCAACCAGATTGGCGTCGAACTTGCAGCCCTTAAGGTTTGGCGTGATCTGGCAAAGGGCACACCGTGGGGCAAGCCCTTCGAGCAGCGCGTGCCGTTCGAACGCGGCGTGATCAAGCGCTTCCTCCGGCGTTTCGACGCCGTTGCGGGCCTCTTCGGCAAGGACATTCAGCGCCGCCGCGCGCTCTATGACGGCGCCAAGATGCACCAGATCTATGCCAGGCAGGCGGATGCGGGGGAGATGGCGGTTCAGTTTCCGGAAGTGCTTGGCGGGTTCGACTGATCGAGGTGCACCATCCGGGTCGGTCGCTGATGGTCCTGTGGATAGTAACCTCCCGTTCACCACGCCAAGGCCTTCACGTTGAATGCAGGCCGCCGACTCGCCGAAATGGAAGGGCCTGAACGACAGGCGCCCCGAAGCCCAGCGGCCGACGTTTTCATGTGCCCCAGGAGACGCGTTCTCAACGCTCTCAAGTATGCGTCGGCCGCCGCTTTCCGTCCGGAATTGCGCGACGCAAAATCAAGCCCGCCCGGCGATGGGCAGCCGGACGGGCTTTGCTTGGGTCTGGAACCTCGTAGTCAGGAGACTACAGGGGAGAAACAGGTCGGCGGCTGCAATGTTCCGAAATTTTTCCCGGTTGCGGCCGCCAGGGCGATGCCCTTGGGCACGTTTTTCAGTCCCGGATCGCGTGAAGGCTGAACCGCTTAGCAGAGCAGGCCAGCGGCCTTCGCCGCCTTGCGCAGGGTCTTGCGGGCTTCGACAGGACTTCTCAAGCCGTCGAGCGCGTCGCGGCAGACGCGGTTCGCCGACCGCCAGGCGCGGTCGCGCGCCCGTCTTGGCCAGCGCTGGTCGAGGCATTCGATCGCCTCGAAGCAGCTCGAGACCTTGTGATGTCCGCTTGGCTTGAAATCGATCACGACCGGCTCGGAAAACCAGACGTCGTTCATCACATCCTCCGTTCGTACAGTGGTCTTTGATCGACAGCGAGCGCCGGCTGGCGCCCGGTTGGATGCGGGTCCGGGATGATTGGCGGACCCGCGCATCAACCTTCGACCGCCGATAATGTTCCGAAGAATTTTCACGATCGGCGATGCGCGTCATGCCAGGCCGGCTTATGGGTCAGGACGCCGGCGGCACGGCGCCAAAGAATGCGCGCGCCTTCGTCTATTCAACCAGCACATGCGCTTCGCGCGCGGCGCTGATGAAGGCTTCCCTGGCATTGTCGGGCGGAACGTCGCCGCTCATTGCCCGGCGGCAGGCGCGCAGCGCCGCGCCATGCAGCGCGCTGCCGGCGTCGCGCCACTGGCCCGTCAGCAATTCCGCGGCCTGCTGCGCGTTGGAAATATGCCGGATCGAGCCCGCCACGCCGACTGCAACTTCGACCGGCCTGGAAAACCATCCCTGGATCATCGCAAAACCCCTGGTGCGTTGTGAGCGGATCAGAAACGCGCGACTGCCCGGCTGGTTTCATCCCGATATTTCAACAGGATGTGAGCAGCGCGCCGTCGGCGGACACTGTTCTGCGCTATCTGCCCAGCGGTCGGCGGGACAGTTCGACAAGTTCCGCCTCGTCGGTGATGCCGGCCATATAGTTCGCAATGATGCGCGATGCGCGCGCCTCCTTCTGCTCTTCCGTCTCTCCGGCGACGCGGCCGCTCTCGAAGACACGGCCAAAAAGGGCCGTCTCGGCGGGCGTGAACGTGTTTCGTGAAGTAGCGGACATGGCCTTCTCCTCAAGCCTTGGTCCCCTCCTTTATGCTCCGGCTAATATTACCACGAACTGCGGCTCCAGGGTGAGTCTCGGGAAAATGGAAGACGCGTGTTCCGCGAATCACAAGTTTCTTCGTCCAGGCCTCGCCCTGGATCTGGCCGGCGCGGTAGCTATCTTCGCTACATTGTTGCCGAAACAACAAAGCGCTGGTACTCATTAGCGGCGCGGAATTATTCCGAGTCTGCGCCAACTTGCGCCACGCATCAACGCGGCGCAGGCTGTCCCAGGCCAATATCCCGACGTGGTGGCAACCGGGTTGCGACGGGATTTGGTCGAACAAAGAAGCAGGGCAGGTTCCGATTCGGTATCGGAGCGGGCCCACCAAATGCTCTGGATCTCTGAAGCCATTTGCCCCCATGGCCTCGGAAGAGCATGAACATGGGGAAATCGATGGTCATGAAGAAACTTACCGCCAACGCAGAAAGCGCGGCAGCCTTTCTTGCGGTGATGGGCAATGAGAAGCGTCTGCTCATCATGAACTACCTTGCCGAGGGCGAACTGTCGGTGGGCACGCTTGCCGACAAGGTCGAGCTCAGCCAGTCCGCGCTCTCCCAGCATCTGGCCAAACTGCGCAGGTTTGGCCTGGTCGATACCCGCCGCGACCGCCAGATGGTCTACTACTCCTGCAAGTCGTCCGCAGCGCGCGAGCTCCTCGCTCTGCTCGACGGCCTGCTGACCAAGGAGAGGCCGCTCGCCGGCCCGGCCCGGCAGGCTCTTGTCGAAAGGATGCGGCGGCCGCAGGCCGCCTGATCGGCCTCCGCAACGCAGGCGAGGCCGGGGGCCTTCGCCCTGCGCGCGCCACAGGAGCGGAACGCAAATAGGTGAAACGGCCGTGCTTGTGGCACGGCGCGGTCGTTTGCGCCAATTTGTCAATTGGGCCGAAGCCTTACCGTTTCTTAATTTTGCGGTCACAAGTCTGCCAGGAACGGGCCAGAAACAGGGACACCTGTCGAACGGAGCTGCACCGCATGGCCGCCAATACCGCTTACACATCCACTCAGAAGCTCTTGCATTGGGCGCTTTTTGCCCTCGTCATTCTGCTTTATGCGCTGACATATGGCGAAGAGTTCTATCCGCGCGGCGATCCGGCGGTCGACGCCATTTGGCGTTTGCACATTTCCTTCGGTCTCCTGCTTGCCGCGCTCGTCTTGTGGCGGGTGGTCCTGCGCGGCGTGAAGGGCGCGCCTGGGCTTCCGGCCGAAATGTCGCCGCTTGAGCGGGCCGCCGCCAAGATCGGCCATTTCGCCCTCTATGCGCTGCTCGTCGCTATCCCCGTCCTTGGCATCCTCCTGACCTGGTTCAGGGGCGATGCGTTGAGCTTCTTTGGCCTGTTCACGGTGCCGGCTCCATTCGCACCCGACAGGGCGACCGCGCGGACCATTCGCGGGCTTCACGAACTCTGCGCGAACGGCATCTTGATCGTGGCCGGCGTGCACGCCCTGGCCGCGCTCTATCATCACTTCATTCGCCGGGACACCGTCATGGCCAGGATGCTGCCCGGAGACCGGTAGGCCGCCGGCCAACTCCCTCCGGTTCAGTCGTCTTGTCGCGGCGGACCGGTCGTCATTTGCGCCGGTTCGCCTCGGGGTCTCTCCGGTGCGTTGTCATCACTTTTGATTGAAAGACGCTGCGCCGAAGAGGCCGCGGAAGCTCGCAAAGCCATGACAATAAGCTTCTTTTGCCGGCGCAGCTTGGTCGCGCCAGTTCGAAGTTTACGGATTTGTAAATCGCCTGCCCGGTCTCGATTGGCTAAATTCTCGGCGATCCATACCCCCGGATCACGTGATGGGCCGAACTTCCACTTCGGCGCCTCACGAGGCCCGTCGCTCCCGGCGGGCCTCTTTCTTTTGGGCAGGGATCGGTCCCGGCTCTACGCCGAGGCGCGCCGCCGGGTGACCACGCTGCGCATGACGAGCACCAGCACCGTGATGATGATCAGGATCACCGAAAGCGCCGCGATCGCCGGATCGATATTGTCGCGCAGGCCCATCCACATCAGGCGCGGCAGCGTGATGGCGTTCACCGAGGTGATGAACAGCGTCACGCCGATCTCCTCCCAGGACAGCACGAAGGAGAGCAGCGCGGCGGTGACGATGCCGAATTTGATGTTGGGCATGATGATCCGTGTCGCGCGTTCCCACACGCTGGCACCCAGGCCGCGCGCGGCAAGGTCGATGCGCCGGTCGAGCTGGCTGAGCGAGACCAGGATCAGCACCGTGGCGAAGGGCACCGTCATCACCGAATGCGCCATGGCGACGCCGAGCCACGTATCGTAACCGAAGATGGAGCTGACGCCGGAGACCGAGGTGAGCAGGAAATAGAGCGTCACCGCCGAGACCACCGGCGGCACCACCATCGGCAAGAGCACGAAGCCGACGAGGGCGGCGGTGAAGCGCGGTTGGAACATCCACACGCCCAGGCTGAAGGTGAGCGCCAGCGCGGTGGAGAGGAGACTGCTGACGACGCCGATCCGGATCGACAGCAGGATGGAATCCAGCCAGCGCGGATCCTCGATCAGCGAGCGGTAGTGGCGCAGCGACAACTCCCCGGTCGGCATGGTCAGCATGCGGCTCGGCGTCAGCGACACCGGTATGACGGCAAGCAGCGGCAGAAGCAGGAACAGCGCCACCAGCACGGCAAGGGCGAGCGAGACGGGGCCGGGGCGATAGGTCGGCATGGCTACACCAACTGCCTTGGCCGCACATGGCGGAACAAGAGCGCCATCAATGCGCCGACGAAGATCACCAGCACCACGCTGATCGCCGCGCCGAGCCCCCAGTCCGGGCTCTGGAAGATGCGAAGATAAATGAGCTCCGCGATCATCACGCTGCGGCCTCCGCCGAGGATCGCCGGGGTGACGAAGAAGCCGAGCGAAAAGACGAAGACGATCAGCGCCGAGCCGATGATGCCGGAGCGGGTCATCGGCACGAATACCGTCCAGAAGGTGCGCATGCGGCTGGAGCCCAGCCCGCGCGCGGCAAGCAGCACGCGCTCGTCCAGGCTGCGCATGGCGGATGCCAGCGGGAAGACCGCGAAGGGGATGAGGAAATGCGTCATGCCGACGACGACGCCGAATTCGTTGCGCACCAGGGTCAGCGGCTCGGAGATGAAGCCGATCGACTGCAGCCAGGTGTTGATCAGGCCGCGATTGGAGAGCAGCGCCACCCAGCCGAAGGCGCGCGTCAGCACCGAGATCCAGAACGGCACCAGGATGCAGAATTCGGCGAGCACGCGCTGCACCGGGCTGCCGCGCACCCAGACCACGGTGATGGCATAGGCTGCCGTGACCGAGACCACCGTGACGATCGCCGCGATGCGCAGCGTGCGGATGAACACCGACTGCACCAGCGGATCGCTGACCAGCGCGCCATATTGGCCGAGTCCCGGCGTCGGCAGGGTGAAGCTCCACTTCACCACGCCGAGGAAGGGCCAGGCATAGGCGAGCACGAGGAACAGGAGCAGCGGCGCCATCAGCAGCGCCGCGCCCGTCCTGTCGGAGAGGGTGCCTCTCATCGGTCGAAAGATCCCCGCCCGGTCAGGCGGAGATGATCTTGGTGTATTCGTCGAGCGCCTTGCCGTAATTCTTGGCGTACCAGTCCATGTCGAGCGGAATCTGCTTCTTCATGTTCTCCGGGTCGACCGGGTTGATGCGCTTCTTGTCGGCCGGGATCAGCGCGTCGGCTGCCGGGTTCGCCGGGCCCTGGCCGAGCTTTTCGAACATCACCAGTTCCTTCTGCGGATCCTGCGTGCTGGCGATGAACTTCATCGCCGCTTCCTTGCCGCCGGGATTGTTCTTCAGCACCGCCAGCGCGCCGGGCGAGATCAGGCCCTGGTCCCAGATGAACTTGATCTGGCCGCCCGAGTCCTGCTCGATCAGCGAGGCGCGCGTCGACCACACGATCGCCATCGAGGCCTCGCCGTTGAGCAGCACGCTCTGGCTTTCGGCACCGCCGCCCCAATAGGCGACGACATTCTCCTTGAAGGCGGCGATCTTGTCATGCGCGCGCTTGAGGTCGAGCGGATAGAGCGAGGCCGGCGCCACGCCGTCGGCGAGCAGGGCGGCTTCCCAGCTCGACACGCCCCATTTGTAGAGCGAGCGCTTGCCGGGGAATTTCTTCACGTCGAAGAAGTCGGCCATGCCGGTCGGCGCGTTGGAGCCGAATTTCTGCGAGTCGTAGGCAATCACATAAGAGAAGAAATAGGTCGAGGCGGCATATTCCCAGCCGAAGCCCGGCCGCATCTTGCTCTTGTCGACGATCTTGTAGTCGATCGGCTCCAGCATGCCCTGGCCGCCCAGCGTGATGGCCGAGAACGGATCGACATCGACTAGGTCCCAGGTCGGCGCGCCGCTCTTGAACTGCGCGGCGATCGCGCCTTCGGTCGGGCCGGAACCGTCCATCTTGACCGCGATGCCGGTGTCCTTGGTGAAGGCCTGGCCGTAGGCGGCGTCGTAAGCGGTGATGGCGTCGCCGCCCCAGTTCACCAGCACCAGCTCCTTGGCGGCCGCTTCGGATCTGGTCGCGCGTAAAAGCATCGGCGTGCCGGCAAGCACGAGGCCTGCAAGCTGCGCGAACTGCCGGCGCGAGATCTCGCCACGCCTGGCCCTTGCCGACAGGGATTCGATCGCCTGTTTGCGGGTTTTGTTCATATCGTCGTTCATGTCAGTTCCCCTTGTTTTCATTGATGTCCGGAAGCCGGTGCGGCGATTTCAGGCCGCGCCGGTGCTCATTGTCCTCCTTCCGGAAGGAGGAAGCCCTTTTCCGCCGGCCAGGTCAGCCAGACGGAATTGCCTTTGCTGAGCGCCGCCGCCGCGACCTCGTTCGGCACCGACACGGTGACCTTGGCGCCCTGGCGCGTCGTCAGGTCGAGCTTGGTCGCGGCACCGAGATAGGTCGAGCCGATTGCGGTCGCGGCAATGCCGTTCTCGCCGGCCGCGGCCTCAGGCGCGATCGACATGTGCTCCGGCCGGATTGCCAGGATGGCGTCGCCCTTTATCTCTTCGGCCTTGCAGCGCATGTTGACCGCGCGGTCTTCGCACAGGCCCGTCGCGCCATTGTCGGCGGGCCTGACGCCTTTTACCGGCAGCATGTTGATCTCGCCCAGGAACTCGGCGACGAAGCGGTTGGCCGGCCGGTCGTAGACCTCGTCCGGCCGGCCCACCTGGAGAAGCTTGCCGTGGTTGAAGATGGCGACGCGCGACGACAACGCCAGCGCTTCGCTCTGGTCGTGGGTGACGAAGACGAAGGTGGTGCCGGTCTCCTGGTGCAGCCGCTTCATCTCGGCCTGCATCTGGCCGCGCAGGCTCTTGTCCAGCGCCGAGAACGGTTCGTCCAGCAGCAGCACGCCCGGCTCGAACACCAACGCGCGGGCCAGCGCCACGCGCTGCTGCTGGCCGCCGGAAAGCTGCGCCGGAAGCTTCTTCTCGTGGCCTCTCAGCCCGACACGCTCGATCATCTCGCCAACGCGCAGCTTGATCTCCGCGGCCGTCTTCTTGCGCACCTTGAGCGGGAAGGCGATGTTCTGTTCCACGCTCATATGCGGGAACAGCGCATAGCCCTGGAACACCATGCCGGCAGCGCGCTGCTCGGCCGGCCGGTCGGTGATGTCGGCACCGTCGCTGAAAAGCCGCCCCTCGCTCGGCTGCACGAAGCCGGCGAGGATCATGAGAAAGGTGGTCTTGCCGGAGCCCGACGGCCCGAGCAGCGTCAGGAACTCGCCGCGGCCGATATCGAGCGTCAGATCATCCAGCGCCCGGAACGAGCCGAAGCTCTTGCCGATCCCGTTCGCCTTGATCTCTGCGGCCCGGCCGGGTTGCTGCATCCTGCCTCTTCCTTGGTCTGAGGCGAAATCGTAGGCAGGGCGGCGGCTCACCGCAACCGAATAGTTTTCGCCTGATCGGCAAATTTGATTCACGGGTGGCGGATTTGGCGGAACGCTGGAGCTGCTGATCTCCCCC
>LM655206.1:310149-341983 GCA_000824825.2 Mesorhizobium sp. ORS 3324
CCCCGCAAGGGGGGAGATCGGCTGTTTGCACCGCCCCGCTCAATACGCCCCCAACCTGTTCTCCGACAGCTTCGCCCTTAGCCATTCGCTGAAGGCATTGAGCACGGGATGGCCCGCCTTGGCATGCTCGAAGACCAGGAAATAGGCGCGCGGCGAAGGGACAGTCGCTTCGAACGGCTTGACCAGCCGCCCCTCGCTCAGCGCCCGGCGGCCGGTCAACTCGTCGCCCAGGGCGATGCCCTGGCCGGCAATCGCCGCCGAGAAGACGAGGTTCATGTCGGAAAAGAAGATGCCGCCTTCGGTATCGGGATTTTCCACCTTGGACAGCGCCAGCCAGCGTGCCCAGTCCTCGGTGTCGCTGAGATGCAGCAGGTTGGCGCGCAGCACGTCGGCCGGTTTGGTCAGCCCTCCGACCTTGTTGAGCAGCGTCGGGCTGCAGAGCGGGGTGAAGGAGACTTCGCAAAGCAGCTCCACCGCCCGGTTCGGCCAGTTGCCGACACCGAAGGCAATGAAGGCGTCGGCCTCCGGATTGCTGACGTCGTCGAGCCGCCGCGGCGTCAGCACTGAGAGCGCGACGTCCGGATACATCTGCTGGAACTCGCCGATATGGGTGCACAGGAACATCGAGGCGAAGCCCGGAGGACAGGAGATGGCGAAGGAGCCGCCGACGCCGGTGCCGCCACCCTGTGTCACCGCGTCGCCGAGCACGGTCAGCGCCTTGCGCACATCCGCCGCGTAGCGCTGGCCGCGCGGCGTCAGCGCTACCCCCTTGCCGATGCGCTGCAGCAGGTCGAAGCCGAGCTCGCGCTCGAGCAGCCTCAGCTGATGCGAGACGGCGCTGCGGGTGAGGTGGAGCTCGTCTGCGGCGCGCCAGACGCTGCCGTGACGGGCAAAGCTGTCGAGGGCGCGCAGCGCCTGCGTGGACGGTATTCGCAAGGGACCTCAGGTGAACCGAATTTGCACGAGCCGGGAAAACATATCACTTTTTGATGAGCCGCTTCACTGCTTTCTTTGTGGCATGGAGGACCCGGTGACGACTTCCGCGCAGGAAACCGCGCTCGCCTGTATCGACGGCATCCAGCCGCTGCTGTCGGCCTGGACGCGCACGATCTTCGACTTCGGCGAGACCGCCTGGCGCGAGTACCAGTCGGCGGCCTGGTACGTCGATCGGCTGAAGCGCGAGGGCTTCGCCGTCGAGGAAGGGTCGGGCGGCATGCCGACCGCCTTCTGCGCCCATTGGACGAATGGCGAGGGCCCGACCATCGGCATGTATGCCGAATACGACGCCGTGCCCGGCAACTGCCAGGATGCCGCGACGGTGAAGCGGCCGCGCGCCGGTCTCAGCGTCGAGGCCGGCGGCCACACCGATCCGCATTCGGGGTTGGGCATCGGCAGCCTCGGCGGCCTGCTCGCGGCGAAGGCGGCGATGCTTGAGCACGGCATCCAGGGCACGTTGCGCTTCACCGGCGAGCCGGCGGAGAAGGTGAGGGGCTCGAAGCCGATCCATGCGGCGAAGGGCTATTATGACGGCCTTGCCGGCATGATCTCCTTCCATCCCTTCTACATGCTGCCGCTATGCAACACGGCGCGCTGGGACACGCATTGCGGCGCGGCCTATGCGATGATCTACCGCTTCATATGCGACGAACCGGAAAATTGGGTTCGCGCAAGCGAAGGCGCGCCGATCCCACAGGCGCATTCGGCGGTCCGCGCGCCCGGCGCCAACGACGCGCTGATGACGATGTACATGGCCTCCAAGGCGCTGCGCGATTCCATGCTGCCGCACCAGGGCGGCTGGTCGATCAGCGAGGCGATCCTGACGGCAGGGCAGGCGACCGCCGACAATCTGCCGGCCGGGCTGGCCGAGATCCAATACATGATCCGGGTGCCGACCATTGCCATGGCCGAGCAGGTGACCGCGATGCTCGACCGCAATGCGGAAGCGGCGGCGAAGATGAGCGGCTGCCGCTACGAGCGCCATTGGGTGTCGAAGTCGCGGCCGGGGCTCGCCAACCACGCCATGGCCGGGATCACTTACGAAGCGCTCTCAACAGTCGGCCCGCCGCAGTGGAGCGACGAGGCGAAGGCGATTGCCCGCGAAGTCCAGGTCAACGCCGGCGGCGAGGCGACCGAGAACCCGTTCATCGACGAATTGGAGCGGCTGATTGCGCCGCAGGAGGCCGAGGCGATCCTGCGCCGCGACCTGCCGCCGTCGCAGGTGAACTCCACCTCCGACGACTATACCGACATGAGCTGGCATGCGCCGACAGCGCGCTTCTACGTCGCCCGTCCGGCGCTGCGCACGGCGGACGGCCACGCCTATCCGACTTGGGCGATGAACGCGCTTGGCGGCATTCCAGCGACCATCGACCCGATGGTGATCTGCGCCTCGAAGACGGTCGCGCTCACCGCGCTGCGCCTGCTGGAAGACAAGGCCGCGCGCGACGCCGCGATGGACGAGTTCGTCGCCCGCACCGGTGGCGGCGTCGGCGGCTCGAACTGGATCGCGCCGCTCTGCGATTACGAGGCGCCGATCAACTTCCGCTGGCCGGAATATGTCACCACGCCGCGCGGACGCGACTGGTGGATACCGGCCACCTCCATTGTATGACAGATATCAAATCGAGGAGAACCCCATGACCGTCCATGACCGCATCGTCGCCGAGCCGTTCTCGCTGCAGCGCCGCAATCCTGCCGGCGGCACCAAGCCGCTGACCGCCTGGGGCTTTGCCAACGAAACCGATGTGCTGACCGACGTGCTGCTCGGTTCGCCCAATTTCCTGCGTCATCTCTCGACCAGTTCGCTGTCCCGAAAACACCTGCGCGAGGCGCCCTGCAACATCCAGATCGCACAGGCGCAGCACAAGGACTTGGTCGCGGCCTACGAGCATTTCGGCGTCAACATCCACTGGCACGAGCCGACGCCCGAACTGCCGATGCAGGTCTATTCGCGCGATTCAAGCGTCATGACGCCCTACGGCGCCTTCATCACCGCCATGGCCAACTGGTGGCGGCGCGGCGAGAACTACGCGGCCATTCGCACCTATGAAAAGCTCGGCATCCCGATCTACGACATGGTGACGGCCGGCACTTTCGAGGGCGGCGACTTCAACGTCATCGAGGAAGGCGTGGTGCTGATCGGCTGCGGCGGCGCCCGCACGCAGGAGGAGGGCGCGCGCCAGGTCAAGGACTGGTTCGACAAGGAAGGCTGGGAAACGCGCATCGCCTTCATCGACGAGTACTATGTCCACATCGACCTGATGGTGGTGCCGATCGCCGAAAAGCTCACCGCCGTGTGCCTCGCCTGCACCGAGCCCGGTATCGTCGACTGGCTGAAGGGCAAGGGCCACGAAATCATCGACGTGCCCTTCCAGGACACGATGGCGCTCGGCTGCAACTTCATGGCGCTCGGCAAGGACAGGGTGATCGCGCCGACCTCCAGCAAGACGCTGATCGACAAGCTGAAGGCGCGCGGCTTCGAGGTCGCGGCGGTCGATATGAGCGAAATCTCCAAGACCGGCGGCGGCATCCACTGTATGGCCCAGGCGCTGAAGCGGGTGAAGGCCTGAGCGCGCCGCTTCCGCCGGCACAGGCAAGGCAGTCCCCCAAGGCAATCGCCACCGTCCAGTCACGCAAATGGCGGCAACGAGCCCGCCATAACTTGCGTGATAGATAACATAAGAGCACACTAAATTAGGAGAGGGGCTTACCAGCAAAAAAACGGGAGGAAAGCATGAATGCAATAAGCTTCACCACCCTTGAAGGCGGCAAGACGACCGTCGACGCCGCCTCCCTCGAAGCACTTTCGGCACAAATACGCGGCACGCTGCTGCGGGAAGGTGATGCCGCCTACGACGAGGTCCGCAGCATCTGGAATGGCATGATCGATCGCCGGCCCGGACTGATCGTATGTTGTGTCGGTGCCTCCGATGTCGTCACCGCCGTGAATTTCGCCAGGGAGAACAGGCTGCTCGTCTGCGTGCGGGGCGGTGGCCACAACATTGCCGGCAGCGCCGTCTGCGACGGCGGCCTGATGATCGACCTGTCGCTGATGAAATCGGTGCGGGTCGATGTCGAGGCGAAAAGGGCATGGGTCGGTCCCGGCGCCAAGCTTGCCGAAGTCGACCGGGAAACGCAGGCCTTCGGATTGGCGTTGCCCACCGGAATCAATTCGACCACCGGCATTGCGGGCCTGACGCTGGGCGGCGGCTTCGGCTGGATCACCCGCAAATTCGGGCTGACGATCGACAATCTCGTTTCGGCCGACGTGATCACCGCCGACGGCAAGTTGCTGCGCGCCAGCCAGAGCGAGAACCCCGACCTGTTCTGGGCGCTGCGTGGCGGCGGCGGCAATTTCGGCGTCGTTACGGCGTTCGAGTTCCAACTACACCAGTTCGGACCGCAAGTGCTGTCGGGGCTCGTCGTCCATCCTTTCGCCGATGCCGCGAAGGTGCTGAGCGAATATCGCGAGGCGCTCGAGACCGCACCCGATGAACTGACCTGCTGGGTGGTTATGCGGCAGGCGCCGCCGCTGCCGTTTTTGCCGGCCGAATGGCACGGCAAGGAAGTGCTGGTGCTGGCCATGTGCTATTGCGGCGACATCCAGACCGGCGAAAAGGCGACGCAGAAGCTTCGTGCCATTGGAACGCCGATCGCCGACGTCGTCGGCATCAATCCGTTCACCGGCTGGCAGCAGGCCTTCGATCCGCTGCTTGCGCCTGGCGCCCGCAACTATTGGAAGAGCCACGACTTCACCGAGCTGTCGGACGGCGTGGTCGAGGTAACCACAGCGGCCATTGCTAGGCTCCCGGGTCCGGAATGCGAAATATTCTTCGGCCATGTCGGTGGGGCGGCGGGCCGGGTCACGGCGGACGCCACCGCGTTTCCGCAGCGCAGTTCGCATTTCGTCATGAACGTCCATGCCCGCTGGCGCGAGCCGGCAATGGACAGAGCCTGCATCGACTGGGCTCGCGGTATCTATGACGCGGCAAGGCCCTATGCCGCCGGCACGGCCTATGTGAACTTCATGCCGGAAGACGAGGTCGACCGGGTCGAAGCGGCTTATGGCGGCAACTATCGCCGGCTGCTGGAGATCAAGCAGCGCTACGACCCGCAGAACCTGTTCCGCATGAACCAGAACCTGCGTGCGAAGGAAAGTCTCCGGGCCGCCTGAGGCCAGGCGTTTCGGCGGCGGCGCGGTCAGCTGCGCCGCCGCCAAGCTTCTCTTCCTAGTGCTCAACGCGCAGCCCTGCGCGGCGATGTGAGCGCGTCGAGCCGTTCCTGCAGATGGCCGTTGAGGACGATCATCTCCTTCAGCGCCTTCACCGGGTCGCCCTTGTGCTGGGCGATGAAGCGCTCGGCGATCGCTTGGAGCACCGCTTCCTGACGGCTGTCGAGCCTGACGACGTGATCCATGGCGGTTCTTCCGTGGCTTCCATTAGCATGTGAACAAAAAGGGAACAAAATTGTCAAGGACGAATTGACTCGGCGAGGAATGGGTTCCTATTTTGTAGGGAGGTGGGGCGGTTGCTCGAGATCAGGGAGAGCCGCATTGGGCAGACGGAAGAGCCGCTATGACAGATTGTTCCGGTCGGACGTGGAGGCGATCATTCGTGACGCGCTGGAACTGCGCCAGACAGTGCTGGCGGCGCAGCTCAACCTCAAGACCAATGGCGAAATGTACTGGCGGCTCAACGGCTTGGTGGAACGGCTGCATGAGGTGATGGGCGCGGTGGCGGGCCGGGAACCCGACTTCCGCGCCGCTTGGCTCGGCCTCTTGCCGCTGCCCGAGGATTTTTCAGACCGGACATGAGAAGATGGCCGGACCCATGGACAGCGTTGGCCGGGCGGCCAAGGCCAACATGCTGCTCATCGTCGAATGCCGCCACTGCTATCATGTCGGGCGTTTCAAGGCGAACGACGTGGCCAAGGTGGCGGGCTGGAACAAGCCGCTCGAAGCCATCCGCTTCCGCTGCAAGCGCTGCGGCCGCAAGGATACCGTGGTCAGGACCCAGTTCATCGACCAGGACCACCCGCCCAAGGGCTATATCTGGGTGCTGCAGAAGGCGAGGACATGATGGCCAGACGCTTTTCCACTGCGTATCGATCGCTCAAGGAGGATCTGACAAATTTTAGCGAGCACTTACGGGATCGACGGCGTACCCGGCCGAACTTACAGTGGCGGCCCTCTACACCCTCAAGCCTGCCCGGAGCCGCCCCATGGACAGCCGCCTCGATCGCATGATCGCCCGCCTCACCACCCAGCGCCGGGCACTGGAGCGGGCGGCGGAGGAGACCCGGGATCTGCCCGGCCCAGTGCTGGAAATCGGCCTGGGCAAGGGCCGCACCTACAGTCATCTGCGCAAGCTGTTCCCGGAGCGCCGGATCATCGCCTTCGACCGCGACCTGCACGCCCCGGCCGATGCGACGCCGACCGGCGTCGACCTTGTGCTGGGCGATTTCCGCGAAACGCTGCCCACCTTATCCGGCCGTGTGTCGGCAGCCCTGGCTCATGCCGATTTCGGCAGCGAGGACCGCGCCCGAGACGCCGCCCAGGTCGGCTGGCTGGCGGCGCTGATCGACGGGCTGATGGCACCGGGCGGACTGGTGGTCAGCGACCGGGCGATGCAGTCGCCGCGCTGGACCGCCTTGCCCTTCGACACGCCGGACTGGCCGTATTTCCTCTGGCGCGTGAACTAGACTACCTTTCCACTCGTCGCCCTCGCAGCGTGTCTCTGCCCACCGGCGTCACGGGCGGCCAACAGCGGACCACCCGCCCAAGGGCTATATCTGGGTACTGCTGAAGGCGAGGGGGCAGGGCTGGTCGCTCTTCACGTGGCGCGTGCCGATCGTTCAAGGCGCAAGCTGTTTTTTGCGATCAACGAGAACAAGGCGGACGTACAGCCCAATGCCCAGTATCCATATGACAGGATAAGGCATTTCTTGAATGTATAGGAGAATGGGTCGTCATATATTGTAGGGGCTCGAAGAGAATGCGTTTCGAGCAGGTTGAAGCAAGCAAATAGCAACATAAAAGCTGCCAACAGAAGGCAGAAAACCGTGCCTTGTAGGAGCTTTAGTTCCAAGCCTGGCTTGCCGGTTTCCTCGAAGGTAGGGATATAGCCACCTCGATCGCGGATATCCCGGTAAAACCTCCACATCAACCAAAGCAACCATACAAGGCTCGTCGCGCTGCAGGCCGCCATGTAAGCGGGCAAGCCTTGCAAGAAAGACTCTTTGAGCACACCCTTTGTGATGAGTTGATGGGCGTGGGCTAGCTCATTTGCTGCGGGTGGCCAGAAAAATGACAGCAATTTGTAATCGTCATCGTAGGAGTGAATCTTGTGGAAGAATATCATTGAGGCGATGATCGAAAGAGCGCTCGCAACTGCAGGGAATGCGGAGGATATCACGAAAAGATTGAATTTGTAGATAGTGAGATAGCGATTCTTCTTGTCTTCGTCGTTCTTGGGCATCTTTGAAATCTTTATGTGCCCAAAAACCCGCTCATATTCACTCAACGGAACCGTGGCCGGGTCTGCTCTCAGGATCTGCCTTCGGGTCAACATCGGTATTTCCCCTAAAACAAGGACCCCTGCGCCGGCGGTTCCGTCGGGAACTTGATCTGCGTCGCCGGCTTGTCCACGATCACCAGCGCGTCGTCCGCCGCGGGCTTTTGCAGCTTCTTTGCCTCCGACCACGGCGCGGCGAGCCACAATTCGGTTTCCTCCTGCGTGGTCAGGATCACCGGCATCGCCTTCTCGTGGATAGGCGCGATCAGTGCGTTGGGCCTTGTGGTGAGGAAGCCGTAGAGCTCGTGGTCGCCGGGGCCTTCTTTCACCTTTCGCACCCCATGCCAGGGCGCCCACAGCCCGGCGAAGAAGAACAGCGGCCGCTCTTCGCTCAGCGCAAACCAGAAGTTCTTCTGCACGCCGGTCTCCGGGTCCTTGTCGCCGGGCGTCGGCGAGGGCTCGGCAAAGCTCGTCACCGGCACGACGCAGCGGTTCTCGATGCCGAGATAGGGCAGCCAGTGCGCATACTGCGGGTTGCGGATGTTGGTCGTGCCGGGATCGGCATTGCCGCGCATGCGCTCCGGCGGCGTCGGCATGCCCCAGCGCAGCCGGGCAAGCTCGCGGCTGCCGTCCGCCGCGTTGCGCACCACCGGCGCCGGCTGGTTGGGATAGATGTCGACCGACGGCTCGAGATTGCCGGAAATGTCGCGAAGCGCACGCGTCCACTGGCGGATCGCCTCCTGGCTGGTGGTGATGTTGTAAAGATTGCACATCGGCAGCACTTCCCCGTCCGCCGATTGTTCTCGCATTTTCGGGCTAAGCGCAAACCACCCGGTCGCGAAGGGGGAGCCAATCGCGCGGTTGCTGCGTGCCGGATCGTGTCACCGCCCGCGCCCGCCGCGCCGCTTCGTCTCCACCGGTTCCTCCGTCGGCGGCTCGCCCGGCAGGCCCAGCCTGTGGCGTTCCTCCTCGGCGAAGGCTTCGGCTTGCGCGTGGATGTCGAAGATCTGCTGCGTCAGCCTGCCGCCTTCGACGACGCGCACCAGCCATTGGCCGTTGATGAATTTCACGCGGACACTGTCTGGTTCGCCTGCCACCATGTGCAGCTCCAGCTCGTTGCCTCAGAACCGCATCTCCAAAACAGCAATACGATTTTAGCGCGGGATGACTTGCTGCAAGCTTCCGCTCATTGGTCTTTAGTAGGAAGATAGTAGCAGGACGCCGGCCGATTTGACATCGGAAATTAATATCGAGAAAACGCCGCTCGAATTGTATAAAGGCGAGTTCCGAAACCTTAGCTCTGGTGCGCCCGGCTGAATTCGACTTCGATCTGACGTTCAGGCCGGCTAACGGAATGGCCGGGCGTCTCGAGCGCATTCGAGCGAAGGCCGGACGTCTCCGACACAGCGATGGACCTGGGTTTCGGAATAGGCGCGCGATGCGGCGGAATGCCTTGCTGCGCGCGTGCCAGCACACCGGCGGCCCGGCAGCCTGGGGGGGTGTATTGGGTTCGGCGGCCGGGCCTGACCGGAGTTTGCGAGCCTGCCGGCTGTTTCGAACATGCGCTTATGCTCACGCAAGGGCAAGAACGACCTAGGCCCTAGGACCAAAGCAGCGGGGGCAGCGCAAACGGCCGAATGCAATCGGCCGCGCGCGCCAGGCTCCGGCGCCTTCACGGGAAAACCGGTCGCGGATCAGAAGCCGAAGAACTGCTTGCCGACGAGATAGCCGAGCGCGGCGACCACCAGCGGGAACAGCGCCGGCCCGATCCTGCCGAGCGGCGACGATTTTATCTCCCGCGCAGGGGCGTTGGGCTTGGCGTTGCCGAGGTTCTTGGTCATGGGATCACGCCGGGTTCGTTGCCGGTTGACCCATAACATTAGAAGTCGCTTATTAATTTTCCGCCAATTCCGGCTGTGCAATTTGCAGTATCGCCAAAGGACTATTCCCGGGTGCGCTCGGCGGGCGCGAAGGCCTGCAGGTTTCTGGACTTGCCGAGGTCCTGGTCGGCATTGGCGATGATGGCGTGGAAGGCAGCGCGGGCTATGTCCTTCTTCTTGGCCTCGGGATGCAGCTTGCGGACGGCCTTGACCAGTTCCTTTGGTGTCATACCGGGGGTGACGAGGCGCATCAGCATCTCGCCTACGGCCTGCAATTCGCTGGCATCCATGATCGGAACCGCGTGTTGGCCGCATGAGCCTGGCACATAGCATGGCCAGAGCGTGACTTTTGTGATGCGCGCCAATCGTATCGGCCCGGACCTCTACAGAATCTTCGTCGCGAAAACATCCAGCCGCGAATTTTCGCGATAGCCCAGCCGCACCGCCACGGCGGCAATGAGCCCGGTTGCGGCGCCGCCGATGATGTCGCCGGCATAGTGGATGCCGATGTGAAGTCGCGACCAACAAATCAGCAGCGCCATGGCGAACAACGCAAGCGTGCGGCGCGGCAGCGCCTGCATGGCAAAGGCGGCGACGATGGCCATGCCGGCGGTCGCGTGGTCGGACGGGAAGGACCAGTCGGCGCTGGGCGCGACCAGGAGATGCGTGACGCCGGCGTCGTAGGGCCTGATCCGGTGGATGAACAGCAGGATGACCTGGTTGATGCCAAGACCCAGCAGGAAGGAGAGGCCGGCGGACAGGCAGGCGTGTCGCACGTGGTGGCGGTCGGTCCTCGACCACCATTGCACAGCGACCGCAATCACCATCAGCGGCACGCCGATTTGTGAGATGGCGATCATTGTCCTATCAAGGAGCGTGCTGACGCCGGCAGCGGCATTGATCCAGTGGGTTACGGCTGCGTCCATGCGAAATGATTTCCTTGGGTTGTTGTGGGGGCTGGGTCTTGAAGCCTGTCGATGAGCACCGCATTCATCAGCTCTTTGAGGTCGGCGTATGGCTGAAAGGCGCGCATGCGCTGATCGAGTGCATCGGCGGCGTCCTGCTCTACGTCGTCACCACCGACACCATCGCGTCGTGGGTCAATGCCCTCACCCAGGAAGAGTTGATCGAAGACCCGAACGATTTCATAGCTGGCTATCTGTCGCAGATGGCGAGCCACTTCTCCGTCGCGAGCAAGGAGTTCTACGCGTTCTACCTGCTCAGCCACGGCCTGATTAAGCTGCTTTTGGTCGTCGGCCTGTTACGCGGCAAGCTGTGGTCCTATCCGGCCTCGCTCGTGGCGCTCGGCGCCTTCATGGCCTATCAGGTCTACCGCTACTCCTACACGCACTCGCCCGGCCTGCTCGTGCTGACCGTCTTCGACGCGATTGTCATGTGGCTGATCTGGCAGGAATGGCGCATCGTTCAAGGGCACAGGCCCGCCTGACCGCATAGCGCATTTGCTGCGACAGTGGGGAACCTTCAGACGCCGGAGGAACGGCGCCCCCTCGCCGGGCGCGGAGGGGGCGCGAGGGATCGCTGCTGAAACATCGCAAACGGCCGCAGTCGCGCCGAGTGATCGGCCGGCCGTTCCTTAATCAATCAGGCAGGAACCAGCACGGCGATGCGATGGACGCCGACCTCCTTGCTTGTATTCGTCGCCTCGTCGGTCTTGCCCTTGGAGCAGGTGTACATGTCCCCAACCTTGAGCTTGAACTCCTTGTCCACCTTCTTGATGGTGAATGCGCCGGAAGTAATCGTGCACACCATGTCGTTGTCCATCACGCTTTGAGGCGCGTGCGCTCCGGGCTGAAACACAACGTCGACGATGGAGATACTCTTGTAGGCGGGAATGTCGGAATTGCCGGTGCCGACTTCCACCACTCTGACGCCGGGCGCTATCTCCTTGCCTTCCTTCGGACCATATTTCTTCGCTTTCGCGAATGCCGCCGTCGTGAACAGGGGCGCCACCGCGGCAGCCGTCACGCCGAGAGCGATTGCGGACCTGCGATTCATCGTTTTCATCGCATCCTCCCTAAGCCTGTCATGCACGGATGAGCATGGCCGCAACATATTAGCACAAACTGATTTTGGTTGTGCAGAACAGCGCTTACCGATGAGCGGGCTGCTTAGGGCGTACCTCACTCCACCTTTTGACGGAACTTCGAATGGCAGCTCGTGCAATCCTGCAGGATCATGTGCAGGAGATGTTCGGACGGCATTCCGGCAGGGTCGGCTTCCACGGCGCCCGGCCGCTTGCCGAGCAGGCTGCCGCCATCCATCGGCAGGCCGGCTCCCATCCGCATGTCGGCGGTAATCTCCGGCGGCGCCTTCTCGGCCTTGGCGGCGAGCGCATCGGCAAGCCGGCCGATGTGGCGGGCGAGCGCCTCGAACTCCGGCCGGGCCTGGTTGATTTCCGGCCTGGCGGCTGACGGCGCGCCAAACGTGTCCTGCGGGAATTCGGCAATCAGGGCAGGGCCGGTGCGGGCGCTCAGCGTGCTCGCCGCCGCCTTGAAGGCTGAAGGTTCATAAGCGCGCTTGCCGTCGAACATTTCGGCGATCGCCTTCGCGGCGGCCGCCATCTCCTTCATCGAGGCCTGGCGCGCCTTGACGAGCGCGTCGGCGCCGCCGGCGGCTGCCGGCAAGGACACCGAGGCAAGCGCAACCAGCGCTGCGACGAGCGTTCGCCGCTTCAATGCGCCGTGCCCTCTCCGGCCAGCTCGTCGATGATCGGGCAGTCTGGCCTGTCGTCGCCCTGGCAGTGCTCGACCAGATGGTTGAGCAGACGGCGCAGGCTGGCGAGCTCGGCGATCTTCCTGTCGATCTCCGCCACCTTGGCCTCGGCGATCGCCTTCACATCGGCGCTCTCGCGGTTGCGGTCCTGATAGAGCGACAGCAGCTGGCGGCATTCGTCAACCGAAAAGCCGAGGCTGCGCGCGCGTTGCAGGAAGCGCAATTCGTGGATGTCGATCGGCGAGTAGTCGCGATAGCCGCTGCCAGTGCGGGCCGGGCGCACCAGGCCGATATCCTCGTAATAGCGGATCGTCTTCGAAGGCAGTCCGGAGCGTTCCGATGCGATGCCGATGTTCATGGCGAAGATCTCCTACACCTGCACGTCGACAATGCCCATCATGCCGAGCTGCTCATGCTCAAGGATATGGCAGTGATACATGCGGGGCCCCGGGCGCTCCTGTCGGATGAGCAGCCGCACGGTCTCGCCGCGCGCGACGTTGACCGTGTCCTTCCACGCCAGATAGGCCGGTTTGGAGGCCTTGCCGCCCCGCTCTCGCTCGATCACCTGGAATTGAGTGCCGTGGACATGGAACGGATGGTCCATGTCGGCCTGGTTGACGATTTCCCACAGCTCGGTTTCGCCGGCCTTGGCGACGATGTCGACGCGCGCCATGTCGAACGTCTTGCCGTTGATCAGGAAGCCCATCTCCATGCCGGTGGCGTTCATCGCCATGGTCTCGGTGAAGACGAGACGGCGGCTGACCGTGGGAGCCCCAAGCGGCGCGATCTGCCTCAGCCGCTCGGGCAATGGCGGCATCGCCTCAGCCGGAGTGTCGGAGACATCGACCGTCAGCAGCATCTGCCCGGCTTCTGCCGGTCGGCCCGGACCCATCCAGCCGCGATCATAGTCAAGCGTGGTGAGGGTGGCAGTGCCCGATCGGTCGAAGGCGACGACCAGCTCGACGCGCTCGGCCGGGCTGAGCAGGATCTCATCGGCCGCCACCGGCTTCTCCAGCAGGCCGCCGTCGCTGCCGATCACGGTCATCGCGGTATTGGCGAAAGCAAGCCTGAGAAAGCGCGCATTGGTGGCGTTGTAGAGCCGCAGGCGCCGCTTCGCGCCTGTGCCCACCGCGAGCCGCGGGTTCTTCTGGCCGTTGACCAGCACATGGTCGCCGACGCGGCCGTTCATCAGGTCGGCCATGGTGCTGTCGGGCATCGAGCCGTCGGCGGCCAGGCGAAGGTCGGTGAACATGAGCACCGTATCGCCATACTCGGCCGGAACGGGATCGGCCTTCGCCTTGACCACAAAGGCGCCGGCAAGGCCGCGATAGACTTGTTCGGCCGTGCGCCCATGCGGATGCGGGTGGTACCAGTATGAGCCGGCGCTGCCTTCCGGCAGCTCGAAGGCATAGACGCGGTCGGCGCCTGCCGCCACCGGGTCCATCGGATTGCCGTCCTGATCGGCAGGCACCGGCATGCCGTGCCAATGGATCGTGCTTGGCTCGCCCGCGATCCGGTTGGCGAAGGTGATCTCGACGTGGTCGCCTTCATAGGCCTCGATCAGCGGTCCCGGGCTCATGCCGTTATAGGCGAGGATCGGCGTGTCCTGGTCGGCGACAAAACGCGCCGTGGCGGCCTCCGCCGCCAGCCTTGCCTTGAACACACCCTGCCGGCCGGCTTCGTTCGCCAGCAGCGGCAATTCGCGCAGCGCCTCGCCCTCCGGCAGCGCGGCGGGGCCTTGGCCCATGGCGCCCATATCATGGCCCGCATGGCCGCCCATGCCGGGCATGGAATCCATATCCGACATGCCGTCCATCTTCATCTGCGCCAGCGCGCGCGAGCCCGACAGAGCTGCCGCCAGGCCCGCCACCAGAAAGCCGCGTCGATGCATCCTTTTCTCCTCGATCGTGATTGGGAGGCCGCTGAGGCGACCTTTTCCACACGCTACGGGTTCCAGTAGCTGGAAGGTCAAGCGGGTTTTGCCGGGCCAAGGGGCGCGAGCCTGAAGCCTCGAGAGGCCTTCGCCTGGCCCAGGCGTCTCCTGGCTTTCAGTGGGCCGGTGGCTCCCCGCGTCCTTTCGCTTTGAGGTCACGGGTGCAGATCGTCATGCCCGAAGGTATTTGACGAGCGCGGCGATCGCGAGCACGAGCGCAGCAATCACCAGCACCCAGACAATGGCCATGCCGCCCATCATCCACATGCTGTTTGAGCCGTCTATCATTGCCAATCATCCTTACGAAGGCGAAGGCAGGCTTTTCGCTGATGCATATTGTCGAAAAAGGTTGAACTAGCTCCTCGTGCATTGGCGTCAAGGCGGTCAGGCCCACCCGCCGGCGCAGGAGCTACCCGCTCCCGCCGCAACCGTCGGACAGGTTCCAGACATCGACGATCTGCTCGCCGGTGAAGCCGTGCTCCCGAATCAGATATTTGGCCAGCCCGCCATAAACCCTCCAGCGCCAGCACGGGCAGCAGCACGGTCCTTTCTCGGTGGAGTTGGCCATCGCAAAATCGTAGCGGCGCTGCTCGTCGGCAGTGAGTTGCCGATCATAGTAGGGCATCATCTGCTGCGCCGTCGCGGCCGCAATGTCGTAGGGGTCGGGCGGGATCATCGCGATGGCGCGGTATTTCGTGAGGCCTTTCACCTGCTCGGCATAACGTTTCATCTCCATCGGGCTGCAGCACGAGCCCTTGATCCGCGACATCGGCGGCATGGTAGCGATCGACTCCGTGAATTTGGCGGAGCAGGTGGCATTGCCGTTGCGGCTCAGATCCTGGAAACGGCTAGCCAGGCCGGGGTCCTCCTCGGCCTGTGCCGCGATCGCGAATCCCGGCAATCCAGGTACCGCGGCGGCGGCGATCACGCCGAGAACGATCGTCCGCCGGTTTGGGGTCGTGCTCATTTGCTGGTCCTCGCCTGTTCGATCAGTTTCTTCATCATCGCAAGGTCGGTCGCGCCCGGAAAGATTTGGTCGCCTGCTACAAAGCCGGGCGTGCCGGTGATCCCCAGCACCCGGGCCAGTTCGGCATTGCGCTCGATCATCGCCTGGATATCGGGCTGCTGCATGTCCTTCTGCAAGCGGGGCACGTCGATGCCGGTTTCCGCGGCGATCTTGAGCACGGCGGCCTCGGTCACCCTTGTCCTCGATCCATAGAGCGCCTTATGGAATTCCAGGTACTTGCCTTGCCTCCCGGCCGCGAGCGCCGCCTTGGCCGCAAATAGCGAATCCGGACCGAGGATGGGAAATTCCTTGTAGACGATCCTGAGCTTCGGATCGTCGCCCACGGCCTGGTCGACGACCGGCGCCACTTGCCGGCAATAGGGGCAATTGTAGTCGAAGAACTCGACCATGGTGACGTCGCCCTGCGGATTGCCGCCGACCGGGCTCTCCCTGTCGCGGAACAGGTCGTCGGCATGTTTAGCCAGCGCGTCCCTGACGGCGGCCGCCTCCGCCTCGCGCTGGCGTTCCTGAAGCTTTTGCAGCGCCTCCATGAGCACCTCGGGATGCGCCAGGATGTAGTCGTGTATCCGCTGGTCGAACTGGTCCTGGGACGTTTCGCCGGCTGCGATCGCCGGCTGCCGGGCGCCGGGGTTGAGCAGGAGCCATCCCGCCAGGCCGGCAAAGAGCAGCATACGGATGGCGCCGCGACAGCGGCCTGCCTGTCTTGCAGTGGTGAACATGCGTTTTCCCCTTTCCTTGTCTTTGAGTGGTGTCCGCCTCACAACAGGTTTCGCAATCTCGCCAGCCAGCCTTCGTCCGGCTCGGCGTGCGGGCGTTCGAGGTCGTTGGTGAGCGCGTTGACCATGGTGATCAGGTTGACCGGCGCGAAGTTCAGGCCGTGGAATTTCGCCCGCCAAAAGCATCGGTCATTTCCCTTTGCGGTTGGCGGCGATGCGGCCGCGGATGAATTTAGTCATCTCGGGAGAGTCCCATTCGGCTGGGCCTATCAGGCGACCGATCTCCTTGCCGCTGCCGTCGATCAGCAGGGTCATCGGAAGGCCGAGGGCGCCGAGCGTGAACATGGCCTTGCCCGAACTGTCGATGTTGAGGGCGAGATGCGTGACGCCCGTTTCGGCGAAGAATTTCTTCACAGCGTCGGGCCCCTTCTGATCCATCGACAGCGCGACAACCTCGAAGTCCGGTCCGCCGAGCTCGGCCTCGAGGCGGTCGAGCGTCGGCATCTCCTTGCGGCAGGGGGCGCACCATGTCGCCCACAGATTGAGCAGCACCAGCTTGCCGGAATAATCCGCGAGCGTTTTCTGCTTGCCCGTCCCATCCGTGAAGCCGATGGCGGGCACGGCGGCGGGTGATTCAGGAATGGCAAAATCCGCTGGCGGGCTGGCGGCCACTGCCGGCAGCGCGACCAGCAGCAGCGCGAGGGAGATGGCCAGCTTGCACGCAGTCATGGCAGCCTCACTCCGTCGCATAGACGGTCGGCGCCTTGCCGTCCTTGGTGAAGGCGTAGATGGTCCAGGTCTCGCTCTTCTCGCCGCCCATGCCGGGCGCGCCCGCCGGCATGCCGGCCAGCGTGATGCCCGTGATGGCCGGACGTTCGGTCAGCAGCTTCTTGACGATCTCCACGGGCACCAGGCCGTCGACGACGTAGCCGTCGACCATGATCGTGTGGCAGCCTTCGAGGTCGGCCGGCACGCCGGCATCGCTGCTGATCTGCGAGAGGTTGTTGACCGGCTTGATGTCGACCTTGAAGCCGTTCTGCTCGAGATAGGCGGCATAGGCCTCGCAGCAGCTGCATTGCGGGTTCTTGTACATCACCGCATCGATCGTCGCCGCGAGCGCCGACAATGGCGTCGCGACCGCGAGGCCGATGGCGGTGAGAGCATAAGTGAGTTTCATGGTCAGTCTCCTTTTGAAGTTGCTACACGAAGAGATCAGGTCACCCGAAAGACGGTCATGAGCCCGGCCATCTGGTGGTCGGCGACATGGCAGTGCAGCATCCAGTCGCCGGGATTGTCGGCGACGAAGGCGCATTCGACGGTGTCCTTGGGCGCAAGCAGCACCGTGTCCTGCCATTGCCGATGCGGCAGCGGCGAGCCGTTGCGGGAAAGCACCGAAAGGCTGAACCCGTGCACATGCATCGGGTGCCACCATGCGGTTTCGTTGCGAATTGTCAGATGGCAGGTGACGCCTCGCCGCAGTGTGAACTGCGGCGCCATGCCGGCATGACCGTCGCCGGTCATCGACACGCCGTTGATCGCCCAGGCTGGCGTGCCGTTCATGCCGGGCATCGTCATGCCCTTCATGTTCATGCCCATCATGCCGGACATGCCCATCATCCCGCCGACGCCGGCGAGCTTGCCGCCGCCCATCATGCCGCCCTGCAGGACGATCTCCTGCCGCACGGCGTTGGCGAGATCGGGCTCGGGCAGGGGATTGCGCGGCAGTGCCGCCGGCGCGTCCGGCGGATGCGCTCTCAGTGGCGCCGCCTTGTCATAGGCAAGCGTGGCCAGCGTGTAGGCAAGGCTGTCATAGAAGTCGTCGATCACCCGGTACCGGCCGCCCGGTTTGCCCTGCATGTCGAGAACGATGTCGACGCGCATCGCCGGCGCCAGCACCAGACGGCCGTCCTCCGGCTCGTGCGGCTCGCAGGGTTGGCCGTCGATCGCCATGATGACCGGCCGGTGACCTTCGAAGCGCAGTGCCATCATGCGGGCAAGCGCGGCATTGGCGAGCCGCAGCCTGACGCGCTCGCCGGCCTTCACACTCTGAACGGCCTGGGCCGTGCCGTTGACGGTGACGAGGTTGCCGACCCGGCCGGACATCGACGCATCCATCGCGCTGCCGAAGCCGCCGGCGATCCGGCCGGCGGCGGCGAGCCGCCAGTCCTGCAGCAGCCAGATGAGGTCGCGGTCGAACGCGACGGGCTCTGCCTCCTCCACGATCAGCGCACCGGCAAGGCCGCGGCCGAGCTGCACGAGACTGTCGGCATGCGGATGATACCAGAAGGTGCCGGCGTCAGGCGGCGTGAACTCATAGGTGAAGCTTGCTCCCGGCGCGATCGGCGGCTGGGTCAGCCCCGGCACGCCATCCATGGCGTTCGGCAAGCGGATGCCGTGCCAATGGACGGTGGTGTCCTCGGCCAAGCTGTTTTCGACCGTGATCCGCACCGGCTGGCCTTGCCGAAGGCGCAGCACCGGGCCGGGCACGGTGCCGTTATACGCCCAGGTCGGGGTAGGCGCGCGGTCGGGGCCTGCGAATTGCGCCTGGGCCGGCGCGGCCCTGAGCGTGCGTTCGTCGACTGCGTATGCGCGGGCAGGTCGCAACGGCAGCGACATGGCGGCTCCCGCCGTCGCAACGGCGAGAAAGCCGCGGCGCGTCAGGAAACGAATGGAACGGGAATTCATTTTTCGCTCTGCGATGTCGATCGAAGACGGGCATTCCGGCATGAGCCGGATTGCCGTACGCGCCCGCGGCGCGATGGTGCACGACGCGGGCGATCAGACGCTACCTGTCAGCCGCGGCGCGGCCGATGCGGCGTCAGACGAGAGCAGTGGGTCGGGGAGGGGATGGGTCGGGCAGGGAACTTCGCCCGTGCAGCAAGGGGGTGGGCAGCGCCGAAGGCCGCTGCATCCGCGGCACGATCGTCATCGCCGGACCCTGAGGAAGCACAGCGACGGCGGGCGAGATGCAATCCTGCGGACAATGCATCGGTCCGGTTTTGCTGCCCGGATCCTTGAGGCACGCCTTGCAGTCGCTGTCCATGGCCATCTTGCTCATGCCGTCGGCGGCAGGCATCGCCATGGCGTTCTCGCCTGCCATCCTGGCCGACATGATGCTGGCCTGCGCGGCGGACAGGCTGAACCCCGCGGTCAGGAAGACCGCGAGCAGCATGACCAGGAGGTGTTTTGGCGACAGTCGAGCCATTGTTCGCTTACGCTGACGGGAAAATCCGGCTTTTGCAAGTCGCAGACCCGTGATCTACCCCTGGGCGCGGCATCGGGTCCCAGCCGAGGTCACCCTATTTTGACGCCTATCCTTTGCCCGCCCGGGCCATCGCCTGGGACGAAATCGGCCTTGAGAACGTTATCCAATAGCAACGCTCAATGCCCGCGTCCGCGCTGCGCGCCCGAAAGGCGCAGGGCTGCAATGAGCAAAATCCTCCGACAGCAGCGCCACGGCTCTCCCGTGCCCGACGCCAAGGAGACAGAACATGCCTGTCAACGCCTACATCAACCGGATCGCAACGGCGGTTCCGGAGCACGAAGTCCATCAGTTCTACCTGCGCTACGCGGCCTCGATGCTGGCCGCCGATCGCAGGAGGATATTCGAACGCATGGCCGGCCTCGCCGGCATCGACAACCGCTTTTCCTGCTTTGCACCCGCTCTCGATCCCGAAGGACCCTCGGTCGACCTTGGCGGGGCCTTCAAGCGCGGCGCCTTTCCCGGAACGGCCGCCAGAATGGCGATGTACAGCCAAGCCGCGCCCGTCCTGGCGCAAAACGGCGTCGACGGACTGCATCTCGGCAACGAGGCTTCGCGCATCACCCACCTCATCGTCACCACCTGCACTGGCTTCTCGGCGCCCGGCATCGACCTCGACCTGGTTCAGCGCTGCGGCCTGCCGGACGGCGTCGAGCGCACCATGATCGGCTTCATGGGCTGCTATGCCGCGCTCAACGGCCTCAAGCTTGCCCGCCACATTGTCCGCTCCGATCCGCAAGCCAGGGTCCTCCTGGTCAACATCGAGCTCTGCACGCTGCATCTGAGGGAAACCACCGATCTCGAAAAGCTGCTGTCCTTCTGCCTTTGGGGCGATGGCTGCGCGGCAGCGCTGATCACCGCCGAGCCGACCGGCATCGAGCTCGACTCCTTCCGCTGCGCCGTCGCGGACGAGCAGCGGGACCTGATGACCTGGGATATCAGCAACCACGGCTTCGACATGGTGCTTTCCGGCAAGGTTCCGGCAGCGGTCCAGGAAGCGCTGCGCGGCAACCGGGACGCCATCCTTGGCGGCCGGCCGCCGGAGGCGATCGACCTCTGGGCGGTGCATCCCGGCGGGCGCAGCATTCTCGACGCCGTCGAAAGGGCGCTCGACCTCGATCCCGCCGCGCTCAAGCCGTCGCGCGAGGTGCTGCGCCAATACGGCAACATGTCCTCGCCGACCGTGATGTTCGTGATGGAGAGGATGCTGAGGGAGCCGGGCGGACTGCTCGGCTGCGGCATGTCGTTCGGACCGGGGCTGACGGCAGAGACCATGTTGTTCAGGACCGTCTCATGAGCGCGCTCGCGCAACGCAGCCTGGTTCCGGAAATCCTTGACGAGCTTGCGGCCGACGACGCAAGGGCGCAGCGCTCGCGCCGCGATCTCGCCCGCATCAACGCGCTGATGTTCCAGGCGCCGATCATGGCCTCGCTCATGAGGAAGTTCATCGCCCGGCCGCCCGCCCGCATCCTGGAGATCGGCGCCGGCGATGGCACCTTCATGCTCAAGGTGGCCCGGCGCATGGCGAGAGATTGGCGCGACGTGGAGCTGACGATGCTCGACCGCGTCGGTCTCGTCACGCCGCAGCTCACGGCGGATTTCGCCGGGCTGGGATGGACGGTTAAAACCGTCACCGCCGACGTCTTCGACTGGGCGGAGCAGGCGGACGGCCGGTCCTTCGATGCGATGACTGTAAACCTGTTCCTGCATCATTTCGATGATGGCGCACTGCTGCGGCTGTTCTCGCTTTTGCGGCTCAAGGCTCCGCTCATTCTGGCGACCGAGCCGCTGCGGGCGGGCTTGGCGCTGGCCGCGACCCGTCTTCTGCCGGTGATCGGTGCCAATGACGTGACGAGGTATGACGCCGTCCAGAGCGTGCGCGCCGGCTTCCGCGGCACGGAGCTTTCCGATCTCTGGAGCGCTGCCGGCGGCATGCCGCTGGAGGAGCGGCGCGCCGGTCCTTTCTCGCACGTCTTTGCCGGCGCCTCGCCGGCCGGGGATGTGCCATGATGCGCGCATCCACCCATGACGCGATCGTCATCGGCGCCGGTCCGGCGGGTTCGTCGCTGGCGCTGGCGCTCTGCCGCCGCGGATGGGTCGTGGCGATCGTGGAGAAGAGCGTTTTTCCGCGCCGCAAGCTGTGCGGCGAATACATCTCGGCAAGCAACCTCGCCCTTCTCGACCGGCTGGAGATCGGCGACGCCTGGCGCGCGCAGGCCGGTCCCGAAATCCGCCGGGTCGGCCTCTTCTCCGGCGACACAACGATCGAGGCGCCGATGCCGGGAGCGCGATCCGGGCCAGCGAGAGGCGGCTTCGGCCGCGCGCTCGGCCGCGACATATTGGATACCTTGCTGCTCGATGCGGCCCGCTCGGCCGGCGCGGAAGTCTTCCAGCCCTGCCGCGCCGTCGCCATCGAACGCGACGGCGACGGCCAGGCGGTGCGGATTCAGGCAACAGGCGAGAAGTCCGACGACGCGGCGACAGTCCTGCGGGCGCCGGTGATCGCCGCCGCGCATGGCTCGTGGGAGCCGGGACCGCTGCCGAGCCAGCTCGAAAAGTCAAATCACCCCTCGGACCTGCTCGGCTTCAAGGCGCATTTCACCAACGCGTCGCTGGCGCCAGACCTGATGCCGCTGCTGACCTTTCCCGGCGGCTATGGCGGCATGGTGCTCGCCGACCATGGCCGCATGTCCATCTCATGCTGCATCAGGCGCGACATGCTGGCCCGTCTGCGCGCCAGCCTTGCCACCAAGCGCGGCGGCCATGTCTCGGCCGCCGAGGCCGTCGAGCATCACATCATGGCGACATGCCGGGGCGCGCGGGACGCCCTGGAGGCGGCCCGCCTCGACGGTTCCTGGCTTGCCGCCGGCCCGATCCGGCCGGGCATCCGCGCAGGCTACGAAAAGGACATCTTCCGCGTCGGCAATGCCGCCGGCGAGTCGCATCCGATCATCGCCGAGGGCATATCCATGGCGCTGCAGTCCGGCTGGCTTCTGGCTGAGGAGCTCGGCGAGGCGGCAGGCCGGCAGGCGGAGCGGGAAGCAGCCGGCAGGCGCTACGAAGCGGCCTGGAGGGGATTGTTCTCGACGCGGGTCCTTGCCGCCGAAGCCATCGCCCGCATGGCGCTTGGCCCCGGCGGCGCCGCCTTGATGCAGGCGGTGGCCCGCAATTTCCCGCAGGCATTGACCTTGGGCGCTCGGCTCAGCGGCAAGACGAAACCCGTTCCCGGTTTGGCCGACAGGCGCCTGGCTCGGGGCTGAGCCGCCCTATGCCAGGGCCACGATGATATGCGCCTGAATCTTGGCAGCGACCTCGCCCGTGCCATGCCTGTCTGCCAGCACGGATGCGGCATAGTCGGTTGCGGCTTGCAGTTTTCCCGGATCCCTGGCCTCGATTTCGCTGCGAAGGACAGTACCCTGGCAATATGCGATGGCCGGAAAGCGGGGCGAGGGCGCGCGGCTTTGCTCGGCCCTCGTTACGATCGCCACATGCGAGAAGCCCGCGGCCTCCAGATCGCTGCGGATCAAGTCCTTGTCGTGGTAGCCGTGCGGCGTGCGCGCCAGGAAGCGCGGCGGATCGTTCGGAAAAATCTCCGCGAGAGCATTCGTCACATCATCCGCAAACACATTCTCCTCGATGCGATCCCATACGCTGAACAGGAAATGTCCGCCGGGTTTCAGGACCCGCTTTGCCTCGCGGTAGGCAGCCGGGCGGTCGGGAAAGAACATTGCGCCGAACTGGCAGCAGACGAGATCGAATGCCGCATCTTCGAACGGCAGCGCCAGCGCATCCGCCTGGCGCCATTGGATGCGGCCGTCGGGACCTTGTCGCGAGGCGGCATAGTCGAGCATCGGCTGGTTGAGGTCGCTCACGACATAGCGTGCGCCGGGGGACAGTTTTGGCGCCAATGCGCGGGTGACGACCCCGGTGCCCGCGGCGGTTTCCAAGACCGCGCCGGGCGACAAGGACGCTGCTCTTTGTGCAAGATCGGCGGCGTATGGCTCGAAGATCAACGGCACCATGTGGCGGTCGTAGTTTTCCGGAATCGAGCCGGCGAACACCTTGTCCGTTTCCAACATTGCCATCACCCGCCGTGCGTCTGATGCCCCGAGACTAGCATATGATTGCTCGTTCTGGCTGGTTTTCGACCCGGGAAGAGTCCGGCAGCATATGCGGCTATGTCGTTGCTTGCTGCGTGTTGATGCGTCCGCGCACCGGACGCCGAGGTTATGGAACATTCCGGGACATCCGGAGTTCGATATGTAGCCCGGCTTTTGCCGCCAAGCCCGTGAGCAATTGTGACGTGGTCCGAGGCGGCGCTCGCCACGCCTCCAGGAGGCCTTACGATGGCCCAAGAAACGATCACCCACAATCCGCACAGCACGGCAAGCATTGCCGGCCATCCCGTCCATGCGATGCTGATACCGTTCCCGATCGCCTTCTTCGTCGCGACCTTCGTTTGCGACCTTGTCTTCTGGAGAACCGGCAATCCGGCCTGGTTCGCCCCGTCGCTCTGGCTCCTCGGGGCCGGGCTGATCATGGCCGGGCTGGCCGCTCTTGCCGGCCTGACAGATATATTGGGCGATGCTCAGATCAGAAATCTTCGGGATGTATGGCTGCACGCCGGCGGCAATGTCATCGTCGTCCTGATCGAGCTTTACAACTGGTACTCGCGGTATGCTCATGGCGAGGCGGCGGTAAAACCGGTCGGCCTGGTCCTGTCGCTGATCGTGGTCCTCATCCTGCTGTTCACCGGCTGGAAGGGCTGGGGGATGGTTTATCGGCATCATGTCGGCGTCGCCGACGGGCCGGACCAAATGCACTGAGGTTGCGGACGCTCGCCACACGCCCGGAATTGCGCAAAAACAAATAGTTGGAGCGGTTCGGCGATTCAAAGGCTGAACGGCGCGGGCGTTCCGTAGAGGCCCGAACAGGTTGGCTTGCGCGCTTGGGCTGACGGCTTTGCGAATGATTTTCACCCGGCGACGGGACCCGTCCTTCTCATCGCCGGAGGTGGTGCCACGCTTGCCTTCAGCCGTGTTGTCGCACCCCGAGACAACACGCTTTTCCTGCCGCTTTTTAACCTCAATCCGTCTTTAGCTCGCGACTGGCCGAAAGGCTTAAACCCTCGCGTTTGCTTGACTCGGCCCGTAAAAACGGGCAGCAAAAGCGGGCGAGGGAGAGCATTTTTACCGTGGCGGAGACCATGGAGGGCTCTTTTTCGTATGGACCGTCGCCAGATCGGCGATTGGTGGAGGGATTGGTTAACCATCTTTGTCCATCTTTTGAATCAATCGGCAACAGACGCGTGAAGGTGCAGGGGGCACCAGGCGAACTGTGATCGTGACGGGTGCCAGGTGCGAAAACCGGCATGCCGATTGAGAGTGGTCGTATGGCGTTTTTGCGTTTGAAGTTCCGGGGTGACACTCCAGAGAGGGGTTCAACTTCGAAGAGATCCGGCCAGCGCTGGGTCATGGTGCCCGCAATCGGCGGGGCGCTCGTTCTATGGTCGGTGGCGACCATGGCAGGCCTTTATTCGGTGGGCACCTCGCTCACCGCCGCGTCCAGCGGATTGCCGCAGAGCCTGCTTGCGCCGCGCAACATCGCGCTCGCCGACCAGCGGCGCAAGCTTGCCAATGCCTGGGCGCCGCGCCTTGCCGCGGCCGGGGCCCGCCAGGCGGGCTCGCTCACCGGCTGCGACGCCGGGTGTCTCAGCCTCGCCACCAGCTTCGCACACTCCACCTCGACCTCCTCCACCTCAACTTCCTCCCTTCCAACTTCCTCCCTTCCAACTTCCTCCCTTCCAACTCCCTCCATTCCAACCCATGACGGCAAAGCGGCGCGCCTGAAGCCGGCGGCGCCGGACAGCGTCGCGTTTGAGAAGCTTGGCGCTGCGCGTGAGAAGGCCGCGGAGGTTGCCTCGGCCGCCGATGTCGCCGACCGTTTCGACAGCGTCGTCAAGCGCGCCGGGCTTTCGCCGCAGAAGCTTGCCGATGCCTTCCACCGCGCCGAGAGCGCGCCTGTGCTCCTGGCGAGCCTGCCGTCGGCGAGCCGCTTCGGCGGCGCGGCTGACACCGGCCGGGACTTGACCGGTCCGACCTTGAGCAGCCCGGCCGAGGAGCGCTTCGGCTCGAACCAGGTCGACAGCCGGCGCGCATCCGAGCTGGCGCTGGCGCTTGCCAATATCATGCCCGAAGAGACAGCTGACATGCCGGCCGCGGCCGCACTCTCGGCGGCCAACGCCGAGGCGGCCGGACCAGCGATCGCGGATCAGGGCGAAGTGCAGGTCGCCTCGCTGCCGCCGCAGGATGAATTGCCCGACAGCATCGCCGTGCCGGGCCTGAGGCCGCGTACCACGCTCGAGCGCGCGACCGAGGCGCCCGAGCAGAATGCCGCCGCGAAGCCCGAGACTGTGAAGCCGGAGGCTGCAAAGCCGCAGCCGGCAAAGCCCCAAGCTGCCAGGCAGGAGCCTGCCAGGCCGCAGCCGGCCGCGGCCGACAGCGCCGAAGGCCCGCAGTCGCCGCGCTCGTTGAGGAGTTCCGAGCAGGCCCTGCCGGGCGTGCAGGACTCGAAACCGATCAATGCCGCGCCGACCAGGCGCAGCAAGGCGCAAGCCTCCGAGATGCTCGCCTATGCCAAGCCGGACACGCCCGAGCGCGGCGGTCTCGGCAGGGCCTTCGGCAGCCTGTTCAATTCGCCTTCGACGGGCAACGGTGTCGCCGTCTACGATATCTCGGCCAAGACGGTTTACATGCCGGACGGCTCGAAGCTCGAGGCGCATTCGGGCCTCGGCTCGATGGTCGACCAGCCGCGCTTCGTCAACCGCAAGAATGTCGGCCCGACGCCGCCCGACACCTACAATCTGTCGCTGCGTGAATCGCGCTTCCACGGCGTCGAGGCGATCCGGCTGACGCCGACCAGCGGCGGCAACAAATATGGCCGCAACGGCCTGCTCGCCCACACCTACATGCTGCGCGGCGGCCGCGCCGAATCCAATGGTTGCGTCGTCTTCAAGGACTATCAGCGCTTCCTTGCCGCCTACAAGAAGGGCAAGATCAAGCGCCTCGTGGTTGTGCCGCGGCTCACCAGATCGCCCACCCAGGTGGCGCAGGAAGGGCGCCAGGGCTGATCAGGATTTCACGACGTTTGGAATCCGCTGAAGCTTCCCCAACATCGTCAATCTCAGGGTCTGCGCCGGTCGCTTCGCCCCCGGATGACGAGCTTGGAGGCTTCGGCTAATCCCCAGCGCTTGCTCTGACCCGCCGACAAGCCTGCAACCTTTGAAGTCCCTGCGCTAGCGAACCGGTCGCCACCGCCTGTTTCTGCTTGGCGGGATCGTGGCCTTGCCGCGGTCGGCTCGCCGAGCACGCGCGATAGTGGGAGTTGCCGGGATTGCAGGAGCAAAGGGATATCTTCCCCTCCCAGGAAATAGATATGGCGCACCCCGGGCTTGCGGCAAGACCCCGGACATGCCGTATGTACGCTGCCCTTGGCCTGTATTTTAGGAAAGGGAATTCCCGAATGCGGATTTTGTTGTCGACTTACGGCTCGCGCGGCGACGTCGAGCCGGTGGTGGCGCTTGGCGAGCGCCTGCAGGCGTTAGGCGCCGAGGTGCGAGTGAGTGTCCCCGGCGATGAGGAGTTTGTTGCCCTGTGCGCCCGTGCCGGCGTGCCTTTTGCGCCGGCCTTCGCGCCGGTGCGCGCATGGGCGAAGGAAATGATCAGCCGTTCGGCAAATGCTTCGCCCGAGGGCCGGGCGAAGCTCATCTCCGGCCAGGCGGCCGAGATCGTCGCCAGGCAATATGATGTGCTCATGGCGGCCGCCGAAGGCTGCGATGCCGTGGTGGCGTGCGGCCTGTTTCCTTCCTGCGCCGCCGCACGGATGGTCGCCGAGCAAAGGGGCATGCGCTACATCCTTGGCACCTTCTGTCCCATATGGCTGCCGTCGCAGCATACCCGGCCGCATCAATATCCGGGCCATCCGCTCCCGGTAGAGGTGACCGACAACAGGGCGCTCTGGGATTGTGATATCCGGACCAAGAACGCCCTGTTCGGCGACGCGATCAACAGCCACCGCGCATCGCTCGGAATGAGTCCCTTGGACAACGTCCGCGACTATGTCTACGGCGATCCCGTCCTGCTCGCCTGCGACCCGACGCTCGGGCCTTGGCTGCCCTCGGACCTGATCGGCGCCCTGCAGACCGGCGCCTGGATCTTGGCCGACGAACGGCCGCTTCCCGACGGTCTGGAGGCGTTCCTCGAGGCTGGTCCGCCGCCGGTCTATGTCGGCTTCGGCTCCATCGCGGTCGCGAGCGAGGCCGGCCGCGCGGCCATCGAAGCGATCCGCGCCAAGGGCCGGCGCGCGGTCATAGCGCATGGCTGGGCCGAGCTTGGGCTGATCGACGATCGCGACGATTGCTTTGCCGTCGGCGATGTCAACCAGCAGGCGCTGTTTGGCCGCGTGGCCGCCGCCATGCATCATGGCGGCGCGGGCACGACCGTCGCCGCCGCGCGGGCAGGGGCGCCGCAGGTGGTGGTGCCGCAGATCGGCGACCAGCCCTATTGGGCGCGGCGGGTGGCCGAGGTCGGCATAGGCGCCGCGCATGATGGCCCGGCGCCGACTGCGGAGTCCTTGTCGCCGGCGTTGGAGACGGCGCTTGCATCTGGAACTCGCATCCGCGCAAGCGAGATCGCCCGCTCGGTCCGCGCTGACGGCGCTGCGGTGGCAGCGAAGCAGTTGGTCGATATGTTGTGATCTCACTGCGTCAGTTCCGCCAGCGCCCTTTGCAGGGGCGCCGGCGAGACTTGGATCGGGCCGGAGAAGGGCGTGTCCATATCCACGATCAGATAGATCGCCGCTGCCGCCAGCGCCCCCGAGACGAGGAAGGTGCAGACAACGGTGGCGTTGCGCGGCGCCCGGAAGCCGAAGCTGGCGAAGATCAGCGTCAGCCAGGCCACGAGGAGCACAATCAACGGTTCTGGGATGCTGCCGTCGGACTGTTCGACCAGCTCCCAGCGCTGCTCGATCACCTTCTGCAGCTGCTGCTGCGCGGCCTGCAATGTCGCGGCGCGCCTCGCCTCAGGCGGGGTCAGCTGCGCCAGCTGGTCCCCGACCTGGTTGAGCAGCAGTTCCGACAGACGGTTGGCGACCACCGGCGTTCTCTGGGTGGCCGAGGTGGCGTCGACGATCCGCTCCACATAGGCGGCGAGCGAGGCGCGCGCGGCACCCGTCTCCGGTCCGTATTGCCTGAGCGAGCGGTCGAGCAGGATTAGTTGCGTGGCGAAGCTGTGGACATTGTGGTCGATGGCCTCGAACGTGCTTTTGGCCGAATTGATCATCAAGCCGAGCACCAGCGAGGACATCACCACGAAGAGGTTGGCGGCAAGCCGCACCACGGCGCCGGTGTCATCCTGGCGGTGATGTGCGGGAAAGCGCTCATAGACCAGCAGGCTGACCAACGCTGCCCCGGCCAGACAAGCAAAGATCGCTGTCCCTACAAGCACTTCGCCCATGGCTGATATTGCGCACGGGAGAGGGCGCTTGCCAATTGGCTTCGCGAATTCGTCATTTTAGGGCGTAGCGACGCGAAGCGGAGCGCAGACCCCAGAATCCTTGCCGCTACCTACGAGCGTCGGTGCGGTTCAGAAATTCTGCCTCGTCGCATTCTCGGCACAGGTCACGGCATGGATTCTCGGGTCAAGCCAAGTCAAGCCCGAGAATGACCAAGGCACCGGAGCGCTGCATGCGTCAGTCTAGGGATACGAAGCCGCTAGCGTTCGCAACCGCTTCTAAAACCGCTTCCAATACCCGCCGAAGCCTTTATGAATGACCGCCGGGCGGCTCCACCCTCACAGTCATTCACGAGGCTATCCATGACAATACGCGCTGTCGTCTGGGGCGAGAACATCCATGAGCGGACCAATGAGGTGGTCGCCGGCATCTATCCGCAAGGCATGCACACGACCATCGCCAACGCGCTCAACGCCGATCCCGACATCTCCGCCTCGACCGCGACGCTGGAACAGCCGGAGCACGGGCTGCCGGAATCCCGCCTTGCCGAGACTGATGTACTGGTCTGGTGGGGCCACAAGGATCACGGCGCCGTGGCCGACGAGGTAGTCGAGCGCGTCGCCCGCCGGGTATGGGAAGGCATGGGGCTGATCGTGCTCCATTCCGGCCATTTCTCGAAGATCTTCAAGCGGCTGATGGGCACGCCCTGCACGCTGAAATGGCGCGAGGCCGGCGAGCGCGAGCGGCTCTGGGTGACGAGCCCCAGCCATCCGATTGCCGAAGGCATCGGCGAGTTTTTCGAGCTCGAGAACGAGGAAATGTATGGCGAGCAGTTCGCCGTGCCGGAACCGCAGGAAACGGTGTTCATCTCCTGGTTCCAGGGCGGCGAGGTGTTCCGCTCCGGGCTGACCTACCGGCGCGGCGCCGGCAACGTCTTCTACTTCCGCCCTGGACACGAGACCTATCCGACCTATCACGACGCCACCGTGCACAAGGTGCTGCGCAACGCGGTGAAATGGGCGATGAACCCGCAAGGGCCGAAGCCGGCCATCCTCAACGCGCCGAACGTGCCGGTCGAGAAAGCGCTGGAACCGATCGTCGAGCGCGGCGGCAAGCTGCACGCGCCCGGCGAGGCCGGCTTCCGCTAACGCGATCTCGACAGCGGTTTTCCGCGCAGAAATTCCACTTAGACACCCGCCTCATCATTGAATCGAACCAATTCCTTCGGAGGAGCAAAATGCGGCTTTTGATACTTGGCACCGGCTGGATGGCGCAGGAGCATGCCCGCCGCTTCAGCGCCATCGAGGGCGTCGACATCGTCGGCGCCGTCGATGTCGATCCGGCCCGCGTCGGCGAATATGCCGATGCCTACAAGATCCCGAAGCGCTTCACCTCGCTGGAGGCTGCGCTCGAATGGGGCCAATTCGACGCGGTCGCCAATGTCACGCCCGACCGCATCCACCATCCGACCACCATGGCGCTGATCGCCGCCGGCAAGCCGGTGCTCTGCGAGAAGCCGCTGGCCGAGAATTTCGGCAAGGCCATCGAGATGGCCGCCGCGGCAGAGGCCGCCGGCCTAGTCAACATGGTGAACCTCACCTACCGCAATGTCGCGCCGCTGCAGAGAGCGCGCCAGATGGTGCAGGCGGGCGAGATCGGCACCGTGCGCCATGTCGAGGCCTCCTACCTCCAGAGCTGGCTGGTGTCGAAATTCTGGGGCGACTGGCGCACCGACCCGAAATGGCTCTGGCGGCTGTCGCGCGGCCACGGCTCCAACGGCGTGCTCGGCGATGTCGGCATCCACATCCTCGATTTCGCCAGCTACGGCGCAGCCATCGACATCGACCACGTCTTCTGCCGGCTGCGGGCCTTCGACAAGGCGCCGGACAACCGCATCGGCGAATACCAGCTCGACGCCAATGACAGCTTCGCCATGACGCTCGACTTCGCCAACGGCGCCTTCGGCGTGGTGCATGCCAGCCGCTGGGCGACCGGCCATCTCAACGAGCTGAGGCTGCGCATCTATGGCGACAAGGGCGGCATCGAGGTGGTGCACAATCTCAACGGCTCGCTGCTCAAGGCCTGTCTCGGCGCCAATGTCGAGAACGCCAAATGGGAAGAGCTCGACGCCGGCACTGTGCCGACCAACTACCAGCGCTTCGTCGACGCGGTGAGGAGCGGTATCCAGACCGAGCCGAACTTCCGCCACGCCGCGGGTTTGCAGAAGGTGCTGGACCTCGCCGTGGTGTCGGACGAGAAGCGCGCGGAGCTGAGGGCGCACGCGGATACGCAGTGATGCCGAAACTGCCGATCTCCCCCGCAAGGGGGGAGATTGGCCGTCATCACGCCCTGCGATAGATCCCCACCGCCGCAGCTACCAGCGCGGCATTCCCCGCAGCGACACTCCCGTCCGGCAGTTCCTTCCCATCCTCCAGCCCGACGCGGGTCGAGAAGTGCCGGCCCGCCGCCCGCTCGACAAACGGCCACACCGTCGCGTTCTCGCCATGCAGCAGGATGGACCGGCGGATGCCTTCGCGCTGCAGCACCTTTTCGATGCCGTCGGCAACCGCAAAAGCTTCGTCCAGCTCCTGCTCGGAAATCTCGATCAGCATGCGCAGCACCCGCCTGCCATGGTCGAGGCTGGCCAGCCTGAGCGCATCGCCGATCGAGGCGAGCCCGGCCTCGATGCCGACGCCTCGGCTGTGCAACGTCTCCATCACTTCGGGTGCCGCCGCCTCGCTGAGATTGACCGAGGCATAGTCGGGCAATTCGTTCCAGCCGGCGATGGCCGCAAGCGTGCGCCTGTCGTCCTGCTCGATCCAGGCACCGGTCGAGACGCCGATCAGCGTGCCCGGACAGGCGCGGCGCAGCGCCGCCACCGTCTTGTCCATCGCTTCTGGCGCCAGGCTTTCCCGGCGGTCGGCGCCGCGCGCATGGACATGCAACTCGGCAGCGCCCGCCGCGATCGAGGCCGCGCCATCGCGCGCCATGGCCTGCGCATCGAGCGGCAGGGCCGGATGGAAATCGGCGGGGCGGGCGCCGTTGATGCAGGCCTGGACGATCATGGCGGCGATCCTGTTGCGGCAAGTCTAGCGCAGAGGCTCACAGAGTGGAAACGGACGTCTACTGGCAGCCATCTTTTCAATGCCGCGATCCTTCGCGCCCCCCTCTGGCCTGCCGGCCATCTCCCCCTTGCGGGCATATGCGCTAAGATAGCTTTGGCATGGACTGAAATTTGCGCTTTCGTGGTGGCTCGCGCCAA
>LM655207.1:0-30659 GCA_000824825.2 Mesorhizobium sp. ORS 3324
GAGCGGCTGCGCATCACGCCCACCCCCTTCCATTCGGATGCGCTGATCGCCGAATTGCAGGACGCGCTGGTCGAGACCTGGGATGCGCTGGGCATCCCCTACGGTTCTGCCGGCCGCCCCGCCGTCGCGACAAGCGATCGCATCGTTCCGCTGCTGGTGAACCAGGCTGGCGGGTGAGACCAAAGGCGCCGCACTTGACCTGACGCAATGCGCGACGGTTGCCAATGATTGAAAAGGAAAAGGATCGACCAAGGAAACAACCTCAGCGGGTCTCGACCATGACGCATCCTGTTTCACACACATCCATAGTGCATGCCGCCGAGCAGGCGCAGCAATGGGTGAACGAACTCGCCAAGGATTTGGATTGGAACGAACAGAGCGCATTCCGGTTATTGAAATCAGTGTTGCATGCTTTGCGCGACTGGCTCTCGCCCGAGGAAATGGCCGATCTGTCGGCTCAGTTGCCAACACTGATCAGAGGGATTTACTTCGAAGGGTGGAACCCAGCCGAACCGACGTGGGAGCGGAAGAAACGCGACTTCGTCATCTGTGTCAGGAACAGCTTCGGCTACGAGCTGGAGGTCGACATCGACAAGGCAATCGCGGCGGTGTTCAAGCTTCTCGACCGTCACATTTCCCACGGCGAGATCGTCCAGGTCCGCAACTCGATGAAGAAATCGCTCCGTCAATTATGGCCGCAGGGATGACTGATGTTTCGCGATCGCCAGCAAGCCGGACAGAAACTCGCTGCTGAGCTGGCCAAGCTCCAGCTGCAGGATCCGGTTGTTCTCGCCTTGCCGCGAGGCGGCCTTCCCGTGGCCGCCGAGGTGGCCAAGGCTTTCAAGGCGCCGCTGGACCTGATCCTCGTCCGCAAGGTCGGCGCGCCGGGCAATCCGGAACTGGCCGTTGCCGCCATCGTGGACGGAGACCCTCCGGACGTCGTTCTCAACCGGGAGATCGTGGAGGCCTACTCTCTCGATGATGACGAACTTCGCGTCCTGATCGCGAAGGAGCGCCCGGAACTTGAGCGGCGTCGCAAGGCGTATCGCGGCGAGCACGCGTCCCTGTCGGTTGCTGGAAAGACGGCGATCATCGTCGACGACGGGGCTGCAACCCGAACGACGGTGAAGGTCGCCATCCGCGCGCTCAAACGTCGTTCGCCGCGTGAAATCGTTGTCGCCCTTCCTGTTGCGCCACCGGAGACGCTGAGCGAACTTGCCGCTGAGGCGGACTGGGCCGTCTGCCTCAGCCAGCCGCCGCATTTCCGCGCGCTCAGCCAACACTACCTCGATTTTCCTCAACTTTCAGACGACCAAGTGATCGCAATCCTGGACGAGGCCGCTCGAATGCAAAGCGCCGGGCGACGTGGCGGTCCGAAACTTGCCGGCCACGCGAACACGAAAAGGCGCGCCGCAAATGCAAAGAAATAGGAGGCCGGGCCAATGCTCATCCGCACGCTTTCCACTCTGGAATGCACCAAAATACTGACGGCCAACCGTGTCGGTCGTCTGGCCTGCGCGAAGGATGGGCAACCCTATATCGTTCCGCTGTACTACGCCCATGCAGACAATCACCTCTATGCCTTTTCCATGCTGGGCAAGAAGATAGACTGGATGCGCACCAATCCGCTCGTGTCCGTCGAGGTCGACGAACGCGGCGCGGGGCGAGGTTGGAAAAGCGTGATCGTCAACGGCCGTTATGAGGAGCTACCCGACCGGATTGGACACAAGGTCCAGTGCGATCACGCCTGGTCCGTTTTGAGCAAGCATGCCGATTGGTGGGAGCCGGGCGCGCTCAAGCCGGACACGCCCTCGGACACGGAGCATCTTCCCCACGTGTTCTTCAGGATTTCGATCGCGGAAGTTTCGGGCCGCGAGGCAGTGGAGAGCTGATCCTTACCATTATGGGCTGAACGGAAGCTGCGTGATCGCCGGCGAAGTGCGAATCGCAGCGGCCGCGTGAGCGATTCCGTTCGACGTCTTTGATCGAAATCAAACACCTTCCAGCCTTGTTCGGTCATACGTGCGGAATCGGGCGCTCAGGTAATTCATTCAATGACCAATGCTGTTGCGAGGCTTGTCGACACGTGCAACGCCGAAAGACAAAAGGGATCGGACTTTCCAACGATCTGGAGAACCATACTGAAGGCGCATCCCTATGTTCGCGGACTGCCGATTCAAGGCAGTGGAGAGGACGGTCCTGTGTTGAAGGTTCCCCTGATCACCGGCCAGTTTCTGGTGTTTTTGGGCTCGCATTTTTCTCTTTTGTAGCTCGGCACCCGGGCAGCCCAAGCCGACCAGCCGGGCATTAAAGCGCTTCGCGTCGAAACGGTTTCGAGCAAAACACAATGCGGCAACCCAGTCAGTTCGCCGCGCTCGCCACGGTTGGACGGTAGCCGAGGCTCGAGCCGGCCGATCATCGAGCTGTTTCTCTTTTCCCAATTTCGATCAGCCATTCCGGTGGGCCAATCTCAAGGCAAACCCAGACGAGGTCGCCAGCAAATGATGCCTCGCACTGACGCATAAGTCGGCCGGGATCGAAGTCCAGGATCACCGAGAAGGTCTGGCCCGGTTCGAGACCATCGAACATCGACATGATGGCCGACTGCTTCCTTGCCGCATGAAGCCGCCTGACATCATACGGCTCGTCTTGCTGCTCCTCGTTAAAATTCGCCGGGGACTTCCCTCCCATCGGGCGGCTCCATCAAAACAACTGACGGGTTGCGACGTTCTTTTCGCCCCACCTGGTCAGCTTGTCCCCGGGGTCCACGCCGGCCCAGCTGACCAGTCGCGCCGCCATCTCGACGACCATCGCCTCGATCGAAGCCGGCTTGACGTAGAATGGCGGCACCGGCGGCGCGATGATCGCCCCCATCCGCGTCAATCTCAGCATCGCATCCAGATGCCCTTCATGCAGAGGCGCCTCGCGCGGCACGACCACCAGCCGGCGCCTCTCCTTCAGGACGACGTCGGCTGCCCTTGTAAGAAGGTTGTCGCCCAGGCCGTGCGCCATCGCTGCCAAGGTCCGCATCGAGCAGGGCACGACGATCATGCCATCCGTCCTGAAGGAGCCGCTGGCGATAGGCGCAGCCAGGTCCTGAGGGGAGTGGGTGTGGTTGGCGAGCGAGGCAAGCTGTGCCAATCCATCGGCGCCAAGCTCGTAAGCAATGGTCATGCGCGCGCTTTTCGAGGTGACAAGGTGCGTTTCCGCTCCGCCTCTGACCAATTGGCGTATGGTCTCGAGGGCCAGCACGGAGCCCGATGCGCCGGTCACCCCAACTATTATCCGCTTGGTCATTTCTGCACCGCGCCGATTGTCTGCGGAAAAATCTCCTCCCAGCGTTCAGAAACTCTTTCAACGATGTGGGACGACATCTTCAGCTCCTTCCCCCACTCACGGGACGTCTCGGACCCGATCTTGCGCGTCGCGTCGAACCCGATTTTTCCGCCAAGCCCTTCCAGCGGCGACGCGAAGTCGAGGGAGTCGACAGGGGTTCGATCCAGCGTCATCAGGTCGCGCGAGAAATCCATGCGCGTGGCGACCGCCCACATCACGTCCGACCACGACCGGATGTCGATGTCGTCGTCCACCACGACGACCATCTTGGTCATCGAGAACTGCGACAACAGCGACCAGAACCCCATCATCACCCGCCGCGCCTGTCCGGCATATTTCTTGACGATTGATATGACCGCGATCCTGTAGGAGCAGGCTTCTGGCGGAAGCCAGACGTCGAGAATTTCCGGTATCTGCTGGCGCAGCAGCGGCTTGAAGACGTCGAGCAGCGCCTCGGCGAGGACGGACGGCTCGTCGGGCGCGCGCCCGGTGAACGTCGTGAGATAGTTTGCGCCGTCCCTCAGGCGAATACGCTCGAGCTTGAAGACGGGAAAATGCTCCGCGCCGTTATAGTATCCGGTGTGGTCGCCGAAGGGACCTTCCTGCGCCGTTTCGTTGGGTGACACGGTTCCCTCGAGCACGATCTCGGCACTGGCGGGGACATGGAGCTCGATGCTCTTGCATGGAGCCAGACCAACACGTCGGTCGTTGATCAATCCGGACAGCGACAGTTCCGACACGCCTTCGGGCGCCGGCATCACCGCCGCTATCAAAGTCGCGGGATCCGCGCCGATGACGATGGCGACGGGCATCTCGAGCCCCCTCGCCTGCCACATGCGATGGTGGGCCGCGCCGCCTCGCATGGGCAGCCATCTTATGATCGCCCGATCCCGGGCAATGACCTGCATCCGGTATATGCCCAGATTGTATCTGCCGGGATCACCGTCGCCCGGTGGCCGGGTGACCACCACCGGCCAGGTGATGAGAGGACCGGCGTCCTCCGGCCAGCAGGTCTGGATGGGAAGGATTGCGAAATCCGGTTCCGCATCCCGCCATAGTCTTGATGACGAAACGATCTTCGGGCGCGCCGCCAAGGCGCCGCGCGCGGCGGAGAACATGTGGCGGGCCTGGCGCAAGTTCTGCGGAACCTGGGGGGACCTCATCCACGCCAGCAGATCGCCGAGCGTTTCCAGTCCACGAACGTCCGTGCCCAGCCCCCAGGCGACACGCTCCCGCGTCCCAAAGATATTTGCCACGGCCGGGAAGGACGAACCCACTCCCTGGCCGTCCGTCGGCGTGGTCATGCGCAGCGCCGGCCCGCGCGCTGCGATCACCCTTTTATGGATCTCCGTCAGCTCGAACCGCGTCGATACCGGGGCGCTGATTTCCCGGAGCTGGCCCTTGCCGTCCAGGTAGGAAAGAAAGGATCCGAGATCGGAGAACTGGGGAAGAAGGCGGTAATGCATGGCGAAATCCGGCACGACCGGGTCCGCCGGCAACGCCGTTCTCTCACGACAGCCGCTTGGAAACATTGCGCTAGGTCAAAGAACGGGCCGTTTGCGGACGGTAGGTTAACTCAAACCGCTTGAAGGCTGGTCGATATCGAGGCAGTGCCGGGAAGACGTTCAGATGGCGAATAACCTAATAAACGGCACTTTTGACGCATGCCGGGCCGCAATCGCCGTTTTAAAGGATCGCAGACGGAGCAAGACCGCTAGACGGGAGTTCTGGGCGCTTGGACCGGAGGAATGCACAGGCATGCTGAACGGCATCGGCATGTCGCTCGGCGAATTCGATGACGCCATGCACCTGCCTTATGCTTCGGGAGATTTCCTCACCTTGGCGATGCTTTCGGTGGGGATTGATCCCGACAGCTTTCATACAATGGAATTCGCGCGTGACCGGTTCATGTCCCGAACCTGCATCACATGTCCCTGCCGCCGCAGATGTCACGATCACATGCAGGCCTTCGATTTCGAGAGCCACTATCGCGATTTCTGCCCCAACAAGGATAATTTTTCCAAGCTGCTCGGCAAGAGATGCGACGCTTAGCCGGCCGTAAGACCTTCATGATCGAAGCTAGACGGGACAGCGTTTGAAAATGCAGCCTCAAAACGCCGAGCCAATGTTGCCAGGATTTGTTCGCCACCTGTTTCCGACGGTCGCAGGACTGCCACTCGGGCCGTTGTTGACATTGTCCTTGCGCTCGCTTGCCAGCCGGCGTCCCGGCCTTTTCGAGCGCCTGGGCGAATCCGGTTCGGCCTGCTTTGGTATCGATCCCGTGGACCTCGCCTTCGCATTTTGCGTGGTCCCGGACGGACAACGATCGAGTGTTCGCGTCGTGGGCAAGGATGGGACTGCCGGGTCGGACGTGGTGATCAGGGGACCGCTTCTGGCCCTGTTAGGCCTGTTGGACGGGACGCTTGACGGCGATGCGCTGTTCTTCAGCCGGGTGATCTCGATAAGCGGGCGCACGGAAGCGGTGCTCGCTTTGAGGAACACAATAGAGGATGCCGAGCTTCGCCCGGCAGACCTGCTCGGGCTGCGCGGCATCCTGGCCGGCTGTGTCGATAGGGGTGTTCTCAGCGCCCTAAGCATCGCGCGCCGATTGGCCGACAACAACAACCCCAGCGGGGCGCAGAAGGCATGACGACGACACCCATGGAACTTGTCTGTCCGGCGGGGACTCCCGCTACGTTGAGGGCGGCGGTCCAGGCGGGCGCGGACGCGGTTTATTGCGGATTTCGCGATGAAACGAACGCCCGCAACTTTCCCGGACTCAACTTCTCCCGCGACGAACTGGCCGAAGGCGTGCGCTTTGCCCACGACCATGGCAGCAAGGTGCTGGTCGCGATCAATACGTTCGCGCGCGTCGGCGATGTCGACATCTGGAAGAAAGCCGCCGACGCAGCGGCCGAGAGCGGCGCGGATGCCATCATAGCCGCGGACTTCGCCGTCCTCGATCATGTGGCGAAGAACCACAAGCAAATCCGCCTTCATCTGTCGGTGCAGGCTGCCGCGGCAACGCCGGAAGCCATCGGCTTCTATGCGGCTCATTTCGGCATCCGCCGCGTGGTGCTCCCAAGGGTTCTTTCGCTTCAGGAGATAGCGGCGCTGAACCGCGCGATCGACGTGGAAACCGAAGCCTTCGTTTTCGGCGGCCTTTGCGTGATGATCGAGGGACGCTGCTATCTGTCTTCATACGCGACGGGAAAATCGCCGAATCTCAACGGTGTCTGCTCCCCGCCCGAGATGGTGAGCTATGAGGAAGGGCCGAGCGGCACCACGGCGCGGCTGTCGGACTTCACGATCGATCGGTATGGGCGCGGCCAGCCGGTCGGTTATCCCACTCTCTGCAAGGGCAAATTCAAAGCCGGGGGCAAGACGTCCCATCTGTTTGAGGATCCCGTCAGCCTGAACGCCGGCGGCATGATCGCGGGCTTGAAGGCCGCTGGGGTGACTGCGTTGAAGATCGAGGGGCGCCAGCGCGGCAAAGGCTATGTAAGCGAGGTCGTGCGCGCCTTCAGGAAAGCCGTCGACGCCGTCGAAGTGGGCGGTGACGCTGTCGACATCGACCGGCTTCTCGCCAGCCAGTCGGAAGGGGCTCGGCAGACGGCCGGCGCTTATGAGAAGAAATGGAGATAGCCGGTGTCCGAAATCGCCCCGACGGAAATCGCGTTGACGCTTGGGCCGGTCTTCTTCCATTGGCCCCCCGACCGTCTCCTCGACTTTTACCGCCGGATAGCGGACGAGGCTCCGATCGAGCGCGTTCACGTCGGTGAAGTCGTCTGCGGGAAACGCATGCCGTTTTCGGACGCTGCATGGCCAGCGGTCATCGAACGGCTCGAGCGCGGCGGCAAGCAGGTGGTACTGTCCACACTGGCGGCGCCGGTGAGTGTTCGGGAACGCAAAAGCGTCGAGGACCTTTGCGGAGACGAGCGGCTGGTCGAGATCAATGATGTCTCCGGCCTGCCGTCGCGTTCCGGCAAAGCCTTCGCCACCGGTCCATTTGTGAGCGTCTACAACGAGACGTTCGTCGCGGGTCCATTCCTGAACGTCTACAACGAGGCTTCCGCGAAGTTCCTAGTCGAACTTGGCGCGCGAACAATATGCCCGCCCGTCGAATTGTCGTTCGCGGCGATCGGCGCCATGTCCTTGAAATGCCCCGAGGCGCAGTTTGAGATTTTCGCCTTCGGCCGGCCGCCACTCGCCCTCTCCGGACGCTGCTATCACGCGCGGATCCACGGCCTTCACAAGGATTCGTGCCAGTTCACATGCGAAAGGGATCCCGACGGCCTCGCGGTCGATACGCTCGATGACCGGCAGTTCCTCGCCGTCAACGGCGTGCAGACCCTTTCCAATCAGGTTCAGGCCTTCTGTCCCGCGCCCGACGCGCTCGCCTCAAGGGGCATCAGGCGCCTTCGTTTGTCCCCCCAGACATGCGACATGGTCGAGGTGGCGAGGATTTATAGAGGACTTGCCGACGGCAAGGAGGAGCCCGAGGATGCCCGTTTCGCACTTTCGTGCCTCGATCTGCCCGGAACACTGGTCGACGGGTACGCCCATGCCAGGCCCGGTTGGCAGGTGACCGTGACGGCCTGACTGCAATGACCCGGATCGCGATCGTGACCATCTCCGACCATGCAAGCCGCGGCGAGTACGAGGATCTTGGCGGACGGGCAAACGAGCGCTGGCTTAGCCGTGTGCTGAGCCGCGGAGCCTACGTAGCGAATCGTCCCCGAGCTTGCCAGGATTTCGGGTTGCGTTAGCATAGCAACAAATTAGCTACGCCTGAAAAATCGATTTCGCTGAGGGGCCGAATTCATGGAGATGCAGCAGGTCCGCTATTTCTTGGCCCTGTCGAACACGTTGAATTTCACGAGAGCGGCCGAGGAATGCAACGTCACTCAGCCGGCGCTCACGCGTGCGATCAAGACGCTTGAAGAGGAATTAGGGGGAGAACTTCTTCGGCGCGAGCGGCAGCACTCGCACCTGACCGAACTTGGGCGGCGCATGCTGCCTCTACTGCAGCAGTGCTATGACGCGGCTACTTCGGCCAAATCGCTTGCCAAGGCGGTGCAAAGCAGCGACGTCGCGCCGCTCAACGTCACGATCTCCAACAGTGTCAACATCGCACTGCTCGTCTCGCCGTTCACGGAGCTGTTCCGGGCGTATCCAGGCGCTCATCTCAAGATCAGCCGCGGTTCACCCGGCGCAGTTGTCGAGGCGCTAAAGGATGGCGAAGCTGAATTGGCCGTCGCCGGGCCGTTGGGGCAAGCCTGGGATCGGCTCGATATGTGGCCGCTCTTCCAGGAAGTGATCGAGCTCGCCGTGAATTCCGACCATCCGCTGGCCCGCCGCAACGAGGCCGATGTCGCGCTGAACCAGCTTGCCGCGGAACCCGTGCTCAGCCGGATCGACTGGGAGACGAGCGAGGACCTGTCGCGGTGGCTCGCCGCAAAAGGCTATGCGCCTCGAACCGCGCATGAAGTCGAGACCGACCAGGATTTGCTGGCTTTGCTGGAGGCCAACGCCGGGATCGGCTTTGTCTCGCTTACGGCACCGCGATCCCCGAACACCCGCCGGCTCAAGCTTCGTGATCTCGACGTTTCGCGGACCGTTTCCGTCTATGCGGTTGCCGGCAGGCAGCGCTCGCCTGTGGCGACAACGTTGCTCAACCTGTTGCGATCAGCCGACTGGTCGTCCTTTGGCGTCAGCGAGCCCGCCTGAGCGCCGCGATTAGCTCGTCGATGTCCATCCGTCGGCGGTAGTCCGGATCGACGAAGCGATCAGTGATGATCCCGTTCGTTCCGACGATGAAGGTTGCGGGTATCGGCAGAAACCAGCTGCTGTTGCCCTGATAGCTCGGCAGATCAAAACCAACCCCCATCAGCCGCTCCATCTCGGCTCCGACCCAGATCGCAAGGTTGAGGGACAGGGCATAGCCGTTATCCATGTCGATGAGGAACGGAAACTGCGCGCCGACCGCGGCCTTCATGGCTTTGGCGAATTTGCGCCGCTCCGGCATGATCACGACCACTTGGCCTCCCAGTTCCGCGATCTGGCGCTGCACCTCGACAATGCCGATGGCGTTCAGGCGGCAATAGGGGCACCAATGCCCGCGCTGAAAGGTGACAACGGCTGGCCCCCTTGCAAGGATCTCGGCCAGGCTGACCAGCTTGCCCTCGTCATCGGGCAGCAGGAAAGGTGGCATTGCCTCGCCCGCAGCCGGCGCCATGGCCCCGGCTCCCTGTTTCTCCAGGCGATCCACCAGCCGGTCCACCGCGTCGGCGAATTCGGAATTCATACGTCGGACCGCGGTGGCGATCACCGCCAGCCGTTCGTTGAGAGGCGCATCAAGTTCGATGGCGGCCTGAACGGATTGCTCGAATGTCATTGCCTGGTCGTCGGCGGCCATTTCTGCACTTTCACATGTCGCCCGCAGCCTATCACCGAAGCCCCTCGGCATTTAGCATGCTTTTCCTGCATGGTTTCGATGCCTCACGTGCATCGATGCATGCCAGGTTCATGTTCCATTCGCCGCCTCGGTTCGGCGCGTTACATCATATTCCTGATATCCGCCGAAAAAGTCGGGAATCCATAGACCATCTCGGACAGCCCTCGCGCCGTGATGCCGTGTTTCATGGCAAGCGCGAAGGTGTGGATCAGCTCCTCGCCGGCATGGCCAACCAGATGCGCTCCGACGATTCGATCCGTCGGCTCCTCGACAATGATCTTCGACCATGCGACCGCTTCGCCATAGGTTCTGGCGGAGAGCCAGGCTTGCATGTCGTTCACGTGGACCTTGACGCGAAGGCCCAGTTCTCTCGCCCTGGCTTCGGTCAGTCCGACGCTTGCCATGGCCGGAATGCTGTAGAGCGAGGCCGGGATATGACTGTAGTCGGGCCGATGCTTCGGTCCGTCGACGATGTTGCGGCCGACGATCCCGCCCTCATAGGTCGCTACCGGCGAAAGCTGCGGCGAGTTCCACACCGCATCGCCGCAGACATAGACATCGGGATTGGAGCGCGAGCGCAGGTGATCGTCGATCTCGATGCGGCCTTCGCGGTGCACGACGACGCCGGCGCCAAGATCGAGGCCCTCGACATTGGCCACGCGCCCGGCGCAGTTGACGACCCGATCCGCGTCGACCAGGAACTCGACACCGTCCTTCGCGAAGCTCACCCGCAGCCGTCCATCGGCCTTGTCGATCTTCTTGACCCAGGCCTTGGTATGGATGCTGATGCCGAGCCGCTCGCTCTCGCCACGCAGTTGAGCGACGGCGTCCGTGTCGAAGCCCGCGAGCAGTTGCGGCAGCGCCTCGAGGATCGTGACGTCGACGCCGGCACGCGCATAGACATGCCCCAGCTCGAAGGCGACGACGCCGCCGCCGATGAAGACCACGGCGCGCGGCAACACAGGATCGCTCAGAACGTCGTCGGACGTCGTCAGATGCTCGGCGCCCGGGATCGGCAGCGAACGCGGCTTGGAGCCGGTGGCGATGACGATGTTCCTGGCCTCGAGCTCACGGCCATCGACGCGGATCGCGTTGCTGCCGATGAATGCGGCCCCGCCGTGAATGACATCGACCCCGCGCTTGGCCATCAATCCGGACAGGCGGGAGGGAATATCCCTGATGATCGCCTTTTCCCGTTCTATCAGGGCTCGCCAATCGAGCCTCGGCGTGCCGACCTTGATGGCATGCCTGTCCGCTCTTTCGATCTCATCCAGCGCATGAGCCGCCGCGACCAGCACCTTCTTCGGCGTGCAGCCGCGATTGGGGCAGGTGCCGCCGAGATCCCGTGCCTCGACCAGGGCGACAGAAAGACCGGCGGCGCGCGTGGCGACCGTGACACCCATTCCGGCATTACCGCCGCCAAGGATCACAACATCATACCTTTCCATCGCAGCGCCTCCGCCGCTAGTGAAGCTTGATCCGAGGCCTGGCACGCCTGACGATCATCTCGCCGATCGAAGCCAGCACCGTCTTCGCGAGCCCATGCACCGCCCTGAGATGCATCTTGTGGAGCGAGCGATAGACGAGCCTCGCAAGCAGGCCCTCGATCTTCAGTCCGCCGATCAGACTGCCGAAGGAACCGTAGTCGGCGAGCGAAACGAGGGAGCCATAGTCGCGGTAGCGGAATGCCGGCGCGGCCCGTCCCGCGAGACGCGCCGCAACCACCTTCACCAAATGGTCGGCCTGCTGATGGGCTGTCTGGGCTCGGGGCGGCAAGGCATTGACCTCGCCTGGCAGGACGCAGTTCGCGCAGTCTCCGATCGCGAACACATGCTCGTCGCCGACGGCACGCAAGGTCTCGTCGACGATCAGGCGGTTGATAAGATCGGTTTCGAGGCCGTCGAAATTCTTGAGGAAATCCGGCGCCTTGATCCCGGCGGCCCAGACCACGAGCTCGGCCGGCACGAACAGCTTCTCGCCGAGCCGGACGCCATCTTCCGTGACTTCGGTGACCCTGATGCCGCAGCGGATCTGCACGCCCAGCTTGACGAGCAGGCGCGCCGAAGCGTGGGCCATCTGCTCCGGAAGGGCGGGCAGGATGCGCGGTCCGGCCTCGACGATGGTGATGCGGATCAGCCTTTCGAAATCGATGTTGTCGAGATTGTGCGAGGCAATTTCCCGCATCGATTTGTGCAGTTCCGCGGCCAGCTCGACGCCGGTGGCTCCGGCGCCGACGATGACGCAATGGAGCTGGCCGGGCGAAAGCTGCTCATATTGCGCGTTGGCGCGCAGGCACGCGTCTATCATGCGCTTGTTGAAGCGAGCGGCCTGCTCTGCCGTATCGAGCGGGATGGCGTGGCGAGCCGCGCCCGGCGTGCCGAAATCGTTGCTGACGCTGCCGACGGCCATGACCAGCGTGTCATAGCCCAGCACCCGTGGCGGTATGATCTGCCTGCCGTTGTCATCGAAGCTGGGCGCCACGAAGATCTGGCGCTTCGCACGGTCGATGCCGACGACCTCGCCGATACGGTATCGATAGTTGTTACGGCTGGCATGGGCGATGTATTCGACCGCGTCGTGCGATGCGCTCAGCGCGCCGGACGCCACCTCATGCAGCAGCGGCTTCCAAATGTGGGTGCGGCTGCGGTCGACCAGCGTGACGGAAAGCCGCCCTTTGCCGAACTTGCGGCCGAGGCGCGTCGCCAGTTCCAGCCCGCCCGCGCCGCCGCCGACGATGACCACGCGGTGCAGCGATCTGTCCCGGTGCGAGGGTGTCTCGGGGATCGTGCGAAAAAGCGCTGCATTGTCGGCAAGCACCGCTTCCGGGATGAGCCGCATGCCCGGAGTGATGATCTGCATCGGAGTTCTCCGTTTCTTCGCCGGAACCATTCACTCTTGGGATTCGTGGATGACGATGCCTTGCAGCATGTCGACCTCGCACTCCCACGGTCTTTCCGTCAGCACGCGCTGCCCGTGCTCGTATCCCGCCTGCCAGCGCGTTCGGATGCCGGCGCGGGTGAAGTCGATGTCCTTGGTGTGATCCTCGCCGTCGAGACGCGGCGAAAGGAGCCTCACCAGATGCATGACAGAGGGGCAGCCATAGGAGGCGAGTTCCTTGAACATCGGATCGTCGCGTCGCTCCTCCGGGACCAGCTTTCCCATTTCGCGCACGACATGGCGAAGCCGATGCAGTTGCTCCTGGCGGGCAACGTGGCTCCTGCCGCGGCTGGCATATTGAAGATCTTTCTGCCGGCTCATCACCTGCCAGATCGATTTCGGCTCTGAGCCCCGCGGCTGCCACATATTGACCGCGAAGATCAGCGCATCGCGCCGCGGCCGCGCGTCCAGCACCACCTCGATCGGGGTATTGGAATAGATGCCGCCGTCCCAATAGGGCTCGCCGTCGATGCAGACCGCCGGAAAGGCGGGCGGCAGGGCGCCCGATGCCATGATGTGCGCCGCCGACAGCGGCATCTGGCTGCTGTCGAAGTATTTGAGTTCGCTGGTGTTGACGTTGACGGCGCCGACCGTCAGCCGCGTCTGTTTCCGGTTCAAACACTCGAAGTCGATAAGATCGTTCAGTGTCCTCTTGAGCGGGTCGGTGGTGTAGTAGGAGGCATTCTCCACGCCGACTTCGCGATTCACCCCGAACATGGCGCTCGGGTTCGGTTCGAAGAAGCCGGGTATCCCGCGCATCACCGTGCCCATGTTGGCGAAGACGTTGCTCGGGACCATCATGCGGAAAAACTCGTCGAGTGGGCTGCTTCGAGTGACGCCGTCCCAGAATTCGTGAAGTCTGGGCAGCCGATTGCCCGGCTCGTTTCCGGCGATCAGCGCCGCGTTGATGGCGCCGATCGAAGTGCCTATGACCCAGTCCGGTTCGATCCCGCCTTCGGAAAGCGCCTGGTAGACGCCGGCCTGATAGGCGCCGAGGGCACCGCCCCCCTGCAGCACCAACACGGTCTGGCGCTTGATCGAACCATCGGCCACAGGGCCAGGCCCCGGCACGGGCTCCGAGAGCGAGGGATTTCGGGTGAGCTTGTTCATGGCCCTTTCACTCCTGCTTGCCGGATTCAATGAGCGGTCCAGCCGCCTTCGATCGGCATGATGGCGCCGGTGATCGAGGCCGCGTCGTCCGAGGCCAGGAAAAGGCAGAGCGCGGCAACCTGCTCCACCGTCACGAACTGCTTGGTCGGCTGGGCGGCCAGCAGCACATCCTTGATCACTTGCTCTTCGCTGATCCCGCGTGCCCTGGCCGTGTCCGGTATCTGCTTTTCGACCAGCGGCGTGAGCACGTAGCCGGGACAAACGGCATTGACTGTTATGCCCTGTTCGGCGACCTCGAGCGCCACGGTCTTGGTCAGGCCGGCCATGCCGTGCTTGGCGGCGACGTAGGCGGACTTGTATGGCGAGGCGACGAGGGCGTGGGCGGACGCGACATTGATGATGCGACCCCATTTGCGCGCCTTCATTGCCTGCAGAGCACGCCGGATCGTGTAGAAGGACGAGATGAGATCGATCGCCACGACCGCTTCCCACTTCTCGATCGGGAAATCGTCGATCGGCGCCACGTGCTGGATGCCGGCGTTGTTGACCAGGATGTCGACCGCGCCGAATTCGGCGATCGCTTTGTCCATCATCGCGGTGATCGCCTCGCCCTTGCTCATGTCGGCACCGTCGTAGCGGACGGTCACGTCGTGGACGGCGGCGAGCCGCGACCGCAGCAGTTCGATCTCGGCGGCATCGCCAAAGCCATTCAGAACGACGTTGCAGCCCTTGGCGGCGAAAGCTTCCGCGATGCCTTGCCCGATGCCGCTGGTCGAGCCTGTGATGAGAGCCGTCTTTCCTGTGAGCATCATCGTTTCCTTCTTCGAAGCCGTGGCCGCAGTTGCAGGCCACCGGGTTGCGAGCGACGGACAGCAGGCCCATCGTTCGTGGTTCTCGCGATCAGTATGGCGAGGCTCCCGAAGCCGCGGAAATGCCGTTGAGACATGGATTCGATAGCTGGCGGTCAGACCGACGCGGCCACGATGCAGCACTGCCCGCTGGGTTGTTTGACCTAAATGCAGCTAGTAAGATCGCCCGGCAACGCGGGTCGTGCGGCATGCATGTCCCGGGGGAAGCGTGCAGTGGAGATCAGCCAGGTCAGATATTTCTTGGCCGTGGCCAAGGAGCTGAATTTCACCAGGGCGGCCGAGCAGTGCAACGTCACGCAGCCGGCGCTTTCGCGCGCGATCAAGCTGCTGGAGGATGAGTTCGGCGGGGCACTTTTCCACCGCGAGCGCCGCTTCACCCATCTCACCGAGCTCGGCCGCATGGTCGAGACCTATCTCGAGGGCGTGTTCGAGAACTCCCGCCAGGCAAAGCAGATTGCCGAGCAGTATATGAATTTGAAAAGGATGCCGCTCAGGCTCGGCATCATGAGCACGATCGCTCCCGACGAGATCATCGAGCTGATCGCAGCCGTGCGTTCGCATCACCCCGGCGTGGAACTTCACCTTTGCGATTCAGACGCCGTCAGCCTTCGGCGAAGGCTGCTCGAAGGCAACCTCGAGGCCGCCATCTATGCGTTGCCCTCGGACGTGCCCGACGAGGAGGTGCACGCCCTGCCGCTATTTCGCGAGCAGATGGTGATGGCGGTCAACCTGGCTCATCGTTTGGCCAACAAGCCGGTCGTGCGGGTGAAGGACATGAGCAATGAAAGCTACATTCACCGCAACAATTGCGAATTTGCCGGCTACGCGGATGCCATCCTTGCCCAGCAGGGCGTCACCGTCAGTCCCGTCTACTGGAGCGACCGCGACGACTGGACGCTTGCCATGATCGCCGCCGGGCTCGGTTTCGGATTCATGCCCGAGCATACTGCCAAGCACCCGGGCGTCGTCGCCTTGCCGATCACCGAGCCGGAATTCTGGCGTGAGGTCAATCTCGTCACCGTGCGCGGCCGCAGGCATTCGCCGGCAGTCGGCGCGCTGGTCCGCGAAGCCACGCAGAAGAAGTGGTTCGGCGAGCGGGCAAAGGCATTGTCCGCCGCCGAGTGACGTCGCTGCGCGAAGAGGCCAGCCTCGACCTTGAGGATCTCCAGCGCATTGTGCCGATCAGTTTTTCCTGATCGACGACGTGACGGACTGGATGACCTCGGTCGCCATCTTGAACTGCGCTTGGCGGTCGGTGATGCCGTGCCGCTTGGCGATCCAGTCGAAGTCGGTGTAGGCGGCGTAAACCGCGCCGTCTCCGGTCTGGTAGACCAGCACGCGCACCGGCCAGTCCAAACCAGCCTCGGGATTCGAGGTGATGAAAGTCGTGCCGAGCGCCGGATTGCCGAACATCACCAGGCGTGACGGCTTGACATCGTTGCCGGCTTTGTTGCCGAGCTTTGCCTGGTCGATCACGCCGAAGAACATGAGGCCCTTCTTCAGGACGTCCTTCTTGATGCGGGCGACGGTCTCGGCGACGGAATAATCGCTCTTCACTGTGACGACGCCGTCCGAGGCGGCCGCAGGGAGGATGACCGTCATCAGCATGGCGGCACCGCCAATCAGGGTTTTCAGGTAGGTTGTCATCTCAGTCTCCGTTGGGTTGTGGGGTTTGGCTTGGTGCATTGAGTTTCTTTGTATGATCTCGTTGGAGGCGGATCGCCTGACGGCCGATCGTCCTCGGATCATCATGCGGGAGGCGTCTTCAGCATTCGCGCTGCCGCGATCGCCCCGATGAGGACCGCGGCGAGCGCGGCCACGCACGCCGTCCAGCCGATCCGGTCGTAGATCTGTCCGATGACGAAGCTGCCGGCGAGCCCGCCCGCATAGTAGGACGCGAGGTAGATCCCGCTTGCCGCGGCGCGGTCGCGCGATGCCGTCCGGCTCACATGTCCGGTGGCTATCGCCTGCGCCAGGAAAGTGCCGATGGCGACCAGCGCCATTCCGGCAAGGACGATGGGAAGGCTGGGTGCGAGCAACAGCAGCAGACCGACGATCGCCAGCCCAAGCGTCGCGCCGACCCCGGCGCGCGGACCGAGAGCCGACGCCACGCGGCCGGCAAGCGGGGTTGTCAGCATCGACGGCAGGAAGACGAAATAGACCGCGCCCAAGGCCATCGGCGTCAGCGACAGTGGCGGCGCAACAAGCTGGAAGTTCACATAGGTGAAGGTGCCGATGAAGACGAACAGAATGAGGAAGCCGATGCCGAAACAGGCGCGCAGCTCGGAGCTCATCAAGGGGCCTTTCCAGGCGCTGCGCGGATGGCCGCCGTCGGCGCTCGCGCGCATCATTCCGGAAGTCTTTTGCAGCGTCGCCCAGACAAGCACCGCGCCGGTCAGATTGAGGGCCGCGAATGTCAGGAAATTGGTGGAGATGCCGAACGTGTCGGCGACGGCGGCGGACATAAGCCGCCCGAAGAAGTTGCTCGCGACGTTGCCGGTCACATAGGCGGCGAGCGCGCCTGTTGCCTGCCGCGACGAGAAATGTTCGGCAAGATAGGCCATCGTCAGCGTGAAGGCGGTCGACATGCACAGGCCTTGCGCCACGCGCAGCAGCGCGAAGACGACGATGCTGTCGGTCTGCGACAACAACGTCGTCGGGACGGCCAGCGCCACGAGGCTCATCCAGATGCCGTTGCGGCGATCGAGCCCCTGCCCGAAAAGCGCGACAGCCACGCCGGCGAGCGCCATGCCGAACGTGCTGGCGTTGACGGCAAAGCCCATGGTCGCGCGGCTGACGCCGAACCTGATCACCAGCGAAGGCAGAATGGCCTGGGTGGCGAAGAGGTCGACAAGCGTTAGAAATGCGATCACCGCGATGATGCCGAAGCGCCAGCCGTCTGCGGCGGCGATGCGCAGCCTTGTCGGTTCGGTGTGTTCGGTTGTCGTCATGGCAGCACTCCGTTGCGCCACGTCCCCAGGCGATCGCCCGAGGACGCGCGTTCGATTGCAGTCGGGAAGAGTCGCTCGAGGCGAGGATCACATCATGTGATCTTCGTGCATCGCAGGCGGCAGGATGTCGGCCGAATAGAGCACGGCCGGAACCTTGCCGTTGTTCTTCCACCAGTGGGCGAGCTGGCCGAACTCGGCGGTCACGTCGCCAGCCGGATGCTCGATGCCAACCTTGCAGGTGCTGGCGTATTCGGTGATCGAGCCTTCGACGACGATGATGTTGGCGGGACGAACCGTGTGCTCATGCCACGGGACGACGCCGCCCGGCTGAACGACGAGCTTGCGCAGACGCAGCATGTTGCCCTTCCAGGCTTCGCCCTTCGGGCTGAGATCGATCGCCGAAAGAACGGTATCGGTCACTCCGACCGGCTTACTCGGGTGCTCCTGGATGTCGGTTGTGGCGGCCTGACCGGCCGGGCAGTCGGCGGCGAAAGTGGGTGCAACTGAAAGTGCCGCGGTCGCGGCGAGAAGTCCGAACGCGAGCGCCATGTTGAGCGGTGTGCGCGATGCGATTGCCTTGGAAGCCATGTCCTATTTCTCCTTTGTCGGTGCCCAATCGCGAGAGGCGGGGCATGAAAAAGAGAGTGGCTGGAGCTTCGAAGAAAGAGAAATGCTGACTGGCTCTTGAATCGATACCTGAAAACTATCGTCGGTCATCTCGCGAGCGTAATCACCCATGCCGCGAAACACATCGCGACGCGGGCTTCTTCTTCAATTTGCTATGCGGCGGATTTCCTGACCGACATGTCGATACCGCTTTCCGGCCAGCTGTGTGCCTTGACGCTGGTCACGAACGTCGAAGTCGCCGGCGAGAACCGGCGCCCGGCAACGACGACCAGCGAGACCTCGCGCCAGACTTCAGGGTCAATGACGGGCCTGATCTGGAGGCCTGGGATAACGGCGCTGAATTCCGGGATGAAACAGATGCCCAGTCCGCCGGAAACCATGTTCTGGATCCAGTCCTCGCGTTCGCTGGCGTAGGAGATCCTGAGCTTCACGCCACGCTCGTTGCAGAGGCCGGCGAGATAATCGCGATACTCGCAATTCAGCCGCCTGAGATAGTTCTCGCCGTCGAGCTCGGAGATGGCGACATTGTCGTTGCGGGCCAGGCGATGGCCGTTGGGGAAGGCCAGCACGAAGCGCTCGCGATAGAGCGGCGTGACGTCGAACCGCTCCGGGAAACTGTCGCTGGACGCCATGATGGCAACGTCGATCTCACCGGCTTCCAGCAGTTGCGAAAGAGAAGCGGGCACGCCTTCCACCAGCTGCAGCTGGATGCCCTGCTGGCGCCTGTTGAAGTCCGCTAAAAGACCGGTGAATCGGCGCGGGCCGATGGTGCACATGACCCCAACCTTGAGGTTGGCGTTTTCCAGGCACAGGAACCTCGATGCCTCCTGCCGGACGCCGGTCACTTCATCCAGAATCTGTTGAAAGCGCGGGCGCAGCAAAGCGCCCAGATCCGTAAGATGGGTCAGGTTCCGCTCGCGGCGGAACAGCAAGCCGCCGACCTCTTCCTCCAGCTGCTGGATCGCCCGGGACAGTGCCGGCTGGGTGACGTTGCACTTCTCGCCGGCGCGCGTGAAATTGCGTGTCTCGCAGACGGCGAGGAAATAGCGGATGTGATGAATGTCCATGCGGGTCGTCCCTCCACTGCAGAGATGCAAGCTCAGGCTCGAACCCTGCCGCAAAGCATTCCATCAGGCCAATGCAGGGGGGCTATAAAGTCGATAGCGTTTCGTCATGACAGATGGCGGGCCAAGAGACCCGCCATCGAAGCGTCCGATAGGCGGTCGCCGTCCGGGAGTATCAGCTGTGGTGGCCGAGGGCGAAGAGCCGGGCGCAGAACTGGGCGTGCGGCTTGCTCATGGCGGCGTCGTTGCATTCCTTCATCATGGCGTCCTGCATGGTCTTCGGCGTGGCTTTCCAGGCGACCTCGAAATCGGCGCTCGACTTCATCGTCTGCATGCCGGAATCGGTGAAGAAAGGTTGCATGTTGGACGGCTCGTCGAGCGCGCCCGCGAAGGCGACGCCGCCAAGAGCGGAAAGTGCAAAGGCGCCAAGGCAGATAACTTTGATATTCATGATCATTTCTTCTCTGGTTAGGCAGTCGTCCCATCGACAACCGTGTTGATGATCGGCAGCAATTCAGAATTACTGTGTTCCTCATTGCTGGCTGGACTTTGCTGTAGTCCGAGTTCAACTTGCCAATGCCATCTGCGTATGGAGTTTATGCCGGTTCCGCATCCCGATGGGTGACGGCGGAACGCTCTCGTTAGCTGGCGCCGCCGAGGGCCAGGACGTTTGCGCAGAAGGCGGCATGGGGCTTGCTCATTGCGGGATCGTTGCAGGCCTTGGTCATCTTGGTCCGGTCGCGCTTGGGCATGGCGAACCAGGCCTTCTTGAATTGCGCCATCGGCTTCATCGTCTTCATTGCAGCGTCCGTATAGAATGTCGGCAATGCCGCCAGATCGCTGAAGGGATCGGCTGACGCCTGCTGCACAAGAAGACCGATGGCGGCAGCAGCCAGGCAGGCGATTTTCGTTCCCATGACAGACCCCTTTCCTGTTGCTGGTTGCAAGCGCTTTCGTGGCGGCGACGACCGGCCCGCCTGCATCGCATCGCTTGGTTTGACGGGGCAAACATGCGGCGCGCGGGGGAAGGCAGCCAATGCAATCTGCCTATGGACTTCATGCCACCTTGGCATTTCGCCGGCAGAAAAAGCTGCGGCAGTCTGTCCATTAGTCGCCCCACCGGCGGCGATCTTGGGATGGAGACCAGGAAATGCACGTCCAGTCCGGAACAACGGATCAGCAGGCGATCTTCGCCGAGGCCAATTCTCGGGCGGAAGACCGTCGCCCTGTTGACATTGTCCTTGCAAGCGATGCGCACGGCGCCTTCGTCTGGGGTGTGCTCGACCGCCTGCTGGACGAGCCGGGTTTCGCCTTGAACGCCATTGCCGCATCCGGTTTCGCAGCGGTGGAAGCTGCGGTCCTTGCCTATGGCCTGGCCTTGGGCGGCCGGCGCGGCGCACGCATGGCACTCACCAACTTCTGGCGGCGCGTCAGCCACGCCTCGATGTCCGATATCGACAGGGGCAGCCTGCTTCGATCGATCCTCGAACAGTCGATCGACATCGGGCAGATCCGCGATGGAAGTTCCCCAGTGAAACTCAGCATCCTTGCCGCCAATGCCCGCACCGACGCCTTGAAGATTTTCACGAGCGACCAATTGTCGATCGACGCGATCGTGGCGGCGGCCACCGTCCCGTTCCTCTCCCGGCCCGTGGAGATCGACGGCGATCTCTATTGGGGCGACGCAGATCTTGCAGAACCACCGGCCGCCCGGTCGCTCGAAGCTCGACATCGGCTTGTCATCGCCGGCAAGCCGTCGCTGTTCATGGCGCCATGTCCCAATCGCAACGGCAGCGCTAATCGTTGCGCGATCCGGTGCGCTCCGGTTCATACCATCTTCGACAATCAGCACCGAACCGGGGCAGCGCTTTTCCTCAGGCCCTGGACCGACTGGGGTGAGCTGACCGACATGCGCGATCGCGGACGCCAACGAGCGGGCGATTGGCTTGTGGCCAATCTTGTCGGCTTTGACGAAGCCCCGGCGATAAACTGCGAAGGCCGATACATCTAGGCGCCTCCCGCCTAGCCACGCCTGCTTCGCCCGCTCCCGAATGCAGGCGCCAAGCCCTCCGGTGTCTCCCGCCGGAGGGCTTTTTCGCGCCGGCCTCTGGGACATAGTGGCCGCGTATCAATTCCATGCCGAGACAGCATTTCAGCTCGGCATTGCGATCGGAGAGACTGATTTGCGGACGGGCCTCGAGGCCGGTCTTTCTCTCGAAACGCCAACCAGGAGACTAGCCTGTGATCAACACCAAGACCCTCATCGGATCGGCTCTCGCAGCCGCCACTACGCTCGCCGCCTCGGCCGCCTATAGCGGTCCGGCCGCGAAACCCAACTATGCCTTCGAGAAGTGCTACGGCGTCGTCAAGGCCGGCCAGAACGACTGCCAGACCGCGACGCATTCCTGCGCCGGCACGGCGACCGCCGACAACCAGCCGGATTCCTGGCTCTACGTGCCGGCCGGCTCCTGCGCCAAGATTGCCGGCGGCAGCGACAAGCCGAAAGCCTAGGCAATTTCACATCGAGCCAACCAGAACAAAACGGAGGAGACCGATGTCCACCTTGTTTTCGCAGCTCGCAATTCCCGCGTCAGCGGGCATCGGTCTTCGCTCGCCCCACATCTCAGAGATGCTGACCAGGCGACCCTCGGCAGGCTGGCTCGAGGTTCATGCCGAGAACTACATGGGAGACGGCGCCGGCGTCGAGGCGCTGGAAAGGCTGCGCGAGACCTATCCGCTGTCGGTGCATGGCGTCGGCCTATCGCTGGGCAGCGCAGGAGGCGTGGACAGCGACCATCTGGAAAGGCTGCGCAGGGTTTGCGAGCGCTTCCAGCCCGATCTGGTGTCCGAGCATCTCGCCTGGAGCGTCGCCGACGGCGCCTATCTCAACGATCTGCTGCCGCTGCGCTATGACGAAGAGGCGCTGGCGATCGTTGCCCGCAATGTCGAGACCGTCCAGGACACGCTGAAGCGTCGCGTCCTCATCGAGAACCTGTCGGCCTATCTGGCCTTTGCCGATTCCTCGATGAGCGAGGCCGAATTCCTGGCCGAGCTCGTGGCGCGGACCGGTTGCGGGCTGCTGCTCGACGTCAACAACGTCCACGTCTCGGCGCACAATCTGGAATACGATGCTAGGGCCTTCATCGATGCGCTGCCGGAGGATGCGGTCGGCGAGATACACCTTGCCGGCCATGCGACCAATCAGGTCGGAGCCGACACGGTGCTCATCGACGACCATGGCTCGCGGGTTCCGCCGGCCGTCTGGGCGCTCTACGAGCACGCCATAAGCCGGCTCGGACCGCGCCCCACCCTCATCGAGTGGGACACGGACGTTCCGGTTCTCGACGTGCTGCTCGGCGAAGCGATGTGGGCCGACATGCTGACTGCTTCCATCATATTCAGCCGCAAGCAGGCTGCGAGACAGGCCGCGGCAGCCAAGCCCCGACCCGTGTCCCCTGCCCCCTTTGAAAACGTGAAGACCAGCATGCCTGTTCTCGCGGCATTCGCTGCCGCCAAGGCCGGACCGGTCATGTCGGCCGCTTTAACGCCAATGGAGGGAATATACGATGTTGCCGCTTGAACACCTGCAGACCACCATGGCGCGCTCGGTGCTTGCCATCGAACCAATGGTCTCCGAGAAAATACTGACCGCCGGCAAGGCCGATCCACTGGCCCGCCTGCGCATCTACCAGAACAATACACGCAGTTCGCTCACCGCAGTGCTGATGGCGGTCTTTCCTGTCACGGTTCGCCTGGTGGACGAACGGTTCTTCCGTTACGTGGCGAGCGAGTTCATTCGACGCCATCCGCCGGTTGAATCGCGCCTTGCGCGCTATGGTGCCGGCTTTCCACGATTCCTCAAGACGATCGACACGCTGTCCGACTTGCCGATCGTTGCCGAAACGGCGCGGCTCGAATGGGCCATCGCCGAGGCGCTCGATACAGCTTCGCTGCCACCCCGCAGCCTCGCAGAATACGACAACACCGACTTCGGGCTCTCGCCGAATATCCTGCTCCAGCCCTCACTACGCCTGATCGTCTCGCACTGGTCGATCCTGTCGGTATGGATGGCGCATCAACAGGAGACGGCGGTCGACGAAAACGTTACGTGGATAAGGCGCCCCGAACGCGTGGCGTTGTGGCGATCGGGGAATTACGTGCGGCTTTTTCTGCTCGACCGCGCGAGCTTCGCCTTCTGGCATTCCCTGAAGCACGGTTTGGGCATCGAGCATGCCACTGGCCGTGCGTTGGCGCTCGACCCGGCCTTCGACCTGGTTTCAGCCCTTGTGCGTCTGTTCCGCGACAGGCTCGTCACCGACGTGCGGGTCGCCTCGAATTCCCCCTCAAACTGACGGAGACGGTCATGACCGCAATATCGGAGCAATCCTCGTCCAACCTGGCCGGCTTTGTCGGCCTCTACAAGCGTATCATCAAGCTGCCCGAACACATTCCATTCTCGCTGGTTCAGCTCGCTGCTCGTGTGGCGGTAGCCCATGTCTTCTGGCAATCGGCGCAGAGCAAGCTGGCGTCGTGGCCCGTGACGCTGCAGCTGTTCGCCAACGAATACAATCTGCCGTTCATCGATCCGTCGATCGCGGCACCGCTGGCGACTACGGCCGAAATCACCGGCTCGGTGCTGCTTTTCTTTGGAGCCTTCTCGCGTCTCGGCGCGCTGATGCTTCTCGGTGTCGTCTCTGTCATCCAGATCTTCGTCTATCCGGAGAACTGGGCGGAGCACCTGCTCTGGGCCTCGCTGCTGCTTTCGGTGCTGGCACGCGGCGCAGGTGTTTTCTCGCTCGACTATGTGGCCGAGCGAAACCTTTCGGCATCTGAAAAATGAACAGCCCGACCGTTTGGGAAACAGCACGATGCGCATCTTCATCGTCCACGCCCACCCCGAGCCCAAGAGCTTCAATGGTGCCCTGACCCGGACAGCACAGCTAGCGTTGACTGCGGCTGGACACGAGGTTGTTGTCTCCGACCTCTACGCCCTGGGGTTCAACCCAGTATCAGATCGCCGTAACTTCACGACCGTGCGAGACGCCAACTACTACCGCCAGCAAGCTGAGGAGGCGCATGCGGCCGCCCACGACGGATTCGCTCCAGACATCCAGGCGGAGATGGACAAGCTTTTCTGGTGCGACGCCCTGATCCTCCAGTTTCCGCTCTGGTGGTTCGGGCTGCCTGCGATCCTTAAGGGCTGGGTTGACCGGGTGTTCGCGTCTGGGAGCCGCATCTATGGCGGCGGCAAATGGTATGATCGCGGCGTCTTCTCAGGAAAGCGCGCGATGTGTTCCGTCACAATCGGCGGGCCGCCGCCGATCTATTCCGACCGAGGACTGAACGGCCCGATCGGTGCAATTCTGTTCCCGATCAACCATGGTATGCTCTACTTTGTCGGCTTCACGGTGATCGAGCCTTTCCTTGTGCACGCGCCAGCGCGCATCAGCGACACCGAACGCCGGATTTTCCTCGACCGTTACCGTGAACGGCTCCTCGGTCTGGCGCATGCGCCAACCATCGCTTATCCGAAGCTCGTAGACTTCGACCACACCCATGTTTTGAAGTCGGCATAGTCCAGTCCACCAGGATAGGACGCGCCACGCCAGCCGCGGTTCCTAAGCTAGCACGTTAGCTCTCATGCGGCAGCGGCTCGAAGTCCGCTCTCGCTGAAAATTCCATCGGCGGTCACGTTACTGTGAACCTGTAACGGCCAGTCGCTACGGATCGAACAACTGACTGTCATGGCGAGACCTTCCCCCGGAACGGGAACTGGCTTGTCGCCAATGGCGAGTGTTTGGGATCGAGCCCGGAGGAGAAAGCCGATGCTGGAACGCAACAACGAGACGCAACCCGACCAGGAAAAGCTGGAGGCGCTGCTTGGAAAGATGGTGGGCGATCTCGGCGCCATCACGACAGGTGCCGCGGTGCTGCTGGGAGATAGGCTCGGCCTTTTCGCGGCAATGAGCGAGGGCGGGAAGATGACGGCCGGACAGCTTGCCAAAAGAACCGGCACGCAGGAGCGGCTGGTCCGCGAATGGCTGTCGGCGCAGGCGGCGGCCGGCTATGTCGAATATGATGAGGTCGGCGAGAGCTTCTACCTCAGCCCTGAGCAGGAACAGGTCTTCGTCAATGAGGACAGCCCCGCCTTCATGGCCGGAGCCTTCGAGGTCGTCTCGACGCTGTGGCTCGACGAGGAGAAGGTGCGGCAGGCCTTCCGCTCCGGCAAGGGGCTGGGCTGGCACGATCACAGCGCCTGCCTGTTTCGCGGCACCGAACGCTTCTTCCGGCCGGGCTACAACGCGAACCTGATCGGTTCCTGGCTGCCGGCGCTCGACGGCGTGATCGAGAAGCTGGAGCGGGGCATAGACGTCGCTGATGTCGGATGCGGCCATGGCGCCTCGACCGTGCTGATGGCCAAAGCGTTTCCAAACTCCCGTTTCGTTGGCTTCGACTATCACGCGCCGTCCATCGAACGGGCGCGGGCTGCGGCGAAAGAGGCAGGCGTCGCCGGCAACACCCGCTTCGAGGTGGCGCCGGCCAAGGACTTCCCCGGCACCTACGATCTCGTGGCCTTCTTCGATTGCCTGCACGACATGGGCGATCCGGAAGGCGCGGCCAAACATGTCCACAAGGCCCTGAAGCCAGACGGCACCTGGATGATCGTCGAGCCTTTCGCGCACGACCAGCTTTCGGCGAACCTCAACCCGGTTGGCCGCATCTACTACGCCGCCTCGACCTTCATCTGCACGCCCGCATCGCTCTCCCAGGAAGTCGGACTCGGGCTCGGCGCCCAAGCTGGCGAAGCGAGGCTGCGCAAGGTCGTGGCTGGCGGCGGGTTCAAGCGGTTCCGCCGCGCCACCGAGACGCCGTTCAACATGGTTCTCGAGGCGCGTCCGTAAGGTTTTCAGGCAGGAGTTCTTGATTGGAGGAGGACATGACTGCTTACAACGTCGTTCGGTTCCGCACCAAACCAGGCAAGGAACAAGGCATTCATCGATGCGCACAAGAAGGCAAAGCTCGACGTCAAGGGCTTCCGCAAAGCTGCGCTCATCAGGACTGGGGACCGGACCTTCTGCGTCGTTGGCGAATGGAACGACATGGATAGCCTCGCAGCGGCGCGGCCGCAGATGATTGGCCTTCTGGATACGATGCGCGACATGCTTGAGGATCTCGGCGGCGACCTCGGCGTGACCGATCCTGTCTCGGGAACGGTTGTGGCCGACATCGGGACCTGAACTGGCGAAGTTGCAGGCTTGGTGTGGACCGCTCGACCACTGACGTGGAGGGCCAGTCCATCAAAATCGGCGAGCGACGCACGAACTGCTGGAGTGCGGCCTGCCATCGACCTATGATCTGATCCTCGATTTTCGGGAGGACGAGCCATGAATGCAGTGCCTCAATGGCGGCTCGCAGGCGACTGGTTCGACATCTGCAGCTGCGACATCCCTTGCCCTTGCGAGTTCGCCCAGCGGCCAACCGGCAATCACTGCCAGGGTGTGCTCGCCTGGCATGTGCGCGAGGGTCAGTATGGCGACGTCAAGCTCGACGGCCTGACGGTCGCGGCGCTCGGCGAGTTTGAAGGCAATCTCTGGGCTGGCGAAGCAAAGGCCGTGATGGGCATGTATCTCGACGAGAAGGCGAACGAGCGGCAGCGCGAAGCCCTGCAGACGATCTTCGGTGGCCAGGCCGGCGGCTGGCCGGCGGGCTTTGCCGCCAATGTCGGCGAGATGCGTGGCATAGAGTTCGTGCCGATCACTTTTGAAGTGGCGGGCGACCTGGCCACTTGGCGGGTCGATATTCCTGGCCTGCTCGTCGGACGCGCCGAAGCGCTTTCCGGACCCACCACGCCACCCGGCAAACGGGTGCAGACGATCAACCCTCCGGGTTCGGAGGTCGGCCCGGGCCAGGTTGCCACCTGGGGGCGTTCTGTCGAGGTAAGCACCAAAGGCTTCGGGCTCGACTGGACTGGCACGGCCCGTTCGAGCAAGCACATTCCGTTCGACTGGACCGGCCCGAACTAGGGCATGACGATGGCTGACGCGTTCCCCTGGAAATCGTGGCGGCTCACCCGGAATCTGCTCGGCATCCCGCTCGGTCTACTCGCATCGCTCGTCGGGCTGACAGCAGCGGCGTGGGCGCTCACCCTCTACCAGACCTTCAGCACGGGTATGCCCATGGGCATTGCCGTGCGCGGCGGTATGGAGGGTATGGAAGGCATGGCGGGCATGGCAATGGCCGGAATTGCCGCCGACGGCTGGTCAATTGCCGGCGCTGCCGCTTTTCTCGCTGTGTGGACCGTGATGATGGCGGCGATGATGCTGCCAGCTGCGGCGCCCATGATATTTATTTTCGCGGCGGCGCAGGCGAGGCGCGAACAACACGTGGCCATCCCGACGTGGACCTTCGTCGCGGGCTATCTGCTCATCTGGGCGGCGGCGGGCCTTGTCGTATATGCCCTGGTCCAGCTCGGCAGCGACTTTGCAACGAGCCTCGATCCACCCCAGCGTTCGAAATGGGCACCGCTCGCGCTCGGTGCCACGCTTGGCGTCGCCGGACTCTACCAATTCACGACCTTCAAGCACATTTGCCTCAGCCATTGCCGTTCGCCGCTTGCTTTCGTTGCGCAGCATTGGCGCGACGGGCGTGTTGGCGCGCTCAAGATGGGGCTGCGCCACGGCCTCTATTGCTTTGGCTGCTGCTGGGCGCTGTTTGCCGTGGTGGTCGCGACCGGAGTCATGAGCGTCGCCTGGATGCTGCTTTTGACGCTGGTCGTCTTCATCGAGAAGCTGCTGCCCCGCGGCCGTCGCTTCGAAGGTAGTTTGGGCGTTGCGCTAGTGGCCCTCGGGATCGTTGTATCGCTGGGGTCGATCGATATGCCTTGGATGGGCGGCTAGCCGCCCTCGCTTCCATTCTGCCAAACCGGCCCAGCAATCGCATGGCGTGCGCGACCGTCACCCCAGATGTCGACTTCGACTGTATCAGCGTGAGCCTGACGATTGGCGATGCGGTGACGCGGCGCAATTGCGCGGCCAAACCGTCATTTACGGGAACAGAGGACCAATGCGGCCCGGCGTTGCAAAGCGCTTCGTCTTGCGCGAGACCGTCCCGGTAGTTTCGCAAGGCGATCTGGTCGCCCGCGCGGGGGTAATCGGCCAACAGCGATTTCAATGAGATAGGCTGGTGCTGCGAGAGAGGATTGAACTCTCGACCTCTCCCTTACCAAGGGAGTGCTCTACCACTGAGCTACCGCAGCCTGCGATGGCGGCGCTTCTGCCATATCGAACCGGCAAGCGCAAGGCCAAGAAAACCTTAAAAACGACGCATGCCGTTGTCCCAAAACCGCTGCGCATTCTGGGGGACATGTATCGACTGCCGCAGCCGTGAAGACCGCCGCACACGCGCTTTCGACAGACTTTCATGACATGGCGGCGCCACAATGCTAGCTATCGCGGAACCACAGCCGGCTATCCGTCAGCCAGGACAGGACGATGAACGACCGGGCAAAGCCACCGAGGAAGGGCGACGCAGAGCGCAAGGACCGGCTCGCCGAGGCGTTGCGCGCCAACCTCCAGAAACGCAAGGCGCAGGCGCGCTCGCGGCGTGCGGGCGATCCTGATCAACGGCCGGAAGGCCTGCCGACTGCAGGAAAAATGCACAAGGACTAACTCAAATCAGCCACACTGGCCGGCCATGCTTGGCATAGAATTGGGGAAATCTTATTTCTTGAACCGGTCCGGCCGATAGTCTAAGCCGGGCACACTTAACCGTTTGAAAGCGGCCCGTCCGGGCCGAGGGGACATTCTTTTATGGATCGCATCAGAATTGTCGGCGGCAAAGAGCTTGCCGGAAGCATTCCGATCTCGGGCGCGAAAAACGCGGCACTGCCGCTGATGATCGCCTCGCTGCTCACCGACGACTCGCTGACGCTCGAAAACGTGCCGCATCTGGCCGATGTCGAGCTGCTGATTCGCATCCTGGGCAATCACGGCGTCGACTATTCGGTCAACGGCCGGCGCGAGAAGCAGCAGGAAGGCTATTCGCGCACCATCACCTTCTCCGCCCGCAACATCGTCGACACCACCGCGCCTTACGAGCTGGTGTCGAAGATGCGCGCCTCCTTCTGGGTCATCGGCCCGCTGCTTGCCCGCATGGGCGAGGCCAGGGTGTCGCTGCCCGGCGGCTGCGCCATCGGCACGCGTCCGGTCGACCTCTTCCTCGAAGGCCTGCAGGTGCTGGGCGCCGAGCTCGACGTCGACAACGGCTATGTCGTTGCCAAGACCAGAAACGGCCGCCTCCACGGCAACCGCTACGTGTTCCCGAAAGTGTCGGTCGGCGCCACCCATGTGCTCATGATGGCGGCCTCGCTCGCCAAAGGCGAGACGGTGCTCGAAAACGCCGCCCGCGAGCCTGAGGTCGTCAATCTTGCCGAATGCCTCATCGCCATGGGCGCCAAGATCCACGGCGCCGGCACCTCCACCATCACCATCGAGGGCGTCGAGGCGCTGTCGGGCGCCCGCATCCGCGTCATCCCCGACCGCATCGAGACCGGCACCTATGCCATGGCGGTGGCGATGACCGGCGGCGACGTGCTGCTCGAAGGCGCGCGGCCCGACCTGTTGCAGACTGCGCTCGATGTCATTGCCGAGACCGGCGCCGAGATCACGCCGACCAATGCCGGTATCCGCGTCAGGCGCAACGGCGCCGGCATCGCGCCGGTGGATGTGACGACCGCGCCGTTCCCCGCCTTCCCGACCGACCTGCAGGCGCAGTTCATGGGCCTGATGACGATGGCCAAGGGCAAGTCGCGCATCACCGAGACGATCTTCGAGAACCGCTTCATGCATGTGCAGGAGCTAGCCCGACTCGGCGCCCACATCACGCTTTCCGGCCAGACGGCGATCGTCGACGGTGTCGCCAGGCTGAAGGGCGCGCCGGTCATGGCGACCGACCTGCGCGCCTCGGTGTCGCTGGTGATCGCCGGCCTCGCCGCCGAAGGCGAGACCACCGTCAACCGTGTCTATCATCTCGACCGCGGCTTCGAGCGGCTGGAAGAGAAGCTTTCGGGCTGCGGCGCAGTGATCGAGCGGATTTCGGGCTGAGTGATCGCAAGGCAAGCCTTGCGAATAAAAGCGGTCTTCCCCTGCTGAAGCCCAATGGCCCAGGTCGGCGCAGCCCCTCATCCGCCCTTCGTGCACCTTCTCCCCGTAAACGGGGAGAAGGCCGCAACTGCAACCTTGGCGCCCTTCCTGCAACGTTCGCGATTGGCGAAATCGCCGGCGAAAGCGTCCCTTCTCCCCGTCACTAT
>LM655207.1:30759-129329 GCA_000824825.2 Mesorhizobium sp. ORS 3324
GGATGAGGGGCGGCGCCGGCTTCGCGTGATTGCCTTTGGCTGCGTCCGCGTCGCGGTTGCATGGACCGGAAAGACCGCCTAACAGAAAAGCTGAAACCAACCTTCAGGTGCGCATTCCGCATGGCCGCTCTCAAGCTCATCGCGCTCGACGACCAGGATCTGAGCATCGTCTCGGCCCATGTCCAGGACGCCGTGATGAAGGTCTCCGACCTCGAATTCCTGCCCGCGGCCAAGCGCTTCGTGATGACCATGAACCGCTTCGTCTGGGAGGCGAAGTCGGGCTTCTTCCGCCAGCACAACGAGCGGCGGCAGAGTGTTTTGCATTTCGATCGCGTGCTTGGCGCCAAGACCAGCGGCATCGCCCGCGACAAGCCGGCCGAGGTGCTGTCACTGCTGGCGGTGAGCTTCGTCGCGATCAGCAAGCCTGCCGGCATCATCGAACTGGTCTTCTCGGGCGGTGGAACCATCATGCTCGACGTCGAGTGCATCGAGGCGCGGCTCACCGATGTCGGCGGCTCCTGGGAAGCCACCTCGCGCCCGGTTCACAGGGCATAGACAATGGCCATAACGCTTAGCCAAACCGACGCCGATTTCGAACAGCGTTTTTCGGCATTCCTCACCACCAAGCGTGAGGTTTCGGCCGATGTCGAGGCCGTGGTGCGCGACATCATCGCGCGCGTGCGCGCCGAGGGCGACAAGGCCCTTGCCGACTACACGCTGAAATTCGACAAGGCCGATCTCGGCGAGCTCGGCATCGCCGTTTCCAGGGACGATATCGCCAAGGCCTATGCCGCGGCCGACCCGGCAACCGTCGAGGCGCTCGAATTCGCGCGCGACCGCATCCGCTCCCATCACGAGCGGCAGAAGCCGCAGGACGACCGCTACACCGACGCCGCCGGCGTCGAGCTCGGCTCGCGCTGGACGGCGATCGAGGCCGTCGGGCTCTACGTGCCCGGCGGCACTGCGAGCTATCCCAGCTCGGTGCTGATGAACGCGGTGCCGGCCAAGGTCGCCGGCGTCGAGCGCATCGTTATCGTGGTGCCGGCGTCGGGCGGCGTCATCAATCCGCTGGTGCTGGTGGCAGCCGACCTCGCCGGCGTTTCCGAGATCTACCGTGTCGGCGGCGCGCAGGCGGTTGCCGCGCTCGCCTACGGCACCGAGACGATCCGGCCCGTCGCCAAGATCGTCGGCCCGGGCAACGCCTATGTCGCGGCGGCCAAGCGCCAGGTGTTCGGCACCGTCGGCATCGACATGATCGCCGGGCCGTCGGAAGTGCTGGTCGTGGCCGACAAGGACAACGATCCGGACTGGATCGCCGCCGACCTGCTCGCCCAGGCCGAGCATGACGCATCGGCGCAATCGATCCTGATCACCGACAATGCCGCGTTCGGCAAGAGGGTGGAACAGGCGGTCGAGCGCCAGCTGAAGGCCCTGCCGCGCGCCGAGACGGCAGCCGCGAGCTGGCGTGATTTCGGCGCCGTGATCCTGGTCTCTACGATCGAAGCCTCGCTGCCGCTGGTCGACCGCATCGCGGCCGAGCATGTCGAGCTCGCATTCGACGACGCCGAAAGCTTCCTCGGCAGGATGCGCAATGCCGGCGCCGTCTTCCTTGGCCGCCACACGCCCGAAGTCATCGGCGACTATGTCGGCGGCTCCAACCATGTGCTGCCGACGGCGCGCTCGGCACGCTTCTCGTCGGGCTTGTCCGTGCTCGACTTCGTCAAGCGCACGTCGATCCTGAAGCTCGGCCCGGAGCAGCTCAAGGCGCTGGCGCCGGCGGCGATCGCTCTCGCCAAGGCGGAAGGGCTCGACGCGCATGCGCGCTCCGTGGCGATCAGGCTGAACATGTAGCGATGTCCGGCCGCCAGCAAAACCGCGACAGGCTGATCGACGTCGAGCTCGACGAATCGATTGGACGTTCGACGCCCGATGTCGAGCATGAGCGGGCGGTGGCAATCTTCGACCTGATCGAGGAAAACAGTTTCCGGCCGGTCAACGATGACGGCGCCGGACCATACAGGCTCAAACTGTCGCTGGCCGATTCGCGCCTGGTGTTTGCCGTCAGCCGGGAGAATGGCACCGATGTGGTTACCCACATCCTGTCGCTCACGCCGCTGAGGCGCATCGTCAAGGACTACTACCTGATCTGCGAAAGCTACTACGAGGCCATCCGCTCCTCGACGCCCAGCCATATCGAGGCGATCGACATGGGTCGGCGCGGCCTGCACAATGAGGGCTCGCAGACGCTGATGGACCGCCTCGCCGGCAAGATCGAGATCGACTTCGACACGGCGCGCCGGCTGTTCACGCTGGTCTGCGTGCTGCACTGGCGGGGCTAGATCAGGATGACGTTTCGTTGAATCGCCATCCCGATCTAACTCTTTGTTGGAGCATGATCTTCTCCGAAAACCGGTTCCCACTTTTCGGGATCATGCTCTAATGCCGGCCGCGCTGCCGCATTCGATCCTGTTTGTGTGCGGCATGAACGCCGTGCGCTCGCCGATGGCCGAGCAACTGGCGCGCCGGATGCTGCCGGCCACCACCTTCGTCGCCTCGGCCGGCGTACGCAGCGGCGAGCGCGATCCTTTCGTCGACGCCGTGCTTGCCGAAGAGGGCCTCACCCTCGGCGAGCGCCAGCCCAGGACGCTGGACGAGCTGGAAGACGATTATTTCGACCTGATCGTGACGCTGGCGCCGGAAGCGCATCACGCCGCGCTCGAGCTCACCCGCTCGCTGGCCGTCGAGGTCGAGTACTGGCCGATGCCGGACCCGACCGACACCGGCGGCACACGCGAGCATATCATGGCCGCCTACCGCGATGTGCGCGAGCGATTGAAGGCGCGCATCGCCAAGCGTTTCGCGCCGCCGGAGCGAAAAAGCGCTGCCGATTAAGCATGTTCACAAGCGGGCGATTATCATATAGGTTCCGCCGCAAATTCCGGTTGGAGTCGGATGATTTCAGGTCTGTTCGACCTGAAATCATCCGACTCCAGTTCAAGACTAGAGCATGATGTCGTCCGAAAGCCGCTTCACACTTTTCGGCATCATGCTCTAGGCGCCGGAACCGCAATCCAAGCAAAGGTATCGAATGCCGAAGGAAGAAGTCCTCGAATTTCCGGGCGTGGTCACGGAACTGCTGCCCAATGCGATGTTCCGGGTGAAGCTCGAAAACGAGCACGAGATCATCGCCCACACGGCCGGCCGCATGCGCAAGAACCGCATCCGCGTGCTGACCGGCGACAAGGTGCTGGTCGAGATGACGCCCTACGACCTGACCAAGGGCCGCATCACCTACCGTTTCAAGTAACAGTTCGGCGCGAACCCATAGCCGGATGATCTCAGGTCTGTTCGACCTGAGATCATCCGGCTCCAAATCAGGGAGTGGAGCATGATGTCGTCCGAAAACCGCTTCACACTTTTCGGCATCATGCTCCCATGAGCATCCTGCAGAAGCTCGTGCTTGCCTCGGGTTCGCCGCGCCGCATCGAGCTGTTGCAGCAGGCCGGCATCGAGCCGGACCGTATCCTGCCCGCCGATGTCGACGAGACGCCGCTGCGCGCCGAGCATCCGCGCTCGCTGGCGAAGCGTCTTTCCAAGGACAAGGCGGAGAAGGCGCTGGCCTCGCTGAAGAGCGAGGAAGACTATGCGCCGGCCTTTATCCTCGCCGCCGACACGGTGGTGGCGGTCGGGCGCCGCATCCTGCCCAAGGCCGAGACGATCGACGACGCGGTGAACTGCCTCGGCCTGCTTTCCGGCCGCTCGCACCGGGTCTATTCCGGCATCTGCCTGATCACGCCGGGCGGCAAGCTCAGGCAGCGGCTGGTCGAGACCAGGGTGCGCTTCAAGCGGCTGCCGCGCGAGGAGATCGACGCCTATGTCGCCTCCGGCGAATGGCGCGGCAAGGCCGGCGGCTATGCCGTGCAGGGGCTGGCCGGCGCCTTCGTCGTCAAGCTGGTCGGTTCATACTCCAACGTGGTCGGCCTGCCGCTCTATGAGAGCGTCGCGCTGCTTGCCGGCGAAGGCTTCAAGCCGCACAAGAACTGGCACGTCGCGCGGCCATGAGCCCGGACGAAAAAGTAACGCCGCTGAGGCCAAAGCGCCCCTGCCCCGAATGCGGCAAGCCTTCCGTGCGCGAGCACTATCCGTTCTGCTCGGCGCGCTGCAAGGACATGGACCTCAATCGCTGGCTGAAAGGCGCCTATGTCATCCCCGGCCGCGACGATGAGGAGGAAGATGAAGACGGCCCGAAGCAAGGCCCCGCGCCCAAGGACGAGGAGTGAGGTGGCGCGGCAAATTCGCCGTCTCGCAGCGATTTCTCTTTATCAACACCTAAGCGCTGGACAGGCCGAATTCCCATGCTATAACCCACGCGCTTTCAAGGGGCGCCGCCCGGCGCTTTCGTGAAACCCGGCGGGCGATTCCGTTAGCCGGCACAGGCCCAGATAGCTCAGTTGGTAGAGCAGCGGACTGAAAATCCGCGTGTCGGTGGTTCGAATCCGCCTCTGGGCACCATTCCCTCTTCTCCCCAGGCTCCCTTTCGCCGAACCATCTACGCTTAAGTCTCCGCAAATGGCTGATTTTGCGCGTCTTTTCGGCACGAAAGATGCGCTTGGGCGAATTTCATCGCGGTTGGGCAAACTTCGTCCAACGGGGCCAGGTGTTGGTATTTTTGTTGGTATCGGAGAACCTGTTGGTATCGAAGCACCAATAGGAGGTCCTACAAATTGGCTCTCTCCGACGTGAAATGCCGCAACATCCGGCCTGCGTCCAAGCTCCAGAAACTATCCGACGGCGGCGGGCTGCAGCTATGGGTCCAGCCGTCGGGAACAAGGCTATGGCGCCTCGCCTATCGGTTCGGTGGGAAGCAGAAGCTGCTGTCTCTGGGCAGCTATCCTGTCATTTCTCTCGCTGATGCCCGCCAAGCGCGCGATGAAGCCAAACGTCTCCTCAAGGCTGGTGCCGACCCGGCCCAGCAGCGCAAATTCCAGAAGGCTAATTCGCCAAATGACACCTTTCGCTCAATCGCAGACGAATATGTTGAGAAGCTGAAGAAGGAAGGACGTGCCGATCGGACGATCAGCAAGGTCAAATGGCTGCTCGACTTTGCCTATCCGACAATCGGCGCCAAGTGCATTCGGGAGATCGATACGGCAAGCATCCTTACTGCTCTCCGTCGCGTGGAGGTTCGCGGTCGATACGAGTCGGCCAGGCGCCTACGCTCAACAATTGGCACTGTGTTTCGATTCGCAATCGCGACAGCACGCGCCGAGGCAGATCCGACGATCGCTCTCAGGGGCGCGCTCATCAGCCCGACCGTCACGCCTCGTGCCGCGATTACTGATCCTAAGGCCTTGGGCGGCTTGCTGAGGGCGATCGATGCATTTGATGGACAGCCTACAACCCGAGCCGCCCTGAAGCTGATCGCACTGCTGTTTCCCCGCCCCGGCGAGCTTCGCGCGGCAGAATGGAAAGAGTTCGATTTCGAAAGCTCGGTGTGGATCATTCCTGAAGCACGCATGAAAATGCGACGGCCGCACCGCGTACCCCTTTCAAGGCAGGCCTTGAGCGTCCTGGCCTCACTCAGAGAAATTTCTGGTGGCGGATCGCTGCTGGTTCCTAGCGTTCGATCGGCTTCGCGTCCGATTTCCGACAACACGGTTAACGCCGCCCTGCGCCGTATGGGCTACGGCAAGGAGGAAGCTACGGCGCACGGTTTTCGAGCAACGGCATCAACTCTGCTAAACGAATGCGGAAAATGGCATCCGGACGCCATCGAACGGCAGCTGGCCCACATTGAGAACAACAACGTTCGTCGTGCCTACGCCCGGGCAGAGCACTGGGAAGAGCGCGTCAAGATGATGCAATGGTGGGCCGATTACCTGGATGAACTCGAGAGCAAAAACGCGCGGGTAATCTCAATCGTGGGGCGCGGCAAGCCTGTTGTCCATGCACGACCGGGGGAGTCCACTTGGGACCCAACAGCGACAGCTCACCAAACATCGAGGCGAATCTCCAAGGTCCGAAAATCACATTAACGGTCGATGACGCCGAAGCTGGCGTGAGATGGTGGCCCGGTATATCCTTGGTGTGATCTCGTATGGTCTGGCGGACCTCTAGTTGCAAGAATTCGGATTGAGGCTCCGCCCCGCGCGAGACCACGTCGACCTGAAAAGGATAGGATGCAAGTAGGTTGATTGCGGGGACCCGCAACCCCTTTTGTCATAATCGTCAGACTTTTGATTTTGGTCAGGTTTGGCGAATTCGAGGATGCCGAACAACTCGCCGCGTAGCTCGGCATGGACCTCGCCACGCTTGTCGCCTGGCGTGAGCACGATCTTTCCGATCAACGAGCGCAACGCCTCGGCGGCCAGGCGTCCATCGTCGTGGTCGGTGAGCGCTTGCGTGAACCGCTCGACCCGCTTGCGGTAGAGAGTGGCGATGTTAGGATGCAGGTCAGGCACGTCAGTGGGCGCCGCCGCAAGACGCGCGGATATCTCCGCCTTCTGCCTCTTCAGGTCTTCCATTCTCGCTTTCATTGAAGGTTGGTAGAGGCCATCCTCGATCGCAGCCATGATGCCGGCAATGGCGCGCTCGATCTTGTCGAATACCTTGCGGTCCTGTTCGCCTTGCGCGCGACGCTCCTGATTGAGACGGTTGGTCTCCTCGGCATAGGCTCTGATCGCCCCGGCTACGGCATCGGCCGAGACCAGTCTTTCCTTCAAACCCACGAGGACACGCTGTTCGATCTTCTCGCGGGTGATGGAGCGGCCATTGTTGCAGATGCCCCGGCGCTGGTGGTTGAGGCAGGCATAACGGTCGCGTGTGAATAGGCCGTAGCGCCCGCCGCAGCAGCCGCATGTGAGCAAGCCGGAGAGGAGGGAGACCGGCCGCTTCATGGTGTGCAGCTTCCTGGCTCGGGCCTTGCGCGTGGCGATGGCCACCGCCTCGAACTGGCTGGCGATAGACTTCTGTCTCTCCTTCACGGCCTGCCACAATTTGTCGTCGACGATCCTGAGATGCGGTACCGCCGTGCGAATCCATTTGTTTGACGGATTGGCCCGAGAGACGCGCTTGCCGGTGGCGGGATCCTTGACGAAGCGCAGGCGGTTCCAAACCAGCACACCGGTATAGAGCTCGTTGTTGATGACGCCGGTACCCCGGATCACATGCCCGCGCACGCTGGTATCGCCCCAGTGTCGGCCGAGCGGGCCAGGAACACCCTCCTTGTTGAGGTCGACGGCGATCGCCCTCGGGCTCTTGCCGGCAGCAAATTCGCGCAAGATCCGGCGCACGATGGTCGCTTCCTCCGGCACGATCTCGCGGTCGCCACGGATGGGCTCGCCCGCGGCATCGAGTTTCTTCACAACCCGGTAGCCGTAACAGAGCCCACCCCCGGCCTTGCCTTTCTCCACCCTCCCCCGCATGCCGCGATGGGTCTTGAGGGCAAGGTCCTTCAGGAACAAGGCATTCATCGTGCCCTTGAGGCCGACATGCAGCTCGCTGATCTCGCCCTCTGCTAAGGTGACGATGGCAACGCCGGCGAACTTGAGATGCTTAAAGAGCGTGGCGACGTCTGCTTGGTCGCGGCTGATACGATCGAGCGCTTCGGCCAGCACCACCTCGAAGCGGCCGCACTGGGCATCGCGCACCAATTGCTGGATTCCTGGCCGCAGCACCGTGCTGGCGCCGGAGATCGCGGCATCCTCAAAGGTTCCCGCTAGATTCCAGCCCTCACGCGTCGCGTGCTCGCGGCACAGCTTCAGCTGGTCCTCGATGGAGGCATCCCGCTGGCTGTCGGAAGAATAGCGAGCATAGAGCGCGACGCGGGTCATGGCGGCAGATCCTCTCTTCTGTTCAAGGGGCTTTGCCATCCGGCTCCCTGCCCTCTCCCTCTTGGCGGCCCGGCCGATTGTCGTTGGCCGCCGACCCAGCCTCGAATCCTCCCGCGCTAGCCGCCGGCCAATCAGCCGGGCGATATCGAGCACGACCCGATCCAGCTTGGCTGCCGTGACATTTTTAGGGCAACCCTCGGGGCTGACGAGATCGCCGTTGTCATTCGCCGGAGCCAACGCCTGCGGCCCAGTTCTGGTTTCCTCAGCCACGCGGTCGGTCTCCCCATGGTGGATCGACCCGCCATCAGAGTCCTCCGGCCGGCGAAGAAAAGCATGAAGTTTATGTCGTAGGGCCACGGGGTGCAAAAACTTGCGCCGTGCGGTTTCGCCTCAATCGTCGAGGTCGGGCTACAGGCGACAACGGCGAGGGGAGCGGGTCACAAGCCCGCGACACCGCCATGGTGCTCCGCCGCGCCTTCCTCTTCCAGGGCAGCGACCAACTTGACTGCGGACTCCCAATGCTTGGCAACATCGCTCCGCGTCCTTTCCCGGCTCCTGCGATCAACCGGCAAGCCTCCAGCGATCGCCCTTAAGTCGCGCAGTGCGGAAGCTATGTGAGGCCACGGGAAGTCGGTAGGGTCACCAATATCTCGATCAGCGCCGACGATCATCTCCAACTTCGCGATGACGCCGCCGAGCGACGTAGCCGCGACTTCTGGGATAGAATCCTGAAGCTTAAGAGCTTCGGTCATCGCAAAGACCTCGGCCTCCCGCGCAACCGCATAGTCCCGTGGGTCACCGAACGTGCACGACGTCTGGTCTTGCACCCCAGTCGGTGAATCTGCAGTCAATCCCTGAATACCGGGATTGATCATGATTTGGCACTCCAATCGCTGCTGCACGCGGCACAAAAGCAATGAGGCATGTCGAGCGTGTTGCCACTCGCTCCATAGGCTCAAGGCGGAATCTCTGGTTTGGGGTATCGGACTGCCAAGCGCATCGCGTTGCTGGCCGATGACGAAAGGCAAAGTCGTGGTATTGTCGGAATCAGCCATGATCCGAGCTCCAAACAGCTTGGTTTGTGGTCAGGCCGAGCGACGTGTTCGAGCACGTTGTTCGGCCGCAAAGCGCAAAACCACACCTTACGTACATACCGTACATTACGGATATCGTCATTGTCAAACACGCCCGATGCTATTGATAACAAAACTGAGCGCTTCGAACTGCGGCTTACGGGTGACTTGCTTGCCCGCGTTGACGAATGGCGCCGCAATCAGCCCGATCTTCCCACCAGGTCGGAGGCTTTCCGCCGACTTGTGGAAGCTGGTCTAGCTTCTAAGATAACCGGCGGCCCAACGTAAGGCTTTGCAATCGAATGGAAGGTGACTGCGTCGAGTCCAAAGCCAATGCTTTGCAACACGACAGTGGAGAGGCTTGAGCGGCGCAACGATCCACGGCACGATTGCGGTCATACTTGCCGCCAGCTAGCGCCGAACGGCACCCGCGAAGGATGCGCGCGAATTTATAAAAACAGTCCTTGCAGCGCTCGATGGGCGCAAGGGTACTTCCGCTTTTTTCCGGTGCAAAACCGAAAACGAACTTCCGAGGGGGCAATGCCATTCAACCAATACGGGTTCGAACAGGTCGAATATAGCGGTCATTATGATCAGTTTGCCGTGCCATTTTTGATTGAAGGCAACGCGGAGAACAATCTGTACTTCACACACGAAGCCCAACAGAACCACATCTATTCGGTAAACAATGCGGTGCTGGAGTTACTCACAGATGCGTTGGGACTCCTCTCGACCGTGGCATTCGCGAAAAAGGCAGAGGACATCTTTCGCTACGGTGTGATGCGACGACTTCGAATGCTCAATGCCTCGTTCAAAAGCTTTCAAAATGCAATACCGCCGAACCGAACGACCCCTCTCTCCCAGGAGCATTCCGATCGCGTCTGTCGTGACTTGAATGCGATTTACATCGACATCCTCGGCATGCTTGACAACTACGCTTGGACGATGGTCTTTCAGGCTGGCTCGGCGCAGACGCGGGCAGCAAGGCCGCTCGCCATCAATCTCTTCAAGCCACCCTTCGCATCGGATCGCGCTCTACAGCCGGCTGCAGATATTCTGCAAGGATTCAAAGCTTGGGAGGAGGACGTCAAGACCCGCCGCAATCCCGCTGCGCACCGGATGCCGCTGTATGTGCCACCGGCCGCCCTCACACCGTCGGATGTCGCCGAGTATGAGTGTCTGGAGCGGCTCATATCAGGGGCTCTTCATGCGCAGGACTTCGAAAAGATGAAGGGGCTGCGAAAGACGCAGCGCCGGATTGGATCACTCATCCCCAAATTCCTCCACGTTCCAGAAGGACCAGTGACGGATATCTATCCGGTCATTCCCGAAGACATCGGCCAAGTGGTGAAAATTGGGCGGATCGTTCAAACGTTTCTGCGAACGCACGGACCACTACTCGCGCCTTTATAGAAGAGCGATCCTCTTGCTTCGCATCGGGCAGCCAGTCAAGAAGTCACCTGAAGAATAAGAACTCCTATAGCAATTGCCTATATCAATAAATAACACGAATAACATTTAGTCGGCTCCAAGCACATCACTCTATTTCCGCATGCCGGGCATGTCATTGTACTAACTCAGAATGAACGCCAAGAAGCATCACTTCAGATTATTAACGCGTTCGGACCCGGCGGTTGGTGCTTTCCCCTCGCAGCCTAACACGATGCCAGCGGAGAAAGCGCCAAACGGCGACGTTCTTCATGTAGTCGATCTCGCCAACCAGTTGAGGGTCTCCAGCTAAGTTAGCTACGAGCTTAACATTTTCCTCGAGCGCTATCTTGTCCCTGTATTGGTCGAACATTGCTTTGAACAGCTCGCCGAACTGGCGATGCGCATGCAGAGAAAAACGATAGACCACGAACGCCAAGACGATACAAACTATTGAAGCAGCAAGATCATCGACGCTCCCCATCTTGAAAGTCGAGTCAGCAGGCCAATCGAGATGAAATACACGATAAGCTGCGAAGGTAGCACTCGATAGGATCAATGCTACGACCGAGTAAAGTAGACCATCGGCTTGGGCCTGCTGATTGTCAATTTCGTCGCGTAGAGGCTGGTCAATGGCAACCCAGATCCGTGGCCAGAAAAATACGGCATCTAGACCGTACTTGATAGACGGGTATTGCTCGAAGGCGGCGATGAGGTTCCCGAGCCGTGTTGGCCACGTAACCTCGGGCATCAAACGATTGGTATTCAGCGGAAAGCTCGAAATTTCGACGGCAGCTTCTAGGTAATGCCTACCAGCAATGGTCCGCTGGAAACGAGTTTCGTTGAGTTTCTGCTTAGTTTCACAAGCGCGCATTGTCCTGTGAAGCGACGCCAGCCTTTGTCTCTCCATCTGGTGAAAAATCTTGAGAGCCCAAACAGGCCAATATCTTCGGCCTTCAAAAAAGATGTATATTGGCATGTCAAGAACGACGAATACCCATCCTATTATAAATATTTCGGCTGCTAAAATATACTCTAGGTATTCTGTAATATTTGTGTAAACTGCAAAGTTATAAGTTGCCTTAAATAAGCTTATTGATAGAATTGCTCCCGGAAATATTATTCTAAAGAAGAATCTGTTACCAAAAGATACTGGGAGCTTCATCTCAGTCTTTCGGGCCGCCGCCTGTCCCGTGCGTTCCGGTCATCTGTAAATGGCCGGCGGATGACTTGCCTGTGCGCCGGTCTTGCTCGACCTCAAAGTTGACCTTCTGACCTTCGACCAGGGTCCGCAGGCCAGAGCGCTCGACAGCAGAGATGTGAACGAAAACGTCCGGGCCGCCGCTATCTGGCTGGATGAAGCCGAAGCCCTTCGTCGCGTTGAACCACTTGACGGTACCCTTAGCCATTTTCTTACCCCCAGAGGAAAATACTTTAAGTTTGCCTTGAGAGGAATCCAATCGGCTTTTTTTGCCTGTAGCTTTCCTTCGTTGAAATGTTTCAGTTCGCGGTTGTTTGGCGTTTCTGACCGAGTCTCGCATAAAACATAAAGCGTGCTATCGGCGAGACATGCAGGGAGTGAAAGCAGCGCGCCATTCCCCGACTAGAAAGCACGGGCGTAACCACGGGCGGAATGATCGCTGGCGGTGGACGATGGGCTCACAGCAGTTGAGTGCACGCTTGCTCCAAAGTGATCGTGCCAAGACTTGGTTCAATCGCCGCTCCCGGCGGCGGGCCAAAAGAAGGTGCAGAGCCCGCAGGACGCCGGGCCCGTTACAGTGCAGGGGCATAGCCCGACGTTTCCGCTATATGTTGCTCGGATCGAGGTAGTCGCGCCCTACAGGTGTAGTTGCTTCCTGAGCCACTTCCAGAAACGGAACAGCCAGCCTTGCTTGGCGTACATTGCTTCGTAGTAAGCTGCACGACTAATTTCCTCGCGCCGACGCCCGGCGGCGATCTGCGCGGGCGTCCACTTATCGTGCCAAATGATTGTGCCATCCTTGATCACGTAGTGTGACTGGCAGGCCTGTTGCCAGTTTCCAACCGATGGCCACAGGCTAGGACCTTTGGATGAGTCGTGGAAACTCCATTCCGTAGGTCCAAGTGGGGTACGAATTTTTGAGCCGCATCCACACGCGCATAGGTGGGCAGCGGTCTCGAACTCCTCGGACACGTAAAGAATGCCGGGCTCAAGCTGCTTGGGCATCGTCTCAACGCGACGGAGCTGAATGCTGCTAAGTTTCATCGGCGCCAGCATAGGGATTGCTAACAATTTTATGGTCGGCGATTTCAAAGAGCATGTGACTGGTTGGCTCCTCGTCGAAGTAGAAGCCCTTGAGCTGCTTGAATTTCATAATCGCGAGAACCGCGTTCATCGCGTTCAACTCGCCGATTTGAATGTTCGTGCGGTATTCTTCATCCGGACGGTCGGACATTTCGGCCCGCGCGAGATCGCGCTGCGCTTGCGCGTTCTCTACTGAATAGTAAGTGACCCGAAGCTGACCGTTAAGCGCGCCGTTTTTGCGGTTCAACCCCATCCCAACGTCGATGAATGGGATTTTCTTGGCGATCAGGAGATCAAAGATGCCCGATCGCGAGGAACCTTTATCAACGCAAACGAAGGCGAAAGTCACTCCTTCTAGCTCCTCGACGCTGGAAGCATCGATGTATTTGGCCTGGAGCGACAAGCCGTTCCGGAAGTTGTCGTAGCGTGCCTGGTACACTTCGGCCTTGGATTTGTTGAATTCCGCTCCGTCCAGCTTGCCCGGTGAGCGATATGCGTTGTGAACATGAAACAGGTCGCGGTCAAAACCGCGGATTTCATTAACCCACGACTTAACCAGAAAATCGAGCAGGTAGGCGCCAGTGCCACCAAGACCGATTATGGCGACAATCTCGTTTTTCAGTTTGTCAGACAGGTCCGTGATCTCGGCGCGGCTGGTCATGGTGTCCTGGATCTTGAATATCGCGTTATCCGCGACCTCTTCCACCGACCGGAACGTGTATGGATTCGCGCCGTGCAGGCTCATGGCGGGGCCCGCGATAATGCCGGTGTAACTTTCGATCTTCGCGAAGAAGTCGGGAAAGCCAACAAGCTCACCGTTGACCCTTGGCTTATTCGAGAACTGCCTTTGCACGACAACATCCGAGGCGGCCGGGCTAAGCGCCAAGGACGTTGTACCGCCACCAAGGTTCGCGATTGGCTTGCCATCGAGATTGTACGGATGAGAACCAGTGAAGAAGACCTGATGATCTTCTTGTATGACATGCTCGGGGTCGGTGAAGACCAATTTGGTGACGAACGCGCCCCACTGAAGCGCGCGCTTGTCATCGAGATAAGGAATATCGCGGACGATCAGATAATGGCTATCAAAACCGACCGCGAAACCCTTCTCGACGAGGCGACGGATTGCGTCGTTATGACTGACCAGTTTCTGAAACACTGAACCGCATCCCATCCTTGACCTTGATCGACTCGCCCTTGGAGAGTGTGCCTTCCGGGCGATTACCCTGACCCTTCTTGTACTTAACCGAGTAGGTAATCTCGGGATGCTGGGGGTAGTCCGGCACCTCGAGTGTCACGACCTCGTCATAGCTGATCGTGTCCTTGCGCCAGAGGTGCGCCGTCCCTTCCACGTAGATCGTGACTTCGTGCCCGTGGCCATGATCGTCGCCGTGTCCGGGACGGTTCTTGTCCTTTTCAGCCTCGTGGTTCTTATCGTCGTTCATGCTGTCCTCCTCCGCTCTTTGGCGGAATTCACAATTGCGAAATTGCAATTGATTTGCTAAAATTAAATCAGATTGGACGAAATTGCAAGATAGCAATCGATTGCTAATTCACAACCGAGGGAGATGCCATGCCAGACGACCGATTCAATGGTGAAGCTTTTTACGCAGCCTTGAACGCCACGCGCCTTAGTCGTGTGAAAACCTGGAAGGATGTCGCGGAGGAAACCGGAGTTGCGGCCTCGACACTAACCCGAATTGGACAAGGGGCCAAACCTGACGTGAATGGCCTTGCGGCCTTGTTAACATGGGCGAACATGAGACTAGACACTTTCATATTGGGTGGCGACAATAACCCCCCAGAAGCGATCGCCGAAATCACCGCGCTCTTACGCGCCGACCCTAAATTGACGAAGCAAAACGCCAAGCTGATGGAAGAGATTGTGATTAGTACTTATAATAGACTAAAGAAGGATGCCTCGTAATTGGCGTTCCGGCGGGGGTTCAAAGCCGAGGCAAATCGAATCGCTCTTCGCGTGCGCGAGGGCATGGGTTTGCGTCCCATTGACCCGATTGACCCGGCCGTCATCTGCGAGCACTTCGATATCAAGCTTTTGCGTCTGAGCGAACACGACCCTAATTGCCCTTTCTTAGGCGCTGAACAGTCATCTTTCTCAGCGGTAACGGTGCCCAGCGGCTGGGGTACTGCCATCCTGCACAACGATGCCCACCATCCATATCGGCAGCGGAGCAATATTTGCCACGAGCTCGCCCATTGTTTCCTTGGGCACAAATGCACTCCACCCCTCACGGAGAAGGGGGAACGCGCGCGCGATGGCGGGATCGAGGCTGAAGCGAACTTTCTGGCCGGGGCACTACTCATTCCGAACGAGGCCGCGATCCATATTGTCCATCAAGGTTTAACGCTACAAGCCCAGGGCATTTACGGAGTGAGCAAGCCGATGCTCGACTTCAGGCTGCGGATCAGCGGAGCCAATGCAATATTTGAACGGGGCTTGCGGTTCAGAAGGCATGCCTAAGCCATCCAAATCATTTCCTCCCTAGCGAGCTTGCACTGGCGCGTTACGGCTCGATGCCGATCAAGCGCCGCGGGCCGGGATGCAATGGGGGTTCGCAACAACGCCCCCCTTGCGAGGATGGCGCGGTACCGTCGCGCGTGATCTCAAACGTGACGGTGAGCTGGCGAGTGAAGTCATATGCTGGCGGTGATGCTGCACCTCTTCATATCCTGACCCGTGCAATGTCATGGAAACCATCACCAGCGCCAGGACGGTTCAGGTGGATCGCCTAGCGGGTCAAGCAGGTCGTCGGTTTCCGGAAACAGTGATTTGCCATCGAGCTGTGCAACGGCGGCATCGAGATGGATGCGGGCTTCAAGATCGGCTAGACGCGCCCCGGCCCAAATCAGCATACGCCCGCGTTCGGTGCCGGGATCGGCCTTCGCGTCCGGAGGTAAGTCGGCCAGCCAGCTTCGGATCCCGGCCGCCTCGCGCCGCAGGTCCACCAGTTCGTTGAGCCAGGCAATGCGGGCTTCCTCCCGCTCCTCGCGCTTTTTTGAAAGGTCGCGGCGGCGGGCCAGTTCAGCACGCTGGCGGGCCTCCTCTTCCCTACGCTCGCGCTCCGTCTTTTCGTGGGCGAGGATAACCTTCAGACCAACCACGATGTCGCCCAGCATCGACTCCACCGTCTGGGTCTTGCCATCGGCCCATGTCTTGCGCAGTCCGTCGTGCCACCCATCGACAGCGAAGGCGAACTGCCCGGTGTAGATGGTGTCATACTCAGGCCAAGGCTCGCGGTAGGGCAGCGACATGTAGGCGTCCCAATCGTTGCGCTTGGCTGCACGGTCACGCTTTTCCAGCGCGCGCTTGTGTTGCGCCTCTTCCTCTTTTGAGGGCCGGTGCTTTTCGCGACGATGACGCTCTGTCAGGTTAAAGACAACGTCGTCGGGACCGAGTGCAACCTTCATGCGCGCTCCTTCGGGTTGAAGGCGCATGTCTTCTGCGTCGAGCGCAACAGCCAAAGTATTCAGGAAAGCGAGCGCGCGCTCCACATTGTTGACATGCACGATGGCTCCGCACGTGCCGGTGTCCGTCGCGGACACTGCGCCCCACTCATTCGGTTTCGCCTTGCGCAGCGCACGGGCGGTCGCGGCGATGGCCGTATGCAGCCGTGCCGGTAGAGCGGGCTCTGCTAAAACCGGCTGCTTCTCCGCTGGTGCTTTCGCCTTGCGGTCAGCTCTTTTCGCCTTCGCGTGGCGGATCATGTCGCGGGTTTCCTGCGGCAGCGAGGAGAGCGTCCCTTCTATTTCGATGCGGTCGAGCCATTTGTCGGCAACTTTCGGCAACGTGGGGCGACGGATTTCCTGCCCGGCGGCAAGGCGCGCCCAATAACCGCGCATGGGGCTCGGCACCCGATGGCGCATGCAGATCTTGCCAAGGCCTCGGTCGGAGATGCCAAGATCGTCAGCCACGTCGCGCATCGGCTTCGACCAGACGAGATCGAAAAGCTCCTGACGGGTAAAGGTATGGATATGGCGGGTCATACGCGGAGTATGGCGCTATAGCTCCCACCGTCAAACGCCTGTCCAACAAGCATCTAAACGGAAGGGTTGGGGCTGGCGGGTTGCGGGCGCAATACGCCAGGGGGCAGACGCGATGAGGCGGCACCGCTGATTTGGCGGTGCCGAGTGTCAGGCCGCCAAAGGGCATACGCCCATTCGGCACGGAGAGTCGAAACTTCCGTTTAACGGTGCCTTGTCGATAAGGCGCAGGCTGTCCCCATCACGACGCGGCAGCTATCCACAGCCTAGACTGACGTTGGTGCGGAACCACGCCCACAGAATCTGCAGACGAACGCGAGCGCCAATTGAGGGCAGATTGTTAATTGTCGAGTTATTACAATTGTTTAGCATTGGAACGCACATTGCGTCAAAGGCTAGCAATGTGCCGAATACACTAAAAATACAAACAAAAACAGCCGACCGACCGACACACAATGTGTGGTCTTTTATCTTGCCATCCTAATCGGCTGTGCTTTACGAGACTTGGTATTCATCGTCAATTATTCTAAATGCCACGATAATATACGAATCTGTTCTCTAAGCTACGATCCCGCGTTTTGGCATCGAGTTCCGACGCGACGAGCAGTCCTCCGCGCTCTGCGACGGGATGTTTGGGCTGCAGCGTTGCAGCGCTCGAGTCGTCGCGGCGCACTTTTCCATCGCACTGACGGAGCGCGTCACAGACAATCGAGCGCGGCCCGGCGGTCTTCCGATCAGCGCGGCCGTAGGCAATATATGGCCCGCCCCCTCTGCAAGAGGAATGTTCAAGAGGACGCACCTGGTCTGCACCAAAGCACCCGGCCTCGGCGCATTGGCGCCCTGCCAAGATGGAGATTGGCGCGCTCAGAGAGCACCGATGCCCGGGATGCTGCGCAACAAACGAGCCCGTTGGTCGCTCTTCGCGAGCGCTTCGAACGCCTGATCGAGTTGCTTGATCCGATGATCGATCGAGCGCAGTTCATCGACCACGTCATGAACGAGTTTCCGCATCCTGGCGGTTAGGATCGTGCAATCCGGCACGTTCTTGCACAGCCACAGGTTCAGCGTTGGCCGACCCTTCGCGATGACGATGCCGCGGTCGAACAGCACACCTCGCAGCTGATTGATCAGTGCTGTCCGCGTGCCAACGTCTGCACGTCGAGTGACACATCGGCATTGATCGGTACGAAACGCATGGTGAGCCGCGTTGCCGCTCCGGTAATAGCCTCGACGTCACGATCGTCGTTCTTGTGCGACTTGACGTAGGGTTTGACATACTCAGGCGGAGCAAACCGAACGTCCTGTCCACTTATGACGAACTGACGCGCAATAAGTATCGCCAGTCCAATGGTGGGAGGCGAAGAGTTGCGTGGTAGTTCGTTAGACCCCGGCGCGTTGCTCGGTCAGCGCACTGACCGCGAACCGATAAGCCAAATCGGCCATACCCGATTTGGAGCGTTATCAGCCGATGCATTTTCCAACAAGAAACGTTCGGATGAAGTCTCTACCTGCGTTGTCTAACGCCTTAGGGACCTCTACACTACCCCATTCCGACTCGCTGTTCTTGCAACAGAGATGTCGGGCGTGACCTCATTTGCGAGGCACTCCGGCCTCTTTTCAGTCTGGGATGTAAATTTCGGGTGGGAGTGGAAAAAGTTGATCTCATTCGAGCATCGCTCGACGGACATGCCTTTCATCATGCTTGGGCAGCCCGCAGTGCGTTAGAGCTCCTCCCCACGACGACCGACCTGCAACTGATTTCGATCGAAGGTTTCCCGAAGGACGATGAGGGCTTAAGCCCTTCGGACGCCTCAGACGAGGTGGCAGACTTGGTGCGGTTTCGAGGTGGAAGAACCTCTAAAACCGCATCGCGCATTGAAATCGTTCAGTTCAAGTACTCGATCGCGAAGGCTGCGGAGCCTATGCGAGCGGTGGCAGCGGGCAAAGCCGTCAAGAAGTTCGCCGCCGCATTCGAGGATTATGTCAAGGAACTTGGGTTCGATCGCGCGGCTCAGATCGTACGGTTCGAACTTGTGACGAACCGTCCCGTCGCATCAGAACTGACCGACGGCCTTGTTGGGCTGCAACAAGGTAACACGCTGGACGGAGCCGCTAGAGATCAGGCCGACACTATCGCGACAGCCTGTGGCCTCGGTGGTCGGGAGCTTCGCGCCTTCGCGACGATGCTTTCGGTTTCGGGTGGAAGGGGCACTTTGCGCGGTTCTACCGGCGGCCTCGCGAAGGCAATTGCCAGCTGGAGTTCTTCGTCGGATGCTCTGGCGCGTACACGGCTTATCGCTCTTCAAAGGCTGATAACGGATAAGGCAGGCAGCGGCGGCCAATTCAACAACGCCGTTACTCGCGTCGATGTCCTGGGTGCGCTGGAAATAGCCGACGAGCGGGAGTTGTTCCCAGCAGAGGCTGCGTTTCCGCCCGTCGAAAGACTCATCGCGCGTGACGCCAATAACGAGCTGCTGAAAACGGTCGAGGGCCTGGTCAGCCCTCTCCTCGTTCACGGTGTTGGCGGTATGGGCAAGACAGTATTGATGCAATCTCTCGCCGACCGCCTTGCCGAGTCGAATTTAGTGGCCCTGTTCGACGGATTTGGTGCCGGTCGCTGGAGGGATCCGGCTGATGGGCGGCATCTGCCACAACGAGCTTTGCTCCAACTCATTAACCAAATTGCGGCCAAAGGGCTATGCGATCTTCTGCTGCCCGGTGGCACTGTTGAAGACCTTCTCAGAGCTTTCCGCAAACGGCTTGAGCAAGCAGTAGCGTCACTGCGAGACCAGGGGTTTGCGGGTACAATCGTGCTTCTACTCGACGCGATCGATCACTCGGCGATGCAAGCGCAAGCGACACAAACGCAGTCGTTTGCAGCGTTGTTGTTGGAAAGTTTTTCGATCTCACCAATCGAAGGTGTGCGACTGGTAGGTTCGTGCCGCACTGAGCGCTTGGCGCTGACCAAGGGGCAAGTGGAGTGCGAACTGTATGAGGTTCCGCCCTTCAGTAACGCAGAAACACATGCGCTGGTTCTCGCGAACTATCCAAACGTCACTTCGACCGACGCGGCAGCGGCATACGCACGATCTAACGGCAATCCGCGTATCCTTAGCATGGTGCTCAGGCAAGGACCACCATTTGAGCTGTTTCGAGCGGGGCCGGAACCTTCACTTACTGAAGCGTTGGACGAACTGATCGCAGAGCAAGTTCAAGCGGCACGAAGGACTGCCAAATCGTTGGGGGCGACAGAGGCCCAGATCGATGCAGTGCTAACTGGTCTGTCGCTTCTCCCGCCGCCGGTTCCTATCGAAGAACTGGCTGCCGCCCAAGGCGTACAGGCTGCGGCAATCCAGAGCTTTGTGGCGGACTTGTTCCCGCTGATTGAGCAGACGCCGTATGGACTGATCTTCCGCGACGAGCCTACTGAAACATTTGTTCGCAGGCGAGCCGATCAAGACGCGGCATCGCAGGAGGAAGTGCTTCGTCGCCTAGATGATCGTCAGGAGGTAAGCAACTACGCCGCTAGAGCTTTGCCCGCGGTTTTGCGGGAACTGGGCAGAAAGGCGGAGCTATTCGTACTTGCGTTCATCGATCGACTTCCGGCGACCGCGACAAGCGGCGTTGCGCAGCGTGCGATACGCCTCGCTAGGCTCGAGGCGGCGTTGCATGTAGCTGGCAGAGAAGGCGAAACCGATAAGCTAATGGCACTGACGCTGGAGCTGGCTCGCATATCCGAAGGTTACGGTCGATCGGACAGGTACATCCGCGATAATCCAGATTTGATAGCCATCGCTGCCGATCCGGAAGCGCTTCGGCGATTATTTGAAGATCGTGGCAACTGGCCCGGCGCTCGCCACGCATCATTGGCCGTCGCAAACCTCATGGAAGGCGATAACGACGAGGCCTGGCGAAATGCGAGGCGTTCTCTGGAATGGCATGATTGGCGCGTACGTCAAACTGACGGGGGAAAGCAAACGTTGCCAAACGCACGTCAGCTCGATGTCTACGGGCCGGCGTGGGTCGCGGTCGCGCTTGGCCGCCAGAGGATCGTGGGCGAATGGCTACTGCGTTGGGAGCCTTCCGCAGGATTTGCCTACGCGGTCGAAATCGTGCGTTTGCTCGAAGAGCACGCCTATATCTCTGACAGAGCCGCCAAGCGCCGAGATCGACTTTACCAAGAGCTTGGAAGGATCAAACAGCCTGCGACGATCTTCCTGCTGGCAGTGCTCACACGGTCGCGCAGGTTGTCCTCAGGGCTACGGAATCATTTGGTTTCTAAGCTGGTCAATGCGACTGACATAGCAAATGTAAACACCCAAACAGAGGATCGCGACGGGCTAGAAAGCCTGACTCAGGCTTTCGTCGATGTTGCCGTGCGAGAGCTGCTTGCTGGAAGAAAGGCGGCTGCCGCTTCGCTCATTGATCGGGCGAGTCTGATCCGCCCGAGGATTTATGTCTTCGACGGAATTGGTAGATCATGGGGCGAGATGAGCCGGTGGCTGTTGGGTGGCCTAGTGCGAGCAACAGCTCGCGGGCACGACATAAGCATCATGGACGTGGCGCCTGTCGAAATCGACAACCTGGTGCGACGCAAGACCGATCGGAAGATGCCGGTCAAGTACATGCTCGCCGTCAAGGAAGGACTGAAAGTTCCACCGCCCTCGAAGCGGCGACGACCGGATCGAAAACGCGCGATAGATAGGGAGGGACTTCAGCGCTTTATCGATTTGCGAATCTCCCCCATCCTCAAAGTGCTGGCTGGCGCGCAAGAAGACCTGCGCCAAAATCGGCCTGATGCAGCTGTAAAGCGGCTGCTCGATGCCTGCGACAACGAGCTCAACAAGCTTGAGAGCTATCCCTATCGAGACAATCGAGGCTTTGCTAACCGACTAACAAGCCGGATCGCTAGTCAAATCGCGAACGCGATGGACATCATCGACCCGGCGACTGCTGCACGTGTCTGCACATATTTCGAAGCGTCAAAGTACCACCATTTGCCCGATGAGAGCCGGATCGTTTGGATGCTTGCGTCTCATGTGGCAGGCGCTTCTGCAGCCCTGAAGTTGGCATCTGCGATAGGCGACAAGCTAGCTGCCGAAACCAGTGTTGATACGCGGATTGGGCGACAGGCCACACTGGCCCACGCGGTGTGGCCGGCATCCACAGCTGAAGCCAGGAGCTACTTCATGGCGGGCTTACAACTCGCCGACAGTTTCAGTTCCGACGATATCGACGAGACATATGGACTGCTTGCGCTCGCCGAGGCTTACCGAGGCCCACGTCTGACGCCGCAAACAGTGCACGACTTTCAGCGGCTCTGCGAAATGCAGATGACCGGCGATGCCGATCGCTACGATTGGCGCGCCCACAGCTTTGCGCTGGCGCGAATTGGCGGACTGGAGGGGTTGGCGATTGCATGTCGCCTGCTCGACCGGAATCGTGGGGGTCTGAGATACGATCATCTTGAGCTCTGCGCAGCGCTCGCAGAAGCAGAGAAACTATCCCCGGAGTTGGCCGCCGTTCTGATAGGCGTGCAAAGTTACAAGGATTGGCTAGCGTTTCGCATCACGGACTATCTTGGGCGGATCCTGCCAACACTTGATGGGCCACGCCAGGCAACGGTACTAGGCTATGCCGCTTGTGAAGTTGATCGCGTCTACGCCGCAAGCATACCGTCAGAGATCGCAAATGGGCTTAGGGCGTTCGCCGTTCAGTATCTGTCCGAACAGAGTCCGCTGCGTCTGAGATTTGAGCAGCTCGCCGTCGAGGAAAATCACGCGCCAGACGGTGAAAGCAAACGCGGACTCCTGGATATTGTTTTCGAAAGCGATCAATCCGAGGAAGAACGGAATCTGATCGAGGCAATTGTGGCTGAGGCCGACATTGCAAGCTCAGCAGGAATTGATGCGGCCGTCGCCAGGCTTCCAGAAAAGCGCAAGGTAGGACGTCCAACTGCACGACTTCTGAAGCGGCTCGGCGAACGGGCGGCGCTACCAGATCAGCAAATTCGGTTCCTCGATGCTGTCGAGCAGGCGCTGTTGATAGGCGTTGAGGACAAGCTTTTAGCTTTGGATGGTATCTTGCCGGAATGGATGCACGCATCCGCTGCTATTCAAGATCATGTCGTCGGCTGGGCGAGAAGGCTTTGCGCTCGACACGCTCGTGATTTGGCCAAGAGTGGATGGGGTGGCTCTCATTGGCAGAACCGACTCATCGCCATCTGCGATGGCGCCGTCACAAGCGGAGAGATAGCCGCTCTCGTCCTGAAGCATTTGGACGGACAGCTGGAAGGGATGGATCGCAAATCCTGGCTTGGACTTGCCCGCCAGCTTGCTCCATCTGCCTCGTCCCAGTCGTTGGGTGATGGACTGAGCCGCTATGTTCGCATAGCGGCAAAAGCGATTCCAGACGAGGTTGCGGACGGCCCGTGGTCGACTGGCTTCGAGGTGTCCGACGATCAGGCCGCCGTGGTTGCAGGCGTGATATGGTCCCAGCTGGGTAGCCCAAACGCTCGCACCCGCTGGCGGGCTGCCCACGCAGTGAGACGAAGTGTCGAGTTGAATCAGCCCGAGGTCATGAAATGCCTTATGGGCCGCATCCATTCAATGGACGCCGGGGCCTTTCAGGATCGCTCGACTAACTTCTTTTTCCTGAATGCTAAGCTGTGGCTATTGTTAGCAATGGCTCGAATAGCGCTCGACCAACCGGATCGGGTTGTTACTTATCGCCAGATGCTGGAGGAGATTGCCTTCTCGACGGACTTGCCACATGTACTCATGCGAGAACTTGCGAAACGCACTCTATCATCAATCTCCATTTGCTTGCCCAAGACCGACGGCGAGGCGCTGAGAAAACGATGTAAGCTCGTCAATGCTCACGCTTTCAAGCCTGAGCGAAGGGACCACTACTACGGCGCCGACTTCTACGGCAAGGTCCCGGACGGTTACACCAAGCGCGAGCCTGAGTTCCATTTCGAGTACGATTTCGGGAAATACCGGCTGGTTGGATTGGCGGGAATATTTGGCTCGAACCAATATGAGACCGGTGACAAGGTTGCCGCCTGGGTCCATCGATGGTCCCCCGGCGCGACAAACATGTGGTCAGGGCACGACGAGAATTTTGACGAATGGTCCGGAGGCCGAAAGCCTATCTTGGAAGGTTGGAACGGTCACCTCGCCTGGCACGGTCTATTTCTTGCTGCCGGCGAGATGCTGCTTACCCACCGCATCGTTACGACGGAATGGGATAAGCACCCATGGAAAACCTGGTTGAGCAATGAACTTCTGTCGCGCGAAGACGGACGCTGGCTCGCCGATGACACCAGTCTGACGCCCGTGGAGATTGGATTGGAGCTGACCGGCTTAAGAGACCTGCCGGTACCAGCGCGATCGATCGAACTTTTGCCACTGGCAAATCTGGACCTTCCTTACCCGGAATGGTTTGTGGTCGACGGTATGTGGGATGCCAAAGATGGCTTTGATGTCACAGTCTCTTCGGCCCTTGTGCCAGAAGCCGATGTCAGCGACGCGGTGTTAACACTGGCATTACTGAGCCAGTTTGACGTTTGGTTGCCCAAGAGACGGCACGAAGATCGATTCCATGTCGAGATGCGGCCCTTTCAAGCATGGCTTGATGAGGTCGAACGGGCTCGCGAGAGTGGCATCGACCAGTCCGATCCATATGGAATCCGAGCAGTTCGCGACGATGTCGTCCCGGTACCCGATCTGGTGCGAGAAGCTGCCCTTTCTTCGCTTTCGCCATACCACCGTATCTGGTCAGACGGCGCCGGAGCAAAATTCAGAACGGAGGCTTGGGGCCGCGTGAGCGGTAGAGGCCGGGACGAGAGCGAGATTCGTGGACGAAGAGCCGTCGCGCATCGCTCGCTCGTCCAGCAGGCATGCGCGTCGGTCGGTGGCAGCTTGGTAATTTTGATCTTTACTCGTCGCTACATGGAGGGAAAGCATGGGGATGCCGCTTTTCCCTCCCGGTGGCTCTTGGTCGTGATAGGACCTGACGGAAAGCCGCAGCCGGTGGTCCGAATTCCGACAGCTGTGCGCCGCGCGGTGAGGGCCATGGCTGAACATCCCCGACCAGAGTTCAAACGGGCGCTAAAGGTTGTGCGATCCGCCCGCAGGGCCAACACTAGGTCCCGCGGAAAGATCTAGGCCCGCCGGAAGCAGGGCAAAGCTGGTCCCAAGATTCCGTCGAAGTGCTCAAAAATCCAAATCCAGACCTTTTGCATTAGGAAAAATTCTGAAGATTTCGCCAGCGTCGCGGACGGCTTCTCTACCGAAGCGGCGCACGAGTTCGTCCAAATGGCGCTGCGGCTCCGGGCGTTCTGGTGCAGACTCAATGATTTTCCACACAAGCTTCCCGACGTTGCCGCCTGTCTCGTGCTTAATCAGTACCTTGAGCAGCCGTTCGCGCCGCGCGATCTCTCCTGGTGTCGTATTGCTGCGGACGGGCGATCCGGCATAGTAGATAAGTTGGGTTCTCGTTTCGTCATCCGCGCTCGAGGCAAGCTTCATCGCCATGGCCTCGAGTTCGGGCGGCGCTGGATCGGGGTGGGTATAAAGCATTCCCTCGATCGCGCCTGCTGCGACACGCGAATGCTGCGATGAAAGCTCGGCATAGCGCAACAACGGACCCGCCAAAATCACTGGGTTCACGATGGGCGATGTCTGTATTTGCATGCCTTTAATGATCTCAGCTGCAGGCCGACGCGGCTCATTACCCTGAATCAGGCCAACCAGCCGATCGGAGGCTTCCGCTGTGGCCAGCACGCCGAGAGCGTCCCAATAGAATTCGTCCGGGATGTCTGCCCATCGAGTGCGCAGCTCATCCTGCAAATTCCCGCAAGGCTCCGCCGCCAGCCTCACGATCAGAAGCGTGGCACGCAAAGAGGGTTCCACGACGCGACTCAGCATTGCATCGGCTGCATCCCGGATCGCCGCCGCAACGTCGCTTGCATTGTCATATTGACCGATTGACCAAAGCCGTCTGACAACAAAACTGGCCATCGCCGCACTGTCGAGCTCGACGCCGGCAAGGAAGCGTGCGGCCGCGGCGGAAGCAGCAAAGGAAACTACGCTGAAGGCGCCCTGTACTCTGCTTTGCACTGCCCAAGACGCCTCGAGTGCCGGCCCAGGCGATAGCTCGGCAGCTCGATAAAGCAGACTGCGTCCCACGCCGGAGCTCGTCTTGTCTTGGCTCCCCGCAAGATCAATGATTTCCGACAACATTCCCTCAGGAGCGTCTTGGACGGACCGCTCGATCGCCGTCGCGAATTGCGAAACCCACCGGCCGGGGACGTCACCACGCCAATATTTGTCCCGCCAGTCGTCCGCGTCTTCACCCTTCATCAACGGCAGCACAATGTCAAAGCGGGTTCGGCCCGGCAGAGTGACTTCGTTGATCATCGCGCCGAGCGTGCTTGCGGCGAGCATGACGTTAGATTTGTTCCACAATTTCACTGCTTGCCGAAGGCGGCCGGCGACAAGCTCCGGCGACTGAAGCTCGAGAATTGCCATCGCGGCCGCTTCGAGGCGGCCGCTCTGGCCTTGCGGCGCAGCATCGAGCAGCGCGCCAAGAGCCGCGTCGGCACCGTCTCCTAGCTCGGTCATCGCGATGGAGAGTGCCGCCGCTCCCATGAATATCGGGTCAGAGCGACCAGCATCGAGGTTTCGAGTTATCGTCTCTTGCGTAAGCCTTCGGGCCAACAGGAGTTCTGCTAGATCATCCGAGTCCAGACGCAGGGACCCGTTCTGAAGGATCAGTCGATCACGATCGACCAAGGTTTGGAGAGACTTGGTAAGTTGGCGATCATCCACAGCTGGTATCCAACCGTCGGTCGAGTGCCGAAGCTGATCACCAAGCCACGAGAGCACCCGGTCAGAGGTAATCGTGCCGATGCCGGCAGACCGTAGTTCTCGCTCAACCTCCAGGCGGTGGGCTTCCAGAATGCTGAGCCTCGTTATGATCGAAGGCGCTTTTGCTCTCAGCCTTGCAAAGAGGGCGATCAGAGACGGACTTTTCAATCTTGCCCCGCGATGTTGATCGCGGGAGACGCCGTAGGCTTTGTACACCTCCGCCGCCGCTTCGGGATCGAGATCCGCGAGCAAGAAGCTCCAAGAATCGTCGTTCGTATTCTCCGGTCTAAATAAAGTCGCCGTGAACCCGGGAAGTAGGCTGTGGAGACGTTTCCATGCTTCCTGCCTGGCTGTGAGGACAAGCCTCACTGATGCCTTGCGGGTCATGTTGAGCGCGGATTCCAGCCACTGTGGGAGCGTTTCGAGCACACTGGCGCGCACTCGATCGAGCCCGTCGACGATAAGAAGCCTGTTGCCGGCATCCAGCCACGCCCACACCGATTGATCGATCTCGGACTGTGACACGCCGCGGAGAGGCCGCGCGGTGAGTAGCCCAGCGATTGTATCGATGGGATTGCGGTCAGACGGGGCGATCTGTTCAGCAGGTATTAGTAGTGTTGCGAGGCCATCCGGCGCGGAGGCTAGGAGCCGCGCCGACCAACTGGTCTTGCCCTGCCCCGAACCACCAACAGCTACGAAGGTGCGTTGAGGGTCAAGGAGGAAATCGGCGAAAGCACAGTCGAGCGCGCTTCGTGCGACGTATCGGTCCGGTGTGTACCGGCCGCTGGCAGCGAGATTTTCAAGCTGCTCCTGCCGCATCTCGCTGAGAAGTTGATTGATGTCGCTGACAGACGCCTGAGTTGGTCCATCGTCCGGTGAGCGGAAAAATAGGCGCCGCAGATGAGGAAATCTCGCTAGATCACTTTATCGCCTCTGGCCCGACGTGCTGCAGTACAAGGCCCGCCGCGATGTCGATAGCGTAAGCCAGTTCGGCATCGTTGAGAGCGGCATCGCGGTGAGGTTGAAGCGACACAATGTTGGCTCTTGCCCTATCAACGAAGGTCGGTAGCTCGGCCCGCATTAGGCTTCTCGTGTCTGGGCTCTCAACCAAAGCACGTGCCCGCTCGGTTAATCCCGATGCTGTCCATATTTCATATCGCGTACCAGCGGCGGGGATCAGTTGGGGCTCGCGCACGGCGTAGAGGGCAAAGCGGAGGATCTCCGTCATTAGGCTCTCGCGACCGACCTTGTCGGCTTTGCGCTTGCACTGGACCACGCCGGTTACGACACTCCGCCGCAGTAGAACGTCGCGCCCCTTGTCAGCACCGGTGCGCAGCAGGGAGACTGCGTCATAGAATGTCGAACTTCCTGCTTTCTCACGCAGGATCAGATACGCGAGAATTTCAAAGTGGCGGTCGTCGAGCTCAAGCAGTGGCAATGCGGGGGATCGGGCCACAATATGAGTCAGCCCGGTGCCCCCGGTCTCAGAGCTAAGCGCAGCCTCGCTCGGAACGTACTCGCTTGCTGAAGCGGCTAAATCGTCCATGATCGTCCGACTGGCGACCTAGCTGTGCGGGTCGAAAATGTCCCGCTAAAGACGACGCAATCCAACAAGTTCCCCCTATGCGGCATGAGGCATGGATAGAGGTTAGTGTAGGTTCTCTTCGCATGCCAGAGGGCAAGCCGAAGCGCCTACAATGCACGCTTTTGATCCAACCGCGACCACCAACTTGGTCTCTGATGGCTGCAGCTTAGGGAACTGGTAAGAGTGATCCCAATGAGAGGCATTGCGCGCTTTGCAGTCACACCTACTTGCCGGCCGAGGTTTCTGCGCGGATACACGGAACGGTTCTGGCATTTGTAGGGGAAACCAATGACCGTCCGAGGTTTCCCGAAAGACTACAGCGCATCTCTTGCCAGAGCGATTTGCAAAGAGCGGCTTGGCCGCTACCCTCCAAACATGATGATGCGTCGATAGTGTAATATGCCGCCAGTGCTGGATCATTTTATGCCACAACTCTGATTTTCCCTCGGACAGATCTAGACTAATAGTTGTAGTTAGGACTATTGGCATTTCTATCGGCAAAGCGGAGGGGGCAGCTTGGCCAGTGCATCTGAACCACCCAGATGGGGCGAACTTGCGGAGCGTGTGGCTGAGCGACTGGGCCTCGATCGCGCCCGATCGCCGACCCTTAAGACGACGATTGAACGCGGCGTCCGCTACATCAAGGTGGACGACGACGCCAGACAGTTGGTCTTTGATACACGGGCGCTGTTCATCGGTCTGGTCGCCGCCGGGCAGGAGGACCGAGACTCGATTCGCTATGGAAATACGGCGTCCTGGTTTGTCGATTGGCTGCAGAAGCGTGTCGGGACTGCACCTGTCTTCGAGATAGTGGGTGCCCAGCTTGGCAGCCAGGATTCGATCTTTGCAGCACTTGCAGATGGCTACCGCATCCAGCTTTCCACCTCAGTACGCAGCCTCCTCGAACCGGCTAGCCACATCGCTCGAACGACAATCCAGATATCCGAATACGAGGCGAGACACCTTTTTGGGGCAATGATTCTTCGTGGGGTTGTCGCGGACCAGGTCAGGCAACTCTTCTCTATCGACTTGACAGACGGTGACATCGCGGCACTGGCGCAGACATTTATCGATCGGGTCATGACTTCGCCGCAGCCCAACGAGACCCGGGCAAGCTGGTTGAAGGCGCTTGGAACACTTTTCGATCCACAACTGGAGAGCTCAGCGGACTTCCGTCGGATTGAGCAATTCCTGCAGGGTCACGGCATTAATGCCGTGACCTCCAGCGTGTTCATGACCTTGAACGTTGCGGCCGGTCTCAACCAATCTGACGATGGTGTCGCGGAGATCAGCAGCAGCAGATTGTTTGCTGCTGCTTTGAGGGCAACTGACCTTCAAACAGTCTTCCCGGAAATGGCAGCCGTGAATGCCTTGCTAGCGCTGTCGACGAGAGTTCCATTCCATGGCATAGGCGATGTCGTAGCGTCCTTCTCGGACCAGCCAGAAGTAACCCCTTCTGGGGCCCGCCGCTTCGAAGCGACAGAAAATGTCAACGCAATTCTGCGTCGCGCACGTTCCCTGGCTGCAACTTTCGATCGGCCAGACATGGTAGGGATGGAGGCGCTCATAGCGGCTCTCCTGTTGCAGCCAGGCACGAAGCTCCAGCAGCGGCTTGGCGAGAATTCGATCGATCCTGCCGATCTGCAGGCCGCGGTGCTCGAGCAACTCCAAACTCTTGACCGACCGCACATAAGACAATGGTATTCGGCTTTCGGGGCTCGGCTGCCGGCGAGCATCGAAGTCATCTTCGCCAATCTGCGCAATGACAGCACCGATGGCGACACCCTCGACGACAAACTCAATGTCGAAGACGAGGCGAGGGCGTTTGCCCGGGTGGCGGCCGCGCGCCAGGTATTGTCACCACTGGCGTTCGGCATCTTCGGGGACTGGGGCTCCGGCAAGTCGTTCTTTATGCGGCTTATTCACCGCCACGTCGCTGCATTGGCCAAGCAAGCGTCTACCGATGCCGGGGGACGCCAAAGCTTCCATCAACAGATCGTCCAGATCCGGTTCAACGCATGGCACTACGCCGAGACCAACCTGTGGGCGAGTCTGGTCGACAATATTTTCGTGGAATTGGACGGCTGGCTCCGGGCGAAGAACCCTGAGCGCGGCGGCGCCAACGCAAGCCTGCTCGACAAGCTTGCGACCGCCCGTGAACTGACGCTGGACTCAGCCCAACGCCTCTTGTCGCAGCGGCGGCAGCAGAAGTTAGCATCCGAGCGCGTCGCATCCGCCGAGCGCGAGCTCGCGATGCAACGCGGGCGACTGGCGTCAACACCTCGCCTATTCTGGAAGGTCGTCGGGAAAAGCTTTGCAGCTGCCATCGCAAAAAACGACGACCTCAAAAAGGCGACGAAAACGCTTGGCCTCGATCAGTTGCAGGCGGATGGCGAGGCACTGAAAAGCGCGCTTGACGCACTTGGCGAGGAGGGCAAGCGGACCAAAATCGTCGCAAAGGCGACGCGTGCACAGTTGCTGGGAGGCCCATTCCTCGTGGCCAGCCTGACGGTAATCCTGGTCGTTCCACCACTGGTGGGTTTGATCGGAAAGTGGGTGCTGGCTCATACTGGCACCGACGATCTTTTTGGGATGGTCCATCTGGTCGTTTTGCAGTTGTCGACCCTGGCGATCGCGATCGCAGGGATCGTGCGTATTGCCGCCGGCGGGGTAAAGACGGCGACAACGGTCATTGACAAGCATCGCGAAGAGCTCCTCGATGCTATCGAAAAGGAACTCAAAACACCCACAACCGAAGTCAAGAAGGCAGAAGAGCAGCTGGCGAAACTCACGGCCGAACTCGCTGAATCCAAGGCGATCCTTTCATCGGCATCGGGCCAATTGGCTAAAATCGCCAACGAGTATGAGGGAGATATTGGAGGTGGGCGCCTGCTCCGCTTCGTCCGGGAACGGGCGAGCGAGGGGCTCTATGCCAGACACCTTGGACTGATTGCAACGATCCGCCAGGACTTCACCGAGTTGTCGGCCTTGATGGCGGTTGCCGACCACACCATGCAGCGGGAGGTTGCTCGTCAAGTATCCGAGTACAGGCTGCGGGTTTCTGAGCTCATTGCCAGCAGCAAGGAGGGAGACCTGCTCACGCTCGACGAGCAGGAAACGCTGATGCGGTCTTCCGATCTCCCCACCACATCCAAGTCGGATCGCTTCGAACGCATCATCCTCTACATTGACGACCTCGACCGCTGTCCGCCCGAGAAGGTGGTGCAGGTCCTGCAGGCCGTTCACCTGCTTTTGTCATTTCCGTTGTTCGTGGTTGTCGTGGCGGTCGATTCCCGGTGGGTCAGCAAATCGCTTGCATCGCACTACGCCAAGCTTCTGGCAGAAAGCGCAGCAGAGGGCGCCACGGCTGGCGACTATCTTGAGAAGATCTTTCAGGTGCCCTACTGGGTCCGCGGCATGTCGCAGGCGGGCAGCCACGCCTTGTTGGCGTCGCTGGTGACCCCGCCGCTGCGTGAAGCGTCCGTTTCGGCGGCCGCGGTGCCCGAGCAAGACGACGGTCCTTCGGCTGGTGCCGAAAAAGGTCATGCCGAGCCCGTCGCTAGTCCTGCACCCGCCGAGGCTGCGGCCAAAGCCGAGGAAGCGCGGCCGGTCGCGGTCGGCGCGGCCGATAGTTCAGTCGATATGCCGGTGTCCACGGTGGCAGACGCAACGGCGTTGACACTGACCAGCGATGAGGTCGCCTACATCGAAATGATCGCACCCTTCACAGGCCGAACGCCACGGCGCGCTCTCCGGTTCCTCAACACCTACCGCGTCATCAAGGCCAGTCTGGATTCTATCGAAGTCGCGCGCCTCGAAGCAGGCGGCTATCGATCGCTCATGACTCAACTCGCGATCGTCACTGGTTCTCCAGGCTTGCACCTTGACTGGGTAACGGCGCTCGATCAATCGGAGGGCAATGCTGATTTGGTCGACATGCCGGCACGTCTAAAAAAGGCAAAAGTTTCCGAGCAGAGCGCAAGCCTTCTGCTTGGAGCTCTCGCCGCGCTGGTGGAAAGCACCCCCAATCGTGCGGATCTGGTGACGGACCTCAAGCGCTATGGAGAAATAGCTCGTCGCTATAGTTTCGAGAGTGCATAGCCGAAACGCAGCAAATCAGCCGCCCGCGACGTAAGGGCACCGCAACGAGGCACATTAGACGGCCTTTGGACAATCGCCGATCGAGAAGACCCCTGTGACAAAGTCGTGGACCTGTTGCTAAAACCGGCTAAGAAGGTCTGGGATCGCCGCACAAGGAGCTATTGCATGCCGGAAGAGATAGAAAACGGCCGAATCCATTTGATCGAGCTGACTGCCGATATTGTCTCCGCCTATGTCAGCAAGAATCCCCTACCCGTCGCTGGGCTACCCGACCTCATTGCGTCAACTCATTCGTCTTTGGCAGGCATCGGTAAGCCACGTGCGGCTGAAGAGCCGAAGCAAGAGCCGGCAGTCAATTCGAAGCGATCAGTGTTCCCCGACCATATAGTCTGCCTCGAGGACGGCAAGAAGTTCAAATCGCTAAAGCGTCATCTCGGCGTACACTATGGGCTGACGCCAGACGAGTACCGGGCCAAGTGGGGGTTGAAGTCAGATTATCCAATGGTGGTACCGAGCTATGCAGCCCAGATCGGCGCTCGCGAAGTCGAGTGGGCTTGGGAGAAAGGCTGCGGCGAAACCGGCGAAAAAGCTTGCGGCGAAGCGGAAGGCGTAGCGACCGATAGCCTGCTCGCAACATCAACGCAGCAATTATGAGCATCCTGCGAAAGTCTCTTGAAGAGATTGCGGTTCCCGACTTGGAGCAAATCTGCGCCCATCAGGTTCGCGAGACCCATGAACTCGAGTTCAAGAAAGATCTGCCCTTCTTGCCGGTGAAAGGACAGGCCGAACAGGCGGACCGCTGGGTTACACGAGGCGACCGAGTCGGAGACTACGCCCGCGACAAGATACTTGCCGAACTCATCGCCTTTGCCAACGCGGAAGGCGGAACACTCGTTCTCGGAATCGACGAGACCGATGACGAGCCAAGGCGGGCAAGAGCAATATTCCCCGTACCCCGATGTGAGGATCTTGCAAAACGGCTCGCTGATGCGTGTGAAGACGTCATTGAGCCACGGCTTCCACTGGTTACCGCGCGAGCGCTACCTTTGGAAGGCGATGCTGGCGTCGTGATTCTACGCGTTGGGCGCTCGTCTATCGGACCACACAGGCTTGCTTCCGATGGCCAATTCTATGCGCGAAGAGGTGAACGGAGCGTAAGAATGACAGTACGCGAAGTTAGAGACCTAGTCCTCGAACTAGCTAGTTTCCGTCCATAAACAGCAAGCGATTGATTCTATTGAGTGAATCGCAGCTTTGCGCGAGCAAGGCCCGGCGGTTTCAGGTATCTTGGATCATGCCACTGATTCCAAAGTCCTGCCACCGCCGGAGCCGACAATGCGCCAAGAACGCACCGTCCAAGCGAGTATATTCGATGTTTTCGCCACGCACGAGATCGGACGCGAACTGGAGGCAATGTCGCGCTGGCTGGACGAGCATCGCGATCTGCTTGGCTTGGTGGCGCGCGATTTGGTCCGGGTCGGTGTCAAGGCTACCGGACGGCAAGGCCTGCCTGCTGAAGCGGTGCTGCGTTGCGCACTTCTCAAGCAATACCGGCAGCTGAGCTATCAGGAGCTGGCGTTCCATCTTGAGGACTCTGCCTCGTTTCGCGCCTTTGCCCGCCTACCATTGTCATGGAGCCCCCAGAAGTCAGTGCTGCAAAAGACGATCAGCGCGCTGCGGCCCGAGACCTGGGAAGAGATCAATCAGGTACTGCTGTCAAGCGCTCGACAGGCGAAGCTCGAAGACGGCGCGGTGGTGCGGCTGGACAGCACCGTGACCTCGGCACTCATGCACGAGCCGAGTGACAGCAGCCTGCTTTGGGATGCCGTGCGGGTCATGGTGCGCCTTTTGAAGCGGGCTGATGTCTTGATTGGCGGCACCAGCATGGCATGGCGCGATCACTGCCGCGCAGCCAAGAAGCGGGCTCGCAAAATCCAGTTCACGCGCGGTCGACCCAACCGGGTCCAACTCTACCGCGAGCTGATCGCAATCACCCGTGCGACCTTGGCCTATCTGGAGCAGGCGAGCGAGCGTTTGGCCGTGGCCAGCACACCGTCCATAGCCCTGTGGCAGGTCCAGGTTCGCCATTATCGGCCGCTGGTCGAACGGATCATCAGACAGAGCGAGCGGCGGGTGTTAGCCGGCGAGCCGGTGCCCGCCGGCGAGAAGTTGGTCAGCCTGTTCGAAGAGCATGCCGATATCATCGTCAAAGGCAGCCGCGATACCGAATACGGCCACAAGCTCAACCTCACCACCGGCAGGAGCGGCATGATCCTCGATCTGATGATCGAGAAAGGCAACCCAGCCGACAGCGACCGCTTGCTGCCGATGCTTTTGCGCCACATCGCCCTCTATGGTCAGGCACCGCGGCAGGCGGCCGCCGACGGTGGCTTCGCCACTCGCGCCAACCTGGCCACGGCGAAAGCGTGGGGCGTTTCCGACATGGCCTTCCACAAGAAAGCTGGCCTGAGCATCGAGGGCATGGTCAGAAGCAAGTGGGTCTATCGCAAGCTGCGCAACTTCCGCGCCGGCATCGAGGCCGGCATTTCATGCCTCAAGCGCGCTTACGGTTTGGCGCGTTGCACCTGGCGCGGCCTCGACCACTTCAAGACCTACGTCTGGTCCTCGGTCGTGGCCTACAACCTCGTCATCTTCACCCGCCTCAAGCCGACCTGAATTGCCCCCCGGGATCGCAGGTTGCCCACGCCGACCCATGCCGGCCGCCACCGCGCGCGCCGGTGACACTATTTTGGCGACAAACAGCACTCTTCGACCCGTCCGCGCCCGTCAAGGCGCTTTCAATCGCGCGCAACTCATTGTAAACGCTGTGAAATACGCACGTTTATGGATGGAAACTAGCTAGGCGCGGCAATGTCATCGAAGAACTTTTTAGTGCACGACGAGCTGTCACTCGCAATGATCTTCAGATCGCTTGGCGGACGGCGACGAGTAACGGCATTTCCGGTCATTCTATGGCTGTGCGAGTCACAGCCTTCCCAGTCTCCAAATTGTCGATATCGAATCTGACCGAGCGACCCAATCTATGGTGGGTAGGAGGAGAGCACCAGGCCGTTGTGGATCAATCGGATCTTCGCTTGGGGTATCCGGCCAGACGCTTTGCGGAGGCACCGGAAATAGCTTTGCGAAGTTTCCAATCCGGAGACGAGCAGTTTGGACGGTTGCTTACCTCTGACGGGTTGATCGAGGCCCGCGTGATCGATGTTAAGCAGCCCGCCTTCGGTAAGGCGCTGCCCGAATATCAAACATTGTATTTGGGCTGGCTGATTTCGCTTGTGTGTGGAGTTCTTGCTCAAATTGAGCATCTACGGCGATCCCTCGCGAATGACGGTGCCGAGTTTGCCATGCAGGTCGACGTTGAGGGAGATGCAGAGATTTCGCTTGCTTGGGGCGATTATGGCGGCTCGGGACGCACAGCGCTGTTTCGTGATCTGACATTTCCGCTTCTGTCAGTTGGAGCGGTAGACGGGTTCGGCGATGTTTTAAATACAATCCTCCGTGACGTGTTCAATCATGCAGGCTCGCAATTTCGAACCAACGTGGTGGTGGATTGGGACGCGTTGCTTCGACATTAGGCGAGCCATTCGTCACACCAGATCACACTTCTCTCATCGGATCCAAACCGTATAGACACGCTGCGGACGTTCGGTTAGCAGACGATTTCTACAACCGCGCTGTATTGGCGGTAGCCCTCTCCCGCTATCATCGCTCCCCCGAAGAGATACGTTAGACGGGCTGACCTAGACTGCGACCGCATCCGTCGGCGACTCGGCGGTGAAGGAGATCAAGAGCGTGCTGACCAAGGTCGCCGCAGCAAACTTCATCCGCATGCTCAATGCCGAAAACGATGGAGCCGTCGACTCTGACAAATACCTCAATCGACAACTGCAACCGGGCTCGAGAACTTCAAAGCTCTGTTGCTCGCTAGCCATAATGCTGCCTCGACGATCACGCGGTCGCGCCCGGCGGCAGAGCCGAATAGTTCGCAGAATGGCCGTCCTCGTCACTGCCGACAAGCGTGTAGAGGGTCCACAAGCATTGTCGTTTCCTTTCATCATGCCCCACAGTCGGGGCGGGTTGAAATCGCGCGGTTGGCGCCGGTTGACCGGCGCCGCCCGCATCCTGCTAGTGCCAGAAGGCCAGCAGGATGTAGAGCACACCGATGATCAGGTGTGCGTAGTCGATGATCGTCATTGGACGGTCTCCGGCCGGACCCGCCCGGCTGGCGGCAGCCACGATCTTGCGTCTGCCTAATATTTAGCAAACCGCCGATCTTACCGCGCCTTGCCAAGCATCGGGTGAAGATGCGCAGTCCGCCCCGTCGGCCGCGCCGGTCGACGCCGCGGCTGGCGGCGGCGTGGCTGGCATCGGGGTGTCGGGCACGCTGGCCGAACTGCAGAACCAGCTATCGCCGTTCTCCTACACCGGCGAATGGATCGGCAAGGTCGTGGTCATCCTTGCGCTGGTGAGTGCGGTGGCGGCGATCGGCGGCCTCGCCTACGGCTGGCACGCCCCTCGCAGGGCCGCGCGCCTGTCCAACGCGCTCGGCACAGTGGGAGCCTGACCTATGGAAACCTCAAGGAATTCTAAGCCGAGAACCTTGCCGCGATGAAACCGTATTTCACCGTCGGCGCGGCCTGCTTCGCCGCGGGCATCTTCGTCGGATCGTTCCTGTGAACTTCCTCATCGGTCTCGTTGTCGACCGACTTGGCGTGTCGCGCTTGGTCGGCGGCGTCATCGCCTGGGCGGTCATTGCCGCTTTGGCCTCGGGCGCGGCGCTCGGGGTCGACGAACTTGAGATTGCCGGCCATGTTCCATGGACGTGCCGAGGGTGAAAAGCACGAACAACCCTGCCGCCTCTCAGAGCAAAGGAATAAAACCACGCATCAGTCGATCGGCATCTGTCATTCATAAAAGCTCCGGTTGTCGACATGGATATCGAGATCACTAGCCCGAATTTTCATCGGCTGGGCGACAGCGCACGTAACGGTCGCGACGTAAGGGTAGGAATCGTCCTTTATTAACCCCATGTCGTTCCTCAGGTCTGAATTTGACCCGTACTGAAGCTCGACCTCAACTTCGCCTTCGACGCGATAGTGGATTTCCTTCGAGTCCAAGTTCGTTACACTCACCATGTCGATGCTGTGCCCGTCGACTGTCGTATGCGTCGAAAGCTCGTCAAGTTCGCTAATCGTCTCGGAAATGAGTTTATCGAAGACGGCTTCTCGCATCGTCTCAGCCACCGCGTGGCTAATGGCCTCCCGGCTTCCTTCCGCTGCCTGGAGCAACTGATCAAGTCCGAGTAAGACATCCTGAAACATCCCACGGATCTTCCCTCCTCTGGAAAGTATGGTGTCGGCGCGGACGTGGGTCGACTTGTTGAGTCTATCCATCACTTCGATCAGGGGGGCAGTGTAGTCGCGCGCATCTATTCCCAACGTGTCGCTGACGAATTCGTCCGGTAGCCCAGCCTTTACAATGTAACTTGCACGCTGCTGGCGAGTGACAGTTTTCGTATCTTTAGCCTGCACGAACCAAACACAGGCTCGAACATGTTCATCAGGAGCCAAGCTGTGGAGGACGTGGCCTATCGCCTCGCGCAGTCCACTTGCAGCGAAATTTCCCCGCAAGGGATTATCCCTATCTCGAGCGACCCTGAAGCAGCCTTCGAGTACCGTCACAAAAAATCTATCTTGGGGCATTCGCGCCTGAAGTGCGCGACGAACCTTCCTAAGTTGGCTCCAGCGTGGAGGATTTTTGCTTGGCACTGTGGTTTGTTCCTGATGTTGCCTAGGGGTATTGGTGGATTGTTCCGCTCAATCGCCGATGCCATCATTACCTTCTGCACGGCGCGGCAGCATTGCAGCGGGAGCCAAAATCTGACAGCCCGCCGTCGATCTGTTTGAGACCTGCAACACGTAGCTGGGTGGGTGCCGACGCCACCGAGATTTCCTTGGCCTTTTAAACGCAAAGACCGCCCCGGTTAGACCGGGACGGTGATTGATTTATGATAAAATTGGTTGCGGGGACACGCACACGCGGCGCGAGGCATCGCTCGGCCTCAAAGCTTGCACGCCACCTGTTGCGCGGCTCCAGCCTGCAGGTGTCCCTTCCAGAGACAGTCTTGGCGCGACGCTCGAGTTACCCGAACGACCACATCGCCGGCGTCCACCCTGTATCGGCCCTCATTATTGACCCGAACCGGGTCCCCGTTGATCTGGACAAGGTAGTCGACCGGTGGAACCGGGTCGACTACGATCGTTATGGAGGGCATCCTCTCGATCTGTAACGAGACGAGCTCTGGTTTAAGTGTGCTGGCGACAGTGGCAAACTGGTTGGAATCGTACCAGGCAAACCGCACTTCGCCGGCAGACCATTTCGCTATCATTCCCTGCGGTTTCACGGAAAAGTCGCCAGCATCCCGGATTGCTTCCGCGACCTTCGAAGTGCTGTTTACATCGATGCCAGCGTAGGTCGCTGTCGCACTGAAGTCGGTCGCGATAGCCTTCAGGACCGCCTTGCGTGCTGACGGCGACACCACCTCGCCGGTTCGCGTTTCCCATGCCGTGATCTGGGCCTCGTAGCTAAATTCTTGCATCAGGTCCGACGCCCCAAAGGCGGGCGGCAGGCATGTAAAAACCAAGCATACAACTGTAGCGTATCTGGCTCTCGTCATCGTGGTGTCTCCTACCCCCGCGCGGCCATTCCGATAACCGTGCCTTCCGCAGAGGCTGGTGCTTCGCCGACCCGCTGCAATGCGATCGAGATCACCAGAACCCCTAACAGCCCTATTCCGAGCATGAAGAACTCGTAGCTGGTCGAGTATCGATACTGCAGGAAGTCGGAGTCGACCTTTTCCCAGCATTCATTGAACCAAAGGTTCGCAATACCGGCCTTCCACCACACGCCATACAAGATGGTTTGCGCCAAGCAGACCAGAGATCCCGCCAAAAACGTGACGTTCCATGGCGTCATCCTCAAGCTGCCTTGAAGGCCAATCATGAGCGCGGCACCCAGCCCGATGAGACCGGTCGACAGCGTAAGGCCGAGTTGAATAATGCTGTCCAGGAACTCCACGGTCTTTTGATATTGCTCACTCGCAACGGTGGGATCGCAGACACCGACGTGCGTCGCCGGTGCTTCAAGGAGCCTCGATATCGAGTAAACGAGGATTGATCCGCCAACAATGACGGTGATGCCCCACTTTCGCCTCATTCTCCCCTCCCGCCTAGGATGGCCTACCGACTTTATGTCGGAAAGTTATTTGGTCATTGGCGAAAGTATTACTCGTTTTTTTGTTTTCGTCGAACTTTCTGCGAACGACAGCCTCAAAACAGGTCGTGCCTGACCGGACACGAAATCCGCCTCAGATATCCCTCCGGCAGGGCCTAGGACGCAAACCCTAACCGGCCCTCGCCCGAAGTCATAGTGGTGACAAACCAATAGAGCGTCTGACCGCGAACGCTTCATCTTTCGTCAGACGCCGCCAAGTGCGGACGCACGCTACCTTGTCCTTCTCGACCCTCGATGAGGTTACGCATCTCGACTGATCGTCGTCGATAGCCGAAAAGCCGTTGGCGGAGTTCGAGGTGCGTCCAACTCGGGCCTGCATGCGCTGGGCAGTGTGACCGTGATTTGATCTCGCCTCTAATAATCACCTATGGCATTTTTGCTTGTGGATATGATTTGGACCGAGACGGTGATTAGACGCTCGCGAATTCCAACTGCATCGTGGTGCGTTTTGAAAACGTAAGGGGGCTGCATTGGCATCATCACGACGGAAATGGGAAATGGACCTGATACGTGTAGTCGTCTACGCGCTCGCGCTCGTCGGCTTCGTAGCCGTTGTTCTCGGACTCCTTTCTATAGGTCGCTCCATTAAGTGGTGTCCGGCGGAAGGCTGCAGTGTGCAAGGCTCTATCGAGGCCATCAGCAGCAGTCTGGCGACAATATTTGCTTTTGCAGCAGTAGTTGTTGCGTTGCAGGCCTTGCGTGTCCAGCGCAACGCGTCTGAAGCAGAGCTTCGCGCTTACATATTTCTAGATCGAGCCGAATACGTTTCCACCACGGATAGCATCGAGATAGCTCTGAGAAACTGCGGCGGCACCCCGGCGTTGAACCTTGATATTGTTCTGGACCTTCAATTGGTGGAAGATCGCGAGAGCGAGTTGGAGGTCAGCTTCGACTGCGCATATCCATTTGGCGCTATCGGCCCGGACAAATACCAAACACTTGACTGGCCGGAAGTCTGCTCCAAGAGATCTGCTGACCTTGAACACCTTCACTCAAAATCGAAACATATATGCGTCGCAGGTTGGATTGCGTACGACGATATTTTCGGCGTCCGCCATCGGCTGAAAGTCCAAACAGCGCTAACTAGTGATGGCAAAGAGTTCCGCAAAAAGCTCGACATAATCCGACAAGTGAACGAAACCCCGGCGTTGGGCGCAGCCGCAGCCGTCGCATCTTGATTTTCAAGGCTGTTGATTGTCTGCGCGCGGATGGGTCGTTCGGTCCGCATTGAGGGCGGTGCGGCAGCGGTAGCGCATCAATCCGCTCCGCAAGATGCCGGGACTAAACATTTAGGAGCTCTGCTCATGCTCAGCCGCGAGGACCCAGCCGTCATTGGCTGCTTCCGTGGTAGAGAGCGAACTCGCCGACGGTGCGGCCTTGGCTGCAGCGTTGCGCTCGAGAAAGGCTCGGACAATACCAAGTTCGAATTGTTTCTGCGAGCGCGCAAGCGATACGTCCGCAAGCGTCGCATCGGCCATCGTCGTTATGGCATGTGGCTGGAGTTCGCCTGCATACTCGCATGCGCCAATCGCCATGGTCGGGCAAAGCGTGCAAGGCCCCTTCGTTCGCGACAGTCTCCCCGTGACCTTGTTGAACGCGATTCCACCACGCTTCGCCTCGTCGATGAGCTGGGCGAGAACCTTCGGCCGGAAGACCTTGAACCCGTGCGGATTTCCCGTGATATGCGGCGAGAAGATCACTCGCGCCTCGTGCTCAGTGTCGCCAAACTTGAGGCGGATCTCGCGATCGACCAAAGCTTCCACTGTTTCTCCCACCTTCGGCGCGCCAAGTGAGAAGTTGCCATTCATCTGCTCAAGGAACGCGTCCGTCGTGGCCTGGCTAATTACGAGGAGCACCGCTGGCATCGAGTGCGCCAACTGACGCAGGAAATATTGACGTTTGACGAAGCACTCGACGACGATCCCCTCCATTTCGGTGCGGGCCATCGGCGGCATCCGCGGATCCTGTGCATAGGGCTTCAACAGCCATTTTGCCGATGGGCATCCGATCATGTTGCCATAGGAAAGGTCCTCGCCCACGACCGGTTTGGCGTCGTTCCAGTCCATTGCCTCCGCCATGTCGGCGAGAAGCGCTTCATAACCTTGGTACATTGGGACTGGCCGCGGCTCTAGAGGGATGGTCCTGTGCCCGTCAGCGTCCATAGGCACTGCAAGCTCAGCGGTCGAAAGCGGCGGATCTTTTGCATCGCCGCCGAAACGCTCGTAATCAGCGAGCGGAATGTCGAGCTTAGCGTTCGCCCTGTACCGAAAGTAGTGGGCGAATTCCTGTACCTCGTCGAACAGCGGATTGACCGAATTGGGCCTGTTCCAGCCGGGCAGGTTGGGATTGATCCCGACAGCCATGATCGGAGCCTTGCGACAGCCGCTCAGCGCCTCGGCGACAAGGGGACGTCGGCCTACATAGGCGCTCTTGAGCCCGATCTCGTGATGCATCATCGGTGCGTCGGGCTCATAGTCGAAGCTGTGCCAGATACCCCATTTCCTGAAATAGGCGCACGGCAACGGAGGCCTGTCCGCGACTTGGGCGCTATGTTCGTCGGCACAAGGCTTGATCTGATAGAGCAGCTCAATCTCGGTTGGTACTTCGGTGATGGGCATGGATGCTTCCCCGATGGTTCACCGACGTGCCGTGAATTCCTGCCGGGCGACGAGGCGCCCCGCTTCGAATAAATAGCTGCCACGAAACACGCCGGTGTTGCTTTCCTGCGAGACGTTCGCCAGCTGCAGGTTGCGGCGATTACCTGCTTCGTCGGTGAACGCATAGCTGCGCCAATCGACTGACGCAGACCCGGGATCAAATCCGACGCGCTCAGCTTCGCCGGCGAAAGCGGCGGCATCGACAGGCGAAGGCGCCGCGCCGCGCGTGACGGTCGCGTCATCAGCGGACAACGCCGCCAGCAGTACTGCCTCGGGACTGGGCTGTGGCGCTGGCTGCGGCGCTCTCGCCGCGGCTATCACGGCGGCTATCGCCGGCGAGGGCTGGGCCGGGTTGGCAGCCGCGGGTACGGTCGCTCGGATCACGGCCCAAGTCGCGATCACGCTACCCACCGTCGTGTAGAGCCCGTATTTCTTGTAGATGTCACCGGCGACCTTGTCGCGTTGATCTTTGGGAAGAGTCCCATCAATCTGCGGATCGGACGCATTGCGGATCGCAACCCAGAGTGGTGCGTCGGCGCGTCCCTCCATCGCCAGCCCCAACACCGCATCACCCATCTCGCAAGCATGCCCGAGTTCCTGCAGACCGTAGGTGTCGTTAGTGTCGTCATAGGCAAAGAAGTCGGTGGTCACGATCACGGGCTGGGGCAGCTCATGCGATTCCGGATACAGCATGCGCGGCAAGCTATTGTTAAGGGGCTTCAGCGCGTCGCCGTTCGGCTTCAGCAGCGCTTCGGTCACTTGCGCAAACGTCGTGGCCGGCAAGGTGCTCGTTGCGTAGCTGGCTGTCTTGAACGGCGCGTTCTTGAATTTGGTGGTGCAGTCGAAACGGACATTTTTGGCAATCACGACATCGCCGAGCTCGATGCTGTCCCCAATACCCCCGGCGGTCCCCGTCGTGATCACCACTTTGGCGCCAGTTTCCGCGACGATCTGCTCCCACAGGTCCTTCACTGGAAGCGCCGGACCATCATAATCCATGTGCAGGCCGGACTTGAAGCAAAGGACCCGGGCCTCGCCGATTTGGCAGGGGTGATAGAGTCCGAGCACATGGTGATACATAGCCAACCCGCCCCGGAAAGGTGCGCGCGGTCCGGTGACCTTCGGAATGAAGTCAGCCAGGTTGTGCGTATATCGGCCCCATGATTCGATCTGAATGCCGGGTGTGAACAGGGTCGCCAAGGCGCGCGCCTCGGCTGCCGTCCAAGTAACGACAAGCACGTCGCATTGAGGAAGCGGTCCTCCTGGATCGCTTGTGTCCAGCGCCATCGCGAACGGAGCGAAACCGACAGGCCAGGGCACTGGATTGGGCAGCGGGGGAGCGGCAAGCGTCGCCGCAAATTCCGTCGCCGTGTCTGCGAAGCGTAGCTCGGGCGCGAGGGGGTCGTAATTGAGGATAAGATCCTGGAGCTTTTCGGACATAGTGTTCCTCCTATACGAGACGCCTGGCAGACGTTCAAATGACAACCAGATACCGGCTGATTTCGTCGCCGACGGGCATCACTAGGCGGGCTTGCGTCTGGGTCTTGGCCGTCCCCATCTGGTCCCATCCTCCGCAGTTCGCCCAAATACGGTAGAAAGCAAGCACGCCTCCGTCGCGATAGGAGACGAAATACGGTTCTCCATGCGCGAATTGGAGCGGTTGCACGAGCTTCAGCGACATCGCCTCGGGTAATTGGTCTTGCATCTGCGAGGTGACTTCGATCGTGCCCTGGCTGAGATCGTCCAGGATGCGGTCGATGTTTACATTGGGATAGACCGGATTGGTCTTCAGGAAGAAATTCGCGAGCCCGAAAGTGAAGAACGCGAAACGCGTCCACCCCTTGGCCCAAAGGTGCGCCCATTGCACTAGCGCGAACAAGGGCGGCGTGTCGGCGGGCGAGGTGGAGCGAACGCTGAGCGTATAGCTGGCGACGGCTCCAGTGGCGCCGTTATAGCCGATAAAGGCGATTCTTCCACCCGGCTCGACCGCAAACGGCTTGACCATTGAGAAGGCGGATGTCGTTCCCGGCTCGTGGGTCCGCCTGAACACATATGGTCGCGAAAGCGCGCCCGTGTCGCCAAGTTCGTAGAAGGTGAAGTTCCCTTTGGCTTGCTCGTAGCACAACAAATGCAGCCGATTGCCGAGGACGAACGGTTCGATCTCATCGAGTTGTTGCGGCAAGGTCAGCTTTGACCTGGCGGACAAGAATGGCGGGGCGTCGGAGACAGCGAAGAGTGATGCGACGCCGCTTTCGCGCTCATAGGTGAGAACGTGGAGACCGTCAGCTAGCTTGAGCGCCGCGGCGGCCGTGACCTCCTCGGAGATGCCATTTACCGGCCCGGAAAATAGGACCCTCGCCGCTATAACGCCCGAGGAGTCCTTTGCCAGTTCGAACACGTCCACCGAGCCCGCCATCTAGTCCTCCGTCCAGCTCGTTGAACCTTGCCGTTACGCGAAGCCTTGAACAAAAAAGCTGTTCCCCGCATGCATTCCCTCTAGGACGGCATCAGTTCACATACACGGAAGGCATTCGCGAGTAAGGTAAGAGAGGGGTTCGAGGCGCCCGCGCTAGGCATCCACGCCGCGTCGAGCACCGTCAGCCCCGCCACTTCGTGCGATTCGCACATTGGGTTGAGCACCGAAGCGCCGCGATCTTGGCCTGCCCGCAACGCACCATGGACGTGTCCATAGCCGGGATTGGCTTCATCCTGCGGTTCGCTCTTGCGCAGTTCGCCCCCGCCGGCCGCCACCGCATCGGCGATCCGTTGCAGCGCGAAGCGGCTCATGTCGCAATCCCATGTATCGTGGCGATAAAAGGTCTTGGCGACCGGCACGCCCCATGGATCCTTGACAGCGGGATCGAGCTCAACGCGGTTATCGTAGAGGCTCATCGCGTCGCCGGTGAACGACACCGACACTCCCGCCTGGCTACGAATCTCTTGAAGATATCGAACGAGATCGTCGCCCCAAATCGCCTTCTTTTTCGGGCCGAAAGAGGCGGCCTTCAGCAAGCGGATCGGGGTGGTGCAGGTGAATGGATCGTATACGGAGAACTTACCCGCCTTGCGAAGGTCGCCCGCCGAGTCCTTGTAGGTATAGATGCCACGCAGCTGCAGACTGCCGATTGCCGTTACGGGCTGCACTGAGAAATCACGGGGACCCGGATCCCAAACGCGCTTGCCGGGGAAAGTGAAATGTGCCTCGCCCTTGGTGTGGTAGGTGAGATATCGCCCAATCATTTGGTTTGGATCAGGGATCTCGGAAAGCAGGAAAAGCCGCGCCGACTGGATCGTCTGGATCGAGACGATCACGCGGCGCGCTCCGAGGAATTGTTCCGGCCCTTCGGGCTTGGTCTTGTACCATACCCCCCGCACTTGGCTGCGACCGTCTCCCTTGTCATGCTCGATCCGCGTCACATAATGGCCAGGACGCAGGTCGCACCGCCCGGTCGCCAGCGCCCGCCGCAGCATCGTGTTGACGCCGTTCGCGCGCGAATTCACCGCGCAGCCAAAGAACTGACAGTATCCACAGAACGGGCAACCCGGGCGGCCGTCATAGGTCAACGAGTTGATCGCGCGCGCGCCGATGTAGGGGCCTAGCCCAGCGTTGCCGAACAGGTCCTTAAGGAACGGTGTCGAGAGATGAGGCTTCAGAGCCGGGATCGGATATTCATAACCTGGCCTCATCTCTTCCAGCGACTGCGCCGCGTCCCCGGAGACGTCCCATTCCCACTCGGCGCGCTCGAACCAGGGGAGGAACTCCTCGTAGGTCCAGGGCCATGCGACCATGTGCTCAGCATTGCGCAAGCCCGTTAGATAGGGCGTCACGTCGAAATCGGCCGATGTGTAGCGCGGGAAATTCCCGTCCCAGATCATGGTCGACCCGCCGACCATGTTGACCTCCCACCAGCGTTCACTCGGCGTGGGCGTCGCGCCGTCGAGGCCCGCATAGATCATCGGATCGTCGACGATCTTGGGAATAAGGTTCTTGTGCTCCCGGAAATGCAGTTCGTCGAGCGGAAGGAACTCGTCGGCGTGAACTTCCTGCCCCTTTTCGAGCACGACTACGTTCCAGCCGCGCGAAGTCAGGACGCGCGCTGCCGTCGAGCCACCGGCGCCGCTTCCGACGATGATCGCATCGGGTTGCTCGATCATGGTGACGTTCCCTGAACGGCTGGTGCGCCTTGGGCGGCGTCGCCGTCGGGATAGCCCAACCAGTTCCAAATGACCTTCTCGCGATTGCCGCCCCAGCGCGGATCGGCCACGCATCCTTCGATACAATGTCCGCGGAGCACACCGAATAAAACCTTCTGGTTCTGCGCGGACATGCTTCCTGTCAGAGCACCTTTCGTTAGATCGGCTAGAAGTGCCGTCGCTTGATCGCGCGACAATACCGCGAGCGGCTTGCCAAAGCGGCCGCGCGCGACATTCTCCAGGTACGGCAGCCCCTCCTTGTATCGGGTGATCCAGCTCGGGATTTCGTAATAGACGGTCGCGGGGAGCGCGAGGAGCTGGTCGACGTAGTCAGCCGCGCCTGCTTCCCGCGCGCCCGGGCGATCCTCTCCGCCCGGCCAGATGGCGTCGAACAAAACGACGAGCTGCCGTAATTCGTCGGCGTTGAAGTGCCGCGCGCCCGTCATTTGAGGTAAGGGAGGAACCGTGCCTGGCATCACGCCGCTCCGATGCTGAGTAGTGCCTCGGCACGCTCGACCATGCCGATATAGGGAGTGATATCCGCGGCGCCTGAATGTTGGATGAGATTGACGACGAGTGCATCGTCGGAGTCCGAGAAGAAGCTCCCTGCCATCGGATAAAGCTGGTTGTTCTCGCGCACAGCGTGCGCACGGAACAGCCGCACGAATGAACGAGCGAGCGCGGTAAAGTCGAGCAATGCGTAGAAACGGTCGTCGTCGTCGCCGAACTGAACGCGTCGCCACGCGACGTCTATCGCCGACCAATACGCCCGCGCCTGATCGTGTTGGTCGAATACCCACTGGCCTTTGCGGCGGTCCATACCACAGGCCACCGCCACTTCAATCATCGCTTCTTCAGCTTTAAGGTGAACGGGATCGGCAAAATGATCAATAAGGTGCACGAAGTAAGCCATGCCACGTCGCAGATCGTCTGGAAGCGCCGTCGGCGGTGGCGACGTCCATGCATCCGCAACCTCCGTCGGAACGCGGCCCTCTACGAGATGGTCGAGACCGTCAGCGATAGCAATCCCTATCGTGAAAATACGCTCACCCAAGAGATGCTCGTGCTGCAGCAACGCTTCGAACTGGCGCCCGCTTTCGGTAGGCGAGGACTCCAGCTTGCCTTGCAGCGCGGGGAGGAACTCGCGGCCCGGCGGACATGGCTTTAGTAGGCTTTTCATGCCGGCGAGTTCTGCGCCTAGGCATTCAAGATAGTTCTCGCCGACGAATACACATTGGCCAGGCGATACCCCCAACTTACGAGCGGCGAAACCATAAATTTCCGCTGATGGCTTGTCGGCCTTTGCCTCGTGATTTGTAGTAATATTGTCACGAGGAATGAAATCACCGATGGTAACTTGCCTCCCTGTATTGTTCAGCGAGAGCTCAGTGGTGACGATCATGTCGCGACCCTGTTCGTCGCTAACATCAGCAGGCAGGTTGGTGATCACCCCGACTCTAGCGCCGAGCGCCTTCACGCCTTCAAGCAGTTTCTGGGTACTCGGGAGGTAGGCAACCAAATGCCCAGGCCGATCGACCTCACCGAGCGTGTCTCTGACATCGAACAACACGACCATCTGGTTCGCCGGATCAACCATCTTGGTCTCCTTTACTCGAGAAGTACACGATAAGGTTGAAACCACACCTCATCGCTCTCCCCTTCCGTGTAAACGCCTCTTCGATATGCTTGAAGGACAACTAAACCCCTGGTCCACCCAGCCTGTTGATGAGTTCCGCCACGTTCGGGGCCCCGAGGCCGGTTACGAGGTCGTAGCCAGCCTTTGCGGTGTAAGCCCCATTGGTGCCTTCAGCGATATCCCGGAACGCAGCTGTCCCCGACAAGGAGTACAATAGTGAGTTCAAATAGGTCAGAGGTGGTTGTCCGTTCTTCTGACGCGCTTCGTTGATGAGCGCGCAAAAGCCGGCCCACATCGGCGCGCTCCAGCTCGTTCCACCAATTCCGGTAGCCTGTCCGTGGAGCACAAGAAAGGCGCCTGTGTTCGGATCGGCAGCTGCGCATACGTCCGGCACAAGGCGATCCGTGCCCTTTGGTACTCCAGCGCCAGCCTGCCAAGCTGGCCGCGAGAACAAAACGCTTCGACCACCGCCACCCGCAGCCCATCCTGTCTCTGACGACACCGTTCCGTCAGGTGCTAGTTGTAGCGTCGTGCCACCAACCGATACCACCGCGGTATCAGTCGATTCGTACTCAGCTTGCAGAGGCCCAGTTGGGCTGTGTCCTGATAGGTCAGGGTTAGATCCTGCGTCGCCGGTAGAGACGAAAACATTCACGCCCGCAGCCGCCAATTTCAGAAATCGCCTGTGCTGAGCGGCGACCTCCCCGTCTGGCCCGCCCATATAGGTCTCTCCCAATCCCAGACTGATCGAAAGCTGCCGCAAGCCGGGGTTTGCCGGTAAATCGGCGATAATACGGTCCAGAGCCCGATCCAGGGCAGAAAACTGCAGCGAGCCGGACGCATAGATTCGTATCTCAGCCTCCGGGGCAATGCCGCCAGTCCAAGATACGTCAAGTGTCTCCTCTCCTTCAGGCGGCGGTAGCGGAGTATTGCCTACATTAATCTTCTTTACGCGAGACTGATCCCACTCAAGCTCGTTCACTTTCCAAAACGCTTTGAGATCGGCGTCGGCCGGAAATGTGTCGATGAGGATTGCGATCTGCTGACCTTTTCCGGTCAGGCCCAGCCCGCGCGCACCGTAGGCTCCTAGAATCTCAGCAATCAGATACGGCGGTGAATTTTGGACGTTTGGTTGAAGTGCACCGGCCCGAAGACGGTTGCGATTCGCCGCTCTGGAGAAGCGCTTCCGAAAGTGCTTTTGTGCTCGACGAAACGGCTGAAGACCCAAGATTGCGTGCACGGGTTCGCCGATGTCCGCCGGCAGACTTGGAGCATTTTGGGCCGACATATAGGTGATGCCGTCACGCGTCACCGGGACCATTTTGACTTGGAGGGTCTGTTCAACTAGCGACACGGTCGCTCGAGCATATACCGCGCTTTTATCAGCTGCCACGTCGAGTATTTCGAATCCCTGGGACTTCAACCACTTGATGAGCGCATCCGCTCGTTCCGAATCCCCGCCGTATTTTGATTGCAGTTCGTTTGCGCTGACCGTCTCCCCGGCTGCAATCTTGTCCTCTAGCTCTTTCTGTAGGTCTGGCGGTATATCCATTGAGAACATGACGTCCACCGGCGCAGGCGATGCCGGCTGGACCGCGTTTACCATCAATCCGTTATGGGTTACTCCAGCATGGTCTGGTAGCGGCACAACACTGTTCGAGAACACCTTTCTGTCAGCCATAGAAAGCCCTCCTCATCACAACGGCTTAAGGAATCGAAGAATTCGTCGTACTCGGAAGCAGGAAAGTCGATGCCTGGCCGAGACAGCGGAAGTTCGATCCGGTCACAGCGCAACCTCAATGATGTCGCTGGTCTTCTGTACGAACGGACGCTGCCTTCCCCGCCTCACCAGCAGCGAATGCTCAATCCCGAGTATCTTCCGCACACTCGCCAGCGCCGCCTCATTCACCTCGATATATGCGACGATGTACCATTCACCGTCTTGTTCCCGCGCCATACCCAGCGGCTCCGCGCGCCATTTCAATGCGCCGTGGTGGGGCATGAAGTAGGTTTCCTGGACTCCGCCGACGGCGCTGAGACCCTCGTCGAGCGCGTATTCCATGACCGCGCAGCAGAGCTGCGTCAGCGTGCCGCGCAAGCCGGTCCTCCGTTTGTCGGGCACGACGAAGGTGCGGGTCCATTCGGCCCAGTCGGGGCGTCTGGGCACGCCCGATTTCTCGCACATGTGAGGAAAGACCTCAGAGACCATGTGCGGCTCGCTCGTTGGGATCAATCGGGCCGAGGTCACGACGTGACCGTCTTCGAGACCGAGCAGGTAGGTTGCCGCGTCAGTATCGAACTGGTCTCGCTCGCGACCGTCCGGACTTGGAGGGCGCCAGTGTTTTTGATGCACGAAGAAATCGTGCCTGCGGCGCAGAAACTCGTCGAATTCGTTTTCGTAGAGATGCTTGTTCTGCGCATTGACGACATGAGCCGTAATCATCGCGCGATCCCCCGATCGTTCTTGGGGGAATAGTTGCAGCGTGTCTAATGTACGTCACCTGTCCGATCGGACAGTTGACTCGGTTATGGGTGGATCAGACGCCTGCGCACGGCCTCGACGACGGCTTGCGTGGTCGTGGCCACGCCGAAAGCCTCGCGGGCGCGTGTCGCATGCCATTTGACGGTGCGCTCCGTCAGGCCGAGGATTTGCGAGGTTTCCGATGACGTCTTGCCGGCCGCAGCCCACAGGAGCACTTCCTTCTCCCGATCGGTCAGCGGGCTCTCAGCGTGTTCCTCGTCATTCGAAAGAGCCTGGATCGTCATGCCGGCATAAACGGCCATGGTGACCAGTTGCACCTGCTGGCGCGCCGACAGCTTGCAGGATTTCGCCGAAGAGGCGAATGACAGCACGGATTGCCAGTGATTGACGCTGAGCATCGGCACGGCAAAGCCGCTCCAGATGCCGAACTCCGTTGCTTCGCCGGCAACGCGCCGCGAAGCTTCCGTGCCGGACCACTTGGCAGGAACCTCGGACCAAAGAAACGGCTTCAAAGTTTTCGCCGAATAGATGCAGACGCCGTCCACGGCGGCGTGCTCTGCTTCGACGTAGCGCTCGAACCAGCCTTTGGGCCAACCGTTCAGCTCCACCATAGGCGCGAGTTTCTGCCCGCCCAAAGGGACGCCACTCAAGATAAGATGTTCAAATCCTAGATTCTTTACTGTTTCGAGCAGGTCGCTCAAAAGCGAGCCTGCTGTAACATGCTTCCTGCAGCGCTCAACAAAGTCGAATACATCTGAATCGATCATGCCAGAGACCCCTCCCGCATGCACCTTTTATAGCGAATTTAGGATATCTGAATATGCAATTTCGAGTTATCGGCAAGGCAATAGAGTGAGAAGTAGGTGACAAAATGGTTCTGAGCTGGATTCATCGACGTTGTCTGATCCAGGAATGAAGGATGATGTGATGCGAGAAACGGGGCGGACTGCACGGTGGTGGCCGAGACGACACAGTCTGGTAAGGATCGCAAAGCGACTTTAGTCACCAAACATTTGTCTTGTCCCAACCGTGTTCCAAGTCCCCGTTCGGGAAACACCGCCACTCGTTGGTAATGCCCGCGTCCCCTCTTCCGACGCCTAGGCACCGAGCCAGTAGCACTATTTTGTCGATAGTCAGCGGCTCGAAGAGCGTCCAAGTAAGCGAACCAGATGCACTATTGCGAGCTTGGCCTCGGCGTCTTTCCTAGCAGCCGTTACGCTCAACTTTAGCAAAATGTCTCAATTGCGAAGTGAGGTAGGAATGGTGTAAAATCTTCCATACTGTCGAAAAATAATATGATAGGATGCTAAAACCTTGAATGCATCCAAATATATCGGGGTACGTTGGCAAGCTTTTCGGCTCAGCCATAGCTCGACTAGGGGGTGAGATGGTCGGCAAACGCGAGGACGCCTGGAAGCTGGGCGCAGGTTGGAACGATACCTTCCTTTGGTACGCCAAGGCCGTGATAGCGTTGAAGAGCCGTCCCGTGACTGACAGGACGAGTTGGCGCTACCTTGCCGCGATGCATCAGTTCGATCGCAATCTTTGGATTGGTCTCGGTATCATCGACAAAAAAACGAAGCTGCCGTCTGCTAGCGACATGGATGTCGCCTGGAACCAATGCCAGCATTCATCCTTTTATTTCCTGCCCTGGCATCGTGGCTATCTCGCCCGTTTCGAGGAGATCATCGCGGCGACGATCGTTTCGCTCGGCGGAAACGCCGGCTGGAAGCTGCCTTACTGGAACTACCTCGACTCGACCAATCCCAACGCACGCAAGATACCAGAAGCGTTCCTCCTGAAATACCTGCCGGACGGCACGACGCGGAACCCGCTGGAGGATGTTCCGCGCTACGGCCAGAAAGTTCTGGGTCCCGAGCCGCGGCTTCACATAGACGACATCGACCTCTCGGCGATGGACGAACCCGATTTCACTGGTTCGGTCAGCTTCGGGGGCAGCAAGACGCTCTTCTCGAACCCCGATATCGGCATAAGAGGGCAATTGGAGAATGTGCCGCACGGTTCGGTCCACGTACTAGTTGGCGGAGCTCGCCCGGCCAATCCCGGCGACGGCTATCTTTCCGCCTTCGAGACGGCCGGGCTGGATCCACTGTTTTGGCTCCATCACTGCAACATCGACCGGCTCTGGGCCGCTTGGATGATCAAGCCAGGCGTCAATATGGAGGCTGGCAAGCAATGGCTCGACGGTCCGTCTAACCGTGCCTTTGCCGTGCCGAAGGCCGATGGTTCGGGATTGGAAAACTATACGGCGCGCGATACTTTGAACGGTGGCAAATTCTACCCCGACTACGACGATCTTCATGCCGGCACCGGGGTGGCGGCAGTGCCAGCGGGCGGACAAGCCGCAGTCCTCGTACAGGGACCAGCAACCATGACGGAGCCGAAGGTCATCGGTGCGAACGGCGAGAAGATCACTCTGGGCGACGCCCCAGTGGAAACCGCCGTGAAGATCGCCCCGCAGGCCGGCAAGGCAATGGTCACGGCCATGGGGCCTGGCGCGCCCGAAGCGGACTCTGGCAAGCGGACCTTTCTCAAGCTTGAGAATATCCGCGGTGCAAGTTCGGCTGGCGGCCTGAAGGCCTATGTCAATGCCCCGGCCGGCAGCGAGAAGGACTTGCCGCAGGAGTACGTGGCCGGAAGTGCCGCCTTGTTCGGCCTGGGTAGTGCCTCCAAGGTGGACGGCCAGCACGGCGGCAACGGTATCACGCTCATCTTCGACATCTCGGATCTTGCGCGGCGCCTTGTCGATCAAGGCAATTTCGATCCGTCAAACATCCGCGTGAAGATCGTTTCGGCGCACGGCGGCGGCAGCACGAACCCCATCACGATCGAGCGCGTCAGCGTCCTGCGAGAGTGATCCGGGCCGAGAAGCGCTGCCGATGTCGGGGAAAGGTTCGTCCGCGAAATTGTTGTTGCTGAGCAGTCTGCTCGAACCTCCGTTCAGGGGCGCGATGATGGTTGCCGGCGTAGGTCTGGTTGCCTCGTCGATGCTTGGCATTCACGCCGACCTGCCTTCGATCTGCGTAGCCTCGGAACAGCTATCCCTCAGCGCCGTCGTTGCCAGTTCACGGTTTTTCATTGCTACCAATCCAACGGGGACCCTGGCATTGGCATGGTTGACCATGCTGATTGCGATGATGACGCCGCTCCTCGCCTTGCCCCTGTCTCATGTCCACGCCTCAAGCCTCGCTGACCGTCGACTACGCGCCTCCACGGGTTTTCTGCTTGGCTATTTCGGCGTCTGGCTTTTCGCGGGGTATCCTCTTCTGGCAGTTGCGATTGCGCTTCGGCTTCTGGCCGGCAACGCATCTGCCGCGCTGATGACGGCGTGCCTGCTGGCGCTGATCTGGAGCGCCAGCCCTATGCAGATGGCCGCACAGAACCGGGCGCACCGCCTGCGGCGCATCGGTCTTTTCGGACTTGCTGCCGATCGCGATTGCCTGGCATTTGGAGCCACTCTGGGGGGCTGGTGCCTGGCCAGTTCGTGGCCCTGGATGCTGGTACCGCTGTTTGTAGCGCATACCCACCTAGCCGCAATGTTCGGCGTCGCCATCATCCTCATGGCTGAGCGGCTGCGTGGACCCGGCCCGCTGCGATGGCGTTTCCCGGTCGTCCTCTCAATCCCTACCGGCTGGATACGGGAAACTGTGATTTGCCGCCGAAGCTCCGGAGCCACGGGCCATGTCTAGAAAATGCCTCGCCATTGGCGTCAGCAGTGTCGAACCCGTGGACGATGCAACTGAGGAATTTCCCTATCTCGATGGGGCGGTCGTTGCAGCCGAGACGATCGGCCAATGGGCCCTGCATTCGGGTTTCGCGAAATCGGACGTCTTAGTTCTGACAGACAAGGGTTCCAATCGAGTCACGGACAGGTCGTTGCAGGATGCCTTCGACAAGTTGCTGCCCGTAGGTTCGGCTGTCGACCATTTCGTGTTGGCCTTCACGGGCCATGGCTTGACCGGCATTAATGACGACACGACCTATTGGCTGCTCAGTGACTCTCTCGACCAGGGCTACAATATCTTCGTCGAGGATTTGCGACGGCAGCTTTATGCCTACGGCATCCAGCACCTTACGATCTTCAGCGATGCCTGTCGTGCGATCGCCAACAGCCGCGACCTTCGTGGTTTGCTACCAAGACCCGGTGTGCGTAAGCGACACCAGCCGCTGACGGACGCAATCGAGGTGGCACGCTTCAACGCCTGCCAGGATGTGGCAAGCGCTTTCATGGTGCGCGTGCCTGGCGCCGCCGCACCGGGCAAATGTATTTTCTCTGGCGTTTTGGCCGAGGCATTGTGGGGTCTTGTGCCGTCGGCATTTGACGGATCGACCATCGACAGTTCCTCGCTCGGTCGGGGGCTGCGCGCCGCAGCCAAGGAACGGGCCAAGCAATATGACCTGACGCTAATTCCCAGCGGAAGCGCATTCTTCGACAAGGTGATCTACTTCGACAAGGAGGTCCCGCCCTTGCCGCCGAATCCTGAACTGGCGCCCTGGCCGCCGGCCAAGGTGGCTCAAACCGCCTCTGGTGCGGCTGCCGCACCTAACGTCGCCGAGCAGCCAATCCGAGATGTCTTCAAGTCTGTGCTTAGAGACCCAGAGACCCGGACCGCCATCCTCGGTGCCTCCTTTGGAATCAGCCATCCCGACATCGATACGAATGATTCGTTTCCAGGTCTGCCGAAAATTGCCAAACCGATAGTCGAAAGCGTCAGTTCGGCGCGTCTCAGGCTCGCCTCGCCCGAAATATCGAGGCACAGCAGGGAGGTGCTTTCCGACCAGTTGACTAGCCAACTAAAGGCACTGGAGGCACTCGCAGCTGGTGAGGCGCGCAGGAAAAAAGCAGACGAGCTGGGCGCGCACCTGCAGAATGCCGCTTGGCGTGGTGGCGACGACTATCCGGGACTCGTCTTCAACGATTATGAGCCGAAACAAATTTGGTCCGAGAACTCATTTTACCCCTTCGTTGAGTGGTCGGGACAGGTCAAGTTCGTACCCGGTGACTCTGCAAGAGACAGTTTGTTGGTGGTTGAATTCTGGGACGGCCTGTTCGCTCCCGTTTGGTTCTATAGCGATCTGGTCTGCACGGTGTTGCGTGACAGGGATGGCGTCGCGGCGATAAGCTATCGTCACATCTACGGTGACGAAGCCAACACGAGCGTCGGCGCAAGCGCGATCAGCCAGTTAGTCACGGGCACTCTATCGGTCAAAGAAGTCGATAAGCTGGCGACCAGCCTCAGATACGAGAAGCATGCCAATCCCACGTTTGGCGCCATCGCAGCCTACTGCTACGACGTGACCGGAGATCTGAACTCCATTCGTCGCATGGCCGCCTACTATGGACAAAGGGACCAGGCTGCTCCCTACGACATTGTGTTCATGGGCATGATTGAGAATGACGGCACATTAGCGCGCGTGCCAAACGTGCCCAAGGACAGACGCCGCCGGGAACGACCTGATTGGGTATCCGGTCGAATGGAGGCTGTCGACGTACGCGTCGCTGGCCGCTGTCCGTGGCTTCGTCAGGGTTGGGATTTTCTGAGTTCGCCCGAGGATTCGGAAAGACCTCTCGTCAACGATCTCGATCGGTTCCGTAAGCACCTGACGCGTTCTGTGTTTACCACGCTGGACACGAGAGGCGGCAGGGAACTCGTCGAAAGGTGGCGACTGCGGCGAAATCTGTAAGCTCGGCTACGGCGGAGCTTACTGCATAGCTTCCTTGCGGCGTCACCATCGCAGTTTCGTGCTGCGGCGAAGGACGACCTCATTCCAATGAGACTCCTGTCGCCACATACCTTAGCGCAGAATTTACCCGTACCCGCGAACGATCCAACATATGGCTGCCCAGCTGGCAGCCGGACTCCATTGGTGCAGCGTTCCGTAAACGCAAAAACCGCCCTGTTAGACCGGGACGGTTATAGATTTATGATAAAATTGGTTGCGGGGACTGGATACGGGACCGTGACCCCGTGGTTGAGAACTCCCCTCAGCATACGAACGCAGGACTATACTGACGGGGTCCCTTGACGGTCTCGCCGTAGACGGCCAGCGCCGATCAAGCTGCTCCGTTTCGGATTGAGAAATTCCAATCTCCTTCACAAACGCGAGCAATTCGGCCGGAGGTGCGACCCAGAAAGTTCGAAAAGCTTTACCCCTGGCAGATTAGATGACCTCCGGGTTAGCCGCTCGTCCCCGCGCATATGAAGTGATACGCGGCCCGCTTCTGGTTTCGCTCCATTGTGTCGTTCCGCACGTCAGGCCGATGGCTGGATCGGCTCACCGGCAGGTGTAGCCGCCGTCGATGGGCAGATGGATGCCGGTGATCATCGAGGCGGCGTCGCTGAGCAGGAAGACGATCGGGCCGGCGACCTCGTCCTCAGTCGCCCAGCGCCCGAGCGGCATCTGCTTCAGGAACGGCTCGGCGACATGCGGTTGGCTCCAGTGGCCGGATGAGATCGGCGTCATGACCACGGTCGGGTTCACGCTGTTGACGCGAATGTTGTATTTGCCCAGCTCCAGCGCCGAGCAGCGGGTAATGTTTTCCAGCGCCGCCTTGGACGAGCCGTAGGAAATATGGCCTTCGAGCGCGACCAATGCCGCCTGGCTGGAGACGTTGACGATCGCGCCGCCCTTGCCGATCGCCACCATCTGGCGCGTGGCGTATTTGGTGACAAGCAGCGCGCCGCGCGCATTGATGGTGATGACCTTGTCGAAGATGGCGATGTCGGTGTCCATCGGCGTCGCGATCTCGCCGCCGAAGCCGCCGCAATTGACCACGCCCCAGAGATCGAGGCCTTCGAGCGCGTCGCGGATCTCGTCCTCGGAAGCGAGGTCGAAGGTGACTGTCCGGCACCCGGTTTCCCTGGCGATGGCATCGAGCACCGCCTGCGAGCGGCCGGCCGCGATCACATTGGCATTGGCCCGCACCAGATGCCGCACGGTGGCGCCGCCAATGCCGCCGCTGCCGCCCGTCACCAGAATGTTGCGTCCGTGAAAATCCGTCATGGTTTCCCTCTCGTGATGTCGTAAGATCGTGTCAGGCGGGCTCGGTGGCTGCCGCCGTGTCGGAAATTCTTTGGCCGGCCTTGTCGAAGAGATGGCAGGCGCCGGGCGGCAGAGAGATCGCGATGCGATCGCCGGCGCGTACCATACGGCCGCCGCTGTCGCGAATGACAAGGCTCTCCTCTCCGTCACGCACATGAATGAAAGTGTCGCTGCCCAGAAGCTCGACCACGCTGGCTTTCAGGGCGACCGCATCGGCCTGACCTTCGGCGGCAAGCACGATGTGCTCCGGCCGAATACCCACGGTCACTTCGGCGCCCGGCTGGGGCGGCTTCGAAACGGACATCCGAAGGGAAAACCCGAGGTCCAGGCTGACCATGGCCTGATCGCCCTCAGCCGAAGCGACGCGGCCCTTCAGGAAATTCATTGCCGGCGAGCCGATGAAGCCGGCGACGAACAGATTGGCCGGCCGGTGGTAGAGGTCGAGTGGGGCGCCGACCTGCTCGATGCGGCCGCCATTCATGACGACGATGCGGTCGGCCAGCGTCATCGCCTCGACTTGGTCATGCGTGACATAGACCATGGTGGAGGCGAGCTCGGCCTTCAGCCGCGCGATCTCGACGCGCATGCCGACCCGCAGCGCCGCGTCGAGATTGGAGAGCGGCTCGTCGAGCAGGAAGAGCTTCGGCTTGCGGGTCATGGCGCGGCCAATGGCGACGCGCTGGCGCTGGCCGCCGGAGAGCTCGCGCGGCTTGCGCTTGAGATAGGAGCCGAGCCGCAGCTTCTCGGCGGCGCGGCCGACGCGTTCGGTGATTTCGGCGAGCGGTGTGCGGGCGATCTTCAGGCCGAAGCCGATGTTGCGGCCGACATCCATATGAGGATAAAGCGCGTAGGACTGGAACACCATGGCGACGCCCCGCTCCGGCGGCTCGGCGTCGCTCATGTCGACGCCGTCGACGAGGATGCGGCCGGAGCTGATCGGCTCCAGCCCGGCGATGATCCGAAGCAGCGTGGACTTGCCGCAGCCGGACGGTCCGACCAGCACGCAGAATTCGCCGTCCTCGATGGTCAGCGACAGTTCCGGGATGACCGTGGTGTGGCCGAAGGCCTTGGTGATCTTGTCGATCGAAAGCGTCGCCATCGGCCTAGCCTTTCACCGCGCCGGCCAGCAGGCCGCGCACGAAGGCGCGCTGCACCAGCACATAAAGCAGGATCAAGGGGAGCGCGATCAGCGTCAGGACCGCGAAGAGCGCGCCGGGGTTGGCCATGTAGAACCCGGAATATTGCATCGGTACGATGGTGAGCGTCTTCATCTCGCTCTTGGTCAGCACGATCAAGGCGAGGAAGAACTCGTTCCAGGTGACGATGAACTGCCAGATGGTGACGAAGACCAGCGCAGGCCGCACCAGCGGCAGGGCGACGTGCCAGTAGGTCTGCCAGGCGTTGCAGCCGTCGACGCGCGCCGCCTCGAAGAGCTCGCGCGGCGCGTCTTCCATGAAGGCCTTAAGGATCACCATGGCGAAAGGCACGCCGAGCGCCGCATAGGGCAGGATAAGGCCGATATAGGTGTTCACCCAGCCGAAGGTCTTGAGCAGGATCGCCAAGGGCAGAACCATGGAGGCAAGCGGCACCATCAGCGTGGTGAGCAGCGTCGTGTAGAGCAGCATCGAGCCCTTCAGCCGCAGGATCGCGCAGGAGAAGGCAAAGAGCGAGGAGACTGCGACGACGATCGCCACTGTCGCCACGGTGATGATCAGGCTGTTCAAGAAAATGCCGCCCAGCGGATTGTCGCGGATCACGGTGACGAAATTGTCGAAGGTCACCGGCCAGGTGAACAAGGCGGCATCGAAGGCCTGCGCCGGGGTACGCAGGCCGATCGAGAGCATGTAGACCTGCGGGATCATCCAGAAGCCGAGCACGACGAAGAGAACCGCATGGATGACCACGCCGCGGATGCGGTTGCGGGAAAGAAGCGTCATCATGGCTCGTCCTTCCCGGCGGGCGACAGGCGGGCGCCCAGCAGCGCGATCTGGACCAGCGACAGCACCAACGCAATGACCAGCACGATGACGGAAAGGGCTGCGCCGCTGGCGGTGTCGCCCAGGACGAAGCTCTGCTTGAAGATGAAGGTGCCGAAGACTTCGCTCGCCCGGTTCGGGCCGCCGCCGGTCATCAGATGTACGATCGGAAAGGTCTGCAGCGTGCCGATGACGCCGAGCAGCAGCAGCGACTTCGTCGCCGGCGAAAGCATTGGCACGATGACGTGGACGCCCAGCCGCCAGCCCCTAGCGCCGTCGATGCGGGCGGCGTCCAGCACCTCGCTCGGCAGGTTGGCGATGCCGGCGATATACATCAGCATCGAGAAGCCAGTCCATTGCCAGATGTTGACGACAATCAGCGCGTAGATCGCGGTCTTCGGGTCACCGATCGGCGACGTCATCATGACGATGCCGACATGCTTCAGATATTCCTGGGCGATGCCGTAGTAGGGCGCGTAGATCTGCACCCAGACCAGGCTTATGACCGAGACCGAGGTCACCACCGGCAGGAAGAACATGGTGCGAAAGAAGCCGCGCAGGGCGTGGGTGTGTCGCTCGATGAAATAGGCGAGCAGCCCGCCGATCAGCATCTGCACGGGAATGGTGATGATGCCCCACAGCACCATGTTGCGCACCACGATCCAGAAGGTCGGATCACTGAGGATGGTCGTGTAATTGGCGAAGCCGGCAAAGACGGCGCGGCCGTCTGCGGTGCCGGTGTAAAGGCTTTCGCCCGCGACCCACAGGATCGGATAGGCGATGAAGACGACAAAGAGCAGGGTCGCCGGCAGGGCGAAGAGATAGACCGTCGAAGCTTTCGATGCCGATCGCCGTTTCGCCGCCTGGACGGCGGTTCCGGCTCGCATGGCCTCTGCGCTCATGATGCTCGCCATCTTAACTGAAAAAGGACCGGCACTGAAGGAAAGAGCCGGGCGCGTTTCCACGCCCGGCAGTTGGTCTTGGGTTATTTCGCGGCAAGGGCTTTCTCGCTCGCCGCCTGGACGGCGGCCAGGGCCGCTTCCGGCTCTGTGCTGCCGGCGGCGACGCCGGCCAACGCATTGTCCAGCGCCTCGGCGACGGCGGGCGAGGCGAAGCGCTGGTTCTCGGCCTTCGGCAAGTCGGCCATGAAGCGGGCCGACATGTCCTTGACATGGTCGGTGATGTCACCCTTTGGCGCATTGCCGTCGAAGGCCGGCAGGTCGTTGAGGTCGTTCAGCGCTTCCTGCAGGCCGACGCCGTTGGTGAACTCGGCCAGGAAGGTCCAGGCTTCCGGATTCTTGCCGCCGTTCTTGGTCAGGCCGTAGCCGATATCGATGCCGCCGACCGGCGGGCTGGCGGAATTGCCGTCCTTGACCGGGGGCATGTAGAAGAAATCGAAGCCCTCCATGTTCTGCACGAACTCGGAAAGCGGCGGCGGGAACTTGCTTTCCTGCATCCACCAGGAGCCCAGCGCCATCATGCCGACCTTGCCTTGCGCGAAGAGTTGCGCGCCGGTCGGATAGGCATGGGCGCCCAGCGCGCCTTGCTGGAAGATGCCGTCGTCGAAAAGGCCTTTCCAGGCCTTCATCGCGGCGACCAGCTCGGGCGCCGTCCACGGCGACTCGCCGGCCTGCGCCTTGTCGACGATGCCGGGCGAGAACTGGTTGGCGAGCATCAGGAAGACGTTTTCGTTCTGCCAGCCATCGGCCGCGCCCTGGAACATCGGGATGTAGCCGCCATCCGTTAGCGCCTTGGCCGCAGCCTTGAGGTCGGCATAGGTCTTCGGCGGAGACAGGTTGAGCTTCTCGAAGATCTTGCGGTTGTACCAGATGCAGAGCACCTGCGATTCCTGCGGGATGATGTAATAGTTCTCATCGCCCTTGGGATTGCCCATCAGCATCTGCTTGCGGTTGACGGGGAAGATCTTCTCCGCCCATTTGTCGCCCCACTGCTTGGCGGCGCGTTCGTTCACCGCTTCCAGATTTTCGCGATATTGCTGGGTGAGCGAGCCGGGCTGCAGGCCGATCACGTCGGGCAGGCTGCCCGACGCGGCAGCGGCCTTGAGCGCGGTGATGTATTCGGGCGAATAGTTGTAATAGGTGTATTTGACTTTGATGTCGGGATGGGCCTTCTCGAAGGCAGCGATCGATTTCTCCATCGTGCTCTGGACGAACCAGGACCAGACGGTCACCTCTTTCTGCTCGGCATTGGCAAAAGCGGAATAAAGCGCTGCGGCGAGGATCGTCGTCGCAAGAAACAGCATTTTTCTCATCATATTCCTCCCTTTTTCAGTTCCCAAACGATGCGCGCCGCGAGCCTCCATCTCGCGGACACCGTGACCCGTCGCCGGATCATTCAAACGCGACGGCTGTGCCGTCGTCGCAAATGCGACGGCTCTGCCGTCGCGCGCTGATCTTACGCCGCTTTGGCGGCTGCTTCGGTTAGCACCTCCTCGGTAATCGCGCGGTCGTCGGCGAGCGGCCGGTTCGGCGTCAGCCCGAGCTTCTGCAACTCGTCGTGATAGGCGCGCACGGCCTCTTCCGGCGCGATCGTGCCGTCGGCAACCGCGCGCATCAGGACGATGAGCTGCAGCGGCGCCTCAGCGAGGTTGATCTTGCGACCGAACAGTGCGAGGCGCGCGCCGTAACGCTCCGATTGGGCGACGAGCTCGAAGGTGTCGCGCGTCGTGCCGGCGCCGCCGCCGAGCACGCCGACGATCAGCTCGGTGTCGAAGCTTGCGAGTTCTTCCAGCGCCTTCGGACCGTTATAGGCGGTCTTCAGGAACAGCGGGCGTTCGGCCTTCGGCACGCTCGCCAGCGACTTGATAATGTTGTCGTTGACGAATTCGCCGATCTGGTCTCGGCTGAAGCCGAGGTCGATGCTCGGATTGAAGACCTCGTAGAAATACTTGAAGCCGACGCGAGCCGCTTGGGCACGGAAGTCGGCAAAGGCGTTCAGGGTGGAGACGTCACGCTCGACGTCGTTGCTGAAGGAAACCGAATAGAGGGCAAGGTCGGTGCCATGCGCGGGATAATTGGCGATGGCGCGCGCCAGATTGGTGTCGCGGAAGGGCACCGAGGCGGTCTGGGTGTAGGTACCATGGCGCACGGCGCCCCAGCACATGGTTTCCAGATTGCCGCGGATGGCGGGCTTCACCTCGCTGCCGAAGAAAGCGCCGCGCTCGTCGAGAAGCTCGAGATTGGACTGCGACACCAGCATGATGTCGACAACGTCCTGTTTGATGATCTCTTCGATCTGGGCAATGAATTCCTGGCGGCTGCGGCGGCGCGGCGGCTTGGCCGAATAGTCGAAGCCGGTGGCGGTCACGCCGGCGCCGACATCGCTGTCCTTGGCATCGGCGATGACGAAATCGGCCCGCGTGTAACGGCCGGCACGGATGTTCGCCAGCTTCCTGTCCAATCTCGTGACCATGATCTTCCTCGGTGAAATCTGCTGTGCGCCGCCGCGATGTCGCGGTCCGAGCGTGCCGCCACTATGGCAAAAGTTATCATAATCTGTCAATAGCTATCTAACTCTCTCTTACTTGGAGAGGAGGTCACTTTGCCCGCAGGCACTTCCGATGCGAAGGCTCGGCCAAAGCCGAACTCACATAACGTTTTGAATTAGCAATACTTTGTCGCCAAACCGGGATTGGCCCGCATTTTTGCAGCCGAGGTTTGGGTCGCCAGTGTCGCTGCCTTAGCTCTTCCAAGCGAAGCGTATTCAACGTCGTCGAGTAAAAATCGCATTGACGATTTGGAAGATAATGATAGCAATTGACAAGACTGCAGGTTCAGGAGGAAAGGCGCGGGATGAGCGATGTTGGCACCGGGTCGCTCGCGGAACGCTATGCTGCCCTGACCGATCCCCGATCGGGTCCGCTCGGCGCCGACGCGTTGTCCTCGACCGGGCTTTTCCTGTGCGGCATCAGCGCGTGCGTCGACGCGCGGGTCGAGATGAACGACATCTGGCCGCTGCTGGAAGCACCGGCCGACACACAGGCGGCGCGGCTTGCGGCGCTTCTGCTTGCGCGGGCGGCGCGCGGCGTAGGCGGCGAGGTGCGCTTCGACTGGCCGGAAGGCCCGGCATGGCTGCGCGAGCGCTTGCAGCCTCGCCATGCCCTAGGCGGAACCGGGCCGCAGGCGGCCTGGGTGCTCGCGCAACTCGGCGTCCGCTCGCTGGTGGCGCTGGAAGATCGCCATGACCTGATGCTCCGGCAAATCCCCCCGGGTGTTCTTTTGGCGGATGGCGGGGCGCTCAAAAGCGTGGACGAAGTTCCGGCCACGGGGCCGCATATCTCGGAAATCTTCATCTTCGAATTCACCGCCGGCCGAGCGATCGGTCCGGTTGTCCCGCCGCGATCCTCTCGGGTCATCATTCGCTTCTGCGACCGCGGCATCCAACATGACTCCGATTTCGAAAGCCTGTCGCGGCAACTGGCGCCGTCGGCCGCGGCCGGGCTCCTTTCCGGCCTCAACGATGAGGCGATAGAGAATATCGGCGCCGCCAGTCGGCATGTGTTCGCGCTGAGCCGGGACTGGAAGGATGCCGGCCTGCGCACGATCCATTTCGAGCTGGCGGGCTATGCTTCGCAACAGGCGATCGAGGAGCTTTTGTCCAATGCGCGCGGTTCAATCACCTCGGTTGGCATGAGCCATTCCGAGTTGCTCGCCATGAACCCGTCAGCCCATAATCCGATGGAGGCGCTTATCGCGCTCGGCGACCGGCTCGGGCTCGATCGCGTCTGTGTGCATGCCGACACATGGGCGGCCGCCGTGACGCTGAATGATCCGCAAGAAGAGGAGATGGCACTCATGGCAGGCTGCGCGATCGCCAGCGCTAGGGCCGCGAACGGCGCACCCGCGCGTGACATCTCAATCTCACCGGCGGCTGCCTTCCATCCGCTTCCCTTCGAGACGCCCGCTCGCAAAGGACGCTGGACCTTCGTCGCCTGCGCGTCGCCCTATCTAGACAAGCCGGCGGCGACGCTCGGCCTCGGCGACAGCTTCACCGCCGGCTGCCTGCTGATCCTGGGGCGGGCCCGCCAAGCCAATGCCGGCCAAACCCTCCAACACGCCTGAAGGACAATTTCGATGTTTCTCGAACGCTTCCGCCTCGACGGCAAGACGGCTTTCATCACCGGCGGCGGCCGCGGCATCGGCCTCTCGACGGCCGAGGCGCTGACGGAGGCCGGCGCGAAAGTCATCATATCGGACCTCGATCCAAAGGTGCTGGCTGCCGGGCGCGAGCAACTCAAGCAGAAGGGCTACGCGGTCGAGGCGGTCGAACTCGATGTCACCGATTCAAAGGCCGTCGCCGTCGCCGCCAAGTCCGCCAATGAGCGCCATGGCGCGGTCGATATACTGATCGCCAATGCCGGCATCGCGTGGCCCGACACAGGTGGCGAGGAGATGACTGACGAGGTGTGGCTAAAGGTGGTCGATGTCGACCTCAACGGCGCCTACTGGTCCTGCCGCGAGTTCGCCAGACCAATGCTGGAGCGCGGTCGCGGCTCGATCGTGACGCTTGGCTCGATGTCCGGGTTGATCTCCAACAAGCCGCAGCGCCAGGCGCATTACAACGCGGCAAAGGCCGCGGTCCATCACATGACGCGCTCGCTAGCCGGCGAATGGGCGGCGCGCGGCGTCCGGGTGAACTGCGTGGCGCCGACCTATGTCGATACGGTGATGTCGCGCGGCGGCTTCAGCGACGACAAGCTGATGCCCGTCTGGATGGACATGACGCCGATGCGGCGCGTCGCGCAGCCGCATGAGATCGCCGCACCCATCCTCTTCCTCGCCTCTGACGCGGCCAGCGCCATGACCGGCGCGGTAGTGGTTGTGGATTGCGGTTATACGATTTGGTAGAGGGATTCTATTCGGCCTGCCGGCCGCCGAGCAACAAGCATGGATACTCCCAGCAAACGCGTCGAAATGGTTCCCGCCAAGCGGCAGGCGCTCATCCTGGAGCATCTGCGCGTCAACGGCGCGGCTTCGATCCAGGAACTGGCCGACACAATCGGCGGCTCGCAGTCCACGGTGCGCCGCGACCTCGAGCATCTGATGGAGAAGGGCTACCTCGAACGCACGCATGGCGGCGCACATCTCTTACAGCCGATGCGGGCCACCTTCGAGCGCGAAACCACTGTCAACGCCGAATTGCAGCATGCAGAGAAGCTCGCCATCGGCCGCGAGGCTGCTAGGCGGCTGAGCGCCGGCGACAGCGTCATTTTCGACAGTTCCTCAACCGTGATGGAGGCTGTGCGCGCCGTCGCCGATCGCGACCTGCCGCTCACCGTGGTGACCAACAGCCTGGAGATCGCCGACTTCGCGGCCGACATCAAATCCTGGCGCATCATCCTGCCCGGCGGCACGGTGCGGCCCGGTTACCGGCACCTTGCCGGCGAGCCGGGCGAGAGCTTCATCAAGACGCTGCATGCGGACCTGTGCATGACCGGCGCCTCGGCCGTCACCGGCACGCTGCTCACTGAAACATCGCTGGAGGTCGCCTCGCTCAAGCGCGCCATGATTTCGTCGGCGCGCAAGACGATCCTGCTCGTCGATTCTTCGAAATTCACAGCGCCCGGCTTCTGCACGCTTTCGGACATTTCCGAAATCGATGAAGTAATCACCGACGAAGGCGTCTCGCAGGATGCGCTGTCGTCGCTCTACGCCGCGGAGCGGAAGGTGACGGTGGTACGAGTCGGCAGTGTTGCGGCGCGTCATACCAGCAACAATGTTCGGCCGTCGTGAGCATTACCGCCCTTGGGAGAGCCTGGCCATCCTCGCAGGGCGGTCCCTCGTCGGGCGACAATAGACTGCTTGGGATCTACGAAGCAGAGTCGCTTTGCTTGATACCGGAGGTGTCGAAGTCCACCTGCTTGTCGTCTGCGGATTCGTCGGGCCCATTTCGGCCTTACCGACGGGCTTTAGAATGCAAAAAACCGCCCCGGTTAGACCGGGACGGTTATTGATTTATGACAAAATTGGTTGCGGGACCTGCTTTGAAGCTGCAACCTCGCAGAGTTCAGCACGGCCATTCAATGGCAATGCGAGGGACTGCACGCCTGCCTTGACCGACTCATAAATGCAAGCGACCGGTAACGGCCTGCAACAAAAACAAGCACTTACCCTTAAAGGCGCGTTAAAGCATGGTTTATGCAGCCTTTTGAAATTCCTTACGACTTTCTAAATCCGCTGCCGCCCGTTATCGTCGCAGCTCTGTTCACGGCGCTTAAGCCGAGCCTCGGCGAAGCGATCGGCGGCTTCCGAAACGATCATCGGGTCGATGCGTTGTTCAACCGGCCAGTGCTTCGACTTTTCCATCACCATCGTTAGGAAAGCGCTAGCAGCTTTCCGACTTGATGCAGGCCTCGCGGGACCAGCCCGTACGCAAACGCATCGGCCTGGGCGGTTACTGTGACGAGCCGAACAGGATATAAAGCTATCTGGCAGCAGTTCGTCGAGGAAAGCCTCACCGCCATGAAACCGATGAACGAAAAGCACCTTGCGGTTCTACGCAGGCACATGGTCGAGATGATTGAGATCCATGCCGACCTTGCAAGCGAAGAACTCGGCAAGGCAACGCTCGATAAGCGGGTGATGGCATCGATGCGGCGGGTTCCGCGACATCTCTTCGTGCCAGCTACGGTCGCGCCTTATGCCTACCAGGACATGCCGCTGCCGATCGGCTTCGATAAGACCATATCGCAGCCCTTCATTGTCGCTCTGATGACCGATCTCCTTAATCCCCAACCGCACGAAACGGTGCTCGAGATCGGGACCGGTCTAGGCTATCAATCCGCGATCCTCGCCGAACTCGCAGGGCAAGTTTGGAGCGTCGAAATCATCGAGGAATTCGCAAACCATGCCGAGGCTCTGCTGCAGGGCCTTGGCTTCTCGAATGTCGCCATTCGTGTCGGAGACGGGTCTCGCGGCTGGCCCGAGCACGCCCCATTCGATAAGATCCTGGTTAGCGTGGCGGCTGAGCGGACGCCGCCGGCTTTGTTGAACCAGCTCAAGCCAGGGGGACGCCTTGTTCTGCCTTTGGCGTCTGAAGAAGGACAGTTTCTGACTGTCATCGACAAGGATGCTGCTGGGCAACTCGAGACTCGGAGACTCATTCCGGTTCGGTTCAGCCGGCTTGAAACCATCTAACGAGGTGCGCAACTAGCGCGACTTCGCTTTTCCGACCGCCAGCCGGATGCCGGCAGCTCGGCACTCTTGTCGTCGCAATCCTGCGACTGTCAAATTCGATCCTCGTAGAACTCAATGGGGAGACCGTCTGGGTCTGCCACGAAAGTAAACGAACGTCCCGTGTGAGGGTCTATGCGGATAGGCTCAACTTCGACGCCTCGTGCCCGAAGCAGCCGGGCTGTCGCCTCCACTGAGTCCACCGAGAATGCTACGTGTCGCAGTCCGCATGCCTCAGGCCTGGTCGGCCGGCTGGGTGGCATGGGAAAACTGAACAATTCGATCTGGACAGGACCATGCCGCAAGTCGCACTTCCAAGATTGCTTTTCGGCGCGCCAATTTTCGTCGACGATGACGAAATCGAGTTTATTGTAGAACTGCTTCGACAGCTCGTAGTCACTGCAGATGATCGCAATATGATGGATTCCTAGAAGCAACGAACTAACCCCAGATGAGCATCGACAAGCCTGACGCCGCAGTTAATAGCGAAGCGATTGAAAATCGGATGCTTGGTGATCGTCCGATCTCGCTGGTTGCGCAGGGGGAAGCTTGCGGCTCGGCGAGACCATCGGTGATTGAACCTTTTAGGAGCGCGACCGGCCGTGAGGATCCGACCGCGCTCCTGGCCGGACTGCATCCGGCAGGCAAGTCAGCTGTAGATCACACTAGTCAAGCACTGCACGGACCGACAGCGCCGCTCTCGATGCCTGCATGACGTCGCCGACATGGCAGTAGCAGACGATCTCATGCAACTGATAGTCGGTCAGCTCAAAAAAGCGCTTTGCTTCACCGTAGGTGTCGTTTTTCAAACCCTCATCGTGCAAAACCGGGTCTTCCAGGGCGACTGATATCGGCGAGCCGTCGCCGCGCATGACATTGCGTTCCCGCGGCGCACGATATTCGGTGCCGGTGAGCGCGGTCAGGAGCCGGCCGGGATCACGCTCGAGAAGCTCTGCCCAACGGACGAGGCGCTGGGTTCGGCTCATGACGGGTTTGGCGGTTTTGACCTCGGCAACAGCGTGCAGCTGGTCCAGTGTTTGGTGCCTCATGGCAACCTCCTAGTGGCTAGGTTGGTTGGCCCCAAACTCCCTATTTAACCATGATACCGCTGAACCGCCTGAACGTCACCCGTCTTACTGCACCACTCCCGCAAGATTGATGAGAGCCGCCCGCGGGTCGACCTGAAACGGAGTGGATAAGACGCCGCCCGGGAGCGAGCGGAACAGACCGGCCCAGCCGCAAAATACGGCGCGACGAGATCAATTCTGTTGGATCGAAATGCCCTTGTCGTCGATCTTGAGCTCGACGCCCTTCGGCCTGGTCTGCTCGCGATAGATGTAGGCGCCAAGCGCGATGATCACGACGACCAGCGCACCGATGATGAGATAGAGCATGTTCGGTCTCATCGCGCCCCCTCCGTTGATCGAGCCTCACGCCCGCTTCAAGACCCGGACCACCAGCAGCAGAATGATGGCGCCGATCGTGGCATGGATGATGGACGCCAGGATGCCTCCGCCGATGGCGAAGCCCAACCTCGGGAAGAGCCAGCCGGCGATGAAGGCGCCGATGATGCCGACGACGATGTTGCCGATCAGGCCGAAGCCGAAACCCGACACGATCAGGCCGGCAAGCCAGCCGGCGATGGCGCCGATGATGATGAAGACGAGAAGACTTTCGATACCCATGCAGGTTCCCTCCGGGCAAGCGACGGAGCAAGGCTCCGAATCGCCTTCGAGATCAACGGCTTCAAGCTATGCGAAAGTCATTGCCGGCGCCAGCGACGGCGTTACCGACGCATGTCGCGGTTTTGCGAAAACGCCATGCGTAAACAAAAGCTAAAAGCGCGTCGCCGCAATCCGGTTCATCGCGACGCGCCTCTAGTCGTCGTCATCGCCCGATCCCGGCCGCCAGCTTGTCGGGTCGACCTTTTTCTGCGTGTTGCTGTCGGTGTAGACCCACCAGCCGCCGTCGCGATATTGGCCGACGGATTCGTTGATCACGCCGTCGCTGTCCGTCCACATGACGGTGACTTTCGAGCCGTCCTTCGGCGCCGTCCCGATCGGTTTGCGTTCTGCCATTTCACTCCCTCCCCATCCAGTTCCAACAAAGGACCGGGCAGGAACGTCGCTCGACGCGCCGGGTTCCGTCAGCTATGCGCGAAGATGTCTTCCTCCGCCCAGCCCATCAGGTCGAGCTTGGCGCGCGTCGGCAGGAAGCGGAAACAGGCGTCGGCCTCCTTGGTGCGTCCCTCGCGCGCCAGCCGCATGGCGAGCACCTCGTGCAGCCGATGGAGGTAGAGCACGTCCGATGCGGCATATTCGAGCTGCTCGGGCGAGAGCGTTTCGGCTGCCCAATCCGATGACTGCTGCGCCTTGGAGAGGCCGATGCCGAGCAGTTCGCTGCAGATGTCCTTCAACCCATGCCGGTCGGTATAGGTGCGGGTCAGCCGCGAGGCGATCTTGGTGCAGAACACCGGCTCGGCCATGACCCCGAAGGCGTGGTAAAGCACGGCGATATCGAAGCGGCCGTAATGGAACAGTTTGGTGATAGCGCGGTTCCTGAGCAGCGTGACGAGGTTCGGTGCCTTCCTCTGCCCAGACGCGATCTGGATGACATCGGCGCTGCCGTCGCCGGGCGAGATCTGCACCACGCAGAGCCGGTCGCGGTGCGGGTTGAGCCCCAGCGTCTCCGTGTCGATGGCCACCGCCCCGACATTGTAGCGGGACAAATCCGGCAGATCGTTCTTGTGGAAACGGATGTCTGTCATTCTCTTCTCCGGATCGCGGCCTGCAGCGCCGCGCATCCTTTGGGATGCGCAAACGACGCCGCAGCACTTTGCGCTAGATAAATCGTCCTCGCCGCGATCCGGGGAAAAATCAACAGAAACTTGAATTTCACGCGTATCAGCGCGTCAGCGCATCGAGAATGCGCGCCCAGGAGCGCTGCCCTTTGTGGAAGGAGGTGAGCTCGTATTTTTCGTTGGGCGAATGGATGCGGTCGTCATCGAGGCCGAAGCCGACCAGCAGCGATTCCATGCCGAGATAGGTCTGGAAGTCGCCGACCACGGGAATAGAGCCGCCGCCGCCGATGGTCAGCGCCTGCTTCTGCCATTCGTCGGACAGCGCATCCTTGGCCTTGGCGAGGAAAGGCGAGTCGTAGGAGAGCTGAATCGCCGGCGAGCCGCCATGCGGATGGAATTCGACCGAGCAGTCGCCAGGAATCCGTTCGCGCACGAAAGCCTGGAAGGCGGCGCGGATCTTCTGCGGATCCTGCTTGTGCACGAGGCGGAACGACACTTTCGCCGACGCTTCCGCGGCAATCACCGTCTTGAAACCCTTGCCGGTATAGCCGCCGATGATGCCGTTGAATTCGGCCGTCGGCCGCGCCCAAGTGAGCTCGAGCACGGAGCGGCCCGCTTCGCCGGCGGGGATCGAAAGCCCGACCGGCCCGAGGAAGGTCTCGGCGGTCTCGCCGAGCCCCTCCCAGGATTTCAGCACCTGCGACGGTGTCTCCTCGACGCCGTCATAAAAGCCCGGAATGGTGACGCGGCCGTCCTTGTCATGGACGTCGGCAAGAATCTTGCTGAGAATCCGGATCGGATTGGCGGCCGGACCGCCATAAAGCCCGGAATGCAGGTCGCGGCTGGCCGCCTTGACGGTGACTTCCTCGCCGACCATGCCGCGCAGCGACACACAGATCGAAGGCGTCTCGCGATCCCACATGCTGGTGTCGCAGACCAGCGCGAAATCCGCTTTCAGCTCGGCGGCGTTCGCCTCGAGGAACGGCTTCAGCGACGGCGAACCGGACTCCTCCTCGCCCTCGAACAGGATGGTGACGCGGCAGGGCAGATTGCCGTGCACCTGCTTCCAGGCGCGGCAGGCCTCGACGAAGGTCATCAGTTGCCCCTTGTCGTCGGCCGAGCCGCGCCCGCTGATCACCTTTCGGCCAGGCTCGATCTCCTTGATCGAAGGCGCGAACGGATCGCTCTCCCAAAGCTCGATCGGATCGACCGGTTGCACGTCGTAATGACCGTAGAACAGCACATGCGGCGCGCCGGCCGGGCCTTCGTGATGCGCCACCACCATCGGGTGACCGGGCGTGTCGCGCACGCTGGCGTCGAAGCCGATCAGCCTGAGCTCGGCGACCAGCCAGTCGGCGGCCTTGCGGCAGTCGGCGGCAAAGGCCGGATCGGTCGAGATCGACCTGATGCCGAGCAGGCCGAAAAGCCGCTCCAGGCTCTGGTCGAGATTCTGGTCGAGGCGGTCGAGGACAGGGGAGATTCTGGACATGCTGTGGCCTTTCGATTTTGGGGCAGACCCTAAAGGGCAAGACCGAAAACGGAAAGCCGCGATCGTTGGACCAAGCCGATCGAAAGGCAAAAAAGAACCGCCGTGGTGGAGGGGGAACCACGGCGGTCTTTACTGAAACGTTGCGGCAGCCCGGAGAGGGGGGGATAGGCTGCCGCAGTTTGTCCGGGATAGGCGGGGGACGGGCCTTACACCGGACTTCGGCTAAAAACTGCCGATGACAGCTATTTGGGTCCGTGAACATGGCGATTCAAGGGCACGAAGATTACACTTTTGTAACATGACCGTGAGCGGCCCACCCTGTCGGACAGGATCTGTCAGGGGCGTTGCCGGAACCCGTGGGCTGCGCAGCCTTTGGCATGGACCGCGAAGCTCGGCCGCGCTATCCCTGCCGGCATGAAAAAAGGCGATCATCTCTTCCTTGTCGACGGCTCCGGCTACATTTTCCGCGCCTATCATGCGCTGCCGCCGCTCAACCGCAAATCCGACGGCCTGCCGACCAGCGCCGTGCTTGGCTTCTGCAACATGGTGTGGAAGCTGATGCAGGACGCCCGCAACACCAGCGTGGGCATTGCGCCGACGCATTTCGCCGTCATCTTCGACTATTCGTCGAAAACCTTCCGCAGCGATCTCTATCCCGAATACAAGGCCAACCGTTCGGCGCCGCCGGAGGACCTCATCCCGCAATTCGGCCTGATCCGCCAGGCCACCGTGGCATTCAACCTGCCCTGCGTCGAGATGGAAGGCTTCGAGGCCGACGATATCATCGCCACCTATTGCCGGCTGGCTTGCGAGGCCGGCGGCGACACCACCATCGTCTCTTCCGACAAGGATCTGATGCAGCTCGTCGGCCCGACGGTCCGCATGTACGATCCGATGAAGGATCGCCGGATCAGCATCCCCGAAGTGATCGAGAAATGGGGCGTACCGCCGGAAAAGATGATCGATCTGCAGGCGCTGACCGGCGACTCCATCGACAATGTTCCCGGCGTGCCCGGCATCGGACCGAAGACTGCGGCACAGCTTCTGGAGCAGTTCGGCGACCTCGACGGGCTGCTCGCACGCGCCTCCGAGATCAAGCAGGACAAGCGGCGCGAAACCATCATCGCCAATGCCGACAAGGCGCGTATCTCGCGCGAGCTGGTGACCTTGAAGAACGACGTGCCGCTGAAGGAAGGGCTGGACGATCTCATCCTCCATGCGGCGGACGGACCGAAGCTGATCGGCTTCCTGAAGACGATGGAATTCACCACGCTGACCCGGCGCGTCGCGGAAGCGACGGGGACCGATATCAGCGACGTCCAGGCAGCGCCCGTGACCATCGAGCGCGCCGATACCGCGCACGGCCCCGATGTCGGCGCCGGCGCGCCGCCGGCCGCAGCCGCTGCAGGTGATGCCGCAAAGCCGGCGGCGCCCGTCAGGGCCGAAGACACTCCGCCCCAGGGCGACACCCCTTCCCTGCTCTCGGCCTTGCGGCTCGAAAAGGCGGCGGCCCGCAAGATCGATCCCGCGGCCTACACAGCCATTCGCGATGCCGCCGCGCTGAAGGCCTGGATCGCCGAGGTGAACGAAGCCGGCATCCTCGCTCTCGAGGCCGAGACCACATCGTCCGATCCGATGCAGGCCGAGCTGATCGGCCTCTCCATGGCGGTCGCGCCGGGCCGCGCCGTCTATCTGCCGCTCGCCCACAGAAACGGCAACGGCGACCTGCTTGGCGGCGGCCTGCTGGCGGACCAGGTTCCAGTCCGCGAGGCGCTGGCGCTGCTCAAGCCGCTGCTGGAGGACAGGGCGGTTCTCAAGATCGTGCAGGACATGAAATACGACATCGTCGTGATGAGCCGGCACGGCATCGAGGTCGGCCCGTTCGACGATACCATGCTGATCTCCTATGTGCTCGATGCCGGCACCTCCGGCGGCCACGACCTCGCCTCGCTGTCGGAGAAGTGGCTCGGCCATGCGCCGGCCTCGAAGAAGGAGCTTGCCGGCTCGGGCAAGAGCGCCGTCGGCTTCGACCAAGTCGATATCGAGCGGGCGACCGCGTATGCCGGCGAGCAGGCCGATCTGGCGTTGCGGCTCTGGCAGTTGCTGAAGCCGCGGCTCGCCGCCAAGGGCCTCGTCTCCGTCTATGAGCGGCTGGAGCGGCCGCTGGTGCCCGTGCTCGCCCGCATGGAGCAGCGCGGCATCTCCGTCGACCGCCAGATCCTGTCCAGGCTGTCGGGCGAGCTGGCGCAGGGTGCGGCCCGCGTCGAAGAGGAGATTTACGGGATCGTCGGCGAGCGCATCAACATCGGCTCGCCGAAGCAGCTCGGCGACATCCTGTTCGGCAGGATGGGCCTGCCCGGCGGCGCGAAGACCAAGACCGGCCAGTGGTCGACCACGGCGCAACTCTTGGAAGACCTAGCCGCCGAAGGCCACGAGCTGCCACGCAAGATCGTCGACTGGCGCCAGCTCACCAAGCTGAAATCGACCTATACCGACGCGCTGCCGGGCTTCATCAATCCCGGCACCAATCGCGTTCACACTTCCTATGCGCTGGCCGCGACGACGACGGGACGTCTGTCGTCCTCCGACCCCAATCTGCAGAACATCCCGGTGCGCACCGCGGAAGGCCGCAAGATCAGGACCGCCTTCATCGCCGAGAAGGGCCACAAGCTGGTCTCGGCCGACTACAGCCAGATCGAATTGCGCGTGCTTGCCCATGTCGCCGAGATCCCGCAGCTCAAGCAGGCCTTCGCCGACGGCGCCGACATCCATGCGATCACCGCGTCGGAAATGTTCAACGTACCGGTCGCAGGCATGCCGTCGGAAGTGCGCCGGCGCGCAAAGGCGATCAACTTCGGCATCATCTACGGCATCTCGGCCTTCGGCCTCGCCAACCAGCTGTCGATCCCGCGCGAGGAGGCAAGCGCCTACATCAAGCGCTATTTCGAGCGCTTCCCGGGCATCCGCGACTATATCGAGGAAACCAAGGCCTACGCGCGCGAGAACGGGTTCGTCGAGACGATTTTCGGCCGCCGCATCCACTATCCGGAGATAAGGTCCTCCAACCCGTCGATCCGCGCCTTCAACGAGCGCGCCTCGATCAATGCCAGGCTCCAGGGCACCGCGGCCGATATCATTCGCCGCGCCATGGTGCACATGGAAGAAGCGCTGGAGAAGGCGAAGCTGTCGGCCCGCATGCTGCTGCAAGTGCATGACGAGCTGATCTTCGAGACGGTGGAAGCGGAGGTCGAAGCGACGATTCCCGTCGTGCGCCGCGTGATGGAGAACGCGCCGATGCCGGCCGTCTCGATGTCGGTGCCGCTGCATGTCGACGCGCGGGCTGCGGATAACTGGGACGAGGCGCATTGACTGCCCGACCGGTATACCCGCGATCCTTCACAGAGGGGGTGCTGTCCCTCCAGCATTACAGGTTGGCTGGCGTAGCCCTAGACTAGGCAGCCTCAGCCCGGCACTTGGCGCACACGCCCCGAAACTCGATCACCGCCTTCTTCGCGGCAAATCCCGTCGAGCGCACCCATTCGTCCAGCCGGTGGTCGACATCGTGGTCGGACATCTCGGTCACCTGGCCGCAGCTGTCGCAGATGGCGAAGGCGGTCATCGAATGGCTGTGGTCGTGCGGCTCTGCGCAGGCGACGAAGGAGTTGAGGCTTTCCAGCCGGTGCACGAAGCCGGACTTCACCAGCGTGTCGAGCGCGCGGTAGACCTGCAGCGGCGCCCGGAAGCCGCGCTCGCGCAGCTGGTCGAGCAGCATATAGGCGCTGAGCGGCCCGCTGGCGGCCTCGAGCTTCTCGAGCACGCACAGCTGGTTCTTCGTCAGCGTATCCCTTGCCGTCATCTGATCCGTCCGGTCGTCGTGTCGTCTCGCGCGCCGATTGTGCACATGAAACGCTCTCAGCTGCATGAGATAGCGACGAACGCGCATCTTTGCCACTGTTTCCGCAGCAGGTGTCGCCGAGCGACAAGCCGCGGCTCATGGCACGCCGGCGCGATCGCTATTTGCGCGGCGGACCCTTGCGCTCGGCGGAAGCCGCCCACAGGTTGATATCGGCCTCGCGCGCATAGGTGTCGATCTCGGCGAGCTCGGCATCGCTGAAGTCGAGTACCTTGAGAGCGCCGACGCAATCCTCGACCTGTTCCGGCCGGCTGGCGCCGATCAGCGCCGTTGTCACCCTCCCCTTGCGCAGCACCCAGGCCAGCGCCATCTGCGCCAGCGTCTGGCCGCGCCTGGCGGCGATGGCGTTGAGCGCCTTGATATTGGCAATCGACTGCTCGTTGATGAAGGCCGGCCTCAGCGACTTGCCCTGGCTGGCGCGGCTGCCTTCAGGAATGCCGCCGAGATACTTGTCGGTCAGCATGCCTTGCGCCAGCGGCGAGAACACGATCGAGCCGATGCCGAGACCGTCCAGCGTGTCGAGCAGCCCGTCCTCCTCGACCCAGCGGTTGAGCATGGAGTAGCTCGGCTGGTGGATGAGGCAGGGCGTGCCCAACTGCCTCAGAATGTCGGCCGCCTCGCGCGTGCGCTGCGAATTGTAGGAGGAGATGCCGGCATAGAGCGCCCTGCCCGAGCGCACGGCGTGATCGAGCGCGCTCATCGTCTCTTCCAGCGGCGTCTCCGGATCGAAGCGGTGGGAATAGAAGATGTCGACATAGTCGAGCCCCATGCGCTTCAGGCTCTGGTCGAGGCTGGCCAGCATATACTTGCGGCTGCCCCACTCGCCGTAGGGGCCTTCCCACATCCCGTAGCCGGCCTTGGTCGAGATGATCAGCTCGTCGCGATAGCTCGCGAAATCAGTGCGCATGATCTCGCCGAAGGCGGTCTCGGCCGAGCCGGGCGGCGGGCCGTAATTGTTGGCGAGGTCGAAATGCGTGACGCCGAGATCGAAGGCCTTGCGCACGATTGCCTGCTTGGTCCGGTGCGGCGTGTCGTTGCCGAAATTGTGCCACAGCCCGAGCGAGATGGCCGGCAGCTTCAGGCCGGACCGTCCGCAACGGTTGTAGATCATTTTCTCGTAGCGGTTCTCGGCGGCGACATAGGGCATGGGAATCCTCGGGGATCGGGCTGTGCGGCTGTCGCCGCGACGGTGAATTGAATCGATGCTTGCCCACACCCTTACCCTCTCCCGCCGAAACGGGGAGAGGGTAGTTGCCACCTATTTTTTCTTCGCCAGCAGCGCCTTCGCCTCCTTGATGCCGAGTGCTGCCGGCCGTTCGCAAGTCGTCTGCATGGCGACGAACTTGCCGCTTTCGCCGGAGCGCAGGATGCCGGTCATCACATCGACAGCATGCAACGCCAGCTCCATCGAGCAGCGATGCGGCCGCCCTTCGGCGATCGCGATCGCCATGTCGGCAAGGCCGGCGGTGCGGTAGTTGGCCATCATGCCCTGGCCGTGCATCTCGTTGGGCACGCCGAAGGGGTGGTCCCATTTCGGCAGCTTCTTCACCGGCTTGGTGGCGTCGGTGAAGCGGACCTCGCCGCCGAAGAAGTTCGGGTCCGGCACGAAGACGGTGCCCAATTCGCCGTAGAGCTCCATCGGCGCGTGGCCGTGGCTCCAGACGTCCCAGCTCGTGTTGAGCGTCACGACCGCGCCGTTCGCGAACTCCAGCAGCGCATGGATGGTCGTCGGCGTGTTGACCGGAATCTTCTCGCCCGCACGCGGCTTGGAGCTGATCGTGCGCTCCTTGGCCGGTGTCGCCGCGAAGGCCGCCACCTGCTTCACCGGCCCGATCAGCTGGATCAGGTTGGTGACGTAGTACGGACCGATGTCGAGCACCGGGCCGGCGCCCGGCTGGAAGAAGAAGTCGGGGTTGGGGTGCCAGTGCTCCATGCCGTGGCCCATAACATGGCAGGTGCCGCTGGTGATCTTGCCGAGCTTGCCGCCGTCGATCAGCTCGCGCGCCAGCTGATGCGCGCCGCCGAAGAACGTGTCAGGCGCCGAGCCGATGCGCAGCCCCTTCTTCTCGGCCCGCTTCCTGAGATCGAGCCCTTCCTCGATCGACAGCACGAAGGGCTTTTCCGAATAGACGTGCTTGCCGGCCTCGAGCACTGCCTTCGACACCTCGTAATGCACGGCCGGGACGGTGAGGTTGACGACGATGTCGATCTCGTCGTCCTTGAGAAGGTCGTCGACCGTCTCGGCGCGGAGCTTGAACTCCTTCGCCCGCATCTTCGCCGCGTCCATATTGATGTCCGCGCAGGCGCGCATCTTGATGCCGCGGAACAGCGGCGCCAGCGAGAAATACGCCTTCGAGATGTTGCCGCAGCCGATGACGCCTACGCCAAGTTTGTTTGCCATGATGGTATGTCCTAGTAATTCTTGACGGATTCGATCGAGCGACGGGCGAAGCGTTCGATGTCGTTGGGGTTGTCTTGTTCCATGACGAAATACCGCGCCGCGCTCTTCGCGCGCAACGCCTTGATCAGGCCGGGCCAGTCGATGGTGCCGTGCCCGACATCCGACCAGCCGTCCTCGTCCAGTCCCTCGCCCGGCTTGGCCATGTCCTTGACGTGAACCGCGTTGATGCGCTTGCCGTGCTTCTCGATCCAGGGCAGCGGATCGGCGCCGCCGCGCACCACCCAGGCGACGTCCATTTCCCAGCCGATGTCGGGCGCGGCCGACAGGATATGGTCCTGCGGCAACGAGCCGTCGGCGAGCGGCTTGAACTCGAAATCATGGTTGTGCCAGGCAAAGCCGTAGCCACCCTTCTTGGCGGTCTCGCCGACCTTGGCGAGCCGCTCGCCGAAGCCGCGCCAGCCGGCGGCATCGCTTGGCCGCGCATCGGGCATCAGGTAGGGGCAGATGAGCAGCGTGACGCCGAGCGCGTCGGCGATTTTGCGCACGCCGTCGAAATCCTTTTCCAGCGCATCGATCGAGAAATGCCCGGTCGGCATGGCAAGCCCGTTCTTGTCGAGCTCGGCGCGGAACGCCTTGGGATCATCATAGACGCCACCGAAGCCTTCAACTTCCTTGTAGCCGAGCTCGCCGAGCATTTTGAGCACGCCGTCCCACGGCTGAAAGTTTCGGGCACTATAAAGTTGGAATGACCAGTTCATCTGTCTGTCCGTTCTGCTTGGGAGATGATCAGTTAGAGGCGGCGGTCGGTGTCGGCGTCGAACAACGAAGCGCGCGCCGGATCGAAGCCGATGCGGATCGCATCGCCGTTGCGCAGCGTCTTGTCGGCTTCGACGCGGAAGGAGAGGATCTGGCCGCCGAGCTTGGTCCACACCAGCGTGTCGGAGCCCATCGGATCGACGATCTCGACCGTCGACTCTGCGGTGAACGGCATGGCCCTTGCCGCTTCGCCAAGAGCGATGTGCTCGGGCCGGATGCCGAAAACGCAAGGCTTGGCGGCGCGGCTGCCGTCGCCGTCGAATTGATAGCGGCCGAGCGGCACCGACACGCCGTCGGCCTTGAACACCGGCGCCTCGCCGGCCTCCAGGTGGCCTTTGAGGAAATTCATTGCCGGCGAGCCGAGGAAGCCGGCGACGAAGCGGTTGACCGGGCGGTTGTAGATGGTCTGCGGCGCGTCGAGTTGCTGGATGACGCCCCCCTTCATCACCGCGATGCGATCGGCCAGCGTCATCGCCTCGATCTGGTCATGCGTGACGTAGATCATGGTGTTCTGCAGATTGCGGTGCAGCAGCTTGATCTCGACTCGCAGTTCCGAGCGCAGCTTGGCGTCGAGGTTGGAGAGCGGCTCGTCGAACAGGAAGACGTCGACGTCGCGCACCAGCGCGCGCCCGATCGCCACGCGCTGGCGCTGGCCGCCGGAGAGTGCGGAGGGCTTGCGTTGCAGGAGCGGCCCAATCTGCAGAATCTCGGCAGCCCGTGCGATGCGTTTGGCGATCTCGTCCTTCGGCACACCGGCGACGCGCAGGCCGAAGGAGAGGTTCTTTTCCACGGTCATCTGCGGGTAGAGCGCATAGGACTGGAACACCATGCCTATGCCGCGGTCCTTCGGCTCCTCCCAGGTGACGTTCTTGCCCTTGATGAAGATGCGGCCTTCCGAAATGTCGAGCAGGCCGGCGATGCAGTTGAGCAAGGTCGACTTGCCGCAGCCGGACGGTCCGAGCAACACAATGAACTCGCCCTCGGCAACGTCGAGGTTGAGCGTTTGCAGCACCGACACCGCGCCATAATTGAGCGACAGGTTCTGGATCGAAACGCTGGGATTGGCGATCGCTGCCTCCATCATCATCCTTTCACCGCACCGGCGGCGATGCCGCGCACGAAGAGCTTGCCGGAAACGAAATAGACGATGAGCGGCACGAGGCCGGTCAGGATCGTTGCGGCCATGTTGACGTTGTATTCCTTCACGCCCTGCACCGAATTGACGATGTTGTTGAGCTGCACCGTCATCGGATAGGTGTCGGGCCGGGTGTAGACGACGCCGAACAGGAAGTCGTTCCAGATGCCGGTCACCTGCAGGATGACGGCGACGACGAAGATCGGCATCGACATCGGCAGCATGATGCGCAGATAGATGCCCCAGAAGCCGGCGCCGTCGACGCGCGCCGCCCTGAACAGCTCCTCCGGCATCGACGTGAAATAATTGCGGAAGAGCAATGTCAGGATCGGCATGCCGAAGATCGAATGCACGATCACCAGGCCGGTCAGCGTGCCGTAGATACCGATCTCGCGCAGGATGATGACGATCGGATAGATCATCACCTGATAGGGGATGAAGGCGCCGACGATCAGGATGATGAAGAAGGTGTCGGCGCCCTTGAAGCGCCAGTTGGCCAAAGCATAGCCGTTCACCGAAGCGATCGCGATCGACAGCAGCACCGACGGCACGGTGATGCGCACCGAATTCCAGAAGCCGCGCGAAAGCCCGTCGCAATTGAGCCCCGTGCAGGCGCTCGCCCAGGCCTTCACCCACGGCTCGAAGGTGATCTCCAGCGGCGGCGAGAAGATGTTGCCGAGGCGGATTTCCGGCATGCCCTTCAGCGACGTGACGATCATCACATAGAGCGGCAAAAGGTAATAGAGCGCCACGACGATGAGCGTGCCGTAGAGCAAGATGTTGCGGCGCGAGAGCACGTGCCGCGGCTTCGTTCCGCTCGGTCCCAATGCATCGCGCGATACGGCTTCGCGCCGCAGGGCGTCACCGGACATGGAAGCAGCGACTTCAGCCATGCTTCTTGCCTCCGAATTCGAGATAGGCCCATGGCACGATGACGATCACCACCGAGAGCAGCATCATGGTCGAGGCTGCAAAGCCCTGGCCGAGATTCTGGGCGAAGAACATGTAGTCGTAGACGTATTTTGCCGGCACTTCGGAGGCGATGCCCGGCCCGCCGCTGGTCTGCGCCACCACAAGGTCGTAGACCTTGACGATGCCGGCGGCGATGATCACCAGCGTGGTGATGAAGACCGGACGCATCATCGGGATGACGATGAAGAGATAGGTCTTCCACATCGGTATCCCGTCAACCCGCGCGGCCTTCCAGATGTCTTCGTCGATGCCGCGCAGGCCGGCGAGCATCAGGCACATGATCAGCCCCGTGCCCTGCCAGAGCGCCGCGATCGAGATGCCGTAGATGACGATGCTGGAATTGTAGAGCGGGTCGAAGCTGAAGCTCGTCCAGCCAAGGTCGCGCACGACCCGCTGGACGCCGAAATCCGGATTGAGCAGCCACTGCCAGACCAGGCCGGTGACGATGAAGGAGAGCGCGAAGGGATAGAGGAAGATGGTGCGGAACGTATCCTCGAAGCGGATCTTCTGGTCGAGCAGCGCCGCGAGGATGAAGCCGATCACCAGCGAGAACACGAGCGAGATCACGCCGTAGATCAGAAGGTTCTCGATCGAGACCAGCCAGCGCGGCGTCGCCCACAACCGGTAATACTGGTCGAGCCCGACGAAATTCAGCCGCGGCAAGAGCTTCGAATTGGTGAAGGAATAAAGCACCGTCCAGGCCGTGCCGCCGACGAAGACCACCAGCGCGGTCAGGATCATCGGGATCGATGCGACCTTGGCATTGAGGTTGCGTAAGAGCTGGTTAGGGCGTTCGCTGTTGCTCATCTCGTCAGCCGGACAATGAGGACATCACGCTCCCGACCCCGATAGGTGGGGTCGGGAGCCGGCGGGGGCGCCGGTCGTCAGTCGGCAGATGCGATGATGTCGGCGAAGCGCTTCTGCGCCTCTTCGAGCGTCATGTCGGGCTTGGCGAAGAATTCGGAGAACAGGTCCTCCTTCTGCTTCTGGCTGTCCTGCGACAGAAGCTGGTCCGTCCACGGGATCACCGCGCCCTTGGCGAGGATGGCGAGGCCCTTCTTCATGCAGTCGTTTGCCGTGTTGAGGTCGACGTCGCCGCGCACCGGCAGCGAGCCCTTCTTGAGGTTGAAGGCGACCTGCGTCTTCGGATCGAGCAGCGTCTCGGCCAGCACTTCCTGCGCCTTGGACTTCGCCTCATCCTTGAGCAACGGGAAGTAGAAGGCGTCGCCGCCGGTGGCGATGACCTCGTTCAGGCCGAGGCCGGGCAGGCAGGTATAGTCCTTGCCGGCGGTCTTGCCGGCGACCTGGAACTCGCCCTGCGCCCAGTCGCCCATGATCTGGCCGCCGGCTTTGCCGGTGATGACGAGATTGGTCGCCTGGTTCCAGTCCTGCACATTGGTGTTCTTGGCCATCTTGCGGGCGTCGTCGGCCGCCTTGAACACCTTGGCGATCTCGGGTCCAGCCGCGAATTTGGCGTCCTTTTGCTGGTAGACCTTAAGGAAGGCGTCGGTACCGCCGACGGCAGCGAGCAGCACGTCGAAGGCGCCCGATGCCTGCCAGGGCTGTCCGCCGACGGCGAGCGGGATGATGCCGGCCTTCTCCAGTGCCGGAGCGGCGGCCACGAATTCATTCCAGTCCTTCGGCAGCGGCACGCCGGCCTTCTGGAAGGCCTCGTTCGACAGCCAGAGCCACTGCCAGGAGTGGATGTTGACCGGCACGCAATAGATCTTTCCGCCGATGGTGCACGAGTCGAGCAGGCTCTTCGGCCGCACGATTTCCGTCCACTTGTCCTTGGTGGCGATATCCGTGAGGTCGCGCATCAGCCCGGCCTGGACAAGCTCCTCCGCCTGGCGGCCGTGGTTGAACTGGGTGGCGCCCATCGGATCGCCGCCGGTAATGCGGCTGATCATGATCGGCCGCGCCGTGCCGCCGGAGCCGGCGATAGCGCCGTCGACCCAGTGATTGCCGGTCGCGTCGAATGCTTTGGCAAGTTCGGCCACCGCCGCCGCTTCGCCGCCAGAAGTCCACCAATGGGTGACTTCGAGGTCGGTCGCGGCAGCCGGTCCGGCGAAGTTCAGCGCGACCGTCGCAGCAAACGCGGCAGTCAGGAATTTGTATCGCATTTCGGTTCCTCCCAGAATCTGAAACGTTACAGATTTTCGATAAGGCAAATGGCCGACATAGGCAACCCCTCGAATGAAAACCCTATGAAGTTTTTTCGAGGCGCGAACAAAATCCTTCTCTCAGAATGGCTCGACAGCGCGATTGGTGCCAAAACTCGGCCGAAATCGCGATTTCCTTGTGATTCCAGTGGCTTTCGGCCTATTTCCTCGCCACCGACCACGAAGATCGCGGTCCGCCGTTCGGTCGCGGGCGTTGGCAATCTGTAACGTTTCAGTATATTGAACCGTGTCACGGGCCGAAAGCCGCGCAGATGTCAACGCGTATGATTGCCGGTTGGCCTCGCGGCTGCTATGCGCCTGACGGGCGGGACGAATGGACAGACGAGCAACCGACAAGGACGACGAGACGTCGGCTACCGAACGGCCGACGCTGAAGACGCTTGCCTTCATGACCGGGCTTGGCGTCACCACAGTCTCGCGTGCGCTCAAGGACGCGCCGGAGATCGGCGCCGAGACCAGGCGTCGCGTGCAGCTCGTCGCCAAGCAGATCGGCTACCGCCCGAACCGCGCCGGCGTCAGGCTGAGAACCGGCAAGACCAACGTCATCAGCCTGGTGCTCAACACCGAGCACGAGCTGATGAGCTTCGTCTCCGACATCATCTACGGCGTCACCGAGGTGATCGCCGATACGCCCTACCACCTGATCGTCACGCCTTACTCGCGTTCGCAGGACCCGCTGGACCCGGTGCGCTACCTTGTCGAGACCGGCTCCGCCGACGGCGTCATCATTTCGCGCGCCCAGCCCAACGATCCGCGCGCCCGCTACATGCTGGAGCGCGGTATTCCCTTCGCCACGCATGGCCGCACCGACATGGGGCTGGTGCATCCCTATCACGACTTCGACAACTACGCCTTTGCCGGCGAGGCGGTCCGCTATCTCGCCGCCATCGGCCGGCGCCGGCTCGCCCTGGTGACGCCGCCGGTCGGCCTCACCTATTACGGCCATACAGTGAACGGCTTTGCCGATGCGCTAAGCGAAGTCGGCGCCAGCGAGGTGCCGTTCAACACCGTCTCCATCGACCACACGATCGAGCAGATCAGGATGCGCACCGCGCAGCTCATGCGCCGGGACGATCGCCCGGACGGGATCATAAGCAGCGCCGCCGCAGCGACGCTTGCCGTAGTCGCCGGCATCGAGGATGCCGGGCTGAAGCTCGGCCGCGACATCGACGTGGTGTCGAAACAGTCATCGGAGGTGCTGCACCTGTTCCGGCGGGAACTGCTGGTCGTCAACGAGAATTTCCGGCTCGCCGGCTCCGAGCTGGCTCGCGCGGTGCTCGGCTGGATCGGCGGCGCGGCACCCGGCTCCCTGCAGTCGCTCAGCAAGCCGAGTGAGGTTCTGCCCTATCGCGGTTAGTGCCCAGCCCCGCTGCCCCAAGGTCCATGAAACGCCCCCTGCTCGCCGATGCGCTCGAAGCCGTGCGCTCCGAAGAAATCGCGCTGCGCCTGGATAAGGTTCGAGGTGCCGCGTCCCTGGCGATAGCTGTCGAAATAGGCGAGCGCGGAAGACAGCGCCGGCACCGGCGAGCCGGCCTCGGAGGCTCTCGCGACGATGCGCCTCAGCGACGGATGCGCTTCCTTCATCATAGCGATGAAGGCTGGCGCCATCAGAAGATTGGTCGCAGCACCGCCCGAGCCGAAAGCCTCGGCCATCATGTCCAGCATCTGCGAGCGGATGATGCAGCCGGCGCGCCAGATCTTGGCGATGGTCGGCATCGGCAGGTCCCAATTGAACTCCTTGGAGGCGCCTCTCATCACCGCGAAGCCTTGCGCGTAGGCAGCGATCTTGCCGGCGAACAGCGCCAGCTCGAGATCCTTCAGCAGGGCCGCCCTGTCGCCGGAAATCTTTTCGACTCCGATATTGCCGTATGCCTTTTCCGCCGCCAGCCGTTCGTCCTTGATCGATGACAGCACGCGCGCCGCCACCGCCGCCTCGATTGCCGTCGCCGGAATGCCGAGCTGCTGCGCCTCGATGACCGACCATTTGCCGGTGCCCTTCTGGCCGGCGCGGTCGAGGATGATGTCGACCACCGGCTTGCCGGTCTTAGGATCGTCGGCGGCAAGGACCTTGGCGGTGATCTCGATCAGGTAGGAGTTGAGCCGGCCCTGGTTCCAGCCGTCGAAGACCTTGCCGATCTCCTTCGGTCCCATGCCGAGGCCGTCGCGCAGGATGCCGTAGATCTCGGCGATCATCTGCATGTCGGCATATTCGATGCCGTTGTGGATGGTCTTGACGAAGTGACCGGCGCCGTCGGTCCCGAGCCAGGCGGCGCAGGGCTCGTCCTTGAACTTGGCGGAGATCGCCGTCAGCACTTTCTCGACGCGCTTCCAGGAGTCCTCCGTGCCGCCGACCATGATCGACGGCCCGTGGCGCGCGCCCTCCTCGCCGCCGGACACGCCCATGCCGATGAACGTCAGGCCCGAGCCCGACAGCTCGGAGAAGCGCCGCATCGTGTCGCGGAAATTGGCATTGCCGGCATCGATGACGATGTCGTTGTTGGCAAGCACGCCCCGCAGCGCTCCGATTTGCTCGTCGACCGGCTTGCCGGCCAGCACCATGATGATGATCGGCCGCGGCGGCCGGATCGCCGCGGCGAGCTCCTCAAGGGTATAGCAGGGCACGATCCTGTCCTTCAGCGCGCCGGCGCTCTCGACGAAGGCGTCGGTGCGCGAAGAGGTGCGGTTGAAGACGGCGATGCGGTGCCCGTGCTCGGCAATGTTGAGCGCCAGGTTGGAGCCCATCGTGCCAAGGCCGATCAGGCCGATTTCGGCTGTTTCCATCGTTCGTTTCTTCCCTGCTTCGGATCTTTTGTTGAGGCCGCGTTTTGCACGGATGATTGACGGGCCTTCGCGACGGCGTCAACCGCCTCGCCGAATTGTGTCGGTCGGCCTAGTCAGACCGGATGTCGATCGGCGCCTCGATCTTCACAATCTCGAAATCCGAAACGAGGATATCCAGCCGGGCGTTCCAGCGGCCGGGAATCGGGATGATGAGATTGTCGACCCGCCACGTGCCGTCGCCGGGCTTGGTCGCCGGCCGCTTCATCGGCTCGATGCCGGCATCGGGCTTCGACAGCACCAACGTCACCTGCTTGGCGTCCAGCGGGCCGAAATCGCCGGTCATGATGATCATGGAAGCAACAACCTGACCGGCATGCCCGGGCGTGATGCTGAGATCGGCCATCGCCTGCAGCGTATGGATATGGATCGACACCGGCTGGGCGGCGGCGACCGCCAGCGCGCGCGGCGGCGGCGTGAAGCGCCAGCCTGCGGCGACGCCGAAGATGGCAAGCACGATCAGGATCTCGATGCCGATCGAACGCACCAGCCGCCGCTGCACCTCCGTGTCGCCAGCCTCGGCCGGAGCCGTCAGCGTCCAGCGGTTGACGGAGGCGAGCGTGAACAGGAACAAAAGCAGGGCCAGCTTCAGCAGCAGCAGGCGGCCATAGGCGGTGTCGATCAGCGCCGCCGGCTCCCGCACCTGGATCACTGCCAGCACTATGCCGCTTGCGGCGAGCAGGCCTACCACCGGCAGGATCGTGCGCGAGAACCGGCGAAGGAAAGTCTTTGCCTCCGCCGGCCGGTGCCGCAATGCGAGACCGAGCGGCGCCAGCGCGCCGATCCAGAAGGCGATCGCCGCGCCGTGCAGGAACACCAGCGGCCGCGTCAGCCATTGCGGCTCGGCGGAGCTGGCATGGCCGCTGGCGGCAAGCGCCGCGCCGACGCCGGCTAGGCCGGCCAGCGCAAGCGGCTTGCGCAAGGCGGAAGGCCCGGCGACGGACAGCAAAGCAAGGCCAAGCGCGACCAGGGCGACCAGAACCGTCCAGCCGAAGCTGGTCGCGAGCGCGGTCTTCCAGACGATCGGCGCCGCAAACCGGGCGAGCGGCGCGCCGAGCGCGTCCAACCCCTGAAAGCCCAAGGACAGTGGCGCTGCTGCCAGCCCGAACAGGACGGCGGCAGCGACGAAACGCCGGCCGCAGCGGCAGTCTCCGGCGAGCCAGGCAAGCGCGAAGGCGCCGCCGGCACCGAGGAAGAGCCCGGCATAGAGAAGGAGCTTTCCGGCCCAGATCGCCGTGCGCAGCGACAAATCGACGGCTTCGCCCGCCTCCGGCGCGGCGCTTGGCGCGCCGACGGAGAACAGCGCCGAGCCGCCGACCGGATGGCCGTCCTGCGAGATCACCCGCCAGCTCAGCACATGCGTGCCGGATTTGAGTGCCTCGGGATTGTCGATCTCGACAGTCTGGTCCTTGAGGCGGAACGAGGTCAGGGAAAGCTGCGTGCCGTCCGGACGCACCAGGGCGAGCACCAGCGGCGAGACGGGCTCGTTGAAGGTCAGCGAAAATCGCTCAGGGCTCTGCCCCAGCACGGCGCCATCGGCCGGATCGGTCGCCACCAGCGCCGCATGCGCGAAGGCGCGGCAGGGCAGGACCAGCAGCGCCATCAGCGCCAAGACGGCCAGCAAGCTGCCGGCGACGGACCTGACGCGGGGGTCGCTCAGGCGAGCTGGGAAAGATGCTGCGTTCATACCGTCTTTCGAGAGGAGATGGCGCGCCCCGCGGAGCGCGCCATCAAGAGATCATTTCTTCGGCAGCAATTTGATGCCGGGAGCCGGATTTTCCAGCGCGTCCTCGTCCTGGCCGGCAGCGGGAATCTCGATCCAGCGTGTTGCGGCGTCGCCGCATTCCTGCACCACCGGGAAATAGAGCATCTGACTGGCCGGCAAGTCGGCCGCCAACGACGCGCGGAAGACGAACTCGTCATAGAATTCGTCGGGCAGGTTGCCGCCGCTCCAGTCCACTTCCTTGACGCCGGTGGTCAGCGTCTCGCCATAGAGCTGGTAGGATTTCTCGTATTTCCCCTTCTTCGTCTGCAGCGTCCAGCCCGGCTTCGGCATCGGCTTCACCGAAATGACGCCTTCCGGGATCTGCACCCTGACCGCGGTCGTTGCCTTGCCCTCACAGCCATGCGGCACGCGAAAGATCGCCTTGTAGGTCGAGCCGACGGCCGCTTCCTGCGTTTCGAGCGTGACGTGGGCGAGCGCGGCATTCGTGCCGAACGCGAAAAGCGCGCCGGCCACCAAAAGATATATCTTCATGAAATTGTCCCTCTGATTCCAAACGAGCGGATGGCGGATCACTCGGCGTGATCTTCCATGCCGCCGGCCTCACTCATGCCTTCTACGAGGAACTCGATTTTGACATTGCCGGCCTTCTCGAAGGTGAGCGTGGCCGGGAATTTCTCGCCTTGTTTGGGCTGTCGCTTCAGGCCGACGAACATCACGTGATAGCCGCCCGGCTTCAGCTCGACCTTGCCGCCCGCAGGAATTTCCAGCCCGCCATTGACCGGTCGCATGGTCATGACGCCGTCCTTGACGCCCATTTCATGCACCCCGGCCGTGTCAGAAATGTCGGTGGAAATCGACAGCAGGCGGTCCGGCGAGCTGCCCTTGTTGGTCACGGTGAAATAGCCGCCGGCCACCTTGGCGCCGGGCGGCGTCGCGCGCGACCACGGGTGACCGATCTCCAGGTCGCCGGCCTTGAATTCATGCGCCAGGGCGCCGGGAGCGCTGGCGAACAGGAGAAGCACGGCGAACGCGGCAGCGCTGACGTGTTCGAAGCCACGCGGAAAGACGCCGCGCCAAGCATGCGCACGCGCTGCGAGGAGAAAACTGGACATGGTTGCTCCATGGATATGAGGTCGCGCCGTCATCCGGTCGCGATCAGTCTGAATTTGATGAATGACCCCGCGAAAGGTTCCGTGGGTCTTGTCCTCAGACCGTTGCGGGCGGTGCTCGCGGATTGGCCGGAGAGCGGTCGCGGGCGAAATCGAGATGGAGGAAGGCCGGAGGCGGAAAAGTGACCGCTTCAAACGCCAGGCTCCCGGTAAGCGCGCCGGTTTCCGGCGGTGGCAGATGCGCCGCCGAAACCATGCTGCAGCCGGCCAGACAGCAGGCCGGCATGTGTTCTTGTTGCGGATCGCCGCCGGGAAGCTTGACCGCCCCCTCATGGGTGCAGATGACGTTGCCGAACGTGTCGAGCTGCGGAGGTCCGCCGAAGGCGAAGGCGCCGAGCGCCGACTGGAGCAATAGCAGCCATGCCGCGACGAATGCGGCCGGCATGCTCCATCGTCTCAGCCGGATATCCAACAGACTGCCTCTTGCCAAGCAACTTGACCGACCCTAGCACAGGGCCGGCGGCCGGAAAATCGGCGAAACCGGGCTGCGGCAACGCGGCGCGATGCTCCAAATTTCAGGCGAGCTGCGCCTGCCGTCCTTCCGGAATGGAGCTGAGCAGCGTCTGGCGCGCCGACTTCAGGTGCTTGCGACAGGCAGCGTCCACCTTGCCGGGATCGCGCGATTTCAGCGCCGCGATATAGGCGAGATGTTCCTGGACCGCGACCTCGTTGCGCTCGCGCTCCTGCGCCTTGTTCCACTGGTAGTGGTAGTGGAAGATCATCGCGATCACATCGTAGAAATCGACGATGAAGCGGTTGTGCGAAGCGCGGTGGATCAGCCGGTGGAAACGCTCGTCGAGCTCGGAGAATTCGTTGAAGCGCGTCGCGATCTCGTCGGCGAGCTGGCGATGTTCGACCTCCAGCCTGTCGAGATCGGCCCAGACCGGGCTGTCTTCCGGCAGCGCGGCGAAGGCAGCCGCCGAGCGCAGCTCGAACATCTCGCGGATCTCGGTCAGCTCCAGCGCGAAGGCGCGGGTGAAACCCTTCAGCACCCAATGGCTGTTGCGCCGCTTCTCGATCAGGCCGAAGCGCGAGAAACGGATCAGGAATTCGCGCACGCTGGTGGTACCGACGCCGATCTCGCGCGCCAGCTCCAGCTCGTTGATCTGCATGCCGGCCTCGGCGCCCTCGGCAAGCAGCCGGCGCATGAAGGATCGCTCGATGATCTCGGCTAATGAGTCGGTTTCCTCCTCGGGGAAGAAATCTTGCGTCCGCGGCGGCCTCAGCACCGTCTTGTCGCGCTTGTTCCAGGCGATCAGCCCGGTCTCTTCCATGCGCGAAAGGATGCTGCGCACCGTGGTGCGGCTGACGCCGAGCAGCGTTCCGAGCTCCGGCTCCGAGGGCAGGCTCCTGGTTTCGTCGAGCAGCCGCAGGCAGCGGTTGAAGGCGTCCTTGTAGACGTTGTTGCTCTTCGACATGCCCCGTATCCCCTAACGCTTGCGGCGACCAGCCAGAAGCGCGATATGATCGGCTCTCCCAGCGCAAGCCTCAGAAATGCGGAACGCGTTTCGCCGGCCTGCCAAACGGGCGATCGCACGCCTCTGGACGACGCGCAGCCCGGATGAAAAAACAATTGACGCAAAAATGTTTTTTCACGATAAAAGACATTATCCTCAAAAGGGCGTATGTCAATCCGCCCGCACTCCCAGGTTTACCCAGGACAGCCGCCAGTGAACGCCGCAAATACCATTCTTCTTTCCCCCGCCGACAATGTCGCGGTTGCCAACGGCCGCGTCGAGATCGGCGCTTCCTTGCCCGGAGGCGCGGTCGCGATTGCCGCGATCGACCCCGGGCACAAGGTGGCGATCAAGCCGATCGCGGCGGGCGAAGCGGTGGTGAAATATGCGCAGGCCATCGGCCGCGCCACGCAAGACATCGCGCCCGGCGAGCATGTCCACTCGCACAATCTGGTGTTCGAGAGCGGCCGCCTGCCGGTGGTGCCGCCGAGCGAGGCCGAGCACGCCACCGAGGCCGACCGCAAGCGCACCTTCATGGGCTATCGCCGCGCCGACGGCCGGGCCGGCACGCGCAACTTCATCGGCATCATCGCCAGCGTCAATTGCTCCTCCACAGTCTGTCACGCCATCGCCGACGAAGCCAACCGCACGCTGTTGCCCAAATATCCCGGCATCGACGGCTTCGTGCCGATCGTCCACGGCCAGGGCTGCGGCATGAGCGCCACCGGCGACGGCATGATGGTGCTGCACCGCACGCTCGCCGGCTATGCGCGCCATCCGAATTTCGGCGGCGTGCTGATGGTGGGATTGGGCTGCGAGGTCAACCAGCTCACCCTTTACGGCCAGAAGGGCGTCGCGGCGGGAAAGCGGCATTTCAACATCCAGGAAGCCGGCGGCTCGCGCAAATCTGTCGAGCGCGCGATGGGCGTGCTGGCCGAGATCGCTGAGGAAGTCGGTCAACTGAAGCGCGAGCCGATTCCGGTCAGCGAGATCGTCGTCGGCCTGCAATGCGGCGGCTCGGACGGCATGTCCGGCATCACCGCCAACCCGGCGCTGGGAGCGGCCGTCGATATTCTGGCTGGCTGCGGCGGCATCGGCATCCTGTCCGAGACCACCGAGATCTACGGCGCCGAGCATTTGCTTGCCTATCGCGCCGCCACGCCCGAGATCGCCGCCAAGCTCGACAGCTATGTGAAATGGTGGGAGGAGCATACCGCCAAGCACGGCGCCTCGATCGACAATAATCCCTCGCCCGGCAACAAGCGCGGCGGCCTGACCACCATCCTGGAGAAATCTCTGGGCGCGGTCGCCAAGGGCGGCCAGACGCCGCTCAACGGCGTCTTCGGCTACGCCGAGAAGGTCAGCGGCCACGGCCTGGTGTTCATGGACACGCCCGGCTACGACCCGGTCTCGGCCACCGGCCAGGTCGCCGGCGGCGCCAACGTCATCGTCTTCACCACCGGCCGCGGCTCCTGTTTCGGCTGCCGGCCGACGCCGTCGATCAAGGTCGCCACCAACTCGACCATGTACCACCAGATGGAGGAGGACATGGACGTCAATTGCGGCGTCATCGCCTCCGGCGAGAAGACCATCGCCGGCATGGGCCGCGAGATCTTCGAGCTGATCATCGAGACGGCGTCCGGCCGCCAGACCAAGAGCGAGGCGTTCGGCTACGGCGATAACGAGTTCGTGCCCTGGCACCTCGGCGCGACGCTCTAGATACCGTCATAACAAGGCCGGTCGAACGGCAAAGGGGAGCTTTGATGAACAAACGCCGGATCGGCACGACTGCGCTCGAAGTGACCGAGATAAGCTTCGGCGGCGCGGCCATCGGCGGGCTCTATCGAGCCTGCCCTCGCGATGCCGCGATGGCGACGCTGGAAACGGCATGGAACGCCGGGCTACGCTATTTCGACACCGCCCCCTTCTATGGCTTCGGCCTTTCGGAACGCCGCACCGGCGACTTCCTGCGCGACAAGCCGCGCTCGTCCTATGTGCTCTCGACCAAGGTCGGCCGCCTGTTCCGTCCCGTGCCGGAAGACCAGGTTCCCGATCATTCCTATGTCGAGCCGCTGCCCTTCGCGCTCGACTACGACTATTCCTATGACGGCATCATGCGCTCGGTGGATTTCTCCTATGCGCGGCTCGGCCTCAACAGGATCGACATCCTGTTCGTCCACGACATCGGCGTCTATACGCATGGCGTCGAGAAGACGAAGCTGCATTTCCGTCAGTTGATGGACGGCGGGCTGAGGGCGCTGGAGGAACTGAAGTCGTCCGGCACGATCTCGGCCTACGGCCTCGGCGTCAACGAGGTCAAAATCTGCATTGACGTGCTCAGCCGCGCGCCGCTCGACTGCATCCTGCTCGCCAGCCGCTATTCGCTGCTCGACCGCAGCGCCGAGGCCGAATTGCTGCCGCTCTGCCGCGAACGGAAGACATCGCTGATCGTCGGCGGCGTCTTCAACTCCGGCATATTGGCGACAGGGCCGGTTCAGGGCGCGCATTTCGACTACCTGCCGGCTCCGAAAGACATTCTCGACCGGGTCGGCGCGATGCAGAAGATCGCCGCCGAAGGCGGCTATCCGCTCGCCGCCGCCGCGTTCCAGTTTCCGCTGCATGAGCCGGTCGTCGCCTCGGTGCTGACCGGCACAGCCAAGCCCGGCAATCTGACGCGCAATCTCGAGCTGCTCGACATCAAGGTGCCGCCGTCGGAGTTCGCCAAATACGATCCCTACACGGTCGTCCAGGACCTTGGCTGACAACGGAATGAATATTCCATATTGACATATTAATGGAACTTGTGTTCCATATCTGAAAAGGAGGAACGGAAGCATCCAAGTGCTGCTAGGGAGGAACCGGCAGAGCCGATCGCGCCCTACCATTGCGCAAACGACGTCAGACTCCGCTTGCATCCGCTAAGGCGATGCACTATCAAAAAGCGGCAAATGTTTTTTATTGATAAAGTTCTGTTTGGGCCGCGCCTATCCAGACGGAGCTTCCGCAACCTTCACCAGGCGACTTAGGGAGGAACCTAATGAAATTCATGACCAGCCTTCTCAACCGCCGCGCCTTCGTGGCTTTGGCCGCCGCCTCGATGCTCGCCGGCGCGATGCATTCGGCGCCCGCCTCGGCGGCCGACGTGACCATCCCGATCATCGTCAAGGACACCACGTCCTTCTACTGGCAGATCGTGCTGGCCGGCGCCCGCAAGGCCGGCAAGGATCTCGGCATCAACGTGCCGGAACTCGGCGCCCAGGCCGAGACCGACGTCAACGGCCAGATCTCGATCCTCGAGAACGCCGTCGCCGGCAATCCGGCAGCGGTCGTGATCGCGCCGACCGAGGCGAAGGCGCTCGGTAAGCCGATCGACGAGGCGGCGAGCAAGGTCAAGGTCATCGGCATCGACTCCAGCGCCGAATCCAAGGCCTTCACCTCTTTCCTGACCACCGACAATGTCCAGGGCGGCCGCGTCGCGGCTGACGGCCTCGCTGCGGCGATCGGCGCGGCCAATGGCGGCAAGATCGAAGGCAAGGTCGCGCTGATCACCGCGCTCCCCGGCGCCGGCTCGCTCGAGCAGCGCGCGCAAGGGTTCAAGGAACAGCTCAAGGCGAAATATCCCGGCCTCCAGCTGGTCGCCGACAAGTACGCCGACGGTCAGGCCACCACCGGCCTCAACATCGCGACCGACCTGATCACCGCCAATCCGGATCTCAAGGGTATCTTCGCCTCGAACCTGATCATGGCGCAGGGCGTCGGCCAGGCGGTCGCCGAGAACAACCTTTCTGGCAAGGTGGCGCTGATCGGCTTCGACAGCGACGACAAGCTGATCAAGTTCCTCAATGACGGCGTCATCTCCGGCCTCGTCGTCCAGGACCCGTACCGGATGGGCTATGACGGCATCAAGACCGCGCTCGCCGCCTCGAAGGGCGAGAAGGTCGAGGCCAATGTCGACACCGGCGCCAACCTCGTCACCAAGGCCAACATGAAAGAGCCGAAGATCGACGCGCTGCTCAATCCGAAGCTCAAGTAAGCATCGCACGCCAATTGTTTCCGGGGCCATTGCGCCCCGGAAACACCCGTCGCTATCCGGCTTGGAAATTCGCCGGCTTGCTTTAGGCTCCGCGTTCAAGATGCGCGCTCAGGACGGGATCGCTGCGTACCCCAAGGGTTGAGACCAATCTGGGAGGATTGTCATGACATCGACGGCGCAGGAACTGCACCCCGCACCCACGTTGGCACCGGGCAGGACGATCCTCGAATTGAAGGGCCTCGAAAAGCGCTATCCCGGCACGCATGCGCTGAAGCCGGTGGACCTTGCCTTCAAGTCGGGCGAGATCCACGCCATCGTCGGCGAGAACGGCGCCGGCAAATCGACCCTGATCAAGCTGCTCACCGGCGTCATGCCGCGCACTTCCGGCGAGGTCATCTGGGAGGGCAGGCCCGAGGCGCTCGCCACGCCGCATGAGGCGATGGCGCTCGGCATCAACGCCGTCCACCAGGAGGTCGTGCTGTGCCGCCACCTCACCGTCGCCGCCAACATGTTCCTTGGCGAGGAGAATTCCCGCTTTGGCCTCTTGCAACAGCGCGCCATGGTCAGGGACGCGCAGCGGATCATCGACGGCCTCGGCTTCGATCTGCCGGCCCATGTCATGCTCGGCGACCTCACCATCGGCCAGCAGCAGCTGATCGCGGCCGCCCGCGCCACCGTGCGCGGCACAAAATTCCTGATCTTCGACGAGCCGACCGCCTATCTCACCCGCAAGGAAGCCGACCAGCTCTTCACGCTGATCCGCCGGCTGAAGGGCGAAGGCGTCACCATCATCTATATCAGCCATCGCATGGAAGAGGTGTTCGAGCTTGCCGACCGCGTCTCGGTGCTGCGCGACGGGACCCTCGTCGGCACCCGCGACATCGCCGAGACCAACGAGCCGGAGCTGGTCAAGCTGATGATCAACCGCTCGATCGAGCAGATCTACCACAAGGAGCATTTCACGCCGGGCGCGACCCTCGTCGAGACGAAGAACCTCTCTGGCAAGGGTTTCGAGAATGTTTCGATGACCGTCCGCGCCGGCGAGATCGTCGGCCTTTACGGGCTGATCGGCGCCGGACGCAGCGAATTCGTCACCACGCTTTATGGCCGCCACAGGAAGTCGGCCGGCCAGATCCTGTGGCAGGGCAAGGAGGTGGAGGTCAATTCCGAGCATGACGCGATCCGGCTCGGCATGGCGCTGGCGCCGGAAAGCCGCCGCGACCAGGGTCTCTGCCTCAACCTGCCGGTCGGGCTGAACCTCAACCTGCCGATCTACAAGCGCATCTCGAACAATCTTCTGATCTCCGGCTCGCGCGAGAAGGCCGAAGCCGAGCGCCAGATCGCGGATCTGCGCATCAAGACGCCGACCCGCCATGCGCTCGCCTCCAGCCTGTCGGGTGGCAACCAGCAGAAGATCGTCATCGGCAAGTGGCTGGCGCATGGCGCCAAGCTGTTCATCTTCGACGAGCCTACGGTCGGCGTCGATGTCGGCACCAAGGCCGAGATCTACCGCCTGTTCTCGACGCTGCTGTCCAAGGGCGCCGGCATCATCCTGATCTCGTCCTATCTGCCCGAGGTCTACGAGCTCGCCGACACGCTGCATGTGTTCCGCCGCGGCAAGCTGGTCGCCACGCATGGCTTCCACACCGCCAGCCACGAGGACATTTTGAGCCAGGCGCTGGCCGAGAAACAAGAAAAGACGGGAGGACAAAAATGAGCACCGAGGCGATCCCCGCCGAAAGGCCCAAGCGCAACTACAACGCCCTGTTCGGGCTGACGCTGCTGGCGCTGCTGGTTCTCTTGTGGATCATACTGTCGGTGGCGACGCAGAGTTTCGCCTCTGCAAACAACATCTCGAACCTGCTCCGCCAAGGTTCGATGATCGCCATCCTCGCGGTCGGCCAGACTTTCGTCATCATCACCGGCGGCATCGACCTTTCGGTCGGAGCGGTCGTCGGCTTCTGCACCGTCACCTCAGCGATGCTGATCAATGCTGGAGTGCCGGTCTTTGGCGCCATCCTCATCACCTTGATGGTGGGGGTCGCGATTGGCCTGTTCCACGGTTTCGGCATCGTCAAGATGGGCCTGCCGCCCTTCATCATCACGCTGGCGACGCTGACCTCCTTGCGCGGCATCGGCCTGCTGATGACCAACGGCAATTCGATCTCGATCAACAACGACGCCTTCCAGGAGTTCTCGCGCAGCTCCTTCGTCGGCGTTCCGAATCTGTTCTGGATGGTGATCCTGGTCGGCATTCCCGCCTATGTCTTCCTGCATCACAGCCGCTGGGGCCGCTATCTGTTCTCGGTCGGCTCCAATGCCGAGGCCTCGCGCCTGTCCGGCGTCAATGTCCAGCGCACCATCTACATGGCCTACACGCTGTCCGGCCTCTGCGCGGCCTTTGTCGGCGTGCTGCTGGCCTCGCGCATCGGCATCGGCAATCCGACGCAGGCCGAGGGATGGGAACTGCAGGCGATCGCCTCGTCGGTGATCGGCGGCACCTCGCTGTTCGGCGCGGTCGGTTCGGTGCACGGACCGCTGCTTGGCGCCTTCATTCTGGCTACGATCAATAACGGCGCCAACCTGCTCAACGTCAACGCCTTCTGGCAGCGCATCATCACCGGCGTTCTGATCATCGTCATCGTTTACTTCGACGGCCTGCGCCGTCGCGGCAAATGAACCATCCCTGAAATGACGCGCCGGCCCGCTCGATCGACGCGCCGGCGCTGCAGCAAATACTGGATCAACGCATGAAAGCCGTCGTCTGCCGCTCGCCCGGCGACCTTGTCCTCGAAGACCGCGCCGCGCCCGGCGCGCCCCCGCCCGGCTGGGCGCGGGTCGCCGTCAGCCACGTCGGCATCTGCGGCACCGACTATCACATCTTCGAAGGCAAGCACCCTTTCCTCGCCTATCCGCGCATCATGGGGCACGAGGTGTCGGGCACGGTCGCGGAACGTGGCGAAGGCGCCGCGCTTTCCGTCGGGGAGGCGGTGATCATCAATCCTTATCTTGCCTGCGGCAAATGCATCGCCTGCCGGCACGGCAAGCCGAACTGCTGCGTGAGCATCGAGGTGCTCGGCGTGCATCGCGACGGCGCCATGTGCGACGAGATCCTGGTGCCGGCGCAAAACCTTTATCCGGCAAACGGCCTGTCGCTGGCCGATGCGGCCGCGGTCGAGTTCCTGGCGATCGGCGCGCACGCCGTGCGGCGATCGCTTGCCTCGCCCGGCCAGCGCACCCTGGTCATCGGCGCCGGCCCGATCGGCCTTGGCACGGCGCTCTTCGCCCGCATCGCCGGGCTGGATGTCAGCCTGCTCGACATGAGCGCCGAGCGGCTCGGTTTCGCCGAAAGCGAGCTAGGCTTCGCTACGCTCGACGGTTCGAAGGCGCCGGCCGCCGACCTGGTGCGGCAGGCGACGGGCGGCGAAGGCTTCGACCTTGTGCTCGACGCGACCGGCAACACGCAATCGGTGCAGTCGGCCTTCGCCCATGTCGCGCACGGCGGCACGCTGGTTCTGGTCAGCGTCGTCAAGGACGACATCACCTTCTCCGATCCCGAGTTCCACAAACGCGAGATGACGCTGGTCGGCAGCCGCAATGCTCTGCGCGCCGATTTCGACCATGTCGCCGCCTCGATCCGCAACGGGGCGGTGCCGCTGGCGAAGCTCGTCACCCATCGCACGACCCTTGCCGGCACGCCGCGCGATCTCGCACGATGGGCGCATGAGAAATCCGGCCTGATCAAGGCGGTCATCGAGGTCGGGTGAGACGCCGGTTCCTTAGTGCGGAAATGCCGGCGGGACAGCACCCCCCTCTGCCCTGGCGGACATCTCCCCCGCAAGGGGGAGATTGGATGTCGCGTCCGCTTTCGCCAATCGCCAGCGTCGCAGGAGGAAAAGCGCCGGCGACGCAACTGCCGATCTCCCCCCCTTGCGGGCATACGCGCTA
>LM655209.1:0-267 GCA_000824825.2 Mesorhizobium sp. ORS 3324
ACTGGTGCGACTGGCGCAACCGGGGCGACTGGAGCGACGGGCTCGACCGGCGCAACCGGCGCGACTGGTGCGACCGGCGCAACCGGCGCAACCGGGGCGACTGGAGCGACGGGCTCGACCGGGGCAACCGGAGCCACGGGCGCAACCGGGGCGACTGGAGCGACGGGCTCGACCGGAGCTACAGGCTCGACCGGTGCTACTGGCTCGACCGGTGCCACGGGGGCGACCGGAGCGACCGGCTCGACTGGAGCTACAGGCTCCACCGGC
>LM655209.1:367-62549 GCA_000824825.2 Mesorhizobium sp. ORS 3324
CGGGCTCGACCGGAGCGACCGGCTCGACTGGAGCTACAGGTGCGACCGGCGACACCGGGGCGACTGGTGCCACCGGCTCGACCGGAGCTACAGGCTCGACCGGAGCGACCGGAGGTACGGGTGCGACTGGAGCAACGGGCGCCACAGGTTCGACCGGCGCGACTGGCTCGACCGGAGCTACAGGTGCGACTGGCTCGACTGGTGCGACTGGCGCAACCGGCTCGACTGGTGCGACCGGAGCAACCGGAGCCACAGGAGCGACTGGAGCAACGGGTGACACCGGCGCGACGGGAGCTACAGGTGCGACCGGCGACACAGGCTCTACCGGAGCAACTGGCGCGACCGGAGCCACAGGAGCGACTGGAGCAACGGGTGACACCGGCGCGACGGGAGCTACAGGTGCGACCGGCGACACAGGCTCTACCGGAGCCACAGGAGCGACTGGAGCAACGGGTGACACCGGCGCGACGGGAGCCACAGGTGCAACCGGCGACATAGGCTCTACCGGAGCAACTGGTGCGACCGGAGCAACCGGAGCCACAGGAGCGACTGGAGCAACGGGTGACACCGGCGCGACGGGAGCTACAGGTGCAACCGGCGACACAGGCTCTACCGGAGCAACGGGTGCAACCGGGGCAACCGGAGGTACGGGTGCGACCGGCGCAACCGGTGCGACCGGTGCAACGGGTGCCCCCGGCCCGACGGGAGCGACCGGCCCAGCCGGTGAGACCGGTGATAATGTTCACGGCAATAACGGGCACGGCAATGGGGAGCAGCCGGCACCAGGTAATTCCGGCGACCATAACAATGGCGACAACGGCGTACACCAGGGACAGGGCAACTCTGCCGGTGGCCAAGGTAAAGGAAATGGTGGTGGCAACGCCGTCGTCACGTCCAGTTCGCTGGGGCTCAAGGACAGCAAGCACTTCCTGCAGTCCACGTCGGCCGGCGGTACCACGGACAGCCATACCTCGTTCCGGCAGCTTGTCAGCCTCGCTGTGAGCTCGGTGACGACCGACCTCTTGAACGTACTCAACACGGTCAAGGGCTTTGGTCAGAACCAGAACAGGCCGTCTGGTGCGACCTCCGACTTGACGTCGGACAAGGGCAAGCAAGGTGCCGGATACGCCCAGACCGACGACACGCTGAAGAATGCTCTGAAGGATATCCTGAAGCCGCATGACTGAGCGTTGGTGCAACAAAGAGCGCGCGGACCCTGCTGAAAACGGGGGCCCGCGCGCTCACTATTTCGAAGTGAGAACCGGACTCGCGCCCCCACGCTCTTGCGAGTATGGTTGGGTGCGCCAGAAGTCCCGGTTGGGACACCGGGACGTTTATTCACCCTTGCCTGCGGGTCGGAAGGGGAGTCCATGGCGAGCGTGACTGCGCAACCCGGCGTCCAGCCAGTACCTATCCGCGCCGACGCGGAACCCGCTAGCGACAACGTGCCCGGCGGAAGCGGACCAGTGCGGCTTCCTGGAAGGCCTGAGGGGTTCGATCAGATCGCCCCGCGCCTCAAGGCGGTGATCCGCGTCGCCCGCTACCATGGCGTCGAGCTGGACCCGAGCGAATTCAAGGCCGCGCGCGCAGACGCGACCCCAAACGCGGCCGACCTCTCGCAATGGGCGCAGAACGGCGGGATGTGGTCGCGCGCGGTCCGCGTCCGCTGGTCGCATCTCCTGCGCTTCGAGCACACGGGACCTGTCGTTCTGCTGTTCAACGACGGGGGTGCGGGCATCCTTACCGGGGCCAGCGCCGAGCAGAATGTCGTTTTCCTCAAGAGCGTTGACGCCCCCGACGATGCGGAAGCCGTCCTCGTTGACGAGCTGCGGTTGTCGCAAGTGTGGTCGGGTGAGGCCGTCCTGTTGCGGCCGGCCCGGTCCTACGTCGCAGCGGACGCGCCCTTCACCATCGGCTGGCTGGTCGATCTCGTGCGGCTCGAGAGCCGGCCTCTGCGCGACATCGGCATTGCCTCGTTCACCCTCAGCATCTTGACCATCCTGCCGCCGCTCATCGTCATGACGGTGGTCAACAAGGTGCTGCAGTTCAGCAGCATCTCGACCCTGGTCTTGCTGACCGCGATAATCGCCGTCGTCTTTGTCTACGAGACGCTGCTGGGCCACGCGCGACGACTGATCATCAATGTGGTCGGCGCGCGCCTGGACACCAAACTGAACCTGCACGTCTTCAGCCGGCTCCTGCGCCTGCCGCTGGATTATTTCGAACGTCATCCGGCCGGCGAGACGTTGTATCACCTCGCACAGGTTTATCGCATACGCGAGTTCCTTACCGGAAAGCTGCTCAGCACGTTCCTGGATCTGATCACGCTCGGCGTGCTGATCCCGGTCATGTTCTACATCAACGCCACGCTCGCCTGGATGGTGATCGCCTGCGCGGTCGTTATCATGCTGATCATCTTCGCCTTCCTTGCGCCGCTGCGGCGGGGCTATCAGCGCGTGGTGGACGCGGAGACCTGGAAGTCGGCAGCGCTCGGCGAAACCGTCGTCGGCATCAAGACCGTGAAGGCGCTCGGTCTCGAACCTCAACGCAAGGCGCTTTGGGATGAACGGGTCGCAGACGCCGGCAAGGCGCGCCTTGCCTTCGGGCAACTCGCCAACTGGCCGCAGACGCTCGTCACGCCAATCGAACGCGTGATGGTCATCGGAACCATGCTGATTGGGGCCTATCTCGCGATGAACGAACCGTCGGGCTACATGGTGGGCAGCCTGTTCGCCTTCATGATGATCGCGCAACGTGTCGGCCAGCCGCTGGTCGGCCTGGCTCGACTGATCGAGGACTATGAAGAGGTCGGCGCCGCAATCGGCGAGGCCGCGTCGGTTCTCAACCGTCCGTTGGAAAGCAGCTCCAACTCCGCTGGCTTGAGGCCAAAACTCATCGGGGAAATCGCGTTCAGCGATCTGACCTTCAGTTATATCGGCACCAAGGCCCCTGCGCTCGACAGGGTCAGCTTCGACGTACCGGCAGGCACGATGTTCGGCATTGTCGGGCGGAGCGGATCAGGGAAATCGACGATTGCTCGCCTGTTGCAGGGGATCAATCGCGACTATAGCGGGTTCCTTAAGCTCGATGGAATCGATCTCAAGGAAATCAACCTGCGTCATCTTCGCCAGGGATTAGGTGTCGTCCTTCAGGACAATTTTCTTTTCCGCGGTTCGATCAGGGACAATATCATCGCCGGCCGTCCAGGCCTGACGCTTTCTGACGCCATGCGCGCCGCGCATCTTGCCGGTGCCGCGGAATTCATCGAGCGCATGCCGAACGGCTATGACACCTACATCGAGGAAGGTTCGCCCAATCTTTCGGGCGGCCAGAGGCAGCGTCTGGCAATCGCGCGGGCGCTGATCCACAATCCGACCATCCTGATACTCGACGAGGCGACCAGCGCGCTCGACCCCGAGAGTGAGGCGGTGGTCAGCGCCAATCTGATGCGTATCGCCAGCGGCCGCACTATGATCATCGTTTCGCACCGTCTCGCCTCGCTCACCGAATGCGACCATATCCTGGTCATGGACCAGGGAAAGGTTGTCGATGTCGCGCCTCATTCCATCCTGCTGGAGCGGTGCGGCATTTACCGCCAGCTTTGGTTCCAGCAGAACCGACATCTTGAAGGCCGACATGGCCATCTGGCTACCGTGCCACCTCGGCTGGTTTGAGATCGACAGGCCATGAGCAGCACCGCGTTATCAACCCTACCAGTCCGCCGGCGCGGGGCAGTGGCCAGCGATCCGACCGCGCCTGTCATCCTGGAGTTCCAGTGGCCGTCGACGGCAGTCGCCAATGCGCCCATTCCGCGCGTGGCGCGCAGCATCGTCTGGATCATCTCGAGCCTGGTCGTCGTGTTGATAACAATTGCAGCACTGATACCGGTTGACCAGGTCGTCACGACAAGAGGCCTTGTTATCTCGCAATCGCCCAACATCATCGTTCAGCCGCTGGAGACAGCGATCGTCCGTTCGATCGAGGTGCGCGAGGGACAGCGTGTCAAAGCCGGCCAGTTGCTGGCTCGTCTCGACGCCACCTTCGCCTCGGCCGACCTCACGGCGTTGGCCACGCAGGTCGCGACACTCGAAGCGGAAGTGGCGCGTTTGAAGGCGGAGGCCGATGGAAAGCCTTTCAGCTATGACGGACTGGATCCGAGCTGGACATTGCAAGCGTCAATCTTCGATCGCCGCAAGGCGGTCTACGACGCCAAGCTTGAAAGCTTTGACCGGCAGCGTGATGAGCTCACTTCCGTCATCTCGCGCTCGCAGTCCGACGCCGACGGGTACCGGCAGCGGCTGGCCGTCGCGGCGTCGATCGAACGGATGCGGCAGCAACTCGAAGAAAGACAAGTTGGAAGCCGTCTCAACACGCTGCTTGCCGAGGACAATTCGGCGGAAATGTCGCGCTCGCTCAGCAATGCCGAACAAACGACCGAGGCTGCCAAGCGCCAGCAGGCGGCGGTCGCGGCCGAGCGTGACGGCTACATTCAGAGCTGGCGTGCGGAGGTCTCGCAGAGCCTGTCGGAAGCCAACTCGCGCATGTCCGACGCCCGCGAGCTTCTCAACAAGGCGAAGCTGCGCAAACAACTCGTGGAACTGAGGAGCGAAGCCGACGCCACCGTTCAGGCGGTGGCCAAGGTTTCCGTGGGCTCGGTCCTGCAGTCCGGAGAGCGGCTGATCACGCTGGTCCCGGCCGACGCGGTACTCGAAGTGGAGACAAACATTGTCGGTCGCAGCAGCGGCTTCGTTCACGTCGGCGATCCCGTGGCGATCAAATTCGATACCTTTCCCTATTCGCAATATGGCTTGGCTCACGGCACTGTTCGCACAGTCAGCCCGGACTCCTTCTCTGCCAGGGAACAGGCGCGCGATCCAAACAGCTCGTTGGCCATGCTGCCCCCGGATGCCGACCTGTTCTATCGCACGCAGATCTCGATAGACGACGTCGCCCTGCATGGCGTGCCCGCCGGCTTCTCCATCAGCCCCGGCATGCCGGTCACTGCGGACGTGAAGGTCGGCCGCCGCACGGTCCTCAAATACATTCTGGCTGCGATGCTGCCGATTGGTCAGGAAGCGATGCGGGAGCCGTAAATGGCGATCCTGGACCGGCTGACTGGACGCATCCATCCCGCGCTGGCGTTGCGCCGCGCAATTCGGCTTTCCGAAAGCGGCAAATCCGCCGAGGCGTTCGCGTTGATGGCAGTTGCGGCACGCGCTGGGATCGTGGAGGCGGAGTTTCGGATCGGACGTTGCTATCTCGAAGGCTCGGGTGTGCCGCCTAGTCAATCGGAAGGCGCGCGCTGGCTGCGGCGAGCGGCCGGCCGCGGCAGTCGCGATGCACAGGCCCTTCTCGCGGCGCTTCACGTGGCCGGACTTGCGGGTGAGGAAACCGAAGCCGGCTCGGAAAGCTTGTTCGAACGGGTTTCCTCGCGGGGGCCCGACTTCGCGGCAGGACTAGACCTTGCCCGCAAAGCCGCTGAGGCCGGCTCCGCGACGGGGCAGGCAATTCTCGGCTACATCCTCAGCAACGGCCCCGAAGGCATGCGCGATCTCGATGCCGCACATGGCTGGTACGAGAAATCCGCAGCGACGGGCTGTCCTGAGGGATGCCTGGGCTTTGCGTTGTCACTCGCCAGACGCGGACTACCCGAGCACAGTGGCAAGATTGCCGCGCAGGTGCGACGCGCCGCGGATGCCGGCCTGCCGACGGCTATCTATCTGCTTGCGATCCTCACCGAGCACGGAATGGGCGTGCCGGTTGATCGAGAAGCCGCTGCGCGGTTTTATCAACTTGCAGCGGAGAAGGGTCTGGCCTCGGCTCAGTTCAGGCTGGGGCTTGCTTTGCTCGAAGGCACCTTGACCCATCAGGATCCCGTTGCCGGCGAGGCGTGGATGCGCCGGGCCGCGCTGGCCGGAAATCCGGACGCCGCCCACAGCCTCGGCGAACGATATGTGAAGGGGCCCCAGCCGGACTATGCTGAAGCGGCGTCGTGGTATCGACGGGCCGCGGAGGGCGGCCATCAGGGGGCCGCGCGTGCCTTGGCTTCGCTCTATCTCTCGGGAAACGGAGTGGCTCAGGACCCCGAGGAGGGAAAGCGCTGGTTACGCGCAGCCGCAAACGGCGGAAATCGCGAATCGCAAGTCGACCTTGCGAACCTCGTCCTCGAAGGCGCAGGCAATCGCGATGACGGCATCAACGTTGCAGGATGGTTCGTAGCGAGCGCGTCTTCAGGCGACTTGATCGCGGCCTTCAATCTGGGCCTGTGTTTCGCCGAGGGAGTCGGAGTGCGCAAGGACCAGGAGCGGGCGGCGCAATGGATGAGGCGCGCGGCGGAGGGCGTGGCGCATGCACAGTATATGTACGCGCGCATGCTTCAGGAGGGGCGCGGCGTAGCCAGCGACCTTAAGCAGGCTCGTTTTTGGTTCGAACAGGCGGCTAAAGCCGGCATGGCCGATGCGCAGGTCGCGTTCGCCGAAATGCTGCTGAACGGACGGGGTGGAGAACGCTCGCCCGAGGCCGCGGCATATCTGTTCAAACAGGCCGCCGCGGCAGGTCACGCTGGTGCGATGTTCGCGATCGGCGCTCTATACGAAACTGGCCAAGGTATAACTCTCGATCGGATGGCCGCGCAGAAATGGTTCGCAGCCGCCGCAGAACGAGGTCATGGGCATGCGCAACTCATGCTAGGCCGCTATCTCTCCAGGGGTATCGCCGGTGAGCACGATCCAGTTGCCGGCCGCCTTTGGCTTGAGCGAGCAGCTGCTCAGGGTCTTGAAGAAGCTGTCGATGAACTTGCAGATGCCGAACCAAGTTAAAGCCTACGGCGGTGATTGTCCGCGCGTGCGTTACGCGATGCAGTGGAAAATCTGAGTATAACAGGTTCGGGAAACCGAACGTCATCCATAACTTCCTCCGTTTTGTTTTGACGTCTTTTGCGAGCAAGCAATCGCACGGCGCTATCGACGCAGTCCAAGGTCCAGATGGTGACGGCCTTCAGAACTTCAAGAGCCTGGATTCGAGGTTGGGATCGGGCGGACGGTCTGCTGGGCTAAGGCTCCTCAGCCGCCGGGAATCCAGGCGAAATGCACAAGTCTTGCGTCAACGAGGGACACCGGGCCGGCGCTCATATACCAGTCCCCATTCCTGAGCATAGCCGGAAGCCGCTCGCTCGAGCGCTTCCTCTGAGAGGATGCCCTTGGCATGGGCAAAGCGCTCGAATGCTTCACGCGCATCTTCAGCCGTCCGGTCGCCGTTGAGGGCTTTCCTACAGACTTCGAGGGCACCATCATGGTCGAGATCGGGGATGCCGTTCCATTCGAGCAGAAGATGGTAGGCGTCCAAAACGGTTGCGACGTCGTGAGGAAAGCCAAGACCTACGAACACTGAGACGGGCTCGTTGAACTTATGATTGGTCATAGGTTTCAGACTCCTCCAACGGACCGTATTTGCAGCCCCAGAAATGAGCGAGGCCGACATTGGCTTCGTCACAAATGAAGAATGGGCGCCGGACATCGGCGGCAGCGAGCGACAAGTTCAGCGGCCCCGACAGTCGGTTGCCGGACAAGAGATGCTTAAGGTCCGGACGTGATCCACCCGATTTGGCGATCGCCCCGGAGTTCAAGCTTATGCCGAGCAAAAGCGTTATGGTTGGCGCTGTCACCGCCGCGAGCGGCCGTCCCTTCTCGAGAAAAATCGCGCCGTGCCTGAGCCTCTGAAACTAGATCTTCATGCATCCGCTTCATATATTTGGTGCTCTCAGTTGCCATGTTAGCAACCCTCTCTGTTGAGGTTTATTTTAGCCTTTCCTTGCAAAGATAATACTTCTCCAAATGGCTTAGCCATTGCCGGCCAGGTTTGGCGATTCAGTGTTGATGGCGCCCGGGTGCTTACCAACTTGGAAGCGTGGATACCCTACTGCGGCTGCCGCTGGTTCGCCGACGGGATTCTGACCGATGTCACAATACCCTGCGGTCCAACAGGCCCTGCGAGACCATTACTTAACCCTTCATATAGGATAAGACGCCGCTGGTCATGACGCCACTGGGCTTCGTGCTGTGCGCCTGGCTTGCACATGGATTCTTCCCGGGCTCGCAAGGCAGCGGCATTCCGCAGGCGATCGCGGCGCGGCATCTGTGCGACGACGAGAACCACAGCTATATCCAGTCGCTCAGGCTGGTGGTGGGCAAGATCGCGCTCACTGTCATTGGCCTGTTCTGCGGTGCCTCGATCGGCCGTGAATGTCCGACCGTGCAGGTCGGCGCCTCGTTGATGCTACAGGCGGCGCGCTGGGGCGCCATGGCGCAGGCGCGCGGACTGATTCTTGCTGGCTCTGCTGCGGGCATCGCGGCCGCCTTCAACACGGCGCTCGCTGGCATCGTCTTCGCTACCGAGGAGGTGGGCCGAGCCTACGAGTGACGCACCAACGGGCTCGTGCTGACCGCAGTGATCCTCGCTGACCCGGCTCGCTGGGTCTGCTCGGCAACCACACCTATTTTGGCGTCGCCAGGGAGACAGTCGACTTCGCCAGCGACTGGCCGCTGGTGCTCGCCTGCGGCATCATGGGGGGGCGGCATCGGTGCTCTATTTTCACTGCTGGGCACGCCGCATCCGCCGCTGGAACGCGCTGTAGCCGCTCTGGCGCACACTGCTCGTAGCGGGCATTTGCGGGCTGTGGCCGTAATCGGGTCCGCATCTGGCGGTCTTATCTTCAGTCTTGGTCATGGTGGCGTTCCTCGCGAGGGAATCGGTGACGTTGAACATCACCAGCCTGCCATGACCGCCCTCTCTCAGCGAATTTGCAGAACTCTCAGCACACTACCAGAGCCGCGTGGTATGCCTGCCGCCAAGGTGCTCAGGCGATCGAGACCACCAGCGGCGTCACACTCCGGTGGGAAGCCAAGAGTGAGCAGCGGGTTTGTTCCGAATGCCGAAACATTTGAGCTACCCGCTCAAATCAAGGAGAAAATGGGCCAGCCGTTGCTTCAGTGGTGCTGGCGATATTTGCTTCGCCTGCGCTCGCCCAGACCAATGCCGCACTTGCGCCCACCGCGCCAATACAGGAGCAGCAACAGCTACCTGGGACAAGCGGACAGAGCCAAGAGTCGATGCGTGAAATGATGCGCCAGATGATGAGTGAACGGTGATAACAGTGTCGACTGCGTTTCGGGCCCCGGCGCAGTCTTTTCATCACAGAGCGAGTAGGTTCAATTTGAACTTTGAGATCGTTTCAGATGCGCAACGTGGGAGACTTGTATCTGCTCAAGCAGGTCAAGCAGCTCAGTCGCCCGCTTTATGGGAGCGCCCGAGTCTACGAGGTGCCGAACGACTTCGCGCTGTCGAGAGACATGGCTGGCACCATCGCGGACGTGCCGCGCGGCGGCCTCTATGTGCGTTTCTTCCATGGCTGGACTATAGCAGGTTTCTCGCACTTTTTATACGGCGCGCGGCCAGCCCACCTTTTTGTTCGTCCGTCGGAACAGATGCCGCCTGAGGCAGTTTAGTAAGCGGTGATATGCAAGCCCCCAACCCCTCGAAGCCTGTATGTCACCGCTCGGGAGCACACACTCGAGGAAAAAGGCCCACTTCGCCTCCTGGCGGAGTGGGTCTTAAAATTAGGATGATTGCACAAATCTCCTGCGGCCCTAGCTAGACCAAGTGCGACTCCAGTGGGCATGAACTGGCAGCCGCGTTGCACGGCCCGCCGTCGGTGAGCTCCCCCGGCGGCGGGTCTCAGACTCGCTGGTCCGCTCGAGAGGCCCCTTTGCCATTTGATATTACGTTGCGCTTTCGATCGACGACCGGCCCGGCAATGCTGCAACCGCCGCAGATGTTCCTGGGCTCTGGGAGTGCCCCTTTTCAAGCGCGGCTGACAGCTGAGCAGGTTCCGTCATGCCTTGCCCAAATAGACCGATCACCTCGATTGCCACCCTTTCGCGGTCACCCTTGCCCGTGATCAGGTGCTTCTCGCAATAGTCATGGACGGCCTTTGCGAGCAGCTCAAGCTGAGCGGGATCCGCAACGCATTCTCCTGACATGCTTACCTCCTCTTCCAAGGTGCGAAAGCATGAAAGCCGCTTCCATCCCTGTGCCTCTGCTCGGCACGAACATTCAACCTACGCCGTTGAGTCCATGAGTCAATTTCGAGCGTCCGTTCGTCGAAATGCGTAATCGATTTTTTCGCGCGCTTGTAACGCCAGGCCCTCTCAGACTTCGAGCTGGTGAGCGTGCGCTATACCGTGCGGGGCGAATGATGTGCGAAAGGCGACCAGTCTCGACCGAAAGATGCGCCGGCCGGCCAATCTGCCGACAGTACGTCTGTGTTACTCACATCTCCACGGGTTTGGTGAGCTGCTAGAGGGCGCCGATTGAGCGTTCCATCGGGAAGACACCCAGCGCACTCATAAGTGCCTCAGCGCTGTCCTTGACGGCATAGGCCATCGAAGCTTCCGCCTCACGCCCGCTCATCCGCCATCGGCCTCTTCCGCTTGGGCGACACACGGGGCGTCACCCGCCTCAGTGCATCCACGTTCACCGTCACTGGCACGCCAAGGTTCACCGTCACCCAATCCCCGTCGATATGGGTAACCTCGCCGGTAAGCTCCATTGGCTGGCCTCTCTTCACCTTCGATGTCCTATCGACGATCGAGTGAGGGAAGCCATAAGAGGGGATCGAGACGCTGATGCGGTCATCGGTAACGCGCCGCCGCACGGTCGCAGTGATCGCGACCTCTTCGCCAAGCTTGATGCCCCGTGCCATGGGCATTACTCTGGAGCGGCCGAAGCCTTCGTCAAGCGATTGCTAAAGTGAGCCGATTTGAGCCTAAGCTTGACGCCGGGCAGCGTAGCGCTTCGAAAGCGAGTGCAACAATGCCGCTTCGTCGGTAATGCCGTTCTGGAAATCGTAGATGACCTCGCGGGCAAGCTGTTCCCTTTGGTCCCGGTCTTTAAGGGTGAGACGGCGCTCTTCGCAAAAGTGATCAAACACCCTCTGGAGAACGTCGAGGTCAGAGGGCCGCAATATGCCGCTGAACTTTGCCATCACGCTTTCCTCCCCTCAGATGGGCGAAAGCTTGATCTGCTCTTTCAAGCGTCCGCGTGCCTCGGCCGGGTGCGGACGACAACCCCATTTTACACCCTCAGGGGGCGGCTCGGCGATGTTCGCTTAGTCGTAGGCCGTTCAACCTTCTTATATGCTGCCAGCACAAACCGTGCCGCTCTGCCGGGTAGCCAGACTATGGCGGCTAGACCGAATTGGAGGAGCGCCAGATCGCAATGTCACCTCGTTGGGATGATGGTCCAGTCCGGAAAAATGTGATTATAGCAGCGACCGAACAGGCAGCCCTGTAAAGGACGTCAATAAGCCTAGCGGCCATTGCCAGCCTTCTTGGCCTTGCCGTCCTTTGGCGACGGCGGAGCCTTTTCCTTTGGTTGGGCTCCCTTGACCATCTTCTTCAATACGCGGTTGAAGTTCTCTTCCGAGAAGTCCGTTTCGAGTTTGCGCGCAGCTTTGCGGAACTGGTCCACTTGAAACTTTTGCCCAGGGCGTGATTCCCGTTTATTCATGTGGTTTGAACTTTCTCAGCTTACAATCTCCATAAGAGGCCATTTTGACAATCAAGGATCTAGTATTTGCTGCCATCTTTGAAAATATTTTTTGATGCCATATAGGGAAATCCTACTGTCTTGACCATCTTTGCACTATATCATAGAGCAGCACCCTGCATGCATGTGCTCGACATGCTTTGCCCACCCAAATGATAAGCACGGGAACGAATTGGGACCGCGCGAAGAGGCTCATTGCGGCCACCTTGAAACGAGGAGGTGCTCGAAGAGCGCTATTAAAGCCGTTGCCGATTGCTATGAGACGCAGCTGGGCACTTTCCATCGGCTGAACGAGCGGCAACTCAATGCACTCCTGAGACACTAAACCGCCGGCTGCAAATGCTATGAATTTGAGGGTGTGCCGCCGCAGACTTTGCCGCGTTCCGACAGCCTTCGCAAAGGGCCGCTCCTTCAATGACCACATACGCAACCGCTTCCGGTATCGTCGTATTTCAGAGCGCCCCGGAGCCGGCCCATTATCCGTCCATCGTGGCCACTGTTCGTGCCAAATCACCTGGCGAAGATCACCGACGATCGAGCCTCTGCCCACATGTTCGGCATTGGTAGAAGTGATCCTGCTCCCTGGCTGCTTCGCCACCATGCCGCTTTCCGACAATCGACGGCCCAGGCTCTGACATCTTGGTCATCCCCGAAGCTTCTCCGCCTCGCGTTCAAGGGTCTTCCGGTCATTGCCGTGCTGCTTGATGAGGTCGCGGACTTGTTGAACCGTCAGGCCCACCTTGTTGGCGAAATGGCGCACCTCATAATCCTCTTGCGCCGATACCCGGTCGCGGTCGCGGCCCCCACGCATAGTCCTGTCGTCTGCCATGGCTTGTTACTCCTGTGCCGAAAGAACTGCCGACCCTGGGGAATGTTCCTTCCCGCCCTTCCAGGGAAGGTGGCCAAAACGCGATTTTGCCAGACAATCTGGAACAAAACCCGGCCCTGGCGCTTAGGGAGCTGGCGTTATGTCCCGCTCCTGTGTCCGTAGCGCGCCCCGTCGCCGTGTCTCTCTTCGGCGACGGGCCTCGGTCTGGCGCCGACCTCACGATTGCCGCGTAGCGCCGCACATTGAGATTTGACCGGCCGCGCTTCCTAGCCAGGAACGAGGAAGAAAAGTCGTTGGGCGCGCACCAGGTCGGGAAAATAATCCGATCTGTCTATTCCCAATTTCGCTCACTTGATATTCGGAACGAAAGCCGTTTTGCGGAATTGGTATTTCGTCTCTAGAATATAGGAGGTCTCCATGGGACGCGGTATATTGCTTTGGCTGCTCGGAGTTCCAATTCCGATCATCATTCTGCTCATGCTGTTCGCACGGTAGGAGCGTCAGATGAACTCCACAGTTTCTGACGTTCACATTTCCGGCGCAAGTGAGTCTTCATCGTCCGCCGTAAGTTGGGGCCCGATCATTGCGGGTGCTTTCGCTGCATCGACGCTCACGGTCATTCTCATGCTGGTTGGTTCCGGACTGGGGCTTACCATGGTCTCACCTTGGACCGGTGCAAGTGCCTCGATTACCACTTTCGCGGTTTCAGCCGCGGTTTGGCTGGTCATCGTACAATGGCTTTCGGCCGGCCTGGGTGGCTATCTTACCGGCCGCCTGCGCACAAAATGGGTCGATATTCATGACGACGAAGTCTACTTCCGCGATACCGCGCACGGCTTTCTTGCCTGGGCGCTGGCAACACTATTGGTCGCGGGCGTCTTCGGTTCTGCATTATCCGCAACGATCGGTGCGGGGGTGCAGGCAGCGTCCAACGTCGCATCGGGCGCGGCGGCGGGCGCCACGTCCGCGGCAACGAATGCAGCGAGCGGCACGGCCGACGGCAACAGCCTGGCCTATTTCGTCGATACGCTGTTCCGTCCGGCCGATACCGGAACAGTCGCTCCAACTGAACAGAACGACGCCGGATCCACCGCGCAGGCATCTCGCATCTTGGTAGTGAGCGCCGCCAGAGGCGAAATGTCGGCCGACGACAAGGCCTTTCTTGCGAAGCTTGTCGCGTCCCGCACCGGGCTTTCGCAGGCCGATGCAGCCAAGCGCGTCGACACGGTCCTCGCCAGCATGGAAGATGCCAAGAACAAGGCGAAGGCAGCCGCCGATAAGGCCAGGAAAGCGAGCGCCACTTTTGCGCTGGTCGGCGCCCTGTCGATGATCGTGGGCGCTTTCATCGCAAGTGTCGCGGCAGTACTCGGCGGCAACCAGCGCGACGAAAACGAAGCGCAGTTCGTTCGCGGCTGACAGCCACGTCAGGATCGTGGTTGTCTGGAGTAGCTCGAAACGTCGGGCCGCTCGGATCTTCGTCCAAAGCAAATCCCAACCGAACATCGGCGCATATTCGCGCACAATCGGGCCAGATGGCGTTGTCGGTCTATTTTTCCGATTTGGTAGCAAAGCTGGCGGCGAGACACGCCTGTTGACCGAGGTGGCGGCGCCGCCAAGCAGGAAGGCAATCAGCCACGGACTTTTCGGCGCGGTCTACAACTGAAGATCGCCAGCAGTAACACGCTTGCCGCCGAGATCGATGCAGCGAAGATGGCTGAATACGTCCGGTCAGCCAAAGCGTGTCGGTTGCCGTTTCATTACGATGCTCAGGGATCAAGTTGATTGCGAGCGGCGTCACCAGACGGGCGACAAACGCGATGGCTAAACCTTCGACAGCCTTGAGCAGCCCCTGCCGGGTTCGAAGGGATATCACCATTGGGGCGCCCGCCCATGGCGCTGAGGAACGAAACAGCACATTCAATCGCCCCGCTGTTTCCGGCTGCGATGCCTTTCGATTTCCTCAGGCTCTTCATCGTCAATGCGGGTGATGTTTGAAGCTGAGCTGTTCGATCGCAGCATCTCATCCAACTTGGCGTGGATAGCCTGGGTGTCACGATGCTCGGCGCGTTGGATGAACAGCGTCATTGCCCAGGTGAATAGGGTGGCCGCCCCATGCCAATTCAGAGTTTCTCTGTCGAAGACGGCCCAGAGGATTGCGTAAGCCAAGAGCACTAGGAATGCTGCGGGCCGTGACGTTAACGTACCAATTGAGGTGAGCAGACTCGTGAACGAATGATTTGCCATCCTCAAGAACTTTCGACCCTGATTCAGGTTCCAGTGCTTGGGCCAATGGCTCTACATCCACTTCGACAGCGCCCTGCATCCTCCGCGGGCAGTCAGCGTCGAACCGCGTCAGTCCAGCCCATGCTCACCTATTGTCGATAGGGCCGCTTCTCGGAGCCTGCCGTGCGACTGGTGAAACCTTCTCACCATTCGCTGGTTAATTTCGCGACTGTAGGAGGTTTGCGTCGATGGCTAGACTTCGAAAGGGTGGCGATCGAGCGCCCAGGAAGCCGCGCAGCCGCCCCCTGAAGGGAGAGGACGCGGAAGTAAAGCATGTCGTCGAAACGCACGATCTGTCGCCCGACCAAGCCAGAGAGCTGCTGCGGCGCCATGGTAACGATTGGCGCAAAATTGACGACGCCGCGAAATCCTACAAAGACCAGAAGAGATAGGCAGCTAAAGATCCTCACCTGTAGGTATCGTAACAGCTAGCCTTGCCGGCGTGTTCGCTGTTTTTCTTGGCCTAGCCTTGAAAACTATTGGATGCTGGACGGCAGCGCACGCCTACGTGGATTCAGCAGTGTTTTCCGCCTGTAGAGGGAGGCTCATCAGTGTCGAGCGCGGCAGTCGCGCTACATGCCCTTAGCGACGTCCTCGATCAGCTTGGCAACCAAATTGCGAAACCGCTGATCGGACCTGTCCGCTATATTGCCAATATCCTCGGCCACCATACCGGGTGAAGAGACCGACGCCTCGCCACTTAGCTGAACGCTGACGGTGAATGCCCTTCTGGCTGTCTCTTTCAATCCAGGCTTTCGGTGAATTTGGAAGCGAACAGAGGGCGTTAACGTATTGGCTTCGCGGCGCGGCGCGGTGTCTATGTCGATAGTCATCTCGCCCGCCACCTCTGCCTTGGCCGCTTCCAACGTGCCAACAACGACATCATTTAGCCACGCCCTGGCTCGGATGCCAAAATCCGCCATTGAGGCGTTGGAATCCTCCTCCTGCTGGCGGTCGGCTTTCCTGCCGCGCTCAAGGGCTTCTTTGAACTTAGCCATCCTAATCGCCTCGTCGCCTCCGACTTGTGGTCCTCAGATCGGGCACGGCTCTACCCTGCGATCAGAGCAGCTTCCATCGGCACCACGGTTGCGGACAGCTGTGACGTTAATTCATCGCCGCGATCATGGTTCCGGTCCTTAGAGGAAACCCACTTGTGTCGGTCGTCCGTCGCGGCCCACTATCACTGTGCAACCGGCCCGATCCTCCAACGTTAGCTTTTACGAACGGAGAACGGAAACATCCGAATGTTGGCATCCCTTTTTCTCAACCTTGGCCAGCATGATGCCCTCTCGGACGAAGAGAAGGGATTGCTGACCGGGGCCATGTCGGCTGAGAAATATTTCCTCACTGGCGAGGATATAGTTCCGGAGGGATCGAGGCCCACCTATAGCACGCTGATGGTCGATGGTCTGGCCGCGCGTTACAAGGTGCTTGAGCAAGGTGGACGCCAGTTCACCTCGCTGCAAGTCGCCGGCGACTTTGTCGATCTGCACGCCTTTCTGCTGAAGACCATGGACCATGGCATCATCGCGCTCTCGCCCTGCCATGTGGTGGTGGCCGAGCACCGCATGCTGCGCGCGATAACCGAGCAGGCACCGCATCTGACCAGACTCTTGTGGCTAGACACCCTTGTCGACGGCGCGATCCACCGCGAATGGATCGTGGCGATGGGGCGCCGCTCCAAGACCTCGCATCTGGCGCATTTGATCTGCGAGCTGTTCGTCAGGCTCCGTGTCGTGAAGAAGGCGGGCGACATGAACTTCTACCTGCCGCTGTCGCAGGCTCAACTCGCCGATGTGCTCGGCCTCTCAGTCGTTCACATGAACAGGGTCATCGGCAGGCTGCGGCGCATGAACGTGATCAACTGGGTGAATCATGTGGTCACGATCCTCGACTGGGAACATCTCGTGGCTATCGCCGAATTCGACCCGACTTATCTCAGCATGAGCAGTGAACCGAGGTGAGGGCGCGCTTCAAGGACTGCCTGCAGGAGCTCAGATGGCTCTATGACCGGCGCGACCTCGCCGAGGCCAAAGCCGATCTCGCCGCGTGGCTGGCCAAATGGTCGGCGCGCTATCCGCGGCTGACGGCCTGGGTGGAAGAGAGCATCGACAACACGCTCACTTTCTTCCGCCTGCCGCGCCAGCACCATAAGCACTTGAAGAGCACCAACATGCTGGAGCGCCTCAACGAGGAGATCAGGCGCCGCACCTATGTCGTGCGTATCTTCCCCAACGCAAAAAGCTGCCTGCGCCTGGTCAGGGCGCTCGCCGTCGAGACCCACGAAAACTGGATGGAGGCCAACCGCTACATCAACATGGACGACCTGCGCGAGCATAAGAAGCTCGCTCTGCGCAAAGCCGCATGACCAGCTTCATGGCCGCCCCTTTTTGCCGAACTTGACGCACACAACTCCCAATGCTCTCAGGTTGGTGAAGTTCTTGAACCGCGAGCCACGCCTCACGTAAAGATTTTCGGGAGGCCAGCAGCTGGAACCACACTGGTCGGCAGATGTTCCTGTTTATCGGCGGTCTCGAGGAGTAGCGCAAGGCGGCAAAGGCCCGCAGGACAGCCTGGTCTCGCGCCGAAGAGAGCATGGCGGAGTGAAAAAGGTGGCGCCATCGGGACATTGTCTTTGCGGGGGCGTCCGCTTTGAAATCGCGGGCGAGCTTGCCCAGCCGATCGCCTGTCATTGCTCCCAATGTGCGCGCACCAGCGGCAACTTTGCAGTCATGGCGGCTTGTCGATCGGCAGATCTACGGCTGATACGTTCGTCGACCCTCAGCTGGTATCGCTCGTCACCCAATGTCGATCGCGGCTTTTGTTCGCGCTGCGGCGGCAACCTGTTCTGGAGGGCTGCGCCCGGCAGGGAGACTTTCGTCGCAGCCGGCGCTCTCGACCCGCCGACCGGCCTTCGACTTGGCAAGCACATCTTCGTCGGCTCGAAATCCGACTTTTATGATCTGGCAGACGGCCTGCCGCAGGAGCAGGAAGGCTAGACAGACAACGCCTGCTGCCGTCGCCGCTGGTACGACGACGGGTGCCGGAAGGATCGGTGCTAAAACGGCCGGCCTAGAATTTATAACCGGAACAGCACTCTTGAAGATCCCGCCAAGCGCCGGCTGCCCAGGCCCTCCAGGTGCGCAAGGAGATACGTCGAGGGCAACGTTGGTATGTTACACGTTGCGTGCTTGGTCGGACACGCTTCGATGGATCAGGAAAGACTTCTAGCCGCGGTCCTCTTAGCTGATGTCGTGGGCAGCAAGCCGCTCTATGAGCGCATCAAAACAAGGTCTGCCGATCTTGATCGAATCATTCGTCGGCTTATGTTTTTGGCGCAAATGAAGACAAAAAATCCGAAGAAAATTGCGCGTAGGGGGCAGCTCCTAAACCTCCTCCTCACCTCGCGAGGAACACAACGGTACGTGATTCCGAAGGGCTGGCAGATGAAGGGCAAAAGCGACCAGCAGGCCGCCGCTCTTGAAGCCAAACAGGAGGCCGGCGTCACGGGAGAGATTGAGCCCGCTCCAGTCGGAACCTACCAATACTGGAAACGCTTGAAGAATGCCTTTATCCCGATCACGGTCACTGTCTATGCCCTCGAGGTCGGGACCGAACTGTCGAGCTGGAAAGAACGAGGTCAACGGCAAAGAGCCTGGCTGACCAGTCAACAGGCCGCTAGCTTGGTCGACGAACCCGAACTCGCGTCCTTGCTTGCTGGCTTTCAACCACGAGATCCGGTCGCAAGCTAACCGCGTCGACATCGATGTCACTGGCGTGACCGGCAATAAGGAAGTCATGGAGATGGTTAGCGCGGGCGTGTCGCAGGGCATCTCGCAGTCTGCGAAAAGCCCAGCTTTCAGAAGGACAGCAAAAAGCTTGCGCGACACGCGCGTGACTTTGGGCGGAGCGTTCTAACTAAGGGGCAGTGCAAAATGCACATCGTTTCTGGTGGGCCATGCTTGCTGAAAATGCTGTGATTCGAAAAAAGCACCGTTGCGAAAAAGTACCACGTAGCCAGAATGATTACATCGGAACGGGAGGTGGCGGTAACCACCTCCCGTCACCCGTGCCAGCAAAGCAAAGAGGGCATGCAGCGCTTTCTCATCGGTGAGGACGCCGCAGCCCGACCTAGCAACTCCAAGAGAACGGAATACGACCCGGCCTGACGTTCGAGGGCGACATCCACGCCGGCTACGGCGTGAAGGGTCGGTTGGTTCCAGGATCCCGACGGGAACATCCTGAACCTGGTGGGCAATAGCGTCGCCCCGGACGCAGGCAGGCCGCATCATCCAGCCAACCGGGTGGCGAGGTAGGTCAGCGCTGAAATCGCCGCCGTCGCCGGCAGAGTGATCACCCATGCCACGACGATGTTGCCGGCTATGCCCCAGCGCACGGCCGAGACGCGGCGGGCGGCGCCCACGCCGATGATGGAACCTGTTATGGTGTGGGTGGTCGATACCGGAACGCCGAGCCAGGTGGCGGCAAAAAGTGTCATGGCGCCGCCCGTCTCGGCGCAGAAACCCTGCATGGGGTTCAGCCGCGTGATTTTCGAACCCATTGTGTGGACGATGCGCCAGCCGCCGAGCAACGTGCCCAGCGCCAGCGCCGACTGGCAGGTGATGACCACCCACAGCGGCACGTAGAAGGTCTGGCCGAGCATACCTTGCGAATAGAGCAGCACGGCGATGATGCCCATGGTCTTCTGCGCGTCATTGCCGCCGTGTCCCAGTGAATAGAGCGAGGCGGAAAAGAACTGCAGGACGCGAAACGAATTGTCGACGGCGAACGGCGTCTGGCGCACGAACAGCCACGAGACGATGGCAACAAGGACGAGCGCAAGCACAAATCCGGTCGCCGGCGACAGGACGATCGCGGCAACAGTCTTGCCGAGTCCCGACCAGACGATGGCACCCGTGCCGGCCTTGGCAACGCCGGCGCCGACCAGCCCGCCGATCAGCGCATGCGAGCTGCTCGACGGAATGCCCGCGACCCAGGTGACGATGTTCCAGACGATGGCGCCGACCAGCGCGGCGAAGATCACCGCCGGCGTCACGATGTTGGCGTCGACGATACCCTTTCCCACCGTCTCCGCCACGTGCAGGCCGAAGAACAGGAAGGCGATGAAATTGAAGAACGCCGCCCAGAACACCGCATAGTGCGGCCTGAGCACGCGGGTGGAAACGATCGTCGCGATCGAGTTCGCGGCATCGTGCAGGCCGTTGAGGAAATCGAAGAATAGCGCCACGGCAACGAGGCCGACCAGCAGGGGAAAGGCGATCGCGGCGTCCATCGCCTATACGTTCTCGATGACGATGCCGCTGATCTCGTTGGCGACATCCTCAAAACGGTCGACCACCTTCTCCAGCTGTCCGTAGAACTCCGAGCCGATCAGATAGGCCATCGGGTCGCTGCGACCGAGCCGCTTGAACAGATCCTTCAGGCCCTGCTCGTGCAGGTCGTCGGCGCGGCCTTCGACGCGCATGACTTCTTCGGCGATGGCATTGAGACGCGCGGCGTTGGCGCCGACCTTGCCAAGCAGCGGGATGGCCTCCGCGACCAGTCGGGCGGCCTGGACGATGACGCCGCCCATTTCCCGCATCAGCGGGTCGAACTCCTTCATCTCGAACAATTTCACCGTCTTGACGGCCTTGTGCATGGTGTCGATGGCATCATCCATAGACTGGATCAGATCCTTGATGTCGCCGCGGTCAAAGGGCGTGATGAAGGATCGCCTGACGGCAAGCAGAACCTCCGCGGTGATGCCGTCCGCCTCGTCCTCCAGATCGACGATCTTCTGGCACCAGCGGTCGATTTCCTTGCCCTGCAGGAGCTGCTCAAGGGCCTCTGCGCCGCCGACCACCGTGCGCGAATGCCGTTCGAACAGGTCGAAGAAGCGGTCCTCGCGCGGCAACAGTCTGCGAAACCAACCCAGCATTTCGTCCTCCCTGCATGCGCCTATCTCACATAACGCCATGCGCGGCGCGGGAAAACAGATAAGCCGGCTCAAGAATGTGGATGAGGTTCGATTACGGTTGTGTCTCATCGTGTGCACTGGCGCAACCAAGACGCGTATCGAAGGCGATCCCGATCCGGTGCATGTCAGCACGTCGCCTATCGAGCGGGCCAACGTCACCATCCGCATGGCTAACCGCCGCTTCACGCGCCTGACCAAAGCCTTCTCATGAGCTGGTTTCCGTCGCCGGCGGCTGGCAGCACCGGACCAAGAAGGTTTTTGGCGACGCCGTCCGTTCCGCCTTCGGCGCACCCGCGGAGCAGCGGACAAAAGATCTGTCGCAGTCGGAGGCTTGTCCTCATGTGCATCGCGTATTTCCAGCCGATCACGCGTGGCGAGCTGTCTTCGTTCTTCGGCGAGGAGGTGTCGCGCGATCTGATCGGCGTGCTACGCGCGCAGGAGCTTATTGCCTCGGGGCCGCGCAGCCCGCAGCCGGGCGCGCCCTACACCTACGTGACGACCAAGAACTTCCTGTCGCAGTTCGGGCTCGACACGCTGCGCCAGCTGCCGGATTTCGAGGCGTTGGAGGACGCTGGTGGTGTCGAAGGAAAAGCTCCTGGCCGGCGGTGTTCAAGCCGGGTTGACTCACGGGGCGGGCGATGACGATGTTGTTGAGGATCAGTTGCCGTGAGCGGGGCGTTGTCGCGTTGCGACCACAGAGCAGGCGATCACTCAAGACCAGGACGACTGGTCGCGCGGCAGGCGGTGATCGGGATCGTGAACCGCGACACGGTCTGCGTCGACAAGATTGGCCGGAAAGATCACCAGGTTCGTGCCGCCGGCATGACGCAGCGACGGAAACAGGATGTCGCGCAGCCCGGCCGTGATGATCAGGTCCGCGAGCTTCCACGAGGGCGGGATTTTCTTGTCAATGCGAGCGATCTGGCGCCAGGCACAATCCCATTCCTGCCAGGCGCCGTCCCAGATGTCCGGATCGAATCCCTGCGAAAGGTCGGCCACCTCGGCGAGCGTGATCTTGTAAGCGGCAAGGGTGGCCGGCGGGGTGATGCTGGCGCTCTGCCTGTATTCCTCCAACGCTGTCTGAGGCGCGCGTGACAGATAGAGCGCTTCGACGCCTGGCCGGTTGAAACGACCGCCGTCGGTCGCCGCGCCTGCACCACTGGTGGGCAGGAAGGCCCATTTGGGTGTCAGATAGCGATGGAAGATCTCGTTTGGGCCGACGCGGGTGAGCTTCACCCGCGCGCCCCGTTCTCGAGATCCCGGATGAAGGCCAGGAGAGGCAACTTCGTGGTGATTCCGGGCTGGTCCAAGCCGTTCCATGTTCGTAACGGCAACGAGGAGGCACTCCGTTTTCGTGTGATGAAGTGGAAGATGATGGGTTCTTGAGTAGTGGAATTGTTTGGCCCCATGCTGCCCGTCACGCGCCTCATCTGTGTCGTTCCGCCGGCCCTCCCATCACCTGGCGGACACCGCCGGTTTAGCGGCGACTTCGCACCAACAGCGGACGATTCGACGGGCGAAAGTGTGTTAGGTCGTACCCCCGCAGCTAGTCCTGTGAGGCGCGGCACGCCGAAGAGTTGGCCACACCTTATTGTGCGAAACCTTCTCGAGCCCCCGCTTGATGCCCGCATGGGCCTCCTCATTGCGGTGAACCATCAGAGCCGTGGCCGCCTCGGATGCCTTGTCGGGATGGCCGGCATCGAAAGGTGGCGACGGGTCGTACTCAATCCCAAGCTGGATAGCTTGCGCGACCTGTGGCCCTGCAAGTTCGGCAATGATGCTCAAGGCGAAGTCGATGCCTGCAGAGACGCCACCCGACGTGAAGACATTGCCGTCTCGCACAACACGTGCCTTTTCGTGACGCGCCCCAACCAGAGGCAATAGGTCGACATAGGCCCAATGCGTCGCTGCCCGACGCCCCTTCAGCAGTCCGGCTGCGCCAAGACGAAACGCGCCCATGCATACTGATGTCACGTATTGTGCGTGCGCGCCTTGCCGGCGAATGAAGTCGATCGTCACTGCATCGGCGAGCGCTTCCACAACGCCCGAGCCGCCCGGCACGCAAAGGACGTCCAGCGCGGGACAAGTTTCGAAAGTGCAGCTGGGCATGATGCCAAGGCCGCGATCGCTCACGACTGGCAACATGGTCTTCGCGACGACGTGGGTGCTCGACTGCGGGAACTTGCTGCGAGCTGAGATCGACGGTGGCGTTGCAAGCCGGCTCAGGACCTCAAATGGGCCGGTGAAATCGAGTTGAGTGATGTTGGGGAAAATCACGAAGCCGACGTTGAAATCAGCCATGCAAGTTCTCTCCTAAGTCAGTGAAGCCGACTTGGCGGTTGAGATCATCGCGCCTAGTCACGATATCCGCAATCGGGTCAAAGTCGATCATCGCAAATGACCGCCGGCCGCGTTGCGAGCCCATTCAACAATCGCCGGCGATGTCGCACTGCGGAACCGAAGCGGCTGCAGGTCGAGCCGATCTAAATCAAGCAGCCCTAATGAGTCTGTGCTATGTCGGAGAGCGAAGGAGGGGCACGGTGAGCGAGACCCGCAAGCTTGCGGCGATCCTGGCCGCCGATGTCGTCGGGTACAGCCGACTGGCTGGCTCGGACGAAGATCGGACGCTTGCGCGCCTCCGGGCGCTCCGCAGTGACCTCATCGATCCTACCATCGCAGTGCACACCGGACGCGTGGTGAAACGCACCGGAGACGGAACCCTTGTCGAGTTCCGCAGCGTGGTCGATGCTGTCCGGTGCGCCATCGAGGTGCAGAACGCCATGCGCGAACGCAACGCCGGGGTGCCGCCTGATCGACGTATCGAGTTCCGCATAGGTATCCATGTTGGCGATGTGGTCGAGGAGAGCGACGGCGACCTGATGGGCGACGGTGTCAACATTGCTGCCCGTCTGCAAGGTATCGCCGAACCTAACGGTATTTGCCTGTCGGGTGCGGCATATGAACAAGTGCGCGACAAGCTGAAAGTTGATTTCGAGGATATCGGCGACAAAGAACTCAAAAACATTGTACGGCCGGTGCGAACCTATCGCGCAGCCTTAAACCGTGACACCGAGAGAGAGCCGACAGTGCCCGACCTTTCCGGTGGAAAACTGGCGGTGCCCGACAAGCCATCGATTGCTGTCCTGCCGTTCCAGAACATGAGCGGCGACCCCGAACAGGAATATTTTGGCGACGGGATCGCGGAGGACATCATTACGGCCTTGTCCAAGCTGCGGGGCTTCTTCGTTATCGCGCGTAATTCGACCTTCGCGTACAAAGGCAAGGCGCCAGATATCCGTCAGGTCGCGCGCGAGCTTGGTGTTCGCTACATACTGGAAGGCAGCGTCCGCAAAGCTGACGAGCGGGTACGGGTAACTGGCCAGCTTGTCGACGCGGCCAGCGGCAATCACATCTGGGCTGAGCGCTACGACCGCCCCGCCTCTGATATTTTCGCTGTGCAGGACGAGATCACTCACAGCGTTGTCGCGGCGATAGAGCCGCAGATTTACGCAGCTGAACGTCTTCGCCTTCAAAGCAAGGCGCCGGAGAGTCTCGACGCGTGGGGCTGCGTAGTACGAGCAATGCCTTACATCTGGACATGGGTTATTCAAGACGAGGACACTGGCATCAGCCTCTTGAAGCGAGCGATTGAGCTTGATCCCCACTATGCACGCGCCCGTAGCCTACTCGCCTGGGCCTTCGCCACCCGTGTAGTTTCAGGCAATTTGGAATTTGCTCCAAGCATATCCAGTGCCCTCGACCTCGCCCAACGTGCGATAGACCTCGATCCCGACGACGCATGGGCCCATTTTGCCGCGGGTTACGTTTTCACGATGTCGAGACGACTTGGGCCGGCGGTGGAGGAACTGAACGAGGCACTGCAGCGCAACCCGAATTTTGTATTCGTCCACATAATCTTGGGAGTAGCGTACGGCTATGCCGGACTTGCGGACGATGGCCTCCGTCAGCTCGAAATCGCCCGAAGATTGAGCCCCCTTGACCAAACGCAAGCAGCGAATCTTTCGGTCGAAGGGCTTTGCCATCTAGTCGCCGGCCGCTACGCCGAAGCGGTAAGAGCTGAACGTCGGGCCGTACTGATGAGACCAAACTTTGGAACCGCTTGGCGCACACTGACAGCGGCCGCAGGACTAGCCGGTGATCTGGAAATCGCACGACAAGGACTCGTCGAATGCAAACGCCTACAGCCGAATCTCAGCATCGACTGGGTCGAGAAATATCACCCACTGATACGGGCTGAGGACCGTGCCAGGTACGTCGAGGGCCTGCGTCGAGCGGGCCTGGAATAGTCCCGGCCAAATGGTGCCAGCCGACTCCGCCGATGCCGGCGAGGTGGCGGCAGATGTCGAACCGACAACGGCAGCTAAGCGCCCATGCACGAACCCGCTTCGCGGGGAGGGCGCCTCGTTCTGAGATGGCGCGACAGGCATTGGTCTTGAGCGGGTAGAAGCTGTGATCTGACCATGGAGTTCCTTCAACAAGAGGAACTTGTCATGGATACTCTGTCGACTGATGCACCGATCACGCCATTTCGCCAGCGCATGCAGCAAGACATGCTCTAATAAGTGCCGACGCAGGATCTTGCTGATATCGAGTGTCGATCTGCTAATCGCATTGATCGCTGATGCCATCGTCTTGGCAGTCGTGTGGCTCTAGCCAGCAAAGATGCGGACAATGGCAAAGCCCATGCCGATCGCGAGCCCAGTGGCGAGGCTTTCGGCCATTCGCATGGCAAAGGCGCCGTAGCGATTCCGCAGCGTGACGTGCGGGGCCTTCAGGATGCGAGCAAGATCATCGAGCGCATCTTCCATTCCTGAATCTTAGATCGAAACGGATTCGCTGTGAATCCCCCATCATCTGGTGTCTTCGCACCAGTTCTTAGCAACTGCTGAAAGAAAGACTCGCCGGGCGAGGCCCCGCCACCTCAAGCCCAGCGAGATTAGGTATCCTGGCCCCCGACCAGGGCCGGTGGAGGAATACCGGCAATCTCTTCAATGCAAAACGGGTGCCAGCATTCTGGTCCCGAAACGAGACAGGCGGGCGCCTCTGAAACAAATTGCTGGTGCGGATCGTTCTGGCATCATGCCGTCCACCTCGATCAACAAAACCGAATACGACCCGGCCCGCCGCATTCTTTCGGTGTGGTTTGTGGCCGGCGGAAAACGCTATGAGTTTGAGGAGGTGCCGCCGGAGACCTATGCGGCGTTCCGATCGGCCTTCGTCAAGGGCCGTTTCTTCAACGATCACATTCGCAATCGCTTCCGTTATCGCCGTGTCCCGGGCGAGGGCGATTCCTGACCCGACCCTACGCATCATTTCGAGCGGTTCATGGCCCGGCTGTTCGTGCCAGTTTACTTGTCGCAGATCGCGCCAGTCAACCGCTTGGCCGCAGCGGACATCTGTGGACATGGTCGCGTTCGTTGGAATATTCCTTGCCGTGGCGCCCGCCGATGATCGGCGGCCCGAGATCAGACAGTTTCGTCAGGAAGACGCGCCGATAACCCGCCGCTGGGTGTGCCCCCACACCCGCGCGGCGGGCTAAGGGTGACCGGCGCCTTCTCATGGGGGAGAATTGCCTGAGCCCGGCGCCGGCCTGGCGAACTAATGGTCCGCCGCACATGCAAGATAGCTAATCTCTACCTCAAAGGGACATAGCGTGATCGCGTAACCTCTTGGCAATCGGCCAGAGATCAGGAATATAATCCTCTCCGGTGCGGCGACCTCATTTCCTGGAGATCGCCATGACAATGGAATTCCCCTTCACTGAAGACACCCTCGGCAAGAAGCTCTAAGCCGGGACGGGCCTTTCGGTCGACTGCCTCACCTGTAAGCGAAAAGCCGCCTTGGACGTTGCCGAGCTGGTGAAGCGCCTAGGCCCCGATCATGGCGCGATGCATTGGGATCTAGTGAAGGTCATCTTCTGCCACGAGTGCCGCGCCGCTGGCCGCGAGGACCGGAACCTGCAGTTCACCAACCATGCTATGACGCCAGAGCAGCGCAAGGGCTGGACGCCATGCCCTTAGCGGCCCGACAGTTCCGCGTTGGGGTACGTTGGGTTGAACCGCCGGGCCTAACCGACTCGGGAAAGGGGCGGAGTCGGCTAAAAGCTGAAGCTAAATTAGCATCCTTGCATTGATATAGATTTTTATGCCTTTTCCACCGGTTTCGCTGAAACTCGCCGGGCGAGGCCCCCAACTACAGCCTCAAGCCCGACGAGCTGCCGGAGATCAAAGCGGCAATCGCTGCAGTGCAAGGTTGATGCCAGCGTTCCCGTCCTACAACGATACAGCTTGCCTATAAGCCACTACTACGCATTATCTGCGCGCGTTCTCCCCTCAGATGCGCGCGGGTTCTTCATGCAGGATCACGAGCTTACCGAGCGTCCCGTCCGCGGCTGGACGCCATGGAAAGATGGACCGGGCGAGTTCGAGATTGACCGCGTTTGGGGATGGCTATTCGCTTGCACCATCCCAAGCTCGATACCACGACCCATTGGGACGGCAGCACGTTGGGCGGGCTTGAGCATTGGGGCTACCGCCGCGAGAAGTGGTGCATGAAGCAGAAGCCGAAGGACTGGCGACCTCTGCCGGAGGTCTACCGGCTCGAACGAGAGCGGGCGGCAACAGGAAGCGCTGGAGCGCTAGCGGGCAGAAGTGCACGCCCGCAATCTGGAGCTAGGCCTATCGACAATGTAGGACGAGCGGCAAACGCGTGCTGGCCTTTGGCTGGCCGTTTCCCCAGATATTGCTAAAATAAGGCCGCCGCCAAACGGAGGGATATCCTGATGAGCAGGCACATCTTTGCCGTGCTGACCAATCCAGTGGATGGACGCGAGGAGGAGTTCAATGCTTGGTACGATGATCGTCACCTCCATGACATGCTAAAGCTGCCAGGATTGGTTTCGGCCCAGCGGTTCCGGCTTAGCTCCGAGCAAATCGCTGCAACGCCATATCGATATCTCGTGCTCTATGACATCGAGACAAACGATCTGGCGGAGACCATTCGCGAACTGAAAGCGAAGGACGGCACCGACGAGATTCCAACCACTATGGCACTGGCCAGCGGTGTTCTGGCGAGCTTCTTCGAACCTATCGGACCCTTGGTGGCGCGCCCCTGAAGGGTGGGAAAAGGCAATCAGGCCTCGACCGTCCATGCCGCCGCGCAGCAATGAATAGCTTGCCACCATTGAACGCACAGGAAAGTGCCAGAGCGCGCCGGACAGCTTCGGCGGCGTAGGACAGCGTTCTTCTGCCGGCGCTAAACCAAAAGACATAGCCAGCGACGCTACTGTGCATAAGAAACGAAGCATCCCCACCCCCAAATTGCTAATCAGTGCAGCAACCCGAGAAAGAGATCTCCCGCGCGCATGATGCACAAGATCGCCTCAACGCTCTCTTTGACAAGGCCAGGGCGCTGATCACCGCGCTCCATATCATTGAGGCGGACAGCGAAGATCTAGAGGACGGCGCGGACGATGAGCCCTCGCTAAGCGGGCCGGGCAATACGCTCGTCCTCGAAACGACAACTGCGATGATGAGGACGACGGCACGGCAGAACCCAGCCTGGAGCCTCCAACCGCGTCTGTCAGCTTCATTGGGCTATCGGCTCTCGCAGCGACCGCGAGGAAGACGCTGGCGACATGGCGGAGGTTCCGGCTTATGGCGACTGACATCATCGATAAGATGGCCGCTGAGGCAACGACGAAGGCCAAGGCGAAGCTCGCCGAGATCGAGCTTGCCGCCAAATACGTGGCACACTTGATGGAAGCCCTTCATGGCGAGCGCTGCCATATCGATATTAGCCACGAACACGGCTATGTCCTTGTGCTGACGCGACTCGGCTGATCCTTCGGACACTTGAAGGCCCGGCTGCTATGTGGCCGGGCTTTTCCATGCCGTAGCGGCATTGCCAAGCGCATGGTAAGCTGGGTCTGTCTTCATTGAGGACCATCCCTAGAGTTGGCCCGGCGGCTTCCGGCTTCTGGGCCTTTTTAGTGACCGCTAATTCAAGAACGGGCCGGGAACATTTCGCCGCCGTCGGCCGCCGGTGTCGGTCTGGCGAGAGACGGTCACGCTGAGCCTGCCCAACGCCGTGCCGCCGGAGAAAAGATGATGCCCGGTTCCAAACGTCAGCCCGCTGCCCGCCAGTCGCCCGCCGGCCAGTCGAAAGCCATCAAGACCGATCTCCTGGCGCGTGCCTGTCTTGACATCCTCGCCCGCGAGGAAGGCGTGCATTCCAAGTCGATGCTGCGCGCCGGGTCCGGAGACCCGTCCGATCCCGCAAAGCCGTCAGCTTCCACGCACCGGCGCCGGCGTCTTCTTAGCGAACGCCCAGACCATCAGCGGATACTCCTCGTCGTTGCTGAGATCGCGCCGCAGGCCATATGCCCGCCGGCCCGGCGATGCGCGCAAGCCTTGTTGCCCCAGCCGAAAGACCTGAACGGCGTCCTCCGCCAAGCCACCCTCGATCATGACCTGCTTCAGCCTGCCAGGCCGGCCTCGGGAGGACGACGCCGCTCTAGCTAAGTCTATGAGCATCGATGAATCCGCAAATACGATCGGCAAAGAGGCCAAGGAACATTCCTCCTTTCGTGTTGTTAGGGAAGTTGGCCCGCTACCCAGGTGCCAAAATTGACGCCGACGGCTTTGGAGGAAGCCATGTTCAGTGCAGCACCTCAGCTTTTTCTCTCCCGTCGCCGCGCATTGCAGTTCGGCATCGGAGCGGCCTTGGCATCCAACTTGGCGCCGGTCTCGCAGGCCCACGCAGACGATGACATAAAGGATGAAGACATTTTTCGCTTTGCGCTCAACCTGGAATATATGGAGGCCGAATACTATCTTCGCGGCACCACAGGAAAAGGCATCGAGGAGTCGGACGTCGGTTCCAAGCCCGGCGACGTGGTCGGCGGGAAGAAGGTTTCCTTCGAAACGCCCGCGCTTGGTGAATTCATGCGTGAGGTCGCGGAAAACGAACTTGCCCATGTCAGGTTCTATCGCAAGATACTTGCGTCGAATGCGGTGGACCGGCCGGCGATCGATTTCGATGCCGGCTTTGCGGCAGTCGCCAAGGCGGCTGGCCTCGGCGCCGATTTCGACCCGTTCGGCAACCAGATGAACTTCATCCTCGGCGGCATGCTATTCGAGGACGTCGGTGTCACCGCCTATGCTGGCGCGGCTACTGTTCTGAAGAACAAGGAATTCCTTGCAGCCGCCGCCGGAATTCTCGCGGTCGAAGCCTATCACATGGGTATGGCGAGGTCGTCGCTCTATCGCATGGGCGAGAAAGCCTGGAAGGCGGCGAATGCGATTTCCGACGCACGCGACAAGATCGATGGGCCCGCTGACAAGGACCAGGGCATTCGCATCGACGGTAAGGCGAACTTCGTTCCTTCAACGCCGGATGCCATTGCCTTCACAAGGACGCCGCAGGAGGTGCTGCGCATTGTTTATCTGACCGATCAATCGGGTGTGAGCAAGGGCGGCTTTTACCCGAACGGGATGAACGGGGCGCTCAAAAGCACCTAGCCGTGAGGACGGTGCCTGTCACGATCACCCACAACTCTCACCGCGATCCCGTATCGTGAGGACGGAGCAGGTTATGAACGTCAGCAGCGAAGCGACAAGGTCATATTGGACGCTCGACACCAACTTGCCTAATGCTCCTCGCCTCGAGCAGGACGAGCATTGCGACGTGGCCGTCATCGGAGCCGGCATCGCCGGTGTTTCTGTTGCCTATGAACTGGTCTTGGCAGGACGCAAGGTGGTGCTTGTGGATCGCGGCCCCTTGCTCGGCGGCATGACATCCCGCACGACCGCCCATCTCGCTCCCGTCTGCGACGACGGTTTGAGCGCTCTGGTCAAGATGCGTGGCGAGGCCCTCGCGCGCGGATTTCAGGAAAGCCAGCAAGCCGCCGTCGACTGTATCGAACAGCATGTCGGCAGGCTTGAGGTCGACTGCGACTTTCGGCGGCTGGACGGCTTCCTTTTCCCGGCTGCTTGGATGGATGAGAAAGAGGCCACCAGAGAATGCGACAAGGAATATGCCGCCGCGGCAAAGATGGGCGTCGAGGTTGAGCATGGTAAGGGTGTGCCGCTCAAGGGGCATGAATCGGCGCCCATCCTGCGCTATGCAAACCAGGCCACTTTCCATCCGCTGAAATATCTTCGCGCGCTGCTCGCCGATTTCCAGAAGCGAGGCGGCAAGGCATTCGCCGATAGCGCCGTCGTCGAAATCGAGGAGGGGACGCGGGTTCGCCTGAAATGCGACGGCGGCTCCACCATCATGGCTTCGAACGCGGTGTTTGCCACCAATTCGCCGATCAACACCTGGGTAAAGATCCATAGCAAGATGGCGCCTTACCGCACCTATGCGATGGCTTTCGATATTGAAAGGGGGATTCTCCCCGACGCACTCTACTGGGACATGGATGATCCCTATTATTATGTCCGACTGAATCCTGGCCCCGACGGGACCGACCGTCTCATTGCCGGCGGCCGCGATCACAAATCGGGCGAAGCCGATGACGGCGAGGCTCGCTTTAATGCGCTCGAAGCCTGGATCAGGGCATTGGTGCCGGATCTTGGGGGAGAAAGAGCGAGATGGTCGGGTCAGGTTCTCGAGACGATTGACTATTGCGGCTTCATCGGCCGCAGCCCTGGCAATGGCAACGTCTTCATCGCCACCGGCGACTCCGGACAGGGCATGACGCACGGAGCATTGGCCGGACTGCTGATCCGCGATTTGATCGTGGAAGGATCGAACCCGTGGGAAGCCGTGTACGCCCCGGACCGGACGCCGCCCGCAGCCTTTGCGCAATACGTCAATGAGAACCTCACGACGGTGAAGAACCTTGCCGGCTATTTGCTCCCCGGCGAAATCAAATCGGCCGACGATCTCAAGCCTGGTGAAGGCGGCATCCTCCAGGACGGCTTGAGCAAGCTCGCCGTATGCCGCGAGCGCGACGGAAAGCTGCACAGGCATTCGGCGAGTTGCACGCATCTGGGCTGCATCGTGCACTGGAACTCCACGGAGCAGTGCTGGGATTGCCCCTGCCACGGCTCGCAGTTCTCGCCAGACGGAGCCGTCTTAAACGGACCAGCGATCCGACACTTAGCTTAGCCGATTTGCACATAAATGGAGCGACGTCAGAGGCGGGTCGGTTCTGACCTGCACCAAGTCGACGCTGCACAGCAGCCTCTGGGCGATGTCGGTGGCCTGTGCCGCCTGGACGACCACGCGAATAGAGTTGGCGGGTGCTGATTTGAGGGCGATGGGGTGCTGCACTGACAAGATGGCATGGCGGAGCGGAAGCTCTGCTGATGAGTTGGCCTGGACGCTCCGCTAGCAAAGGGCGAATCTTAACGAGCGCCCTTGATGTCGCCGTATGACGGTTCGATCACCAGCCTTGCCGGGCCGCCCAATCGTCGACATCGCGGCGAACGCAGTCTTTCTCGAGCCGTACCGTTCTTGGATAATGCCTTCGAGCTGATCACGCTTCCCCGCGATGCGGTCGAGGTCGTTGTCTGTGAGCTTCCCCCACTGCTCCTTCACTTTGCCCTTGGCCTGTTTCCAGTTTCCTTCCATGCAGTTCCAATCCATGGCAGCAGGACCGAAATGGCTGTGCGAGGCAGATGTTCCGGCGGCATCGCCTCAGGCTCGGCAGCCTCAGTCATTGCCCGACCGAGCCACCGTCGGGACGGCATTTGTGAAAGCAATAGGACGCGGTCAATTGCTTCAATCGCCGAAACGACAGGAGCAGGAAATCTGTGACGCCGGCTTGCCGATAAGAGCTGTGTTCCTGCAGCCGATATTGGCTGCGCAGACCGCTCGGCGCGTCAGGCCGAGAATCGTTCGATATCAATCGTGATCTCAAGAACAATTCCGGCGGGATCCCAATTTCGCGCGACTCCGCCAAGCTCACTCGCGGCGGCACGGACTAGGCGGCTCCCGAAACCTTCCTCCTCGGTTGTGGTGGGAGGTGGCCCCCCTAGCTCTCGCCACTGAACAAACCCCTTACCGCCCCGATTGGCGCAGACGATCTCGATCGAGCCGGTTGCAGTCGAAAGGCTGCCATGTTTGGCAGCATTGGTCGCGAATTCGTGCAGCAGCAGGGCAAGTGGCGTGATCATTTCCCAGGGCACGGGGATATCGATGCCGCTTATAGTGAAGCGCGGATGCTCATCAGTCGCATATGGCGCGAGGATCGCATTGATCAATGCATGCAGGCCCGTGGAGGCCTGAGCAGAACCGCCTTTGGACGTGAGCATCGTCAGCGCATGGGCCCGCGCCAGGGCGCGGAGGCGGTCAGACACGGTGGAGGCGAGCGCAGCCGGCGTTTCGGCGGCCGGGGCGCTTGACTTGACGATGGAGCTTGCGATGGCCAAGAGGTTCTTCACGCGATGGTCCATCTCGCGAAGCAGCAACTCCCGCTGCTCTTGCGCGTGCAGTCGCTCCGAGATGTCGCGGGCAATCTTGGAGAAACCTACAATTGCGCCCGACGCGTCCGCGATTGGAGAAACGGTCAAAGAGATGGGAACGATACTGCCGTCCTTCCGCAGGCGAACGGTTTCGAAATGCTCGAATTGCTCTCCACCTCGAATGCGCGCCAAGATCTCCCGATCCTCGCTCTGGCGGTCAGGCGGTATCAGCAAACTGAGTGGACGACCGACAATTTCGTCGCGGCCGTAGCCGTAGAGGCGCTCGGCGCCACCGTTCCAGTCGGTGACGATGCCGTCCGGATCCGTTGCAATAATTGCGTCATTCGAAAATTCGACCAGCGCGCTCAGTCGCGTAGCGATGGCCTCCGACCGGTCACGTTCGATCGCAAACCCGAGCTGACGGGCAATGGTCAACGCAATTTCGCGTTCCCGGTCGGTAAAGCGATGGGGTGCTGGATAATAGACCATGAACTTGCCGATGAGCTCGCGAGAGCTGGTAACCGGGATAAAGGCCAGCGCTTCGATCTCTTCGCCGAGAATCGTGTCGATGAGTTGCTGTGATTCACCGCTGAAGCGAATGTCCTCGACAAAAATGGGCTCGGCGTCGCATTGATCACTTGTCCAGGGCGTGTGGCCGTTGACAGCCTTGCGGTATTCTTGAGAGAGCGACCGCCACCCCACGAAGCTCATGACGCCCTGGTTGTCAAATCTCAGGATCGCGGCCCGAGACGAACCGAGGGCGTCGCATATGGCATCCAGCGCCGCGTCGTAGACCTCGCCAAGGCCGCGGGCGCGGTAAAGCCGGTCGGTGAGGCGAAAAAGTATGGTTTGCTCGCGGGCAATACCGCCGTCGGCTTGCTCACGCTGGCCGCGCCCGAAGGCCACATCACTCATGGCCGCATGCTCTGCATGGCTCTGTCCCCGCGGGGCGGTTCAATGGAAGCTCGACCGCGTCCTTGACCCAACCACTCAACGCAGCACCCGCGTCCATGGCCCGTGTCCTTGGACTGTCGATTGGGATCCCCGACTGCCAGAGAATATGCGGCTTGTGCAGTTTCGCAATAGGGACTTCTGGCGTGACGATAGTTTGGACCCCAGTAGCAATCGGTTCTCCGGGTCCACTGGGAGCGATGTCGTCATCCTACAAGATGGAGAACTTTGGGACTCGAAGGCTCAGCTTTCGCGATCGGAACAGGAACAATTTTGATTGGCTCGGGTTCAAAATTTCAGCAGGTCAAGAAGCATGCCCGGAGATCGATGCGAGAAGCTGGCCGAATTGCTACGCCGCCAATTTGCGAATGAGGCGGTGCGACGGCACTTGCGTGGGCTTCCGATCTTTCGCGTTGAAAAGTGGTTGCCCGAACGGCTTCGGTCCTTGCTAGACCGCCTCGCCAAGAAGGAAAACGAGCCGGGGCGATAGACAGGCCGAGATCGAACTGGACTTCTTTGAGGGAGCACGGTCCCCCGGCTTGGCCTCAATCAATTCGACAAACGTGCAAAACCCGCATTATCCGCGTCATCGCCCGGGCTTTGTGGGCCGCGTCCGGCCCTACCGCTTCAATTGCAGAAGGTGGAATTGCCGACCTGTTGGCAGGTCGTTCCGTCGCTGAAAAAAGTGAATTGCCAATACGCTGGGAGGCTGTGCCGTCGCTATAGAACGTTGAATTGCCAACGACGCGGTTCGACGTGGTACCGTCGCTATAGAACGTCGAGTTGCCTACGCGGTTCGAAGTCGTGCCATCACTAAAGAACGTCGTATTGGCAACGCGGTTCGCGCTCAGACCGTTAGAGCAGTAAACAGAATTCCGACCGTATCGCAGGTTTGAGCGAAAGCCGGCGCGCAATCAGAGCCAAACAAAGGCCGACTAAGAATGCTCGCTGGCCAGGGGACAGTCCTGCAGCGATGCAGCCAGCGGTGGTCCTGATCCCCGGCTGCCACTCAACATATTAGCCAATGCTTGCGAACCCTAGGCCGCGCCGAGCATTGTATGGCTATGGACAGCCGGAACTTACTCTCAGCGGAGCAAGCCAGGGCGGCACGAACGCTGTTGAACTGGTCGCGAGTGCGACTCGCTGCTAAGGCCAACCTTAGCGAGATGACGATCAGCCAATTCGAAAACGGGGTCAGGAAACCGAAGCCCAGTAATGTCGCTGCTATGCGCCGGGCTTTGGAGGGCGCGGGAATTGTATTTACCCGTGACGGGACCCCGTCTCTTATGGGCACTGAAGGTCGAGACACCGACAACAGAAATTGGCGCGGCCGGCAGAAAAAACGTGCGCGGGGCGGTGAGTAAGCTTGTCGTCAAGCAACAGGCCTTCTCCGCTTGTCAGGCGTCACCGCGTTGTTTGTGAACTGCAGGTTCCGATCATCGCGATCGGCGCCGCGGCATTCGTGGCAGAAGATCACTTTGATTAGATCCCAGTGCATGCAGCCGTAGTCCGGCCCGAGGCGTTGGACCAACTCGGCGACGTCGAGAACCGCCTTCCGGTTGCAAGTGAGACAGTCAACGGTGAGCCCAGTGCCGGCCTGGAGTTTCTTGCCAAGGGTGTCCTCAGTGAATGGGAATTTCATCGTCATGGCGATCTCCGAAAGGTGAGGTCGCCGCACCGCACAGGAATTTAGTCCTGCCCGAGCCGCTCTTCAATCCAGTGGCGCCAGTGGGTAGGATGAACATTAAGGGGGACACCGGTGATGGCATGCTTCCATCCCTCCAGCGATCTCTCACAGGGAAACACGAGCGGTGCATGCCGTCTTCGTCCAGAACCGCTAATTCCAAAAGTTGGGCAAATGGCGCACTGAGTATGATCTCCCACATCTTGACAGTATGCGCTCAAGTCCTCGGCCGGCTTTGACTTGGGGCAAATATTAGCGGACGCTTTGACGATGCGAACGGATTGCGCATCGATGACGAGGTCGCCGTGCGGCGGGAGCGGCAGATGGAACGAGGCCGCAAAATCAGCGTTCAAGAGCGATGGCCTTTAGAGATGACATCGAAATGGTGAACCGGATCGTCCGGCAACGCGTGCAGCACGTTGCCGAGCAGCGGGGTCGTATCTCTGAATTGGAGCGCCAACAGTTGCCGACCGACCAAGCTCACGAGCTTCTGCAAAACTTCGAAAGCCTGCAGTCGTGGCATGAATTCCACCTGTCGCGGCTGCCGACAAAAGCAGAGCGAATGAATGCGCCCCCCAGTTGGGTTTGTTGACCGCGCTCGCCGCGCCATTGCCCGCAGCAGAAGAGCGGTGATCGATGCGAAATTCAGTGCAGCACCAGCGCGCCGATGACGACCAGCGCGGCGAGACACGTCGTCCCCGCGTCCGATATCGAAGGTTTCGCAGGTCATTATCCCCTTGGACGAAAGCGCCATTCGTCAACCTGGGGTCAATAATATATTAGCAATCCATTGACGAACCCACGCCACGCGCCAGAGTCATGGCGCGGCGAAAGGCTCTTTCAAAATTGGCGATGAGGCCATCATTACTGCGACCGTGCGCCGGCGCGTTACCGAAGATCGCGTCGGCATCTCGATCCCGTCCTTACAATCAGCTGTCTTAGCTGGCGAAAGCGTGGTGCAAAGCCAATGCCGATTGTGAGGCCAGTAGCGGGGCTTTCAGGCATGCGACGAGCAAAGGCGCCACAGCGGCTCCTGGCGTGGGCTGCGGGCTCTCCATAAGCGGCGCCTTAACCCAGCAAATTTGCCGAGCGTCTAGCAGGTGCCCGGCCTGTCGGGAGTTTGGGGGACCTAGAGAGGGAACAGGCCGGGCCCTTACCCTTTACAGGGCAGAGAGACATTATGCGCTGCCTTTGCTGTGGCAGACATTAACATTTTCTAAGGCTGCCTAGTGCTCCACAGTGGCAGGCGCCAGGCCCGCGATATCTAGTGTCACTACAACGATAAGCCGGTCGGGCTGTGGTGATTCCGAAAGCCTCTTGCATTCAGAACTCGTAAAATTGTTCGGAACCGAATGCCAATCGAGTGATTGTGGAGATAGGCGGTTCTTGGTCCCCTGAGGCCGCCGGCACTTAAGCCAAGCTCGAGCCCGTCGCCGCCTCCATTTCGACGACGGGCTTTTAAATGAGCGCTTTGCGCTATCGCCGCCGGTGCTTAGATACAGGGGTTCCCAATAGGTCAGCTTCGTCGTCGTGGCGTCATCAAACCTGAATGACTTCCGCCGCCAGTTGATTCGCGGTCTTTCTTGGCTGGCCGTCGCTCGCCGCACAGCCGGTCAAACACCCGCTGGAGCAAGTCCAGATTAGCGGGTCCGTAGACACCTTCATAGCGCGACATGGGCATGCCGCCGCCTTTAGCACGGGAGGGGCCCGGCAGGCTGACGGGGTAGGCCAGCAAACGCCGGCCTGAATGGCGCTGAGACTCGGGGGCAAGAACGGCAGCGCCGGCTGACCATAAATATGCTCCCCTTGCTAATGTGTCGGTTATGCATCCATTAGGCGGGGAGTTGCCTTACTCTTAGGTTGCCCCTCCCGAGCGCAGCATCGCCCCGGCGGTTGCCAGCTCGGCCTCGACCTTGCGCCTGGTGCGGGTGCGCTGCCGCTATTGCAAGCGGCAGCACAATTATCATCCGTCGGACCTGATCCAGATCTTCGGTATGTCGACGTGGACTCGCTCGCCTGTCGGATGAAGTGCGAGAACGGCGCCGACCGCGGCATGCTCGACATCGAGGCATTTTGCCGACTGATCGCAAGGCCGTCAGCTTGCGCATACGTCGGCCGGTATCGATCAAGATCAATCGGGTGCCAGTAAAGAAGAGGGTCCGAAATCATGGCAGAGCGTATCGAACGAGCGCTCAAGGCTCTGTTACCGGTCCGCACCGTTTCGTTCGCCGTAATAGTCCGAACCACGGCCGATGCCCTGCGGCGATTTCCTGAAATCGCTAATTTAGTTAAACTGAATTAATCTTCATAGTATGGATAAACGGCCGCCGGTCACGGCAGGTCATGCATTGCGACAGTCCCGCACACGGAGCTTGTTAAGAAGGCAAGTTGAAAGTTTGCCAAGCTTGGTAGCTATGCTATTTCTAAACTGGGGGAAGCATATTGGCACCGCCTACGGAGGTGGCACTTGCATCCAAAGGCATCCGGTGTCGGCAGGGAGAGTAAGGGGACTACCTCTGACGCTCCAGATAACGCTGAAGCGCTTCTCGCCGACTTCTTGTCGAACACCGCGGACCTCGTGTCGTTCTATGATCGCGACTTCCGCCTGACGCACTACGCAACCCGGCTCAAAGACGTGTATGGAGGCGCGGTGACGCCGGGTGCTGCCATTTGGCAGGTCTATCCGAGCTTCCTCGATTCCAGGTGCCGCGACGAATTTCTTCGAGTGTTCCAGGGTGGATCCGCGGCACGCATCGAATTGCCGCGATCAAAGCGCGATGCGCCTCAGTCTGTTTTCGTCTTCGCGACTTCAAACGGTGTGGGCATCATCGAATCGAGGCAGCACGTGGGGCGGAGCGCCACGGAGGAGCAGGAGCGTGTAATTCTGCTTCATCAGGCGACGCACGACGTGCTGACCGGCCTGCAGAATCGGCGACGGTTCGGCGAGCGACTACAGCAGGCATTGGCGGCCATTGGCGAAACAAGGCCGAAAGCCGCGCTGCTGCAAATCGACCTTGATGATTTCAAAGCGGTCAACGACACGCTGGGCCATGGCGCGGGCGACACGCTTCTTCAACTCGCGGCAGGTCGTATCCGCGACGCGCTGCGGGACGGCGAATCCGCGTACCGATATGCCGGCGATGAGTTCGCCGTCATCCAATTGGGAAATGAGCAGCCCGCGGCAGCTGAGCGCCTTGCCGGATCGCTCGTTGATGCGTTCAAGCAGCCGTTCGTCATCAATGACATTCCCGTGTTCGTCGGCTGCAGTATCGGAATTGCGTTCGCGCCGGAACATGGGACCGATGGCGAGCAACTGATGAAGGCAGCCGACATTGCCCTTTACGCAGCCAAGACAGATGGACGCGGCTGCGCTCGAATCTTCAACCGTGCGATGCTGCTCTTGCTCGAGCAACGCGAGAATCTGAGGCGCAGCCTTCGAACAGCGCTGCAGCGCGGCGAACTTTATCTGGAGTACCAACCGCTCATTCGGCCTCCCTCGTCGGTGATCGGTTTCGAGGCGCTGCTGCGGTGGCGACACCCCGAGGTCGGGATCATTCCGCCCGGCGTGTTCATCCCGATCGCCGAAGCCGATGGCCTGATGGACGAAATTGGACGATGGGTGCTCGAGGAAGCCTGTCGCCAGGCATTGACGTGGCCTCCTTCGCTGACGGTGGCAGTGAACCTGTCGCCGGCTCAGTTCCTTAGCGGTTCGCTGACAGACACAGTCGCTGAGATTATCGACGAAGTTGGAATTCGGGCCGAACGACTTGAGCTTGAGATAACCGAGACGGTTCTTCTTGAGAAGACGGTCGACAATATCGACATCTTAAACACTCTCAATGTATTGGGAATACGCATTTCGCTCGACGATTTTGGAACGCATTATTCGTCTTTAAGCTATCTTAAGAATTTCCCCTTCGACACGTTGAAGATCGACCAGTACTTTATTGCTGACCTAGAGACTGATTCCAAAGGGCAAACGATCGTGCGATCAATCATAAATCTGGCGCATGGCCTGGGAATGAGCGTAACTGCCGAGGGCGTCGAGACGTCGGCGCAGGCACGGTGGCTGATCAAGGAAAACTGCGATTGCCTGCAGGGAAATTTCCTGGGACGGCCGCTCGGAATCGAGGCAATTGGCGATTTCATCAGGCGGTCCCTACCGAGGGTGGTACGAGCGATGGAGGAATCAAATCGGGCGGTCTAGCGCCTTGCATCCTTTGTGAAGTGGAGAGTGGTGGAATCGATCGAGGCAGATATCACGCAATTCGTCGAGCCAGCGAGGGACTAGATCATCACGGGGCGGTGAAATCTTCCGCCTCGGAGGCCATCGCCCCTGCGGGGCTCAAGTACTGATCGAACAAGGGAGGATGCCGATGGGATCTGTTCATCATGACCTGGCCCGCGAGCCGTCGTTTGAGCCCATGATCCAGATTGACATGGAAATCAAAGCGTTTGTCTCCGCTTGGAGACACTGCGATTATGTCTCGACGTACGTGGCCCGGATGATCAGCCAAAACAGGTCGGACTCGGTCCGGCATTCAAATCTCTTTTCCTCTGCCTTCAACGAATTGTTGGAAGTCGCCTTTCGCACCCGCCATGCCGACGGCGAACTGGCATGCAGGGTGTCCCGCCATGGCGCGACGGATAGGATTGAGCTGACTTTTCCTTGCGTGCCGGAGGAGCGCCAGTTCTACGAAGAGGCCGTGGCGCAAGTCGCAGGGTCCGAGGCCAGGGGGCGATACCTTAACTCGGTGTCTGGAGATCTCGCGCCCAGCCGAGAGGTTGTGCTCCTGGAACTGGCTGTCGACTACGGTGCGATACTCAGCGTAGAAGAAGCCGACGATAATGCGATCAAGCTTGTCGTGGATCTTCCGCTTGAGGGCCAATAGAGGTGAGCCCTTACGATCTCCTTCCGCGTTTCAAGGCGCGCTACGACGCGAACAATCAGGAATTCTCTATATCGGGGGTAGTCCGCCCCCAGGCGATTGATGAGCTTGGACCCAGCATAGCATTGCTGCGCGATGCGATCGAGCGTGTGCGCGGCGTGCTCTACGTCAATGTCAGACGCCTGACGCAGATGAACAACGCCGCCTTTCACGCCTTTTCGAGGATCATCATCGATGCCTGCCGCGCTCGACCCGACCTTAAATTCGTCGTCATCACGTCAAGCGTCGTCGGATGGACGTCACGAAAATTCGGCCGCTTGAGCGGGATCGAACCGAACATCACTGTCCAGGAGTATGACAGCGCATTCTATCCCGGGCAGGGCTTCCTAGAGGAAGGCGGCTTCGTTCCAATCCTGCGCACGCAGACAAAGATGACCTGGCGCCATGAGCGCGAAATCTTGCCGCGACATGGCATGAGGCCCGGGATCGTTATGGCCGACATCTGTTGCGGGATCGGTGATTTCGCCGTGCTCGTGCAGAAGGAGTTCCAGCCATCGCGGATCGTCGCCCTCGACCACTCCATGACCAGCCTCAACTACGCTCGACGGGTGATGCGGGAGTTTGATATCCGGGGCATCGAATATACCTATGGGGATGCCTCGGAAATGTTGCTCGAGGAAGCGCAGTTTGACTTGGTCACCTGCCGACATTCCCTTCAAATCTTCAACCGACCTGAACTCATCCTCAAGGAACTCTATCGCATCTGCAAACCGGGAGGGCGGGTCTACATCACCAACGAGAAGAATTCGCATTGCCTTGGCGAGCCGCGCGCCGAAAGGATTCGGTGGACCTATGATGAGGTGGCGAAGCTGTTCGCGCATTTCGAAATGGACGTCGAGCTTGGGCCGAAGAGCCGGCGATACCTGGTCGAGGCCGGATTCGAAGACATACGTGTCGAGACCTTCATGGTCACCAATCTGGACGGCGATCCGCAGGATTTCGCCGATGTCATTGCAGCCTGGGGGGATGTCTATGCAGGCGACATGGCGGCCAGACGCGGTGACGGTCCGGAGTTTGTCGCACGGTTCCGGCAGGGCTTCCAGGACCATATTTTCGCAGCGCTCCACCCCAAGGGGTATGCCGGTTGGCCGATCTGGGTCGCATCGGGGCGAAGACCGCAATGAAAGCCGACAATGAGCATGCTCCGCGCTTCGGCCTGCGTTCCTTTCGGGCGAAATTCGTACTGGTCGTTGGCGGTGCGGTGCTGTTCGACCTGCTGATGAGCGGTGGTCTGGCTCTTTGGAACGTCCAAAAGCTGTCGCGCGACGCTACATCGGAAGTCGGTGAGGGCCTGACGACCGCAAACCAGGAATACATTCGTTCCTATGCCCAATCCACGGCGTCGAGTGTCGACCTGCTGCTCGATCGGGTTCATGGGGACGTCAAGGCGCTGGCCGGCGTGCTGCAGGCCCAGATCGACGATCCGCAAAGGCAGCAACAGGTCGGAGCGACGCTTGCGCAGCAGGCGCCAGCTTCCGTGAAGGTCGTCTACGACGCAAAGGGCGATTGGGCCCAGAATCTGCCGGGAGCGCCTTCCGTGGTAAGCGTCTGGGGCTATTTGCTGGGCGCCGATCACAGGCCGCTGCCCAGCGTTCAGCGGGAGATAGAAGACAGCACCGTGATCGATCTCGTCGCGCCAACCCTCATGGCCAGCGGATCGTCCAAGCTGCAGATGTACTATATTGGTCCGAAAGAACGGCCGATCTTCAGGACGGTACCGTACACGGACCAGGCGCAGACCTTCGACCGGCTCTATCCCGGCCACAACAAGGCGGAGTTCTGGGAGTTCTTCTTTCCGGGGATCTATGGGTCATGGCAGCAATGGGCCAGGGATCCGGCTTCACGTCCGGTCCCTGATGATATCACTCAGACAGCGCCTTATACCGATGCTATCACTGGAAAGCTGATCGTCAGCTTTTTCCAACCGCTGTGGACGCGCGATCGCTCGGGTGTTGCCGGTACGGCAGGCGCAGACATCACTCTCGATCAGCTCGCGGCAGTCGTCGAGCGTGTGAAGATCGCTGAAACCGGTTTCGGCTTCCTCACAATGTCGACCGGCAACGTGGTGGCGATCAATTCGTCGGGCGAGGCGATCATCGGCCTGACTAAATCGAGCGATGCGGGCACCAAGGGCGTCACCGGTCTGGAGAGATCCCTGCGGGGAAGTACGCAGCCGGCCATCGCGTCGCTGCCGCTCGACCAGAACAATGACGGCGTCATTCAGCACATCATGCTCGACGACAAGGGCGAACGCGTACCCTATATCGTTGTCCTCAAGAGATTGAAACCGACCAATCTGTGGAGCTCGGGACCGATCAAGTCCGAGGCCATGTCGGTCGGGATCGTCGTTCCCGAACGGGAGATCTATGCATCCCTGTTTGCCGCACAGGATAGTATTTCCCGCGCAACCAATCGCATCCTGCTCTTTCAGATCGGCGCGATCGCCGTTTCGCTTCTGATTGTCTTTGCAGCCGTGCTCGGAATTTCGAAGCGGATCACCGGGGGGCTCAGGGCGCTTGCCAGTGCCGCCCAGCAGCTCCAGTCCAAGGACTATTCGGTGCGCGTCAGCATTCCGACGCGCGACGAGGTCGGAGCGGTCGGCACCGCTTTCAACCGCATGGCCGAGCAGATCAGCTTTCACACGGAAAACCTCGAGCAACTTGTCGACGAACGAACCAAGGAGCTTGCTGACGCAAATCAGGAGATATCCGCACTCAACGAAAAGCTGCGGGACGAGAACGTCCGGCTCGGCGCGGAACTCGCGGTTGCCAAGCAGATCCAGATGATGGTCCTGCCAAAGCCATTCGAACTAGAATCGATCCCGGGGCTGGAGATCGCTGCCTATATGCGGCCGGCCGACGAAGTCGGCGGGGACTACTACGACGTCCTGCAGAACGGATCACGGGTCAAGATCGGCATCGGCGACGTGACGGGTCATGGGCTCGAAAGCGGCGTGCTGATGCTGATGGTCCAATCCGTCGCACGCGCGTTGCAGGAGACCAACGAAGGAGATCCGCACCAGTTTCTGGTTCGGCTTAACAGAGCAATTTACAAGAACATCGAGCGGACGAACACCGACAAGCATCTCTCGCTGGCCTTTCTCGACTTCGAGGATGGTCGGGTAACGCTGTCCGGCCAGCATGAGGACGTTCTCCTCGTGCGCGCGGATGGGGGCGTTGAACGTATCGATACGCTTGATCTGGGCCTGCCGGTCGGCCTGGAGAATGACATCTCGCACTTCATCGATACGCGTGAAATCGTGTTCGGGAGCGGTGATGTAATCGTGTTGCACACCGACGGTGTGACCGAGGCGGAAGACGAAGACAGAAGACTGTTCGGTTTCGAGCGCCTCTGCCAGAGCGTGCAAAAGCGTCATGGCAGGAGCGCCGAGGAAATCAAGACCGGGATCATCGAGGATCTGATGGCCCATATCGGCATTCAGAAGATCCACGACGACATCACCCTCGTGATCATAAGGCACATCTAGAATGACAGCGCTGTTCGGTACCCCTGACATTGCAATCGGCATGAAGGAGAGAGTCAGTCGGGTGCGGCTGTTCGACGGACCTCTCGACTTGAGTTGGCGTCATTGTGCTACGACCTCGGACTTCATCGCCGATCTTTTCGCACTGCGCTTTCAGTCGTCCCGCAACGACTACAGGGAAATGCGGCACAGCATCGGATATCTGACCAACGAACTCGTCGAAAATGCCGTGAAGTTTCGCGCACCGGGGGAAGTCGTGATCGAGGCGTCGATGGATTCGGACTGCTTCAAGCTCAAAGTGTCGAATGATGTCGACGCTGAAAACGCGTCTCAGTTCCAAAGTCTCCTGGCAGACATCACGGCTGGCGATCCCGCAGATCTGCTGATACAGCGAATTGAATCGAATGCTGCAAACCCCGACGCGGGAGGCTCTGGTCTCGGATTGCTGACGTTGATGAGCGATTATAGCGCACAACTGGCTTGGATTTTCAGCTCCGCCGACGAAAGCGATCGGATTTGCCTGGAGACATATGCCTCCATTCCTATCTCGCAGGCTCACAACTAGATGAAACGAAGCCAGGCTATGGAAATCAAGACGGACGATTACCGCGTATGGATTGAAGGAAGCGATATTTTTTTTGACGGCACAATGCGGCTTGCCAGTTCAGAGGCCGGTGCGCCGATCGCGGCTTTGGCGAACAGCGTTTTTGCCTCAAATCCCTCTTCCATTACGATCAATCTAAAGGACCTGCACTTTCTCAACTCTTCCGGCATCAATCTGCTGGCCAAATTTACCATCGAGGTGCGCAAGCATCCCGACGTTCGACTTGTCGTGCGTGGAACATCCGACATTCCCTGGCAATCGAAATCATTGCCGAATCTGAAGAAGCTGCATCCTGCCCTCGTGCTTTTGATGGACTAACGGAGTTGTCCGTCAGTCAACGCAGCCCCTCACTGGGGCTCGGTACGCAGACCCGCTGCAAGAACGTTCGACGATAGCCCCCGTGAGCAGCGCGGTCGCATGCGAAGCTGCAGAAATTGGACTTAAGGCCGTGGGCAGGTTCTCCTGTTCCACGGTGCGACCTGGTTGGGCACCGGAAGACCACAATACAACGGGGCGACAGCGGCTTCTTTCACGGCAAGCTCGCCCATGGGCCCCTCATTGAAGGTAGTGTGCCGAGGGTTCGAGAGTTCTGCAAATTGGCTGCGAGAGGGCGGTCATGGCAGGCTGGTGATTGTTCACGTCACCGATTCCCGCGAAGGAACGCGACCATGACCAAGACTGAAGATAAGCCATAGCCGCCGTCAGCCGTCAAAGACATTCTGCTTTCGAACCCGGATGGATTGCACGAGGTGATCCGGGCGGTGATGCAGGAGGTGCTCGAGGCCGAGATGGACGGGGCGCTGGGTGCCCAAGCCGCCCGTGGCATCCACCACGGCGACGGCAGGTGCAGCTCCCTTCTTCAGTGGCTAGTGCAGCGTCGTCAGCAGGCGTGCGGCAGATCTCAGATCAGCCGTATCCGTGCCCTCCACGAAACGCTCGAACAGCGGCTGGAGGAGAGCTCGGCCGCTTTCGTGTTGGCTGCGAGCGGCCAAAAGGATAGCCAGGTCGATCGCGGTGCGCAGCTCCCATCCCCGCGCACCATGACCGCGGCTCATTTCGAGCGACCGCCGGAGATACAATTCCGCCTCGTCATCGGCACCGGGCTTCGTTACGCGGACAAGGTTTCCCTTCACGCGCAGCAATTCCGGCATGTAACAAAGATCCCCATTAGTCTCGACCGATCGAATTCTCTCGTTGATCAGTGCGAGCGCATCGTCGAACTGGCCCGTCGCGGCGAGGCCCTGAACAAGCGCAATGCTGAGCGGCGTTGTGAGCAGTTCGTATGGGGCTGCGTGAAGGTCCTGGAGAGCGCGTTGAAGGCTCCGAACCCCACTTGCCGGATCGCCTCGACGAATGGCGAGTTCTCCTCGGAAGCCACGCCCCACCGTGAGGTAAGGCCCGAGAGAGTGCAGCTCGGCGCAGGAGAAAAGGCGATTAATGTGCTCCTCCGCGCGGTCAAGATCCCCGACCCAAACGAACACGGAAACAGCCCAGACGAGCGCGATGGACAGAGTTAGGGGTTGGCCTAGGGCTTCCGCGTCCTTGACTGTCAACAGTGCACGCTCAGCCGCGCGATCCGGATGGCCTTGCAGCCAGAGTGTCCTGGCCAGGATTGCGCCGGCGAGAATTCTGCCGTCGAAGCCGAGATAGTTCGTCGTGGTCTGCTCGGAACGCGGCCCGTACCGCAGCGCCTCTTCGAGCGCAGTCCGCGCACGGTCATGCTCTCCGTTCAGATGGAGCGATATCCCCATCAAAGAATGGGCCAATGTCGTGGAGACGGAATCCGCGATAGTGACGGCGATGATGGAACAGCGCTCGGCATAGCTGAGTGCCGTTCTGAATCCTCCTGTGCGCAGGTGGAACATCTGTAATGGGCCTAAAACCTGGAGCTGATCGAGCGCATCGTCTCGCTCCTCGGCGATGGCGAGGCTTCTGTTCAATGCTACACGCGCGGCGTCCTGTCCTCCGCGCGTGAACATCAGGGACACGCCCAATGCCGCCAGAAGACGCATCTTGTCAGGCCCATCATGCGTGCCGTTGTCCAGAGCGAGAATAGCCTGAGCAGCCCAGCGGTGGCATTCGGTGAGCAAGGACATCGCCAGGAAGACCGGAGCTGCGGCCGTGGCAAGTTGAATGCCGAGCGGAGTGTTTCCGCCAGGCCCGAAGCACCATTCCAAGGCCGCTCGTACATTGGCAAGGCTGGCGAGGTGAAGAGCCCGTTGCGCCGCGCTCGACAGGGTTGGCCACTCGCTTCCAGCCTCCTCCAGCCATCGCAAATAGTAGGTGGCGTGGCGGGCAGCGAGCTCTGTGAGTTCCGCATCCCGAGAATCGAACTGGAGGGCATAGACACGTGTCGTATCGAGCAGCCGATAACGCATTGTTGCGCCGGCCGGTCTTGCCGCGACCATCGATTTGGAGACAAGGCTGTCGATGGCACCAAACACCAGCGTCTCGTCGACGGCACGGCTTGTCACGATCGCCAAGGCGGCTTCGATCGAAAAGTGGCCGACGAATACGGCAAGCCGGCGGAGCACCAGCCGCTCGAACTCGGACAGAAGCCCGACGCTCCAGTCCAAAGTGGCCTGGAGGGTCTTCTGGCGCGGCGGGGCGCTGCGCTGCCCGGGCCATAGCAGCGTCAGCCTTTCGTCGAGAAGGGTCGCGGTCTTTTGAAGGCCGTAGCTTGCAACCCGTCCAGCCGCCAGCTCGATCGCGAGTGGCACGCCGTCAAGCTTCCGGCAGATGTCCGCCACGATCTTGGCATCTGCGTCGTCGAGCTCGAGGCGAACTCCGCTCGCCGCGGCGCGCTCCACGAACAACTGGGACGCGGGGAAACCCTGGACAGCGGACACCGTGAGCTCTGAATCATTCGGCGGGCAGGCTAGCGGCGCCAGCTTGTAGACGTGTTCTCCTTCGACAAGAAGCGGCTCTCGGCTCGTCGCCAGGATGTGTGTCTGCAGTGTCGTGGCGAAGATGCGGGTTGCCAGGTCTGCAACCGCGTCAATGACATGCTCGCAGGTATCCAGGATCAGGAGGGTTCGCCGCCCAGCGAGATAGGCGATCAGTTCGGAGATAACGTCGTCGGACAGCGGTGACAGCCCAAGCGTCGAGGACACTGTTGTTGCAACTAGGGTGGGATCGCTGAGCGCGCCTAGATCGACGAAATGTACGGCGCCGGCAAAGACCTCGATCAGATCATGTCCCACTGCCACCGCGACAGTGGTTTTGCCGACCCCGCCCGTGCCGGCGATTGTGACGAAACGCTTGGCAATGAGCTGGGTTGAAAGCACGACAGCGTCATCGGCACGGCCCACTATTCGGGTGAGCCGGCCCGGCAGATTGGCGAGTGGATAGCTGGGAGCGGCCTCGGTGGGCACATTGTTCCGACTTTCCGATCGCGAGATCGATGCCACAAAGCAGTAGCCCCGTCCGGCCAGGGTAGCGATGTAGCGCGCGCCGTCCTTACCGTCGCTCAACGCTTTTCGCAGGTTGGCCATGTGAAACCGCAGGCTCCCTTCCTCCACGGTGACATCGGGCCAGACACGAGCCAGCAGATCCTTTTTGGAGACGACCTCGTTTGGGCGGGCAGCTAAAGTTGTCAGGATATCGAAGGCGCGTGCGCCTAGATCAACCTGCACGCCATTGCGCAGGAGGAGGCGTTCGTTGGCAACCAGAGTGAAAGGACCAAACGAAATCATGTCGCTGGTCCGCGGCTCTGACCGGATCATGCAGTCATCCTTCGCCTGACTGAGGGAAGATTCTAGCTCGCAAAAAGGCCCTTTCCCTCAGGACAGAGTCGTCGCGCCGAGCGACGATCCGCGGCGGGACACAACGGTAACTCAGCTCTAAGACATGCTGCTGCTGGCGAGCACTAACAACTCATCATAACGCATAACGGGTCAGCCGGGCGACCTCTCTCTATGTGTCGAAGCACGAAAGCCTTCTATCGACCCAGGGAGCAGGATTGTGTCCGGCCTACGTTTATTCCTCGCGCGGCGTCACCTGCTTGCGGGTTTGGCGGCTGCGGGCACCCTCTCCCTGCTTCCCATGAGAGCAGGCGCGTCCGTAGATAGCGAGGCGCTTCATCTGGTCGTGCCCTCCATTCGGTTGCCTTCAGACAGGCGCTGATCGGCGTTCAATCTCGAGGAAGGAAAGATGACATGACCGCACAGGCCAAACGGCTCTACACTGGCAAAGTCCGCACTACTGGCGGTCGGGACGGAGCATCCCGCAGCTCCGATGGGAAGCTGGATATCCGGCTCTCGACACCCGGAGGTCAGGGCAGCGGCACCAATCCGGAACAGTTGTTTGCAGCCGGCTGGTCGGCCTGCTTCGAGGGGGCGATGGCGATCGCCGCCCGCAAGATGAACGTCGCGCTGCCTGCCGGCACGGCAATCGAGGCGGAAGTGGACCTGAATGCCGACGAAGGTGCCTACTTCCTCAGCGCGCGCCTCCACGTCAGCCTTCCAACTCTCGACCGCAACGTCGCGCAAGCGATCATCGATGCAGCCCATCAGACCTGTCCCTACTCGAAGGCCACGCGAGGCAACATCCATGTCGAAATCAATCTGATCTAGCCCCATCCGACCCGTCCGCCGGCTCCGGCCAAACCTTATAGCAAGGCAGTGCACCAATGAACGCAATTAGAACTCCGGAAGAAATCGACCATCCCCGCCGGCGCCTGTTCGGCATCGCCGCCGCGACCTTGGCGGCTGCTCAACTCGGCTCGATCAGTGGTGCGAGTGCACAAGGCGGCGATCCGGAAACCATCGCCTCAGGCTCCATGAAGCCGCGGACTTCATTTGCATCGCTAAAGCAAATCGAGGCGGGCCTGCTGAACGTTGGATATGCCGAGGACGGCCCTTCGGACGGTCCGCCGGTCATCCTTCTGCACGGCTGGCCCTATGACATCTACAGCTATGTCGACGTCGCGCCGCTGCTCGCGGATGCGGGATACCGCGTGATCGTGCCCTATCTGCGCGGTTACGGTACGACGCGCTTTCTATCGAACGCCACCGCCCGAAACGGCCAGCAAGCGGCGCTCGCCGTCGATGTCGTCGCCTTGCTGGATGCCCTCGGCATTCGGAAGGCTGTCCTTGCGGGCTACGACTGGGGCGCGCGCACCGCCAACATAATCGCCGCGCTCTGGCCGGAGCGCTGCAAGGCCATGGTGTCTGTCAGTGGATATCTGATCGGCAGCCCGGCGGCCAACATGGCGCCGCTACCACCGGAGGCCGAGTTTCAATGGTGGTACCAGTTCTATTTCGCCACCGAACGTGGCCGTGCAGGCTACACGAAAAACGCTGCCGACTTCGCCAAGCTCATCTGGCGGCTCGCCTCGCCGCAATGGAAATTCGACGACCCCACTTTCGCACGCAGCGCGACAGCCTTCGCCAATCCGGACCATGTCGACATTGTCATCCACAATTATCGGTGGCGTCTCGGCTTGGCCGAAGGCGAATCCAAATACGACGAGCTGGAGAAGAAGCTCGCCACCTTTCCGACGATCGGCGTTCCCACGATCACAATGGAAGGCGATGCCAATGGCGCGCCGCATCCAGCTCCCGGCGCCTACGCCAGGAGATTTTCCGGCAAATACGAGCACCGGCTGATCACGGGCGGCATCGGCCACGACCTGCCGCAGGAGGCTCCTCAAGCTTTCGCTCAGGCGGTCATCGACGTCGAGCGGCTCTGAGCGCTCGGCAGAAGGAAGATCGCGATGAGACGCTTTGGCATCGCATTGGCCGGGCTGGCAGCGATATTGGCTGCAGAGGCGTGTGCTACGCGTGAAGCCAGTGCAGGTTCGGACCCGACCAACGCGTCCCCGATCTACGGCGTGATGATCCCCGCCGGCTACCGGAGATGGGAACTGGTCGCCCCGGCGTTGGAAGCGGACCCGCTGAATGAGCTTCGTGCAGTCGTCGGCAATTCGATTGCAATCGAAGCCTATCGTGCTGGCACGCTGCCGTTCCCGGACGGCACTGTTCTCGTCAAGCTGGCATGGAAGCGGGCGCAATCGCCCGAATTTGAGCCCGCTTCTGTTCCCGGGGCAGCGACGACCGTCCAAGTCATGGTCAAGGATTCGAAGAAATATGCGGCCACGGGCGGATGGGGCTTCGGCAGGTTCGTCGACGGCAAACCGGTCGACGAGGCTCAGCACCAGACCTGCTTCGCTTGCCATGAGGCGCGCGTTCGGGGGCGCGACTATGTCTTCACGCGCCTCGCGCCGTAACCCAGGACCCGATCCATGGATCTCTCGCAGGAAACAGGGCCTGACGCCATTGTCAGAGAAATCTGGTCTTCCCATCGCCTGAACGGCCAGAGCAGTCGGCCGATTCCATCAACCATGAAGGACATGTCAGATGAAGATACTATTTGCAGCCTTGGCAGTCGCCACCGCCTTGTTTGGCAATGCATATGCGGAGGCCAACAAACCCACCGTCATTTTGGTTCACGGCGCGTTCGCGGATTCGTCGAGCTGGAACGGCGTCGTCAAGATCCTGGAGAAGGATGGCTATCCCGTCGTAGCTGTCGCCAATCCGCTGCGTGGCGTCAAAAGTGACGCTGGCTACGTCGCCGACATCCTTAGTTCTATCAAATCGCCTGTCGTCCTCGTTGGCCATTCCTACGGCGGCTCGGTTATCAGCGACGCGGCCGAAGGCCATGCGAACGTCAAGGCGCTGGTCTATGTCGCGGCCTTCGCGCCGGATGCGGGCGAGACCGCCGCGCAACTCGCCGGCAAATTTCCCGGCAGCACGCTCGGGCCGACCCTCGCGCCGGCGATCACCCTGTCAAGTGGAGGCAAAGATCTCTACATCCAGCAGGAGAAATTCCGCGATCAGTTCGCCGCCGACGTCCCCGAAGCCGAAGCCAGGCTGATGGCCGCGGGGCAGAGGCCTATTGCAGAAGCTGCGCTGAACGAAATCCAAACAGAAGCAGCGTGGAAGAAGCTTCCGACTTGGTTCATCTACGGAGACGGCGACAAGAACATACCGGCGGCGGCCTTGGCTTTCATGGCTGCTCGGGCCCACTCTCGGGATACTGCGGTCATTAAGGGTGCCTCGCATGTAGTGATGGTATCGCACCCTGAACCCGTAGCGCGGCTCATCGAGAAGGCCGCTATGGAGGCATCACGATGAGACTGCCGGTGGCTCGGTGACTGCGAGACGCTGACCTGCCTGCAATCCACTGTCTCGACCAGGCGCTATCGCGTCCGGGTCCCTGAAACGCCGATCACCCGGATACACTGCTCGCCGACCAGCCGCTGACCGGCGGGCCGGAGCCGCGGCTTGGAGACCAGCACTTGCCATCCTCACGATCGTTGATTCCCGACCGCGACCACGCCCGGCCTTCTCGAGAGAAGATCCAGAAAAGGCCGTCCCCACAAATAGAACGGCCTTCCCATAAGATGGTGGGGTTAATAGCTTGTCTTGGGCGCTGCCGTTGTGGGCGCTGCAGCCTTCGCAGCGTGCTTCCTATGCTTCCTGTGCTTCACCGGGCACTTGTGCGTCTTGGTCGGTTTGCAAGCCTTCTTGTTCATTACCTCCTTCTGGTGTGGCTTCTTAGCCGTTGTTGTGGCCGGCGTCGTGGTCGTGTCGGTCGAAGCAGCGGGAGCGGTCGTCTTGGTTGCGGCGGTATTGCCGGGCGCCGGCATCGTGAAAGCCAGGGCAACAGCGAGGCTGAGGGCGGAGAGGAGGGACTTTTTCATGACTTTTTCTCCTTGCTATGCAGGTCGGTTTTGGGTGTCACTGCATCGGGATCGATCGGTGCCACGCCAAGCAGCTTGAGAGCTTTCGCGAACGTCCGGATTCCCTGCGCCTCCTTCTTGTTGGCGCAGAACCGCTTCCCCTTTTTTTGCAGTGCTTTCGCCGCGGCGACCTGCATTGCCGCGGCATGAGTTTCGAGGGCTTCGTCAACTTGGCGGCTGAGATTGGCGCAGCGCTCAGTCCGGGTCGTCGCAACCTTTGCCTCGCCAGCTTCAGCCAGGCCGGTGACGAGCAAAATGCCGACCAACGGACCCATGAAGCTGATCGAGAACCTTTGCATCGCTTGTCGCCAATCCGAACAAGTGCTGCATTGCTGCAGCCGATGAAGACCCTCTCTAGCCAAGTGTACGCCTGAATGATTTCTGGAGTTTTTCTGGTATGTTTCTGAACTGTGTCTAAGGCTTGCCGGGCTAGGATCCCCAATTAGGTGCGCTTGACGAATTCTGCCAGACATGGCCGAGCCTCGGTCGCCGGCGGGCTCAACCGAGTGCCGTGGAGATGTTCAACGAACTGCAAGCCCAACGCCTCGTAGATCTCTGCCTCTGTCGCTGACGCAATAAGCTTTCGGCGGCGGTAGAGCCCGTCGGCCTTTAGGATAAAGCCATTGGCGGACGCAAATGCAGTCAGCTGCTTGAGATGGTCTGCCGAACCGGTTGCTTTGAGCAGCCGCGCGCCAAAGTGCTTCTTGTCCGTGACGATCAGGCGCACAGATGCCTCCTGGACCTCGGCCGGCTTACTGGTCTGCGCTACTAGCGCGGGTCGGAAACGAGCTCGCAACAGCGGCGGAAATCACCCGCTATTTCGACGCGGGAAAATTCTGGACGCTTGCGGGCCGCGCCAAGGTGGTCCTGTCACGAGCAGCTGGCTTTGCGCCGCGAGCGTCCAACCCTTTGATTGTCTTGCGTGACGCCGACCTGGGCACTTTGACTTGACCTATGCTCGAGACGAGACTTTCGAGATGTGCACCTTTAACGCACGGCTATTGCCTCGGTTTCCACTCTGGGCCCGCCATCCAACGGCAGAAAGATCAATGCCTTCGGCAGGCACGCAGTCACTCTCCGGGTTCGTTCTTCGGCCGCAAAACCAGCCGCGATCAGCCTTGTTCAACATGCATTCTTCAGCCCTGTTTGGACGGAGACGCCAACCCATTTGCTTTGCCTTGGATCCTCTCTCAGCGAATTTGCACAACTGTCGGCAGACCACCAGCGGCGTCACACCCTGGTGGGAACCCAAGAGTGAGCAGCGGGTTTGTTCCGAATGCCGAAACTTCGAGGTACCAGCTCAATTCAAGGAGAAAGCGATGAGCAAAACCACAGCCGTTGCTACAGTGGTGCTGGCGATATTTGCCTCGCCTGCGCTCGCCCAGACCAACGCCGCACCTGCGCCCACCGCACCAACACAGGAACAGCAACAGCCAACTGTGACAAGTGGACAGAGCCAAGAGTCGATGCGTGAAATGATGCGAAAGATGATGAGCGAGATGATACAAGAAAGAATGCGTGAAGATCGGGGTCCGCGACCAGAACAGCGCGGCGGCGACCACTGGCATCGCAACTACAGAATGGGCCCGCCTGAAGGGGGCCGGATGATGGGGGAGCGCAGTATGGAAGCCGGGATGATGCACGGCGCAGCCATGCGAATGATATTCGCCATAATTGACGCCGACGGCGACGGCACGCTTTCGCGGACCGAGGTTCAGGATTTCATAGGACGCATATTCAACGCCGTCGACGAGAACGGTGATGACAGTGTCGACATGGACGAAATCCAATCATTCTTCCACAGGCCGGGTGCCGAGGAGGCAAAGTAGATTTCCAGATGACGAAGCGGGTTCGGCGCTCGCTCGCCTTGCCGGCCCGCGCCCGACAGCATAAGGTTGGACGTATCAAACGATCGCTACACACTTTTGGCGGCGTTTAGCGTGAGCGCAAAGGTCGGCTGCGTCGGGGCGAACGCGAGATGCTTAGCGAGTTCGTCCGAGGTGCAGCCGGGCGAGATGATCGGCATCGTCGTTCCTCTGGCTCTGGCAAAATCGCCAAACTGTTGCAGCGCCTGCAGTGCCGGAACGTGGCCGCGTATGCATGGGTCGACCTCGCCCTGACTGCCAGCTTTCGCCAGATCGGCATAATGATGCAGCAAAAAATTCTGTTTCGCCGCACCGCGCGCGAGAACACTGCGCTCGCCGATCCGGCGCTGCCGCAGGAGCGGATCATTGGGGCGGCGAAGCTTCCGGCGCATGAACCCAGCCCCTAATGGACATTTTTGTTGTGAGTTCAGACTTGTGTCCCCGTTGCGGAATGCATTGATCGCCGCATTCTGACCGTATGATAGCGGAGCATGTGGAACTGGCGTTGCTGGAGGACACGTTCGTCCCCATTGTCGGTCTGCAACCTCCGTTTTCCGATCGGATTTCGAGTGTTGCAGCAAGGACGGGCGGCGTTCTCCTATTCGATGTTCGGGTTTTCGATGATGCCAGCATCGAACGGATTGCGGCCATCGCCTATGGCGAGATCGGAAGCGTAGTCGCTGCTGCGATGAAGTGCGGCAAAATCAAATGCACCACCATCAACGATACGGTTGCGTCAGAATGCATTAGTGCGCTTGCCGCTTGGGCTGAAATGCCAATCTCGCAACGAGCCACGACTGATTACACGGGAAGTGCGGCGCTCCTGCTGTTGAGGTTGCGCAACGCAGGACGTCTTGATCGAACAATTGAATAATCCGTCTGTGGACAGCGCCCACAAGGAGTCGGGCTTCATTGCGGCCGCCGAGCGAGCTTAGCAGCTTCTGGGTTATTTGGCGCCAGAAACGCTCCGCAAGGATGTGCAGCGCCTCACCGACAAGATCGACAATAGCTGTCACAGGCGCCAGCCGGCGAGTGCGAAAGTCTTGAGCTTGATCTGCTGCAGGCCCTGCTCAGTGTTTGGCCTGACGGGAAACCAATAGGTGTGCTTCCAAGGCTGCGTCAGCAAAAGCGTTGCGAGCTTCGGCCGGGGTAACATGTCCCGTTCTTGCCGCGTCGAGTGCGCTCGCCGCAATGCGAGAAAAAGGCTTGTCGCGCGCCGGCCAGCTCTTGCTACGGAGGCAGTTTGCAGCCTCGGCAATTGTCTTGACTTGCCTACGCTGCCGCGGATTGCCGAAGGCAATCATTACGGGCGTATCAAAATCTGTCGGTTGCATTTGATGCGAACGAATCGGCACTCTTGAGGTTCCGAAAAATTGATCAACTGGCCCATCGGGCGGGGTGCGCTCATTCTAGAAAAGTCTATTCGACGACCACCACCGCCGCTTGGCCAATATCACGCTCGTCCAGGCTACTGCACCCAACGCAATCATGATCGCGCCGAATATATACGCGCCGGCTGGTCGGCGATTGGTTCGAGCGAGCCTGGGTCATGTCGAGGATCTGCCAGGATAGCGGGCGATCACAGTCATCTGGCCGTTGGGGAACCTGGACGCCAGGCAGCGGCGGGGTCGAGCGCGAGCTGTACGCTAAGCCTGCATCACGGCGACCGAGCCTAGCAGCGGGCGAGACCGTCGCCGAATCAATCTCCCCGGGGCCTTGCGGAACCCTCTGGTCCGCGCAGGGTTAAGTGATCGAAGGGACGCTGCATCAGAGGACAACTGTGATGAAAAAGATCCTTCTTGCAACGGCCTTGCTGGCTTTGTCGGGCGGTCTTGCGGTCGCACAGTCAGGAACTTCGTCGGGTTCATCATCGACAACAACTACGACGATGCCGAGCAGCCAAGGCACTGACTCGACCCAAACGAATTCGACCAATCCGAACTCGGCCAAGGATTGTGCCCCTGGACAGCAGACGGATAGCGCAAAACAGGCTGCACCAGGACAGCAGGACACGAGCGCCAAATCGGCCGCCCCCGGTCAGGTGAAAAAGACGACCGAAGGCTGCTAACTGCGCCGAAATTTGCAAACTGCCAAGCCGTTGCCACCTCTACCCTGGCGCTCTTCCTCTGTCATGTCGCGTCGGCGGCGATCAGGCGCCGCGGGGCGCGAGTGACTTAGCCGCGCGACGACCCGAGTTCGAGCACGCAGTCGACGATGGCCCGAAAACCGGGTCCATTGCTTCCTTGTAGTCGCCCTACTCGCCACGTCTCTTGGTGCGTTGATCGCCCGTTGCCGTCCGCCGCGCTTTCTTCATTCAACTGGCGCGGCACCGGCAGAAGCACCCGGCCGCTCGCCCCGGTTTCGACCAGGTCCGGTTTGATCTGCCCATCTCGGCCGGATAGCACGAGGCAGTATCGGTAGGCTGCAGCCGAGGTGAAGTTCGTTTCTCGTCAACACGCTGGTCAGTCCGCTTTGTCGCGGTCGTGTCGTCGGGTATCAAGCGTCAGATTTTCACCGCTGCGCCTGGCTTATGGAAGTTCGATCTCGCCGTCCACCACATGGTTGAGGCCGGTACCTTCCGCCGTCAGCGTCATGCGGACGTTCAACTTCTTCTTGCCGCCGATTCGCCCGTTGCGCACCGTCTCCTCGATCTTGCGCTGGGAGGTGACGCCGACTTCCTTCAGGAACTTGCGGATCGACATGTTGAAGGCCTCTTCGCTCACGGCGGAACTCCTCTGTGTCCTGAAGAGATTGTAAGGGAAGGCAAGGGATCAAGGAAGCAGGAGGATGACGCTGGTCCCATAGAAACAGATTCCGAGCCCGGAGGAGGCGTCAGTTCCTTGGACTTGATCGGCCTTTGGAAGGAAGAAGAGTGGGCGTTACTGCCAAGCCGCTGAGGTGACATCTAACAGTGCACAAGTGCCGTCATTGTGTGGGCAGCCATGTTCTCGAGAGAACGGCTGGGACGCGTCAGACAATCAGCCGTGCCGCGCGTCCCAGCTGCGGTTCCGCGTCGTTGAAGTAGCCGGAAGCCTGCTGGAGGGATCGGTGCTGCGACTGCTGCATTGCTTAGACGAGGGGAATGCCACGGTGGGCAGTTTCGGTGAGGTAGCCGGCGGGCAGACGGTGCGCGGAAAACAGTAGCGCATCGAGGCCGGCCGCGGCGGCGCGGCGCTTCAAGATCATGTTGACGGCCTGCGGGGTCGGCGCCCGCCATTTGAGATTGCCCCAGCGATCGATGCCGCGGAATACGGCGCCTTCGGTAATCTCTTTGCTCGAGAGCCAGTCCTTCAAGGCCGAAACCGGTCGGCGGATGAGCAGCACGAACGCGTCGGTATCCGCTTGGGTCGTCTTGTGCGACCGAGGTGGATCGACAGGCACGGCAGTCTCTCGCTGTCCGGATCTTTCGGATCGACGGGTACCGAATCTTGGTCCTTGAGCTGCTCGGCACGGAGGGCGGCAATCTCGCTGCGGCGGCGGCCGCCGGAGGCAAAGGCGGTGAGCAGCAGGGTGCGGTCTCGGACGTCGATCAGCTTTTCGCCCGCGCAGGCCTTCAGCAGGGTGGCGAGAATATCGGCGGTCACTGCCTTGCGGCCGCGCGGCCGGGCGCTGGCGCGAGACGCGAGCTTGAAGGCGCTCTGGAGCCCGGCGCGTTGAATCTTCCCTTGAGCCCCCGCCATTTCGTCAGCTTCGACCAGCTGGAGAGCCGCCGGCGCACCGTCGCGGGCGCATGCGGACCATCGCTGCGCAGCAGGTCTTGCTCCTTCAGTGCAACTACCATGTCTTGCGGCATGCCGTACGCCAGATCGGTTTCGCGCCTGGCTGGGTCCCAGAGGTGGTGGGCGACGAACTTGATCAGCAGTGCCTCAGGCGCCGGCCAGGGGAGAGGCTGTCCGGTGGCGGCGAGAGACCACGCCTCGAGATAAGCCAAGGTCTGAGGCGAGCGCGCAGCGAATTCTCGCCGATGCCTTCCTTGGCGAGATGCCGAAAGTGTGGCGATTATCGACGTCGTGTATGCGCCCGCGTCGCCCGGCGACAAGCAGGATGCTGCGGATTTCGTGCCAGAACAAGAATGGCACGGGGCAGGGGCCGCCAAGTCCCCTTACCAGCGCCTAGGCGGCCTGACTGTGATCTCCGGCAGCCAGAAAGGCGGCGGCGTGGACGCATCGATGATCAAAGACATCAGAAGCGGTGCCCCTCGTGCTTCCAAGCCAGAATCTCCTCGGTGGTGACAGGCTTGGCGCGAGCCCGGGGGGCGCGGACCTCTTCGATCAGAGCGGTGAGGTCGGAATCCTTGCGGACCCTGCTGAGTTTGGCGATCGGATCGTTGCCGCGGGAAATGATCACATCATCGCCGGCTTCGACCTTGGCCAGGAGCTCCGACAGATGGGCTCGGCTTCGGCAACCTTGACGGTGATGGTCATGACGGCGTGCTCCGGAAAATATAGCCTGTGGTCAAGCGCAGCGTGATCCGCCCGGCGATGGGAGTTTTGGGCAACGATAAAGCCAAAAGCAGAGTTGGCCGTGAACCAAATCACTATCGATAAGAGATGCTGCTTAGCAATAGCGACAGGTGCACTGGGAAATTCGCCTACAAGCCAACTTAAATGCCAGTCTGTAGATCGGCGACGGCTTGGACACGTGTCTTGGAGCCGACGACCAAATCATGCACCGTCCGTGAAACGATCATCTCGCCGGTGGCCTTCGCTCGGTTCTTAAGAGAAGCCACCGCCTTTCGGTGGCCTCTCTGCCACTTTTGCGTCGGTCGGCGCAGAGAAATCGGATTTGGCTAGGATCCCCGCAATTCTGGCAAAGCCAACAAATGCCTGCCGTGCCTGATCGGTTGTCATCTGTCCGGAAATCGCGGCGTTGCAACTTCTTACCGCGCAACTGTATACCGGTCCTCGCCTCGGTTTCGGCCATTGATTCAGAAACACGAGCGCCTCGCGCACTGTGTTAATGTCGTGGACTGCGTCGTCGATCTTGACCTGGACGGGGACCAGAAAAGCCAGACCTGCCACTGTTGCCTCCCTAAGGTTCCAATGATTGGCGTTGTTTCACTTCTCTCCCTTGATATTGCAGGGGGGCGTAGTGGGCAGCCGTTTTTCCGAAAGGGTCTCGAACGTTTGCTCGAGATCGTTCGGGCGGATCAGGGCGCACGACGTAGTCCAGTCCCTGCTTCTCAGCGAAGGCGACCGCTGCGTCCAGACTGGAAAAATCCAGCTGCACTTGGGTAAGTATTTCACCGCCGCCGCAATAGCCCATCGGTGATCAATGACGGGCGGGCTTCGCGGCTCGAACACGAGACGCCACGGCCGGGAGGCGACCCGCGCCGACGTCATGACCGAACGGCTAGGCCGAAAAATCCTCGCGAAAGCCTGGCAGTAGGCCGGGAGCGGAATGGCGACAACCACAGCACACCTTTTTTCGGCCTGCCAGTCGTGCCTAGCTGCAGCAAATGGTTCCGTCATTGACGCCCTCGCTCACTGCCAAGCCGAGCTACTTTTGGCGCCCCGGCCTAAGTTCGCGGCCCTCATTAGTTACCCGTTGAGCGCAATGCGCTTGGCGCTGCCTGCGCATTGTTGGCTGCCGACCGCCAAAGATCAGACGGCTGCGCTTTCAATGCGCTGGGACGCCGCCTTCCTGCCGGTCTCGATGTCGATCGGGATGCGGCGTGGCTTCATCTCCTCGGGTACTTCTTTCCTGAGGTCGATGGTCAGCAAACCGTTTTCTAGTGCAGCCCCGACTATGGTGACGTGATCGGCCAGTTCGAATTGACGCGCGAACGACCTCACAGCCAAACCATGATGGAGGTACTGGACCTCACTGGTCTCTGTCTTGGTGCCCTCGATGACGAGCATATTTGGCTGATGCGTAATCGTAAGCTCGTCTTCGCTGAAACCGGCGACCGCCAGGACAATGCGGTAGGTATCTTCCCCCAGCTTGGCGATATCGTAAGGGGGCCAGTTGTCCGCATTCTTTGGAGCGCTGGCGTTTTCGAGCATATCGAAGATGCGGTCAAAGCCAATGCTCGACCGATAGAAGGGAGAAAAGTCCAGATTCGTTCTCATAGCTACATCCTCCTTGGAGCAACATAGATACGAGGGAACGCCAAGAAGCTTTGGCGCTCCCTGACAGATCGGTCCCATACCAAGGCAACCGACAATGATGAGTTGGGAATCGCTTTCCGCTGCGTCAAGAGGGGTCGAGAAGTGCTAACGGGCGGCAAGCAAGGCCTCCATCCAATCCCATGTGCTTCTCGGGTACGAAAGGATGACCATGGCACGCCAAGACGTTCTTTCGGTCGTCGGACCGGTGGACGAAGTAAACAATAGCCGAGATTAACGCGTCCGGTGCCTCGAGGCCCTGATCAGACGACCATTGCCGGGGTCCATATGGAGAACGCCCACTTGGCAATGGGGATTCTGCCTTGTTGTCGTCCTTAAAAGCGCAAACCTTTTTTGCGTCTCCGGCTCATTGGCGGGATTGTTTGCCTGTTTGCGCTTCTTATTATGCTGATCCAATTTATGGGCCTCTTTCAACGGCGGATGGTGCCGCTTTCATTGCTGCCCCACCTCCCCACGCTTCGTGGCTGAGAGCTGATCGAATTCTCGCTCATCTTCCGATATCAATAGTCCTGCTCGTAGTTGGCTTCGTCCTCTGGATCGTCGGCAGCGCCTGGTCGGCGCGCTAGGCCACTTCGGCAGATCCGGAGACCGCAATGCCGGCGCGGTGATGAAGCGTTGTATCTTCGCACTGCACACGGGTGGGGCTTGTCGTCCTAATGAGTAGACGGATTGGCAGTCGTGGCCTGGCGCCCTGGCGCCGGCTATTGAATGGTGAAGGTGCCGTCCGCCGCCTTCCATTCGGAAGGCCGGATCAGGCGGTGATAGGCGACGCGCACGGAATGGAGCGCGCCTCCGAGTTCGCGCTCCCAGTAATCCGGAAACAACCTTAAGGGTCGGGAATTCCGGAGCAAGATCCTATTCCTGCCAGACGTAGAGCTGTAGAAGGCTTGGACGGTCGAAGGTGGTAATGGATCTCCGCGGTTGTGAGACCGTAGCCATCCATCTGCAGCCGGAATTCCCGCTGACCACGCTTCTTTACTCCTTCTTAAGTATGTTCAAGCGTCAAGTCCTTGCGGGCTTTCTCGTTCCCACTGTTCCTTGAAATCGCAGCTAACCTCGCCGCGACTATCGTCCAGGAAGCGAAGTGCATCCATGACCGCGTCAAACGTCACAGGGCTCGCGGCACGCGGCGGCTTTCGCAGCGCAGGCATGGATTCGACAGCACAGGCATCCGACGCCCATGAGGCAAGAATGGCGCGCTTTTCCTGAATGTCGAGCGTACGGTCGCCTACCACCTCATCGGGGTGATTAAAGTGCCGTGCCGGGAACAGCAGGCGGTCAAGCGAAGGATCAGAGGTTTCAGGGGCAATCGAGGTTTTCGGGAAGGTTCGTTCCATCGATGGTCTCCGTTTCCTGACAATCTCCTTGGCATCGTTGCTTGGGCTCCAATCGCAAAAAAATCGTGGGGTTCGGATCGAATTTCAAGACCTGAAAATCGCGCGCCCTAGCGAAAATAGCCTCATGAATTCATGTCCCTAGCACTCTTGAATGCAGAGTGCCAAAATTTTTCCAGCGACCTCTTGAAACTCGAAAATACCAAAACTAGTTCGATACGCGCGCGATGCCTGAACACGGGTCGCTGCGCCCCACACCGGCCCGATATTGCCGGTCCGGTGTGGAGGGACCTCTCAAAATCTGTTTGTCCC
>LM655210.1 GCA_000824825.2 Mesorhizobium sp. ORS 3324
CATGAACACAGTTGCCATGCCGTGACGTCAAGGCGTTGCAACGGTGCAGAATTCTGCACTGCATATGGATTGCAGAGAGAGTTAACGTCTTCAGCTTTGCTTAACCCATCCAGGCCACCATCGTCCTATGCTTCTTCCCTTCCTTCGGATCCTCGCTCCGACGTCGGCCACTCTTTCGGTGCTCACGTTCCTTGCGCTTGACCCGCATAGCGCGTCATTCGCTTTCTGGGTGACGCTACCTTTGAATGCGGCAGGGTGGTCCGCGCTTCGCAAAGCCGGGACAGCCCGACTCAGTTAAGCTGCTCCAATATTCCGGAACTGGTTGCAACCCTCAGCGCGTAGTACATCTGCAGCGCTATTGCACAGATAGCAGCTGCCGAGATCGGCACGCCGAACGGCACGACCCCCTTGCGATCCAGATGCTGCACATAGTGGCGAAACATGCCTGCCGGCAGCAGGAAAGGATTCTTGACCACCGTTGCGGTGGCGATGGCGAAAACCAGCAGCAGCAGTGAAAACACGACCAGGTCGCTTCCGCCAATCAGAAACGGCGTAACGCTCATGAGCTTGACGTCGCCGGCGCCGACCTTACGCAAGAGCCAGAACGGAAAGAGCGCAGCAAAAAGGATGAAGCCGCCGATCGCGCTGATGGCCATCTCCAGCCACGAGTGGGTCTGCAGTGCTTGGAACTGCAACGCACCGAGCCCCAAGCAGAGCAGCAGCAGCACATCACGGTTGGTTATCTTCTGCGTGGAGAAATCGGTCCAGGCGACCCTCGCCAGCAACAGGATAGCCAGCGCCTTGAACAAAAGCGTCGCGGCCAGCAGCAGGCTCATGACCGCTCTATGTTACGCACGCTCGACGACAACAGCTTCAGATTGTTGGCCACTGTCGGATCATTCGGCGCGAGCTCATAGGCCTTGAGGAAGTTGGTGCGCGCCTCCTGCAGCTTGCCACGCAGCAGATAGGAGTAGCCGACATTGTTGTAGTATTCGGGGGTCGCGCCAAGCAGACGGTAAGCCCGGCCATAGGCGAGGTCTGCCAGATCGAAGCGGCGGATGCGATCGCAGGAGGCGGCAAGGCCCAGCCAGGCGACGCCGTCATTGGGCGCAAGGCGGGTGGCCTTGTAGAACAGGGCGCCGGCATTGCCGTAGTTCTCGGAACGGAACTGGGTCTTGGCCTCGGTGACCGCCTGATCCGAAGCATAATAGTCGACGTCGCTGACCGTCTTCAGCCCGTCGAAGGCATCGCCGAAGGCAGTGTAATCGCCTTTGGCAGGCTCGTTAGTGCGAACGACGCCGTTGGCGATGTCTTTCGTTTGGCAGCCCGCAAGGAAGATGAGCAGCAGGCTGGTCATGACTGCGAGGCGCTTTGGCCGTGTCATTGTGTGTCCCACGAATCCCCGAATCTGTTTTAGAGGCTAATCATGCGACGGGCTAGAAGAAAATGCCTCTCATACGGATGATCACCGGCAGCATGATCACCATGAGGACAACCGGGAAGATGCAAAGCCCCAGCGGGATCATCATCTTGACAGGCAGCGCGTTGGCGCGCTCTTCCGCCTGAAGGATGCGCTGGCTGCGCATTTCGGCGCTGTAGACGCGAAGCGCTTCCGTCAGGCTGGTGCCGAGTTCTTCAGACTGCCGAAAGAGCACAGCCAAGGCCTTGGCTTCATCGAGCCCGATGCGGTCCGCCAGTTCGCGCAGCGCTTCGCGCAACGGCTTGCCGGCACGAAGTTGCAGATTCATAATCGCAAGCTGGATGCCCAGCCATTTGTGGGTGCCGGCCATCTCCTGGCTCACACGCTCGACCGCCGCTTCGAGGCTCATTCCGGCATCAGCGCAGGTAATCATCATATCCATGAAATCGGGGAACGAACGACGATAGATTTGCTTCTGCGCGTTTTCAAACCGATCGAGCATGATGCTGGGGATGACGATGCAAGCAAGTCCAAACAGGAATGCGCCTGCGACTGGAATAAACGCAGGCAATTTTGCTGGCAGTATCCGCGATAGCAACGCGTAGACAAAGAGAAAGCCTATGCAGACGGCACCAAGCCGGCAGAGCGTATACATAAGAGGTGCACTCGATTGATAAAAACCAGCGCGGAAAAGCTTGGCCTCAAGGGCGTTAGGTTCATTCCGTTCCTTTTCGAGCGTCTTGAAATAGGCATCGACGGGCTTCTGCGCCGCAATCTTGGCCCGGCGATCCTGGCCCAAAATCGAGCGACGATCCACTGGACCGTCGCCCACGAGGCTATCCGCCACTAGCCTGCGCGTCTGCATTGCCGGCAGAAATACCAGCGCGGCGAATAGGAACAAGGCCACCGCCGCCATGAAGACAGCGATGGAGACCAGGAAACTTAGGTCGTTGAGGTTCGAAAGCAAACTAATCGCTCGCTCCTAGAAGTCGAAGGTGACCATGCGGTACATGATGAAGTCGCCCAGCAGCGCCCACATGCCGAAGATCAAGAACACCGGCAGTATCACCGGGTTCCCCCAGACTTTTCCATAGTAGGCTGGTGCAATGAGCTGCAGGATCAGGAACATCGCTACTGGGAACAGTGATATGATCCAGGCGGAGACGCGCCCTTCGGAAGAAAGGGCTCTGATTTTCATTTTTAGCTTCTGACGTTCGCGCAGGACCGATGAGAGGTTGGCGAGAATTTCGGTGAGATTGCCGCCCGTTTTTGATTGGATAGACAACGACACTGACAATAGGTGAAGCCCTTCGAAACCGACTCGTTCTGAGAGCTTCCTTACGGCCTGCTCCATGCTGAGCCCGAAAGTGATCTCGTCGGCGACGATCCCGAATTCCGTGCCAAGCGGATCGGCCATCTCGCGAGCTACAAGGCCTATCGCAACGGAGGCAGGGTGCCCAGCGCGCAGTGACCGAACGATCATGTCCAGGGCATCCGGCAGTTGCTTGGAAAACTTCTGGATTCTCTTCCTGCGGGCTCGCCGCAGAACGAGTAGCGGCATTACAAACCCCACCAATAAGAAGACGATGAAAGTTGCTGGGACTGCAATACCGATGAGGAACCAAAGCAGCAGCGCCAGTGCCAGGCCGGCGAGAAGAAATGACGTCGCAAAAGTCAAAGGATTTCCAGTGACGCCTGACTGCGTGTACAGCCGGTTCAGCCACAACAACCCGAAAACAAAGTCCCCAGAGTCCGTTAGGCCGCGTTCGCGCAACAAGGTCTGCAAAGTCTGTTCCGCGGGCACGTCATCGGCCAAGCGGCGCAGCCGATGGTTGACCGCCACGAATCGAGAGCGTCTACTAGACAACGAAAGATAAAAGGCCTCTCCGGCAAGAATGACGGAAGCGGCAGCTACGACGTAGATAAAATAAAGAAGTGCCTGTCCGTTTAGCATTACAGGGCGACCTGCGGGTTAAAAGCGTCCTTGCCAAAGTGAAGGCCGAGCGTCGCCGCTTCCTGAGCAAAGCGGGGACGAATGCCGGTGGCGCGGAACTCACCAATGATCTGACCTTCGGCTGTCACATCGCGGCGGACAAAATGGTAAAGCTCCTGCAATTGTACGACGTTGCCCTCCATGCCGGTCAATTCCGATATGGAAATCACCCGCCGGCCACCGTCGGACAGACGCTGCGTCTGCACGATGATGTCGATGGCCGAGGCGATCTGCGCCCGGATCGAGTCATTGGTCATCGGCATGCCGGCCATGCCGACCATCTGCTCAAGGCGTGACAGCGCGTCACGCGGCGTGTTGGCATGGATGGTTGTCATTGAGCCTTCGTGACCGGTGTTCATGGCCTGCAGCATGTCGAAGGCCTCCTCGCCGCGCACCTCGCCGACGATGATGCGATCCGGCCGCATGCGCAGCGCGTTCTTGACCAGCTCGCGCTGGCGCACCTCGCCCTTTCCCTCGACATTGGGCGGGCGCGTCTCCAGCCGGCCGACATGCGGCTGCTGCAATTGCAGTTCCGCCGCGTCCTCGATGGTGATCAGGCGCTCCTTGGCTGGAATGTAGCTCGACAGAGCATTCAGCAGCGTGGTCTTGCCGCTGCCGGTGCCGCCCGAAACCAGGATCGATTTGCGCGCCTGCACCGCGATCCGCAGAAAGTCCACCATTGGAGGGCGGATCGAATTGAAGGCTATCAGCCGCTCCAGCGAGTAGGGATGCTTGGAGAATTTGCGGATCGACACCAGCGGCCCGTCCACAGAGATCGGCCTCACGGCGATGTTGACGCGTGAGCCGTCATCCAGGCGAGCATCCACCATCGGCGCAGATTCGTCGACCCTTCGACCGATATTGGAGACAATCTTGTTGACGACGCGCAGTAGATGCGCCTCGTCGCGGAAGCGGATCGAGGTTTCCTCGAGCACGCCCCGGCGCTCGATAAAGACATGGTTGTGCGTGTTGATCAGGATGTCGGCGATCGAGTCGTCCTTGAGCAGCGGCTCGATCGGGCCGAGCCCCAGCATCTCGTCGGCCGTGTCGCTGGTAAGTTGATCCAGCTCGCGCGCGTTGAGCGGCACATTGCGGCCGCGCACGAACTCACGCACGATCGGCCGTATCTCATCCAGGATCTCATCCTTGGAAGCATTTTCCAGGGCTGTCAGGTTGAAGCGATCGATCAGATGGCGATGCAGCTCGACCTTGAGCGTCAGGAATTCGTCATTCTGTTCGACTTCCGCCGCGGGCACGCTAGCAACCCCATTCAGCGCAGTGACGACCGGCATCGGCTGCGGTGCCTTCTGTTCGTTCGGTCCTTTGATGAAGCGACCTAACATACGGCTTACCCCCTGCGATCTGCCCTGGATCGAAACTAAGCGTTAACCACGAGGGGCACAAGCGGCCCATACGCTACAAGACGTATATTACTTGCGACATAGTTAAAATTGAACTTCTGATAAATCGTTTTACTTCTAGCTTGACTCACAATGGCAGACCAAAGTCCTAGGACCTTTGTCCCCGTGCGAACGACCGCTCCACTAAGCCGTTTAATATAAATGGATATGTTGCATCCCTAATATGAGCGACTCATCGATCGAAGTGGGCAGAAATGTGAATGAATGGTTAAGAACGCTTGAAAACCAAGCCGAATCAAGCTCTTGTCAAAATCGACATTGCGATCTTTCAGGTATTGAAAGGTTAAGAGACTGTTAATCCGTTTGACAGGGCTTTTTCGCGGGAGAAGGATTGAAGGTGACGGGGGATGCTGGGTATGGGGTTCATCCTTGGCTCGTCTCGTCGGGTTCAAACCTCCAAAGGGAGAAATTGGCATGAAGAAGCTCATGACGATGGCCCGGCAGTTCCGCGACGAAGAAAACGGCGCTGCTATGGTCGAATATTCGATCCTGGTCGGGATTATCGCTGCGGCGGCGATCCTGGCGATCCTTGCGATCGGAGCCTGGGTCACTGGCCGCTTCACCGGCCTCTGCAACACGCTCGGTAGTTCCGGCGTTGGCACCTGCGACCCAGTTGCCGGCACTGGCAGCTGATTGTCATACCAAGTCAGGCCCAGGTCTCCCCTGGGCCTGACTTTGGCTGCCGATCGAGGCGGCTAAAATAACCTTAGGGGTTTGGGGTTTGGGCCAATGCGCGCCAATACGCTGATCATGATAGTCCTCGCCGGAATATTCGGTATTCTGGCAGTCGTACTCGCCAATATTTGGCTAGCGGGCCAGCGCAATGCCTTGGCTCAATCGAAAGGCCTGCAAGCGAGCAGCATTGTAGTGGCGGCCGCCCCTCTGAAATTTGGCGATGCGCTCAGCGTCGACAAATTGCGGGAAATTGCGTGGCCGGCGGGAGCCGTGCCGGCGGGAGCTTTCAAAACTATCAAGGATGCGCTTGCCGGTAACGGCACACGGCAGGCCCTGCAAACGATCAGCGTCAACGAACCGGTTTTGGCCAGCAAGATTACTGGCCCGGGCCAGCGCGCGACGCTTTCGGCCGTGCTTGGCGAAGGCATGAAGGCGGTTTCCATTCGTGTCAACGACGTGCTTGGCGTTGCGGGTTTCGTTTTCCCAGGCGATCGCGTCGACGTGCTTTTGACCCGTACCGTGCATAGCAATGACGGTCCCGACAAGAGCTTTGTTGACGTGCTGCTGCAGAGCGTCAAGGTGTTGGCCGTCGACCAAGTCGCCGACGAAAGCAAGGAAAACCCGCAAGTCGTGAAAGCAGTCACGGTCGAAGTCAGCACAAAGGACGCGCAGAAGCTGACGCTCGCCGCCGGCGCGGGTCAATTGTCGCTGGCACTTCGGCAAGCTGCTGCGAGCAAGGGCGAAGAAACCGAACGTGTCACGCTTTCAGACCTGACCGGAGAAACGCCCGAGGATGTCGCCAAGAGGCAAGCGGAACTCGAGAGGCAGAAGGCCGCCGAGGCCGCAGCCGCGGAAGAGCGCAAGCGAGCCGACGACAAGATCAACGGGCTGGCCCAGGCCGTGGAGCGGGTGGGCGACCAGATCGATAAGTTGAGCAAGGCGAAGCCTGCAACTACTGTTGCGCCTGCGCCACAACCGCAAGAAGTTGTAAAGGAAGTGGTCAAATATGTGCAGCCGGAGCCGCCAGCCCGGGCTACAATCGGCGTGTTTCGCGGCGTGAAGCTCGAAACATACGACGTGCCGCGACAGAGATAGCGAAAGGCGCATTCGGATAGGGGGATCCGCGTGGGTCCGCAAGGGGGACGATCTAGATGCGTTTTTTTCGAGGATCACTGGCCGCCGTCGCTCTGGCGTGGTCCTATATTGTGTTGCCGTTGAGCCCTGCGGTCCATGCCGCCGACCGTTTCATCGATGTGTCGAGCCCGTCGCTGCACCGCGTCTTCGTGCCCGTGTCGCAATCGGCAACGATCCAGGTGAATGCCACATTGGGCGACATCGTCGTCGGCGACGAGAGAATCGCCGACGCCCAGCCGATGACCGACAAGACGCTCTATGTCATCGGCAAGAGCGTCGGCACCACCACCGTCAACCTGTTTTCCGAGGACAAGCGCTCGTTGGGTGCCATCCAGGTCGAGGTCGGCCAGGATGTCAGCGACATGGCGGCCGCGATCCGCCAGGTGGCGCCGAAGGCACGCATCGAGATCGGGTCGATCAATGGCAAGGTTCGGCTGAGCGGCCATGTCAAGGACGCCGCGACGCTGGCGCAGATCGTCGAGGTAACGCAGCAATATGGCCCTGACGCCATTATCAATGCCGTCACGATCGACGACAGCGAGCAGGTCAATCTGTCAGTGCGCATCCTGGAAGCCAAGCGCAATGCCGGCCGCGATCTTGGTGTGTCGTTCAGGGGCCAGAATGGCAGTGGATCGACCAAGTTCGGAACCGGCGACGCGACGGTGGACAAGGACGGAACGGTGCTTGGGACGGGCGAGTTGATCAGCGGACTTCTGTCGCATTCAAGCCCGTTCGCGGCACTGATCACTCGTGTCATCGACAGCAACGTCAAAGTCGATCTGATCATCCAGGCACTCGAGTCCAAAGGCGTCGTGCGCCTTTTGGCCGAACCGAACCTCACCACGGTTTCCGGCGAAACCGCCAGTTTCAATGCCGGCGGCGAAGTGCCGATCCGCAGTGTCAATAGCCAGGGCGAGGTCGAAGTCCAGTTCAAGCAGTTCGGCGTCAATCTGAACTTCACGCCGGTGGTGCTAGACGACGGCAAGATCCATATCAAGCTGGCGCCGGAAGTCAGCGACCTGACCGGTTTCACCCCAGCGGGCGACCCGATCTTCACCAACCGCAAGCTGGCAACCGTGGTCGACTTGCGAGACGGCCAGAGCTTCGCTGTGGGTGGACTTCTGTCCAGCAAGAACACCAGACTGCAGGACCAGGTGCCATGGCTCGGCCAGGTGCCGATCATCGGCGCGCTATTCCACAATTCGAGCACGCAGAAGGAAGAGACTGAGCTGGTCGTCATCGTGACGCCGCATGTAGTGCGGCCGGTCAAGCCGGGCGAGCAACTGGCAACGCCGTTCGACAAGACCAAGCCTGCCAACGATCCGGAACTCATGCTGCTCGGCCAGCTCGAAGTCAGCAAGGACATGATCCGCAAGTATGAGCTCGGCGAAGGTGTCACCGGCCCGTACGGCCACATGCTGGATGTGAAATCGAAGGACAAGCTGGTCTATGTCAAGAAATAAGCTCCTGCTCGTCCTACTCGGCGCGAGCCTGCTTGCAGGCTGCGCAGCGGACTATCTGAACAACTACGACACGATGACGCTGGCCTCGGGCGACTCGCAGAAGGCCAACCAGTTGCTGCAGACGGTCGATCCATACAATCCGGCTTCGAACAATACGAAGATCGAAGGCGATGGCGCACGGTCCGTCGGTGTGGTCCAGAGATACAAGCTTCCGCCCAAGACTTCCGGGCCGACGACGAACATGACGGTCAATGTCGGACCGGCCGGTGTGAGCGCGCAGTGAACTGAACGAAAGGAAGCAATTGTGTCAGGCATGCGAGGAGCCTGATACGAAGGGGTAGAGGGTAGGGCCATGTTGCGAACCATTCGCGCGTTCTGGCACGACCAAAGGGGATTGGCGCTGATCCTGGTGAGTATCATGTTGCCGGCGATCATTGGTCTTTCCGTGCTTGCCATAGACATGAGTCGAGCCAACAACCTGCACAACGACCTGCAGAAAGGCGCCGATGCTATGGCGCTCGCCGCGGCGGCCGAACTCGACGGCAGGTCCGACTCCATCACAAGGGCTGATAGAGCCTTGGCTAACCTGGTGAGTAACCACTATAGGTTCTCAGGTACGACAGGTGTCGATCAGACGTTGCTGGCAGCCGGCGTATCTCGCCGTTATCTCAGATCGCTCCCCGCCTCCGACGCCTCGCCAATCACGTCCGCAAACGTCATCACCGACGAAGTGGCCGGCGCTCTTGAGGCGAGATACATCGAAGTCACCGCTACTCCTGTTGGATTCTTCTCGATGTTTCCGGTCTCTTTCATAAGCGGAAACACAAGCGATAACTCTTTCACCGTCGGTGCGGTCTCGGTCGCCGGCTTCACGCGTGGGGTATGCGATTTCACGCCGGTATACATCTGCAACCCATATGAGAATTCGACTGATAGTATCTATGCTGTCGCGTCCGACCCGACAAAGCGCCGGCGTCTTATCGAACTGCGCCAGCAGGGCGGCAGCACCGCACAAAACTCACCAGGAAACTACGGCTTCCTGCAACCCCCGAACGGTTCCGGCGGCGCAAATGCCATCAGGGACATGATCGCCAAGACCAAATCGCAGGCGTGCTACAATTCCCGCGGCGTCCTTCTGCGCCCCGGCTTCATTGCAACGGTTCGCGATGCGTTAAACGTCCGGTTCGACGTCTACAACGGGTCGATGAACGGCAATAAGAACAATCCGAACTATGCGCCCGGCGAAAATGTGCGTAAGGGCTATAAAACCCAAGGCAACGCATGCAACGCCGCGGCCGTTAGTCCAGCACAACCGACCAATTTCGAACCATTTCCGCGCGATAGTTGCTTTGCTAGCGGGACTTGCACCATAGCCAACGGGCGCGTCGGCAATGGGAACTGGGACTTCAATCAGTATTGGAGCACCAATTTCGCCACCACGACAAATCCGGTGAGCGTTCCAAAGCCCCTTGGGGCAGACGGCGTGAGCCCTGCCAGCAATACAAACCAGCCGACTCGCTATAGCGTCTATCGTTACGAGATTTCGCAGGGTATCGTGGGCCATGCCTCGAATGGCGGTGAGATAGGCGCGCCAACCTGCTCGCCAAACAAGGTGTCAAACCCTGACCGGCGTATCCTCTATGGCGCCATCCTGAACTGCCAGGCACTAGCCGCTGCCGGATTGATGAGCGGGGGTAATTCTTCGCCGCCTCTGCCAGTCGAAGCCTTCGGCAGCTTCTTCATCACTGAGACTGTCGAAAGCGGATCCGATCAGACAATCAGGGTCGAACTTGTCGATGTCACTGGACGCGAAGGCCAAGGTACGCTCGACAATTTCCTGCGCGACGAAGTGCAGCTCTACCGGTGATGGCGATGACCAATCTGCTTTCCCGCACCTTCAGCCGTTTCCGCCGCGACGAGCGCGGTACGGTATTGGTCGAAATGGCGATTGTCGCCCCGCTGATGTTGTTCCTGTCGGCCGGCGTGTTTGAGTTCGGCAACTTGATCCACGAAAAGTTGCTTATGGAAGCCGGCCTCAGCGATGGCGCTCGTTTCGCAGCGCGCTGCAACAGCCAACTCTACACGGACGCGGGCCTCGCCGCGATCGACTGCGCCGATATTGCCACCAACATAGCTGTGTTCGGCAATGCGGCGGGAACCCCGCCCGCACGCATAACAGGGTGGCAGAAATCCGATGTCACGGTGACCATCGCCGATCCGACCGACTGCAAGAATGCAGTGGATCCCGGCACCGGCACGGTCCTCTACCTCTCGACGACGGCGCAGGTCTGCATCGTGACGGCTTCGGGTACTATCAATTATAGCGGCGTCGGCTTGCTGTCGCTGCTCAACATCGGTCCGATTACGCTGACGTCCACTCATCAGGAGCGGTTGATCCGGTTCTGATGATGCTTAAGCGGTTCACAAGATCGGAGGACGGAGCCACGATGGTCGAAATGGCCATCGCTCTGACGTTACTGCTTACGCTCACCTTAGGCTTCGTCGATTTCGGCTACGCCTTCTATCAGTGGAACGCCGCGACTAAGGCTGTGCAGGTGGGCGCTCGATTAGCTTCGATCTCCGATCCTGTCTCAACAGCGCTCGCGACCGCAGCGCCGAGCTCCAATCCCGGTGCTCCGGTGGTCGCCGACGCCTACGGTCCGTTTGTCTGCAAATACGCCAGCGGCACCGGGGCCTGTAACAACGACTCCACCAAGTTCGACGTGAACGCCTTCAGTCGAATTTTCCGCGGCGACACCGCGTATTCTGCGGACGATACATGTCCCGCGCTCGGCCTGAACCAGCGGCCTGGGATGTGCCATTTCTTCCCGGGGCTCAAGCGTAACAATGTCGTCGTAACCTATACGGCCACAGGACTCGGCTACGAGACACGACTAGACGGTCCGGTGCCGACGATCACCGTCAGCCTGCAGAACATCAATTTCCAGTTCTTCTTCCTGGGCGGTCTGCTCGGGTTCTCCAATATCACCATGCCCTCCATGCTCAGTACCGTAACGGGTGAAGATTTAAAGAGTACGTCGCCATGAACGCCATCGACACCAGAGTGCTGCCGACCAAACGCAAGCAGGTTGCGCTGTTTTCTTCCGATCATAACTTCACGCGCGACGTGACGACGCGGCTCGATGCGTTGGCGATCTACGATGTCAAGGTCTCGGAGGCGGTCGAGTTCCTTAAGGGGCCGCCGGCGGATGCGCGGCCCGGCATCATTATCCTCGATCTCGGCAGCGGCGAGCTGCTCGGCAACAATGCGCTCGTCGAGGCGCGCTCGGCCTGGGCCTCGGTGCCGCTGATCGCGGTCTCGGGCGAATTGACCTCCGAGCAGACGCGCGTGCTGGTGCGCATGAACGCTTCGGACTGGCTGCACAAGCCGCTCGACGCCAAGGAGCTGCTCAACGCCGTCACCTTCCACGACACCGGCAACAAAGGCACGAAGAGCCGCATCATCACCTTCATTGCCGCCAGCGGCGGCGCCGGCGCCACCACGCTGGCGATCTCGGCGGCGGAGCATCTCGCCTCGAAGTCGGCCGAGCGGGCGGCCTCGACCTGCCTCGTCGACCTCGACTTCCAGAGCGCCAATTGCGGCGCCTATCTCAACCAGTTCAACCAGTTCGACCTCGCCGGCATCATCGGCCAGCCGGACCGGCTCGATGTCGAGCTGATGGACGTGATCAAGCTGTCGCGGCCGTCCGGCCTCACGCTCTATTCCTTCGAGCGGCCGCAACTGCCGTTCGAGCCGCAGGGTGCCGATTTCGTCTTCCGTCTGCTCGATCTCGTCGCCTACCGCTTCGACGACATCGTCATCGACCTGCCGAACATCGAGACGCCGTGGCACGACTCGGTGCTCAGGACGAGCGACGAGATCTTCATCGTCTTCGAGCTCAACGTCGCCTCGCTCAGGCAAGGCAAGCGGCTCTACAAGAAGATCCGCGAGCTGCGCGGCAACGGCGTCTCGATCACGCTGGTCGCCAACAAGCACAAGCGCAAATGGTTCGGCAACCACTTCTCGCGCAGCGAGCTGGAGAAGATCTTCAAGGCGCCGCACATCAAGTCGCTGGCGCTGGACAACGCGCTTCTCACCGACGCGCTGAACCGCGCCATCCTGCCTTCCGAGGTGGACGGCCGGGCGCGCTTCAACAAGGACCTGAAGCGCATGTTCAAGGAGCGGCTGGACAATGCCCAGCGCTAGAGCAATTCCAGGAAAAGTGCGCAGCGGTTTTCCGGCCGGAATTGCGGCGAAGCAAATGCGGCGAAACGCGATGCGGCTTGCCGGCGCATGCCTGATCGGCATCGCGTCGATGTCGGCCTGCGGTTTCGCTGAAGCCGGATCGGGGCTGCCGCCGCTTCCCGCCATGGGTCCCAGCCTGCGCAAGATTGTCGCCTTCCAGAGCGGCGAGCAGCCCGGCACGATCGTCATCAGCAAAAGCGAGAAGGCGCTCTATCTGGTGACGGGCCTGGGCCAGGCGCTGCGCTACCAGATCAGCGTCGGCCGCGACGGCTTCGGCTGGACCGGTACGGTCAAGGTCGCGTCCAAGACCGAATGGCCGGAATGGCGCCCGCCCAAGGAGATGCGCGCGCGCCAGCCGGAACTGCCGGCCATGGTGCCGGCCGGCCCCTACAATCCGCTCGGCGCGAGAGCGCTCTATCTCTCGCGCGACGGGCGCGATACGCTCTATCGAATCCATGGCACCAACGATCCGAAGGGCGTCGGCTTCGACGGCACGTCCGGATGCTTCAGACTGACGAATACCGATGTGATCGATCTCTTCAAGCGCGTCGCGGTGGGCGCAAAGGTGGTGGTTGAATGACGATGATCAGCGTACCGGACGTTCCGGCAATCGAGCTTGGCGAACAGGAAAAAGCCCCGGGCAAGGCGAGCTGGGGGTGGACCATCGGCGTGGCGGCGGTCGGCGCCGGCCTTGTCACCTTCGTCAACGTCACGGCCGCCATCTATCTCTATCGCGGCGTCAACGACCTACGGGCGATGGAGGCGCGGCTGGACCAGCTCGGCCAGTTCGAGCAGCGCATCGGCGCCCGCATCGACACGGTCAACAACGGCTTCCAGAGCCGGTTCGAGACGCTGGACCGGCAGCTGCAGACGAACTTCGGCCAGATCAACGGCAACATCGCCCGGCTGGAACAAGGCGCGCCCGCCGCCGCGGAGGCCGAGATGCCACGCGCGCCCGAGCCGCCGGCGCTTGCCGGCACCACGCTGGCGGAAGCCTCCACCGTTAACGCTGGCGAGCCGGACCCCGTCGACGCGCCGCGCATGTTCAAGAGCAAGGTGGCGCCGCCCGGGCCTAACCCGTCCTACCAGCGCATCCAGCAGGCCGACGGCAAGGTCTATTACAAGAAGATCAACTGACGCCCAGCTGGCCGGCCCTCTGGTTCCGGCTTGGCTTGTTAGAGGTCGCGCCGCAGCGCCAGCATGCGGACGGCGCGGGCTTCGGCGCGCAGTTTCGCCTCGCGCAGGAAGGCGACATGGCAATAGGCGCAGGCCGCGAGGCCGAGGCACAGCACCAGGCTGTTCTTCCAGCTGAAGTCGATCATCAGCGAAAACTGCAGGCCGCGCGGCGCGGTGAAGGTAGCAATCGTGCTCGCCGTTTCCGAATGACTGCCGACCGCGATCATCAGCCCGGCGAAAAGCAGGGCGGCGTGGTTGGCGAGGAAGAAGCCGGCCGACCTTCTCGCGCGGCAGGCCAGCCAGCAGGCGGCCGACGCCACGAGGATGATGGCGGCGTCGAGAGCCATCGAGCCGCCGAGATAGAAGTCCACCTGCTGCCAGAACATCGTCGAGAACGGGCGCAGCTCCAGCCATACGTGCCACATGGCCGGGCTTGCCGGATAGTTTCCGAGCAAGAATGTCGCCGTGCGCTCCGCCGCCAGCAGCAAGAGCATGAGGGCCGGGAAGGCAAAGAGCAGTACAGGCTTGCGCGTCATGTCATCCCCTCGACATCCGATGCTTGAGTGTAGGCCGCATAGGTTGCGCGAGACTTAACGCAACGCCTTGCTTTTCAAGCAATGTCGCCGGCGCCTAATGTATGATGCGGCGAAATGATGGGGCGCGCGTGGGCGAGGTGAAACCGACCGGCCGGCTTGCCACGACGCTCGGCGGCCTCGGGCTGGTCGCCGGCGCGCTGCTGATTGCCGCGTCCAGCCGCTGGCTGGCGACCGACCTTCCTTCGCAGCCGCCGGCCGACGACGCCGTCAATGCGCGCCCTGCCCGCCTCCCGGTCCACGACATGCGGCCTGGCCAGCCGGCGCGTCGGATCGCCGAGGACCGCATCGCGCCGCCGCCGCTCGATCCCGCGGGGATCGAGCGCATCGAGCCCCGCCCCCCGCTCGGCGAGCTTGGCCTCGCCCCACCGCCGAAGATGCCGATGCCGAAGGACTGGCATGAGACGCTGCTCTATCGTCCGGTCGCCATCTCGTCGACGCTCGTCGAAGCCATGGGGCGCAAGGTCGTCATCAGCGGAACCGTCGACATCGATCCCGACAGGACCTGCTCGTTCGGCGATGCCGTCTGGCCCTGCGGCCAGCGCGCCCGCGCGGCCTTCAACGCCTGGCTGCGCGGCCGGGCGCTCAAATGCATCCTGCCGCCCGATGTCGACCGCTTCGCCATCGCCGCGCCCTGCGCGCTCGGCAAGCAGGATGTCGGCGCCTGGCTTGTCGCCAATGGCTGGGCCATGGCGTCGCCCGCTGGCGTCTACGGCAAGGCCGAAGCTGTCGCCAGGGAGGCCAGGATGGGCATCTTCGGTCCGCCGCAGTAAGGCGATTTCGAAAAAAGCGCGTGGCGACTTTGCGCGGGGAATTGCGCGAAAACAGAATGGGCAGAGCGGTTCAGGGGCTCTACCAAGGCTGAACCGCTCCGGCGGCCGGGCGAATCATCCGAAGCGGAAGTGGAGTCGCGGTCGCCGGCGGTTGCCGGACCCAGCGTTTCCCACTCACAAAGATGCCCGACTTCCATCAAATTGTACGCTTCCCTGAAACCGAAATCGTAACGGACCTGCCTTAAGCCAATGCGTCCAACAGGAGATTGGCCAGTGAGCAGACAAACGCAGACACCGCCGGTTCGGACATGGAAGCATGTTGTCTGGCTCCCCTTGCTCGGCACCGCCGCCTGCGTCGGTCTTTCGCTCGGGCTGAATTATCTGCTCCTGTTCAGCGACGCGTTGACGCCGTTCGGCCGCAGCATCGTCACCGCGACGCTTCTGCCCGTCATCATCGGCCTGCCGCTTTTTGTCCTGCTCAGCTGGAGAGAGGTCGAGCTCCGCCGCTACCGGCAGGAGCTCACCAGGGCCGGCACCTATGACCGGCTCACCGGATGCTACAACGGCGCCGTGTTCACCTCGATGGTCGACAGACGGGCGGCGAGGCCGTCCGGGCCGCGCTCCGGGGCGTTCCTCGTCATCCACCCGGAACATCTTTCAGCGATCAACATGCGCTTCGGTCTCGAATGGGGCGATGAAGCCTTGCGGCTCATCGCCTCGGCCATCAGGTCCTCGGTGCGCAAGGACGATCTGATCGGCCGCATCGGCACCGCGATGTTCGGCGTCTTCCTTCCCGGCGCGAGCGAGCAGGACGCGAAGGAAGTCGGCAACCGCATCCGCGAGGCGGTCGGGCAAATCTATTTCGCCCCGAAGGGCGACAAGGACGTGCTCGCTATCCGCGTCGGCGGCGTCGTCTTCGAGCACGAGCTGGCTTTCGAGGACATGTTCCGCTCGGCGGAGGAAGGGCTGTCCGAATTTCAGGACGAAACCGGCGTTCAGTTGTCCCATTTCAACAACTGAACCGGTGGAAACACCCTGACAGCCTGCCCGGCCGGCACGCTACGGCGCAAGGGCCGAAATTGGCCCCTCTGTGCCTCAGATGCCGCCCATGCAGAGATATTTCATCTCAAGGTAGTCATCGAGGCCGTGGCGGGAACCCTCCCGCCCGATGCCGGACTGCTTGATGCCGCCAAAAGGCGCGGCTTCCGAGGACATGCGTCCCGTGTTGATGCCCACCATACCATATTCCAGGGCTTCGGCCACGCGCCAGACACGTTTCAGGTTGGAAGCATAGAAATAGGCGGCGAGGCCGTAGATCGTGTCGTTGGCCTCACGCACGACCTGATCCGCATCTTCGAAGCGAATGATCGGAGCCAATGGCCCAAAGGTCTCTTCTTGCGCCACCGCCATCTCGCTGGAGATGTCGGTGAGGACCGTGGGCTGGAAAAAAGTCCCGTCGCTGCCGATCGGACCTCCGCCACACCGGATCGACCCGCCTTTTCCGACCGCATCGGCTATGTGGGATTGGATCTTGGACAGGGCGTGCATGTCGATCAGCGGACCGACGGCGACGCCGGGATCGAAACCGTCACCTACCTTGAGCTGACGGACGCGTTCGACGAACTTGTCGACGAACTCGTCATGAACGCCCGACTGGACGTAAAGGCGGTTCGCCGAAACGCAAGTCTGGCCGGCATTGCGGAACTTCGCCTGGATGGCCCCGTCCACGGCGGCATCTATGTCGGCGTCGTCGAAGACGATGAAAGGCGCATTGCCCCCCAACTCAAGGCTGACCTTCTTGATCTGGTCCGAGCACTGGCGCATCAGCAGCCGCCCGACCTCGGTTGATCCGGTAAAGCTGATTTTGCGCACTTTGGGATTATGGCAGAGCTCGCGCCCAACCTCCGCGCCATCCGAGGCATAGACAAGATTCACGACCCCGTCGGGAAGACCAGCCTCGGCGGCGAGCGCAAACATGGCCCCCGCGACCAGCGGCGTCTGTTCGGCAGGTTTCAATATGATGGCGCAACCCGCTGCGAGCGCCGGCGAGATCTTGCGCGCCACCATCGATGCGGGAAAATTCCATGGCGTGATCGTGCCGACAACGCCGATGGGCTGCTTGATCACCAGCATGCGCCGGTCCGTCGACGGCGCCGAGATCGTCTCGCCATAGATGCGGTTGGCCTCCTCGGCGTACCATTGCAGATACGCGGCAGCATGCGATACCTCCGATTTGGCTTCGCCAAGGGGCTTGCCCATCTCGGCGGTGAGGATCGCGGCCAGATCGTCGGTGTGGGTGACGATCAACTGGTGCCATTGCCACAGCATTTCGCTGCGTTCGCGGGCAGTCAGTGCCGCCCACTCGGCCTGCGCGATATAAGCCTTGTCGATCGCCGCGCGCGTCTCCGCGACGCCCATGTCGGGAAGTTCCGCCAGCAGTTCACCCGTCGACGGATTGAAGACCTCGAACGTACGCCCGCCCAGCGTCGTGCCGAGCGCGGGCACACGGTCGATCGCACCAAAGAGGTCGGGGGATCTCAAATGGCGGGTCATCGGCAGGCGCAGGGGCAATACCGGCTTCCTCCTCGAAGAAATTGACGTGTATTAATGACGCCAACGTGTATGCAGCAAATCCGTGCCTCTCATAGGGCCTGGGAGAGGCGGTGGTAGACCCACCTGAATAGTCCTTTCAACCCCGTCGCCCACCGCCCCAAGCTGCTATTCGAAAAAACCTATCCGGCATCCATCAAAGCCCCGGTCCACGAGTGGAGCGCCGTGACAGAATGGAGCTGCGCCGAGCTCGCAAGTCGAGAGAATTGTTGCAAGCGGAGCCTCCTCTAGCCAACGATCCTCACGTTGCTAGTCATTTAATGAATGTAAGGGACTTATTCGCTTGCGGTCGCCGCAAATCTGACACCGCGACCTCATGACTTGTCTTGGGTTTCGGCGCGCACGACCGGAGCAGCGCGCCCAGTGGCACTCTCATTTCGTTTGATCCTTGGAAGAGAGACGCCAATCCGGCATACTGCGATGTTCGTCAAGCCAGTTCCGCGCGTCATCCGCTTGATATCCGTTTTGCGAGACGCACGCCGGGGCCGCCACCATTTTCCGGAATGAACTCGATCCCTGCCGTCTCAAGGGCACTGCGGATAGCCTTCCGATTCGCGACGGTGGTAGGAGGCACGCCGTCCTCAGCTTCCGCGCGCCTAACAGTCGCCACTCCCACGCTGGCGGCGACCGCCAAATCTTCAGCGCTCCAACGTACCAGCGCCCGCGCCGCCCTTATCTGAGCTCCGGTGATCTCTTTCATATCACTTGATTTCAAATTGATCTCAATCTATGCATGTGATAGAAACTTCATCGCAGGAGCCTTCTGCAATAAACTTGCAGACGTGGGCTCCTGCATGAATGCGGCCGGGCGATGTGCGCCTACACATCACCCCGACCTAACCACGCCTAAGCTTCAGGGAGCTCGGATCATGGGTGATTCCGACAATACCATGACTTTGCCCCGCGTCATCCGCGGGAGGTTACTTGCGGGAACGACAAATGCAAAGGTGGAAAGGCAGCCAAGAGCGTTTGCCTGTGACGAGTCGGAAAAGGACGAATTCGCCGATCCGGCGGTGATTGTGTGGCGCAAGTGGCGGAGAGCCCACGAAGAGACTGAACGGTTGTGCCGTCAGCAGCAGCGCCTGGAGCGGCAACTCGTTGAAACGGTTGGGTTTCCTTGCGCAACTATCCGGCTGCGAGACGGCGAGCGCGTGACGCTTCACTCACTTAAGGCGCTTCGCGAAGTGCTCGATCTTGGCCCGGAAGACGTTGCAAAATGCGCGCAGGCTGAAGCCGATTTTGCCGCCCATCAGGCGCGTTGGAATACCGCCGATAGCGAAATTGGCTATTCGGCGACATTGCGTGCGGAGTGTGAGGCAGCCGACCGAGCGCAGGATCTGCTCCAGGCATTGTCCGAAACCCCCGCCACTTCCCTTGCGGGTGTGGTGGCCAAGCTTGATGCCATGCTGATGGAAGGAGAGCCTTCGGAAGACGATCCAGAGTTTCCTTGGCCACAGATTCGTGCGGCGCGTGATGACCTGGTCCGCATCGGCAAGGAACAGGTGCCCGACTAGCTTAACGCATTGGGGACCAACTGGCAGTCCAAGACAGGAAGCAAGAGCGCGAGACTGTTTTGCCGCATCCACGCCGGCTGAACACAAGATGGTTTGATAACGGGCCCTGCACGCCTACTGACAAAGCAGGACGAATATTCTGACCATCAAACGCATGCCAGCGACTTTCGGCGAAATCGCGTCTCAAGAATATACTTGGCCGATGGGCCGGTGCCAGCTCGAAGCTAGCACCAACCGTACGCTGCCAGACAGCATATAGTCACGAACGCCTCAGCGAGCCATGAGAACGGGCAGGCCGACGCCCTCCATCACAGACTTGGTCACCCCGCCGAAGATCCGCTCGCGCAGCCGGGAATGGCCGTAGGCACCCATCACCATAAGTTCTGCATCGGTGTCGATAGCATGCTGGCGAAGAACCTCGGCGATCGAATGGTTCGAGCTTGGCAGGCGGTCCACCACAACTTTCACGCCATGCCGGGCAAGATAGGCCGCGACGTCCGCGCCCGGCTCCGCCCCATGGTGGCGCTCATCCTCGATCGGATCGACCACGGCGACGCGCACCTCTTCGGCGCCCGCCAGGATGCCGAGCGACTCACGCACGGCGCGCGAAGCTTCCAGGCCGGCGTCCCAGGCAACAAGGACGCGCTTCGGTTTCAACGTCGCGCGCGTTGACCTTGGGACGAGCAAGATAGGCTTCCCGGACGAGAACAGCCCACCTTCAATGACCTTCTGCTTGAGCGTATCGCTTGCCAGCAAGTCCGGCCCGAGCACGGTCAAATCGGCGTAGCGGGCGCGCCGGCCGATGATTTCGTCCGCCCAGGCATTGTCGGGATAGTCGAAGCTGACGTCGGCGGATACGGCGCTTTCCGACAGCAATCTGGAGACGGTGGAGGTTCGCTTCTCCAGCATTTCCATCTCGGCCTGGCGCTCCTCCAGCCAAGCTGGTGAGACGACTGCTGCATATTCTCCTCCCGAAGGAGGAGAAGCAATCACGAGAACGAACACGGAGAGGTGGGCATGGATCTCTTCGCATAGGCCGGCGGCAAGCTTCAGATCATCGTCTCCCTGATCGGGCCCTGTAACCGTGAGCAATGTCTTGAATGGCATGGCGGCTACTCCTTGTCCGAAAGAATTCACAGAGGACTTAGCCGTAGCGAACCGGTGGAAATCCTCCTTGCGCTGAATCAAATCGGCCCTTGGCGAGATTGATCCGGATCAACGTGCGCTGGCACGAAGCGCACTAGGCTGACATCGGTAGCTGGAGGCCGAGCAATGAAGCTCTGGATCACAATGGGTTTCGCGGTGCTGACGCTGAGCGCCGCAGCGGCACAGCAGATGAGCAATGGACAACAGGAGTATCTGAACTCCTGCGCGGTCTGTCATGGTGTTGACGGCAAGGGCGACGGACCCCTGGCCGATACGTTGCGGAAGCGTCCCGCGGATTTGACGACGCTCTCACGACGAAACGGTGGGGAATTTCCTTACTGGCGGGTGTTCGTGACGATCGACGGCCGCGGCATGATACCGGAGCACGGCGAGCGTGAGATGCCGGTCTGGGGCGACCAGTTCCTGCCTGACGATGTGAAGCGATACGGTCCGTATGGTGGGCAGGCCGTGACCACGGAACGTATCCATAACCTGGCCGGTTATGTCCAGACGCTTCAGCGCTAGCAAAACTCGTGGGGTCGTCAGCAGGATGATCATACAGAACCAGGATGCTGTCGTCGGGATGTTGGAGGATCCTGCCTCCTATGGCGAGGTGGGTCCCGTCGAGATGATCGAAACGCACATCTCCCGTATCTTCCTCGTCGGCCAGCGCGCGTTCAAGCTGAAGCGGGCAGTCAAGCTGCCTTATGTCGACTTTTCGACGCCACAGCTTCGGCTTGCCGCGTGCGAAAAGGAAGTGGAGCTGAACTCCAGGACGGCGCCAAGCCTTTACCTCGACATACGTCGGATAACGCGCGACGGAGACCGGCTCACCTTTGATGGGCCGGGCGAACTTGTCGACGCCGTCATCGAAATGGTTCGCTTCGACCAGTCGAGGCTTCTCGATCGCATGGCAGCCGCGGGCGGGTTGACCCCTGGGCTGATGACGGAAGTGGCGCGCATGATTGCGCAATATCATCGCACCGCTGAGGAAATCCACAGCGGCAGCGGGTCGTCAAACATCGGCGGGGTGCTTGAGATCAATTCGGCCGGCTTTGCGACGAGCCACGTGTTCGACCGAAGCGAGATTGAAGCGCTCAGCGCTGCGTTTCGCGCTGCCCTCGCCCGCCATGCCAGCCTGCTCGACCGGCGCGAGGCGGCAGGCCGGGTTCGTCGCTGCCACGGCGACCTGCATTTGCGCAACATCTGCCTCTTCGATGGCGAGCCGCGCCTGTTCGATTGCATCGAATTCAACGACCAGATCGCAACGGTCGATGTGCTCTACGACCTCGCATTCCTGCTGATGGATCTATGGCATCGCGGCTTTCCGCAGTTCGCCAATCTGGTGATGAATCGCTATCTCGACGATGGCGACGACGAAGACGGTTTCATCCTGCTGCCGTTCTTCATGGCGGTGCGGGCCGCGGTGCGCGCCCATGTGACGGCAACGCAGGTCGAGGAAGCCAGCTCAGACTCCGCAAAGCTGATTGCCGAAGCGCGGTCCTATTTCGAGCTCGCGCGAGCCTTGCTCGTCGAGACGCCACCTCGGCTCATCGCGATCGGCGGCCTGAGCGGCACGGGCAAGACGACTGTCGCCGAAGCACTCGCTCCTCGCATCGGAGCGCCGCCCGGCGCCCGGATCGTCGAGAGCGACCGTATCCGCAAGGCCATGCACGGAGTACCCGCGGAAACCAAGCTTCCCGACAACGCCTATCGGCCCGCAGTATCGGAACGCGTCTATCGCCAGATCGCCTGGCGCGCTGAGTTGATCCTTGCCGAAGGCGGCTCGGTCGTCGCCGACGCTGTTTTCGACAAGCCGGACGATCGCGACAGGATCGAGCGCGCCGCTACCGAGACAAATGTCCTGTTTGCAGGATTTTGGCTGTCAACCGATCCGTCGGTGCTTTGGCGGCGGATCTCCGAACGCAAGGGCGGTCCTTCCGATGCCACGGTCGACATCCTGTCGCGGCAATTGCAGCGCGACGCCGGTCCATTGAGCTGGCGCAAGATCGAAGCAGACCGCAAGGTCGCCGAAATCACTGCCGAGCTGGTGAACTTGGTCGACGGCACGGCCTCATCCGCAGCCAGCCTCAGGAAGACGGGATCATAGATCCACTACCTAGCTGACTTTACCTAGCTCACTTCCAGTGTCGCCACTGACAAGCCGGGCTCGCTGGAGTGATGCGCGATCGAGAAGCCGAATTCGCGGCACATGGTGAGCATCTTGTGGTTTTCGTTGAGGATCATGCCCTCGATCCGGCCGATACGCTCGGCCCTGGCATAGTCGATGATCTGTTTCAGCAGGTCCCATCCCAGCCCATGACCTTGCAGGTCGGTGCGCACGAGCAGCGCGTATTCGCCGCTCCTGTGATCCGGGTCGCAGGAAAGCCTGCCGATTCCGGCGAGCGCGCCCGTATCCTTCTCGAGCGCGACGAAGGCGATGTCGCGATCATAGTCGAGCTGCGTGAGCCGCTTCAGCATCTGGTCCGGGAAATTCTTGCGCGGCGAGAGGAACCGCAGCCGCAAATCGTCGGGCGAGATCTTCGCCATGAACGCGGGATAGAGCGTCGCGTCGGCCGGCATGATCGGCCGGATGTGATAGGAGAAGCCTCCCGATGCAAAATCCCGGCTCCATCCCGACGGATAGGGTCTTATGGCGAGGGCCGGGTTCGGCGCCGGTTCCTCGACGCGTTGCGGGTCAATTTCGATGCGGGCGTCAAGCGCGATCACGCCTTCGCTGTCGGCCAGCAACGGGTTGATGTCGAGGGAGACCAGGCAAGGGAAATCGACGATTATCTGCGACAAGCCATTCAGCGCAGCCATGATCGCGGCTCGGTTGGCGGGCTTCTGATCCCTGTAGCCCGCGAGCAGGCGACCTATCCGCGTCGTGTCGATCAAGTCACCGGCCAGCACGCCGTCGAGCGGCGGCAGGGCGATCGCGGTATCGTTCAGAACCTCGACCGCGGTGCCGCCGGCACCGAACATGATGACGGGACCGAACATCGGATCGAGGTTCATGCCCAGGATGAGCTCCTGTGCGTGCTTGCGCACGACCATGGTTTGCACGGTGTAGCCGTCTATCTTCGTCTCCGGAGCCTGCGCGCGCACGCGTGCCTCTATCGCCTTCGCGGCCTCTGCAGCCTCTGCGGCATTCGCGATGTCGAGGACCACGCCGCCGATATCGGATTTGTGTGAAACCTCCTTCGACAGCAGTTTGACGACCACTTTTTCGGAGCTTTCCAGAAGCTGGCCGGCAGCCTGCGCCACATCCGGGGCTAAGCGGGCGACAACGGTTCTTGGCACTTGGATACCGTAGGCGGCGATTGCCGCCTTTGCTTCCGGCTCCGTCAGCATGCGCCGGCCTTCGTCTGCAGCCTGCCGGAAAATCGCATGGGCCGTGGCTTTGCCGTTCATGGGGTTTTCACCTTGGCTCGGGGGCGTGCGCATGAGCGCCCGCTGGGCCCGCGACCATTCGCTGAGATAGGAGGCCGCGATCGCCGTATCTTCTGGTGTTTCGAAGCTCGCGAGGCCGGCTTCCGTCAGGATGCGCCGGCCTTCGCGCGCGGTGTGCTCGCCGAGCCAGCATGCAAGAACCGGTTTTCCTGCGATCTCGCCCTCGTCGCCAAGCTCCGCGATCTTCCTGGCTGCGTCGGGTGACGAACCGAGCCCGGTCGGACAGTTCATCACCATGATGACGTCCGTTCCGGGATCCGCCGCCAGGGCTTCGAGCGCCGCCCCGTAGCGTTCCGGCGCTGCGTCACCGACAATATCGACGGGATTTGCATGCGACCAGGTCGCCGGAAGCGCATGGTTCAGCCGCGCGAACGTCGACGGCGAAAGCGCCGCCATCTCGGCGCCGCGGTCGACGAGCTTGTCGACCGCAAGAACACCGGCGCCGCCGCCATTGGTGACGATGCCGACACGGGCCCGCTCGAGCGGAGAATAGCGTGCGATGGTCTCGGCGGCATCGAACAGCTCGGCGAGGTCTTTGACGCGCAGCACGCCTGCCCGCCGCAAGGCTGCGCCCACGACCCTGTCCGCGCCTGAAAGCGAGCCGGTGTGGGTCGCGGCCGCCTTCGCCGCCTGCTCGTGCCGGCCGGGCTTGATTGCGATGACCGGCTTGAGGCGCGCCGCGGCCCGCGCAGCCGACATGAACTTGCGCGGGTTGGGAATGGTTTCGAGATACATAGCGATCGCCCGCGTGTGAAAGTCGCCCGCCAGCATGTCGAGGCAGTCGCCAACATCGACGTCCGCCATGTCGCCCAGGGAGATGATCCGCGAGAAGCCGACATTGTTTTCGGCCGCCCAATCGATCAGCGACGTGGCAATCGCGCCGGATTGCGAGATCAAGGCGATGTTGCCGGGCCTGGCCGCCATGTGGGCGAAACCGGCATTGAGCTTCACGGGAGGAACCATCAGCCCGACCGTGTTTGGCCCGATGATGCGCATGAGCGAGGGCTTGGCCGCATCGAGCATCGCCTGGCGCAGGCCGTTTTCACGCGTCAGTCCCGCTGTGATGACGACGGCCGCCCGTGTTCCTTTCTCGCCCAGTTGGCGCACGATGCCGGGAACGGTCTCGGGTGGGGTCACGATCACGGCCAGATCGGGAACGCCTGGAAGATCGGCGACCTTGGCATAGCAGCGGCGGCCGGCCACCTGCGAATGTTTGGGATTGAGCGGCCAGATCTCGCCCTCGAAGCCGCCGCTGACGATGTTGTCGAAGACGACACGACCGACCGAGCCGACGCGCTCGGTCGCTCCGACGACGGCGACAGATCTTGGCGAGACGGCGTATTCAAGATTTCGGATCGTCATGGCGGGAACTCCTTGCCGCCACATTCGACAACGGCGCCGGGCATTCATTGCGCTGGATCAAAGCTGCAGGCGCACAGTCGCAGTTAGCTGACGGGATGCCGCTCGCAACCTGCCGCTGCTGTCGCGGCTTCGCCGTCGAAGGAGAATCCGATGAGCTGTTATCTCAGCAAGAGCCTCGACATGCCGTTCGCCGCGGCGATCGACCATGTAACCAAGAAACTCGCGGACAAGGGCTTCGGCATCCTGACAAGGATCGATGTCCAGCACACGATGAAGGTCAAGCTGGGCGTGGACTTCAAGCCCTACATGATCCTCGGCTCCTGCAATCCGCACTTCGCATGGCGAGCGCTGCAGGCAGAGGACAAGATCGGCGCCATGCTGCCCTGCAACGTGATCGTGACAGAAACCGAGCCCGGGAAGGTCGAGGTCGCGGCCATCGATCCGACTGCCGCCATGGGAAGCATCGACAACCCGCAGCTTGCCGCCATCGCCAAGGATGTCCGGCTGCTGCTGGCGGAAATGATCGGCGAACTTTGACGGTTGCCGCACATGAACGAACCTGTGTTACGACGTGGGCTGCTGGCCATAGCCATTCTGGGCCTGGGGTTGGGACTCGGCGTGTGGCGAAGCGGCATCGGCCCGATGCAGGCCGATGCAATCTGGACAGCCGCGACCCTGCCTGTCGTCGTGACACTGGCCATCTCGATCTTGCGGGATTTCTGGATCGGCCGGATCGGCGTCGATGCGATCGCGCTCGTTTCGATGTCGGCAGCACTGCTGCTTGGACAGGCTTTGGCGGCGGTTGTCGTCGCGATCATGTATGCTGGCGGCACCGTGCTCGAAGATCTTGCGCGGGGGCGAGCAGAGCGGAACCTCAAGGCTCTGACCGACAGGGCGCCGCGGTTTGCACACCGAAAGTCCGGCGACGGCACGGAAACCGTTCTGGTCGAGCAAGTAGCGGTCGGCGACGAGCTTTTGGTGCGAGCCGGCGAGTTGCTCCCCGTCGACGGAATCCTGATCGACGCTACAGCTGTGCTCGACGAGTCGACCATCACCGGAGAGCCCCTGCCGGAGCGGCGGAGCGCCGGCGACGCGTTGCGCAGCGGCACCGTCAATGCCGGCGAGGCCTTCGTCATGCGGGCGTCGGCTATCGCCGACAAGAGCACCTATGCCGCGATCGTGCGCATGGTCGCCGCCGCGCAGACCGCCAGGGCGCCTTTCATACGCATCGCGGATCGCTTCGCGCTGCTGCTTCTTCCGCTCACGCTGCTGGTCGCCGCGGTCGCCTGGTATCTGTCCGGCGATCCGATCCGCGCCCTCGCCGTTCTGGTGGTCGCCACGCCTTGTCCGCTGATCCTCGCAGCGCCGGTTGCATTCATCGGCGGCGTGTCCCGCGCCGCCCGCGCCGGCATCCTGATGAAGGGCAGCGCAGCACTTGAGGCGCTCGCCCGGACACGCACCGCAATCCTCGACAAGACCGGCACATTGACGATCGGCGGCGCCGAGCTCATCGGGATCGATGTCGCGCCGGACCAGGAAGCCGATGAACTGCTGCGGCTGCTGGCCTCGCTGGAACAAGCTTCGCATCATGTCCTTGCGGACTCGATCGTCCACATCGCGCGCCGTAGAAAACTTCGGCTTTCCCGGCCCCGTGATGTCCGCGAACATCGAGGGGAAGGCCTGAAAGGTCGGATCGATCAACTATCGGTCGCGGCGGGATCGAGGTCGCTCGTCCTTGGAGACGGGCCGTTGCCGCAGTGGGCGAAAAGCGGCGAGGATCGGTATCGCAACGCCCAAGTGCTCAGGGTCTTTCTGGCGCTTGACGACGAGCTTGCCGGTATCTTCACGTTCGGAGACGCAATACGAGAGGATGCCCGCGACACCCTCTGCGGACTGCGTTCGGCCGGCGTGGCCCGGATAGTCATGCTCACCGGCGACGACGGCGCGACGGCGGAGACGATCTCGGCTTCGCTCGATCTTGATGCCGTGATTGCCGATGCCACGCCGGCGGACAAGCTCGCAACGGTCAAAGCCGAGAAGGCCATGGCACCGACACTGATGGTGGGTGACGGCATCAACGACGCCCCGGCCCTTGCCGCCGCGACCGTGGGCATTGCTATGGCGGCCCACGGCGGGACGGCCTCGTCGGAGGCGGCGGACGTCGTCGTGCTGACCGACAGGCTGCAGCCGGTGGCAGACGCGTTGCGGATCGCCAGGCGTACGCGCGGGATCGCCCTGCAGAGCATCGTTGTCGGGTTGGCCCTCTCGGGCGCCGCGATGATCTTGGCCGGCTTGGGGCACATAACGCCGGTGGTGGGAGCATTGCTTCAGGAAGGCATAGACGTCGCGGTTATCCTCAACGCGTTGCGTGCGCTTGGCGACGGGCGTTTTGAATACAGACTGAGCGAGAAAGGTGAAGGCCATGACGCAGGAAAGTCTGGTGGTTTGCACCAAATGCAGCGCGATCAATCGCCTGCCGCTGGCCCGAAATGGTAGCGACGCGAAGTGCGGGAAATGCGGTACCCGTTTGTTTTCGGGTCATCCGGAAGATATGGACGCCGCCAGCTTCGATCGTCAGATCGGTCGCGGCAGCCTTCCTGTTCTCGTCGACGTCTGGGCTCCATGGTGCGGCCCGTGCAAGATGATGGCGCCGGCCTATGAAGCTGCCGCCAAGGCACTTGAGCCTCACATAAGGCTGATCAAGCTGAACTCCGATGATGAGCAGGCCGTCGCCGCAAGGCTCGGCATCCGCGGCATCCCGACCATGATCCTGTTTCATCAGAAGCGTGAAATCGCGCGCATATCGGGGGCGATGAGCACCGGTCAGATCGTCAGTTGGGCTCGCAGCCATGTGTCGCAAGGCACCCACTGAGCTTCTTCGCCGAGCCTGGCTCATTTGACCCTGATCAAGGTCACATCCGGTCGCTGCGATAGGAATGGCCTCGAAGGAGTTTGCCATGACCACTTTGCAGGACCTCACCCCGAAATTCAGGAGCATTCGTCTGCTTCTCGCCCGCGAGAAGGATCATCCCGAAGGGGACCGTGAGGAAGGTTACGATGTGCTGGCTCCACTCACCCACGAAGGACGGCTGGATGCCGGGGAGTGGAAATCGCACCGGGCCTTCTGTCGTGTCCGCCGCTTCCGCACCGGCGAAGAGGATCTTATCGGCCGGCTGCGCCGAAAGCCGGGCGGGCAATGGTTCTTTGACTATGCCGAGGGCGATCGCGACGACGAAGTCGGCTTCCATCTCGGCGAGGAGCGCTTCGTGACCGGCGAATACGTCTCCATAAAGCGCAACGGAGCCATGCACACCTATCAGGTCGCCCGCGTCGAACAGCCTTGACAGTTGCATCGTAAGCGGGTCGGAACCAGGTCATGTCGCGCCGCATACTCGTTGTCGTCGGACATCCCGATCCCTCTCCCGACCGTCTCTGCCGCGCGCTGGCTTCGGCCTATGCCGAAGGCGCGCAAAGGGTCGGCCATGTCGTTCGCAAGATCGACCTGGCTCAGCTTGAGTTTCCGATGCTTCGGACAACGCAGGAGTTCGAGCACGGAATGATCCCCGACAGTCTCAGGGAGGCGGCCGAGGCCGTGGCCTGGGCACAGCACATCGTGTTTGTCTTCCCGCTTTGGCTGGGGACCATGCCGGCCATGCTCAAGGCGTTCCTGGAGCAGGTCATGCGGCCAGGCACGGCATTCGCCTATCGGGATAAAGGCCAAGGCTTCGCCAGATCCTTGCTGCGCGGCCGCTCCGCGCGCCTGGTGGTGACGATGGGCATGCCCGCGCCTGTCTACCGGATCTGGTTCCTCAGCCACGGCATTGCCGGCATGCGGCGAGGCATCCTCAACTTCGTCGGCATCAAGCCGGTGCGCGAGACCTTGTTCGGCATGGTCGCGAACGCCAGCGACGCCAAGCGAACGGGCTGGGTTAACCAGATGCAAAGGCTTGGCGAGCGTGCAATCTAGTCGGCAAGGCTCTCATGGCAGCAGGACCGCGGCCCCGCTCAATCTGCCCATCCGCAAATCGTCCAGCGCCTGGTTGGCCTCATCGAGTGGATATGTCTTCGTATGCGTGCGCAGCTGCGCGCGCTGCGCTACCGGAAAGAATTCCTCTGCGTCGCGACGGGTAAGATTGGCAACCGACACCAGCTCCCTTTCTTCCCAGAGAAGTTTGTACGGCATCGACGGAATGTCGCTCATATGGATGCCGCCGCAGACCACGCGGCCGCCCTTGCGAACCGAGCGCAAGGCGGCCGGCACCAGCGCGCCGACCGGCGCAAAGATGATGGCAGCGTCGAGCTCGACGGCGGGCAGTTCATCCGAGCCGCCTGCCCAGACCACGCCTAGCGAGCGTGCGAATTCCTGGGCCTGGATGTCCCCCGGCCGCGTGAAGGCAAAGATCTCGCGCTCCTGCCAGATCGCCACCTGCGCGATGATGTGCGCGGCGGCGCCGAAGCCAAAGATGCCCAACCGCCGATCGTCGCCCGCCTTCTTGAGGCTGCGCCAGCCGATCAGACCCGCGCATAGCAATGGCGCCAACGACACCGGGTCCGCAGCGGCATCGAGGTCGAACGCGAAACGCTCGTCGGCAACGACATGGCTGGCGAAGCCGCCGTCCCGCGTGTAGCCGGTGAAGAGCGGCTGGTCGCAAAGGTTTTCGGCGCCTGTGGTGCAGTAGTGGCAGTGTCCGCATGTGTGTCCGAGCCAGGGAACGCCCACTCTTTGCCCCAATCGAGACCGTGACACCCCTTCGCCGACCAGATCGACGATGCCGACGATTTCGTGACCCGGCACGAGCGGCAGCTTTGGTTGCGGCAGGTCGCCGTCCACGACATGCAGGTCGGTCCGGCAAACCGCGCATGCCTCCACCTTGAGCCTGATCTCGCCCCGTCCCGGTATTGGGTCGGGACGTTCGACGAGGTTCAATGGCGTACCGGGCTTTTCCAGCACCATTGCCTTCATCATGCTTCCCCAGTTTCTCGTAAGGCGGACGGACCCGCTGCCGCTCGGCACGCTGGAAAACGCGCTGGTCCGGCACCCGTTCCTATCGGGAGCGCCTGACCCTCACCGGCAGCGGCCGGGCAAGGCGGCCGAAGCCGGGGCTTGGCGAGACGTGCCTGCGATTCCCGCCTTTCTTTTCGAAATAGAGTCCCGCACCGACCAGGTAGGCAAGGCCCAGTATTCCAGCCCAGATGACGATGATGTCGGCAGTCATGGTCAGATTCCTTTCGTTGGTTTCCGACCGAACATCGCAAAGCGAATTCAAGGGGACATTGATCGCGGTCAATCACACCGGACAAGCGGTTCCAGCGCGGCGGGCCGAGCACCACCAAGGTCTGGCTCTAAGTAGTTTCCCCTAGGGACATAACCGAATTTCGGCGTGGAGGGATTAGCGCGATTGCTGTTGTCACGGATCAACCGGGAAGACAGCCATGCACGCTCAAGCCGCCGCCAAGATCGAACTGCAGTCATACCTGCCCCGGCAGAGCCCTTCGCCCGCCTTTGAGGGAGCGACGCTCAATCCGGTCAGCTTCTTCCATGCGGGTACGGAAATCTATGCTCAAGGGGAAAAGGCCGGCGCGCTCTACCACGTCGAATTCGGCGCCGTTCGCATCTACCGCCTGCTCGCCGACGGCCGCAGGCAGATAAGCGCCTTCCATCTGGCGGGAGAAACATTCGGTTTCGAAGCCGACGCCACCCACCACTTCTTCGCCGAGGCGATCAATGCGACCGGTGTGCGCGTCTTCCGTGTTGCCCCCGGCACGGACATGTCCCGCCAGCTTCTGCCTCTGGCGCTTAAGGGACTGACAAGGGCGCAGGAACATCTCCTCGTGCTCGGCCGCCAGAATGCCATCGAACGCGTCGCGGCCTTCCTGCTCGACATGTGTGAACGTCAGGGTGGCTTGCGGCAGGTGGATCTGCCGATGTCGCGGAACGACATCGGTGATTACCTTGGCCTCACCATCGAAACCGTGTCGCGCGTCTTCACCCGCCTGAAGGAGAAGGGCGTCATCCGCCTGCTCAGCCTGCGCAGCATCGAGATTCTCAAGCGGGAAGCATTGTTGGCAATGGGTGAATGACAGCCGTTCGAGCGGTCACAAAGCGCCAAATCTCGGGAATGGACGACGATGAACGACACACTTACCACCCACACTGGATTTCGCTTCGAAGTGCGCCGTGCACGTCCTGAGGACGAGCCGACCGTGGCCGAGTTCTTCACCCATGTGACGCACGAAGATCTGCGCTTTCGCTTCCTTGGAGCGGTCAGGGAAGTCTCGCATGAGCGCCTGGTCGCAATGACACGCTCCGACGATCCGCATATCCATAACTTCCTTGCCTTCTCGACGGATGGAATGTTGATTGCGGTCGCAACACTTGCCAGCGATCCGGCCGACCGGCGCGGCGAAGTCGCGATCTGCATTCGCCAAGATCGCAAGCATCTCGGCGTCGGCTGGGAATTTCTCGGCTATATCGCGCGATACGCCGACGAACACGGTATCGAGACGATCGAATCGATCGAGAGCCGCGAGAACCGCGCCGCGATCGAGGTTGAGCGCGACATGGGCTTCACCGTCTCTACGGACCCCGATGATCCGACGCTTGTCCTGGTTCAGCGGAAGCTCGGCGCGAGGTTGCCGAGTTAGGTCCTGCCATCCTGCCAGGGGCAATCAAGCTGTCTTGAGGTCAAGAAGCTCCGTGGCTACCGCGCGTTCCTCATCGGCCGGGACGACAAGGATGTCGACGAGGGAATTCGGGGCATTGATCCGTTCTTCGCCGCGCCCGTTCAAGCCGTCGTCGAGCATGACGCCAAGCCATGCGGCAATCGCGCAGATTCTTTGCCGGATCACTGGCGCATGCTCGCCGATGCCCGCGGTGAACACGAGCGTGTCGAGCCCTCCAAGCGCGGCCGCGAGCGATCCGATCTCTCGTGAGATGCGATAGACGAAGAGATCGATGGCGCGGGCCGCCGCCGGGTCCTTCGACGCAAGCAGGGTCTGCATGTCTCCGGAAATGCCGGATACGCCCAGCAGGCCGGACCGCTCGTAAAGCAAGTCGGTCAATTCGTCGGACGACAGTTTGCGATGCTGCAGAAGGTACAGTAGCACGCCGGGATCGATCGCGCCGCAACGCGTGCTCATCATGACACCATCGAGCGTCGAAAAGCCCATGGTGGTGGCTTGGCTCACGCCCGCCTTCATCGCGCACAGGCTCGCCCCGCTACCGAGATGGGCGACGATCGCCCTCCCGCCGGCGCATTCGCCGTAACGGTCACGAAGCTTCGCGGCGATGTGGCTATAGGAGAGGCCGTGGAACCCAAAGGAGACGATGCCCTGTTCCGACATCTTGCGCGGCAGGCCATAGAGCTTGGCAAGCTCCGGCCGCGTCGCGTGAAAGGCCGTATCGAAGCAGCCGGCCTGTTTGGCTTCAGGCAGGAGGCGCCTGCCGAGATCGACGATCTCGAGATTGATCGCCTGATGGATCGGGGCCAGCGGTTCGAGCCTGTGCAGGGCATTGAGCGTGCGCTGATCGAGCACGGTCGCGTGAGAAAATTCCCGACCGCCATGAACGATGCGATGTCCGACCTTGCCGACACGGCGCAACAGATCGCGGTCCGTGAGAAAGGAGGCAATGGCTTCGAATGCCTTGGCAACGGCGATCGGTTTGGCTCCGAGGCTGCTGTCGAGCTCCGGCGACGATTCAGTAGCCGCGACGTGCAGTCGCGGCTGGTGCCCGATCGACGACACACTGCCACGGACCAGCAGGTCAAGCTCACCGCGCTCCTGAAACACGGCGAACTTCAGGCTTGACGAGCCGCCGTTGAGGACGAGGATCGCATCCTTCATCGTCTATCCGCCGCTCTGCTCGATGCGTCGCTCGGCATCGGTCACGGCTCCCATTTCCAGCCGAGGATCTCGGGCATGTCCTGCCCGTGCTCCCTGATATAGGCCCGGTGCTCGATAAGCTTGCCTTCCATGGCCTGCTTCAGCCGGACATGCGCGCCAGCCGGCTCGGCAATGCGATCGAGCACGCCCAGCACCAGATGATAGCGGTCGAGCCCATTCAGCACCGTCATGTCGAAGGGCGTCGTCGTCGTCCCTTCTTCGTTGTAGCCGCGCACGTGGATGTTGTCGTGATTGGTCCGCCGATAGGTCAGGCGATGGATTGTCCATGGATAGCCGTGGTAGGCGAAGATGACGGGCTTATCCCTGGTGAAAAGCGCATCGAACTCGCGGTCCGACAGGCCGTGGGGATGGTGTTCCTTTGCCTGCAGGGTCATCAGGTCGACAATGTTGACCACCCTGATCTTGAGGTCGGGACTGTGGCGTTTCAGGATTTGGACCGCGGCCAGCGTCTCGAGCGTCGGCACGTCGCCGGCACAGGCCATCACCACATCAGGCTCGGCGCCGCGGTCGGTCGACGCCCAGTCCCATATGCCAATACCGGTGCTGCAATGAACTTTCGCCTCGTCGATGGACAGCCATTGCCAGGAATTGGCTTTTCCCGCGACGATGACATTGATGCGGTTCCATGTCTGCAGCACATGGTCCGTGACACAGAGCAGGCTGTTGGCATCCGCCGGCAGGTAGACGCGCACGACATCTGCCTTCTTGTTCAAGGCCACGTCGATGAAGCCTGGATCCTGATGGCTGAAGCCGTTGTGCTCCTGCTGCCAGACGTGGCTGGACAACAAATAGTTCAGCGAAGCGATCGGTCTTCGCCAGGGGAGCTCGCGGCAGGCATCCAGCCATTTCGCATGCTGGTTGAACATGGAATCGACGATATGCGTGAAGGCTTCGTAGCAGGAGAAGAAGCCGTGACGTCCGGTGAGCAGATAGCCTTCCAGCCAGCCCTGACAGGTATGCTCGGATAGAATTTCCAGAACCCTGCCTTCCCGGCCGAGATGGACATCCTCGGGCAGGATTTCTTCCATCCAGGCGCGCTCCGTCACGTCGAAGACATCCTGCAGCCGGTTCGAAGCCGTCTCGTCCGGACCGACGATGCGGAAGTTCCCGGCGTCCGCGTTCAGCGCCATGACGTCACGCAGGAAGCTGCCCATCACACGGGTCGCCTCCGCCTTGACGCTTCCGGGGCGCTCGACGGGGATTGCGTGCCGATCAAGGCCCGGCAGCTCGAGCGACCGGCGCAGCAGGCCGCCATTGGCGTGCGGATTGGCGCTCATGCGCCTGTCGCCTTGCGGCGCGGTCGCGCGAATCGCCGGCACTGGAGCGCCCTCGGCGTCGAAAAGTTCTTCGGGCCGATAGCTTCTCAGCCACTCCTCCAGCATCTTCAGATGTGCAGGGTTCTCCGCCAGACCGGAGAGCGGAACCTGATGGGCGCGCCAGAAACCCTCGGTCTTCAGTCCGTCCACCTCTTTCGGGCCGGTCCAGCCCTTCGGGGTTCGCAGCACGATCATCGGCCATTTCGGCCGGGGTTGTGCGGTGGTGCCGCCGGCGCGAGCCGTGTCCTGAATCGCCTTGATGCGGTCCAGCGCATCGTCGAGCACGACCGCCATCCGCTCATGCATCGAGGCGGGATCGTCGCCCTCGACGACCAGCGGCTCGTGCCCGTAGCCGACGAACAGCGCACGCAATTCGTCTTCGGGAATGCGGGCTAGGATCGTGGGATTGGCGATCTTGTAGCCGTTGAGATGCAGGATCGGCAGCACCGCGCCGTCGTGCGCCGGGTTGAGGAACTTGTTGGAATGCCAGGAGGTGGCGAGCGGCCCGGTCTCCGCCTCGCCGTCTCCAACCACGCAAGCGACGATGAGATCCGGGTTGTCGAAGGCCGCGCCATAGGCGTGGGAGAGCGCGTAGCCAAGCTCGCCGCCCTCATGGATCGAACCTGGCACATCGGGCGCTGCGTGGCTCGGGATGCCACCCGGAAAGGAAAACTGCCGGAAGAGCTTCTTCATTCCGGCCTCGTCCAACGCGACATCCGGATTGATCTCGCTGTAGGTGCCTTCGAGATAGGTGTTCGCAACCATGGCAGGTCCGCCATGGCCAGGGCCGCAGATGTAGATGGCATTGGTGTCGCGCAGCCTGATTGCGCGGTTGAGATGCGCATAGATGAAGCTGAGGCCCGGCGAGGTTCCCCAATGGCCGAGCAGCCTGGGCTTGACGTGCTCCAGCCGAAGGGGCTCGCGAAGCAGCGGATTGTCGAGCAGGTAGATCTGCCCGATGGTCAGGTAGTTGGCGGCACGCCAGTAGGCATCGATGTCGTGCAGCTCCTCTTCGGACAAGCGATTGGTGCTGGGACGCCCGGTCATTTCCGACTCCTTCGCTGGTTCCAAGCCGACGTCGACTGAAGCATAACGCGTCGAGGCTGCCGCCGGTTCATGACCGGTCGGTGTCAAGACTGCTCCTCAGCGATCTATCCGGCGAAGAAGGACCGGGCTTTGATCCACCTCAATCGTCGGCTCGTGATGTCTTTTGGCGGTCGTCCTTGCTCTCGATCAATGACTGCCAATCTTGTGCCGATAGGCTCGAGACCGAATGGGCATGATCCTTCTGTCGAATTGACGAGCGCGCCGATTGAAAGCAAAAACTGGCGCGCGAACGACACAGCCCTGAGGCAGGCTGGCTCGGAAGCCGAAAGGCAGACCGATGTCAGACCGATGTTGGGAGGAACTGTGGGGGTTGGGAGGATAAGCATGGGAGAGGATTTGTCCGGTCATCATGCCGACCGCATTCAGGCCGCGATCCGTTCGGACGCCGCCGCAAAATCCGCGCTGGTCGCCTCCTGGCGACGGTCTTCCAATCTACATCGACTGGATCCGGCCGACTGCAGTCCGCCACGCTACCTGTCGGAGACGGAGCTGCGGGAGGCCAGACAGCGGATCGAACCGCTCATCAGGGTTGCCCAGTCGAGCCTGGACCGGCTCTACCTTGCCGTCGGCGGCGTTGGGTGTTGCGTCCTTCTCGCCGACCGGGAGGGCGTGCCGGTGGAACGGCGCGGCGCGCCCACCGACGACAAGACCTTTCATTCTTGGGGGTTGTGGACTGGCTCCGTTTGGAACGAAGAGAGCCAGGGCACCAACGGGATCGGCACTTGCCTGGTGGAACAGCGGCCGCTGACGATCCACCGCGACCAGCATTTTCATACGCGCAACACGGGGCTGAGCTGCACGACCGCTCCGATCTACGACCACGAGGGAGAGCTCGTGGCCGCGCTTGACGTGTCTTCCTGCCGTGCCGATCTGACTGAAGCCTTTACCAATCTCATTTCCGTAGCCGTCGTCGACGCAGCGCGCCGGATCGAAGCGGAGAACTTCAGGATGGCGTTTCCCAAGGCGCGAATTGTGCTCGCGCCGGCGACCGAAAAGAGCGCCGGCGCGTTGATCGCGGTTGACGCCGACGACCTTGTGATCGGCGCGACCCGCTCGGCGCAGCTGGCGCTCGGCATCACGCGGAAATCTCTCCAGAAGCCAATCCCCGCCGCCGATCTGCTTGGTTGGACGCCGAGCGGCGCCGAAGTCCTCGCGGAAGCGGAGCGCGGCGTCCTGCAGCGGGCGCTGGCGCGGACGGGCGGGAATGTCTCGGCCGCGGCCGAGGCGCTCGGGATCAGCCGCGCGACGCTTCACCGCAAGCTCAATCGCCTGGACGTCCACAAGCATCACTGACCTCTCGAATCCCGGCGCGACTGTCGCAATTCTGCGACACATGCCGTCCGCCCGCGATCTTGCGGGCAGTGACAAGACGCGCCGATGTCGCAAGTCTTTGTCCCGAAGCGTCGCATCCCGCGACGTCAGCTTCGGGAGGAAGACACATGAACAAGGTTGAGTTCTCGCGCTCCGTCAAGGCACCGTTCGACAAGCGCTACGGCAATTTCATCGGCGGCAAATGGGCCGAGCCGCACTCCGGCCGCTACTTCGAAAACTTTTCGCCGGTGAACGGCCAGCTGCTGTGCGAGGTGGCGCGCTCGGACGCCCAGGACATCGAAACGGCTCTGGACGCCGCGCATGCCGCGAAGGACGCCTGGGGGCGCACCAGCGTGGCCGAGCGCTCGCTCATCCTCAACCGCATTGCCGACCGCATGGAGGAAAACCTCGATCTCCTTGCACAAGCCGAAACCTGGGACAACGGCAAGCCGATCCGTGAAACGACCGCCGCCGACCTGCCTCTGGCCATCGACCATTTCCGCTATTTCGCCGGCGCGTTGCGCGGCCAGGAAGGCAGCCTTTCCCAGATCGACGACGATACCGTCGCCTATCATTTCCATGAGCCGCTCGGCGTGGTCGGCCAGATCATCCCGTGGAATTTCCCGCTGCTGATGGCGTGCTGGAAGCTTGCTCCCGCGCTTGCAGCCGGAAACTGTGTCGTGCTGAAGCCGGCCGAGCAGACGCCGGCCGCCATCATGCTGTGGGCCGATCTTATCGCGGACCTGTTGCCGCCGGGCGTGCTGAACATCGTCAACGGCTTCGGCCTCGAGGCCGGAAAGCCGCTCGCCTCCTCGCCACGGATTGCCAAGATTGCCTTTACCGGCGAGACCACGACGGGCCGGCTCATCATGCAATATGCCAGCCAGAATCTGATACCCGTCACGCTGGAACTCGGCGGCAAATCGCCCAACATCTTCTTCAAGGACGTTGTCGCCGAGGACGACGATTTCTTCGACAAGGCAATCGAAGGCTTCGTCATGTTCGCGCTGAACCAGGGGGAAGTCTGCACCTGCCCGAGCCGAGCACTCATCCATGAGTCCATCTACGACACCTTCATGGAACGCGCCCTCAAGCGCGTAGAGGCGATCGTGCAGGGAGATCCGCTCGATCCTGCGACGATGATCGGCGCGCAGGCGTCTTCCGAGCAATTGGACAAGATCCTGTCCTACATCGACATCGGCCGGCAGGAAGGAGCGGAAGTGCTGACCGGCGGCGCGCGCAATGTGCTGCCCGGCGATCTGGCCGGCGGCTATTACGTGAAGCCTACGGTGTTCAAGGGCAACAACAAGATGCGCATCTTCCAGGAGGAGATCTTTGGGCCGGTGGTTTCGGTGACGACCTTCAAGGACGACGACGATGCGCTGCAGATAGCCAATGACACGCTCTACGGCCTCGGCGCCGGCATCTGGACCCGCGACGGCAACCGCGCCTATCGGTTCGGCCGCGCGATCCAGGCCGGCCGCGTCTGGACCAACTGCTACCACGCCTATCCCGCGCACGCCGCTTTCGGCGGCTACAAGCAGTCCGGTATCGGCCGCGAGACCCACAAGATGATGCTCGACCACTACCAGCAAACCAAGAACATGCTGGTCAGCTACAGCCCGAAGAAGCTCGGGTTCTTCTGATCGCCTCCCAGGCTCATAGGCGCGGCTCGGAAGAGCCGCGCCTATGAATGGAAATGGGTAAGCCCATGCGAGCGAAAGTCACTGCAACGCCGGCAGCCCTTGAACTGATCGCCGAGATTGTTGCCGAGCATGGTCCGGTGCTGTTCCATCAATCCGGCGGCTGCTGCGACGGCTCCTCGCCGATGTGCTATCCGCGCACCGACTTCATCGTCAGCGACCAGGATGTGCTGCTCGGCCACATCGCCGGAGCGCCCTTCTACATCGGCGCATCGCAATTCGAGGCCTGGAAGCACACCGATCTCATCATAGACGTGGTGCCGGGCCGTGGCGGCATGTTCTCGCTCGACAATGGGCGGGAGAAGCGGTTCCTGACACGGTCGACGATCTGCACCGTTCAAGGGTGAAGAGACAGCATCGGACTGCTTCCTCTTTGTCTCCGCGCAACGAGCATCCGGGAGATCGCATGCAACATGTCCGCCTGCGAATGCGGACATGAAGCATGAAACGCAAACTGAGCGACGACGCAACGATGGACGGGATCATGCGCGCGGCGCCGGCGACGATCCGCGTCGTTATCCAGCACGGCATGCTCTGCGTCGGCTGCCCGATCGCTTCCTTTCACACCGTTTCCGAAGCGGCACGCGAGCATGATTTGGACGAGGACCAGCTTCGCCGCGACCTCGAGGCAGCGATCAAAAGCGGTGACGTGGACTAGCTTTTCGATCCACGCCCTTCGGCGACCACAACGAGCCGATGAGGCTCGACCACGACAACCTTCTGGCGCCCGCTTTTCACCAGCCCCTGGTCTTCCCAGGCCGAAAGCAGCCGGCTTACCGTGTGAAGCGTCGTGCCCGTCATCTCAGCGATGTCCTGGCGCGAAATCGGGAAATCGATCAGGATCCCTTCCTCGGTCTTCTTTCCCGATTGTTTGACCAGCTTGAGCAATGCATTCGCAACGCGCTGTTCGACCTGCTCGGTGGACATCTCGATGACGCGCATGTGGGAATCCTGCAGCCTGCTTCCCACCATCTTGTAAGTGTTGGCACTGAAGCTCGGAAAGCTCGTCGCGAATGTCGGCCAGAGATGGCTTGGCCAGGTAAGCACCACGCAATCGACGGCGGCGACGGCATTTGCCGGATAGGTCGTCCGCCCCAGCGCGCCGGCTATCCCCATCAACTCGCCAGGGCTTATGTATCGCACGGTCACCTCGTGCCCGGCCGGGGTAGATTTTACCACGCGCACATGGCCGTCGAGCAGCAGGAAGAACGAATGGGCCTCCTGCTCCTGCTCGAACACCGGCTGATCCCTGGCGACCCGCATGGACCTTGCCTGTCCGATTATGCGATCGAGATCGGCGGCAGCGATCCCCTCAAAGACGGACAGCCCGGCAATCAGCGATCGATCAAGGCTTGCCAACTGGCTTTTCTCCCGGTTTCAACAGTGCAACGCGCTCAAGGCCCTCTGACCGGACTTTGTCACGGACGGCAGCCGGTCGACAAGTGAAGCCTCCCGTCGCTGCCGACGGCCGTTCTGTTTGATCCAACGCAAATTCCATCCTTCGGGGCCGGGATAGAGAGAGCTCGAACAGGCACCTCGCCTGGTCTCCGATGAGGCATGCCATGGCAATTCCGCGGACACGGCCAAGCGTCTATCCGGCAATTTTCTCCTATGGGTTCCGGCCCTTCTTTCTGCTCGGCTCGCTGCAGGCAGGCATCGCGATACTCTTTTGGCTGCCTCTCTATTACGGCAAGCTCGAGACCTTCAGCACCTTCCTGCCCGTGGACTGGCATGTTCACGAATTGCTCTTTGGCTATCTGCCGGCAGTCGTGACGGGGTTCCTGCTGACCGCTATTCCGAATTGGACCGGGCGGCTTCCCGTTCAGGATTTCCGCCTGCTGGCGCTCGTGCTGCTCTGGATCGGGGGCCGGGAGGCCGTGTTCTTTTCGGCGGAAACGGGTTGGCTCCTTAGCGCCGTCATAGACTGCTCGTTTCTTCTGGCGGTGGTGGCTGCCGCCGCAACGGAGATCGTTGCCGGGCGAAACTGGCGGAACCTCAAGGTGCTGCTGCCGGTCGCGACCCTTTTTGCGGCAAATGTCATGTTTCATGCCGAAGCGCATTACCAGGGCGTCTCCGACATGAGCCGGAGGCTCGGTCTTGGAGCGGTTATCGTCCTCATCATGATCATCGGCGGGCGGATCGTTCCGAGCTTCACCCGCAACTGGCTGGTTCGCGAGAAGCCCGGCCGGCTCCCGGCATCGTTCGGCAGGTTCGATGTCGGAACGATCGCGCTGTCGGCTGTGGGGCTCGCCGCGTGGACGTTTTTTCCCGACAGCATCGCAACCGGCGTGTCGCTGGTCGCAGCGGCGATCTTCAACGCCGTCCGGCTTGCCCGCTGGGCAGGCTACCGGACGGTGCCCGACCCTTTGGTTCTGATCCTGCATGTTGCCTTCGCCTTTGTGCCGGTTGGACTTCTGCTCGCCGGGCTGAGCGTCCTCGCGCCGGAACGGATTCCGGCGGTGGCCGGAATTCATGCGTTTGCGGTGGGAGCGATCGCCTGCATGACGCTTGCCGTCATGGCCCGCGCCACGCTTGGCCATACAGGCCACGAATTGAGGGCAAGCGGCGGCACATGCGCGGTTTTCGTCGCAATCATTGTTGCCGCCATCCTGCGCGTGGCCGCCGGCATGGCGCCTGCCGCGTCAATTCTCCTCCATCTGTCGGCGGCGTTCTGGGCTGCGGCCTTCATCGGCTATACGGTCCTGTTCGGCGGCATGCTGACGCGGCCGCGGCTCAACGCCCGCCGCAACAATGCTCCTTGAAGATGGGCATGCGAGGGCTTCGCAATTGTTCGATCTGCTGCCTGCCGTGCCCGATCGCCGATTGCGGCGGGCAAGTTGTGGAGGGCTTCCACCGGACCTACATGTCGACGTCGTCCGCGACCGCAACAGCGGCGGTTGCGCGGTCCATGACCGACGCGCCTCTGCGGGCCGCCATTCACCGCCTGAGGTTGACCTGAACACTCGAGAAACAAGGAATCTGAATGACTTCGAAGCCCGTCTTGCTTGACAGGGTTCGCCCTGCCGCCGAACAGCCTCTGCTTCGCCCTGGCGTCGATCGGACATCGATAGGAGCGCTGGTTCGCAAATTCTATTCCAGGGTGAGAAAGGACGAGCGGCTTGGGCCTATCTTCGCACGCGAGATTGTTGGCGACTGGGAGCCTCATCTGGAGAAGATGACGGACTTCTGGTGCTCCGTCATCTTGAAGAGCGGCGACTATGATGGCCGGCCGGTGCCCGCTCACCTGAAGCTCAAGGATGTCACCGAAGCCGATTTCGAGGCCTGGCTGGCTCTCTTTCGCGAAACGGCGGCAGAGCTGTTGGCGCCCGAAACCGCGGAGGTGTTTGTCGAGCGGGCGGAGCGGATAGCATCGAGCCTGAAGCTCGCCATGTTCTTCCGCCTCGGTCCCGCCGCCGCGGGTGGCGAGTAGGCTTGGCCTGCCAAACAGGTTGGCCCGCCAAACGCCAGCAGCGCGGCTTGATTTTACGCAAGGACTGCGGCGGTCGCGGTCTGTAGTTTCCCCGGATGATCCTTAATCTCTGCGTCGGCACGATAGTCATCAGCCTGACGGTCCTGATCCACACTTTCGGGCTCATCGCGATCACGCGCGTGATGGCGCATCTTGTGGCGCTCTTCCGCATGCACGGCCGGCGTAGCCGGATCATCGCCATGATCAGCGTGGTGATGGGGCTTTTCGCAGTCATGACGGCGGAAGTCTGGCTTTGGGCCGGAATCTACAGGCTGCTCGGAATCCTGAACGACTTCGAGACGGCGCTCTACTTTTCGACCATCACCTTTTCGACGGTCGGCTATGGAGATGTAGTGCCCGCCCATGGCTGGCGCATCCTGGCGGCGCTGGAAGGCATCAACGGCTTTCTGCTGATCGGCTGGTCGACCGCCTATCTGATCGCGGCCGGAACCCGTGTCGGTCCCTTCAAGATCGGCGAGCACTTTTGACCTTCGACCTTGAGTCGTCGCTCAAACCGCCAGCGAATGCCTGCCGGTTCCACTGCTGAGATATTTGTCGAACTTCGCCGCCACCGTGCGGACGAGCGGACGGCTTTCCTTCGGCACGGTGAAGTTCTCGCCTTCGAGCCGGAGAAGCTCGCCCTGGCTGCTGATGGCTACGCGGCTCGCTTCGCAGAGCAGCCCTTGCCCGACGGCACCAAAGCGTTCGACAAGGTCCACCGCCGAGAAAGTGAAGTTGCACATCAGGCGCTCGATGACCCAGCCTCGCGCCAGGTCATCGACGCTGAACTCAATGCCGCGCGCTGTCGCCAGCTGTCCGCAATCCACGGCCTTCTCGTACTCGCCGGTCGCAACGATGTTTTGTGCATAGCCTTGGCGAAACCGGCTGATCGAGGAGGGACCGAGACCGATCAGGGTCTCGCACTGGTCCTCGGTATAGCCCTGGAAATTGCGGCGGATCTTGCCGCCGTGCGCGGCAACCGCCAGCGTGTCCTGCGGCTTTGCGAAATGGTCCAATCCCAACGCCTCGTAGCCGGCATCGACGATCAGTCGCGCGGCAAGGCGCGACTGCGCCAGGCGTGCGGCGGAATCGGGCAGCCAGGCTTCGTCGATCATCGTCTGATGCTTCTTGAACCACGGCACATGCGCGTAGCCGAACAGCGCCAGCCTGTCCGGCGTCAGCGTCAGCGCCTGGGTGACAGTCGCCGCAACGCTCTCCAAGGTCTGATGCGGCAGGCCGTAGAGAAGGTCCAGGTTGACCGATTGAACACCCCGCGCGCGCACGGCATCGACAATGCTTTTGGTCAGCGCAAAGCTCTGCTCGCGGTTGATCGCCTTCTGCACCTTGGGATCGAAATCCTGGACGCCGAGGCTCGCCCTGGTCATGCCGATCGCGGCGAAGGCATCGAGCCGGCCTTCGTCCATGTCGTTCGGGTCGATCTCGACGCTGAGACTGAAGTCGTCGAGGAAGTCGAAACAATCGCGCAACGCTCTTCCGAGCGCCAGGATGTCGGCGGGCCTGAGCATCGTCGGGGAGCCGCCGCCGAAATGGACCGCGCGGACCCTGCCCCGGCCGCTCACAAGGCCGCCGACAGTTTCGATTTCCCTGTGCAGCGAGCGCAGAAACGTAGCCACGGGCGCATAGTGAAGCGTCTGCTTGGTGTGGCAGGCGCAGAACCAGCACAGCCTGTCGCAATAGGGGATGTGCAGATACAGCGATATCTCGTCATCGCCTTGAAGCGCGTCCATCCAACCGCGAACCACCACCGGGTCGACGCCCGGATGAAAGTGCGGTGCCGTCGGGTAGCTGGTGTAGCGCGGCACGTTGTCGCCAAGGCCCGCAGCGGGGGTTGGGCGCGTGGCATGGATAGCGGCGGCGGGAGTGCTCATGCCGGGCAAACTGCCTGACCGGCGCCGGCCAAACCTTGATCTGGATCAAGGCGGCTGAGGGCGCAACCGGCGCAAATTGCCGTCGCTTTTCGATCACGGGCGTCGTAATGACCGCCAGACAGGATGCTCAACTGGACGACATTCCCGCGATTTGCAAATCCTGCGAAGCGCGGTGGGGTGGACTATGCGGCGTGCTCAACGCCCGCCAACTCGCCGAGCTGGCCAGAGCCTCGTCAAGGCATGAGGTTCTGGCAGGGACGGAACTCCCGGACGACGGAACCTACTCGAACGTGTTGTCCGGCGTGGTCAAGCTCACCAGAATCCTGTCGGACGGTCGCCAGCAGATCGTCGGATTCCATTTCGCGCCCGATTTCCTGGGCAGGCCGTTCGAACCAAAAAGGCCGATCAAGGCCGAAGCCTTGACGAAGGTGGCGCTGTGCTCGTTTCCAAGGACGATCATCGATCGAATGGCGGACGACACGCCGGAACTTGGGCATAGGCTGCTCAACCACGCTCTGAGCGAGCTCGACGAGGCGCGCGACTGGATGACGGCGCTGGGCCGCAAGACCGCGTCCGAAAAAGTCGCGAGCTTCCTTCTCATGATCGCCAGAAACGTTGTTTCCGCCAACCGGTCGGCAAGCTCCGTCAGCTTCGACCTGCCGCTATCGCGAGCGGACATCGCCGATTTTCTCGGACTGACGATCGAGACGGTAAGCCGCGAATTGTCCAGGCTGCGCGCGGACGGCGTGATCCGGATTGCAAACAAGCGGCACATCAGCCTGGAAAGCACGGGGCGGATCGAGGGCCGCTGCGGCGACTGACGAGGCGGTCGCCGCCCCTCGCCGAAAGCAGTTATGGGCTTCGGTGTCACGGGCCGCTCCGCCGCCGCTCTTTGCATGGCGGCCTCTCGGGCGGCGCTCGGTTCCGGGGCCGATTCTGATACCGCCAAACAAAAGCAGCCGCCTTTTGACCTGGATCAAGGCCGCGAGGTGGAAAAATTCGGAAGTGTGCCGCTGGCGGTCATCTTCCGCCGGAACTTCGAGATCGGGGACTTGCGATGAGATTTGGCACGGAGATCGTCCTTCTAAGCCTGTTTGCCTTTGCGGCCCTTGTGGCTGCCGGCTTTGGCGTAGATGAAGCTTTTCGCCAGCATATGTGGGTTTTGTTCTTCGCCGTGGCTGGCTTCACCGCGATCCTGCTGCGCAACACGGAGTTGAAGCTGGCAGCGCCGGTCGACCCCTCCGCCTATATGGACGGGCCGATCCGCTACGGGGCCATCGCAACCATGTTCTGGGGCATCGTCGGCATGCTGGTCGGCGTGGTCATCGCCCTTCAGCTTGCATACCCTCACCTCAATATCGAGCCCTGGTTCAATTTCGGCCGGCTGCGCCCGCTGCATACTTCCGGAGTCATCTTCGCTTTCGGCGGCAATGCCCTGCTTTGCACGTCCATGTATGTGGTCCAGCGCACGTGCCGCGCGCGCCTCTTCGGCGGCAATCTCGCCTGGTTCGTCCTCTGGGGCTACCAGCTCTTCATCGTCATGGCCGCGACCGGCTATCTGCTGGGCATCACGGAGAGCCGTGAATATGCCGAGCCGGAATGGTATGTCGACATCTGGCTGACGATCGTCTGGGTTGCGTATCTGATCCTTTTCCTTGGCACCATCCTGAAGCGCAAGGAACCGCATATCTACGTCGCCAACTGGTTCTACCTCTCCTTCATCGTGACCATTGCGATGCTGCATGTGGTCAACAACCTGTCGATGCCGGTCTCATTCCTCGGCTCGAAGAGCTACTCGGCCTTCTCGGGTGTTCAGGATGCCCTGACCCAGTGGTGGTATGGGCACAATGCCGTGGGCTTCTTCCTGACGGCCGGCTTCCTCGGCATGATGTATTACTTCGTGCCGAAGCAGGCGAACCGGCCGGTCTATTCCTACCGCCTGTCGATCATCCACTTCTGGGCGCTGATCTTCCTCTACATCTGGGCCGGGCCGCATCATCTCCACTACACCGCCCTGCCCGACTGGGCACAGACCCTCGGCATGGTGTTCTCGGTTATGCTGTGGATGCCCTCATGGGGCGGCATGATCAACGGCCTGATGACGCTGTCGGGCGCCTGGGACAAGATCCGCACCGACCCGATCATCCGCATGATGGTTGCGGCGGTCGCCTTCTACGGCATGTCGACCTTCGAAGGCCCGATGATGTCGATCAAGGCCGTCAACTCGCTCTCGCATTACACCGATTGGACCATCGGCCATGTCCACTCCGGAGCCCTCGGCTGGGTCGGCATGATCTCGTTCGGCGCGCTCTATTACATGGTTCCGAAGCTCTGGAACCGCGAGCGGCTCTATTCCATGCGTCTCGTCACCTGGCACTTCTGGCTGGCGACGCTCGGGATCGTCGTCTACGCCGCCGTGATGTGGGTTTCCGGCATCATGCAGGGGCTCATGTGGCGCGAGTACGACGAGCAGGGATTCCTCGTCTATTCCTTCGCCGAAACCGTCGCCGCCATGCATCCCTACTATGTCATGCGCGCCGCCGGCGGCGCCATGTACCTCGCCGGCGCCGCGCTCATGGCATGGAACCTCACCATGACCATTCTCGGCTACCAGCGCAAAGAACAACCATTGCCGGGTTCCGCGCCCGCCTACCAGCCCGCCGAATGAGGAGCCAGACATGGGCCTGATCGATAAACACGCTCTGATCGAGAAGAACGCCACGCTCCTTCTCGTCGGGTCCCTGCTGGTCGTGACCGTCGGCGGCATCGTCGAGATCGCGCCGCTCTTCTATCTCGACAACACGATCGAGAAGGTCGAGGGGATGCGCCCCTACTCGCCGCTCGAACTCGCAGGACGCAACATCTACGTGCGCGAAGGATGCTACCTCTGCCACAGCCAGATGATCAGGCCGTTCCGCGACGAGGTGGAGCGCTACGGGCATTACAGCCTGGCGGCCGAGTCGATGTACGACCATCCGTTCCAATGGGGGTCCAAGCGCACCGGGCCCGATCTCGCGCGCGTCGGCGACCGCTATTCCAACAGCTGGCACGTCCAGCATCTCACCGACCCGCGCTCGGTCGTGCCGGAATCGATCATGCCGAGCTACGCCTTCCTGAAGGACAAGCCGATCGACCTGAAGGACTTCTCCACGCATCTCGTCGCTAACCGGCGCGTCGGCGTCCCCTACACCGACGACATGATCGCGCACGCCGATGCCGATCTGATGGCTCAGGCCGATCCCAACGCCGACACCTCCGGACTGGTAGGCCGCTACCCGAAAGCCAAGGTCGGCGACTTCGACGGTAATCCGCAGCAGGTGACCGAGATGGATGCCCTGGTTGCCTATCTGCAGATGCTCGGCACGCTGGTGGATTTCAAGAACTACGACGAAGCCGCTGGCTACCGCTGAGGAGGGCAAACCGATGGATTACAACTTGATGCGGGAATTTGCCGACAGTTGGGGCCTGGTGGCCATGGCCCTGTTCTTTGTCGGCTGCATTGCCTTCGCGCTCCGTCCGGGTAGCAAGGCCCACGCCGACCACGCCGCAAAGATTCCTCTCCAGGACGATTGATCATGAGCAACGAGCACATCGACGAAATCTCGGGCATCGCGACGACCGGCCATGAATGGGACGGGATCAAGGAGCTCAACAATCCCCTGCCGCGCTGGTGGGTGATCACCTTCTACGTCACCATCGCCTGGGCGCTCGCCTACACGATCGCCTACCCCGCCTGGCCGATGCTGAGCTCCGCCACCAGGGGCGTTCTGGGCTTCTCCAGCCGTAACGACGTCAAGAACGAGATGGCGGCGGCCGAAGCCGCCAAGGCCAAATATGTCGCGGCGATCAAGTCCAAGAGCGTCTCCGAAATCGCCGGCGACGATGCGCTGCGCGAGTTTGCCGTCTCGGCCGGCGGTGCGGCATTCAAGGTCAATTGCGTGCAATGCCACGGATCCGGCGCGCAAGGGTCGACGGGATTTCCGAACCTCAACGATGACGATTGGCTCTGGGGAGGCAAGACGGAGCAGATCCAGCAGACGATCACGCACGGCATTCGTTTCGCCGCGGACTCAGATACCCGCCAGTCGGAGATGCCCGCCTTCGCCGATGTGCTCCAGCCCGAGCAGATCAATCAGGTCAGCGCTTTCGTCGCCAGTCTGTCGGGGCCGGTGCACGACAAGAGCTTGATCGGGCCCGGCGCCAAGATCTTCGCGGACAATTGCGCTGCGTGTCATGGCCAAGACGCGAAGGGCAACAGGGACGTTGGAGCCCCCAATCTGACCGACGCTATCTGGCTCTACGGGTCCGGCGAAGCTGCCATCGCTTCGCAGGTACGAGCCCCGAAGAGCGGGGTAATGCCCGCCTGGATCGGTCGCCTGGGGGAGACGACGGTCAAGGAACTGGCGGTCTATGTCCATTCGCTTGGCGGCGGTGAATAGGACGGGGGCCTATTCCGCCCCCGGCCGCCAAGCGGACGAGGCCTGGCCCTTGCCGGGCCTCGTTTGTTTGCGGTGTCTGCAATTGATCTACATCAACGCGACGCGGCTTGAGCCATTGCAAGACTGCCGGGCACGGGTGGGATTTCTCCGCCACGATTGGAGATCATTGTGCTGGATCAAACGCAGGTAGAACGGCTCGAGGCCGAAGCGGTC
>LM655211.1 GCA_000824825.2 Mesorhizobium sp. ORS 3324
GACCGCTTCGGCCTCGAGCCGTTTTATCTGCTTGTTATCAAGCACGAGAAGCTCCGGTGACCAGCGACGATGTTCGCGGCCGACACTCGACCACGGGTTCTGGCCGATGGTCGGGTGACCCTTGCCGCATGGCGAGCAGCGTCGCGTTGAGGAAGTTCAATCGCGGACTGCCGCAACGCGGTCGAGGCCCGGCTCGCGCCGGGCCTCGTCGCTTGGCGGGGGGAGGGCCGAGAACAGGCCGCCGCCTATTCTCCGCCGCCAAGCGAATGGACATAGACTGCAAGTTCCTTGACCTTGATCTCGCCGAGGCGCTCGATCCAGGCGGGCATCACCCCGCTCTTCGGGGCTCGTACCTGCGAAGCAATGGCAGCTTCGCCAGGCCCATAGAGCCAGATCGCATCGGTCAGATCGGGTGCGCCGAATTCTCTGTTGCCCTTTGCGTTCTCGCCATGGCAGACAGCGCAATTGTCCGCGAAGACTTTGGCGCCGGGCTCGACCAGGCTCTTGTCCTTGATGGGGCCCGAAAGGCTGGCAACGAAAGCGCTGACCTGATTGATCTGCTCGGGCTGGAGCACATCGGCAAAGGCGGGCATTTCCGACTGGCGTGTATCGGCGTCCGCCGCAAAGCGGATGCCGTGCGTGATCGTCTGCTGGATCTGCTCCATCTTGCCTCCCCACAGCCAATCGTCATCGTTGAGGTTCGGAAATCCCTTCGACCCTTGCGCGCCGGATCCGTGGCATTGCACGCAATTGACCTTGAATGCCGCGCCGCCGGCCGAGACGGCAAACTCGCGCAGCGCATCGTCGCCGGCGATTTCGGAGACGCTCTTGGACTTGATCGCCGCGACATATTTGGCTTTGGCGGCTTCGGCCGCTGCCATCTCGTTCTTGACCTCGCCACGGCTGGAGAAGCCCAGGACGCCCCTGGTGGCAGAGCTCAGCATCGGCCAGGCGGGGTAGGCGATGGTGTAGGCGAGCGCCCAGGCGATGGTGACGTAGAAGGTGATTACCCACCAGCGCGGAAGGGGGTTGTTGAGTTCCCTGATGCCGTCCCACTCATGACCGGTGGTTGAGACGCCCGACATTTCATCGATATACTGCGTGCTCATGATCAGTCGTCTTTGAAGGGGATGTGTGCGGCTTCATGAGCCTGACTGTGACCGCCCGGTCGGAGCGCGAAGGCAACGCATCCAGCAAAGAAGAGCACCATGCCAAGCAGGCCACAGCTGTCGGCAAACTCGCGCATCAGGTTGTAGTCCATCGGTTTGTTCTCCTCAGCGGTAGCCAACGGCTTCGTCGTAGTTCTTGAAGTCGACAAGAGTGCCGAGCATCTGCAGATAGGCGACCAGGGCATCCATCTCGGTCACCTGCTGCGGATTGCCGTCGAAGTCGCCGACCTTGGCTTTCGGATAGCGACTTTCCAGGCCGGACGTGTCGGCCTCAGGATCGGCCTGCGCCATCAGGTCGGCATTCGCGTTCGAGATCATGTCGTCGGTGTAGGGGACACCGACGCGCCGGTTGGCGACGAGATGCGTGGAGAAGTCCTTCACCTCGATCGGCTTATCCTTCAGGAACGCGTAGCTCGGCATGATGGATTCCGGCACGACGGAACGCGGATCGGTGAGATGCTGGACGTGCCAGCTGTTGGAATAGCGGTCGCCGACGCGGGCGAGATCCGGCCCGGTTCGCTTGGATCCCCACTGGAACGGATGGTCGTACATCGACTCGGCCGCCAGGCTGTAGTGGCCGTAGCGTTCCACCTCGTCGCGGAACGGCCTGATCATCTGGCTGTGGCAGAGGTAGCATCCCTCGCGCACATAGATGTTGCGTCCGGCCAGCTCGAGCGGCGAGTAGGGCCGCATGCCCTCGACCTTCTCGATCGTGTTGTCGAGATAAAAGAGCGGCGCGATCTCGACGATGCCGCCGACCGTCACGACCAGCAGGGATCCGACGAGAAGAAGCGTCGCGTTCTTCTCGATCAGCGCGTGCTTGTCAATCAAGCCCATTTTCTGGCCCCTGATCGCGCAGGCTGGAGGGCGGCGATAGAGCCGGGCATCGGATCCTCTTCACGTCGGTAGCCACGAATGGTCATGGTGATGTTCCAGGCCATGATCAGCATGCCGGCGAGGTACATGGCGCCGCCTGCGGCGCGCATGACGTAGTAAGGGTGTATGGCGGCGACGGTTTCGGCGAAGGAGTAGACGAGGAACCCCTGCTCGTCGTACTCGCGCCACATCAGGCCCTGCATGATGCCGGAAACCCACATCACGGCGGCGTAGACGACGATGCCGAGCGTCGCCAGCCAGAAGTGCCAGGCGACAAGCCGCAGCGAATAAATCCGCTCGCGGTTCCAGAGTTTCGGGACCATGTAATAGATCGCGCCGAACGAAATCATGCCGACCCAGCCCAGCGCGCCCGAGTGCACGTGGCCGATTGTCCAGTCCGTATAATGCGAGAGCGAGTTGACCGTCTTGATCGACATAATCGGCCCTTCGAAGGTCGACATGCCGTAGAAGGCGACGGCGGCGACCATCATGCGGATGATGGGATCGGTGCGCAGCTTGTCCCAGGCGCCCGACAGCGTCATCAGGCCGTTGATCATGCCGCCCCAGGACGGCATCCACAGCATGATCGAGAACACCATGCCCAGCGTCTGTGCCCAGTCTGGTAGGGCGGTGTAGTGGAGGTGATGCGGCCCGGCCCAGATATAGAGGAAGATCAGCGCCCAGAAGTGGATGATCGACAGCCGGTAGGAATAGACCGGTCGGTTCGCCTGCTTGGGCACGAAGTAATACATCATGCCGAGGAAGCCGGCCGTCAGGAAGAAGCCGACGGCATTGTGCCCATACCACCACTGGGTCAGGGCATCCTGAACACCCGAGAAGGCCGAGTAGCTCTTCGAGCCGAGGAATGAAACCGGCATCGACAGGTTGTTGACCACATGCAGCATCGCAATGGTGATGATGAAGGACAGGTAGAACCAGTTGGCGACGTAGATATGCGGTTCCTTGCGCTTCAAAATGGTGCCGAGGAAAAGGATCAGATACGCGACCCAGACGATCGTCAGCCAGATGTCGACATACCATTCCGGCTCGGCATATTCGCGGCCTTCGGTGATGCCCAGCAGATAGCCGGTCGCGGCCATGACGATGAAAAGCTGATATCCCCAGAACACGAACCAGGCGAGATTGCCGCCAAACAGCCTCGCGCGGGACGTGCGCTGCACGACATACATGGATGTGCACAGAAGGGCATTGCCGCCGAAGGCGAAGATGACGCCGGAGGTATGAAGCGGCCTCAGCCGGCCGAAATTGAACCAGGGCTCGATATTGAGGTGAGGGAATGCAAGCTGAAGCGCGATCACTACGCCGACCAGCATGCCGACGACGCCCCAGAACACCGTCGCAATGGCGCCGTAGCGGATTGGTCCATCCATGTAAGCTGCAGGGTCGATTGGAACTGCCGGCTTGAAGTCGGTGTTGCGCATCAGCATCGCGTTGAAGCCAGCCACGGCGAAGAACAAAACCCACATGTGCTGGCGAAATGGTTCATCCACCCCGAAGCCGGCGGCTACGAGGGCGCCAAAAGCAAAAAGGCCTAGAAAGACGATCTCTGTGCCAAATTTCATCGCAAGACCCGATCTGGAATGCCGGCGGATGCCAATCCGCGTCGCATCAATTACGCAGTCGCGGCCTGTTTGCCCTGATCCATGTCAGAGCCGCACGATTTTGCCACCGGCAGCATCGAATTCGGTGCGATGAGAAGGTGGCGATTGAAGGAGGAAACGCGGTACGGCGAAGCCGGCTTGCTGAAACAAGGCCGCCTCCCCGGGCCGCTGCGGCGTGGCGGCAATCGCGGGCAATCTGATGACGCGAGTGGGTCTGCGAAGTATGGGCGATGGCTTGCCTACTGGACAGGATTGGCCAAGCGCGACCGCCCCGAAGCCCGGCAAATGGCAACACCAAGACACGCGGCAACATTGCTGGCCAAATCAAACATTTTGTCAATCTGTGCCAAGGCCTTCGTCGCCGACGCTGCGAGCCGCTCGGATCGGACGGGACCGCTGGTCGCCTCTGGCGATGCCGGCGATCGGCTCGCTATCTACTTCAACCGCGGCACGCTGATGTAGAGGGGCAGCAGATATTTCATGACCACGTCAGGCTTTCAGCGGAACGCCGCGGACGGAAAACCTTGCTCAATTTTCTTGGAATTGCTGGCTGGTCATCCATCGCTAGGCTCTTGTCCCTCGTTCTCAATAAAGCGATCGTATTCATGATCCGACGAGGTTGCAGCCAGGCGCGGGATGAAATCGCGCCCTCATACCGCAATCGGGCCGTCATCTGTGCACCGTACTGTCCCGATGGCCAAAGGGAACATACGCCCTCCCCCGGCGACAACGTCGTCATTCGACGTGAATTCACGGATCGTGACCGATGCAATGTTTGCGCGGGCAATCGTCGGGCGACTTGCAAGCCAGGTGTAGGCCTGGCTATACGGGCGGTCATCGCGCAACTTCAAAGGGAGATGGTCGGCTGGAAAGCGCGAACATGCTGTCGTCGGCAATTTGGATTCGAATAGAAAGCGTGGATCAAGCCCGCACAGCAGTTTTTCACCGCGGCTCGACCCACTGAAACCGTGGCTGACTCCATGAGGTGTTTAAGTTGGAAAAACCGGAGAGAGAAATTTGACAACCGGTAGCAAAATCCCGGTCCGGATCGAGTTGGAGGCCATTAGCTCACACACGGTCGAGCGTTTCGAAAATTCTCTTCGAAAGCATCCTGAGATCGAAGAATGCTATGCTGTGAGCGGCAAGACGGATTACCTTCTATATGTCTGCGTAAAAGACATCCGGGGCTACGAAGAGATCCACCGGGAAGTCCTTTCCAGGCTACCTGGGGTAAGAAAAATTAGGGCGGATATTCCTCTACGTCGTGTCGTTCCATTTTGATGGATGGCGCGGCCCGAGCGCGTCCACGAAATCTTCATTTAGGTGGAGGTAAGGCGCTTCTAAATTGCCGAGAGGCTGGCTGACGTTGCCGGCGATTTTGATACGAGAGGAAGATACGTGTTGAGAATGACGCGGGCCGAGCTCTACGATCTGGTCTGGTCGAAACCGATGACCGAAAATCGCAAGGCAGTGTGGCATTAGAGACCAGCATGTGGCGCGATGCGTATGAGATCGTTCGGACGCGTGCCGGCCATTGGCAAAGAGTAGAGCACGGCAAGTCGGTGGAAACCGTAACGCTCGATAACACGAACCCTAGCCCGTCGAGGTGCGTCTGCGAGCGGGGCACGATGCTTTCTCGTTCAACGCCTATAGCTCGGGGAGCCTGAGACGGGGACAAATCCCAAGGTGGCATAGCGCTTGCTGGCGGTATCAGGGGCATTGAGCTCCACACCGGAGCGCAGCGCTGTAATGTTTAGAATCGCCAGTTCAGCCAATCTCGTAATCCGGTGTTCACCGGGGGGTTCCCGGCGAGCAGCAGGAACAGACATTATTTCCACACCGAACCGTGCTCGCGGGCGCAGGCATGTGAGGCCGTGGCCAAGGGCTAGTGTCGAAAAAAAGCCGCCGGAGTTCTCGCCAAGATTTCCTCAACTTGGGCCGAGGCAATCGGCATCGGCAGCTCATGATGTTTTCGTTTCCTCCACAGCTGCCCATGAGGGAGAAACGTCAGGTCGCCCGAGCCATAACAGTCCTGTCCACGACCATCGCTCAGACGCCGCCCGCCTCAACAGCCCGGCCTATGTTCGAAAAAGGGCCGCTCTCCTTCTTCTGATACCGGCTCCTATGGTGGAGCTCGTGCATCGCGGCCGTCCAGACAATCTCGGTGTTGGACCGTTTTAGCAGGGACGTCCCATGCCGCTGCCAATCCTAGCGCTTGCCATTGCCTCCTTCTGCATCGGCACCACGGAATTCGTCATCATGGGCCTGCTGCCAGAGGTCGCGGCCGACCTTGGCGTCTCGATATCCTCCGCCGGCCTTCTGGTCACCGGCTATGCGCTGGGCGTCGTCTTCGGCGCGCCGATCGTGGCCATGGCAACCGTCCGCCTGCCGCGCAAGCCAGTGCTTGTCGGCCTCGCCACCCTCTTCGTCATCGGCAATCTCTTTTGCGCCACCGCTCTGAACTACTGGCTGCTGATGGCGGCGCGTGTCTTCACCGCTTTCGGCCACGGCGCCTTCTTCGGCATCGGCTCCGTCGTCGCCGCGAGCCTCGTGCCGCGCAACAAGCGGGCGAGCGCGATTGCGCTGATGTTCGCCGGCCTGACGCTGTCCAACATCCTTGGCGTTCCCGCTGGCACGGCGTTAGGCGAAGCCTTCGGCTGGCGCGCGACTTTCCTCGCCGTTGTCGGTATCGGTCTCATCTCGGTCGCGGCCATCACCTGGCTGGTGCCTTCGGACGTCGCGGAGCCGAGCGGCGGCGGCCTGGTGGGCGAACTGCGCGTGCTCGGCAAGCTGCAGGTCTGGCTAGCGATGCTGATCGCCTCGCTCGCCTCCGCCAGCCTGTTCGCGGTGTTCACCTACATCAAGCCTTACCTCACCGACGTCTCCGGCCTGTCTAGGGCGACCATCACCTGGGTGCTGCTCCTGTTCGGCGCCGGCATGACCATCGGCAACATCATCGGCGGCAGGCTGGCGGACTGGAAGCTGATGCCGACGGTGATCGCCACGCTGCTTGCCATGGCCGTGCTGTTTGTCGTCTTTACCAAGCTCGGTGCGATTGCCGCGGTAGCCGTGGGCATCGTCTTCCTGTGGGGCATGCTGATCTTCATCGTCGTGCCGCCGCTACAGATACGCGTCGTCGAGGCGGCTGCCGAAGGACCGAACCTTGCCGCCACGCTCAACCAGGGCGCCTTCAATGTCGGCAATGCCGGCGGCGCCTGGATCGGCGGCCTTGCCATCTCCTGGGGCGTATCCTACGCGAACCTCCCGCTGGTGGGCGCCGCGCTCGCGCTGCTGGCCGTCGCCGTGGCCGTGCTGTCGCAGTCGCTCGACCGCCGCGCGGTGGTACAGGCTTAGTCATTGGCTGATGGGATATACGCACGATTGTCACGAATGTTCAGTATGTAACGTGTATGTCGGAGTTCACCAGTTCTTGTCAGCGCACCTTGGCAGCCAGATCCTGCAGGACCCTTGTCGCCGTGGCGCGGGATGCCTGGGTGATGGCGATATAATTCTCCGCGCTGAGGCCGCCTTTAAAGCCGTCGATACCTCCCCGGAAGTATCCGGGCGACGGCTTTTTCCTGGCGTTTGTTGGCATGGGCTTGGAGAGCGACGATCGAGGCCCGGCTGAAGTTGTTGGAGCGCCTAGGCGCGACTCCCATCGAAATAAACGTCCATGAGAGCAGCACCTGCTCCTGACCCAGCTTACCGCGCGCCAACTCGGGGGTACCGCACTGCTGCGAAGATGTCTGAACTGGCTTCAAGCGCGGGGCGGCATTGTCGCCTTGTCGATCCTTCGGTGGATGAGCGACACGAGCGAAAGCAAGTCTTCTGCATCTTCCTTCGACATGGCCCAGTTCACCTTCGCCTCGTGCGCCGTAGGATTCCGAAACATTCCGAATGTGCCCTTCAGCAGGTTCACGAATCCTTTCTGCTCGTCCTGCTCGCTTTTCGTCTCCAGCGAGTTGATTGCAAGCATCGGCTTCTGGCCGCCGAAGACGTGGTCGACTAGAACGGCGCCGTCGTCGAGCAACCCGGTCCGCTTCCTGAGCTTGTCGGCAACGCTCTTTGCGGCCTCGAGGACGGCGTGGAAATAATTGTCGTGCAGGAGTTCTTGCCTGCAGAAGGAAAGCACGTCGGAATGTACCCCGCGCGACAGCAGATCGGCTCGAAGTTCCTTAGCTCTGCGTTCGGCTTCGCCCAGCGTCGCGGCCTTGGCCGCAGGTCCCAGCTTTCCGGCCGCGTCGATAGATATTCCGGCGAAGGCCAGAGCGCGGTTGACGTTCGCCCTCATTGGCTCGAAGCGTTCAGGCTCCCGCACGAACCGCGTTGGCTTCATCGCTTTCCGGATGAACCCAAGAATGCGGATGCGGTCCCCTCGCGTGTTCTGCTCGTGGGCGAACGCGTTGTAGAGACGGTGTCTCTTGGTGATTGAAGGATCTGTGTCCCTGATCTCGCACGTTCGTAGCAGGAAGCCGACCTCGGAACCCGTAAGCCCTGCCGATGTGTCCCCCAAAGCATCGGCTATCGCCTGCAGCTGATCCTGCGTGAAATGCATGTCCCCACGTCCGACCTATCGGGCCGCCCAGCCGCTTCATAACAAAGCGCATAAAGATTCGCGAGTCGCGAGACGTTGCTATCCCTCAGCCACGACATCTACGGAGCTGCAGCTATGGTCGCACTGGTTTTGCTTCGAGCATCGTGCGCAAGGAGGGAAATTCCTATGATCCCCTCCCGTCGATCCGCCGACTATGCCGACGTGAGATTGATTGTTGAACCTCCGGCTGAAGCCGTCGGTCGACGCAAATCACAAGGTGATCTGCAAGGTGTTGGAGGCCGCCTAGCGACCTCCCTGCTTCCGTTCCTTGATAATCTTGAGCATTTCTTTGTAACGCGCTTTCGCCGTTTTCATCGCCTTCCTGTCAACGCCATTAGTTGTCTTGGTGAAGGCATGCAGAACGAAAACCGTGTTCTCGTATTTTGCACAGTAAACCGCTCGATAGCAGGGCTTCCATTTTCGATTAGTTCGATTGCGCTAGGTCCAACGCCTTCTTTTATATTCGTGCGTTCCGAGAAGGGGCGTTCTCCATTTTGAACGGCCTGCAGATCGGCACCAAATTGCTTCTTTATATCTTTTGGCAGTTCCTGAAAGGCTTTCTTCGCTGCTTCATTCACAAACTCAAACTTCTTCATAAATGCTCATTTTCTTATCGACACTCCTACTTCCCCCATCCGACCTGATGGGCTTTGCGCTTCGTTGGGCCATAGACACACTTGCCCAGGGACGTCCAATGTATCACACGCGCAAAAATGTCAGCAGGGTCGGTCGCGAGTTCCCTCCCCCACTCCCGCGGTCGGTTGCCAAAAACGTCGCTGTGACGGTCGTGCCACCGCTTAAATCGCCATCATCCGCTGGTGAACCAGGCCGGAGTGTCGGCGAGGCGTTGCAGCAAGCATCATGGACCGGAGCCGATAAGCG
>LM655212.1:0-20279 GCA_000824825.2 Mesorhizobium sp. ORS 3324
CCCCGGAACATGACGTCTAGCGCTGCCCCATCCGGTTCCAGGCATCGAGGCCTGCGATCTTGTAAGCCTCGGCAAGCGTCGGATAGTTGAAGGTGTTGTTGACGAAGAAGTCGACGGTGCCGCCGAGATTGATCACGGCCTGGCCGATATGGATGAGCTCGGTGGCGCCTTCGCCGACGATATGGGCGCCGAGCAAACGGCGCGTCTCGACGGAGAAGAGGAGTTTGAGGAAACCTGTGTTGACGCCCATGATGTGGCCGCGCGAAGTTTCCCGGAAACGTGCGACGCCGACCTCATAGGCGATCCCGCTCTCGCGCACCTGCTCCTCCGACTGGCCGACAGTGGAGATTTCCGGCACGGCGTAGATGCCGTAGGGAAAGGTTTCCGGCGGCGGCGGCAGCGCCACGCCAAAGGCATGGCATGCGGCCACCCTACCCTGCTCCATCGAGGTCGAGGCCAGGCTCGGGAAGCCGATGACGTCGCCGGTGGCGTAGATATTGGGGACGCTCGTCTGGAAGGTCTGCGGATCGACCTTGATGCGCCCTCTCGAGTCGGCCTCGATGCCGACCACGTCGAGGCCGAGGCTGCCGAGATTGCCGCTGCGGCCGGCGGCATAGAGCACGATCTCGGAGCGGATGGTGCGGCCGTCGGCAAGCGTCACTTCGGCATAATCCGCCTTGGAGGCGATTTCCTTGACCGTGCTGCCGAGACGAATGGTCATGCCGCGGTCGCGCATCTGGTGGATGAAGTCGTCGACGATCTCGCGGTCGACGAAATCGAGGATGGTGTTGCGCGGCTCGACCAGCGTCACCGGCACGTCGAGCGCCGAGAAGATGGTCGCATATTCGACGCCGATGACGCCGGCGCCTATGACGGTCAGCGTGCGCGGCAGCCGGTCGAGTTCCAGCATCTCGTCGCTATCGAAGATGCGTGTCCTGTCGAACGGCACATCGCGTGGGCGGTGCGGCATGGTGCCAGCAGCAATCAGCGCGTTGGCAAAACCGATCTCGCTGTAGTCGCCATTGTCCGCCGTCAGACTGACCTTGTGGGGACCGAGGAATCTCGCCGTGGCGCGCGCGCTTTTGACCGCGTTGCGCATGAACTGATGCTGCAGCACCTCGACCTCGTGATCGAGCGTCTTGTGCAGGCGCTCGATCAGGTCGCCGATCGAAATATCCTGCTTGACCCGGTAGCCGCGTCCGTAAAAGCCGCGCTCGCGCCAGCCGGAAAGGTTGAGGACCGTCTCGCGCAGCGTCTTCGACGGGATGGTGCCGGTATGCACGGAGACACCGCCGAGGCGACGGCCCCTGTCGACCACCAGCACCGACTTGCCAAGCTTGGCCGACTGTACCGCGGCGCGGCGTCCCGAGGGGCCGCTGCCGATGACGAGCATGTCGTAGTCCATTTCCCCGTTCCCCTTTGTGCGCCGCAACAAGCTAGACCGGGAAGAATGTCTTGTTCAACTACCCAGACCGAGAGCACGCCCTATCGGCGGGAAGAATGCTCAGGATGCGATCAAAAGCGGCCAAGACCTTAACCGGACGGCAAGGCTTGCGTGCGATGGTCGCGCTCGAGGGGACGACAGGGGTGGCTGAGTTGGCCGTTTTGAAAAACGATGCGCTGCCTGGCGCGGCAACAGCTTTCCTCACTGGGCTGCGGGCCAGTGAGGTTCTCACGGATTTGCGTGAGGGCCTATTCCGCTTTATCGCGCTCGCGGTCTCGGCAATCTTCGTCTACCGCGGCGTGCACAACCTCGTCATCGACTCGGGCCGCCTCAATGTCCTCTTGCTACTGATTTCCGAAACGCTCACCTTCATCTGGCTGCTGCTCGCGCGCCGGCCGCTGGTGCGTGACTGGAATCCCTTCACCGTCTTCGTTGCGCTGACGGCCGGCTTCGGTTCCGGCATGATTTCGCTCGATGCAGGCGCAGCTATCATCCCGCTCTATGTGGCGGCGCCGCTGCAGTTCCTGGCGCTTTGGATCGTCATCTGGGGAAAGATGTCGCTCGGCCGCTCCTTTGCCATCCTGCCCGCCAATCGCGGCGTCGTGACCGGCGGCGCCTATCAGTATGTCAGGCATCCCATCTATGCCGGCTATCTGATGGGCCACATCCTTTTCCTGCTGTCGAGCTTCTCGATCTACAACTTCGCCGTCTATGCGACCATCACGCTGTTCCAGGTCCATCGCATCCTGCGCGAGGAGCGCATCCTGGCGCTGACGCCGGAGTATCGCGAATATCTCGAGCGGGTTCGCTACCGCCTCATTCCCGGCATCTTCTGATGTCGCGCCGGCTTGCCGGCGCCTCCGTTCCTTGAATTCGAGGCCACCCTCACCATCTGACAAGTGCGGCGCCGCTCTCATGCGGCTGGCTGCATGAAGGAACGGACATGAACGCACGCGTGCTTGACGGCGAGATCATCACCACACGGTTCGAGGACATCCGCGCCTATCGCGGTGTGCGCACGAGGCGGATTTTCGCCTTCATCCTCGATTATTTCATCGTCGCGCTGCTCACCATTCCGTTCGCCATACTGGTCGCTGTGCTCGGGCTTTTGACCTTCGGCCTCGGCTGGGCGCTGTTCTCCGTGCTGGTGCCGGCGGTTGCCATCCTCTACATCTGGAACACGCTGGGCAGCCGCGACCAGGCCACGACCGGCATGAAGATCATGGGCATCCGGCTCGACAGGCTCGACGGCACGCGCATCGACGGCCTGACCGCAGTGGTGCATTCGGTGCTGTTCTGGGCCGCAAACGTCATCCTGACGCCTCTAGTGTTGCTGGTCACGTTGTTCTCCGACCGCAAGCGCACGCTGCACGACCTGCTGCTGGGCACCGTGGTGACACGCAGCGACATCTGACCCTGTCCGCGGCCGCCCTTTGCCAAGCCGCTTCGTCTCTTCGTCGCTTGCGGCCAAATATGAAGGCATTCCACAGGCCGAGGGCGCATAATCCTGTTGAATTTTTCCCCGGCCGGGCCAAAGGTAGGGCGATTCGCAGGAGCGTTTCCAAGAGTCGATGACGCAGCATCCGACCCAGTCGCCGCAGTTCTTCCTGACCGCGCCGTCGCCGTGCCCGTATCTCGAGGGCCAGTTCGAGCGCAAGGTGTTCACGCACCTTGTCGGCGACAAGGCGCCCGAGATGAACGACCTCCTGACGCAAGGCGGCTTCCGGCGCTCCCAGAACATCGCCTACAGGCCGGCCTGCGAGTCCTGCCGCGCCTGCGTGTCGGTGCGGATCCTGGCGCAGGAATTCACCGCCAGCCGCAACATGCGCCGCGTGATCCAGCGCAACGCCGACCTCATCGGCGTCATGCACGACGCGCAACCCTCGACCGAGCAGTATTCGCTGTTCCGCGCCTATCTCGACGCGCGCCACCGGCGAGGCGGCATGTCCGATATGACGGTGCTCGACTATGCGATGATGGTCGAGGACACGCATGTCGACACCAAGATCATCGAATACCGGCGCCGCGGCCCGGACACCTTCATCACCGGCAAGGGCCAAGGCGAGCTGATCGCCGTGGCGCTGACCGACAAGATGGCCGACGGCCTGTCGATGGTCTATTCCTACTTCAATCCCGATCTCGAGGGCCGCTCGCTCGGCACCTTCATGATCCTCGACCACATCGCCCGCGCCAAGGCGATGGGGCTGCCCCACGTCTATCTCGGCTACTGGGTCAACGGCTCGCGCAAGATGAGCTATAAGATGCGCTTCATGCCGCAGGAGCATCTCGGCCCGAAAGGCTGGGAACGCTACGACCACGAAGCGGTCAGTCGCTGATCCGCTTTAAAGCCTTTCATCCTTAAACTGTTTCCAGGAGGAGGACGCTGGTCTTTCGGCCATCTGGCTGGAAGGACCGACGCCGGGGTTCGGCACCTCCTCCATATCGCTTGTGGGATTTTAAGAGTGTCCAGCCATACCGATCACCAAAAGGGCCTCCTGATCACCGCCATCGGCGGGCTGGTGCTGACCTTCGACATTCCGCTGATCCGGCTTGCCAACGGCAGCGCATGGACGATCCTGCTGTTGCGCACCGGAACCACTTTCGTCGCCGCAATGATCGTCTGGGCGGTCTGGCGCGTCTGGAGCCGGAACGCGCCACCGCTCATTCCGGGCCGGTCGGGGCTTGCGGCGGCGATCTGCTACGGGCTGACCTCGATCACCTTCATAATTGCCGTCTATCACACCTCGACCGCGGACCTCGTCTTCATCCTCGCCTTCAACACCGTCTTCTCCGCGCTGCTGTCCTGGCTGCTCCTCAAGGAGCGCCCACGCGTCGGCACCATGATCGCCATGCTGGCGATGATCGTCGGCGTGCTCATCATCGTCGGCGGCTCCGTCGGCACCGGCAAGCTGTTCGGCGACTTCATGGCGCTCTGCTCTACTTTCTTCATCGCGCTTGCCATCACCATCTCGCGGGCGAGCGGCAAGGACATGGGCTTCACCTCGCTGGTGGGCGTCATCTTCCCTCTGGCGCTCGCCATAGGCATGGTCTCAGGCGAAGGCCTTCATGTCGAAGCACCCTGGTGGATCGTCTTCGACGGCGCGGTGATCATGCCGATCTCGTTCTTTTGCCTCGCCGCCGGGCCGAAATACATTTCAGGGCCGGAGGTGGCGATGTTCTACCTGCTGGAGACGGTGCTGGCGCCGGTCTGGGTATGGATGGTCTTCGCAGAGGCGCCGACGCGCGACAGCCTGATCGGCGGCGCGATCCTGATCGTGGCGCTGGTCGCGCATTCGCTATGGCAATTGCATGACGGCCGCAGGCGCCGCGCTGCGCTTGCAGTCGGTCATCCGGCCTGAATTTTCCTCGCTTCGGGCGCGGCCTCGATCCGCGGCGGACCGTTCTCGTCGGCGGCGGCAGGCGCAAGCTCGTCCATCATCTCGACCTCGCGCAGCCATTCGCGCCAGATGGCGACGAGCAGCGCCATCAGCACCGGGCCGATGAAGAGGCCCAGGAAACCCATCGTCTTGACGCCGCCGATCAGGCCGAAAAAGGTCGGCAGGAAGGGCAGCTTGATAGGCCCGCCGACCAGCTTTGGGCGCAGGGTCTTGTCGACGATGAAGAGCTCGACCGCGCCCCAGACGAACAGCGCCATGCCGGCAAACAGCTTGCCGCTGGCGGCAAGATAGATCGACACCAGCGTGAAGGACAGCGGCGCGCCGCCCGGGATCAGCGCCATGATGCCGGTGAGCGCGCCGAGCGTCACGGGCGACGGCACGCCGGCCAGCCAGTAGGCGACGCCAAGCACCAGGCCCTCGCCGATGGCGATGATGGTCATGCCTGTCACGGTCGACGAGATGGTGGCCGGCACGACGCGCGAGATGCGCTCCCAGCGCGTCGGCAGGATGCGCTCGCCGAGGCGATCGACCTGGGCTGCGAAGGCTTCGCCGTCGCGATAGGCGAAGAACAGCGCGATCAGCATGAACAGCAGCGTGAGCAGCAGGCCGAAGGCGCTGCCGCCGGCGGCAAGGGCGCCGCGGTAGATGGTGCCGATGTTGGAGCCGCTGACCAGTTGGATCAGTTCGCCGATGCCGCCGGGATGGCCGAGATTGGTAGTCCATTGATCGTTCAGCCACTCGCCGATCACCGGCATGGTGGCGATCCATTGCGGTGTCACCGCGCCGTGGCGGTTGGTCTCGATCGCCCATACCACCCATTCGCGCAGCTCATTGATGGCGTAAGTTCCGGCAAGCGCGATCGGCACCACCAGGAAGGTGAGGATGAACAGGATGGCAAGGGTCGCGCCGATGGTGCGGTTGCCGCCGACGCCGGCGAGCAGCCGGCGGTAGAGCGGCCAGCTGGCGAAGGCGATGACGAGAGCCGCCAGCACCGGGAACAGGAAGCCGTGGAAGAAATAGACGCCGGCGGCGACGATCAGCACCAGGAGCCAGCGCGCCGCCGAAAGCGGCGGAATGACGGCCGCCCTGAGCGGCGTCGACAGACCGAACAGTCGCTGCCCCGGTTTCTGGATTTCAGCCCGCTTCAACCCGGCGTTTCTCCCCTGCCCAGTTCGATGGTTGCTTATGCACCATCATAGTGCAGCAATCGTGACGATAGTCGAAATAGTGACTTTTCCTTCTCCCCTTGTGGGGAAGGTGGATCGGCGCGCAGCGCCGAGACGGATGAGGGGTGCTCCAGCGGAGTGAGACGTCGGCTTTCCCTGGAACACACCCCTCACCCGTCGCCTTCGGCGACACCTTCTCCCACAAACAAGGGAGAAGGTTGGGCCGCGCTACCCAAACTTGCCCGTCCTCGGGAATCCCTTCGGCACCATGCGGCCGGCGGCGGCGCGGGCGCCGATCCATTCGGCCAGTTCCTCGCGCGACTTGGTGAAGGTGCGGTCGGCCGAATCCTGCCAGGTCAGCCCCGCTGCAATCGTGAAGGTCTTCAGGTCCAGCACGCCGCCATCCTTGTATTTCTGCAGGCGTACGCCCTTGCCGCGGGCCATTTCCGGGATTTCGGAAAGCGGGAAGATCAGCATCTTGCGGTTCTCGCCGACGATGGCGAGATGGTCGCCCGCGACCGGAACGCAGCGCTTGGCTTCGTCCGGAGCCTTGACGTTCATCACCTGCTTGCCCTTACGGGTGTTGGCGACGACCTCTTCCTCGGAGACGACGAAGCCGTTGGCGTCGTAGGAGACCAAGAGCAGCTTGCGCTTCGGATCGTGCACGAAAGCTGTGACGATGTCCTGGTCGTTCTCCATATCGACGATGATGCGGATCGGCTCGCCATGGCCGCGCCCGCCCGGCAGCCGGTCGGCGCCGATGGTGTAGAACTTGCCGCCGGTGGTGAAGACCAGGATCTTGTCCGTGGTCTGCGCATGGAAGGCGAGCTTCAGGCTGTCGCCTTCCTTGAAGGCCAGCGTCGAATAATCGGTAAGATGCCCCTTCATGGCGCGCAGCCAGCCCTTTTCCGACACCACTACCGTGACCGGCTCGCGCTCGATCATGGCATGTGCGATGTCGGTCAGATCATGCTCGGGCGCGTCGGCGAACTGAGTGCGACGCCTGCCGAGCTCGGTCTCGGGACCGAACTTCTTGCGGATCTCGGCGACTTCCCACTTGATCGTCGCCCATTGCTTGGCGTCGGAGGCAAGCAGCGCCTCGATCTGCTTCTTCTCCTCGGTAAGGCCGTCATGCTCCTTGCGGATCTCGATCTCTTCGAGCTTGCGAAGAGCGCGCAGCCGCATGTTGAGGATGGCTTCGGCCTGGTTGTCGGTGAGCGACCAGCGGGCCATCATCACCTGCTTCGGCTCGTCCTCCTCGCGGATGATCCTGATCACCTCGTCGATGTTGAGGTAGGCGATCAGGTAGCCGGCGAGGATTTCGAGACGCTTCTCGATCTCGCCCAGCCGATATCGCGAGCGGCGGACAAGCACGTCGCGGCGGTGGTCGAGCCATTCCTTGAGCACGCCCTTCAGCGAGAGGACGTTGGGCACCTTGCCGCGCGACAGCACGTTCATGTTGAGCGGGAAGCGGCTTTCGAGCTCGGTGAGCTTGAACAGTGATTCCATCAGGATGCCGGGGTCGACGGTGCGGCTCTTCGGCACCAGCACGATGCGGATGTCCTCGGCGCTCTCGTCGCGGACGTCTTCGAGCAGCGGCAGCTTGCGCGCCATCAGGAGCTCGGCGATTTTCTCGATCAGCCTCGCCTTCTGGACGCCATAGGGAATCTCGGTGACGACGATGCTCCAGGTGCCCCTGCCCTGGTCTTCCTGGCTCCATTTGGAGCGGACACGGAAACCGCCGCGGCCGTTCTCATAGGCTTCGAGGATCGAAGCGCGGCTGTCGACGATGATGCCGCCGGTCGGAAAATCCGGTCCCTGGACGAAATCCATCAGCTTCGCCACAGGCGCGTCCGGATGCTCGATCAGATGGAGTGCTGCGTCGCAAAGCTCGGCGGCGTTGTGCGGCGGGATCGAGGTCGCCATGCCGACGGCAATGCCGGACGAGCCGTTGGCGAGCAGGTTCGGGAAGGCGCCGGGCAGAACGGACGGCTCCTCGTCCTCCTCATTGTAGGTCGGCCGGTAATCGACGGCGTCCTCTGTGATGCCGGCGAGCAGGTCGGTCGCCACCTCGGTCATGCGCGCTTCGGTGTAGCGCATGGCGGCTGCGTTATCGCCGTCGATGTTGCCGAAATTGCCCTGCCCGTCGACGAGCGGATAGCGCATGGAAAAATCCTGCGCGAGGCGCACCAGCGCGTCGTAGATCGACTGGTCGCCATGCGGATGGAACTTGCCCATCACCTCGCCGACGATGCGGGCGCATTTGGCAAAGCCCTGGTCGGGGTTGAGCCTGAGCAGCCGCATGGCATGCATGATGCGGCGATGGACCGGCTTCAGTCCGTCGCGCACATCCGGCAATGCCCGGTGCATGATGGTCGACAGCGCATAGGCGAGATAGCGCTTCTCGAGCGCTTCCTTCAGATCGACCGGTTCGATGTTGTCGCCACCGCCGTTGTCGTCAGGCGGCAAATGCCTTTTTCCCATGGATTTGGACTAGCCGAGCGGGTGATTCGCGGCAAGCGCCGGGTTGGAGGTCGGCGGATTCGTCGCGCGCACGAGCGCGCATGCAGCGCAGCAGCCGGCGATGTGAAGGATTTCACGGAAGCCGCAAGGCGAACATTCCAGTTTGCCGCCAATCTGCAACGGGCATCGGCTGCAAGTGGGGCTCCGGCCAACATCAATCCGTTACATGCGCGCTCTATCCGGTCATGCAGCGCGCTGGCGGAGGAGAGCCGCAGTCTTCACGACAAATTCACCGCGCCATGCGAAGCGTGCCGGCCGGATTTGCTTTTCGTCGCCGTTTTCGACAAATGGGCTGGAAAACGCCTTTTTCCCGTCCCGTTCGTCACGGAATGGTGATGGAGCAGAAACTTAAAGCACTTTTCAGGACAGGGAACTCGCCAATGACAATCCAACGCTCAATGCTCAAGAAACTGGCTTTTTCGACCTTTCTGCTGACACTGCCGCTCAATGCCGCCTTCGCCGCCGATCCGGCCGTGGCCGAGCGCGTCAAGTCCATGCTTGCCGCCCAGGGGGTCGATATCTCCTGGACCGGGGTCTCGGGCGACGATTCCAACGTGACGCTGCAGGGCGTTTCCATCAAGCCTGCGGCCGAGAAGGAAGCGCTGCCGATCGGCGACGTGAAGCTGGAGGGCGTCAGCGAAGCCAATGGCGGCTTCGACATCGCGACCGTCTCGACGTCGGCCTTCGAGCGCAGCCAGGACGGCGTGACGCTCAATCTCAGCCCTTTCGTCATTCATGACATGAAGGTGCCTGCCGAAGGCAGCACCGACCCGCTCGGCTCGCTGATGATGTACAAGTCGGCCGAGCTTTCCAACATGACGGTCAAGGTCGGCGACAAGACGGCCTTCTCGATGGACGGGCTTTCCGTCCAGATCACCCCGCCGGCCGACGGCAAGGCGATGGACTTCACCGCCAGCACCGGCAAGTTCAATGCCGACCTGACGCTGGTCGACGACCCGAAGTCGAAGGAAGCGATCGACGCGCTGGGCTACCAGAACATCTCCGGCAACATCTCGATGGCGGGCACCTGGCAGCCCAGCGACGGCAAGATGGAGCTGTCGAAATATGACATCGCCGTCGACAATGCCGGCAAGCTCGGCATGACCTTCAATCTCGGCGGCTACACGCTCGATTTCATCAAGTCCATGCAGGCCATGCAGAAGCAACTCGCCGCGCAGCCCGAGGGTGCCGACAATTCGGCACAGGGCATGGCCATGCTCGGCCTGTTGCAGCAGCTTTCCTTCAACGGCGCATCGGTCCGCTTCGAAGACGCCTCGCTGACCGGCAAGGTGCTCGACTATGTCGGCAAGCAGCAGGGCATGTCGGCCAAGGACGTCGCCAACCAGGCCAAGGCGATCGTGCCGTTCGGCATGGCGCAGCTCAACAACCCCGAACTGACTGCCGAGGTGTCGGCCGCGGTCAACAAGTTCCTCGACGACCCGAAGAGCCTCGAGATCTCCGCCGAGCCGCCGGCCTCGGTGCCGTTCGCGCTGATCATGGCCGGCGCCATGTCCAACCCGCTCGACCTGCCGAAGACGCTCGGCGTCAAGGTCAAGGCGAACGAGAACTGATCGGGCAAAGCGCCCAGCAAAAAAGCCCGGCAGCGATGCCGGGCTTTTTTCTTGGGATCGATTCTCGGAACGGAAAGAACCGTTTGGGCGCGGTTCCTAACCTTCCTTCTTCGCCACCGCGACGCGCAGCGACAGCTCGCGAAGCTGCTGCGGGGTCGCTTCCGAAGGCGCGTTCATCAACAGGTCATAGGCCTGCTGGTTCATCGGGAACATGGTGACCTCGCGCAGGTTCTTGGCGCCGACCAGCAGCATGACGATGCGGTCGATGCCGGCCGCCATGCCGCCATGCGGCGGGGCGCCATACTGGAAGGCTCGGTAAAGCCCGCCGAAACGCTCCTCCACCGTCTGGCGATCGAGGCCGACCATCTCGAAGGCCTTGACCATGGTCTCCGGCAGGTGGTTGCGGATGCCGCCGGAAGCAATCTCGAAGCCGTTGCAGACCATGTCGTACTGGAACGCCTTGATGCCGAGCGGCTCCTGGCCGCTGAGGGCATCGATGCCGCCCTGCGGCATCGAGAACGGATTGTGGGCGAAGTCGATCTTGTTCTCGTCCTCGTTCCATTCGAAGAACGGGAAGTCGACGATCCAGCAGAGCTCGAAGCGGTCGCGGTCGACAAGGTTCAGCTCCTCGCCGGCGCGCGTGCGCGCGGCGCCTGCGAAGGCGACGAACTTCTTCGGATCGCCGGCGACGAAGAAGGCGGCATCGCCGTCGGCAAGGCTGAGCTGCTGGCGGATCGCCTCGGTGCGCTCCTCGCCGATGTTCTTGGCGATCGGTCCGGCGCCTTCGAGCTTGTCGCCCTCCTTGCGCCAGAAGATGTAGCCGAGGCCCGGCTGGCCCTCGCCCTGCGCCCAGGAGTTCATGCGGTCGCAGAAGGCGCGGCTGCCGCCGGTCCTGGCCGGGATGGCCCACACCTCGGCCTTCGGATCGTTGGCCAGGATGCTGGCGAACACCTTGAAGCCGGAATCGCGGAAATGATCCGAGACCGCCTGTATCTCGATCGGATTGCGCAGGTCCGGCTTGTCGGTGCCGTAGGTCCGCATCGCCACCTCAAAGGGAATGCGGCGGAATTCCTGGGTCACCGGCTTGCCGGCGGCGAAGGTCTCGAACACGCCGCGAAGCACCGGCTCCATGGTGGACAGCACGTCGTCCTGCTCGACGAAGCTCATCTCGAGGTCGAGCTGGTAGAATTCGCCGGGCAGACGGTCGGCGCGTGGATCCTCGTCGCGGAAGCAGGGCGCGATCTGGAAATAGCGGTCGAAGCCGGAGACCATGATCAGCTGCTTGTACTGCTGCGGCGCCTGCGGCAGCGCATAGAAGGTGCCGGGATGGATGCGCGAGGGCACCAGGAAGTCGCGCGCGCCTTCCGGCGAGGACGCGGTGAGGATCGGCGTCGAGAACTCGGTGAAGCCCACCTCGCCCATGCGCCTGCGCATCTCGGCGATGATCTTGGTGCGCGCCACGATGTTCTTGTGCAGCGTTTCGCGGCGGAGGTCGAGGAAGCGGTATTTCAGGCGGATATCCTCGGGATATTCAGGCTCGCCGAACACCGGCAGCGGCAGTTCCTTCGCAGCCGAAAGCACTTCGATCTCGCGCGCGAAAATCTCGATCTCGCCGGTCGGCAGGTTCGGGTTGACGGTCTCCGGCAGGCGCGCCTTGACCTCGCCGTTGACGCGGATCACCCACTCGCCGCGCACGGTCTCGGCCGCCTTGAAGGCCGGCGAATCCGGGTCGGCGACGATCTGGGTCAGGCCGTAATGGTCGCGCAGGTCGATGAAGAGCAGCCCGCCATGGTCGCGCACGCGATGCACCCAGCCCGACAGACGGACGGAATTGCCGACGTCGCTCTTTCTCAACTGGGCACAGGTATGGCTGCGGTAACGATGCATTGTCATTGGTGGAGTCCGGAATTGCGGGCGAAAGCCCGGCTCGAAAATTGGCGCGAAAAGCGCATGAGAGGCCGGCTTTGTCAAGGCAAGCGGTCACACTCGGGCAAGCGGTCACACAGGGCCGCGGCTTTGGCCGATCACGCGAAGCGGATTTCAGCGCCCAGCCGCTGGAAATCGGCGAGGATGTCGGCGGGCGCCGTTCTTTCCACCACCAGATAGCGGATCGCGTCGGGTGCCGCGACACGATAAGGCGCCGCGGTGGCGAGCTTGTCGTTGGTGGCGGCAATGACGATGCCGGCGCTGTTCCTGGCCATGGCGCGCTTCACCTCGGCCTCCGCCGAATCGAAAGCGGTGACGCCGCGCGTGGCATCGAGGCCGCAGGAGCCGAGGAAGAACAGATCGGCGCCGAGCTGCGCCACGGCGGCAAGCGTGTCGCCGCCGACACAGGTGCCGAGGTCGCGGACATAACGGCCGCCGAGCACAATCAGCTCGACCAGGGGCAGATCGGCGAGAGCCGATGCGACGCCCAGCGAATTGGTGGCGACCGTCAGCTCCAGGTCGCGCGGGATTGCCCTGGCGATCGCTTCGTTGGTGCTGCCGCCATCGATGAACAGGGTCTGTCCGGAGGCGAGCACGCCCACCGCGGCCTTCGCCAGGCGAAGCTTCTCCTCGACCGCATGGCCGCTGCGCTGGCTGATCGTTGCCGCGGCAAACGGCGCCAAGGTGACCGCGCCGCCATAGACGCGGCGCAGTTGCCCTGCCTTGGCGAGTTCCCGCAGATCGCGGCGCACCGTGTCTTCCGAAACCCCAAAGCGGCTGGCGAGCTCGCCGGCCAGCACCTTGCCTTCCGCCGCCAGCCGGTCGCGAATGAGTTGGTGTCGTTCCTCGGTCAGCATGCACGATCCTATTTCTTTGTGCACGTTATTGCATGTTTTGCATGTTTATGCAAGAACCCTCGCGTTGGCTCGACCACGCCACCCCTCCCAATGGAAAGTGCCGCAAATGACCTTTGGCTTGAAACTCGCCCCACAGCACCGCGTCTATGCCGGTTTCGCGATCTACTCCTTTGCCATGGGCAACATTTTCCCGCGCCTGCCGGACATCAAGCGCGCCATGGCGATCGAGGACGGCACGCTGGGCCTCAGCCTGATCGGCACGCCGATCGGCACCTTGACCGCGCTGACGCTCGCCGCGCCGCTCCTGGAGCGTGTCGGCTTTCGCCGCGCGCTGCTCTGGCTCGTCCCGCTTCTGGCGGTCGTCTACGCCCTTGCCGTGCATGCGCCGGGGCCGGTCGCGCTGTTCCTGATGCTGCTGCCGGTCGGCCTGATGATCGGCAGCGTCGAGATCATCCTCAATGTCGAGGCCGACAGGACCGAGTTCCTGCTCAAGCGACGCATCATGAACCGGGCGCATTCGTTCTGGAGCGCGGGCTTCTTCGGTGCCGGGCTGTTCGGCGGCGCCCTGGCGCATCTCGGCCTTTCGCCGCAACTGCATCTGGCGTTGGTGGTGCCGATGGTGGCGGTTTCGATGGCGCTGTTTCTCGGGGGCTATCGGCCGGCGCCAGCTCGCTTCGCCACCCATGGCGACAAGCCGCCAATGTTCGCGCGACCGACACTGCCGATCCTCGTCCTCGTCGCGGTGACGCTTTCGGCGATGCTCCTGGAAGGCGCCAGCATCGACTGGTCGGCAATCTATATGCGCACCGTGTTCGACGCCGGCCCGTTCCTCGCCGGCTTCACGGTGGCGCTGTTTGCCTTCTCGCAGGCGACGACGCGCTTTTTCGCCGACTCCTTTGTCGACCGCCATTCGCCGAGCGGCGTGGCGCGCGTGCTGCTCGCAACGATGGCGGCCGGCGTGCTCATCGTGTTCTTCTCGCCGGCGCCGGCCGTGTCGATGCTGGGCTTTGCCTTGCTGGGCGTCGGCAGCAGCGCCCTCTTTCCGCTGGCGATCTCGGCCGCCGCGCAGCGCACGGACCGCCCGGCCGCGATCAACGTCGCGGCGTTGTCGCAGATCTCCTTCATCGCCTTCCTGCTCGGTCCGCCGCTGCTCGGCTTCGTGTCGGACCACTGGGGCATCCGCTCCGCCTACGGCATCGGCATCCCATTCATCGCGCTCAGCCTGCTGACCGCGGGCTCGCTGGGCCGACGGCCATCCGCCGAGGCAGCTGAGGCGCGGGATCTGACCGGCCGGCAGGTGGAAGCGCCGGTCGGCGAGGCGTGATTGCCGTTACCTGCCAGCCGTTTTCTGTTAGAGCCGCTCCCGTTTAATGGGGAACCGCTCTTTGTCTTTGTTTTCGCGCAATTCCGGACGGAAAACCGTTTCACACTTTTCCTGGAATTGCTCCAATGATGACCTTGCGGCGGCTTGACGAAAGCGCTCGCGGCTGAAATTTAAGGAAGCTTAAAATGATGCCAAAAGCGATTTGATGCACGTCATCACCACCCAGAAAGAACTCGAGGGCGTCATCGCGGCGTTCGAGAAGTCGGAATTCGTCACCGTCGATACCGAATTCATCCGCGAGACGACCTTCTGGCCGATCCTCTGCCTGATCCAGATGGCCGCGCCCGGCGTTACGGCGCTGATCGATCCGCTGTCGCCCGACATCGACCTGAAACCGTTCTTCCGGCTGATGGCCAACGAGGCTGTGGTCAAGGTCTTCCACGCGGCGCGCCAGGACATCGAAATCATCGTCCATCTCGGCGATCTGGTGCCACATCCGGTGTTCGACACGCAGGTCGCGGCGATGGTCTGCGGCTTCGGCGATAGCGTCTCCTACGACCAGCTGGTGCAACGCATCACCGGCGCGCGACTCGACAAATCCTCGCGCTTCACCGACTGGCGTCACCGCCCGCTCTCCGACAAGCAGCTCGAATACGCGCTCGCCGACGTCACCCATCTGATCAAGGTCTACCAGCATCTCAGCGCCGAGCTGAAGCGCGAGGACCGAGCCCATTGGCTGAACGAGGAGATGGACATCCTCACCTCGCGCCAGACCTACGATCCGCATCCGGAGGACGCCTGGAAGCGGCTGAAGATGCGCCTGCGCAAGCCGCAGGAGTTGGCGATCGTGCAGTCGGTGGCCGCCTGGCGTGAGCGCGAGGCGCGCGAGCGCGACGTGCCGCGCGGCCGCGTGCTCAAGGACGATGCGATCTACGAGATCGCGCAACAGGCGCCGCGCGATGCAACGGCACTCGGCCGGCTGCGCACGACCCCGAAGGGCTGGGAACGCTCGGCAACAGCCACGGCTCTTCTGGGCGCCGTCAACACGGCGCTTGCCATGCCGAAGGAAGCAATGCCGAAACTGCCAAAGACATTCCAGCCGCCTGAAGGCTCGAGCGCGGCGGCGGAACTGCTCAAGGTGCTGCTCCGGATCGTCGCCGAGAAGGAAGGTGTCGCCTCCAAGGTGCTCGCCTCCAGCGACGACATCGACCGCATCGCCGCCGAGGGCGACGGCGCCGACGTGCCGGCGCTGCAAGGGTGGCGGCGCGCAGTGTTCGGCGAGCAGGCGCTGCGGCTGGTGCGCGGCGAGATCGGCATCAAGTTCGACAAGCGCAGAATCGCGGTGTTCGATTTGTAAGCGCCCGCTTCCCTTCTTCCCCATGTGGGAGAAGGAGGGGTCAGCTCAGCGCCGTCGTGCCGCCAGTGCGAGCACCGTGACAACCGCGACGGCAATCGCCAGCAGCGCGAATTTGGTGACGGTGAGCGACGAGGCCAAGGACAGCGAATCGGGATTGGCCGATTGGAAATCCGACAGGAGCCGCGCCATGGCAAAGTTCTGCGCGTAATCGGCGATCGTGTAGGGCAGCACCAGAACCAGCGCGCACAGCGCCTGCAACTGCGCCGACATGGCACGGAAACGGGTCAGCCGCCGGCCAAAGGCCAGGATCAGGCTGACCAGGGTGAGCGAAAGCAGCGCCGGAAACAGAAGGTCGAGTGTCAGATAGTGCCAGACGATGATGATCTCGCCGCCGCGCCGGCCGAGCGCGGTCAGCCATGCCATGCCTTCGTCAGGCGTGAAGCCCGTGACGCGCATGTCGAGCGACGGAAGGCCGCCGCTCAGCCGGCGGAAGTAGAAGAACTCGAGCGCCGTCATGGCGATGAAGAGCGCTGCGGAAACGACGGAGAGCGCCGCCGCGTGACGCGACAGGCGCAGCACCGTCACGGTCAAATCGCGCCACAGGTTCCGGCGCTCCGGCCGTTCGCCGGCCTGATCAAAGTCCGCCCGGATAATTCGGGCTTTCGCGGGTGATCGTGACGTCATGGGCGTGGCTTTCACGAAGTCCGGCGTTCGATATGCGCACAAAGGTGGCGCGTTCGCGGAACTCTGCAAGATCACGCCCACCGACATAACCCATAGCGGCTTTCAGGCCGCCTGCAAGCTGGTGCAGCACGCCAGCCACAGGTCCTTTGTAGGGAACCTGCCCTTCAATGCCTTCCGGAACCAGTTTCAGGGTGTCGCGCACCTCGGCCTGGAAGTAGCGATCGGCCGAGCCGCGCGCCATGGCGCCGACCGACCCCATGCCGCGATAAGCCTTGAAGGAGCGGCCCTGGTGCAGATAGACCTCGCCCGGGCTCTCGTCGGTGCCGGCGAGCAGCGAGCCGATCATGGCGGCGCCGGCGCCGGCGGCGAGCGCCTTGGCAAGATCGCCCGAATATTTGATGCCGCCGTCGGCGATCACGCTCACACCCGCCCTGTCCGCCGTCTCGACCGCCGACATGATCGCCGAGAGCTGCGGCACGCCGACACCGGCGACGATACGCGTGGTGCAGATCGAGCCCGGGCCGATGCCGACCTTGACGGCGTCGGCGCCGGCATCGATCAGCGCCTTGGTGCCTTCGGCGGTGGCGACATTGCCGGCCAGGATGCGGACGGAGTTCGAGAGCTTCTTTGCCCGCGTCACCGCATCGAGCACGCGCTGCGAATGGCCGTGCGCGGTGTCGATGACCAGAAGATCGACACCGGCGTCGATCAGGCGCTCGGCGCGCTCGAAGCCGTCATCGCCGACGCTGGTCGCAGCGGCGGCGCGCAGGCGCCCCTGCGCGTCCTTGGTGGCGTGCGGGTTGAGCTGCGACTTTTCGATGTCCTTGACGGTGATCAGGCCGACGCAATTGCCTTTCCGGTCGACCACCACCAGCTTCTCGATGCGGTGCTTGTGCAGGAGGCGCTTGGCCTCGTCCTGATCGACATTCTCCTTGACCGTGATCAGGTTCTCACGGGTCATCAGCTCGTAGACCTTCTGCGCCGGATCGGAGGCGAAGCGCACGTCGCGGTTGGTGAGGATGCCGACCAGCCGGCCGACCGTGTGGCCGCCGGTGCCGCCATTCTCGACCACCGGAATGCCGGAAATGCCGTGGGCGCGCATCAGCGTCAGCGCGTCGGCGAGAGTCGCGTCGGGACCGATGGTGACGGGGTTCACGACCATGCCGGATTCAAACTTCTTCACCTGCCTGACCTGCTCGGCCTGTTCGGCCGGCGAGAAATTGCGGTGGATGACGCCGATGCCGCCGGCCTGCGCCATGGCGATGGCTAGCCTCGCTTCGGTGACCGTGTCCATGGCGGCCGAGAGGATCGGCACGTTGAGATCGATGTCGCCGGCGATGCGGGTGCGGATGTCGGTCTGGCCGGGCATGACCTCGGAGTGGCCTGGCTGCAGCAGCACGTCGTCGAAGGTCAGCGCCAGCGCGCCGGTGGACGTCTCGATGATTTTTGCCATGGCCAGTCCTTTTTGAATGCGGAAAAGGCGCTGGACCGCAATGGCCAGCGCCGACTCTCATCTTCCCTTTCAGGATTGGCGCTGGCTGGTAACACGTCCTGCGGGCGATGAAAAGCCGATCGTTGCGCGGCGTGTCAGGTTCTTATTCCACACCGAGGAGGGCATCCAGTAGAGCGTGACGCGGCGATATAAAAGGATTGACGACAGTCACACCGCCCCAGGTGAAACCGGTCTGCAGGTCTTCGGACAGGAGCAACCGGCAACCCGTTTGCGAAGCCGCGGAAAGAATAACAGCATCCCAGATGCCAAAACGATGGTCCGCCGCAAGATCGACAGCCATCATCATCACTTCCGGCGTCGTCCCCGCAACCGGAAACGCGTCGCTCCAGCTGAGCAGCTTATCCCGGGCTTCCTGGGGAGACCTTCCGGCCTTGCGGACGAGAACATTGAACAGTTCGCCCAGCACCTGGACCGGAATAACTGCGGCCTCTCGTGGAACGTTGCGTAGCAGTTCGAGAACGATGTCGCGCTTCTCCGCGTTGTTAACGCCCTCGGCATAAGCAAGGACGTTGGTGTCGATCGCGACCTTCACCGATCGTCCTCATAAAGCTCATCGCGGGTCCAGCGTCCGGCTTCGAGGATCGGCTGCCGTTCGAGGCGCGACAGCAATGCTGCGTGCGAGCGGGAGGCCACGCCCTCGTGCTTCTCCGCAGGCACGATCCGCGCCACCGGCCGCCCATGGCTGGTCACGACGTAGCTGTGGCCCTCGCGTACCTCACGTAAAATATGCGAGAATCTGCGATTGGCATCGGCTGCCGAAACCGTTTCGTCCATAGCTGTACCCACCATGTAGTTATTTTCACTATAAATAGCAATATAGTTCGCGGTTAGCAAGCCGAGGTAGAGTTCTGACGGCCACCAAGGGTTGCGGTCGCGCAAAAGTGACAGCAATTTAATGCGACATCCGGGCCAATGCATGGTAACCGCCCGGGCGTGCCGGCTCGCCCCCAGCCTGGCCCTTGAATCGCGAAGTCAAATCAGGGCGCTCCCTTGAACCGCATCATCCCGCTTATCCTGGCGGTCGCACTTTTCATGGAGAACATGGATTCGACCGTGATCGCGACCTCGCTGCCGGCGATCGCCATCGACATCCACACCAGCCCGATCGCGCTGAAGTTGGCGCTGACGGCCTATCTGGTATCGCTGGCTATCTTCATTCCGGTCAGCGGCTGGATGGCGGACCGTTTCGGCGCCAAGAACGTGTTTCGCGCCGCGATCGCCGTCTTCATCGCCGGCTCGGTCGCCTGCGCCTTTGCCAACTCGCTGCCGGCCTTCGTCGTGTCGCGTTTCCTGCAAGGCATGGGCGGCGCCATGATGACGCCAGTCGGACGCCTGGTGCTGGTGCGCGCCACGCCGAAGAACGAGCTGGTCGCGGCAATGTCGTGGCTGACGGTGCCGGCGCTGGTCGGACCCCTGGTCGGCCCGCCGATCGGCGGCTTCATCACCACCTATTTCACCTGGCACTGGATCTTCCTGATCAATGTGCCGATCGGGCTCGCCGGCATCTGGCTCGCCACCCGCTACCTGCCGGAGACCGAGGCCGCCGAGACACCGCCGCTCGACGTTCCCGGCTTCGTGCTCAGCGGCCTCGCGGCGTCCGGCATCGTCTTCGGCCTTTCCGTGGTCAGCCTGCCTGCCCTGCCGCCGATCGTCGGCTTCATCACGGTTGCCGTCGGCCTGGTTTCGGGCGTGCTCTACCTGCTGCATGCGCGGCGCGCCGAAAACCCGCTGCTGGCGCTGACACTGTTCCGCAACCAGGTGTTCCGTTCCTCCGTGCTTGGCGGCTCGCTGTTCCGCATCGGCATCGGCGCGGTGCCTTTCCTGTTGCCGCTGATGTTCCAGATCGGCTTCGGGCTGACGCCGTTCCAGTCCGGCATGATCACCTTCGTCTCGGCGGTCGGCGCGATCGGCATGAAGTTCGTGACCGCGCTGCTTTTCCGACTTGCGGGGTTCCGGCGGGTGCTGATCTGGGGTTCGCTGATCGCCGCCGGCTCGATCGCCATCTACGGCCTCTTCACCCCCGAAACACCCTATGCACTGATGCTCGCGATACTGCTGGTCGGCGGCTTCATCCGCTCGATGTTCTTCACCGGCGTCAACGCGCTCTCCTATGCCGAGATCACACCGGCCGACACCAGCAAGGCGACGCCGATCACGGCGGTCTTCCAGCAGCTGTCGATCGCGCTCGGCGTGGCGCTGGCCGGCGGCATTCTCGAAGTGTCGACCTCGATCCATCGCGGACCGCTGACGCTCAGCGATTTCCACACCGCCTTCTTCATCGTTGCCGCAGTGTCGGCGATCGCCTCGCTCACCTTCATGCGGCTGGCGCCCGACGCCGGCAACGCGGTGTCCGGCCACGGCCGGCTGACGGCGCCGAAGACGCTGGAGACGGTGGGAACTGCGGGGAAGTGAGCACCGCCCTTCCCTTCTCCCCCTGTTGGAGAAGGTGGATCGGCGCGCAGCGCCGAGACGGATGAGGGTGCTGGAAGAAATGAGACGTTGGCGTTCCCTGGAAC
>LM655214.1:0-751 GCA_000824825.2 Mesorhizobium sp. ORS 3324
AACGGCTCGAGGCCGAAGCGGTCAACTCCGCCAAGACGCGACAGCCGCTCTACGCGGCGCGCAGGAAGATCTTCCCCAAGCGCGCCTCCGGCCGTTTCCGCCAGTTCAAATGGCTGGTGATGGCGATCACGCTCGGCATCTATTACCTGACGCCTTGGCTGCGCTGGAACCGCGGCGCCTTCGCACCCGATCAGGCCGTTCTCATCGATCTGGCAAACCGCCGTTTCTACTTCTTCTTCATCGAGATCTGGCCGCAGGAGTTCTACTACGTCGCCGGCCTTCTCATGATGGCAGGCGTCGGCCTTTTCCTGGTCACATCGACGGTCGGGCGGGCCTGGTGCGGCTATACCTGCCCGCAGACCGTCTGGGTTGACCTGTTCCTGGTCGTGGAACGCGCGATCGAAGGCGACCGCAATGCCCGCATGAAGCTGGACGCCGCCCCCTGGAGCGCGCGCAAGCTTTTCCTGCGCACATCCAAGCATGCCATCTGGCTGGTCATCGCAGTCGCCACGGGCGGCGCTTGGATCTTTTACTTCGCCGACGCGCCGAAGCTGCTTGGCGAAGTCTTGAGCGGCACGGCCGCCCCCGTCGCCTACGGTACGATCGCCGTGCTTACCGGCACCACCTATGTGTTGGGCGGGCTGATGCGCGAGCAGGTCTGCACCTACATGTGCCCGTGGCCGCGCATCCAGGCCGCCATGCTCGACGAAAATTCGTTGACGGTGACCTACAATGACTGGCGCGGCGAACC
>LM655214.1:851-3201 GCA_000824825.2 Mesorhizobium sp. ORS 3324
CATCATGGACAAGCTCGGCCGCGAACGCGGGCTGATCTCCTACGCGACGCTGGCGGACTACAACGCCAACATGGCGCTGGCGACCGCCGGCGGCACCGGACCGGTCAATCCGGCGCTCGTGAGAACGGCGAGCGGCAGCTTCGTCGACGGCTTGGCACATTTCCACCTAGGCAAGATCTTCCGGCTGCGTACCTTCATCTATCTCGGCACATGGTTGGCGATCGGGCTGGTGCTCGTCTATTCGCTGCTGACGCGCGAGCGACTGGAGCTGAACGTCCTGCATGACAGGAATCCGCAATTCGTGAGGCTTTCGGACGGCGCGATCCGCAACGGCTACACAGTCAAGCTGCTCAACATGATACCCGAGCCGAGGGCGATCGAGGTCACGCTGGAGGGCCTCGACGGCGGCGAGATGAGCATCGTCGGCATCGACCAGGCCCCGAGCCGCTCATTCTCCGTTCCGGTCGAACCCGACCGGCTGAAGACGCTGAAGGTCTTCGTTCGGCAACCGGCAGGCCAGATCAAGAAGCCGGTGCAAAGCTTCGAATTCCGCATCGAGGACAAGGCGAGTTCTGAATCCGCCGAATACACCGCCAACTTCAACGCGCCGGAGAACGGCAGATGAGCACCGATACGCATAGGCGGCGCGAGTTCACCGGCAGGCACATGCTGATTGTCATCGTCAGCTTTTTCGCGGTGGTGATCGGGGTGAACGTCACCATGGCAACCCTCGCCCGAAAGAGCTGGACAGGTCTTGTCGTCGAGAACACCTACGTTGCCAGCCAGCAGTTCAATGAAGAAGCAAGGAAGGGAAGAGCGCAGGCCGCGCTCGGCTGGAAAGGCAAGCTGACCATCGCCTCCGGCGAGGTCCGCTACGGTCTTGTCGACCCCCAGGGAAAGCCGGTGCCGCTGCACGGCGTCAAGATATTGTTTCGGCATCCCGCCTACGAGGCCGAGGACGAAGTCGTAACCCTTGCCGTCCCGTCCGGCGGCGCCGCTGCGAAGACCGAGGAATTTGCCGCCCGGCACACGCCGAAGGACGGCGTCTGGATCGTCGAGATCGATGCCGACGCCGGGCTGGCCACTCCATTCCGCGATGTCCGGCGCGTGATGATCTCGAATGGGGCCCTGCAATGAGCTGCTGCGCGCCGGGAGCCGAAATGGCATTGGAGGTCGCCAACGCGGCATCGGCTGTGCCCTCCAATGACGAAGTCAAGCTGGCCAGCCGTTCGTTGGGCGGTGACAGCCACCAGACGGATTTGTCGGTGCCGGCGGCCCATTGCGGTGGCTGCATCCAGGCGATCGAGGCCGCACTCGCCAAGCTCGAAAACGTGGAATATGCCCGCGTCAATCTCTCGACGAAACGCGTGTCGGTCCGCTGGCATGGCGATGAAGTCCCTGCGTTGTTCGCCACGCTTGGCCGCTTGGGCTATGAGGCACATCTGTTCGACCCGGAAATCCAAGAGAAGGACAAGACCCTCTCGGAATTGATCCGCGCCGTCGCCGTCGCGGGCTTCGCGGCCGGCAACATCATGCTGCTTTCGGTTTCGGTCTGGTCCGGCGCCGAAGGCGCCACGCGGGATCTGTTTCACTGGATTTCCGCGCTGATCGCCATCCCGGCGCTCGCCTTCGCCGGCGGGATCTACTTCCGCTCCGCTGCAAACGCGCTTCGCCACGGCCGGATGAACATGGATGTGCCGATCGCGGTGGGTGTGTCGCTCGCCTACGCGATGAGCCTCTATGAGACCATCAATCACGGCGAGCATGCCTATTTCGACGCCTCGGTCTCGCTGCTTTTCTTCCTGCTGATCGGCCGCACGCTGGACCATGTGATGCGCGAGCGCGCGCGAACAGCCGTCAACGGCCTCTCAAGGCTGGCGGCACGGGGCTCGGTGGTCCTGCGGGACGACGGCACGCGCGAGTATGTGCCGGTCGCCGAATTGGTCCCAGGGATGCGCCTGCTCATTGCGGCCGGAGAGCGGATACCTGTCGACGGCGATATAATCAGCGGGAATTCCGACCTCGATTGCTCGATCGTCTCAGGCGAGAGCGCACCCAAAGCCGTGAGTGTCGGCTCACGCGTCCAGGCAGGCACGCTCAACCTCACTGGTCCGCTGACGATGCAGGCCACCGCCGCCGCGAAGGACTCCTTCCTGGCAGAGATGGTACGGCTGATGGAAGCCGCCGAAGGCGGCCGCTCGCGCTACCGGCGGATTGCCGACCGGGTGTCGTCGCTCTATGCGCCCGTCGTCCACCTGGCGGCCTTTGCGACATTCCTCGGCTGGATGGCCGTGTCCGGCGATTGGCACCGCGCTGTCACCATCGCCATCGCCGTGCTCATCATCACGTG
>LM655214.1:3301-3504 GCA_000824825.2 Mesorhizobium sp. ORS 3324
CTTGGCCGACGCGGATGGGCCGGGTGGAAGGCCCGCACCGGTGGCGAAGGCAAGCTTGGTGGCTATGGAGGCACGGTGCTTTCGAGGAATGGCAGCATCATCGCTTGTTTCGCCTTCGAGGATGCGCCTCGATCGGATGCCAAGGCGGCAATCCAGCAGTTGAAGGGCGCCGGCGTGTCCGTCGATATGCTGTCCGGCGATAC
>LM655215.1:0-126 GCA_000824825.2 Mesorhizobium sp. ORS 3324
GAGAAATACGACGCCCATGGCGCGGAGCTTGCCGGCGAGGGCTTCGAGAACCCGCCGGGGATCGAGATGAGCTTCACCGGCAAAGAAGAGTCCCTGGCGGAAGCGGCCGGCAAGATCGGGTTCGAG
>LM655215.1:226-61863 GCA_000824825.2 Mesorhizobium sp. ORS 3324
GGAGGCATTGCCGCCTATCCGGCTGCGAATTTCGGCAACCGTGACCGACGCACCACGCGCGGCCAATTCATGGGCGGCGGTGAGGCCTGCCACACCGGCGCCTTTCACAAGGACGCGGCACATGGCTCAGTGCCTCTCCTGGTCTTTCTGCGCCAAAGCCTGTTCTTCCGCTCCGGGCGTTTCGACCGGCATGTAGAGATCGCCGCCTGCGCGATATTTCTGCGCCATTGCCGCCATCCCCTCCTTCTGCGCTTCCGCGCGAATGTCGTGGGAGATGCGCATGGAGCAGAATTTCGGCCCGCACATCGAGCAGAAATGGGCCAGCTTGTGCGCTTCCTTGGGCAAGGTCTCGTCGTGGAACGAGCGCGCCGTCTCGGGATCGAGCGACAGGTTGAACTGGTCTTCCCAACGGAACTCGAACCGCGCCCGCGAAAGCGCGTCGTCGCGGATTTTCGCCGCGGGATGCCCCTTGGCAAGATCCGCTGCGTGTGCAGCAATCTTGTACGTGATCACCCCGGTCTTGACGTCGTTGCGATCCGGCAGGCCGAGATGTTCCTTCGGCGTCACGTAGCAGAGCATGGCCGTGCCGAACCAGCCGATCATGGCCGCGCCGATGCCGGATGTGATGTGGTCATAGCCCGGCGCAATGTCCGTCGTCAGCGGCCCCAGCGTGTAGAAAGGCGCTTCGCCGCAGACGGCGAGCTGCTTGTCCATATTCTGTTTGATCTTGTGCATGGGCACATGGCCGGGGCCCTCGATCATCACCTGGCAGTCCTTTGCCCAGGCGATCTTCGTCAGTTCGCCAAGCGTCTCCAGTTCGGCGAATTGGGCCCGGTCATTGGCATCGGCGATCGAGCCGGGACGAAGGCCGTCACCGAGCGAGAAGGAGACGTCATAGGCTCTGGCGATATCGCAGATCTCCTCGAAATGCTCATAGAGGAAGCTTTCGCGGTGATGGTGCAGGCACCATTTCGCCATGATCGAGCCGCCGCGAGAGACGATGCCCGTGACCCGGTCGACGGTCAGCGGAATGTAATGCAGCCGCACGCCGGCATGGATGGTGAAGTAGTCGACGCCCTGCTCGGCCTGCTCGATCAGCGTGTCGCGATAGACCTCCCAGCTCAGATCCTCGGCAACGCCGCCCACCTTCTCCAGCGCCTGGTAGAGCGGCACCGTGCCGATCGGCACCGGCGAATTGCGCACGATCCATTCGCGGATGTTGTGGATGTTGCGGCCCGTCGACAGGTCCATCACCGTGTCGGCGCCCCAGCGGATCGCCCAGACCATCTTTTCGACCTCTTCGGCCATCGAGGACGTGACGGCGGAATTGCCGATATTGGCGTTGATCTTCACCAGGAAGTTGCGGCCGATGATCATCGGCTCGCTTTCGGGATGGTTGATGTTGGCGGGAATGATCGCGCGGCCGCGCGCCACCTCGTCGCGTACGAATTCCGGCGTGACGAAATCCGGGATCGATGCGCCGAACGCCTCGCCGTCCTGCTGCAGCCTGCCGCGCACGATCTCGCGGCCGAGGTTTTCGCGGATGGCCACGAATTCCATCTCGGGCGTGATGATCCCGGCGCGCGCATAGGCAAGCTGGGTGACGGCCTTGCCGGCTTTGGCCCTCAGTGGACGGTTGCGGATCGCAAATTCCCGCGTCAGACGCTCGCCTGCCGCAAACCCGTTGTCCTCCGGCCTGACATGGCGGCCGTCATAGGATTCGACATCGCCGCGCGCCGCGATCCAGTCCTGCCGAAGCCGGGCAAGACCCTTTTCGATGTCGGTTCCGATCGCGGGGTCAGTATAGGGGCCTGACGGATCGTAGACCGTCACCGGAGGCTCGCCAGCAGTCGGGTGGACCGCGATCTCGCGCATCGGCACCCTGATCTGCGGATGAAGGATGCCGGATTTGTGGATCTTCCGCGAAGCCGGCAACGGCCCGGTCGACACGGTCGGGGTCAAGGCATTCATTTGAGGCTCCTTTGCTCGTTGCATTGGAGACCCAGTTCTGTGCCGGAAGGATGAAAAGACGCTTTTGGTCGACCTGCTTGAGACAGTCTTCGGGCATGAACGCCCGCAAAGCGCTTGCACCGTCCCTACGCCAGTATGAACTGGATCAGGTTCAACGGGTCACTGCGCCGCAAAAGCCAGCAGTATCTCAGCCCCTTGCCGGGACTCCCCTGGTGAATGCTTGCGAATTGACCGGGCCAGCGCCGCTTTGTCAAGCGCCTTCAGGCAGCGGGCAGACCGCGGCGCTGATCGGCTGCTGATCAAACTGCGGGAAAAGTTCGCGCATAAGGCGGCGACAAATCGCGCGCACGAGTAGAGGGCGGGGAAGGGATAAGAAGATTGTCAAATCACCGGACTGAAAGTTCGGTGCTTGCGATGATCACGCCTTCAATCGGCACCAAAGGTTTGCGCGTAGATCTCCTCGATCCGCTCTGCCTCGTCATTCGTCAGCGCGGCGAATTCCTTTTCGCGGGCGCGGTTCGATAGCTGGCCGCCGTTCTGGTAGAGGAAACGGAAGAGCAGATCGATCAGCCGCTCGGGCATGTCGATAAAGGCATCCACATGTTGCCGGAACTGATCGTAGCGCTGCAGAAACGCGGTTTCGTTGGGAAGATCCCGTTCGATGGTTCGTGGAACGCAGGCATAGAGGAATTCGGCGTGCGGGCGCCGCCGCCATGAAAATTGGGCTCTTCTCTCGAATTCCTGTTCAAACCGGCCAGGGACTATGAAAAATGAACCTACTCCCTGAAAATTGATGCTCCAAGCCAGACTTTGCCGAAAATGGATTCTAGAACCTTCCTGAGATCTGCGTGTTTCGCCCGGGTCGCTGGCCAAGGAATGGAGCCTTTCGTTTGCCGACATCGAATTCGTGAATGCCAAGCCGGTCGGTTCGAGGCTCGGACTGGCGGTGCAGCCGAAGTTTTTCGCAGCCTTCGCATATTTCGCCACCTCGACGGCTGAGGTTCCCGGCAAAGCGGTTTCCTACCTGACTGACCGCCTAGCGTTGGCGAGACCGATTTTGACGGTCACGATTTTTCAGGGCGCTCGGGACGTCGCCATTGCCCGGAAATACTGCGTCATCTGGGTTGTCGGCGCATCTCGGTCGGGTCGGCCCGCAGGTGGATTTCCGTGCTTTGGAGGCTGGCGCGTCCGAGCCAGAGCGAGACCTTACGGACATCCCGGTCGCCTGCAGCGTGTGCATGGCACAGGTGTGTCTCCTATATCGATCGAGACATAGGAGACACAGCGCTGCCATGGAGTTGCTACAGGGGCGGGCGTCGATTGCTCTGTCATTGCCCTGTGGCTGGGCCATAAGGCGATCGAAACGGCGCTGACGTATTTTCATGCACATCTTGAACTGAAGGAATCCGCCCTCGCAAGCTGAGGCCGTACGAACGCGTCAAGGCCGAGCGATTTCGAGCAAACGACCGGCTTGCGGAATTCCTGTATGCCCTTTGAGAATGAGAACTATGCCGAGTGTCGACCACCAGTTCCCCGCTGGGACTGGCCGGGAGCGCGCGCGGACCGTCCCCATCAGAAGAGGCGCTCGGCATAGTTCGACGGTCGGCATAAATCTGCATTAGTGCCGTCGATCCCTTAGCATATCTGACCAGCACGCTCGCCGCCATCGCGAAAGCAGACCCGGCCAAAAGACTATCGGCGCGGGAGAGGGGGCCCATAGGGTAAGCTGGTTTGAAGTTATTGGTTTTTACTAAGTATGGCTACGCAAATAGCGGCATTTGCAAACCTTGAGTTTGGTTTGAATATGTGCTATTTTACTAAGTATGACTAAGCAAAATGACGGAAAGCTAAACCAGCTAGAACGCACCTTACCCGAGGGCCTCATTGTCAATGCGGGCTGGATGGAGCGTCACGGCTATTCAACCAGCCTGCGCAGCCAATACGTCTCGGCGGGATGGCTGGTTCAGCCGGCGCGTGGCACCTACAAGCGGCCCCTTGGCGAATTGACCTGGGAAAAGGTCATAGTATCTCTGCAAAAGCTGCTCGGAAGCGATCTGATCGTAGGCGGGCGCACCGCCCTAGATCTTCAGGGATTCAGCCACTACGTGTCAGCGTCCGGCCTCTCGAAGATACATCTATATGGCACCAAGGCGCCCCCCAGCTGGCTTGCAAAACTTCCCCTGAAAGAGACGTTCCGGTTTCATCGCTCACAGGTTCTGTTCAAATCGGCTACTGGCTCGATACGCGAGCTACCGGGATCGTCAGACTGGCCTATGAAAGTCTCGACGACCGAACGTGCGCTGCTCGAATTGCTGGACGAGTTGCCAAACCGCGAGAGCTTTCACCAAGTTGATATGCTCGTCGACGGCCTGCGTACATTAAGTCCGAAACGGCTCCAAAGCCTTCTTGCCGACTGCAAGAGCGTTAAGGTCAAGCGGCTATTTTTCTGGTTTGCCGAGCGGCACAATCATGTCTGGCTCAACCAGATAGATCGCGGTTCCCTCGATCTCGGCACGGGCAAACGTATGCTCGTCAAGGGCGGAAAGCTCGATCCGAAATATCTCATAACAATACCGGAGGATATCGGTGCCCCTGTCTGAACAATATCAGCGCCAGGTGGCACTGCTCGTCGAGGTCATGCCATTCGTGGCCGGTGAAAAAGAATTTGCCCTGAAAGGCGGAACAGCCATCAACCTTTTCGTGCGGGATATGCCGCGCCTGTCTGTTGATATCGATCTGACCTATCTGCCTGTCGCGCCAAGACCGGAGTCACTGGCTGCAATCGACGCTGCAATGAAACGCGTAGCGACAGCGATTCGCGCCGCGCTGCGCGGACTGCGGGTAACTGAAGTGGAGAATGTCCGCGAAAAGATCGTGACCAAGCTGACGGTTCAAAGACCCGATGCGCAGATTAAGATCGAAGTCACCCCGGTCTTGCGCGGCTGCGTCTTTGAACCAACCGTGCGCTCAGTATCACCCGCCGTGGAAGCCGCCTTCGGATATGCCGAAACACATGTCGTCTCATTTTCCGATCTCTACGCGGGCAAAATAATGGCGGCGCTCGACCGGCAGCACCCGCGTGATCTCTTCGATATTCGCGATCTGCTGGCAAACGAAGGGATCGATGATGATCTGCGCCGCGCCTTCGTTGTCTATCTCATCAGCCATGACAGGCCGATTTCAGAGGTCATTGTCCCGCGCCGCAAAGACATTGCGAAGGAGTTCGAGCAAGGGTTCGATGGCATGACGGCAGAGCCTGTGGCTCTTGTTGATTTGTTGACCGCACGCGAAATGTTAATCGCTACCGTAGTGGGAAGCATGCCAAAGGATCACAAAGACTTCCTAATTGGATTTAAGCGTGGCGAACCTGATTGGTCGCTGCTGAACGTGGACGGTGCTGAAGCGCTGCCAGCCGTGCGGTGGAAGCAGATGAATTTAGACAAGCTCCCGCATGAAGCCCGTGAGAAACTAGTGGCTCAACTCACGGCGGTGTTGAACCGTGGCTAGAGGCTGTTTGCGCCGGTTGATCGGATGGATGTGCATGACCGCGGAAAGAATCAAACCTCAGATGAAGGACAAGGAACTGACCGAGTTCGCGACACGGTTCCTCACCGCGTATGCCGCTTCCGCTCAGAGTGGTAATGGCGACCCTGCAAACTATGAAGGCAAATCGGCCTTATTCATTAGGTCCGGAGGTCCGGGTGGTATCGTCGAAATAATCGACGGGATTGCCCAGGCCCAGGGCGGCTTCGTCCACCGCGCCGCCACGTTACTAAAATCCAAGGCCGGTCACGAAAAGGCAATATCCGAGATTGGGATAGACCATGCACATGACTTTGTCGCAGGGGATGGGCCGGTTCAGAATGCGGTAACCGCGATGATCAAGGCGGTGTTTGAACAGGCGGACGCTTCGTTCGAGTATTTGGCACCAAACTACCTGATAAAGCTGGACCCTGCGGCGGTATAAAAATGGCGCACCCGACAAGAAGTTGGGACCTCTGCCTTCGGAGGGCAACTTGGTTTCAGTAATGCTGGACGGGTCGGGATTCCCCACGGTCGAACGCCGCCATGCGGCGGATCGGTGACGAACCCACGTGCAACGACGTATCTGAGCCGACGGCGACGCTGGACTTCCTTGCAGGATCGACAGGCTCATGCATCCCGCGGTATGAGCGCCCGAGCATGAATGTCGCCCGCAGAATCGCCCCATGTCCGGATCTCGAACGTCATCCGGCCTGTGGTAGAGGCTTCCAATCTCGCCTTGCGGATTGATCCCCGCTCAATTAAGCGGATGCAACTCCTTTAAAACGAGCGTTGGAAACGCAGGATGCCGCCGACGCTGTTGTTTTTGTCAGCGTTAGTCCAGTTCACGTTGGAAGGATCCACCATGCCGACCCCGAAGTCGCCGCAGTGGTCATAGTCGACCTCGGCAGTGACCGTGAAATCTGGAATGAGCGTATAGGCGACGTTCATAGCGACACCATAGTTCTTGAGCTGATCACCCGAGACCTGAAGGTTGAACGAAGTCGTCTCGTTGAACTTGTAAGTGGCGCCAGCCCAGAAAGCCCAGTTGCCGCCCCAAGTTTTGTAAAAGCCGCGGCCGTGAGCGTCGATTGCGTTAGTGGAATCGTCGTTGAGCTTGCCATTGGAGCCGTAGCCGAACATTCCGAATAGCGACAGCTCGTTGGTGACATTGACGTCGAGGCGGATTTTGCCAGCCACAGATCCGTAGTTGCTATCGTAAGCGGCAACACCGGTGATTGCGCCCCACTGTTGCGCGTATTTCAGGCCGCCGACCACGTGCGGTACGTAGCTATCGATGGTGCCGGCCACGCCTTCGCCTTCTTCGAGCGAGACCACGGCCGAAAAGCCGTTACCGGCGCCAAAGTAGTACTGGATGACATTGGTTTCGAGATCACCGTAGGGAACGAGCGTCTGATTGAGCACGTTGCCGGGATAGCCAATAAACATGTCGAAGGCGGACCAGTCCTTACCGATTCGAAGGTCGCCAAGCTGGATCCAGGCGAAAGTCAGGCTGAGATCTCTATTGGAGGCATAGTTTTGAGTACTGCCCGGATCCGAATAATCGTTGAGGTTACCAAAATCCATGTGGGTTTCGGTATAGGTCTTCAACGTGCCGAACTCGGTTTCCCGGTTCGTCCAGGTCTTCACCGTGAAGCGGGCATTCTTCTTCCAGGTTGCATTGGTGCTGCCGTCCTCGTGGTCGGTTGCCTTTGCCCCATCCAACGAGCCGACGTCACCCAAGGCGATGTCATAGCGGACATAGCCGCCGATGCGCAGGCAGGTTTCGGTGCCTGGGATATAGAAGAAGCCTGCGCCATAGACGTCGCAGATCTTGACGTATTCGCCCGCGTCTGGCTCGGCGTTGACGGCGCGGGCATCGGAAACGGCAATGAGGGTCGCAGCTGAGCCGAGAAGAAGACTCGTGAAGTTCATTTGATCTCCGTTCAAACATATAAAAGAGGAAGGACGTCGAAGAGCGGATCCTCCGCTTATCCCTGCGATCTAAAAATGAGGCGCAATGCGCTGCGCCATCCGCAGCGCGACGAACCAGTCATGGCAACGGTTCAACAACAAAGGCGATGAAGCTAAATCATATTATCAAATAATATTGGCATTTATTAATATATAAATTGCTGCAATAAAGCACATTAGTTCACCCTTTTTGAGCCAACCGCCAAAGTTATGTCCGTCAGTTGTGGGGAGACCCTCACAACGACTTCCACAGTTGCATACGCAAGTGGCGTGCCATCCTGGCGATGCAGCTGCGGCCTGACACTCAATTTGCCGGCGGACCTTTGGTTCGCGCTCCCTTCTCATTTTGCCTTGAGATCAGCCGCGCACGAAAAACGCCAGGAGTTGGATGGTTCGCGTGTTCGATACGCGACAGGTATCGTTCAAAGGCGACAGCTTTTGTTTGTTGTGAGCTTCGATGAATGAGACATCATGCGGTGACACCGCTCGGTACGTCAGGTGGGTGCCGCACGACGTTGACATAATGGTCATGAGCGAGACTGGGCATGTGAACCTTGCGGTGAGGCCCGGGCCATAAGCGTCATTGCCGTTTTCTCGACTCAACTGAAGGCCAAGGACGAGGGCATCGAAAACGGTCTTGTTCGCATACGGGCGGCAGCACCGCTTCGCGGTACGCGCGGTTGCTGTCGCATTCGTCGCTTTTCTCGACCGGCTCGCCTTAACGAGGCATGAGTGCAGGGAACCAGCACGACTGCGAACGCCCGAGAACGGGCGCTGCCAACGTGTCGAGCGCCTTTGACCTCGCAGGGCAGGGCGCTCTGCTTGGCTGCCGGTGTTACAATCCTTCGTCCGGCTACGGTGACTGGGTTTAAAGGCGTGTGCGTTTGCACACGAGCCTCACCGCTGCCGTACCCGTTCGCCGGCACCAGCCTGCTGCGAAATCGGCTGCGTTTGATCATCCAACAGGACTGCGATTGTCCAACGGCAACTTGGCGCTGGCGGTGCTTTCTCAGTTGAACTTGATGCTAGCCTGGCCGAACACGCCGTAGCGTTCAACCTCCCAATGCTGGATCGCCGGGCTACCACCGCCCGGCGTCTCCTCGAAATGAGCGGCGCCAATAGCTGACGCGCGCCAGTAGCGGCCGCCGAAGCCGATGTTGAACAAATCCGTGACTTTGTAGTTCAACATTGCCTCGAATTGGACGCCATTCCCGTTCCCGTCCTCGGGAATCGGATTGATCTCTGGGCGCAGATGGTGCTGATCCTTGCCGTCAAGCTGCGTGAACAGCACTGCGACGTCACCGGAAAGGCTGAGTCGTTCGGTGAGTTGCGTCTCCCCGGCCAGGCCGAGTCGCAGCGAATGCCAATCGTTATCCTGGCTGATGACGCCCATATTGTTCGTAATGGCTGGTACGCAAATCCCCGGATTGGCCGCCTGCTGCGCGCAATGGACGGCGTGGTAGCTCTCGTTCCAGAAATTGTAACCGACATAAGCACCCATGCGGTACCGCGGCGTGTTCCAGAAATTATATCCGAGGTCGGCGGTGAAATACGTGATGCGACCGTTGTGCTGATCCGACAACGTGCTCGAATAGGATTTCATGGACAAAGAGGGGTGCACGAAATCTTCGTCGGTAAGAGAACCCTTGGGGATCCCGCCCGCACTGAGGAAGCCCTTGACGAAGATGCCAGTCGGATCGTGGGTCGCGTTGAGGAAGACTTCGCCCGATAGGACACTGAGATCGTCGTATGTGAGCCGCGACACCATCTCCGCGCCGTCGACGTTGTAAAGTTCCTTCGATGCTTCGCCGTTACTGTACCAGTAGCGTAGCCCGCCCTCGAATGAAAAGACCGGGGCCACTGCGTCGGCTCGCACTGCCGGGTCGGCGAACACCGCGCCGTCGGCAGCGGCCGCACTCGCTGACAGACCGCAAAGCGCGATATAGGTTATAAGCACTCGCCGCATCGGCAGATTCTCCTTTGTGTTGATTTTCGGGTTGGTCGCGGACGTCCTAAAATTGGCTAGGTTGGGCCGACTGCAGAGTTGGTCTCCAGGCGAGAGGATGATCGTGGCAAAGTGCCTGTGCAGCCCTTTGCCCGGCCATTGCTTGCAGTGCGGCCGCTTGCTTCTTCTGCATCGGGACTTCCTACGGTACGGCCTGATCCCAGCAGGCAGCATGGTGCGAACATTGAAACACTCTCCGCGAGACGCGTTTAGCGACACTCGAAGCAACATGCGTGCCAAAGAAAACTCTTTAGACGCATGTCAATCGAGTGGCGCATGTCCGGCATTTGTCGCGCCTCGCACAATGTCAAAGCACCTGTCGCAAATTGTCGATGAGAGGCTTGCGGCATGAAGCTCTTCAATTTCTGAGGAGCTCGTGACCTTCAAGGACAGCCTGTTCGACCGACCCGCGAATGCCACGCCGCCAGGTTCCCAAGGTCGGAGCCACGGCGCGGAAACCCCTCGCGTAAGTCCGGCCCCACTGTGAAAACGCCCGCTGGGCGCGACCAGCGACCCCGGCTCGTTTGTCTGGATCGAACCGATGTGGTGTCGGCCTGGTCAGGTTCTGGTTCCGATTATTCGCGCGCAACGGAATCGTCCGTTGGCTTTTTGATCCGCATCAGTCCACGTCGGTCAGCATGCTTGAGCATGGCTGTTGCCACTCGCGTCGCCAACCGTGACTTCCGGCTCGCGCACGTCCGATCAGGCATCTCGGCCCTTCGGCGTGCCGACAGCTAATATATGAAGGAAATATCGACTGGTTTCCTCCAAATTCCTGCAAGGAATTCGACAAAATAGCGACGCCGCTTTACCCGCAAGGCGCGGAGAATTGGTAACTAATTGAAATTTAAGCCATCGCTGCTCTGGCATGACGTTTGCTCTCTGCCGTTTAACATGTGAAGACGTTATAAGAAATATAACGCGTGTTCGATTGGATTTTTATTGAATGTCACAAAAACAAACACGGAATGGAGCAGGACGATGGAAAGTGTCATAGCAACAGCAGCTTTTCTTATGGTGTCGACATTAGCGTTCGCATTTGATGTAAACGAAAACGATATGCTAAGTATTAATGCTCGCAGGGATACCAAGACGTATCCTTGCGGCCGCGAGAAGAAACTTCCATCTGTTAAATGGGAAAGCGGATGCGTCTTCGTCGATGACTTGCCGCACGTTCAGTCCGGCCTGCCTGTTGTGATGTACATCTGACAGCTATCCCGGCCCCAGACGCAATACGCGCCAAATACCCTTTTGCGCAGTGCCTAGCATGGTGCCGGCCCGAACCTTGGTCCAGCGCTTACGCGACAAACCTCGAGCGTCCCATCGGGAAAATCACCGGGGCCATGATGGTCGGAAATCCTGAGTCAGTCCATCTCTTGAAACGTGAAAGGAGCAAAACCAGTTCGGCACGCGCGCCATGCCGCAAAAGTCGCGCGAACCCAGGCTGGCCCTGAGGGGCCGGGTCCGGGGAGTCTCTTGCAATCTGTTTGTCCAAAAGGAGAACGACATGAAGTTCCGTCCATTGCATGACCGCGTACTCGTCCGTCGCATCGAGGCCGACGAAAAGACGGCCGGCGGCATCATCATCCCCGACACGGCCAAGGAAAAGCCGCAGGAAGGCGAGGTCATCGCCGTCGGCCCAGGCGCTCGCGATGAGAGCGGCAAGCTCACCCCCCTCGACGTGAAGGTCGACGACCGCATCCTGTTCGGCAAGTGGTCCGGCACCGACATCAAGCTCGACGGCGAAGACCTGCTCATCATGAAGGAAAGCGACATCTTGGGTGTGATCGAGATTTCGGCCTCGGCCAGGCAAGCCGCGTGACCGAAACCGCGTCACACAAACAGTCGACAAGAACTGACCATTCACAGGAGTGAACCAATGGCTGCCAAGGAAGTGAAATTTCATTCTGATGCCCGCGAGCGCATGCTGCGCGGCGTCGACATTCTCGCAAATGCGGTGAAGGTGACGCTCGGTCCGAAGGGCCGCAACGTCGTCATCGACAAGTCGTTCGGCGCCCCGCGCATCACCAAGGACGGCGTCACCGTCGCCAAGGAGATCGAACTCGAGGACAAATTCGAGAACATGGGCGCGCAGATGGTGCGCGAGGTCGCGTCCAAGACCAGCGACATCGCCGGCGACGGCACCACCACCGCCACGGTGCTGGCGCAGTCGATCGTGACCGAGGGCACCAAGGCAGTCGCGGCCGGCATGAACCCGATGGATTTGAAGCGCGGCATTGACAAGGCGGTGGAAACGATCGTCGCCGATTTGAAGGCCAAAGCCCGCAAGGTGACGAAGAACGACGAGATCGCCCAGGTCGGCACCATCTCGGCCAATGGTGACGCCGAGATCGGCCGCTTTCTGGCCGAAGCGATGGAAAAGGTCGGCAACGAAGGCGTCATCACCGTCGAGGAAGCCAAGACCGCCGAGACCGAGCTCGAAATCGTCGAAGGCATGCAGTTCGACCGCGGCTATCTCTCACCCTACTTCATCACCAACCAGGACAGGATGCGCGTCGAGCTCGAAGACGCCTATGTGCTGATCCACGAGAAGAAGCTTTCCAACCTGCAGGCGCTGCTGCCCGTGCTGGAGGCAGTGGTGCAGTCCGGCAAGCCCCTGCTGATCATCGCAGAAGATGTCGAGGGCGAGGCGCTCGCGACACTGGTGGTCAACAAGCTGCGCGGCGGTCTGAAGGTCGCTGCCGTCAAGGCTCCGGGCTTCGGTGATCGCCGCAAGGCGATGCTGGAGGATATCGCCATCCTTACCGGCGGCACGGCGATCAGCGAGGATCTCGGCGTCAAGCTCGAGAATGTGACGCTGGAGATGCTCGGCCGCGCGCGCAAGGTGGAGATAGAGAAGGAAAACACCACCATTGTCGACGGTGCCGGCCATAAGGACGAAATCAACGGCCGCGTTGCTCAAATTAGGGCCCAGATCGAGGAGACCACCTCCGACTATGACCGCGAGAAGCTGCAGGAGCGCCTGGCCAAACTCGCCGGCGGCGTCGCGGTGATCCGTGTCGGAGGATCGACCGAAGTCGAGGTCAAGGAGCGTAAGGACCGCGTCGACGACGCGCTGCACGCCACGCGCGCGGCGGTCGAGGAAGGTGTCTTGCCGGGCGGTGGCGTGGCGCTACTCAGGGCAGCAAGGGCGCTCGACCATGTCGTTCTCGACAACCCCGACCAGAGGACCGGTGTCGAGATCGTGCGGCGCGCCATCGAGGCTCCCGCTCGCCAGATCGCCGAAAACAGCGGGGCGGAAGGCTCCATTATCGTGGGCAGGGTTCGCGAGAAGCCTGAGTTCGGCTATGGCTGGAACGCCCAGACCGGCGAGTATGGCGATCTCTTCGGCCAAGGCGTGATCGACCCCGCCAAGGTCGTGCGCACGGCGCTGCAGGACGCCGCTTCCGTAGCCGGCCTGCTCGTCACCACCGAGGCGATGGTGGCCGAGAAGCCGAAGAAGGAAATTCCCGCCCCGCCGATGCCGGGCGGGGGCGGCATGGATTTCTGACGAGGCCCACTTTCTTCTTGTCGTGGGAGAGGGCGAGCTACCTTACCAATGGTCCATTCGCCCTCTTCCAGGCGTCGATTCCACCCTCGATATGGCAGGCTGATGTGAGGCCCTCATCCTGGGCGGCCTGCACCGCCATGGCCGAACGCTCGCCGAAGGCGCAGTAAAGCACAAGCCGCTTGCCGCTCGAACGGACGAGCTCGTGCAACAGGCCGCCGGGAGCGATGTTTTCTTGCAGCCTCGGGTAAGGCACATGCAGCGACCCCGCAATAATGCCCTGGCGTTCGCGCTCGGAGCGCTCGCGCAGGTCGATCAGCGCGACATCCGGCTTGCCTGCCAATACCAAGGCTTCGTTGGCATTGGTCGCCCAGCCGCGCCGCGCGATCTCGTCCTGGTGCAGCCCGACCTTCATGTTGGCCGGCACGGCGACATCCATCATCTTCGGATTGGCGAGCTTCAAACTGTTCATGATCTCGACATATTCGTCCACTGACTTCACCTGCAGGCGCGGGTTGAAGGCCTTCTCCTCACCGATGGTCGAGACAGTGTCGCCCTTGTAGTCGTGCGCCGGATATATCAGCGTGGGGTCTGGCAGCCTGAGCAGGCGGCCGAAGATCGATTCATACTGGTGCCGCGCATCGCCATTCGGGAAGTCGGTGCGGCCGGTGCCGCGGATGAGCAGCGTGTCACCGGTGAACACCCGGTCGGGCAGGACGAAGCTGTAGGAATCGTCGGTGTGGCCGGGCGTGTGGACGACGTCGAGCGCCAGCCCCTCGATGGTCAGCCTGTCGCCGTCCGCAAGCCGCATCGATACCACGTCGGCCTTGGTCTGCTCGCCCATCACCGTGATGCACTGCGTCTTGTCGCGCAGCGCGCCGAGGCCGGTAATGTGGTCGGCGTGAAGATGCGTGTCCACCGCCTTGACCAGCCTCAGGTCAAGCTCACGCACGAGCCGGAGATAGCGGTCGACCTTGTCCACAACCGGATCGATGATCAGTGCCTCGCCGCCTTGGCGACTGGCAAGCAGATAGGAATAGGTGCTCGAAACGGAATCGAACAGCTGACGGAAGATCATGAATTGCTCCATATCATCGGGTCGAGATCTTTTTTGCGGCTTGTATGCGGCTTCACCGCTACCTCGGGGCGCCGCACCTCGGCGCTCGCCGATAAGGATGGCCTCGAGGTTCGTCATAGCCCCCCCTTACGGCGGGTCACGACACTACCTCGTGGACGGGGACGGCAAACAGCGACATCGGCTCACGCGGGCGCAAGGGACAAGTCACGCCCGGGAAACAAGCGCAGGAATCGCCAAAGCCTCATTGGCCTCATCATGGATCGAGAAACTGTAACGACCAGATGCGTCAAGATCGACCGAGTAGCTCAGGCGCTCGCTTATGTGGTTGTCCTGGTCGAACGTGACGATCCGCGGTTTCAGCGCTGTGATATGCGCTTCGTTCAGGTAGATGGAGTTGCACACGATGATCGGGTCGCCAGGCTGGCAGGTGCGGGCTGCAGCACCATTGAGGATGCAGCATCGTGATCCCGGCTGCCTCGCAGTGGTCAGGATCGAGCGTTATCGACCCATGGTAGTTGAGATTTGCCTCGGTGACGTGGATGCCGTGAAGCTTGCCGGCGACTAGTTTTCGCATTGGTCTGTTGTCCTTTTTTCGTCTCGCCTGAACAGTGTTGATGTCTTGTCGGCGGCCGACGCGCGGCTAAATTCCAACCACAAGCGCCCCGCCGCTGAGACCGGCACCCGCCGCCGCCACAAGGATTTTCTCGCCCGGCCGGAGTGGCTGCGACCGATTGACGAGCGACAATGAGAGAGGGATCGTTGCGGCCGAAGAGTTGCCGTATACGGCGATCCTCTTGACGATTGCCTGGTCCGCAATGCCGAGGTTTCGGCCGACAGCATCGAAAATGCGGGCGTTGGCTTGATGCGGGACGAACCGGTCGATGTCTTGCGGCCGCATTCCAGCTATCGCGAGCGCGTCTCTTGAACATGACGTCATCATCTCCACGGCCTTGGCGAACACTTCGCGGCCATTGATGATCGTCATGCGGGTCTGCGCGAGATCGAGGTCGTTTTGAAAAGGCGTGTTGCTTCCTCCGGCGGGGATCTGGATCAATCCGTAGCGCGAACCGTCCGAATCCACCGAAGCGCCGAGAATGCCGCGTTCTGCATCCTCGCTGGGACCGATCACGACTGCGCCGGCGGCATCAGCAAACAGCACGGCGCTGGCGCGCTCGGCCGGGTTGATGCGACGGCTCAGAATGTTGGCGGCAATGACAAGGGCGGGTCGACCGTGCAGGCGGGTGAACCCGTCGGCGAACATCAGCGCATAGATGAAACCGGCGCAGGCGCCGGTCAGGTCGATGGCGCCGGCGCGGCCGAGGCCGAGCCGGTGCGCAACCAGCGGCGCGCTCGGCGGCAGGAGATGGTCGGGGGTTGACGTGGCGAGCAACAGAAGACCGATTCCGCTCCGATCGATACCCGCATTTGCCAGCGCCATGTCGCCGGCCCGCGCGGCAAGGCCCGAGAGCGTGTCTTCATCAGTCGCCCAGAAGCGCGAGCGAATTCCTGTGCGCCGTTCGATCCAGCCTGGCTCGAGGCCGAGATTGTTCTCGATCTCGGCGTTCTCAACCTTGCGCCCAGGCGCATGGTGGCCAAACCCGAGGATGCGCGACGACCTGCTCATGGTTTGGATCCGAAGCGTTCGCCGGCCTCCTCGATGGCGTCATAAAGCCGATCGAGCTCGGCGCCGGTTACGCAATAGGGTGGGAGCAGATAGAGGACATTGCCGAGCGGGCGCATCAGCAATCCCTGCTCGAGGAAGAATGCCCGCAGCTTTGGACCGATCTCGGCCAGATAGCCGGGGGATGCGGTACCCAGATCGAGCGCAGCGATCGTGCCGGTGATCCGGCGGTCGGTGAAGCAGAGATTGTCGTGAAAGCGCTGAAGGCCAGCGGCCTGCAGCGCGGCGAGCGCCGCGATCCGTTCGATAACAGGCTCGTCGTGCCAGATCTCGACGTTGGCGAGTGCCGCCGCGCAGGCAATCGGATTGGCCGTATAGGAGCTCGAATGAAAGAAGGTCTTCTTCCGGTCGAGCGAATAATGGGCCTGGAAGATGGCGTCGGTCGCCAGCGTCGCGGCAAGCGGAATGGTGCCGCCGGTCAGGCCCTTCGAGGTGCAAAGGATGTCGGGCGAGATATTCGCCTGCTCGCAGGCAAACATGGTTCCGGTGCGTCCCCAGCCCGTCATCACTTCGTCGGCAATCAAGAGCGTGCCCGAAGCCTCGGCGATCCTCTTCAACTCAGCCAAAACCCAGGGCGGATACATCAGCATGCCGCCGGCGCCGAGCACCAGCGGCTCGACAATCAGCGCAGCTGCGCGCCGGTCGCGAGAGACGACCTCGAACCGATCCAATGTTTGCTGCTCGCGTCCTGCGGCCGGGAAGGGGATGGTGTCGACTTCGAACAGCAAGGGTTCGTAGGCGGCGTTGAACACACCGCGCGCGCCGACGCTCATCGCGCCGATCGTGTCGCCATGGTAGCTGTGCTCCATGACGACGATGCGCGAGCGCGGCGCGCCGATATTGCGGAAATAACCGAGCGCCATCTTCAGCGCGACCTCGACCGAGGTCGAACCGCTGTCGGAATAAAACACCCAGTCGAGTCCCGGCGGCGCGAGATCCACCAAGGCTCTGGCGAGGCGTTCGGCCGGCTCGTGCGTGAAGCCGGCGAAGATGATCTGGTCGAGGCTTGCAGCAGTCGTCTCGATCGCCTTGACGATGCGCGGATGGCGATGACCATGGGTGACGACCCACCACGACGAAATAGCGTCGAGGATGCGGGTGCCATCGGCCTTGTGGAGATAAGCGCCTTCAGTCCGGACAATTTCGGGGATCGCAGGCTCGAGCGCGTGCTGGGTGAAAGGATGCCAGACGCGGGATTGCGACATCATTGACCCCATGCAATCGGCGAGAGATCGAAGCCCGAAACCATCGCTTCCCTCAGGGTTTTAGATGTCAGTGGATCAAGGTACGGCAGCCTGCCAAGCTGCCGCACATTGCCAAATTCCGCGATCGTCCTTTGGCTATCCGCCATTTCTTCGCCGATGAAGGCGACGCCGATGAGGGGGATGGCACGGGCCCTGAGCGCTTCGATCGACAACAATGTGTGATTGATGGTGCCGAGGCCGGTGCGCGCGCAAAGAATGACCGGCAGTTGCCATTCCCGGAATATGTCGATGAACTTTGTCTGCCGATTGAGCGGTACCATCACTCCGCCAGCGCCTTCGATGATGAGCGGGCCTGGCAACTCCGGCAGCGAGAGCTTTGCCGCCTCGATTGCGATGCCATCGATTTCGGCCGAACGATGCGGCGACAGTGGCGTCTTCAGACGATAGACTTCGGGTAGGACGCGCCCGGCCGGCAGTCCGGAGAGCCGGGTAACGGCCTCGCTGTCGGTCTCCTCGTCGAGGCCCGATTGCACCGGTTTCCAGTAGAAGCCGTCGAGCAGGCCGACGAGGCCCGCCGAAAACACCGTCTTGCCGATGCCGGTATCCGTTCCGGTGATGACTATGCCTCTGCTGATGTCGCTTCGGGTCATGTCACCTTTGGTCATTCTGGGCCAACGCCTCGACAAGCGCATCGATCATGGCGGATATGGCGGCTTTGTCGACGTTGAGCGTCAGCGATATGCGCAGGCGCGAAGTCCCTTGCGGCACAGTCGGTGGACGAATGCCGCGTATGTCGAAGCCGCGGGCCTGCAGTGCCGCCGCCACTGCCATGGTGCGCCGGTTGTCGCCGATGATGATTGGCTGGATCTGCGAGCCGCTGGGTGCTGTGCCGAGGCGCTCTGCCAGCTGGCGGCCCGCAAATGCAATAATTTCATGCAACCGGAGACGACGCTCTGGTTCATCGGACAATATCGCGAGCGCCTCGCGCGCGGCCACGGCCATCAGCGGCGATGGCGCAGTGCCATAGATGAACGGACGGCAGCGGTTGACGAGATAGTCGCACAGTGTCCTTGGGCCCGTGACGAGGGCGCCAGATGCGCCGAGCGCCTTGCCGCATGTATGCAGCACGAGGACGTTGTCGCGCCCCTCGAAAGCGACGGCAAGGCCGCGGCCGTCCGGTCCCCAGGCGCCGGTAGCGTGCGCCTCGTCCACAACGATGAACGCTTCGTGCCGGTCGGCCAGCGCCACAAGGCTCTCCAAAGGCGCGCAGTCCCCACCCATGCTGTAGAGGCTTTCGATCGCAACCCAGACGCGCCCCATGCCGCCTTCAGTGCGCCAGCGCCCGATCGCGTCCTCGACGGCGTCGACGTCGTTGTGCGCGGCCAGAACGAACTCCGCGCGTCCGGCGCGCGCACCCTCGTGCATGCTGGCATGGGCGAGCTCGTCGAGGACGAGTAGGTCGCCTTTCTGCGGCAGCGTCGTCAGAATAGCGAAATTGGCGATGTAGCCGCCGCCGAAGAAAAGCGCGCGCTCGGCCCCGAAAAACGCCGCAGCGTGAGCTTCCAATTGCTCATGCTCCGGCGCATTGCCGCGCAGCAGCCGCGATCCTGTTGCGCCGACCGGCGTGCCGCGCGCGATCGCAGCCACAACAGCGTCGCCAAGCCTCTTGCAGGCGGCAAGCCCGAGATAGTCGTTCGATGAGAAGTCGAGCCCTGCGCGCGGCGCAAGCCGCCGCAGCCGGTCCTTGCGCGCCAGTCCCTGCAAGGTCGCCTCGTAGCGGGCAAACAGTGCCTCGTTCACTGCGCCTCCAGTTCCATCGGCTCGATGCCCAGACGCCGCAACAGCAGCGTATCCCTGTCCTGGCCGGGATTGCCCGCCGTCAGCAGCGTGTCGCCGACGAAGATCGAATTCGCGCCGGCAAAAAAGCACAGTGCCTGCATCTCGTCGGTCATGGCGGTGCGGCCGGCCGAAAGGCGGACATACGATTTCGGCATCATGATGCGGGCGAGCGCAATCATGCGCACGAACTCGATCGGCTCGATAGGGCTGGCGTCGGCAAGCGGGGTGCCAGCGATCGGGACGAGCATGTTGATTGGAACGCTGTCGGGCGGCTCCGGGAGGTTGGCTAAAGTCACCAGCATGTCGATGCGATCGGCCTTCTCCTCGCCCATGCCGACGATGCCGCCGCAGCAGACCTTGATGCCGCTGTCGCGGACATTGGCAAGCGTATCCAGCCGGTCGGCAAAGGTCCGCGTCGAGATGATCTCTGCGTAGTAGCGTTCGGAGGTGTCGATGTTGTGGTTGTAGTAGTCGAGGCCGGCCTGCTTGAGCCGCTGCGCCTGATCGAGGTCGAGCATGCCGAGCGTCATGCAGGTCTCCATGCCGAGTGCCTTCACGCCCTCGACCATGGCGACCACGGCGTCCATGTCGCGCTCCTTGGGGCTGCGCCAGGCGGCGCCCATGCAATAGCGCGTGGCGCCTGCGTCACGCGCCTTCCTGGCTTCCGCGATGACGCGCTGAACTTCCATCAGCTTCGAGGCCTTGAGGCCGGACTGGTGATGCGAGGACTGGCTGCAATAGCCGCAATCCTCCGGGCAGCCGCCGGTCTTGATCGACAGCAGGCGCGACAGCTGCACCCGGTTGGGATCAAAATTCTCGCGATGGATCGTCTGCGCCCGAAAGAGCAGGTCGTTGAAGGGCAGGTCGTGGACAGCTTGGGCTTCCTCTTGCGTCCAGGGCGGAAGCGCCCAACCGAGAGGGTCCGATGTCAAGTCCGGGCCAAGTTCCGCGTTCATTCCACCTCCATCAGCAAAAAACGTTTGGCTAATCAGCCAAGAAAGCGGACTTCGGAGCCCGTCATGATCTGCTCACCAGCGCCGGCACGCGCAGTACGTCGTTGGATTCATTGAGTATGGAAAAGCTGTAGCTTCCGCCTGCATCGCGCTCGACCGAATAAGTCAGGCGGTCGACGATCCGATTATCCTTGTCGAAGGTCAGCACACGCGGTTTGAGCGCGGTCAACTCGCTCTCGTGCACATAGACCGAGTTGCAGATGATGACCTGGTCGCCTGGCTGGCAGGTGCGGGCCGCGGCGCCGTTAAGGATGCAACAGCACGACCCGCGCTCACCGAGGATGACATAGGTCGAGATCCGCGCGCCCGAATTCTTGTTCCAGATCTCGACGAATTCCATTGGCAGCATGCCTGCCTCCTCGCAATGGTCGGGATCGAGCGTGATCGAGCCGTGATAGTCGAGATTGGCCTCGGTGACGTGCATGCCGTGCAGCTTGCCGGCAACGATTTTGCGCATCCCTTCCTCCAAAACGACGTCGATCCGGTGCCCCGGTGCCTCGCGTTCTCGGCGCCTATCGCGTGCTTTCTTCGGCTTGAGCGCAAGAATGCTCCCTTCTGATCGCGTCGCAGGATTCGGTGAAGGCGACATCCAACAGGCAACTGAGTGCTTCCAGTCCATGAGAGGCAGCCATCTGGCGCAGCTCGTCGAGCCGGCAGATGATAAAGCCAAGTGCTTCCACGCGGTCCTTTGTTTGCCCCTGGCCCGTCGGTTTCTCCTCCCCGCTAGAACTATGCAGTGCGCCAAGGAGCTGGCTTGGGTCGGCGGACGGGGAGGTGGTGGCGCGAGTTAGCCTGCGGCCAAAGGAGTTCCTGCGGTCCCGGTTCATGCCCTCTCCCTCAGTTCAGATGCCTGCGGCAGTTCCGGTCCGCGGGCATATCCAGGCCAATGTCGAGAATGGGAGCGCTATGGGTAAGCCAGCCGACCGAGATGAGATCGACGCCGGTCGCCGCGATTGCGGGAGCCGTCTTCGGTGTCACCCGACCCGACGCCTCGGTGATCGCTCGCCCTCCGACCATCGCCACGGCCTGGGTAAGGTCATCGAGCGACATGTTGTCCAGGAGCACCGCGTCAACGCTCGCCTGCAGCGCCATCTCCAACTGATCCAGCGTGTCGACCTCCACCTCGATCTTGATCATGTGGCCTACCGCACGACGCGCTCGCTCGATTGCGGTGCGGATGTCGCCGGCAATGACAATATGGTTGTCCTTGATGAGCACGGCGTCGTCGAGCGCGAAGCGGTGATTGGCGCCGCCGCCGGCGCGCACGGCATATTTTTCAAGGGCACGCAGGCCTGGCGTTGTTTTTCGCGTGCATACGATCTTGGTGCTATGGCCGCGTACCGCGTTTACAAGCGAGGCCGTCGCCGTTGCGATGCCACTCAGCTTGCATAGGAAATTGAGCGCGGTCCGCTCGGCCGTCAGCAGGCTTCGCGCCGGCCCGCTTACGACCGCGATGGTCTCCCCGGCGGAAACCTTGCCGCCCTCTGGGCAGCGCAACTGCATGCTGATCCCGGGATCGACGAGGAGGAACGCGAACATCACCAGATCGAGCCCGGCGACAACGCCGGCCTGCCGGGCATTCAACGCGAGCGTCGCCTTGCAATCGGCGGGGATGATGGCATCGCTGGTGATGTCGCCGGCTCTTCCCAGATCTTCCAGCAAGGCAGCGCGGACGATCGGCTCCATGACAATCTGGGGAAGTGGTGCAAGGGAGCTCATATCAGCAACTCCGTTCGGATCTCTGCCAGCTGAGCGCAACGGCATGCTCAAACGCAGTGCAAAGCGTCATTCGCGACGGCAGGGCCTCGGGATTGCGGCCCAGAAAATCGGACCGAAAGTGCGAGCCGCGGCTTTCTTCGCGCCGAAATGCCGCGATCGCGATCAACAACGCCACCAGAGCCGGGTCGGCCGCGGCCGTTTCGCCGACCGCGATCGGCAGAAGGGTGGTGATCGCCTCGCCAAGCGCTTTGCCATTGCGAAAGATCCCGAGCGCATTCGAGACAAGTTGGCGGACAGATGAAGGGTCGGGTCGCACAGACACGGTTGCGGGAAGCCTGGGCCACTGCCAGCCGGCGCTGGTGCCGGCCACGCTTGCCGCCACCCAGGCAGCTGTTGTAACCGCTTCGGCCAGCGAGTTGCTGGCGAGGCGGTTGGCGCCGTGCAGTCCCGTGTGAGCCACTTCGCCGCACGCCCATAGGCCCGAGACGGAACTGCGCCCTTCCGTGTCAACGGCCACGCCGCCCATGTGATAGTGAGCCGCAGGGCGCACGGGAATAGGCTCAACGGCCGGGTCGATGCCAGCCTGCTTGCACGCCGCATCGATCGCGGGAAAGCGTTTTGCGAATTTCTGCCCGAGGCATTGACGGGCATCGAGGTAGACGCGATGGCCAGCGGCGAGTTGATTGGCGATCGCCCGCGCAACCACGTCACGCGATGCGAATTCAGCGCCAGGGGTCGCGGCAAGAAAGCGGTGACCATATTCGTCGACCAGCACTGCGCCTTCGCCCCGCACGGCTTCGCTTATCAGCGGCATTGGCCGGCGCTGCGTGTCGAGCGCTGTCGGGTGGAACTGCACGAATTCCAGGTCGGCGAGCTCTGCGCCGGCACAGGCGGCCAGCGCCAGCCCGTGGCCAAACGAAGAAAGCGGGTTGGTCGTGTCGCAAAACAGGCCACCTATGCCGCCGGTCGCCAACACTACGCGGCGGGTGGGCAATGCGAACGCGCAGCTCTCAAGCACAGCCAGCACGCCAACGGTGCAGCCCTCGGCGACCACCAGGCGAAGGGCTGTTATCCCTTCCATGATTGTGATCGAACGGGTGCGCCGCGCCACGGCAAGCAGCGCATGAAATAACTGATGGCCTGTGGCGTCAGCGGCATGGACGACCCGGCGCCGTGAATGGGCTGCCTCGAGGCCCAGCCGCAGTTTCCCATCCAATGCGCGGTCGAAGGGAGCACCAAGACGAATGAGGTTCTCGACGGCGTGAGGGACGGCCTCGACCACTCGCCTGGCTATTTCTTCGTTGCAAAGCCCATCGCCAGCGGCAAGTGTATCGGCGAGGTGCAGGTCAGGGCTGTCGTCCTCGCCCAAGCTTGCCGCAAGCCCACCCTGCGCGAGTGTGCTCGAGGCATCCGTACCAAGTGGCGTCCTGGAAAGGAGGACGACTGGTTGTGGCGCCAAATGCAGTGCCGTCATCAGTCCGGCCAGGCCAGCGCCGATGATGACCGGCGCCCCGCCAATGTCATGGACGTAGGTGGTCATACGAAGAGCATGCGCTCGACGGCCCAGCGTGCCCGTTCAGCAACACAGGGATCAATCGTGACGATGTGTCGGTTCTCCTCGAGCGCACTGCGGATATTGGCGAGCGTGATCCGCTTCATATGCGGGCACAAATTGCAGGGCCGGATGAACTCGACATCTGGGTGCGCTAACGCGATGTTGTCACTCATCGAGCATTCCGTCATCAGCACGACACGTGGCGGCTTTTGCGTTTCGACATAGTCGGACATGGCTGCGGTCGAGCCGGAAAAATCGGCTTCGGCCACCACGTCGGGCGGGCATTCGGGATGGGCCAGCACCGTCACGCCGGGGTGGTTTTCGCGCAACTCGCGGATATCGGCCGGCGTAAAGCGCTCATGCACCTCGCAATGGCCTTGCCAGGCGATGATCTCGACGTCGGTCTGGGCGGCGATATTGTGGGCCAGATATTCGTCCGGCAACATAATCACCCGGGGGACGCCAAGAGATTCGATGACCGCCTTGGCGTTGCCTGATGTACAGCAGATGTCGGATTCGGCTTTCACTTCGGCCGACGTGTTGACATAGGTGACGATCGGCACGCCGGGATAACGCTGGCGCATCAAGCGCACGTCCTGGGCGGTGATCGAATCCGCCAGCGAGCAACCTGCGCCGAGATCCGGAATGAGCACCGTCTTGTCCGGATTGAGGAGCTTGGCCGTTTCAGCCATGAAATGCACGCCGGCCAACACAATGACTTGCGCCTCGACCGTCATAGCCTTGCGAGCCAACGCCAAGCTGTCGCCGACGATATCGGCCACGCAGTGGAAGATTTCGGGTGTTTGATAGTTGTGGGCCAGGATGACGGCATTTCGCTCGCGCTTGAGCGCCAAAATGGCCTCGATGTCATCGCTGAACGCTGCCCATTCCCCTGGTGGGATGACGCGCCAGACGCGCCGATAAAGAGACGCGGCTGAAGGTAACGCCCCGCTCATCGGCCCCTCCAATTATAATCCATCTGACTATAACGGATATATATCTATGCCGACTATAAGCGTGTCAACCCCGCGCGACGGGCAATTTTGTGCCGACTATGGGCGTCTCGTCCAGGACAGCGTGGCGGAAGCGATAGAGCCTTGCCGGTCGCCCGCCCGTATCGACAGAAATCTCGCCGGTCTCCTCAACCAGTTCCTGCTGCTCTATGAGGCGACGAAAGTTCGGCTTGTTGATCAGCCTGCCGGCGAGCGCTTCGACGGTTCGTTGCAGCTGTAGCAAAGTGAATGACTGCGGCATCAGCTCAAAGACGACCGGCCGGTATTTGATCTTGGAGCGCAGTCGCGCAATGCCGGTCGCCACGATGCGACGGTGATCGGCGACCATGGATTTGCTGGGCACCAGCGAAGGCCGCGTCGCGTCGCGCGCGCTTCCGGCCTCTTGGACCAGACCTGCTTCGTAGATTAACTCATAGCGCTGAAGCGCGAGTTCCTCATTCCAATGGCGGCCGTCGAAGCCGAAGGCTGTCGCTGTCCGCTGTCGACGTTCGCGTCTCGTCGCCGCGTCGCCGGCGCCGTCTGCCCATTCAATCAGTCGCGGCCGCAGGACGTCCAACTCTATCGGCGGCGTCCCGGAGCGGTGGTCCTCCCATGGAAAATATTCATACCAACTTCGCCAGCCGCATTTTGGCGAGCTCGCCGCCTGTTCCTTGCGCGTGAGCGCGAGATAGCTGATGGAGATAGCGCGCTGCCGGCGCCCGGAGCCGATGCGGTCTCGATCGGCGAAGGTGTAGAGCTGCTCAATATAGCCCAGCGGATGGCCGGTCTGCTGCTCCACCCATCCCCTCAACCCGGATTGCAGCGATCGGTGCTCAAGCGCAAATGGTCCGGAAGGTAGCGTATCCGCTTGCCCGATGGTGAGGACACAGGGTTCATTTTCGTTTACAGCGACGACAAAGGCGATCAGGTCCACTGTGACTTCGTCGGCCTTTACGGCCGCTCGATCTTTCTTGGTTCCTTTTGCCTGTTTGTCCATGGTGGCGAAAGCGGTTGGTAGGCCGGGTGCCTTAATCGATTTAATTTAAACGCAGCTGTCTGCACGTCAACACCGCGCAGCTCCACGCTTTTTTAGCTCTTCGCATTTGCACAAGAACGTGCCAAACGCGACACCTGCGGTGGGTGACGTCGGGGAAGGAAGGCATGCATTGAGCACAGCAGGTGATTCGAGGGCGATTACACCGCCCGATATTCGGGCCCGTAAGGGTGGCGTCCCCCTGGTGTGCCTGACGGCCTATACGACGCCCATTGCAAGACTGGTCGATCGACATTGCGACATCGTTCTTGTCGGCGACAGCGTGGGCATGGTGCTGCACGGCCTGCCGTCGACGCTCGGCGTCACCCTCGACATGATGATCATGCATGCCAAGCCGTGCGCGGTGGCCTGGAGAAGGCGCTGATGGTTGTTGACCTGCCGTTCGGCTCTTATGAGGAAAGTCCCGAGCAGGCGTTCCGCAACGCGGCTCGTTTAATGGCTGAGACCGGCTGCGCGGCTGTCAAGTTGGAGGGCGGCGAGGCGATGGCCGCTACTATCCAATTCCTCGGTGCTCGTGGCATCCCTGTCATGGCTCATATCGGCCTGACGCCGCAGGCAGTCAACGCTTTCGGCGGCTACCGCGTGCAGGGCAGGGGAGAGGACGCCGAGCGGATCAGGCGCGACGCGATATCGGTCGCGCAAGCCGGGGCCTTTTCGGTCGTGCTTGAAAAGGTGCCAGAGCAGCTCGCGCGCCGCATCACCAGCGAGATTGGCATCCCAACCATCGGCATCGGCGCCTCACCGGCCTGCGACGGCCAGATCCTGGTGAGTGACGACATGCTCGGCCTGTTTTCCCCATTCAGGCCGAAATTCGTCAAGCGCTACGCAGAACTCGGTGACCAGGCCGGCGCCGCGATCGCGGCCTATGCGGATGAGGTGCGCAAGCGGCGCTTCCCTGCTGCCGAGCACGTCTTTGCCGATGCGCCCAAAGATGCTGACGCTGACGCGACAGGAGCGGAGGAGCCGCATGAGCGTGCCGCCGCGAAAGGCGTGTCGAAGAATACTGGGCTGATCGGGTGGCCAATCTTCGCAATCGGGTGCGGCACGCGATCCATCATTGCCGCCACCTAATGGGCGGTGGCTCAGAGAGATCCTGATGTTTGGTGAGGGAAGCAGTATCTAACTGCGTTTCCTGATGAGGGAAATTGTGCGTTGCACAAAACTTGACGCGTGGCTAGCGTTCTTCCGCTGCGGGAATCGGGTTTGGGTAATACGTGACGAAGCAGTGAGAACCAATGCTTCGTCGAAAGTGCATTCATACCTGAGGATCCTGATGACCGTTACGAATACCGACAAAGCCGGCGCTACAAATCTCGAAGCAATCGCACGAAACGGCAGTATGCTACGTCGCATGGCCGTGCGCATTCCGACATATCTGTCGGATCTTCGCGAGAATCCAGCGTGGCTGCCGATGTTCGTGCTCGCCCGCACTATGCCGGCACGGAGAATGCACTGGCTTGGTGCAAAGCCTGTTCGAGCGTCGCAGAAAAGGCGCGAAACAATGTTTGTCGGCGTCAATCGCCGGGACGTTGTCGATGCGCTGCAGTCGGATGGGCTTTTTTCCGGACTCGTCTTGCCCAAATTTATCCATGAGGAGATTGCAGCTTTCGTCCGATGCACACCTTGCTTTGGAAATTTCGATCGCCGTTTCGAATTCATGCCGACGGAGCATGCACAGGCTGAAGCTCGGTTCGGCCGTCCCTTGCTCAGCGGCCACTATTTCGAGCGCATTCTCGGCTGCAAGGCGGCAGTTGCCATCCAAAACGATCCGTTGCTCATGGATATCGCTCAACACTATCTGGGCGGCCAGGCGAAACTGATCACCACGCGCGTTTGGTGGAGCTTCCCCACCACCCAGGCCTCCGACGCAGACAAGAACCTGGCATCACTCGGCAAATACCACTTCGATCTTGATGACTGGCGGATGTTGAAGTTCTTCTTTTACCTACTGCCGGTAGACGAGGGCACCGGCCCGCATGTCTATGTCCGCGGCAGTCACAAGCGACGCGCGCTCAAGCATCAACTGACGCTTCTCGTCGGCCATCCCGCAGAAGAGGTACTGGGCGTCTATGGCGAGCAAAGCGCCGTGACACTTACCGGAGAGGCAGGGCTTGGTTTCGTCGAGGATCCGTTCGGCTTCCACATGGGCACCGTACCGGCGCACAGCCCGAGGCTGATGATGGAAGTCGGCTTCGGCGTTTCGCCGCCCTCGCGGCGACGCTTCCACGGCGAACCGGTTATTCGCTGATTTAGGCCAAGTCCCGAAACAGCTTTCCCAACCGAAGATCATTGCCTGGCAGGCAATAAGCAATGGCGCCACCCCGGAAACAACCAGCGTCCACGGTCGGGCGTTTTCCGCCACATGGTGCCATTGCAATCCTGCCATCACCGAAGTCCGAGAAAGGAGACGAGTGGTAATATGTCCCGGCGCCAACGGCGCTATACCCGTCGAAGACCCTGACCGGGATAGTTCGGCTGCCAAGGTTTCAACTTCGCATTCTAGGATCGCGGCTAGCATCAGCCGAGAAATGGGGCCGTGGCCGTTTTCGGGTAGTATTCAGAAACTCTAAGCGGCCTACATGCGTTGGGCGGCAATAGTCTTGACCCTTCCCAACGCCCCGCCGATTGCCTATGCATCGGAGTGAACTTTTTCAAAAATTCTATGGCTCTGACGCAGGCATCCGGCGACCCGCCGGGCGGTCGACCGGCTCGGGTCGGTTCAGCCGCCAATCAAGCCAAACAGGGCCACGAGCTGGGGTATTGATGTTCAACTCACTTGCAAATTCTCCACTCGTGACGCAACGCCCATCATCTCGGCCTCCTCAAGAATTCCCACAGGCAGGGACAATGATTTCACGATGCGATCCCGATAGCCCTTGTTGTACCTTAAGCCCGACTCGATGTTTTGGATTTCCTCAGTGGCTAACCCGCTCGTCACCGCCACGTCTTCGATCGAATATCCAAGGTGTTCACGATAAGCGCGAATGACGTGCACCCCCTCTGACATAGCCACCAAAACCGGCTCGGGAATGCGTGAATCCTTCATAGAAACCTCCAAGAAGACTAGGGTGCCGGATGATCGGGAGACTCCTTCCCGATCTGCCCCTCCCAGACGCGCAATTCTCAAGGAGGACTCACGTATCCGGCGCTAAAGCGGGTCACAGCGTTTTGTGAGAGTCCGATTAACGACAATCTGTGTTCAGGTCCAGACACCCTGGGGGTCAGGATCAAGCCGGCCAGGGGCGAATCCGCCGATTTGTGGTCGCTGCTCACAACCCTCTTGGTGGCATGCCAATTGCATAGTCACAGCCATGATACGCATCCCGACATTGCCGTCGCGCAGGTAACCCAGGAGTTCACATAACGTTCGTCCGAACGCAATCTGCTGCGCATCCCGTGGGACGCCCAGCTCCGTTGGATGTTGCTGCGCTTGGCAGACAGGATCGCTATCCCGCAGATCGCTTTCAGGCTGTCAGCTAGGGCTGCCATGACGATTCCCGTAAAACAAACATTCAGGAGAACTCATGAATCGACCATATGAATATCTGCTTCGCCGGCTCTCCCGGCGGGAAATAACACCAGATCCTCTTCAAATCCGTGTTGATCAAAAAGGAAAACGAAAGATGCCTACCTCAAAAGAAGACAATGTAGGGCTCTTGAGGCTCCTCAAATTGTGGTCTAACTGGCCGCGAACGATACTTGCTGCCACGGCCTTGGCCATTATAATGACCGCTCCAGCTACAGCAGTCCCCCAAGGCGCTGACAAGCACAAGTCCGAACATAGCTTGGTCGTTGAAGGCTGGCTGAGTTGTATACTTGGGGCATTGTGCATTGACGATCCAGAGGTCCTCGATCACCGGCGGTCACCTGGCCCGCTTGATGCACGGCGATGAGCTTTCGGCGGCCTGAGGTGGCGCTCTGGTCGCCATTGCGGTACGTTTTGACGCCCCGTCGGGCGCCGGGGTTGATCCGCCGGTGATGGCAGGCGGGGCTTTGCGGCGCGTTCGTTTCGGGGTTCCCCTCGTTTATGTCGCGAGTTGCAGGATGAGGACGATGCGCAGGATGCGCCGGTCCGAGCAGAATGCTGGCAGTGCAGGCGGGGATTTGGGTCTTCGTTTCGACCACACGCGCGGCGATCATGATGAGGCGCAAACGCAGCGTGTCGAGTCGGGCGACGGCAGAGCTCGTTTCGGCATCGCGGCGCGCAAGCCCCGCATAAGCCAGTTGGCGCCGGCATGCAGGAACAGCCGGAACTGGTTAGCCGTCGCTCTTGAGGAGGATGTGCGGTGGCCAGTGAGATGCGTCTTCCAGGACTTGATGTGGTTTTCGGCCGCGCCGCGCCGGCAGTATTCGCCACTGTTGGACGACGGCATGCCGCCGTCGAAACGGGCAATCACGGACTTGCCTGTGACAGATGACAAACCGCTCAGAGGCGGTAGGAGTGGGGTCTCCGGAAATAATTAGAATTGGCGTAAGCGACCAATCCCACGGCGTTTCAACGGCTTTCACCACCTCCGCCAACCCTTATGAATCAGGCTGCTTGATCGGCAAATGTCCGGCCTCCCGCAAGGCGCCTAGGAAGAGAGTGGCATGGTCGTCGACACTAATCTTTGCCTGCATCGACAGGGGCATGCCGGTCCAATTCTCCAGTGGCGCGGTCAAACCCAAGAAAATTCCGTCGACCATGCAATGGCGGATAGCAACGCCTTGTATGTCCAAAGCCAGCACGCCCGTCCGGTCACTTGGATATCGGATGGCCGCGATCCGCTGGACCGCCGCGTCACCGTCCACCCGCACGTCGAAAAGCAGGATACCGCGGCTCCTGGCGGCTATCGCCGCTGCCTTTTCAGTGAAGCCTATGGAGAGCGCGCCGACACTTTCGACCGCCATCTGGAATACCAGCGAATCCAGTTCATCCGCAGCCATGGCGGGTAATTGCGCGCAACACGGAGGTGATTGCAACGACGCACACGGCTTGTTCACAGATGTCGGCCCACGCCCGATCATTTGGTTTCGGTGACGCTCGGCCATTGACCCGCGTGTGCTCCGATTCGAATCAATCTCGGGCAAAAGGCGCGGGCTGGTAATGACGTTGGGCTTCCGCTCGAGGCCCATTAACAAACTCGGTTCCTTAGGTCCTCGAAGTTCGGCCACCTGGCGCTTGATCGAAGCGTCGAGAAGCTTGTTTCTGAAGGTCCGGCCTCTTTCAGAGCCTATTTTGTTATGCCTGGATCTTGGACATGCAGTGAAGTGGGCCGTCTAACAGTTTTTCGTGTTTCTTGCAGGCTCAACCCGCTTGAGCACAGCGGCACGTCAGCGCATCAAATTCGTCCTCAGTTCACAAACGAGGCTCCCTGGGGTACTGGGAGAGCAGAGAAATCTCCGGTCGCAGCCTACCCGGTCAAAACAGGAAACCCCAACGATGAAGACTCTCGTCGTCTGCTCCGGCGGATTGGACTCCATTTCCCTTGCTCACAAAGTGGCAGCGGAGCACGAACTCGCCGGCCTGCTATCCTTCGATTACGGCCAAAGGCACAGCAAGGAATTGGACTTCGCCAGCCTTTGCGCGGAGCGCCTGAACGTCCCGCACAGCATCATCGACATTCGCGAAATCGGCCGCGGCCTTTCCGGCTCCGCGCTGACCGACAATGTGGAGGTACCCGATGGGCACTACGCCGAAGACATGATGAAGGTTACGGTGGTGCCCAACCGGAACGCCATCATGTTGGCCATCGCCTTCGGCTTCGCGGCCGCGCGCAAGTCGGAAGCGGTGGCGACGGCCGTGCATGGTGGCGATCACTTCATCTATCCGGACTGCCGACCAGCCTTCATCGACGCTTTCCAGATGATGCAAGACCGCGCGCTCGAAGGCTACGCGAATATTCGACTCTATACGCCTTATGTGAATCTCACAAAGGCGGACATAATTGAGGATGGAGCCCGCCACGGCACGCCATTTGCGGAGACCTGGTCCTGCTACAAGGGCGGCAAGCGTCACTGTGGACGGTGCGGGACGTGCGTCGAGCGGCGCGAGGCGTTTCATCTCTGTGGCCACCCAGATCCCACCGACTACGAGGACGCCGACTTCTGGCTGGACGCGTTGCGCAGGAGGGGGGTGTAATGTTCCGCATCACCAAGGAATTCCACTTTTCAGCCTCTCATCAACTCACGTCCCTGCCGCCTGACCACCAGTGCGCGCGCCTGCACGGGCATAACTACATCGTCGAAGTGGAGCTATCGGGCAAGGAACTGAACGAGCACGGCTTTGTCCGCGACTATCACGATTTGGCACCGCTCAAACGTTATATCGACGATAAATTCGACCACCGACATCTCAATGACGTGCTGGGGCATGAAAAGGTTACCGCGGAATGTCTGGCCAGACACTTTTATGAATGGTGCAAGGCACGCTTGCCCGAAACCACGGCCGTGCGGGTTAGCGAGACGCCGAAAACATGGGCCGAATGCCGGCCATGACCGATACGCATCCCGCAATCCGCGTGAGTGAGATTTTCGGGCCGACGATCCAGGGCGAGGGCGTGCTCATCGGTCTGCCGACGGTCTTCGTCAGAACCGGCGGGTGTGATTATCGCTGTTCCTGGTGCGACAGTCTGCATGCGGTGGACAGGCAATTCCGGGATGAATGGCAGATGATGTCCTGCGACGCCGTGTGGCAAAAGATTGTCGCGCTTTCCGGCGGCCGCCCGTTGATGGTTTCGCTGTCAGGCGGCAATCCGGCTATCCAGCCTTTCGGTGCTCTCATCAAACGAGGCCATGACGAGGGCTACCGATTTGCTCTGGAAACCCAAGGTTCCGTGGTCCGGGAATGGTTCGCCGAACTTGACGTGCTGGTCCTTAGCCCAAAGCCGCCGTCAAGTGAAATGAGGACCGATTGGGCTATTATCGAGGCATGCTTCCAGGCGGCGCAGGACAAGCCGCAAGTCGTGCTGAAGCTCGTTGTTTTCGACGAAAATGACTATGCCTTTGCGAAAGAGGCCGCGGCGAGATTTCCGCGACTTCCAGTCTATCTGCAACCCGGCAATCACACGCCGCCACACCCCGGAAATGAAGACGCTCCTGTCGACGTTGATGGAATAATGAAACGCATGGAGTGGCTGGTAGACAGCGTCACCGGCGACAGGTGGTTCGAAGCCCGCGTATTACCACAGCTGCACGTTATGCTCTGGGGCAACAAACGAGGCGTTTAGCCAGCACTCGCCGGGGCGACAGCCTTCGGCATCCCATAGCAAGAAATCGACAATCAAGATGCCGATCGCAGCCTCGTAAAGAGCTTGCGTCGATGGCTTTCCTGTCGCTGCCAGGCAGCATGTAGGCCCAGAGCGACACTCCACCCTGACCGTCGGCCCTTCTGTCGAATAGGCACGCGCCAGCGGCCAGTGCAGAAACCTGCATAAGCAAGATATGCAGGATCCTCCGCGTTTCTCGCGTCGCCGCAGTTTTGGCGCGGCGCTTGCTGCGACGTTGTCGCGTTCGACTGAGGCGCCGCGATGAGAGGCCAGGCTGCTATATGCAGCCACATGAACCCTCGCAATTTCCCGTGCTGCGGAAATGGCTAGCAATCGATCAAACGCGATTGACGCGAATTTTACGATCAAAATGCTCAAACTGCAGCTGAGTGCCTGGCCGTTCCACCCTCGAAATATTTGTCGAACTTCGCCGCAATGCTCCTTACGAACGGGCGATTTTCCGCCGGCACGACGAATCGGTCGCCTTGGAGTTCGAGCAGTCGAGCAGGATCATTAAGGGCTATGGAGCTTGCCTGACGGAGGAGCTTCTGGCCGGCTTTCCCGAAGCTCTCCACCAAGTCGATCGCCGAGAAGGCGAAATCGCACATCAGTCGCTCAATGATCCAGCCCCGGACGCGATCGTCGTCGGAAAATGCTATGCCGCGGACGGCGGCCAGCTTCCCGTCTTCCGTCATGCTCCGGTATTCGCCGGTCGAAGGCATGTTCTGCACATAGCCTTGACGAAACCGGCCGATGGACGAAGAGCCAAGTCCAATCAACGTCTCGCAGCGATCCTCGGTGTAACCCTGAAAATTGCGATGCAATTCTCCCGCGCGGGCCGCTATCGCCAACGCATCGCCCGGCCTTGCGAAATGGTCGAGCCCGATTGATTCGTATCCATTGTCCTCGATCGCTCGCGCAGCAAGTTGCGATTGCGCAAACCGCTCCGTCGGACCGGGGAGCCATGCCTCGTCGATCATCGTCTGATGTTTCTTGAACCAGGGCACGTGAGCATAGCCGAACAGGGCGATCCTGTCCGGTTCCAGGGTCAGCGCCTGCGCCACGGTGGAACGCACGCTCTCGCTGGTTTGATGCGGCAGGCCATAGAGCAGATCAAGGTTCACGGAATCTACTCCCCGGGAGCGAACGCCATCGACGACTGCCTTGGTCTGCAACAAACTTTGCTCGCGGTTGATCGCTCTTTGCACTTTCGGATCGAAGTCCTGCACGCCGAGGCTCGCCCTGGTCATGCCGATTTCGGCAAGCGCGTCGAGGCGGACTCCGTCCATATCGTTCGGATCGATCTCGACGCTGATTTTGGCATCATCGAGAAAATCAAAATTGTCTCGCAGCGCCGTCCCCAATGTCACCAGATGCTGCGGCTTCAGCATGGTCGGCGAACCGCCCCCGAAATGAACCGCGCGAACTCGGCCCTTGCCGCTGACAAGGCTGCCAACCGTCGCGATCTCTGCATACAACGACTGCAAATAGGCGGCGACCGGCGCATAGTGACGTGTATGTTTGGTATGGCACGCGCAAAACCAGCAGAGCCTGTCGCAATAGGGAATATGCAGGTAAAGCGATAGCTCCCCGCCGCCTTCGAGTGCCTCCAGCCAGCCGCGATAAACGACCGCATCGATACCTTGATGGAAATGCGGTGTGCTGGGGTAACTGGTATAGCGCGGGACATTCTCACCAAGTCTGGCAGCAAGTTCCGATCGCATGTCGTGGTCAACCTGTTTGAGTCGCCAACTGTGGACGCACAGATGAGCCAAAGCACTGATTTCGGTCAGCCTCCAGCATGACAAACTGCCGCAAGGATTTCTCTACCGTCGATTGTTATCGTGCCGGCGCTTGGGACCGGGAGGGCGATCAGATCGGGAGAGCGATCAATGACACTACGGCACGGTCTTCACAGTTCCGGCATCCCCGTCTATTGCCTGTCTTGCCTGGCACGGCACCGTGGCCTCTGCAGCGCGCTCGATCCAGATCGTTTGGCCAAGCTCGCCAAGACTTCGTCACGGCACAGGGTCGAACGGGGCGTCGAACTGATTGGCGATGCCGAGACCCTCAACAGCTATTCGAACGTGCTTTCGGGCGTGGTGAAGCTGACGAAGAGCCTCTCGGACGGCCGCCAGCAAATCGTCGGTCTCCGGTTCGCGCCGGATTTTCTGGGACAGCCCTTCAAGGCGAAAAGCGCGATCCATGCCGAAGCGGCAACGACTGTCTCGATATGCTCGTTTCCGAAAGCGGCAATCGAAGAGATGATGAAGCAATCACCGGAGCTCGAGCATCGCCTGCTCAAGCAGACGCTGAAAGAGCTCGACGAAGCACGCGAATGGATGGTGACTCTGGGCTGCAAGACCGCCCCTGAGAAGGTAGCGAGCTTTCTTCTCATGATCGCCCGCAACATCGATTCCAGTGTTGGCCCGGCGGTCAGATCGGCGCGCTTCGATCTGCCGCTGACGCGCGCCGGCATCTCTGATTTCCTTGGAATTACAAATGAGACGGTGAGCCGTCAGCTGACCAGACTGAGAATGGACGGCGTGATCCGGATCGAGAACAGCCGCCGTGTCACGGTAGACGACATGAGCCGGCTGGAACAACGTTGCGGTGGGCGGTGGCCGAGGCGAAACCGCCCTATTTACGAGACCTGAGCGTTCCGCTCCTGCCTCGCTTGCCTGGCCCGGGACAGGGCTCGATCGCAATCGAGCGCGATGCGTCGCCGCAAGCTTTCGAAAAAGTGACATAGCATCTATCGAACCGAGAATCCGTTGTGGCCGCTGCTGATGCTGAGATAGGCCACAGTTTCGTGGCCAAGATGTTTGCCGATGAACTCGCCGGTTATCGGGTCGTCGATGCCGAAGAACTGCTTGACCGACCACGCGAGGAACAGTTGCCAGCTGTTGCCGGGCTACCGCTCCAGCAGCGACACTTGGGGACACTAACTAAACATGGATCCAATACAATAGGTGGACAGAAGATATTTGAAGTAGGCAAGTGGGGGCTGTCGGGCGGGCGGCATTTGATGGCCCGTTCCGCGCGCGCGTGGCGGACCTGTAAGGTCCCGAAGTGGCCGATGAGGTAGAGGGGCCGTGCGTTCCGGCCGCGACCCCGGGCCAATCATCGAGCGCGTCCAACGCCACCTTGAGGCTCGCCAGGAGCGCGAGCAGCAACTGGCGAACCCGGCAGGCACGATCCTGGGACGAACTCTCTCAAGGTGGTCCAACAGATTGAGACGCCTCACTCCGCTGACCCCATATGTGGACGGCACGCTTATCGCACGATGTTGAGTAACGATTAATCGGATCGCTTGCGATCATATGTCGGGCCTTTGCGTCCCGCGTCTCGGATCGATCGATCACACCAACTGCTCATTCTCTTGCAAGTTCCGGCACCAGCTCAGCACGTCAGCACGGCAACAGTAGAGATGTTCCCGGTGTCTGGCCGCTTTCTATGCGACGCGCCCCAAGGCTGGTGGCATAGGCTCCGCTCTGTAGATATCGCCGCTCGTTATTACCTTCCAGGCGATGCGCGCGATATTGTTCGCTAGCCCCACGGCAGCCAGTTTCTGCGGCTTGTGCTTGAGTAGGCCGCCGAGCCAGGGTGAGACGGCGCCTCGGCCGCGTCGGATATGCCTGATAGCGATAGCCCCGGCCACCAGCACGCTGCGCAAGGTTTCGTCGCCGGCGCGCGTGAGCACGCCGAGCAGAAGGAGCTTGACCTCAACAACCCAATCAGAGAAGCCTGCTAGAGCTCATTTGCTCCCAGCCGGAACCGGTCACCGAATTTCACTTGGTGGATGCTAGCCACCCCTCATGATTGTCGTCCTGCCCATGCCGTGTCGCCGTAGATGGCGACGCCCGCGGCATGCGGCCTGCCAAGGGGAAGATCGTCGAGATCCTCTTCGATCACCCCTGCCGCGTAAAGCTGGTCGAGCAGGTCGGCGGCTGCAAGGGCGCTCGCTCCGTCCGTTGCGACCCGCATAATCAGCTCCGAAGCTGTATAGTTGCCGGACGCGATTAGTTGGCCAACGGAAATCGGAACGAGCTCGTCGAGCACCCAATGCTCAGTATTGCGTGAGCGGAGACGGAAGTGCCGGTTCCCTGCCTCGTATTGCAGGTCTTGGCGGAAGCGGATCGGCAGGTTGGGAGGTGGGCTTTCGAGCATATGCTTGTCAACGATGCTCTCGAGCCCTTCCCGGAACTCGTCAGGTGTCCTGAAGAAACGTTGAGCCACGATCCGGTACCCGAGAGGCCAGCGGTCGCTACCCGGTACCGGCGCCACCAGTTGCAAACGCCCCTTCCGCATATTTACGAGGAAGCCGGAAACACAGGCGATTGTCGTGGGATAGCCCTCCGGCAAGAGGGTTGCTTCATCTTTGTTGGTTGCCTTGAGCTGCTCCTTTCGCTCTCGCGCGCGCCCGGTAACAGCCTTTGCGGTCGGCCCATCCTTGCCCTGCAGGATGAGTTCGACCCCCATCAGGTCCTCGGGCGAAAACGCCGCGTGAATCTGATCGAGATGTTTCGTGCTTAGTACCGAAAAACGATTTGGCACGCGACCGTAACGTTCGAACAGTTCGAGCACGCGCCTAGTGAGTGCTTGATCCTTTAGCGGGGCGGCCGTCGTCGTTTGTGGCAATTCGCCCGTGATTTGATAGAAGTCAAACAGAAAACGGTCGTAGTCCGGGTTATCGATTGGGTCTGTAGCCCAGTAGCAGAAGCCAGTGCGGACCGCCGGACCAAACATATCGCTCGCGGCACCGACCACGCCGCGCCAAAGCTCAGCATGCTCCTCACTATATTCATAATAACCCTTGAAGCGGTCCGCCGAGAGGCCGCAGAACCAGCAACCGACGGTGCAGCCTTCACTGAGCTCGAATGCGATGGTGTGGTGCGCGATCGACGTCCCCAATTCGCCCAATTCGTCGTTACAGCGCCGGATCTGGCGCTCGCGCCAGGCATGAAAGCGAGGGTTAATCGTCGACATTTCGCCTTGGCGGCGCACGAGGTCTCGATGGCGCAACATCTCGCGCATATACTCATCCCACATCATAGCTAGCGGCCACGGGGCAGACTCCGATTTGAAGCGGTACTTCACGTAGTCACCGCACCAGAGCGGCAGTATCTGCATTGGGTCAACTTCGATCCCGTAGGACGCGGTCACTATTCGAGGGTTGTCGACGTTCTCCGAAAGCGCCGTACGGAACTTCCTATCACCGGCCAGCCGCTCCATGAAGCGTTTGATGTGTGACAACGTGCGCCGTTCCTCTGGCGTGCGCCGGTCAAAAACTTGCCGCCAGCCGTCGCTGCGAGCGTGCAGGCGAGCCGCTGAAGCGGCCCCTTGTCGGCTTGATGGCATAATCTCATGCTCGACGAGGTTTGCTTTCATGTTCTCTTCAGGCTCGTCCAAGCCAAAGCTGCCAGAACTAAATTTCATCAACTGGCGACCGCAATAGCAATTACAATAACGATGACGACCGCGACGGTTGCGGCCTTTTCCCCGACTTGCAGGGGGCTCATGGATAAATGCGGATCTGAATTAGCCAACGCGACCGTATGTACAAGGCCGGTCGAAACAATCGAACCACGATTGCGGCAAGCAATCGAGCGCAGCTTCTTACTTAACCTTCCTTGGCTTTTCGCACGTATATGACTTCTAACCTCGTCAAGCGTGATGTCGTAGCCGAGGCCCTTTCCAACCGCTACAATCGATGCAAGCCCTCCAGCGCGTGGTTTGAGGTTTGCGAGCGGACTGCTTTTTGCTCCAAGATCGTTGATGAATCGCTCTACTTCAGTTCGCTGCATGCTATTCGCCTTTTGCTTAATGTGGGCAAGCTCTCCATCTCGCCCTCACAAGCGATCGGATGCTGCTCTGACCAAGCAAGCGCCGTACCAACTCAAAAATTGCTGATTTAGCGTGTTGTCGGACCGCACCGCATCGTCGACTTGCTGACCCTCGGAACGACAATTTGGCAGATTTGTTACAAAGTTCTCGGTAACCGGGCGGGCAACGTACCGCTGCGCCTCAACAACCTCGTCGCCGATCGGCGGCAATCCAATGTCGGTTAAGCACCCTCCCAACCATGGTCGAGGTGAGGCCGATCAGGGGCCGTCGATCTCGAGCAGAGTTGTAAAGACGTAGATCACGCCGACCCGCTTTATGCCGAAAGTTTTAACACCGGTTTGTGAGGAATTGTCGCCGCTTGCCGAATTGCCAGGGCCAAGCGCGTGCCAAGCGATCGAGCTGCGCCACCATCGACGTCCATTTTTTCGCAGCCGGTTCACACCATACGTGTCCTGCGGTGCGGAGACGTCCGCCGCCTGGCTCAGATGACTCTTGGACTGAACGAATCCGTTAACGCACCTGGAAACTGGAGAGAGCGGATTGCATCGAATGATACCACTTTGGGATTTGCGAGATCTGCGTGCTCGAGCGCAGACAGTGTTCGCGTGCGGTTCTGGCCATCTCCTCGAAATCACTATAACCGACCGCAAGGCGATGCATCATTTCTGCAGCTTTATCCTCGATGTCCGGCTCGTGGAGGACAACGCCATTAAGCCCATTTACGACCTGCCTCTTGAGACCAAAGGCGGACGACACTACGACGGGTTTGCCTCGGAACAGAGCCTCTGTTGCCGTAAGGCCGAAGCCCTCTTCGCGAGATAGAGCAAATACTCCATGGGCGTTCTGTTGCAGCCGGCCGACGATTTCCGCGTTTGCGTCGTGGTCCTTCATCGAGATACAGACCAAATACACCCGCCGCTGCACTTCCTCTGATAATTGAGTGCATAATAGGACGCATTTCTCGAAATACTCCCGTCCTTCAGGATCGTCGGCAACATCCAAAGGATCCGGTCCCGCGATCACCAGGCGTGTATCGTAGGCGTCCGCGAGCGCCGTTTTCACAAAGCGATCGTAAGCGGCGATAATCCGGTCAATACCTTTCAGTCCATCCCACCTGGATACATGAAGGAAATACCGTGAGCCGAGAATGTCCTGAAGGGAGGGGGTGGGCTCGAATTCTTGGCTGTTGAACGAAACCAAATGGTCTAGCGCCTGGCCCGCTGGCCCTTCATAATTACGGTTTTTGCTTGAAAATGGGCTGATGGATGGCGGGATGATATCTATGGGCAGATCAGTATCAAAGGCATATTCCTTGTCGCTTAGGACAATGCGTTGGAATTGACGGAGGTATTCACCGAAGAATTCCCAGATTTTGTCGACCGTCGGGGTGCGCTTCGGATATCCGATGTGGCATCGCCAGATAGCCGGGTGCGGATGAGATTCAAGGAACTTCGCGGCTGCAACAAGAGGCTGCGGATCATGAATTACCAAAAAGTCATCTGGCCTGATGATCCTTTCCAGCTCCGCAGCGCCTCTCTGCGATGCCTCAAGATAATGCGGGAGCAGATCATTCACGCCTGCCACCTTGACGTCGTGAAGAGAATTATGGAGCGCTTTGGTGAATTGAAAAAATTGTTCTTCCTTCGGCTTAAAGATGAGCCAACGCACATCAAAACCAAGCTCCCGAAGCAGGCAAATGTGGTGTGGAAGCATTTCGGCCACCCCGCCGCCGAATGCGGTGGAATTTATGTGCCAAATACAGCGGCTGCCGATCATGTTACGAGCTTCTCCGGACGAACGAAATAGTTCGTCGAGGAGTTCCTCATAATGGTTTCGCTCCGCCACGTAATGGGCAAGTACCGAGCCTTCTACCAGCACCTCATCAAAAAGTGAGGTGCGGGGTTTCGTTGATACTTTCATTCGTGGCCCCTCCCTTAGGTCTGTGGAGCAGGTTCAACTCAGCTGGTTTGAAAGGAAGCCTCGCCAAAGTTCTCTATCCAATCCCTTGTGTCAGGATGATCTCTGGCATTGGGGCCGACGCCGACGCAGTCGCAGCCTGCCGCGATCGCCGCTTCAATTCCGGTGGGGGAATCCTCAAAAACCAAGCATCTTTTGCCTGCGATGCCCAGCATTCTCAACAGCGTTTGATAGGGTTGCGGATACGGCTTTCCCTGACTGACGTCCTCGGCTGCAATCATGATCCGCGGCCAGGAGAGTCCAGCCGCCTCAAGGCGGGCAAGGGCCGAAACCCGTGCCGAAGAGGTGACAATAGATCGCCTTTCTGCTGGGATAGAGCTATAGAACTCTACGGCGCCCTCGATCGGTTGCAACAGTCCCATCGCTTGAACTTCGTAACCCGCAATGCGATTTGCCTCGCGTTCTGGCGAGAGATCGGGCGCGATCGCCGCCACCAAATCGACGTCGCGGCGGGCGGCCGACATTCGCACCGCGTTATCCGGAGAGATCCGTTCCTCCCGTGCCCATCGACGGAGTGCGCTTTCGACCACAGCCTCCGAATCTACAAGGGTTCCGTCCAGATCGAAGGCTACGTGATCATAGTCGTCGAGGTGAACATTAACGGTTGCGGTTTTCCTGCGATTTTTCAAGGCTTTCCACCCCATATCAGCCCCAATGATGCTTATTGGAAAGGCCGGCTCTTTCTGTGGTGTGAAATGCCTTCGCGCACTATTCGACCATGGGCTGGGTCAGTGAGCTGTGCAGTCATGTCACCGTCCCAACCGTGTGCCGGCTGCAAAGCGGCAAAAAATGCACCGTCCATGGAGCCAGGACCGAGCATCTAAATTGCGCCTTTACCGAGTGACATAGCCATTCGCCTGGCGTTGGCCATGATTGTGTGGGTCGGATTGCTGTTGCCGGCGAAGTTCATAACGGAGCCATCCATCACATGGATGTTGGTCAACCCATGGACCCTGCCGCAGCTGTCCACGACCGAGTTCCTCGGATCACTACCGGCGCGCATCGTGCCGTGCAGGTGGGAGCTGCCTTTTCCCGGGAAATATGGCTCTCGCTCGATGCGGAATGCGCCAAGGTGGCGCAGAATTTCATCCGCGCGGTCGGCGAGAAAATTCCTTCGTGCACGGTCATTTTCCGAGCTTCGGTATTCAAAACGGATATAAGGGGTACCGTACTGGTCAGCGGCCTCGTCAAGCGCGACGCGGTTATGCGACCATGGCTCTTCTCCGGCTATGTAGTGCAGGCGCACGACGCCTACGTTCTCATTCGGCGAAGCGAAATTCGCTTCATAAATGAGCCCACCAAATTTGCATGGCGCGCCGTTATGTTCGTAGAACTCATCGGTATAAACGGTCGAATGCGGTCCCCAGTGGGGAGCAAATGCATCGGAGCCCCGATCGGCTCGCTGCATGTAGCCGACGGAGTAGCCACCAATCTTGAACGAGAGGCCGCGTCCAACGAGGCCGGAGTCGTTTCCTATTCCCTTTGGAGCATGGTCACCCTTCGACCTGAGCATCAATGCCGCTGTTTGTATCGCGTTTGCGCAGACGATTACCCTTTCAACTGGGATACGGATCAGTTCCGATGAGAGCGGCACATAGCACTCAAGAGCTCCAGCCCGACCGTCGTTCTGCATTTGGATCCGGTTGACGAAACAGCCGTATAGAACCGAGATTGACCCTGGCAGGGCGGAGTCATCCAAAATGTTTCTTGCAAGCACTGATGCTCTCGCATCCGTAGGGCACGCGAGTTCATCGCAAGCCGAACAATTGATGCATCCCTTGCTGGTCCCTGGCGGCCTGATTGCTAGTGGGATGGTTTTTGATCTTATGCCGAGTTCCTGCATTGCATTGGATATCATCAGCCCACGCGGACTGGGTGGATACGATGGAAACCCATTCGCGCCACTGATCTCCAAGAGATGCTCGATCTCCAAATAGTAGGGTTCGAGCTCCTCGAGGGTAATCGGCCAGTCAATCGCCATGTCAGTCGTAAGATATTGGGAAGCTGACAGATCTGCTTGTCGGTATCTGAACGTTATCGCGTTGTAGAAACCCATCCCCCCGCCGACGCAGCACGCTGTCCAGGGGTTGCCATCGGCCTGGCCATTGGAAGTGAGTGCCTTGCTGTAGGCCTCTTGATGAGGCCCGAGCATGGCGCCAGGACAAGCCGGGCCTCCATATTCCAGGACGGCCACATGGCACCCCTTTTCCGCAAGTGTCCGGGCGACGATCGATCCAGATGGCCCGGAGCCGACAACAACCGCATCGAACTTTGTGTAATTACACGCGTGCGCTGCAATGTGTCTGATGTCCGTCACGGGTAACAGTCTCCTGTGAGGTTTGTGGTAGCAGGCCAGCGGGCGATGTTCGCGATTGACATGAGGAGGAGCTTTATACCGGACGCGTAGTGGGGGGCAGCGATGCCCGCCGGACCGGTGGCTGGGTGGCGACAATTGACGAAAAGGCCGTCGTGTGTGGATGACTTCAGAAGACCAGCGGCGGCGGCATTGGTGGGGTGACCATGAAACGTCTTCTCCTTTTTCAGTGACGTGTTGCGGATGGCAGCGCATTTACTGTGCCAACGAGAAACCGTTTTAACTCAATCCGATGCTTGTACTCTGGTAGTCGCATTTCCAACATTGTCGGACATTGGACAGTGCCAAACGCCAAACGCTCGCGGTCTCGATCCGCCGTCAAGAATCATGGACGCCGAAGTCTCAGCCTTCGTTCTGACACTCGTGTTCCTCCTCTTTTAGCGTAACCGTCTACTGGACGGTGAGCCGGCGGTCGCTGGCGCCAACCGAAGTAAGGCGACAGGAGAGCGGATTGCGCGATGGCGGTAATCTCTCGCTCAATGGCTTGAGCGGCCTCACGGCGGAACTGTCCCCCTCGCGGATCCCGCCGAACGGCTTCTCGAGCGCCTGGAAGGCCCCTCGATGCCGAAAGAGAGTCCGCCGCGACAGTGTACATGAACTGCGCTCGCCGATCATAGGCTCGCTCGCTCAGATTCAGAGGTTATTGTCCGAAGTTCGCCAGGGATTGGCCAGAACGGCTGATTGCGGCGTCTTTGTGCTCGAGGCCACCCGGGCGCTGGCCGCACGCCTGGCCGAGGGCGAACGGCCGCGGACCCAGCCGCTGCACCTCGACCCCCTCGTCGCCGACCGGCAGGCCCTGCAGCATCGCCTCGGCGCTTATATCGACTCGGGTCAACGAAGCTTGCCACGACGGCTCGCCGACACTCCGGTTCGGCTCATCAGCGGGGAGCGGCGTCACGATCGTCACAGCGATGTTTAGGCAACCCGTCGCAGGCAGCGCGCCGGGCGGCATAGACGAATCAAGTGCGCGGTCCCGGAATTGGTGGTTCGAGTTGTTCGGTTCATCCGCTTGCTAGGTGTGGCTCAGTTCGCTCTGGACAGGAGGGTGTTGCCCGAGGTGGGACGGAGCGAACCGAGCCACAGGTCGGCGATACGTGTCCAGGCAGATGATGGCAAGCGTAAAACGGTTTCATTTGTGATGGAATTCGAAGTGCCGTAATTGCGGACAGCGCTTTCATAATATTAGACTGCGCTAATTGTTTAGTTAATTGGAGGGTGTTCGCGGCTTACTTTCCACGGCCAGCTCATCATGATCGACTCCTGTGTCAGCGTTCGCCAACATGCGGCCATGGCAAAAAGCGGATGACGACGATGATTGCATGTTCCCGCGGCGGGCTCACGACCAAATCACGCGCTCGTAGATGCAAAGGCCGACCATTCGATCTCGTCCTGACTGCCTGGCACGCACATGACCGCAAGCCTGCCATGTGCAGCGCTCTCATCCGTCAGCTTGTCGAAAGCTAAGCCCCATAGAATCAATCCGCCAGGCCGGCTTGAGCGGCTCGGAACACGCAAAGGAGATTCGGATGGATCAATCCGTCCCGCGTCTCAGATTTCGCCCGCACAGACGACGCAGCCTTGCAACAGCAGCAGACCGGGCAGGCGAGTGTTCAGGAGCATCTGAACGCCTTGCAGCCGGGCCAGCATCGGCAAGCCGTTCCAAACAGCCGGCTTGCCCGGCGGCGGACCGGCTCACATGGCGGTTGGATCGAGGGTGCTCCCCAAAGCGTGAACCTTCCACGTCGCAGACGCGTATCGACCTGCGCTCAATCAACAGGCGATTTGACCGGCACGCGCCATACGGGGTCCGCCGAGGCAGGCACCAAGCTGCCGTCGTGCAAGCGCAGCCGCAAGCGCGGTCGCGAGCATCCCGGACGAGGCGCTTTTTGTCGCCTACCGCGCGTGGGCTGCAGCCAAGCTGAGCGAGAGTTCGATTGCGCGCGACATAAATAACGGCGCTGCGCAAGTTCAGCCCATGGCTTGACGAGAAGCACCGGGCGTTCGCGAACTTAAGGGCAACCCGGCGGGCGACCACAGCAGCCTAACCGCCTCATGTCCGCCTGCATACTGTTTACGAGCAACGCTAATGTACCGAAAAGCCGTAACCAAGCGCTGGCCCGACCGCTAAATTGAGGCGAGTGATCCGCTCTGCAACTCGGGGCGAGTCATGTACCGGGGTTTCGGATTGGCATCGGTCGTCGCGGAATTGTAAGGGTGGAGCGCTAATCAGAATCGCACGAAGCGCCTGCATTCGATTTTAAGGAAGCTCCTATGCCATTTAGCGGGGAAGTGTTCACTCCCGAGGAAGTCGCGCTGCTTGGCCGCGTGTTTGACCGTACCGGCGTTCCTGCCGAATCCAGAACTGACCGGGAACAGCGGGCGCTCAACATCATCTTTCATTATCGAGCCGGCGTCACCGATGAGGCGGAACTCGAGCAATTGGCGAACAAGGATAGCTTAGCGCGCCAACCGCCAGCCATGGAATCGCCGCCAGATTAGGCCCATTCGTACTGCCGCCCAGGCTGCCCGGCACCATACGCGTCTCGCGCGGCTTCGGAGCCGCTCCTTGCCATCGCTCGAATGGGGCTTTGGCGTCAGTCCAAGCCAGGCGGCGAAGTGGCGGTCCACCGTATGGATGAAGTAGAAGCGCAGCGCCGCACGATGGATGAAGTAGAAGCGCAGCGCCGCACGATGCCTGTTCATGGCCTGGATCTGAATGCCGTCATCTTCCTGCCCGACCTGGAACCGGCGCAGATCGTCCGCTGTCGCCGTGTCCGGCGACCGGCCAAGAGGGTCGTGAACCGTCCGACATCGCGGAGGTGGTTGCGCTGCGTCTCCTGGCTGAACTGGCGCGAGATCATGTCGTCGATCAACCGCTGCTGCAGCGGACCGGCCGCAAGGCGTCTGGCCTGCTACCCGTAAGCACCGCCAAAGCAGCTCCGGTTCGGAGGGGCAGTATCCATTTGGTGGTACTCTCGCCTCGATCTAGGTTGGCACGGTGACCCAACCGACGCTGCGGAAAGGTGGAGAGACCGTGTCCGCTACCGCCGGCCAAATACATGAGCGAAACCGCACCAGCATGCTGTCCCCCCGGCGTGAACGGAAACGTGCCGAACCACCACTCCCTTACAATCGCATCGGCTAAGGCTGGGGAGTGAAACCCGACAATGTCCGACAACCGACATGGTCGGTTTGGGTGCGGATGCGTTGCCCGAAAGTAATTTCTGCTTGGCACGTTCCATGCTTACCCGATCTGTCGAACGCGTGGCACACCAAGGAGCAAAACAGATTCATGACGATGTTCGCTGCAAACCCCGGCGGCTGGGTTTCCAAGACCCTGCTGGTAACCATCTTAGTCTTCACGGGGATCAGGTCGCCAATGGCCGGCGAATGGTCGTCATCCGAATTCCTGCTCCGCAATGGCATGGAAGTGGTCGTCATTCCTGACCATCGCGCGCCAGTCGTCACCCACATGGTCTGGTACAAGGTCGGCAGTGCCGACGAGCCGCCCGGCAAATCCGGCATCGCCCATTTCTTCGAGCATCTGATGTTCAAGGCAACCGCGAATCACACTGCCGGCGAGCTTGATCGCACGGTGTCCGAGATCGGCGGCTCCAAGAATGCCTTTACCTACTATGACTACACCGCTTTCCACGAGACGGTGCCGCCCTCGGCGCTCGAGCAGATGATGGGTTTTGAGGCCGACCGCATGCGCAACCTCATCCTCACCGATGACGTCGTCAAGACCGAGCGCGACGTGATCCTGGAGGAGCGCCGCTCGCGCATCGACAATAATCCGCAGGCGGTGCTCGAAGAGGAGGTCGATGCCACACTCTGGCAGAATCAGCCCTACCGAATTTCGGTAATCGGCTGGATGCAGGAGATGGAACAGCTGAACCGAGAGGACGCGAAGGCGTTTTACGACGTCTACTACCACCCAAACAACGCGGTTCTGGTGGTGGCGGGCGATGTCGATCCCGACGCAGTGAAGGCAATGGCCGAAAGGACCTACGGCAAGATCGTGCGCGGACCGGATCTGCCGCCGCGCATCCGCCCGATCGAACCGGAGCAGAACACCAAACGCATCGTCACGCTCACCGATGCGCGCGTGTCGGTGCCGAGCTTTTCGACGCAATGGGTTGTGCCATCCTATCATACGGCCAAGCCCGGCGAGGCCGAGGCGCTCGATCTTCTGGCCGAGATCCTGGGCGGCGACCATCACAGCCGCCTCTATCAGCAGCTCGTCGTCAAGCAGGGTATCGCTTCCACTGCCGGCGCCTATTTCCAGAGCACCATGCTCGACAACACCAACTTCACCGTCTATGGCGCGCCGCGCGGCGATGCCAAGCTTGCCGATGTCGAGGCGGCCGTAGACGCCGAGATCGCCCGCATCGTCAAGGACGGCGTGACCGGCGACGAGTTGGAGCGCGCCAAGACGCGCTATGTCCGCTCGATGATCTTTGCCCGCGACAAGCAGAAAGACATGGCCAACATGTATGGCTCGACGCTCGCCAGCGGCGGCAACGTGAAGGACGTCGAGGAAAGGCCCGAGCGCGTCCGCAAGGTCACCGCGGAGCAGGTGAAGCTAGTGGCCGCCCGCTACCTGGTGCTCGACCATTCGACCACCGGCTATCTCTTGCCGCAGCAACAGGTGGGGAATTGATGATGACCCTTGCCCTTGAACGGATGAGCAGTGTTCCTTCCCCTGAAAAGCGAGAAGGAAAGGTCTGCCGCGCCATCGCCACCGTGTGCTTTGCCCTGTTCTTCCTGCAGCTGCCGGCGCTTGAAGCGCGCGCCGAGATGAACTTCCAGGAGGTCAAGTCGAAGAAGGGCGTCACCGCCTGGCTAGTGGAGGACCATTCGATACCGCTGATCGCCCTCCGCTTCGTTTTCGATAGCGGCAGCGCCCAGGACCCCGCCGGCAAGGAGGGTCTGGTCAATCTGATGACCGGCCTGTTCGACGAAGGCGCCGGCGACCTAGACAGCGACGCCTTCCAGCAGAAGCTCGACGATGCCGGCGCCGAAATGAGTTTTCAGGCAGCGTGCGATGGCACCTACGGCTCGATGCGCATGCTGTCGGAGGAGAAAGACTTGGCCTTCGAGCTGCTGCAGCTGGCGGTCAACAGCCCGCGCTTCGACCAGGCGCCGATCGACCGCATCCGCAGCCAGATTCTCTCCGGCATCCTCGCCAACGAGCGCGATCCCAACACGGTGGCGCAGCAGCGTTGGCTACGCGCCATCTATGGCCAGCATCCCTATGCGCGGCCGGGCGAGGGCACCAAGGAAAGCTTGGCCACCATAACCGCCTCCGACATCAAGACTTTCCGCAAGGCCAGTTTCGCCCGCCGCGGCCTGCATGTGGCTGTTGTCGGCGACATCGACGCTGCGACACTGAGCGGCAAGCTGGACGAAGTATTCGGGGACCTGCCGCAGGTGGATACGCTCGCCCCCGTGGCCGACGTCACGCCCAGGCTCGGCCAGCAGTTGGAGGTGAATTACGACCTGCCGCAGACCTCGCTGCAGCTCGCCTGGCCCGGCGTGAAGCCCAGCTCACCCGACTTCTACGCCGCCGTGCTGATGAACGAGATCCTCGGCGGCTCGCCGTTCGCCTCGCGGCTCTTCGAAGAAGTGCGCGAGAAACGCGGTCTCGCCTACGGCGTCAGCTCCCGTCTGATCGACCATGAGCATTCCCATGCGCTGGTGGTGGCGACTGCGACACGCTCCGACCGCGCCGCCGAGACGCTTGCCATCGTGCGCAAGGTAGTGAAGGAGATGGCCGAGAAGGGGCCGACCGAGGAGGAGCTCGCGGCGACTAAGAAATACCTGATCGGCTCGTTTGCGATTAACCACCTCAAGTCTTCAGATTCGATTGCGGCGACACTGGTCGGGCTGCAGCGCGACAATTTCGCCATGGATTATATCAAAAATCGCGCTGCGCTGATCGAAGCAGTATCTCTAGAGGATGTCAGGACGGAGGCTAGGAAGCTTCTGTCGGCCGACCCGACCGTCATGATCGTCGGGCCACCGCTCACCGATATTAAAGGATGAGCGGCAGCTTCCATGCTGGTTAGCAAGGCACCGAATCGCTTGAGCTTGCATCGCCTATTTCCTCGCGCTAATGCCACCGCCTTTCTGTCTAGGCGTAGCTTAAAAGAAATTGCGGCGCACGCGATCCTCGCGGCCCGCAAAGATAAGTCGAGTTGTGGCGTCTGGAGCTGACGCTCCGACATCGTAGATCGGCCACTTCCGATTGCTTAAAACCGAGGCACAGCCGTTCCGACGTCGGCTTGCCACGCAGCATTGACTGACTTTGAGCACAGAGCGCTGATTCCAGCGTCGCCTCGTCGGCTGGTGTCGTCCCGCACCCTGGCGTTGGGCCGATCCGGCGCCAGACTGCAGGACTTCCCCAGGCTGCCGGAATGGGCCAGTTGCCGGAGCGGGCGCTGCAGCGCATCGGCTGGCGCTCGGCCCAACGCAATGGCTCGAAGACGACCATATCGCGGCCGATTACGCTGCGCATGGCGGGGAACTGCACAGGGCCAATTCCGACATCGCCGCCCGGACCCGCTTGGTGGAGCCTCCAGTGGCCCGTCCCTTGCGCCTGGCCTTGGACGCTGCCGATGCGGCGGACGCTTTGCGCGGCGTTCTTGGCGACGGCAGGGCCGATTTCGTCTTCCTTCCCGTCAACAATGCTTGAGGCCACTCGGGCGCTGGCCGCACGCCTGGCCGAGGGCGAACGGCCCTGATCCAGCTGCTGCACCTCGACACCTTCGTCGCCGACCGGCAGGCCCTGCAGCAATCGCCTGGGCGCTTATATCGACGGGTCAACGAGGCATGCCGCGACTGCTGGCCCGGCCGCTCTTTGCCCCGCCCCGCTGATGAGCCGAACCGGAGTGTCGGCGAGTCCGCAGCGGCGGGGCACGGGTCGACCATCCTCGTAGCAATGATTTTTTTTGTGATCGCCTCCATGAATGAGGGGCGTCTTCCCACGGTGGCACGCTCCCAGCGTCCCAAATGCCTTGGATGGTCCATCTTTATTTACAGTGGTCGAGAACACGTCCACCAGCCTTGCGCTCCAAAGAAAACACGGCTATATATCTGGATATAGAACGGAGGCACGCGATGAGCAACGCTGCGCAGAAGAGAGCCCTCGAAAACTACCGGTCCCGCCTGACCGAGCGAGGTATCGCGCGGTTCGAAATCCAGGCGCTCGACGCCGACCGCGATCTACTCCGATCCCTTGCCCGGAAATTGACGGAGGAAGGTCCAGAAGCCGGGCAGCTTCGCCGGACCATACAGAAGGCGGTGGCGGGGGAGCCTCCGAAAGCTGGGGGCATTCTCGCGGCTTTACGTCGCTCACCTCTTGTTGGCGCGGATCTCGACCTCAGCCGGCCGCAAGAAGAGGGGCGTAAGGTCGAGCTTTGACCCGCTACCTTCTTGATACCAACATCATTAGCAACGTAATTAAGCCAAAGCCGTCGCACTCGCTGCTATCATGGATGGGCGCGCAGAAAGACGACGACCTCTTCATTGCTTCGCTTACCGTGGCCGAAATCCGTCTAGGCATCTTGGAGAAACCGAAAGGCAGGAAGCGGAGCACCCTTGAAGCTTGGTTCGCCGGCCCCGAAGGCCCGCAAGTGCTGTTCGCCGGTCGCGTCCTGCCGTTTGACGAGAAAGCTGGCCTCGTCTGGGCCAGTCTTATGGCTGGTGGGAAGGCGAAGGGACGCCCCAGAAGCGCGCTCGACACCATCATCGCTGCGATCGCCGAGGCCAATCACTGCGTCGTCGTGACAAACAATGAAAAGGACTTCGAGGATGTTCAGATCATCAATCCGCTCCGCAGCTCTGGGAGTTAGGAGGTATACAGGCGATTCACTTTACCTTGAGGATTTCAGCGGCACCGAGTTCGAACACCTCGTGCTACCATCTTTGCGATGGCTGGACTGATCTCGCTTGCTTCGGCCGGACCGGAGGCGACCAAGGGCGCGACATCATCGGCACACGTCCGTTTGAGGACGAGCCGGACGAACGCACTGTCATTCAAGCGTCAATCGCGGCAGCCTGACTCAAGCAAAGGCCGAGAAGGAAAGGGGAAACGGATAGGGTGGGGCGGAACATCGGCGGGTCTGTGGCGGGCCTGTAGTGACTCGACATTGCTAAGGATCAGACTTGGGGAGAGCCTTTACTCCCGCACCGTGTGCGACAGGGCATGATCTCGCTTGGATGCACCAGTCGCTTCAAGATCCCTATCTACCACGCGATGGTTCGGTTCGAGCCCGCCGGCGCCTATCATCGACGACCTGTTCCGTTGCGCCTGCTTGAGCGTTGCCCTCCGAAGGCGAAGGTCACAAGTTCGAATCTTGTCGGGTGCGCCATTTTTATAAGGTGAAACAGGCGATTAGCAAGGCCTCTTTTCCGCGAGAAGCGGGAGGGAAACACGTCACGGAAGCACCACGGAAGCAGTCGGACGTGTGTTCGGGGTTACCCTAAGAGGATCACTGTCGAGTCATCGCCCGTTGCCCGCCAGTGTACCAGTGGTTGCGGCGGGGCCATGGTGTATCTCGGTGTTCTGGTCCGAGTAGCGGGTCTGGCCGCTGTGGCTTTTCCTGCGGGCGGTACTTGCCCCCGTTGCCGCCAGCGTCCAGTGTCTTTCAGCCCGTATTCGGCATCGCCGCCGCGTACCGGCTGAGGCATAGATAAGATTGCTATAGCTCACATTTTTCGCTATTATGAGTTATAGAAAGGCGCTCTATAGCTCATGGCATGGAATTGGGAGCAGGCCGACTGGCCGCATTTTACCTACGACAAGATGGCACTGGACCCGCTGGAAAGCGAGTTCCTATTGCGATCGGGCGAGTTCCTGGGCGTGTTTCGCCATGTCGGCCCCGATGACCGCGACCAGATACGCATCGATCTAATCAGCGAAGAGGCCTTGAAGACATCGGAGATCGAGGGGGAGTATCTCAACCGGGCAAGCCTGCAATCATCCCTGCGGCAGCAGCTTGGGCTCGGAGGCGAGAACAGGCGCATCCCGCCCGCCGAGCGGGGCATCGCCCAAATGATGGCCGACGTGTATCTGCATTTTGCCAACCCGCTTTCGCACCGCACGCTCTATGCTTGGCACAAGATGGTGATGTCCGACGAGCGGCGCATCGGGACGATCGGCAACTATCGCCAGCATGCCGATGCCATGCAGATCGTCTCTAACCGGCTGGACAAACCCAAAGTGCATTTCGAGGCGCCGCCCTCATTTCGCGTGAAAGCCGAGATGGAGGCCTTTACCATTTGGTTCAACGATACCGCGCCTAAGGGCAAGACTCCGCTTCCCGCGCTCACACGCGCTGGTATCGCGCACCTTTATTTCGAGAGCATCCATCCGTTCGAAGACGGCAACGGCCGCATAGGACGTGCCCTTTGCGAAAAGGCGCTGGCGCAAAATCTGGGCGAGCCGAGCCTTATCGCCCTGGCCTACACGATCGAGCGTCGCCGCAAGGCCTATTACGATCGTTTGGAGGCCAGCAACAAAAACAACGCAATCACCGATTGGCTGATCTACTTCGCCAGCACGATCCTAGAAGCGCAGCGCGTAACGCTCGCCCGCGTCGAATTCTCCGTTGCCAAGGCCAAGTTCTACGAGCACCACCGGGGTCAGTTCAACGAACGCCAGGAAAAAGCCGTCGCCCGGATGTTCCGGGAAGGTATCTACGGCTTTAAAGGAGGCCTCAGCGCCGAGAATTATATCGCCATCACTCAGGCATCCCGCGCCACGGCAACAAGGGACTTGCAGGACTTGGTGGCTAAAGGTGCGCTAACTAAAACCGGTGAACTCCGGCACACACGTTATTCGCTGAATATTCGCGATGATCGCGCGTAAGTCCCATCAGCGAATGAAGAGGAAGACTGTTGAAGAACCTGCTTGCCTCAATATCGGCGAATGGCGAGCAGCTACCCGGCAGGAAGTAGTGGAATGGATTACGCGCGAAAGGAAATCTAAGAAAAAGAAAGGCGGCGCCATTCTCGCGGTTCGGTCGCGGCTCAGGCCGGTAGATATCTACTGTTATCTGAAGGCTCGCTTTGGCGAACCGAACGGTTTTCAAAACTTCCTGCGCAAGGATGACAGCGATAACTGGATACACTGGGACTACAACCTCAAGGCCGGCCAGACCGACGTGTATATCTGCGGCATGTCGCGCGAAGTTCATATCATGGTCGGCGATGCGCTCACGCACAAGCAGTGGCGGGACCTGATTGTCGGCATCAGAAATGATTATGCGAGAATCGGCCCGCAGAAATCCGCGGTGCTGCAAAGCCTGGAAAAATTCGTCGTCTTTCAGAATAAGTTCGTCAGTATCGCAGGCCTGTGCGCCGATTTGCACGCAGCCATTCTTGATGCTCCGGCAAAGACGGCTTTTCCGAAAAGATCGCCGACTGCCAAATCGCGGCTGAAAACTTTAGAAAGAGCCATGCAAGGCGTATCCGCACGCGCAAACGATCTCTTTGGCAACTGTCTAAAGCTCCACCTTCTGATGCCGGTTATGGCCGAGGCCTTCATCGATATGGTGATCCTCATGTTCACGCGCGATGAAATCCGAAACGCCCCGGAAGCCTATCAGGCCTTTATACGGGCCAAGATCCCTGACCGCCTCGCGCTGCTCAGCCAGCATTGCGATGGCTTTGCACGCGATATCGACAAAAGCACCAACGCTTATGCGCATTTCATGCGCGTAATCGACAAGAGAAATTTCGCATTGCACGGTAATGTCGACCTATCCGCGAGCAGATCGAGGTCGTCTATTTCGACGGCAGGCGCCCGCTCTTCAATACGCCGGGAAACCATGTCGAAAGGTTCTTCGAGCATCTCGAAGCGATTTATCGGCCCGAGGAGGTCGTGTCCGATTACGAGGCCGTTCACGCATTTCTGTGGGAAATTTCGGAATGCCTGAAGCCTCGCACGCAGGCGTTCTTCAAGCAGGTCATTGAGGATGCATATCCCGGGTTCGAAGTGCATGAGAAACGGGCTACCCGTATCCTGCCCGACCATGTGATGATGGGTATGTTGCCAAATATACTCTACGACGACGACCTCGATGTTAAGTGGTGAGCAGGAGAGCGTATTCTTTGGCCCAATAGCCCGAACCTGACACAAGAATTAGCGCGACATGACAAACATGATTGGAACGCCCAGCAGCCCGCGCCTTCGCCTGCGCCGACCAGCGCCGGCGTGGGCGCTGCGGCTCGCCTCCAGGCGGTTCGGAACCGACTCAAGGACATGGAAACTTCTATCAGCAGTCATAGGCGCAGACATGGAAATTGACACCGTAAGTGAGTGCTCCTTGCAAATGTGTTGAACGTAAACTACGTTATGTTCAACACAGGAGATTGGCATGGGTGCTCAAATCCATACTGCTGCAGACAGCGAAGCAAAGGTCGCGCTGACCCGTAACAAGCTCGTCCTTGAGCAGGCGAGGGCCATTGGTCTGCTCGGCTCTGCTAAGAACACGCGTTTGTCGGGGCGTGTATCGTCGGACCTGATCGCCGCGGCCAAGAAGCGCGCCCACGTCACTTCGGACACCGAGTTGTTGGAGCTTGCGCTGTCGCGCCTGGCGCTGGAGGACGATTTCGGGGCTCGTCTCGTCAAGCGCAAAGGAAGTATTCCCTCGGATATCGACCTTGGGATTTGATCTTTCCGAAACTCTGCGAGCACTCAAGCCCCAGAAACGCCAGGGAACGCTCGCGCGCCGGGCGGATGACGATCTGCCATGGAGCGACGACGAACCGATTATCGGCGGTCCATTGTTTCTGGACACCACCGTCTATCTGGATGTTCTGCAGGGTCGATCGCCGGCAGGGGTGGATACGCTTTTAACGTATAGGCTATGCCACCATTCGGCGGTGAGCCTTTCCGAGTTGACACACGTGTTCGGCCGACTTGATCCGAAGCATACCTCTACGAAGGCTGTTCTGGAAACGATCCAAGCCACGATCGCGGACGTACCGGAGCACAGACTTCATGCCCCAGATACTGCCATTTGGGGGCAAGCCGGCATCCTCGCTGGTCTGCTCTTCCGAATGAGCAATTTGCCAAAGGGCGAAGGTCACGAACGCAAGTTCCTCAACGACGCTCTGGTTTTCCTGCAGGCACGGCAACTGGGTGCAAGCGTACTCACGGGAAACATCCGGGATTTCGACTTTCTTTCCCAACTCGTTCCGACAGGGCGCATTGTTCTGTACCGCACCCCAACGTCGCGATCCGTATGAATTGGGGATGGTTCAGATCGTTCTAGATGACACCAGTACGGCGCATTGCCGCCATTCCAAATGGTTGGAAACGGTCAAGTCGAGCCACCTCCGATGGAAAACGTCCCCTATTGCCACCCAAAGACGTGAAGCTGCCATTCGGTTTTCGGCCCGTCTCGGTCGTTCGGCGGGCAACCGTTGAGATCGCGCTCCTTCGATCGTCGAAGCCGTTGCGACCGTCGCGCTGCACCAGGCGCTCTCCTTAATCGCACAGGAGGGCGGGCTTTGCGCTGATCGCCTTTTCGAAGCGTAATGCTCGGTTGGTCCGCTTTCCGCTTTGGGAAAGGGCGATTACATAGAGCTGCTGCGCGGCATGGCTTCGGCGGACAATCGGCTGCTGGAGCAGGCGCCGGATGGTACGACCATGCTAGGGAAATCGGGGAGCAGCCTACGGCTGGCCGCGACTTTTACGCCGTGTTTTCGACGGACGAGGAGTGGCGGATCGTCTGCGGCGGGCGCACCCTTGGCGCCATCCCGATCTCGAAACCGGCCGCCGTCGAAGTCGTGATCGCGTTCGCGGGACAGCGCTGGCGCATCGCCGTTCAGGCTCCTATCCGCCCTTGATCGTTGATCTTCCTGATCGATCCAAGGTCTTGCGATTTGTCCTTTTTGCTGCGCCTATCCCCAAGTCAGGTGTTAACTGTCTTGCGCAGACCAACGCTGCAACCGATACGAAGGAGAATTCATGGCCACCGGGACTGTAAAATGGTTCAACAGCACGAAGGGTTACGGATTTATCCAGCCCGATGGAGGTGGCGCTGATGTGTTCGTTCACATTTCCGCCGTGGAGCGTGCGGGTCTTTCGACACTCGTTGATGGGCAAAAGGTCAAATACGAGATCGAGCAGGACCGCCGCACCGGGAAATCCTCAGCCGGCAGTCTCAGCAAAGCAAGCTGACTGGCTCTTGCACATGTATACGAGCCGAGGGCGAGCGCGGCGCCCGCAGACGAACTCCTGCGGGGACATCGATCGGCAGAAGCCCTGGACAAGCTGTGGAACACAGAGCGAAAGGCGGGTGACCCCCGCCTTTCAAGTCAGTACGCCGAACAACGATCAGCCCACGCCGTTTTTGCGGGACCTCTTTGCAGGGGCAGCCTGCTTTGTCTGATCAGGCTTTCGACCGAGCCCCAAGGTCTTGGCTAAAGCAGAGCGAGCCGCGGCATAATTCGGGGCAACCATCGGGTAGTCTGCAGGCAGGCCCCACTTGACGCGGTATTCGTCAGGCGTGAGGCCATGGTGGGTCGCGAGATGCCGCTTCAGCGACTTGAACCTCTTCCCGTCCTCCAGGCTGATGATGTAGTCGGGCGTGACCGATTTCTTGATGGGAACGGCAGGCGGGCGGGCTTCGGGCTCCGCGACCGGGCCGCCCAGCGTGCCCTTCAACGCGGCATGCACCTGGTCGATCAGGCCCGGAAGCTCGCCAACGGGGACCGGATTGTTCGACACGTACGCCGACACGACGTCCGCGGTAAGCTCTATGAGAGCGGCAGTATTGTTCTCGACTTCTTCTGTCACGGAGTGCTCCTAGTTGGGTGACGTAGGCAAAGAAGCGCTTCATTAATGAAGCCAGCTACAGAACGCAATGAATGTTGTGTGAGGTCTCTCCTCAATACCGGCTTCTCCAACCGACACCCACGGCATACACGCTAGTCACACCTTAAACTTGTAGCAGAACGGTTCATTGGCCCTACGGCCCTCGATGGACAGGTATGCCGCCAGAACATTCCGTCTTAGCTTTGGAGCAGCCAACGAAAATTACTTCGGTTCAGCACTTATAATGCCCTGATCCTGCCACTCTCCAGAGGCAATTGCGCCGAGGAGAAGTCTCCAACTAACCGTGCACGAACAGAGAGGGTTGCCAAATGAGCAGGGCGGCGCGCGCGGACGCGGCTTCGGTTTCGTCGGCGACATTCGCGCCGCTGGAGAACCCCACGTTTCGCGCAATCTGGCTCGCGGCACAGCTGTCCGGTCTGGGCTGGCTGTTTCAGACGGTTGCGGTCAGTTGGTTGATGGCGACTATCTCGACATCGGACGTAATGGTGGCCCTGGTGCAGACCTCAACGACGTTGCCCGTTTTCATCCTTTCGATCTTCGCCGGGGCCATCGCCGATAATTTCAGCCGCCGCACCGTCATGGCGCTGGGCTGGTGCGTGATCGCTGTGTCGTCGATCATGTTGACCGCGCTTGTCGGGCTGGGATTCTACAATCCATGGCTGATCCTCGCCTTCAGCTGCCTGGCCGGATGCGGCGCTGCCTTCACTGATCCGGCCTGGCATGCTTCCGTCGGAGACATCCTGCGAAAGCGCGAAGTTCCGGCCGCGGTCACGCTGATTTCGGTAGGCTACAATGCCATGCGAAGCATCGGTCCGGCGCTCGGCGGCGTTGTAGTCGCCTCCTTCGGACCACTCACGGCTTTTGCACTGGCGACGCTAACCTATGTGGCAATGCTGTGGGCGATAGGACTCAATAAATGGAACGGTCGCTCTTCGCCTCTTCCCCGTGAGCCATTGACCACCGCCATTCACGATGGTGCCCGGTTCACCGCGCTGTCAGGTGAGATCAAGGCGGCAATCGCGCGTGGAACTCTGTTCGGACTGACGAGCATTTCCATCCTCGCGCTACTGCCTCTCGTTGCTCGCGACCAACTCGAGGGAGGGCCGATCGCCTATGGCGTACTGATGGCCGGATTTGGCATGGGCGCCTTGTGCGCCGGCATTTCCAACAACGCGCTGAGACGGGCGCTGTCACAGGAGCGGCTGACGACGCTCGCATGCGTCGCCTGCGCCGCCTGCTGCCTGGCGCTTGCCTTCACGCCCTCGCTGGTTGTGGCGGCTATCGCCTTGACGCTGGGAGGTGCGGGCTGGGTCGTCACCTGGACGGGGCTTGACGTCAGCGTACAACTGTCGAGCCCGCGGTGGGTGGTTGGCCGCACGCTCTCGATCTACTCGGCCCTCTCGTCGGGAGGCGTCGCGGCCGGAAGCTGGCTGTGGGGCGTGGTGGCCGAAAACTATTCGCTCGCCCTGGCGCTGGAGATCTCTGCGGGCGCTCTCTTGTTGGTCGCCGCCACCGGATTGCTGCTCCCGATCCGCCAGTGGAAAGAGGCCGACCAGGATTCACTTGGCTTCGAAACGCCAGCGCTCGCCCTCGACCTGAAGTCGAGAAGCGGCCCGATTGTCGTCAAGATCGAGTACCCGATACCGGAGGCCAATGTCGAAGCTTTCCTGGACCTGATGCGGGAGCGCCGACGGGTGCAGAGCCGGGCCGGCGCCCGGCACTGGAACCTCCAGCGCGACCTCCAGGAACCCTCGCATTGGACGGAGACATTCCGCACGCCGACCTGGATGGACTACCTTCGCCTCAACCACCGCCTGACCGCGGAGGACAAGGAGGTGGACCAGCGCCTCCTCGAACTGCAGGCGGGAGATCTGCCGCCCCGCACGAGGCTTGCGATCGAGCGGCCGACCGGGGCACCGCGAAGGCGGGAGCAGTCGGGGAGCTTCTTTTTCCGACGGTGATCTAGTCTCGATTTGGTAATCGCTAACTGCTCGAAGCGCAGGCATCATGAAGGACGGCAAAGGCCGCCGCGAAGTTCCATGGAGATAGAGCGCGGCGGGATCGATATCCGCAGCTCTACAAGCCGAACAGTGGTGCCAACGACGCGCACGCTGCGGTCCCGCGCCGAAGCGCCGCCGGGCGCTCCGCGTTGCCGTCGTATGTCGCTCAAGTTTTAGACAGATCAGCGAAACACAACGGGCAGACCAGTCAATCGGCTGTCCATTCAATTCAATTCTGCGGGGTGTTCAGCTGGCGTGGCTGCGGGCCGCGTTGCGGGCGCGTTCCGGTTCTCGCTCCGGATCGATGCCTAGATTAGATCCCGACGGATTTTTCGATTGTACATGCAAGAGACACGAATTCCTTCGTGCTTTCCCACTGCGGGTAACGCCATCTGTGCCAACAAGAGCATTAAGGACGCTTCGGTTTGGGGGAATGTTCCCCGGCTTGGCCGCTGCCTGATTCGGCATCGTGCTTGCCGTTGCCGGCGAGTGCACCTGCGCCGGAGTCTGGTCCTGAAGTACCCAGACCATCAGCCTCATCTTCGCCACCCTCCTAAAATACCGGACACCGAGATTTGATCGGAGTTTGTATGATGATTAGATTCGTTGTTGCGGCAGGTGCCTTGGCGCTGGTCGGCTCGCTCGCCATCCCGGCGGCGGCGCAAGAGACGTTCCATGGCTACGACTGCACGGATGATTGCTCCGGGCATGAGGCCGGCTACAGTTGGGCGGCAAGGAACGACATCAGTGACGAACGAGATTGCAACGGCGACAGCCAATCTTTCAATGAAGGCTGCCAGGCGTATGTCGAAGAGCAGGCGAATAATGCAGGTCGGAACCAGCCCGACGATGAAAACGAGGACGAGGATAGCGACGAATAGGGATAAGCTCGAGCTGTCTCTTGGTGCATTACGGTCAAGGCTGTCAGGCACGTGCCCAGCGGCAAGCTTCGAAACGGCGTCTCTGCTCAAGCGCAGAGCAGATTGGAGCAGTCGACGGAATCGCCGATTGTTCGTGCTGCCGCGGAATCGAGACGAAACCGTCAGATGCCGCATCTGTTGTGACGCGCGTCAGCAGTGTCCAACCCTGGGATGTAATCTGCTATTGTGCCCGCCCATGCCGATTGGACGATTCAACGCAAAGGCCGGGGGACACCCAGTGGGAATCAGAAAGCTCTGGCGAGACTCTATCGCGGCGTTCCGGGCAGGACGGACGGGCGGAGAAGCGCTACGGGAATTTCAGGACGAACGAGAGATTCAGCGGCTCGGCGCCCAGTGGGGCAAGGCCAAGACACCTGCCGAGCGGGAGGTCGCCGGCTTAGAGGCCGTCAAATATGTGATCTATGGAGCTAAAGGTGAGTCCAGAGGGCCCCATTTAGCTGAAGAAGAACTGCAATGGTCGGACAACCCCGGCGCGCGCGAAGCCTATCTGATCAAAAGATGGAACAATCCATATTTTGGGCCGTCCAGGCGAGCAGTTTCGACAGAAGAGCTTTCCGAAGCTAGGAAGACCGATCGCGACAAGTTCCTGGTCGCGCAGAACTCGTTGTCCGGTCTAGCAAAGGAAATTGGGGAACTGCCCTCGCCAATGACAGTCGGCGACCTGCATAAAGCCCGGCAAAGCCTCGATGAACTCATCCAATTTGCCGTGAGCGTCGGCGGGGCAGCCAAAGAGGTGGCGGTAAAGGCTGACCAAATCCGCGATGCGGTCGTCTTAGCCATACGTGAGGCGTTTTCAGGTGACACGGAAAAGTTAGAAAAGATTGAGAGGGCGGATGCCTATCACAAGGACCATGTCCGAAAATTCCATTTGCCGATCGTGGCCGGTATCATCGGCATTGAGAGGATCATCCCTGATGACGAGCTGGTTCCGGCGCTCGTTTCCGAAGATCCGGCCACAATTTCAATTCTCCTTGATCTACTGCCCGAGGACGACCGCGTGGTGATGCAGGCAGCCGCTATGAAGCTGATCCTAAGGGTTCTGGAGGAAGGCTACATCGATCCCCAGCTCGACGAAAAGCTGGCCGTTCTTGCGCGTGAATAACCTGCAGGCGAGATCGACCGAGTCCAGCCGATCCGAATCCCAAGTAAAGCCCGAGGGTTGAAGGCGACACGATTGACGCTACCCTCTACAGCAAGAACCACCAGATCTCCCGATGGGACTAATCTATCCTGTCTCAAACGAAAAGAGACACGGCGAGGTATGCGCTGCACAGGACTAAAACGAGCGGCTCCAAGCCTGTTGCGAGCATTGCGAGAAGACTGGGATCAGACATGGTCTATAGCGCAGACTAGCCTACACCCATTGCGAAGCGGCTCAGAGGTCATCCGGCTTGAGGCTGCATAGGATGGGGCGGCAAAAAGGCCTGTGATCGACAAAAAACCAACCGTTGCAACTAAAACCTTTTCGGGGTTGCCCTGGTGTGCTGGATTAGTTATTGCGCACCTGCGGCTCGGTTAGCTCTGTCCCACCTCGGCTTGAAGCGCGTCGGGGACCTCCTGGGAGGATGAGCAAACCGGGCTGCCCCCCGTTTCAAGGTCGTTGAAAAGCTCTGTTATAGGGCCAGAAAGCGGCTTGGGCTCTAGCGGGGGTGCACCAGGGCTACCGGCCTAGCCGACGAGCTTTAAGCAGTAGCAACGCTGGCCGATTCGCATGTTTATCAGAGTTCGCCGTCTCGGCACCATGCGAACGCAAGAATGCCGTTCATAGCCATGCCACCGTGACTTTCCCGCGCGCCGCGCTGCCGTATGTCCTCCTCCAAGTTCCGGAAGCATCGCTTTCTATTCCGATGCAGTCCTTCAGGATCGAATACGACCGTGGCTGACGCGTGCGACCTGATTACAGTACGGTCCCGGTCCTAACGTACTCGCGTCGGTCACACCGTTCGCACGTCAGTTCAGTCGGCCTTTGTCCCTTGGCCAAATGCAAGGGTCTGCTCCGGCGGCTCTCAGATTCTGCTCAGCTGTCATAGCGCGTCAGTTTGTTGTCAGGTCAGCCAAGCTAAGTTCCGCCTCAAGGGAGCAATGGTTGTTAGGTGATGTTGAAGGTGATTGCGACCTCCCGACTGCGAGCGAAAGGTATTTGAGCGTCGGCCCGGCCAAGGGCCTGCTCGATTTACCGATCCGACAAGGTGCTTCCTTCAGAGCTCCCGGGTTCGATGCCCTGGCGCGCTTTGGGATTCCTGAGCGGCGGCCATGTTGGCTCGCCTGTCGTTGCTCCACACA
>LM655216.1 GCA_000824825.2 Mesorhizobium sp. ORS 3324
AACCGCTGGTAATTCATGTCGGGCTCCTGTGCAGCAAACCCGTCGCGGGCTGCAGTTGGCTTATGGCTGAGCCGGCACCATAGGAGGCACGAGAGGGCCTCACTTTGAGCTATGTCAATTCAGAGGTGACTTTCCGCGGTCGCAACGATGCGGCTGAAAGAGGCATCGCCCGGTGGTAACAAAGAACGGGACGGCCACGATATTTGGAGAGCGAAATCCGGAAATAGCCTCATGATCCTACCCAGCGCGCCCGATCGCGCGCTGGGTAAACATAAGCCGGCGGCTCACGCAGCCTTGACCGTGATCTTCTTCTCGGCCTTCTGGGCTTCGGTCGTCTTGGGCAGCTTCACGGTCAGAATGCCCTTGTTGAAAGTGGCATCGATCTTGTCGGCGTCGACGCCTTCAGGCAACTGGAACGAGCGCTGGAAGGAGCCGTAGCGGCGCTCCGAAAGGTAGTAGTCCTTCTCCTTTTCTTCCTTGTCTTCCTTCTTTTCGCCCTTGATCGTCAGCGTGTGGTTGGCGAGCTTGATCTCGACATTCTTTTCGTCGATACCCGGCAGTTCGGCCGTGATCTCGTATTCGTTCGCTTTTTCGACCAGGTCCATCGCCGGAGCGACCGGCCATTCAATGCCGCGCAGGGCAGGCAGTTCGCGGCCGAAGAACGAACGCGTGGAAGGCAGGCGAAAATCGAACGGATGGAAGTCGTCGAAGAGGTGGTCGATTTCGCGGCGCAGGCTCTCGAAAGGTCCCATCCAGTTGTCCGGCCGGGCGGGGGCCTTCTTCTCGGTCTTCACGGGCAGTTTGGTAGCGACTTCAGCCATGGTGCTTCTCCATGAAACAAGTTGAACTGCAAGTACCGCTGCCTCCGCTCTTCCACTTCAGGTTTCACCGGTAGGCGTCAGAGCCGGAGGTCAGCGGACCCGCCCGACAGTCGTCCTCGCTGAACTGGCCTGTTGCTTCGCGAGTCCGCGTTTGGCGCGGTTCGTCGCGCCCGCGTTGCCATTTCAAGCTCGATCTGCCGAGACCTGCATCAAAACACCGGAGCCGATCAGCCATCCTTGATCCGGGTCAAACAGGGGAGGAGAAGAATCGATTTCCGCAGACAGCGCCGGGAAAAAATGCGTGAACGGCCGAAAAGTGATTCAAATCAATGCGCGAGACGGCTCTTCAATCACACTGATCAAATGTGGAATCCAATCGCAAGCGCACCATCCGGTCGCAGTCTCGAACTGGCCGTCATCGACAGCGATGGCGTACATGCGCTTGTGTTCCCCTGCGAGAAGGCGACTGCGGGCTGGAAGAATATCGTGACCGGGGCACGCATTGATATCCATCCCACTCACTGGCGTGTCTGGATCCCTCCGGACTATCAGCGGGACTCCTCGCAGGATCCGGCCTAGCTCTTTGAGTCGGCGATCAACGCCATGCGCACCAGATGCGAGAGGCTGCCGGCGCCCATCTTGCTCATGACATTCGCGCGATGGATCTCAACCGTACGCGGGCTGATCCCGAGATCATAGGCGATCGTCTTGTTCGGCAGCCCGGACACGAGCCCATCGAGCACCTGACGCTCCCGCTCCGACAGCGTGGCAAGATTCTTCCGGATCTCGGCCGATTGCGGGTGGGTCGCAGCCGCCTGACTGCGGTTGTCCAAGGCGGAACGAATTGCATCGATCAGCACCTGATCGTCGAACGGCTTCTCGATGAAATCGGTGGCGCCTTCCTTCATGGCCTGCACTGCGAGCGCGACATCGGCGTGACCCGTCATCACGATCACCGGCACGCTCAAACCGCTGGCTTTCAATCGCCGCAGGAACTCTATGCCGTCGATGCCGGGCATGCGCACGTCGCTGACAATGCAGCCGTCGATCTCCTTCGGCTCCGTGGCAAGGAATGCGGTGGCCGATTCATAGAGGCGCACGGCAAAGTCAGCCGTTGCGAGAAGGAAGCCCAGAGACTTGCGAACGTCGACATCGTCGTCGACCACATGCACGACATCACTGGCCACTGGCGACCTCTTCCTTTTCTACGGCACGCAGTGTGAACCGAAACGCGGTTCCACCGCCGGATGGCGACTCTGCCCAGATATGACCACCATGGGACTCGACGATAGTGCGACAAATGGACAGGCCGACACCCATCCCGTGCTTCTTGGTGGTCACGAAAGGCTGGAAGAGCTGGGCCGAAACCTCCGGCGCCAGCCCCGGGCCGGTATCGATCACGCTGACCTCCGTCATTCCGTTGTGCCGTGCAGCGGTCACGACACGCAGCTCCCGGCGCGGAGTTCCGTGCATGGCCTCAACGGCGTTTCTCATCAGGTTCAGCAATACCTGCTCGATCTGGATGCGGTCGGCCAGAACCAGCTCGGCAGCCGGGTCGAGATCGTAAGTGACGCGCACGTCCGCCTCCCTGGCGCCAACCAAAGCGAGCGATGACGCATCATCGACGAGCGCTGGCAGACGCTCGACCTGACGCTCGCTTTCGCCTCGGGCAACGAAGTCCCGGAGACGACGGATGACGTCACCGGCTCTCAGGGCCTGTTCGGCGGCCTTGTCGACCGCCTCCTGCAGCGTGGCGGCACTCTCATCCCTGCTCTTCTCGAGGAGACGGCGGCTGCCCTTGAGATAGTTCGTGATGGCGGTCAGCGGCTGGTTTATCTCATGCGCCAATGTCGAGGCCATTTCGCCCAGTGCGGTAAACCTTGCCATATGAAGCAGCTCCTGCTGCTGCTCCTGCATCCTGGCTTCCGTTCTGTGACGTTCGGTCAGATCGCGACAGAAGCCGGTGAAGAAGCGGCCTGTTCCCGGATGCATTTCGCCGACGGAGAGCTCCATCGGAAAGGTCGATCCGTCCTTGCGCATCCCCGTCACCGTGCGGCCTATCCCGATGATGCGCCGCTCCGCGGTCGTCAGGTAACGCTGAATGTAGGCGTCATGCTCGTCCTGATATGGCGAGGGCATGAGCAGCTTGACGTTTTGACCGATGACTTCGCTGGCCTGGTGGCCAAACAATGTCTCGGCCGCCGTGCTGAAGGATTGGATCAGGCCCCGTTCGTCAATGACAATCATCGCGTCGGGAACAGTTGCCAGGATCGAACGCAGATGGTCCTCGCGCAACCGCAGCGCGGCGTTGGCGAACGACAGGTCGCTGACGTCGGTGCCTTGAACGAAGATCGCGGTGATACGGCCATCCTTGGCCCTGATCGGCTGATAGACGAAGTCAAGGATACGTTCTTCCGCAAGGCCGGTTTCATCATTAAGGAGGACGATTTTGGCATTGTGGCCGACATAAGGCTCGCCGGTTTCGCTGACACGGTCGAGCAATTCGAAGAATCCCTGCCCCTCGAGCTCGGGCAAGGCCTCGCGAACCGACTTGCCGATGACCTGCCGCTGACCGATCAGGCGCTGGTAAGCGGCATTGGTCAATTGAAAGACGTGGCCAGGCTCGCTGAGCAGCGTCATGAAACCCGGAGCCTGCTCGAACATCAGCGCAAGCAGCTCATGTTCTGGCAGATCGTCCTGCTCCGGTGGACCGCCCGCTACCGCAAGCGCATTGGCGACGGGGTCGGGCGAAGCTTGCTCCTTCTTGCTCACAAAGCAGACTCCGGATTGCGAAACAGCCGCTGATTTAGCACTCATCGGGCTGCCCGCCAAACAGCCGCAGATGATTTTGATCGGTATCAAGGCGTGCGCACCAGGACAATGCAATGACGAAACCGTTCCGCATTCCAAGCGAGGCGCCCGCCATGTCCTACAAAACGATCGTCGTCAACCTGGCCGTCGATGCAAACCCCGCGCCGATCGTAAAGCTGGCAACGGAGCTCGCGCAGCGCTTCGATGCTCACCTGGTCGGCCTGGCTGCTGCAGATGTTCCGCCCTTGGTGGCGACGGGAGAGGGCCTGGTCTACGAAGGCGAGGTCATGCAGATCCAGCGCACTGAGATCGAGAAGCGCCTTGCCGCGCTGCGCGACATTTTCGAGAAGCTTGTCCCGGGCTCGATCAGCAGCGAATGGGCGCAGCATGTTTGCGGACCGACCCGCGCTCTCGGCCTGGTAGCCCGTTCAGCCGATCTCATCGTGACCGGTGACGGCGGCGAGGATGTCTTCCGCGCCGTCGATATCGGAAGCCTTGTGCTCGGTGCCGGACGCCCGGTGCTGGTCGCCGCGGCCAATGCCGAGCACCTCCTGGGCAAGACCGTGCTTGTCGCCTGGAAGGACAGCAGGGAAGCGCGAAGGGCCTTGTCCGACTGCCTGCCGTTCCTGGCCAAGGCCAACGAGGTCGTCGTTGCCACGATCGAAGCCGGCTCCGGAAGGGATGTTCGAGGCAGCCTCGCCGACGTCGCGGTGTTCCTTGAGCATCATGGCATCATGGCGCGAACCGAAGCGATCGCCGTCGCCGCGGACGGTGACAGGCTGGTGGCGTTTGCACGCTCGATCCACGCCGATCTGATCGTTTCCGGCGCCTACGGTCACAGCCGGCTCAGGGAATGGGTCTTCGGCGGCGTTACGCGCTCGCTGATCGGCGAGAGCGGGATCAATCGCCTCCTGTCGAACTGACGGACGGGCCATGGCGATCCGCGGAACTGACGAGGCCGAACGGTCAAGAGCCATGGCAGACGAGGAGCAACCGATCGGCCGCCCTCCCGGTTTTGTCGAGCGCGCCTACTGGTCGCTCGCAACAGATCGATTGGTCGCACAACTGGAGACCTCCGCTTCCGGTCTTTCGAGCGCCGACGCAGCGATCCGGCTCGGCAAATTCGGTCGAAACGCGCTGGCGCCGCGGTCCGGCGGATCCGCGCTGGCTGTCTTCGCCCGCCAGTTTCGCAGCCCGCTGGTCCTGGTCCTCGTCTTTGCCGCCGCAGTCTCCAGCTTTGTCGGCGAGGGTCATGAAGCAGCGATTATCGGCGCGATCGTGCTTGCCAGCTGTATCCTCAGCTTCACCCAGGAATATGGCGCTTCCCGCGCGATGGAGGCGCTGCAGCAGCGCATCTCGCGCAAGACAACCGTCCTGAGGGACGGTTTCGAACGCATGATCGATGTCGAGAGCATTGTTCCTGGCGACGTGATCAGCCTGTCGGCCGGCAATCTCATCCCGGTCGACGGCGTGATCCTGGAGTCGCGGGATCTCAACGTCAGCGAGTCTGTTCTGACGGGCGAGACCTTTCCCGTCTTGAAGTCCGCTGGCCGTTCCGCGCCCGAAGCCGGCATCGGGCAGCGGACCAATGCGGTCTTCACCGGCACGTCGGTTCGCAGCGGAACGGCGAAGGTGCTTGCCGTGGCCACGGGAACGCACACGGAGTTCGCATCGATCGCCGAAGCCCTGGAGCGACGGATTCCGGAGACCGAGTTCGCTCACGGCATCAGGATGTTCGGATATCTGATGACCGAGATCATGCTTATGATCGTCATCCTGGTGTTCTTCGCCAATGTGATGCTCGAGCGGCCTTTGATCGAGTCCCTCTTGTTTTCGCTTGCCCTGGCGGTTGGGCTGACGCCCGAACTGCTTCCCGCAATCATCAGCGTCACCCTGGCCAGGGGCGCGCGGACGATGGCCGCCAGCGGTGTCATCGTGCGTCGCCTCGATGCGATCGAGAATCTCGGCAGCATGGACCTGCTCTGCACGGACAAGACAGGAACGCTGACGGAGGGCGTCATTCACCTCGATGCGTCTTTCGACGCCGAAGGCAATGCCTCGAAGGATGTTCTGCTTTGGGCGCGGCTGAACGCGACTTTGCAAACCGGGCTGAAGAATCCCCTGGATGAAGCGATAATGACTGCGCAGCCCGGACAGGAAGATCTCTCCGGCTTCACCAAGATCGACGAAATCCCATACGACTTCGTTCGCAAGCGGCTTTCGGTCGCCGTGCAGGAAGCGACACGTGCGCAACTCCTCATCGCCAAGGGGGCCGTTCCGAACGTTCTCGATGTCTGTGCCTTCGTGCAGGGTGCGCACGGCCTGAAATCCTTGGGCTCGGCGGAACGCCAGGCGATCGACGAGAAATTCAGGCGCTGGAGCGCGCAAGGCTACCGTGTTCTCGGCTTGGCGGTCCGGCGCTTTGAGAGCAAGGCAAGCTTCGGCCGCGACGATGAAACCGCAATGGCATTCGCGGGGTTCCTGCTGTTTCTCGATCCGCCAAAGGAGGGCGCGCAGGAAACGCTTTCGGCGCTTGCCGATCGCGGCATCGGCGTGAAAGTCATTTCAGGCGACAATCGTTACGTCGCAGCCCACCTGGCGCAGGCGGTCGGCCTGCGGGCAGACAGGATAATGACGGGCGAAGACCTGTCGAAGCTGACGAAGAACGGCATTCTGGCCGCCGTCCGCAATACCGATCTCTTCGTCGAGATCGATCCGAACCAGAAAGAACGCATCGTCGAGGCGCTCCGCCGGAGCGGTCACGTCGTCGGCTATCTTGGCGATGGCATCAATGACGCGCCGGCGCTGCATGAAGCCGACATAGGCATTTCGGTCGATACCGCTGTCGATGTGGCCAGGGAGGCCGCCGACATTATCCTGCTCAAGCGCGATCTTAGCGTGCTGGTGCGGGGCGTCGACGATGGCCGAAAGACGTTCGCCAACACGATGAAGTACATCTCCATCACGACCAGCGCCAACTTCGGCAACATGATCAGCATGGCCGCCGCTTCGCTCTATCTGCCGTTTCTGCCGCTGCTGGCCAAGCAGATCCTGCTGAACAACTTCCTTTCGGACATCCCGGCCCTTGCGATCGCGAGCGACAATGTCGATGCCGACCAGCTGCGCAGGCCGCGGCACTGGGACATCCGTTCCGTGCGGCGCTTCATGGTGAGCTTCGGGCTGGTGAGCTCCCTGTTCGACTTTGCGACCTTCGCCTTCCTCGTCCTGGCCGTCCATGCCGCGCCGGCTGTGTTTCAGACTGCCTGGTTCGTGGAATCGTTGCTGACGGAACTTGCCATCGTGCTCGTCGTGCGGACCCGCAAGCGGCTGTGGCGCAGCCGTCCCAGCCGCTTGCTCGCGAGCCTAACCCTTGGTGTTGGCGCTATCGCCGTCGCTATCCCGTTCGTCCCCTTCGCCGGCTGGTTCGGGTTTGTCCCGCTGGCGGGCTCGGTACTTGCCGGGCTGCTTGCGATCACGGCGTTGTACGTGCTTGTGTCGGAAGCCACCAAAAGCTGGCTTTTCGATCATGGCAGCCGGGGCAGGAGGCAATCCAGGGGACATCATGCGCACGGGCGTATTTTCCGCGCCCGGTCACCGGCAAGGCCTTGAACGCGCAGTCATCGCGGATTGTCCCGATTGTCCGTTCAGCCGACATCGTCCACCGCCGGCGAGCGCTTGCGGCCGGTCACCATCGCCCTGACCAGGTTTTCCTGGTGCCGGACGCTGGCGAGAGCGACGCCCGCTACGTGAATGGCGATCAGCACAAGGATGGCATTACCCAGAAGCTCGTGAACGATCTGCACCCATGCCACGCCCCAATAGGCGTCCGTGGTTTGCATCCAACCCGTCAAGGCGATGCCGCAGATACACATAAGGAGGGCCAGCACCATCGCGGCGCCTGCGGGATTGTGGCCGATGTATCGCCGTTCCCGCTTGTGCGCGACGTCCTTGAGATAGGTGAGGGTCTGTCGGGGCGACCGCACGAACTGAGCGAAACGCGTGTAGCCGGATCCAAACAGGCCCGCCGCAAACCGGGAAGCAACCAGGGCGATTGCGAGATAGCCCGCATATTTGTGGACCTTCATGATCTCGCCGGAAGCAAGCCACGCCACCGTCACGCTGAGCACGAGAGTCCAGTGGAAAAGACGGACATAGTACGACCAGACTTTTACCGAAGTCTGCCGTGTGCGGACGGTGGCGTTCATGGCTCAGCCCTCGTCGCCGTCGGTGTCGCTGCCGACGGGTGCAAGGGTCTTCGGATCGAACATGGTCTCGACACGCTTGCCCTTGGCGTCGATGGCGTAGGCCTCGTAGCAGCCGGACTCGGATTTGATGTTGCGAACCTTCCAACCCTGCGATTCCAGTTTTGTCTGCAGGGCTTCGCGCGGCTGCCATTCGCTTGCTGGCACGTCGCATTTGTTGCCGGCGAGCGCCGTCCCCGTTCCAGCGGCGCAAACGAACAACGCGGCAATCAGAACTGACTTCATCATTTTTTCTCCATCGGCCTATTCCGATGGCGGGAAGATCGACGAAGAACCTGACAGCAAGCTGAACGCGTCATGCGTCCAAACGGGCAATTGCGCCGCGACTTTGACAATGGCAGCCTTGCGACCGAAGGATGTGCTGATCCAGGGGGGCGGTTGAGGGTACTGTTCGTAGAAGACGACGCTGTTCTGGGCGAAGCCATCCGCGATCACGTCGTGGCCGACGGCCATGCCGTAGACTGGTCACGTACGATCGGCGACGCGGCCAGCCACCTCGATGTTGCGGCCTACGACCTTATCCTGCTCGATCTGCAGCTTCCCGACGGCAAAGGCCTGGACTTCCTGAAACGGCTGCGCCGGGCGGGAAATGTCACGCCGGTGATCATCCTTACCGCGCGCGATCAGCTCGCGGACCGGATCGAGGGGCTCAACAGCGGAGCCGACGACTATCTGGTGAAGCCGTTCGATCTTGGAGAGCTCTCGGCGCGGCTCTCGGCCGTCTCGCGCCGCTACGCCGGAAATCCCAACCCGATCGTTCGCCTGACGGGTGGCGCCGAGGTGGACCTGGCGAAGAGGGTCGTCCTCGTCGAGGACGTTCTGGCTGCCTTGACGGGCCGCGAATGGGCTGTCCTGGAACTTTTCCTCCACCGGCCCGGAATGGTCGTAAGCAAACGGCAGGTTGAAGACGCGCTCTATGCCTTCGGCGCGGAGATCGAGAGCAACACCGTGGAAGTTTACATCAGTCGCCTGCGACGCAAGATCGGTCGCGATGCCATCGTGACCATGCGCGGTCTCGGATACCGGGCGGCGATCCAATGACACGTCGCGGCAGCCTGACCCGTAGGCTTGTCATCTCGATGTTCGTTCTGACAAGCGCATTCGGCCTGATCGCCGCGGCCGCCGGCTCCGTCACTCTGCATCGCGAAATCAACGAGGCGATGGACGGCGCCATGCAGCAGGCCGCTCGCCGGCTTCTTCCTATCGTCATCGACGACCTCTTCTCAAAGGATCTGACAGCCGCCCCTCGCCAGTTGGCGGAGGGAGCCTCGGGGGAGGCCGACGACAGGCTGATCTTCCAGGTTCGCGACAAGGACGGCCGGCTGCTCCTGCGTTCCCACGATGCGCCCGATGCCCCGCTCACGGATACCCTCGACCAAGGCTTTTCCGAAAACAAAGGGTGGCGCATCTACACCGAGCCGGCCGTCAGCAAGACCATCTTCGTGCAGGTTGCGGAATCGACGGCCCAGCACAATGAGGAGATATTCGAGGCTGCCCTGGGCTTCCTGTTGCCGATCGTGGCGCTGACGCCGGTCAGCGCGCTTCTTGCCTGGGCGATGCTCGCCCGTTTTCTGCGCCCTGTCGGACAGTTGCGTGGCGATATCAGCGAGCGGCACGGCGACAATCTCGAGCCGATCCGCACCCATAGCTTGCCCGTTGAACTCGCCTCGATCGCCGGGTCGGTCAACAAGCTCATGCGGCGCTTGCGCATGGCGCTCGACGCGGAGAAGGAATTCACGGCCAACGCGGCGCACGAACTGAGAACGCCTATCGCCGGGGCGCTGGCACAAGCCGACCGTCTTCTGATCGAAGCGTCGGACGAAATCACGCGCAAGCGAGCAAGGCAGATGAAGACGGCGCTGCGCGACCTGGCAAATCTTTCGGAAAAGCTGATGCAGCTGGCACGGGCCGACTCAGGTTTGGCGGAGTCCGATACGCCGTCCGACCTCATGGGCGTCGCGACCCTTGTAACGACGGACTTCCAGCATCTGGCAGAAGGCGGAGAGCGTATCGGGCTGTCAGGTCCCGCTTCCGGTCCGATGGTTTCGATCGATGCGGACGCGCTGGCGATCGTCATACGCAACCTCATCGAGAACGCTCTTCGTCATGGATCTGCTGGAAAACCGGTAACCGTTGCCGTTCAAGGAGAGGGTACTCTGCGTGTGGTCAATGAGGGTCCAGTCTTGCCCCGCAAGGAACTCGGCCAGTTGATAAGGCGGTTCCACCGCGGATCGACGCCTGCCGACGGATCGGGCTTGGGACTGGCGATAGTAGCCAGGATCGTTCAACAGGCCCGCGGCACGCTGGTGCTCAATTCACCTGCCTCAGGCAGGCAAGATGGCTTCGAAGCGATCGTGACGCTTCAGCCGGCTTCGCACACGGCAGTTGCGAGGTCGTTATCGACGGGATGAGATGTTCAACGCAATACCTTTCTTGCCGGGTCCTGTCCGGCCGAGGCCATGCCATCGGGCCGGTCGTCGGGCTCGATCAATATCCGCTCGGCAGCCCCATCGAGATCCTCGTACTGGCCGCTGCGCAGGGCCCACAGGAAGCCGGACAGGCCGAGCGCCCCCAGGAACAGGGCAACGGGGATGAGATAGACGAGCGTTGTCATGGATGGGCCGCTTCCACGGAATCGGTGCGGCGCCCGGTCTGAACCACGTCCGGCACTGTTTTGACCGTAGCCTGAAGCCGCATCGCGTTGGCTATCACGATCAGCGAGGAAGCGGACATGGCGA
>LM655217.1:0-15183 GCA_000824825.2 Mesorhizobium sp. ORS 3324
TGTGCTTGACGGGCTTCTCCGGCGGCGGCTGAGGTGCCGAGGCTGTCTGGGCCTTCGCACCCGAGACGCAACAGCCATTCGGCGTTGGCGGTGGCACAGCCGATTTCAGCCAGCATATGGCTTTCGGACCTTGAATGCCCGCTTTGACGTAAGTCCAAGCCTTGCAGTTCGCGTCGGACTCGCACGCCGACTTGCAGGGTCCGAAGCCTGCGATTGTGGCCTCCAAATCGAACCGGTCGTAATCGTGACCCGGTCGATCGACGCCCGTTTCGGCAATCGAGTCGGCCCCACTTCCGCCGGTGCTGGCAGAATGGAGGGGCGGGAATCGCCGCGTGACCTGTCGCCAGTTCCCGCAGCTCGACGAGAGTCCATATTTGCCGCCGTAGCAACCCTGTGCCGAATAGGTCACCGTGCCATCCGGTTGAACTGCCAGCCTTAGAACTGAACCCGTTTTCCATTCCGTCTGGGGTTGTCCGGGCACGATTACGTTAAAGACGTCAGTATTTCCATCTGGCCACAGGGTGATCTCGAGGACGCGGGAGTTTCCGTTGAACGTCAGGCGCTCGTCCACGCAGACGCCTGCGAAAGACGTGCAGTCGCTGGCATGCGCCGGGCCTGGCTGGGGAAGAGACATCAGCATCAACATCGCGAGAAGCCCGCAGAAGTGGCGCGCCGTTCCCTCGAAAGACATGGCTTAGCTCCTTCAGGCACCTGTTGAAGTTGCGTTCAACGAAAACATCAGATGCCCGCTATCACTGCCGCGTCCCGCTCCAACTGCCCTCGACAGCATCGGGGTTGTTGGAGAAATTGTAGGTGCCGTCGAAGGACTGGCCGTCGGCGGCGAGCACGAACTTGCCGCTCCCACGGGTGCCGTCCTTCTGGGCCCATGAGAAGTGCAGGATGTTGCCGCTCATCTTGCCGCTGATAGTTCCGGCGCTGCCGTCGGCGCCCTGATAGTTGCCGGAGACGCTGTTGCCCTTCTGCTTGAGCGAGAGGCTGTAGGCAACGTTGTCGGCATTGGCGGCCCAGCGTCCCGAGAAGCCGGCCCCCGCCGACGCGGGCTCCTGCGGCTTGCTCTTCGACTTCGCGAAGCCGGCCGCACCCCCGGACAGGCCGGTGTCGCCCCCGAATGCAAGAAACTGGGACGACACGCAACCGTGCACCGGCGCGTTGATCTGGCACCAACCGCCGGCACCTCCGCCTTGCTGCGTCTTCGGCTTGGCGAAGCCCACCGCCCCGCTGATCGCACCGCACGGGCCGACCACCGAAACCGTGTCGCCTTCCGGCACCGTGCCGACCACCTGGCCGCCGGGACCGCTGCGCACGTTGAGCTTGTCCAGGCCCGGCTGGTTGATCACCACTGTCGCTATTGCATTGCCATCGCCGCAGGTGCCATCCGCCTGCTGCATCGGCGGCATGCCACCCATGTCCGCCGGTGTTTGCGGCGTGCCGCCTCCCCCGGCGTCATCGCCGCCGGCCGGCCTGAGCGTCTTGAGCTTGTTGCCGGTGCTTGTGCCTGCCACGACCACGAAGTCGACGTTCGAAGCAGCTAAAGTCGGGGGGGCCAAGATAAGCAGGGTAGCTATGCCCAGGAGAAGGAGCCGGAACCCGCCGGCCCCCGTTCGGCGTTCCTTGGCAGCCATCTGAGAATCCTTCTCGCCTGTTGTCACGCACCTTGTCCTGCCTAACCGGCGTTGCCGGAATTGGCTGGAGCGCCGCCGCTTGCGCCAGAAGCACCACCGCCCAAGTCGTCCCGCTGTAGTTCGACGCGACGGTTCTTGGCGCGCCCTTCTTCGGTATCATTGGATGCCACCGGTTGCGTCATGCCGGCGCCATCCGAGGCAAGGCGATCGGCAGCGATGCCATATTCGGAGACGAGCGCCGCAACGACGCTGGCAGCGCGCCGCCGGGACAGATCGAGGTTGTAGTCTGCGCCGCCCTGATTGTCGGTGTGGCCTACGACACGCAGCTTCAGGTCCGGCTCCGACGTCAGTAGCTGCGCGATCTGGTCGAGCGTCGGCTTGGACTCAGGCTTGATGATATCCTTGTCGAAGTCGAACGATATCCCATAGACCGCAATCTTTCCGGTGTCGGAGAGCGCCGAGCCGATCTCCTTCGCGGTGACCACCCGGATCTTGCCGGTCTCCATCTCCTTCGTCTCGACGACCCGGACGATGGCGACGTTGCCGCTGCCGCTTTCGCCGAGATAGAGAGCTGCGTAGACCGCGCCCTCCGGGCGGTCGAGCCGTGCGAGAAGGTAGCGCCCGCCTTCCTGGAACCAGTTGTGCACATAGTCATCCGAAAGCTTCGGCAGGCTGAGCGGATCGCCCACGGCCTGGCCGAGAAGATATCCACCCTCCGGCTGGCCGGTTTCAAAGCAGGAGCCGTTCTTGGTGGCGCAGGTGAATACCTCCGAGAAGCCCTTCGCCTTCAGACCTTCCTCGTAATTGCGCAGCACCTCGAGCGTCGAACGGCCTTCCGGCAGTGTATAGTAGATGAGCGTGATGTGGCCCTCGACCGTCTTGAAGCCCGTGCCGCCATTAGTGCTCGTCGACGAAAAGGGAGCTTCGACAAGGTTTGCCTCGTCGAATTCCGTCGTCTTGTAACCGACGATCTCGGAGCCGTCGTAGCGTCCGACTAGCGGGTGATCGGAACTGCCTTCCACGTCCGCCGCCCGGGCAGGCAGCGCCATGCCCAATCCGCCAACGATTAGCACGGCGACGGCGCCGACCCTCTTCAAATCGGCGAAGGCTCTCGTCGTCTCGTGCCTAAACGAATGGAATCGGCCCAATAACGCGTCGGTCCGTCGTGGAATTTCCATCGTTGCCGCCCCGGGTTCTAATTTTGACTGCCTTCGACGCGCCGTGTTCGGCATGGCTATTCCGCCTAAGGCAATCGCTCCATTCCACCGAACCATCCGCCCGGGAGCGCTCCCTCTCCCTGAGAGCCTTCACTGGCGTGGTCTGCACAGAATTGTCGGACCGCCAAAACGTCTCGACTTTCATCGCAGCCCTCCGAAGCCATCCTGAGAGCCGCAGCGGCTCCGAGAAATTGAGACGCGGCGTCAGTTAAGGGAATGTTTGGAGAAGGATGAAGGGTCTGAACAGACCAAATAGCGCGACGCTCTCAAATAGGAAAAATCAGGAAGTAAAACAGGAAAAATCGGGAACCGATAACGCCTGAGAAACTGCATGCTCACATTGCTTTTAAACTGTCCAGTGCACCGCCTGACCGTGGATGTCCGCCTCAGCCGGCAGGCCCGCCGACTGGGGCAGCCGAGCCAACCGTTGCAAATGACCGCAGCCAGAAGGCATTGCGTTGACGGACGCGGCCACTCCCACTAGCGTGCAAGAGATCATTGGGCATTTTCGGTCGCGCGGGTAAGCGATGGGGCCTGGCAGCGAAAAAGCAGGGCGAGCGGCCAAACGGCGGTTGTTGTCGTCCGATGTGAATTGCGAGTGGCTGCAGTTTCGCTGCGGCTCCCGTTTCTCACTCTATAATCCAGCCGTGCGGACCCAGCTTCGGACTAGCGCCCGGCTTCATATTTCTGCGTGATGGGATAGATCTCTGATGGAGTCCGCCAAAACAACGGTGGCGCATTCTGCGCTCGATACCCGGGGCATGCCCGGCAGGCTGGCCGTTGCTCTGTGGCAGGAGCATATGGGGTCGCTTTACGACTTGCGGACGCCGAAGGAACTTCCAGAAACTTTCGATGTGCGCGTGGAATTCTGGCACCTCGAAAGCGCGCTCATCGGCACGTTCAAAGGACCGGCCCAGCCTTGGAACCGGCCCCGCGCGTGCATAGGGCATGACGGCACGGACAGCTACCACCTGCTGGTTCTTCGCAAGGGCTGGAGCGCCCCGCACGGCGGCGGAGCGTTGGTCCGTCCAGGTGATATCCTCGTCTGTGATATGGCGCAGCCGCTATATATGCACGGAGGAGACAATGAATTGCTTACCCTCGTCCTGCCGCGCAATCTGCTGGCGCGTCATCTCCAGGCCCCGGACGAGCACAATCTGCAGCGGCTGCCGTCAGCCGATCCTCTGGCGGCGCTCCTGAAAGATCACCTTACCAACCTGCACGCACGCTTGCCTGACATGTCGCGGGAACAGGCCGAAGCGATTATTCCCGCCACCGTGCATCTGGCTGCGGCGGCCATCAACGGCACGACGAGAGATGAGCAACTTGGCAGCGTCCGCATGGCGATGACCGAGCGAGTATGCAAGTATATCGACGCTCACATCCACGTGCGCGAATTGAGCCCCGAAGCGATTGCCAATCAATTCGGCATGACGCGGCGAAATCTCGGCCGTCTGTTCGAACCTTACGGCGGCGCCGCCGCCTATATCAGGCGCAAGCGTCTGTCCTTGGTTCACGCAAGCCTAAAGCGCTCCGCGCGAAACGGGCAATCAATCGAGGACATTGCCGAAGCGCATGGGTTCAATCACTATCGCAGTTTTGCGCTCGCCTATCAGAAGCAGTTCGGAACTTCTCCACGAGAAGCGCGCGCGCTGGCCCGGAAGGGAACTGCCTTTTCAGCAGCCACCGACGGCAAGCTGGAGCCTTGGGCGTATTGGGTCAAAGATTTGAAATAGCGTTTCGCTTCTTCGAATCTAGAGGCGACTTGCATGAACCACTTGGTTCGGTGGAGACTACAACTCCCCCGGCTGGTGAACCGTGGCAGGAGCCCGCTGCGGACGCCGCGCGCCGCAGTCAGGATTTCTGATCGTCAAGCACTACCCTGGCGACAAAGCAGGAGGCCTGCCTTTGTGCATCTTTGATCAACTCGGCTGAATCCCGTTTGGACGATCCCTTGCACTCTGGCGTGGTGGGTACATCGAATGCGGAAATCGTACGGCGACAGGTGGATAAGCGGACCTTCTGTGGGGCATTTGCATCCGATGCCGGTCTGGGGAAGGACCGCAGCGCCACCGCCATATCGAGGCCGACGAAGTCTTCGTCGTTCTCCAGGGGCGGCTACGCTTCTGGCGCGCCGGGGAAACTTTCGAACGCAGTGCCGGAGGAGTGTTCTACATCCCCGCTGGCGTCGAGCACACGTTCGTCGTCATCGAGCGTGCGCGATGGATCGCCATCCTGTCTCCGGGTGGTCTCGAAGGGTTTTTCCCGGCGGTTGCCGCGCAGGGACTGGAGATTCCGCGCGATCTCGCCGAAATAAAAGCGATCGCGGCCCAGTTCGATATGGAGATTACCGGGCCACCCCTGCTCGTCGCTGGACCTTAGGCGTCACACCGATACCATCCGATCACGGTGCATATCGAGCTTCCCTACGAACCGCCCGGCGAGCTCGTGCAGTTTGTAAGCTATCCTGGCAATCCGGCTTCCCGCAGTGCGCTGCCAAGGACCTCGGCGAGCGCGGGCGCGCAATTCACCTCTGCAAACTGGCGGCTGTAGCGAAAGCCCGGCTGCAACTCGAGCACGCGAGCGGCGGCGGCCCTTGCCTCGTCCAATCGGCCAAGCTTGGCCAGCGCGGCGGTCAATTGCACGTAGGTGATACTATGCGCGGGATTGGCTTGAACGGAGTTGTAGGCCGCCAGGCAAGCCTCTTGGTAACGTCCACGCAGCAAATGGCTCATTGCTTGCGCATCAAATGCGGCCCAGGCCCAAGAATCGAACGGGCTTAGCCGCATACCCTGCTCGCTCCATTCTAACGCCAGCTCCGCTTGGCCGCACATCCGAGAATGACACTGCCAAGAATGTAGGTCAGCGCCGATGACGGGCTGATGGCGAGGGCGGCTTCCAACGCCGTGAATGCCGCGGCGCGGTCGTGCGCGTCCATTCCGAGTGAAAAGCCGGCCCACGTCAGGGCCAGCGCGTCATCCTGTCCATGGACAATGGCCGAGCGGGCGTGGCGGATCGAGGACGCGCGGTTGATCTCTTGCAGGCCGGCGCGAAGGAAAAGGCAATGATGGCACATCGCCGCATTGCCATGCGCCAGCGCATAGGTTGGGTCGAGTGAGATCGCGCGATCAAGAAGCACCAGCGCTCTGGTCACTTGCTCCGGCATACCTGAATCGACGTCAGGCTGGGCTTGCAGCACGAGATCGTAGGCATCGAGACTGTCGGGACGCTTGCGCCTGACACGTTCGACCTCGGCTTTCCGCACGCTTGGCGCAATTGCGCCTACCGCTGCCAGTGCAATCTCGTCTTGAAGCGCAAAGATGAGGCGAAAAGGGCCAAAGCGGTGGACGTCGCCCCTGACTGTCATTTCAGTCTTTTAGCAAATTTTTGGCAACGAATTCGCGACTTTCCGGCGTGGACGGCCGATGTTGCGCGAACGCTTGCCAGAAACAAGTGCCCTGTCAGAGGAGGATAATATGAGCGCTGATGCCGTCATCCGCATGCCTGACGAGAAGAAGGGCATCATGCTGCGTGGCCACCCCATGGCTTTCCTCGTCACCGATGAAAATACCAGGCATACGAGCATGTTCGACTGGACGATCCCGCCGGAGTTCGCCACCGGGCGGCATGTTCACCGGTTGCAGGAGGAGACCTTCTACCTGATCGAGGGCGAGTGTGAATGGCATGTCGGCGACAGGACGATCCGGGCAACGCCGGAAACCTTCCTGTTCATCCCGCCGGGAGTGCCGCACAACATCACGAATGTCAGCAAGAAACCGGCACGCGTCCTGATGACCGTTTCTCCACGTGGCCACGAGCATTATTTCGAAGAGCTCGCCGAACTCGCGGCGCAGGGAGCGCCGGATCCAAAAGCGCTCGCCGATCTGCGTAACCGCTACGACACCGACCAGCTGTCGACGCTGACGACGCGCGCGTGAATGGGGCCGCCGCAACCGTCGCGCTGCTCGCCGGTGATATCAGCTTTCAGGAAGTCCGCGCCTGATCGCTACGGCGGCGATGGGCGCAAAGCGGCCACGTCGTGTTTCGGGGCCGTTTCCAGATTGTCGGCTTCTGGCGGGCGACGTCGGCAAATGACAGTAACTCGATATGATCTGGAGGGGAGCAGCCCAGGGCTTCCAACAGCACGTGACCTATGGCCGACTCCGGGTTAAGCCTCTTGTCATGACGACATCAGCGCATTTGCCATGCGCTCCAGCGCTCGCCGCAATAGAGGACGCGGACAGCCGACATTGAGGCGAATGAACCCTTCGCCGCCGGGCCCGTATACGCGGCCATCGTACAAATTGACCCCGGCGCGATTGACAAAGAACTTCTGAACTCCTTCCACCCGGCCATCAAGCGCGCGCGCATCCAACCAAACCAGAAACGATGCGTCGGGCCTCATCGGCGTTATGCCTGCAAGATGTTCGCAGGCGAACTCGCAGACGACGTCGATGTTGCCGGCGATATATCGCGTGAGTTGGTCGAGCCATGGCGCACCGGTACTGTAAGCTACCTCCAGGGCGAGGCGGCCGAAAAAGTTCGCGTTTACCATGAATGAGGCCTGCATTGCGGCAAGAAGCTTGTCGCGGCGCTTTTTGTTCGCCACCGAAATGGTCGCCGAGGGAATGCCGGCCAGGTTGAAGGTTTTCGTCGGCGCCGTGCAGATGAACGACTTCTCCGCTGCATCCTCCGAAATGGAGGAGAAGACGATGTGAGGCCGGTCGGACAATCTGATGTCGCAGTGAATGTCGTCGGAAATCACCAAGACCCCATAGCGCTCGCAAATAGCGTTGAGCGCCGTCAGTTCATCGAGCCGCCAGGCCTTTCCCGCAGGATTATGGGGATTGCAAAGCAGGAACACCTTGGCGCCGCTTGCCGCCAGCGTCTCGAAATTGTCGAGATCGAGTTCGTATTTGTTGTCCTTCAGCTTCAGCCGGTTCGTGAGCAGAAGCCGCCCGTTTCCCTGAACCACTTCGAAATAGGGCGAGTACACAGGCGCCTGGACGATGACACCGTCGCCCGGCTTCGTGAATGTTCGCAACACCGTCGCCACCGACGGCATGATCGCCGGCGCGGGAAGCAGCGATTCCAGCTCCGGCGACCAGTTGTGGCGCCGTGCAAACCACGATTGCACGATTTCGTAGTGGCGCGGATCGCGACGGGTGTAGCCGTAGATGCCATGGTCTGCCGCTTCGCGCAGCCGCGCGACGACAGTTTCCGGAGCGCGGAAATCCATATCCGCCGTCCAAAGCGAGAGCAGGCCTTGGCCCTCGACCCGCGGGGAGAACTCATCCCATTGATTGGCCCACTTGACCGATCCGAATTGCTGGCGGTCGTGGATTTGGTCGAAATCCACTCCCGCAATGCTTGCTGCCGCGATCGACGGATTGGGCGTGTCTGCACATGCCATTTGTAATGCCTGCAAAAAATCTGGAGCCGTGCTTTTGCCGTATTGCCTGCGGCGTCGCTACTTGAGGATTTGCGCCAGAAACTGGCGTGCCCTCTCCGATCGGGAATTGGCGAAGAACTCATGTGGTGTGTTCGCCTCAACGATCTCCCCGCGGTCCATGAACACCACTCGATCGGCTACCTCCCGGGCGAAACCCATCTCATGCGTGACGCACAGCATCGTCATGCCCTCGCCGGCGAGCGACACCATCGTGTCGAGGACCTCCTTTACCATCTCCGGATCGAGGGCGGAGGTCGGCTCGTCGAAGAGCATGATTTTTGGGTTCATGCAAAGGGCCCGGGCAATCGCAGCCCGTTGCTGCTGGCCACCCGACAACTGTCCCGGGTAGCTGGCCGCCTTCTCCGCGATCCTGACGCGATTAAGATAATAGAGTGCCAATTCTTCTGCCGCCATGCGCGGCATCTTTCTCACCCACACAGGCGCAAGCATGCAATTCTCGAGCACCGTCAGATGGGGAAACAGATTGAAGTGCTGGAACACCATACCCACGTTGCTGCGGACTTCGTCGATCTTGCGGAGATCCTGGGCTACCGGCTTGCCGTTGACGATGATCTCACCTGATTGATGCTCTTCGAGATGGTTGATGCATCGGATCATCGTCGATTTGCCCGACCCGGACGGCCCACAGATCACGACACGCTGACCGCGAGGCACCGAGAGGTTGATATTCTTGAGCGCATGGAACGAGCCGAACCATTTGTTGACGTCGCGCAGTTCGACGGCGACGACGGACTTGCCGCGCGCTTCTCTTCTCGGAATGTAAACTGCTTGAGGCATCCTCGTTCGCTTTCTAGGATTTGTGGCCGCGCGCCAGCTGGCGCTCCATCGACTGCGAGTAACGGGACATGCCGAAGCAGAACGCCCAGTAGACCAATCCCGCAAAAAGGTAGCCGGTCGAGGAGATCGTCGGGCCTGCCCAATTCGGATCGACTCGCGCTGTTTCGACGGCCTTCAAGAAGTCTGCGATGCCGACGATGGCGACCAGCGTGGTGTCTTTGAACAGGCCGATGAATGTGGAGACGATGCTCGGGATGACGATCGTCAACGCCTGAGGCAGGACTATCAAGCGCATCATGTCGAAGTAGCTGATGCCGAGCGCCTTCGCCGCTTCGTATTGGCCTTTCGGGATCGCCTGAAGGCCGGCCCGCACAACTTCAGCCATATAGGCGGACGAGAACAAGGCTATGGCGATGAGGGGGCGCAGGAGACGATCTGGCGTAAGGTAGTCCGGCACGAAAAGCGGCATCATGAAGTTCGCCATGAACAACACCGTGATGAACGGGACTCCCCGAACGACCTCGATGAACGTGACGCAAACCGCCTTGACCATCGGGAGGTCCGACCTGCGTCCGAGCGCCAGAATGACCCCGAACGGAAGCGAGAAAACGATGCCCACGATCGACATGAGCAGAGTGATCAGGAGACCGCCCCAGAGCGTGGTATCAATCACGGGCAAATGGAGCAGGGCGACGCCACGCAAGAGAACAAAGGCGGCAACGGGGTAGAAAACGAAGAACAGCATTGCCGCCAGTTTGCGCCGCGGAGCCCTCGTCCACAGGAGCCAAACGATCAGGATGGCTCCGATCGTCTGCGTGAGATCCACGCGCCACCGCTCGGAAACGGGGTACGCGCCGTATCGCAGATAATCGAATTTCTCCGCGATGAAGGGCCAGCAGGCTCCTTCGGGGTTCGCACGGCAAGCGTCTCGGCCGCCGCTCCAGACCGCTTTGATGACGGCGAAGCTCAGAAACTGATGCAGCAGCCACACCGCCAGGAGCACAAAACATATTGTCAGCGCGGCCGAGGAGGGCGTTGAGAACAGATTCCTTTTGATCCAGGTCACCGGACCCGGCCGGACATCTGCAGGCGGCGCCATCGCCGGCATCAGCGCGACATTGACGATTGGAGGATGCAAGGATTGGTCGGTCATGCGTCACCTCTCGACGATCGCAAAATGCCGGTTGAAGCCGTTCATGGCCAACGAGGTGACGAGGGAGATGGCGAGATAGACGGCCAGGGTGATCGCCATCACCTGGACGGCCGCTCCGGTCTGGTTGAGCACCGTCCCCGCAAAGATCTGAACGAGATCGGGATAGCCGATGAAGACGGCGAGCGAGGAGTTCTTGGTCAGGTTGAGATACTGACTTGTCAGAGGCGGTATGATTATGCGCAGCGCCTGTGGAACAACGACCAGGCGAAGTGTTTTGCCCGGTGGGAGCCCGAGCGCGTAGGCAGCCTCGGTCTGGCCCTTCGGCACCGCCTGGATTCCACCTCGGACGATCTCGGCGATGTAGGATCCGGTGTAGACCGACAGACCGATCAGGAGAGCGGCGAACTCCGGATAGAGCTGGTGCCCGCCTTGAAAATTGAACCCGTGCAGTTGCGGTCTTATGAACGATACCGGTTCGCCGGCGGCTAGGAACATGAGCAGCGGAAAGCCTATCAATGCCGCCAGACTGACCGAAAGCACCGGTAGCTGTCTGCCGGTTCGTATCTGGACACGCCTGGCGTAGAACCAGAGGGCGATGCAGCAGACAATGGCCGCCGCGGACGACAGAGCCACCAGCCCCGCGCCCGGATGCAGCTGGACCTCCGGGATTATGAGGCCGCGATTGTTGAGGTAGACGCCGCCGGGAATTTCGATCGACGACTTCGGCGCGGGGAGCGGTTTTAGGACGGCGTTGTACCAGAAAAGCAACTGCAGCAGTAACGGGATGTTGCGTATGATCTCAACGTAGGAGGTCGCGACCTTCGCGACGATCCAGTTCTGCGACAGGCGGGCAATTCCGACGACGAAGCCGAGCGACGTTGCCAACAGGATCGCGAGCAAGCTGACGAAGAGCGTGTTGACCACGCCAACCCAGAACGCCTGGCCGTAGGTAGAAAGCGCGTCGTAGGGTATCAGGGCCTGATTGATGTCGAAGCCGGCAGACTCATTCCAGAAGCCGAATGAGAGCGGGATTCCCCTTGCTCGCATGTTCGACACGGTCTGGACGCCGACGCCAAGGCCCAAAGCCAACAGACTGCCGGCGAGCAAGAGCTGGTAGAAGATGCCTCGCACCTTCTTATTGTGCAGAGAGATGCTTCTGCGCGACTGCACGGAAAGCGACAAATCGGACATGGCCGGTCCTGTTGGCTGAGCACAACGGCGCTGGCGACCATGCGCCAGCGCCCGGCAATGATGTCATGCTAGCGGATCGGCGGAGCGTACTGAATGCCGCCCTTGTTCCAGAGCGCGTTGAGGCCGCGTTCCATTTTCAGAGGTGAGTCCTTGCCGACATTGCGGTCGAAGACTTCACCATAGTTGCCGACCTGTTTGATCACCTCGACCGGCCAATTGTCGCCGAGCCCGATGTCCTTTCCTATGCTGCCTTCCACGCCGAGCAGACGGCGGATGTTGGGATTGTCCGACGATTTCATTGCATCAACGTTTTTCGAGGTGACCCCAAATTCTTCTGCTGCCACCATGACATAGAGCGTCCACTTCGCCACGTTGAACCACTGGTCGTCACCTTGCCGCACAGCCGGGCCAAGCGGCTCCTTGGAGATCAACTCGGGAAGCACGATGCTGTCGTCCGGCTTGGCCATCCGAAGCCGCGACGCGTTCAAGGTCGAGGTGTCTGCGGACAAGACATCGCAACGCCCCTCCTCGTAAGCCTTCACGACAGCTTCCTCGTCGGCAAAACCGACGGTCGTGTACTTGATCGATTGCGAACGGAAGTAGTCGGCAAGGTTCAATTCGGTTGTGGTGCCTTGTGTTACGCAAATCGATGCGCCATCCAGCCCCTTGGCTGAAGTGATGTTGTCCGCCTTGCGCACCATGAATCCCTGGCCGTCATAGAAATACGTGCCAGCGAAGAGAATGCCGAGCGACATATCACGAGAGGATGTCCAGGTTGCGTTGTGCGCGAGAATGTCGATCTCTCCCGACTGCAAGGCGGTGAAGCGATCTTTTGGCGTCAATGGAATAAACTTCACCTTTTGCGCATCGCCGAGCACGGCGGCAGCCACAGCACGACAGTAATCGACGACGAATCCAGTCCACTTGCCTTCATTGTCCGGAAGGCTGAAGCCCGCGGTTGCTGAGTTTGTGCCGCAGGTGAGCACTCCATTCTTCTTGACGTTGTCGAGGGTTGCGGACCACGCCGACGACGCGGTGCACGCCATGGCTACGGCAATCAAACCCTTAAGCGTCGATCTCATTTCGGTGTTCCCCTGTTTTTGTTGGGCTCAATCTGCACGTAAGGCCAACTATTCGTCAAATTGATTGTCCTCATTCTGGAAATGAGCCACTTTCATAACTGGCGCGCAAAGGACGCTCCTCTAACGATGTTTTTAAGTTGAGTTGAGGGGCGAAGGGCTTGGTGGTAGGCGACGGGTCGGCCGAGGCGCTATTGCCTCGGCGGCTCCGCAGCTCCGATGTCGACGATTGAACTTTGGCGCCTGGCCTGGGACTCCTTGTAGATGCCCACAATCACCTCCCGGAGCCACTTGGTCCCAGGGTCGTTCGCCATCTGACGGTGGACGATGAGCCACGCACTGACATCCGAAATAGGAAGCGGTGGCGCTCTCAAGCTCACCTCGCTTCTCTCATCCAGCATCTGCAGAATGGCGTCCCCACAATGGGTGATCAGTTCGGTGCCGCGCAGCGCCCAGGGAAGCACCAGATAGTTCGATATGGTAGCAACAACGTTGCGCCGTAGACCGTGCTGCTTCAGGGCGGCATCCGCCAGTCCTTCTGATTGACCATCCGCGGAAATCTGCAGGTGGGAGCTGGCCAAATAAGCTTCTAGCGTCATACCGTCCCTGGCGATCTTGCTTCCGCTCCACACCGCGCAAAATAGCCGATCTTGCCCGAGCTCCACTTTCAAGAGATTCGGATCGTCGCGAATTGCCGCTCCCGTCAGCGCACAGTCAACTTGTCTCAAATAAACGGATGAGCCGATGTCGGGTCCGTTTGCGGGAATCACGTTCAGCGTCGCGTTAGGGGCTTGCCTCGAAAACTCTCGAATGAGCCCCGGAATAAATATCATGGCATGATAGTCGGTAAGTCCGACGCGAAAGTTGCGTCGAGTCGTTGCCGGATTGAACACCTGATGCCTGTCGATTGAGGTCCGAATCGTTGCCAGCGCCGCAGAAATGTCGGACAGCAGCTCCACTGCCCGAGGCGTCGGCCGCATCTCGCCCCCATCTCTGGTGAACAGTTCATCCCGCAATAGAAACCGAAGTTTCGCCAAGGAGTGGCTCACAGCTGACTGTGTTCTGCCCAATTCGGTAGCCGCGCGCGTGACGCTTCTTTCACGCATCATCACGTCGAAAACGCGCAACAAGTTGAGGTCCATGTCGACAAAGTTCATAGCGGCACCTCGTCCGTGGAGACCGCGGCTCTGCACCACGCGTCCACCAAGTGGGTATTAACGCTGACAGATGCCGTCTCGACAGTGAAGATAGCTCCGCCCCGGCGATGATCGACGTCACTGGACCAGCACTGATCGCAAGCAATCATCACACCAGGGGATTGTTCAGGCGGCTGTTGAGCAAAGAGCACCGCCGGGCAAGCAGCGATCTGAAAATAGGTCTGCTTTCAGGTGTTGCACAAGCGGGTTTGAACGACAGATATGGGCGCAAAGCCGACATTCCTTTCGCGCGCGACTCCCGAATGCCCCTCAAAAATGAGTGGATGGACTCGGAGCAGCGAGCTTATGGAAACCGTGACCTTTCGCCCCAGCCGTGTAACAAACTGCGTAACAAAGCGAATAAAAAGTTGAATATTTTCAACGCTATAGGCCTAAGATCGAAAGACGCTCTCTCCGCCAGAAATTTTCTAATAATCAGACGGGCACCTCAATGCCGAAACACCCTTGATCTGTGTAACAACGCCGCTCCGAGCCCACCTAGTCCGCCAAGACATCGCTGGGCCAAGCCGGCCCGGCTAGAACGATAGACTTGAGCCCGTCGCCGTGAACTACCGCCATCATGGCCGCCCGATTTGCTGAACTTGACGCACCGAACCCATGTTGACCAAGGGTGTGAGCACGGCGGGTTTTCACGGGTGCAGACTGTCGGCTTTAGGGTAAAGCCGGCGGCCATGCTGGAACGGGCCCTGCCATGCGGTCAGGCCCGAGATCGGCAGACTCGCGCCTACAGCGAAGTCGACGTCGCCGGGCAATGGCGCGAGATTGCGTGCTTCCATGGCGACGTACTCAGCAAGTGTGCCGTCGCGGTGCCAGTCCGATAGGCCGAACACCCGCTGACCAGGTGCGCCTTGGCGTCAGCGACGATATGGCGCTTGTCGGCGTATGGTGACTCCGCTGCATAGCGAAGATCACAGCGTCGCCAGTAGCTCCGGCAGGATGACGAACAGATCTCCGACCAGGCCGTAGTCGGCGACCTGGAAGATCGGCGCTTCCTCGTCCTTGTTGATGGCGACGATAACCTTGGAGTCCTTCATGCCGGCGAGGTGCTGAATGGCGCCGGAGATGCCGACGGCGATGTAGAGATCCGGCGCGACCACCTTGCCGGTCTGGCCAACCTGCCAGTCGTTCGGCGCGTAGCCGGCGTCGACAGCGGCGCGGGAGGCGCCGACCGCGGCACCGAGCTTGTCGGCGACCGGCAGGATCACTTCCTGGAACTTCTCCGAGGAGCCGAGGGCACGGCCGCCGGACATGATGATCTTGGCCGAGGTCAGCTCCGGACGGTCGGTCTCGGAAAGCTTGTTTTCGACGAAGGACGACAGGCCGGGGTTGGCGGGGGCGCCGACCGTCTCGACCGAGGCGGAACCGCCTTCGGGCGCCGCAGAGAAGGAGGCGGTGCGCACCGTGATCACTTTCTTGGCGTCGGTCGCCTGCAC
>LM655217.1:15283-15423 GCA_000824825.2 Mesorhizobium sp. ORS 3324
CCGCCCGGCTCCTCGGTCTTGATCACCTTCAGGCGCGGCTTGACGTCGGCGCCGTAGTCGGCCGGCGTCTTCTCGTCGAGCGGCTTCTTCTTGGCCTTCATGATGTTGGGCAGCGAAGCGTAGCGCGGCTGGTTGAGGCG
>LM655219.1 GCA_000824825.2 Mesorhizobium sp. ORS 3324
TGACAGGGAACATGAGAGCTAGGTGGTACGGCGCTGGCCAGGCGCTGGGAAATCACCCAGCACCGCCGAGGTTCGAAAATGTCGGATTCGGTCCATGGAACTTGGGCCGCAAAAATACGTTCGTTCTACAAAGCAACTCGATGGGAGTCTTCCATGCTCAAATGGATTATTGTTCTCCTGATCATCGCTGCGGCGGCAAGCTTGCTTGGTATGCCGGCACTCGCCGGAGCCGCCGCGATGGGCGCGCGTGTCCTGATCGGCATCGTTCTTATAATTTTCCTGCTGGTCGCACTCGGGGTCTTCGCCGTGACTTGACTGAAGCAAATTTTGACTTCAGTCACTGTTTGCTGCCGCTCGGCTCAAATTGCCGTGCCATAGTTCGGCGTTACTCGCATCCATTATGGGTACCTGACGATACTCGTCAGGTCATCCTCACCAGTCACGGGCGATAGGTTTGGGGCTTCCGAGCGGGGCCATTACTCCAGAGGTGCCGGCGCGTCCCCTGCGTGGTGAATGGCTCATCACTTACCTCCCCTTCAGCTTTCGGCCTTCATTTTTCGCGCGATCTTCAGAAGCTTGTCGCGATCGTGTCCGTGCTCGCGGATCAGTTCGCGCGCCTGCTTTGGTGAGAGGTCGCTGTTCTCGGCCAGGAACCGCACATTTGGGTCCTCGCCGCCCTTTGTCGGCAACGTGCTGGACGATTGCGAATGACGAACGCTCGGTCGGCGCGGAAGTTGTCTCTTGGCCACCATTTTTCTTCTCCTTCGCGTTCTTCGAGCAATCCCCGGAAAGGGACTTTGTTCCCCTTTCCCATTGGCGAACATATTTCGATAAACCTGAGCAAGGAGTGCTCTGACATCGCCGCAGCACAACCATCTCTGCGCAGCCAGTGAATGACGCCCGGACCATCGCTGCGAGTGACTTTTTCAACAACCCGCTAGTGGTGAATGTCTGACGCTTGGTACCCGCCACAGACTTCCGTTTGGGTGGTTTCTTGTCGTACGTCTGGTTGACCGGAACGAGCAACCAGCGCCAATCCTTGACGTTTTGCGTTGGCCTAGCGAAGGTCGCAATCCGAGCCTTCCAGGACGTTGCTCGTGCAACCCGGCCGGGGCTGCATACGGTCGGCCGTCACTCCTCCGGCAAGCCCGCGATCCGCATGTCCTTGATCCAGCGCTCAAGGTTTCCGGGGTTGGAGTACAGCTTCTCCCACTTCTTGCGTTGTTCGCGAATGGTATTGCCAGGCGAGTCTTTGAGGAAAACCGCCAGCACTTCCTTTGCCTCCCGCTTCTGGGAAGCGTTCCAGCTGGCCGTGCGGTGACGCCCAACAAGCGGAGGCCAAAAACAGTGTGGTGGGCGGCGCGGATGTCGCAAGCGCTCCGCCTCCTGGCGGGGCGCTTTTTTCGTCGGCAATTATAGGAGGCCGAGAGCAGAAAGGGACGTCATCCGCGTCATACCTTCTGATCCGAGCGGAAGAGCTTGGCCGGGACGGATTCGAGCCCGTCCGGTCCGAGAGACAGCGCCGTTGGGTTTCCTCCTCCCGCTATTCCGAGGATCTCCCCATGAATGCTCCGTTCCAGCTTCCCGGCGCGGCCCCCGCGCCGTCAATTCCTGCCCTGGACCCCGCCTCTGCCGTCCACGCCGCTGGCCGCGTTCGAGCTGCGGCAGCAGTAGTTGGGGCGGCGCTCCTGACGGCTAAGGTCGAGGGCGCGATCGCTGTCGGCATCTATGACCTCGGCCTCGAAACGCTTCAGGCCGAAAGCTTCATCGTCTCGTGATCGAGCGCTCCGGCCGCGCCGCGGTGCGCCTTTCCGCGTCCTCATCGTTGCTCGAGGACCGCGAGATCGAGCGCCGCGTCATCCTGTTTTCTATACGCGGTGACGACAGCTCATCAAACGATTGAGCGAAATCCGCGCCGCGAACCCCTCAATCATCGAAATCGCTACCGTTCTCGGCGCCGAGCTGCGGCACGACGATGGCCTTGAGCGGCGCCGTCAGCGACCATTTCAGCTCGCCCGGCGAGCGTTCGAGGCTGGAGGCGCCGCGAAGCGACTGCGGCGCCACACGCTTCAGCACGACCGTGCCGAAACCTTTTCGCGCAGACCCGTTCGCCTCGCCCTCATCGCCACGCGCAGCTGACGTCTCCTGCCAGACAAGGTGGAACTGGCGCTGCGCCTGCGGGCCGGTCTCGACCGTCCAGGTGATATCGACATGGCCTGCGTCGCCCACCAGCGCGCCATATTTTGACGAATTGGTGCCGAGCTCGTGGAAAGCCATGCCGAGATTCTGCACGGCGTTCGACTGCAGCATCAAAAGCGGACCGGAGAGCGAGATGCGCTCCTCATGGCCGAACGGCTTCAGATGCTCCTGGATGAGGTCGAAGAGGCTGGCGCCGGCCCATTCCGACGTGACCAGAAGATCGTGCGAGCGCGACAGCGCCATGATGCGCGCGCGGATCATCTCCTCGAACTCGCCGGGATCGGCCGAACGCTTGTTGGTCTCGCGGACCATCGACAGGATCACCGCAAACTGGTTCTTCACGCGATGGTTGACCTCGCGCATGAGGAAGCGGATGCGGCGCTCGCTTTCCTTGGCGGCGGTGATGTCGCGGGCAATCGTGGACGCGCCGACAATCTTGCCCGTGGCGTTCCTGATCGGCGAGACGGTGACCGAAACAGCGACCAGCGAGCCATCCTTGCGCTTTCGTGTCGTGTCGAGGCTTGCCACGCCCTCGCCCCTGCGGATGCGGCCGATGATGTCGCTTTCCTCGTCGTGCAGGTGCTCGGGGATCAGCATCAGGATCGACTGGCCGATGGCCTCCTCAGCGCTGTAGCCGAACATGCGTTCGGCCGCGTGGTTCCAGTCGGTGATGACGCTGTTCAGATCCTTGCCGATGATGGCGTCGAAAGAGGAATCGACAATGGCCGCCAGCCGCGCATCGGCGTCGCTGATTTGTGATGCCCTGCCGCCGGATTTCACGGTTTCCCTGCCCCTGGATTGCGCCAAGGACTTTAGTTAGCGCAATTGCGCATCAAGGCAACGGCCTGGAAAGACTAGATTTATCTTGATTAAGTCTTTGGGTGAGCGGGATTCGCGTCGCCATTGGCGGTTGGCGACAAAACGCCGAAGTCCTGCGACTTGGTGCCGGTTGCGGCGATTAGGAAGCCTTCCGCCGCGAGGCCTCTGCGCAGCAGTTCGCGCACGGCAGCCGAACGGCTCGGCATGCGCTTTTCAAAACGCCAGTTCTCCACGGCGGCCAACTCTTCGTCGGTCAGCATTATCTGCAGCCGCTGCGGTCGCTCCAACTCAGCCACTTTAGCCTCCACAAGAGACGAATACCACGAATGAGTATGTGTCTCATTTTGAGTAGAGGTAGGGTGCGACATACACAGTGTCAATGCTGTAGGATGTGGGAGGGCCTAACGATACGGACGATACCACGAAAACGAATTTGTCGCTCTCTACTAACTAATTGATTTATTTATTAATTTTAAGACTAATGTATTGCCCTTCGTACCATTTTGGCGCATGATATAGATAGAGGGGCAGCCGTCCGCCAAAGGAGGGTTTTCCGATGCTGCGAGACTTTTCCGACCGGTTGCGCGACGACGCCAACCGCACGGTTCAGGAGGTTATGTGGTCAGACGGCATCGTCAATATCGTCAGGGTGTCGGAAGAGATCAGGCTCCGGAATCTCCAAGACAACATCGCCCGGGAGGATATCGAGGATCTGATCCTGCAGATCGCCCAAATCTACAGCGCACCGATAGAGTTCGACGATCAGGCCCTTACTTTGCTCGACCTGCCGGACGGTTGTGCCTGCCACTACCACCGACGACTGTCTTGATCCAGCCGTACGGATCGGCGCGCTTGTCGTTCGACCGCTTCTGATTTTGGAAGGTCGCTTCGGCGTCGCGCCCGCCGCCCTGATGGGGCTGCTCGTCAGGTCTGTCCCTAGGGTCATCTTTCGGCCTGAAGCTCTCGAAGCCTTGATCAGCGTGCTGTCGACTTGGAAGTGGTCGGTCGACAAAGGCTGCTTCACTTTGGGCTGGGCCACGATCACAGCCAGGATCTTTGCCACAATGTCATCTTCCAGCGGCCGGTCGACAAAACAGAATGGTCCCAGACACATCAACGTGCGCATGCCTGGCGACCGGCGGGACAAAAGATCGTATCCTAGCCGTTCCATCACAAGCCGCTCCGAGCGGAACGAGAAGAACACCTGCGGGCAGCATTGCCCGCAGCTACGCGGTCCCGTTCGTGGGGGCTTTATCGGCCACCGGCTTGTGGTTCCGATCGCGCGCGGGTCGGGGCTTCCCCGAGATCCGGCGTTCAGCCGGTCAGCTTGTGCTTGATTTTGGTCACGATGCCCTGCTGAGCCTCGCCCATGAAGCGGTCCTCAATGCCGGCCCATTCCGGCATCCCGACGATGTCCTCGAAATCCTCCAGCTTCACGCTTCGTTCGGGATCCATTGCATAGCCTTCGCGCAAGTCGTCGAGTGCCTCCTGGATTGCCAGAACCGTGCGGAACAGCACCGACGTCGGATAGAGGATCATGCTGAAGCCGAGTTCATGCATGGCAAGCGGCGACAACCAGGGTGTCTTGCCGCCGCCCTCCAGGATGCTGGTTGCCAGTGGCGTGCCCTTGAAAGCGGCGCCCACCTCCTTCAATTCCTCGACGCTGGTCGGTCCCTCGACATAGACGCCATCGGCGCCTGCATCGAGATAGTGCTTGCCGCGCTCGATCGCGTCAGCAATGCCATTGGTCTCTGCTGCGTCGGTACGCGCTATGATGAAGAAGTCGGGGCTTCGCCGCGCCGCTACCGCTGCGCGGACTTTCTGCGCCATCGCCTCGGTGGAAATCACGCGCTTGCCGCTCATATGGCCGCAGCGCTTCGGCGGCTGCTGGTCCTCGATGAACAGCGCCGAGGCGCCGATGGCCTCATAGCCGCGCACTGTCCTTGTCACGTTCTTGACATCACCATAGCCATCGTCGCCATCGACCAGCGCCGGCAAGCCGCAGGCATCGATGATCTCCTTCGCTTTCGCATGGTTCTCACCATACTGCTCGAGGTCGATATCCGGCACGGCGTGCATGTGCGCGGCAAGCGCAAAGCCGCCGATCTGGTAAGCGGGAAAGCCGGCACGCTCGATCAGGCGGGCCGTCAGTGCATCGGGCGCCGAGGGCAGGATCAACGGCGGGTTCGTGTCGAGCACGGATTTCCAGGAAGGGCGACCGGCACTACTGTGGGTAAGCATGGGGTGCTCGCTATTTCGAGTGTTGTTCCTCCTCGAGCCGCGAAGCCTCCTTCTCGCGCTTGCGTCGCAGCACCTCGTCGGTTCCGATGATGTCCTTCGAGCCGCCGGTGATGGCCGTTGAGACAACCGCGGGCGGATCGCTTGCCGGAAAACTGTCCTCAAGACCGGACTGCAACTGCTCTTCCAGTGTCTCCGGATTCTCCGAGCGGCCTTGCGTGCGGCGGCCTTCGATCTCTTCCAGGTCGTGCTTGGCATCGCGATCTTCGCGCACATTGCGCAGCGTCGACACGATGAGTTCGACCGCGAATTCCTTCATCGCCTCGTCATGCGCCATGGCGATGTCGGCTTCCTCGATGACGCGGATGAGCGACGCCTCGAGCTTGTCCAGTTCCTTCATGCCCTGACAGCACGCCAGCTTCTGGGCCAGCGCATGGATGAGCAGCGGAGCGAAGGTCGAATAGGCTTGCATGCGTGTCTCGTCGACGCGTTCGGGGTGAAGTGAACCCATAGACATGGTTGCCTCCATTTGAGCTCCCGACACGGCAGCGAGCCGCCGGGTCTCGGAGGAACCAAGCGGAGGGGAAGAAGTTCCAATTGCTGATAACGACTGCCCGCCTTTGAAGTTTGCCGGGCAAGCTCGCGCTCGTCGGCGTGGATGGGGCGGCAACGCGGCCTCCGATGCGATGGCGGTTTTGAGGATCTACTACTCGGCTGCATCGTTTCCGCTTCAACACCGAGATCATTACCAGCCGGCGGGCCACGCCTATCGGTTGGCCTCATGCGGCATCCAATGTCCGATCTCTATCGTCGGCACCGGACCGGTGCCGGGCGCGAGCGCTTGCTTCAGGAACCGCAGCAAAATGGGCCGCGCAGCCCGTCGATGAAATTGGCATCTGGTTGTTATCAGTATTGCTTGTTTTGCGGCGGAGCCATTGAGGAAAGAGGCCCTCGCCCGCCTAGCGCTTCCTCTTGCGGTGCCAAGATATGTTGTGATCCGGCGCCGCTTGCGCCTTGCGCATTATCCGTAGCGCTTCGTCAGGCGTGAGGCCGCATCTGCGGGCAAAATATACCGCCTCCGAAACTTCCGATGGAGAGGCAGTTTCCATGGCGGACGCGATTGGCCTCGATTTCTTCTTGCCCATCCGAATATCGTTTCATGAACACAAGCCAGCCAGGTCGTCTTTCGATGATCTGTTACTGCCGCAGCCTGGCTGGCTTCAGGCAGCGGCATCGGTCGTTAAGTCAGCGCACGCTACCACCCCTGGCGATTTGCCCATTCGTCGACATCACGCCGGACCTGATCCTTTGCGATGCCATAACGTTCCTGGATCTTGCCTTCGAGCTGTTCGCGCTTGCCGCCGATACGGTCGAGGTCGTCGTCAGTGAGTCTGCCCCACTGTTCCTTGACCTTGCCCTTGAGCTGCTTCCAATTTCCTTCCAAGCGGTTCCAATCCATGATCGTGTCTCCTTAATCGACGACATATGCGAAACGTAGTGGAGGCGCGGATGTTCCGGCCGCGAGCAACGGGTGCCGGCAATGGCTCGGCTTGAGCCAGCCAAAGATCGGCCGCCTATTCAGGAGCGCGGCTCGCGCTCTGCGGCCTCTTCAGAAGAGGAAAGCTTCTGGCGACGCACTGCCTGGTCGGTTGCGTCAGCGGTGGACCTGACGACCGAGCTGGCCTTGTCGGCCAGCGTGCCATCGCTCGACGCTTGCCGTGCGGCCTCGTCACTGGCTGTCTGGTAGGCTTCGGCTGCAACCTGCTTCGCCTGGTCAACACCCTTTTCGAGCGTGTCCTCGGCTCTGTCGCGAAACTGTTCGCGATAGGCGCCGAGCCGTTCGTCCTCGACTTGCGTGTGAGGCAGCATTGCGCCTATCGCCGCCCCAACAGCGAAGCCGACAGCCGCCACTGCAAGAGGTCTATCCTCCATCAGCTGCTGCGCGGACCGGTTCGCCTTCGTTGCCATGTCGGCCGTGGCTGCCGCCGAGTTTGAAAGCGTCTCGGCTGCGCCGCTTGCCATGTCGGATACGGTATTGGCCGCATTGCTCGCCATATCCGACATCGTACCGGCCGCGTCGCTGGCCATCTCGCCAACAGAGGCCGCAGTATCCGAGGTCATGGTGCCCATTCCAGTGCGAGATGCGCCATCATTGCGGCCGGAACCGCTACGTGCCGTGTAGGCGGGACGACTGGCTGCGGACGAAACGCCACGGCCCAGCATCAGCCATGCCAGACCGGCGCCGATCACAGTCAGCGGGAAGGGATTATCACGCACCTGGGCTTTCAGGTTGCGGAGCATCTCGGAACCTCCGCTATCGGCAAAAAGTCCGGTGAACTCGTCGAACAACTGACCAGGCGTCATCTTGCCTCGAATGGACTCGGCGGTCGCTACCACCCTCGCGCGTGTGGCCTCCGCTTCGCGTTCGAGTTCGGCTGCGGATTTGTCGGTCATTTCGCTTGTTCCTTGATCACGTTCGCGTCACGCTTCAGCTGTTCTTGCGTGCGGTCCGGCGCCAGTTCGGAGGGTGCCATGCTTGCCATGCCGGTCCGCAACAGGATCACACCCAGCACAGCCACCACCACGCCGACGAGCAAAGCGGACCATCCGGCGCCTAGCCCGAGCCGCGCCAAGGCAATGACCAACGCCTGCAGCAGAACCAGCAATGCGGCGAGCAGGCATATGGCGCCGCCCAGAACTTCGACGGCACCGGCTTCGGCCTTGGTCACGCTCTCCGATATCTCGGCTCGCAGCAGCCTGGCCTCCGTGCGAACCAACGTACTGACCTGCTGCGCCAGATCGCCGACCAGTGTACCGAGGCTTGGATTGTCATGAGTGTTCATCTTTTCAGCTCCGCTGCTTGCCCGGGAGCGCCGCCGTCAGAGCCCCAATTGGGTGGCGCGTTGCCGCGCGGCTCACTTTTTTTCACATCGGTTCGAGGGGCATTGCCCGGCTCGGTCGACCCGTGTCCGTCGGGAGGGGTAGCCTTCATGAACCGTCCGAGTGCTAGCCCCGCCAGCACCGAACCTGCAATCAGCGTTGCCGGATTCCGGCGGCCGAAGGACTGGACCTCCTCGAGCACCTGCCCGAAGGGTTTGTCTCTCAACGATGACGAAAGCTTTTCCAGCCCGCTGGCAGCATTCTGCATCAGTGTCGAAGCCGCGTTTTGATCTTTATTGGCCAGATGATCGCTTGCGGCGCGCAAGGCGCCGCCGAGTGCCGCAAGGCTCGATCCGATATCGCGTTGCGTCTCGTCGGCTTTCTCCGACAGCGCCTGTTGGGCCTCGGTAGCGTACTGCCCGCTCCTGCGGGCGATCTCGTCGCGCGCTTCTTGTAGTGCCTCGCCGGCGCTTTGGGTTTCCTCATTGAGCCGATCGGAAATTTCGTTCTTCGCCCTGGTGAAGTCGGTGGGCTCGCGGCCCTGATCATTCTCGCGCTGCATGACGCCTCCTAGTGAAAGCCGAGGAAGGAGAGCACCGCGAGCACAACCACGATGAGACCGATGAGATAGATGACGCTGTTCATGGCGCAAGTTCCTCCTGCCTGTTCGAACTTCGCACCGGCTGAGATGTTCCTTCTGTGAACAGGTTTTTTCGTAAGTATCTACTTACCCGACACATCGCGGCCGGAAAGCTCGTCATCCGTGCATAGCAGGCGCGGGTGAGCCGGATCGGAAATATCGAGCTTGTCCCAAGGTATGCACTGGAGGCCTTCGCGGCGGCGCAGCGCGAAAAAATCGAGCAATGCAGTGCCGACGGTCCAGGCGGACAGGCGTTCGAAAGCGGCGAAGATGCCGACATGGAATTCCGTGACGACGAGATCATCACCTTCCTGCTCGGCAATGATCTCCTCGATATAGCCGATGATCCGGCCGTGCTGCGAGCTCACGCGCCGGCCAGCCAGTCGCTCGAGGTTCACTCTTGCCATTCTCAGGCTCCCGGTATTCGGCCGACGATGTGATCGCGCAGCCAGTGCTGCCAGGCCAAGATTTTGGTCCTGCGCACGTCGATGTCGAATTCGATGTCGACGCCGATATCGCGCACCTTGTTCCATGCGATCCGATGCGGCCGTGCCTGTCGCTTCCCGCTCATTCTTGCCACGAGCCGCGCGGTCCAGCGCCCGGGGCGCGAACCGAGCCGGCGCGCCAGTGCAATCGAGCCAAGTTCGACCGCAATGATCCTTGGCGGCTTGCCCCGTCTGAGCTCGGCGACCAATCCATCCACCTTGCCGATCTTGACCTGCTCGCGGTCGACGACCTGCTTGTCCAAGATATCGCGCAGCAGCTGCATCAGGTGCCTCCGAATATCTGCAGGGGAATGGTCACCGCCGCCAACACGAAGCCGAGCGCGATGACGAAGATGACGGCAGCGTTTGAGATGAAGCCGTTGCGATGGTGGCCGACATAGCGCTCGTCATTGAGCAGGAAGAGAAACGGAACCACCGTCAGCGGCAAACTGGCCGCAGTGAGTGCCATCGAGAAGATGGTGAGCCTCAGCGGATCGATACCAAGCGCTATCGGAATGGCCGCAAAAATGAGTGTGAGTGTATAGACGAGGCTGAAGCCGGGATCGTCGCGCGGCCTCAGGTTCTCGCCCCAAGTCCAGCCGAAACCCTGTGCGAGGAGATAGGCCTGCTGCAGGGCCACTTCCAGAACGGCTCCGAAACAAGCGATGCCAAGCGAAGCAACGAAAAGAACAAACCCCCACAAGCCGAATATCTGGATCAGCATCAGGGGGAGCTGATTATAGTCGTCCACCTGGTTCACGCCGTGAGCGCCCAGCACAAGCGCGGCCACAACCAGCACGCAGATGGCGATCGTTCCTCCGAAGCTCATACCGAGACCGGCAATCAGCCGGTTGGCGCCGAGATGGTTCCTGTCCCATTGGTCCTCGATCGCACCAGAGGAATAGAACATGAAAAGATAAGGCGAGATGGAAGCGCCAAGGATGCTGACGGCCATGAACCAGTAATTTGCCGCATCGTGGTGCGGCAGGCTGGGCACGGCTCCAACGGCCACCTGTTTCCATTCGGGCTTGGCCATCACCGCCGCAACGACGAAGCAGAGCGTGATCAGGCCGAGCAGCGATACCCCCTTCTCGATAAGGCCGAACGTGCCTTTCCACAGCAGCAGCCAAGCAACGAAAGCTACTGGCAACGCCCACCATCGAAAGCTTAATCCCGTGGCAAGCTCGGCAGCGACGGCAACCCCGCCTATCTCGGCCGCGAGCACCATCAAATTGACCAGCAAGAGTGCAATCAGCGGCCAAAGGAAAGCATTGAATCCGAAGCGTTCGCGAATGCCATCGGTGATGGTGTGATGGCTTACGGCGGCGAAGCGACCGGCCATCTCGACCAGGAAGATGATGCAGATGGTCCCGAGCACGACCGACCAGATGAGCTTGAAGCCGAACAACGCACCGGCCTGAGCCGCCGTTGCCATTGAGCCCACCTCCAGAAAGCCGCCCACGCTGGTCACGATACCGAGCGAAATTTCCAGCAGCTTCTTCATCGCTGCGGCGAGAAATATTGGCGATAGGCCGTTGCGAGATCGGCTTGCGCAGCGCGAAAATCCTGCCGTGCCTGGCTGGCCTGCGGCTGCTGTTTCGCTTTGACGGCAATTCCAGCCCGGCTTGTCACGTTTAGCAGCCGGCCGACCGCTGCCTTCAGCGCGTCCCGCTTCGCATTATCGGACGTGGAGGCCGATCCAACTTGCCGGCCGGCTTCGTCAAGTGTCCCGGCAAAGGATTGCAGGGCAGCCGAGGCGTAGTGCGACGGCGCGGCGCCGGAAAGCCAGGCATCTGTCACCAAGGCCGCCGCCTGCGCCGTCGAGGCGGCGAGCTTCGATTGCTGTTCGACAGTTTCGGACGAAGAACAGGAAGCAAGTGCCAGTGCAAGCACCTGTGGTAAAAGCACATTTCGCGGAGCAACGCTGCGCAATGCTTTCCCCTCACTGCTGACGCTTCGAACATGAAGATAAAGCGGCGCCAATGGGAAGGTTCCGCAGCGAAACGCAATTGCGCGGCCGCACCTGTTCGCCAGTTCCAACATGCGGCCGCTTACCGGCCGCTCAGCTCCGGATCGGCAGACGACAGAGCGGCGACCTTGTCGATCATGGCAAGTACCGCCTGTGGGGCCGTCTGGTGCACCATATGTCCGGCGTCGGGGACGATATCGACCAGTGAGTTCGCAAGCTCCGCATGTAGCCGCAGCGCTTCGGCCGGCGCGTCGAAAAGCTGATCGCCGGCGCCCGCGACGATCCCGACGGGAACAAAAATGTCGCAGTACCGAGGTCTCGCAAACAACGCTGTGGACCACATCAGGAACGATTCCGCCGCGATGGATCGCAGTTGTGATGGGCGGCTCGCCAACTCTCTCGTCGCTGCCGAAAATGCCGACGAGATCGCGGCCGGGCCGAATATTCTTCGCATCGACCAGCCCCAGCCGAGCCTGACCAGTGGCGGCAGCAATGTGTGGCGCAACGCCGTTCCGATCACAGGCACGGCCGGCAGCGCCGACAGGGCGAGTTCATATCTCGGCGGCGCAAAATGATAGCCTGAAACAAGCACGACACCGGCAACCGATCCCGGGTGCCGGTGCGCCATCTTGAGCGCCACCGCGGCGCCCCATGAATGGCCGAGAACCAGATAGCGTCCGACCCCGAGTTCCGCCGCCGCCTCATTGATCAGATCGGCCTGCGCGGCGGCCGACCAGACCTTGCCGATCGGGCGCGAGCTCCCGCCGAAGCCTGGTCTGTCGAAAGCCAGAACGCGATAGCCTGCGGCCGCTTGGTCGAGGATGCAGCTCGTCTTGAAGTCCTCCGCCGAAGCGCCGTTGCCATGCAGCAGCAACAGCGGCATGCCCCGGCCCTGCTCGAGAAGGTGCAGGCGCACCCCGTCCACATCGACGAAACGCCCGAGACGGCGGCCGCGCAACGCCCGTCGCGCGCGCAGCCCATTATAGAGCGCGAGCCCTGCCGCTGCCGCTATCAGAAGCAAGGTCGGGCCGTTCAACATGGTACTCAATGGGCGGCGGTCCCGCGCGCTGTTAGGGAGCTTTGGCGCGATAGCGACAGCATGACGGATGCGCGAAGGATGGCCATCCAAAGGGCAGCTATTTCAGGCCGAGCCCTTCTGTGGCAGATCCGTCTCTTCATCGACCTGCTCCTGGGGGGCCTTGCGCTGCCGCTTCGCTCCTTTGACCGGCTGATCTTGCCGCTCGAGCTCGCGCTCGACCGTGTCGCGAGAACCCTCAACCGGATCTTGTTGCGGCAGGCGCTTGTCGGTTCGCCTAGCGCCTTGCCCGCTTGTCCGGTCGCTGCCCGAGCGTGGCTTGGAAAGATTGTGCTCCGCAGTTTTTTTGGTCATTTGCCTACATGCTCTATCCAGGCTCGCCAGCTCACTCGGCTGGCTGCGTGCCGACCTACTCAGGGCAAGCCAAACGGACGGGCTGTCCATTTGTTCCGGCAATCCGGCCCAGAGCGAGGACGATGCCAAGCAGCAGTTCGCTCCTAGTCCTTTTGATAAGGCGCACCCCGGGGAGGACGCCGGGCGGCTCGTCGCAGCAGAGCGAGGCGATGGGGTTTCCGGCACGCTTTCTCATCTTGACGGCCAAAATCCATAAACCCATATCGCAGGCAGGCGCGGACCGCTGCCGGCCCCTGCCTATTCCAAACTCAAATGTTCGTTCGACTTGGAGGATCTTATGAACGTTCGGATGTTTGACAGCCCCGTTTTCGTGAAGAGCAGCAACAGCCTCGTCCAGGAAATCGCGTGCCTGGAGGACGCCCTGGAATTTCTTTACGAATGGCCCAAGAACAGACGCGGCACCATCTACGGGACCGCCCTGCGAGCCTGCCAGCGAGCATTCGACAGCAGCTATCCGCTGGCAGCCGCCAGGGATGCGTTTTGCGGCTTCGCAAAGTCGGCCAAAATCCACGAGGAAGTGAGTACTCCTTTGCCCTGGATGACGGCGAAGGGCAGCCGCGGCGGCGGATTGGTAGTGTAGGGCTACAAAGGCAGTTCGCAATGTTCGCCAAACTGTTTGAAAAGCCAATCCATGTCCTGGTCGGATTGGGATTCCCGCATCAATTGAACACTGTCGCAGACGCCTATCAATTCGTCATCGACTGGCATGGCAACAGCCCTGAGCAGAAGGCGGCAATCTGCGCCTGCAAGGCCGCGCTGGCCGGGGATATCGATGCACAAACAGCAAGAGGCGTCTTCGTAGCCTTTGCCCGCAGGAAGGACATCCTGATCGAGGATGGAGGCGTTCCGCCAAGAGGCAATGCAGCCCAGCCGAAGCATGCCTGATATGATCGAGGCGGCGGCCTACGCCGTCTCGTTCGTCTGTCTTGCGTTGCTAGCGCTTGGCATTGCGGCTGTCGGCATCAGCCCGCGCCAGGAATATTTCGGTGATCTGCGCAAGGTTGTCCTTGAGCCATTCGGCCATGGCCTCTTCTTCGCGCAGGTTCTGCTCGCACACACGGGCAATCTCGGCTTCACCGGCGGCTTGAGCAGCGGCCTTGAGGATCTTGTAGGAAGCGATCTCCATGTGTTCGAAGGTGTAGCTGGCCAAAGAACCTTTCATCACCTCGTCGCCGGCGAAAACCCCACTGATCGACTGCGCCATCGCAGTCAGCTTGGCGCCTGCGTCTTTCAGTGTTGAAGAGCCTTCGTCGATGCCGTCGAGGCAAGACTTCAATCGTCTGGCCTGCTCCTTCGTCTCGGCGAGGTGAGTTCGGATACGTGCGCTGAGGTCCGGATAGCTGTCGAGCCGGCTCAATTGGCCCGACAGCATCGTCTCAGCCTGCTCCTCCATCGCGTGAGCGTCCCTCAGCCATTGGGTGAGCCATTCGCGGGATTCAGGCATTGCTTGTTTCTCCTGGTTTTTTTGGTGCGCCCGAACCACGAATGCTGAGGAATGTTCCGCCCAGAGAGTGGGAGTGAAGTTCATGGGCACGACAGGTCAGTGCGGTGACGCTTCGACTGTCTCCGACGGGGGCCGAAACCGCGCAGTCATGCCGGTCCCCGCAGAGCCTGGAACATTCCCACAGCATGGCTGTTTTGTTCCTCATCAGGAGGAACAACCATGGCAGACGACACGACCAAGCGTGATTTCCGCGACCGCGGCCGCATTTCAAGCGATGAGGAATACGAGGTCGCCTACTTCGCAAGGAAATTCCAGCTGACAATGCCTGAAGCCCGTGAACTCATCAAAAAGCACGGAAACGACCGCGAGACGTTGGAGCGCGAGGCAAAGGCAATGTCGAGCCGGTGATCGACTCGGCCGTCGGCAAGCGCCTCCAGAGCTGAATCGCCTAGGCGCATATCATGCGAATGGCCCGCGGCGGATTCTCTGCTCTTAGCTTATTCGGGGGCACGTCCTTAGTAACCACTGAGCCCGCAGCAACGACTGAGTTCTCGTCGCCCGTCACCCGATGATCGTTGCGCCGGCTGAGATGCAGACGTTTCTCTCAATCATGATGGGCTTCGCTCTCGTAAGACGTCGCGCCCGACGCGCGGTTTGCTTCCCACCTGTCGCGGCGTAGAATGATGGGATCAATAAGAAGCGGACGTCAAGCGATTAAGCTTGGCTGCTATCGCCATTGCCAGCTTCGTTTCCGCTATCATCGCTGCCGATTGTGGCGTCTGTCTGCGAACAACCTTCAACACCATTCTGATGTGTTCCTTGCGTGCAGAAACAGTTCTCTCCCTGCTTCATTTCCCATTGAACGGATCCACAACTAGGATAACTGGCCGTCATCCAGAAACTCCGCCAGCCTGTTGGTCACTGACCCCTCAAACATCGAAGAGGTTCCCAAAATGCGGCAACCGACGGCGCGGGCGGGGGGCTTGCGGGAGGCCGTCGGCTGCCAGGGAAGGAGGCCCAATCGAATCAGTTAAATGCATAGGCCCTTATGCAATAATGCCAGCTCGTCGCCTTTTTGGGAACTGGATTCGGCGACCACGTTGTCGTTCATCGCCAGAACGATATGCTAGTGAGCGCTTGAAGTTTGGCCCGTGCCGGGCGCTGCCCGGCGACGACTGCGAGCAAGTGACGCCGAAACTCCTGAAGGCATTCTTCTGGCGCGAGGACGGCACCTATCGTGTCGCCTCCGATCTCAGGGAAGTCTGTCTGTTTTCGGCGCACAATCTGCTGCGCGATCCGCCCTTTTCCAAGCTCGACCTGATCGCCTGCCGGAACCTCCCGGTCTATATGGGCCCGGAGCTGCAGGAAAAAATCGTCCCGATCTTCCGCTACGCATTGCGCAGCGCCGGCCATCTCTTTCTCGTGTCTTCCGGGAACGTCACGCGACACGCGCGCCTGTCTCGAGGGGCAATGTCCATGCGGGGAATGACCGATGCATGGGATAAAGCGTTGTCCGAAACCCAAACGCCCCTGCCCGCCCAGATCTGGGTGCGGCCGGAAACGCCGAGCAGCCCTCACCTCGCGTGTCGGCATGCGAATTGCGCGGATCTGTGTTCGCTCAGACGTATCGCAAGCCTGCTTGCCCAGGTCACCAGCTCTCGGCAGCGGATCAACTACTGTGCTCAAATATACCAGCGGTGAGGCTGCTGACACGGCTTGCTCGTTTGACTGGATTGCAGTGAGATACCGCCTATAATTGTGAGAGGGCGCTCTGTCGGACAAAGGCCTTGGCGAGCGGATATCTGGACCAACTCTTGGAGTGCCCTTTTTGCGGCACGATACGGCTGAGAATTCCGGCCGACGCAGAGCCTTCGACCGTTATCCGATGCGATGACTGCGGAAAATATCTTGGCACCTGGGACGAACTGCAGACCGACTTCGAACGTCAAGGCGGATTGCATGGCGTGTTCCGTCTCGACAAGGGTCGCATCAAGAAAGTCGATTAGGTGGGCCCAGTCACAACTGGAAGGCAAAAAAGCTTGTCTGCAGGGAAAGCGTGAGCCTTACCGGCCATGCCGCGCGAAGGAAGCCTGTCTGCCTTTCCAAACCTGACGTTGTTGCCGCATGCAGGCCGGCGTGGTGAACGTGGTGCCATACTGTGGCTGAAGGCGGTCAGCGCCACCTCAAGGCGGTTCTGGAGCGAAAGTGCGAAGCAGAGCAAGCTTTTGCCCGATAAGCTCCCGGGAGGTTCGGTTCCGCACGAGCTGCTGCGAAAAAATATGAACTTATCGGTCGCGCTGGTGAACGGTAGCCAGATGCCTGGTTTCGAACATTTGGCGCGCTTGCGGCGCGGTGGGTGACAAAACGCGGGGGCGAGGCCGAGATGGCGATTGCACGGACAATTCGTCGTGGAAGGGCACTCTAAGGCGTAGGAAACTTCGCCGTTTAGGTAGGTTCCCGCTCCATTGGCACAAGCCTACCCTTCTTAGTCAGCCGGTGCACCGCTAGCCAAAGTCCCCTTAGCTATCCCCGCCCGGATAGGCCCGGTGGCGTGGTCCCCAAAAACCAAACTGGACCACCGGGCCGCTGCCGCGTTTTACAAAAAACTAGGAAAGCGGCGGACCAGTGACATGGCTCAGCGTCTCGCGCTTGGCAAAAACAGACTTTTCGCAGGTCGCCTTCAAGCTTCCGCTTTTCTTCGCCCATTGGTCTGGCGCGATCCGGCCAGCAGAAACGCCAGAAATAAAAAGCCCGCTGGCACGAAGCCAACGGGCAATAAGAGCTTGCGAGGTGGCAACATTGGCGCAAGCACGCGCCTCAACCGTCGGCGCCCAGATACGTTCCTTGAGATTTGCGGCTTCGGCCCTCAGTCGCTGCGTCTGTCAGACCAAAGTGCCCCAGCTTTGATCTTAAAGTTCCGGCGGCCAATAGGTGACGGGCGGTCCCCCGTTATGGCGGCCATCCATATAGACAAGCAGAACAGCACCAGTGCAGCGCGGCGAGATCATATGCCAATGGCTACTCTTCCCGGAAATCCCTCAGCGAGGCGTGGCGCAGCTTGTCCTCGCCCTTGAGGAACTTGACGCGGCCAACCAGGCCAGGCCTCAGCCATTCGGCTTTTTCATTCGCCAAGCCCTTCGGCGGCGCGGCGCCGACCTTGCCCTTTACGCTGTCCCACAAAGCCTGCCGCTTGTCTGCTTTGAATGTGACAAAAGCGCCACCCATGTAGCGGCCTTTGTGCGCCATCAGCACCATGGCCGGTTTGCCTGTCTCCCGCTTGAAGCCGATGATCTCCATCTCCTGTTCGGTGAAGCATTTCACTTTGCGCCAGTTCATCGTGTTGCCGCTGCGATAGACGCTGTCCAGCCGCTTCGAAACGATGCCCTCAAGGTTTGCCTCGCAGGCCAGATGGTAAATGGCGTCGCCGGTACCGGGCAGCGCCTCGCTGAACTGGATATGGCTGCCGGGCGGGATCAAGGCCTGCAAAATCTCGCGCCGGTCCTTAAGCGCCGTATCACGCAGATCGCGGCCGTTAAGATGCAGCAGATCGAATGCGGCCAGGTAGAGGTCCTGCGGGCGCCTGGTGATGGCGGATCGCAACGCGTGGAAGTCGGAAATTCCAGCAGCGTTGGTAACGATCATCTCGCCCTCGATGATGAAGCTGTCGCACTCGATCGCCAGTACCTCGTTGGCGAGCGGCCGATATTTGGCCGTCCAGTCGATGCCGGTCTTGGTATAGAAACGGATGCCCTCGGCGTCCTTGACGACCTGAGTGCGGTAGCCATCGAATTTCACTTCGTGGCTCCATTCGTCGCCGTTGGGCGGCTGCTCGACGAGTTCCGGCTCCATCGGACGGATGAAGGACAAGTGGACGCGGCCGGCGCGCTTGCGCATCGGAGCCCCAACGCAACGTTCGAAATTGATTCAATATCGCACGAACGCATGCATTCCGTTAGCAATTGCTCAAAAAGCAAATTGGAACATTCATCACAGGCGGCAGTTTTCCCTCGTCAGGAGGAACAGCCATGTCTGATAATAGAACCAAGCGTGATTTCCGGGACCGCGACCGCGTCTCAGCGGATGAGGACTACGAGGTCCGATACTTTGCCAAGCAGCACCGCATTACGCCCGAGCAAGTTCGGGAGCTGATTGGTGAGCACGGCGACGACCGCAAGACCTTAGCGCGTGAGGCCAGGAAATTGCACGGATAAGCAAGCTCTCGGAATCCTGGGCTGGGCGATAATCCGCGCGAGCCGTTCCACTTCTACGATAGCAGGAAATGCGGCCAACCGGTCGACAGGCGCGGTCTCCGGCAGCCATTTGGCATGAACCGCCGGACCAGAGGCGCTTGAACCGGATAGTTGCTCAGATTCTTTCGGGGGACGCGGAACCAATTTCGCGCATCGAAGTTAGCAAGCGCTGCTTAAGGGGACTGACGCGATGCTCCTTGCCCTGGACGATGCGATCTCGACGGCTGTTTTGGCCGGCAGAAACGCAGACGCCGAAATCTTCGGAGTGCTCGATCTCACCAGCAAAAGTGAAGCCCGGATCGGCGGCATCAGCTTAGGGCGCGCCATCCAGTTCGTCGCCAATGCGTCGGTGCTTGGATATGACGTACGCGGTGCAATGGTTCTATATGGGGAACCAAGAACACCAAGCTTGAGGAAATGGGACTGCGAACACCTATGGGCGCAATTCGGGGGCGCACTTCTCCAACCCTGATGCGAGATATCCTGGGACTGGCCATAGTTCGATCCGCCGGGCTCATCATGTCCCTGCTTCCGGCGCTGATGGTCACGGTAGGCCCGGCGCTGAACTCGCTCTATCCCGATGCGTCCCCGCGTGGCTCGATATACAAATCCGAATGAAAGCTTGTCAGAGCCAAGGGTGAGCCGCACGGGAGCAGCGACGCTGGCATTTTCCGTCGAGACTGCAAGGGCGCCTTGAGGCTGCTCCAGGCTCAGCCTTATGGGTGCGTGCCGATGATTGCGATAGGGGCGTATATTCAGCGTCAGCCGGTGCCGTGCTTGGATTCCGAGCCCCGCCGGTTAGGCCCGGCGCTTGCTGGCCTACCCCGCCAGTGTGCCGGGCCGCTGCTGGCGTTCATTTGCTTGTCGCGCCAGATCACCCGTCTCTGCCAAAAGGAACCACTTGCCCTTTGCGCCCGTTATTCCCGATGGTGCTCGATGACCACATCAGCATGGCGCGACGGCACGTCCGAGAGGGCGAACGACACATTGCGCGTCAGCAGGATCGAATAGTCCGACTGAGATCCAAAAATCTGCCGACGGCTGATGCGTCGAAGTTCCTGCGCCTGTTGAAAGAAGTTCACGCCTTGCAGAGGCAACACCTGTCGCAACTGCTGTCGAAATCACCAAGTTCACAAAAGGGCTCAGAGATTTCAGCTGGCGAGAGGCAGGAGGCGCAGGGCTCGAGCGACTTCATTTTGATTTCTGATCCCATCGTGCGGCTAGCACTGGAACTTGGGGAAGAGCTTGACAAGATCAAACTGAAGTGGCTGACCGCCAAAGCTCCTAAGGGCAAGCTTCACTAGCTGGTTATAAGCCGGCGCGCGCTCGATGATCTTCGACGTTGCACGATCCGTCAATACGATCTTCGATGATCTCGCAGCCGAGAAGGTCGATGGCGCCACGGTCATGTCGCTGTGTTTGTGGCCTTGGGACAAGGCCCAAAAGCGGTGGCGTCCCTAACGTCTGCAACGCCGCCGCTGAGGTCCGCTTCGCGCGAGGCCTGAGGGCCCAATCGTCACAGCCTTCAACCTATCACTAGGCGTTCTTGAGCGAGGAAACTCCCCTCCAGCGCTCCAGCACCGACAGTACGCAATCGTGCCTCCCAAGATAGGCCGTGTGTCAAGAAGCCCTGCCGGGCCTTCCTGACATTGAGCTTACGGGCACGGGCGTTGCGATCGGCTGGGTGTCCTGGCAGGTGGCCCCGCTTTCACCAATCCCCGTCGGCCGGGGTACCTTCGAGGGAACCTGCACAGGCTTGCTCCACGTTATGGAAAGCAGCATCGAAGGCATTCTTGCCAGCGCCCTGATCCCGCGCGGTCTTTGGCTGGCTAAGGTGCCAGAGCTTTGGCTCATGCGAAGCGAGATGGACGAGACGGCCGTTAATGATCCCGATCTATGATACTGCTCCACGAGCCCGACGGCCGCTCATCGTGTTTGGCCTGATCGCAATCAATTTCGCGATCTTCCTCTGGATGAGCGGGATGCCCGAACGCGACCTGAACTGGATTCTGGAGCACTTTGCCCTTATTCCGGCGCGCTACTCCTACCCGCGGGCGGCTATAGCCGCCGGCCTCGATCCGAACAACTACTGGCCACTCCTCACTAACACCTTCCTCCACGGCGGCTGGGTGCACATCACTTTGAACATGTGGAGCCTCTGGATCTTCGGTCCAGCCATGGAGGGACGGTGTGGCCGCCTAGGGTTTCTCATCCTCTATGTGGCGGGCGCGGTGGCTGCCAGCGGCACACACCTTTTAGCCTATTGGACATCTTGGGAGCCCGTGCTCGGCGCCTCGGGAGCGATTGCCGCCGTTATCGCCGCCTATGCCGTGACCTACCCACGGGCGCGGGTCATTCTTCTTGTGCCGATCCTGTTCCTGCCCCTCTTCATCCCCGTATCTGCAGTGTTCTTCGCAGTGTTCTGGTTCGCTGCCCAGATCCTGCAGGGAACACAAGCACTGTTTGCCCACTCGATGGGGATCAATATAGCGTGGTGGGCGCATATCGGCGGCTTCCTGTTTGGAATTGTCTTTGCGAAGATCGCGAACGCCCTGGCGCTCGGTCGCAACATCGAGACCAGGCAGTGGTCCGGAACAGTACCGAGGATACCGCGGCATTAGAGCAGTTCGGCGTTTGATCGAATCGGCAACCCGGGGACCTTGATGAAGACCTCCGGCGCCAATCCTCCATGAGATCCGATCTTACGAGGGTGTTCGGCACCTACGGTTCTGTATCTACCACGCGGGTATAGCATGCCGTTCAACACGGTCAGCATGATGCCTTCATCGGGCTGCGGTCGAGCGCCTTCTTTTTCCTCGCCCGGGATGCGGCGGACGGGTGTTGATCTGCGTCAAAAGACCATATTCGTGCCGGGGCAGAGTGAATGCCGGTCTGAATGCTCATCCTGAAGCACCTCCTCGGATCGGTCCGACAGGGCACAATATGCAAACAAGCGCATGGTCGATGATACGCATCAAGGGGCGCTGCGCCAGTTGGTCGATCTGTTTTCGGTGTACTGCGCGGTCGTCAGCGACTGCGGGCATCAGTGGCCATGCTTGCTTCTCCGACTTCCAAGCGTGATAGGTTGCACTGGATTCGCGGCTTCGCCATCCACTCGTTTTCTCGGTGAGACCAAGGTCCGAGCATCCAACTCAAAGGTCCGGGCGACGAAACATTTAGCCCGCCATCTCATTGGTGTCAGGACCGGCAGCAAAAAGTCCCTTCATTGTCGGTTACAAACAGCACCCGCTGCTTCCTGCGATGCGGCGGGTGTTACTTTTTCGGAGTGTCAGATGCAGCTTGGCGAGATGATTGCGAACTTGTTCGCCGCCCTCATGTTGATGTGCGTTGTCGCAGCCGTGTTTTTCGTTGCTGGTAAGCCGCTATGGCCGCATCGTGAGGCGAAGATGACTGTTGTCCTGCCGCCAGACGCCATAACCACGGGCTCAGTCAGGGCGCCAACTCACCCTCGTTTGCCAGACACAGTCGATGCCGGACTGGTGCAGCCGAGACCTCAATAAACATCCTTATCCTTCCTTCGGCGTGGCGTGCGAGACTTCCCGTTGCCCTTCGGTCGCGCCTAGTACATGAGAATTCTGGCTGCCGGGAAATCCGACAAGTCATGAATGTTCCTTGCAAAGATGAAACTGCACTCCATGATTGCAAGGATGATTGTGCCTCGCGTCATGACCGAACTCACCGGGCTGCTGGACAGCCCCCGTGGCGTGCTCGGGCTTGGTAGCGCGCGCTCGAAATAGCCGAGCGGCGGCCTTCGATCTATCTCGACCTCGAATCCGACGCCGACCGAACCCAGGCGAGTTTCGCCCGGTACAGCTCCGCACCTAGCGAAAGCTTGCTCCTTGCGAGGGTGCTGGCCTTACAATCGTATTCGCCATCTTTGTGGCAAGGCCCATCAGCCGCAAAACAGCACGTTTCGGATTCGTTTCAAGCCAGAAAGCTTTGATCGGAAAGAGATTTTGGTGACCATCAAGCGGTTTCCATGCCGTCGCATCAATGGCGACATTTCGCGCGAAGCTCTCTCCCGCTAGCGCAATGCCTTGACCTATCTGCACATTGAAAACAACGCTCGCCTGGCCACCTTGGCACATGTTTATAGTTGGCCGGCAGCCGTCGGCAACGATGCCTTCCAGCATAGGGAAATCCAGCAGCGGTCCGCTCGTTGAGACGGGCACGAGGAGTTGCATCCCCGCAAGGTCTGTCCACGTGACCACCCGCTTTTCGGCAAGCGAATGACCAGCAGGTACCAGAACGAAGATACGCTCCTGCCAGAGCACCTCGGCGCGGCAAGAGGTGACTTTGCCTAGCCCTGGCGCAAAGACGATGTCGAAGCGCCGACGGCGTACGGCGGCCAGGCATTGCTCATGCGCAACATCCTCAATGGCCAACTTGACGTCTGGAGAGGATTTGCGGAAGCGATCGATGAGGCACTTCAGGAATTCCCCGCGCCCCACTGCGCACAGCCCAATCCTAAGCGTCTTTGAGTTCCTATTGTCGCGGGCGGGGCCTAGAAGAGCCTCCTGCAAACCATCGTAATATGTCCGAACCAGATCGGTCCAGGCTTGCCCTGCCTCGGTCAACCGAACGCCGCGAACGTCGCGCTCGAACAGCTGCATCTCCAGAAGCTGTTCGAGTTTAACAACGTTGCGACTTACGCTGGATTCACAGACCCTCAGCGCTGCTGCAGCCCGTCGCAGACTACCGCAATCCGCGGCCGCAAAGGCGAAGGCCAGCAAGCGAAAGGCTCTGCCGTTTTGGCTCATGAGGGGCGCTCTGCGGATATCGTCACGATCATCTTTGTTCCAGCAAAACATGTTCGGGTCCTGCGCACGTATGGCGCTCAATGAGAGTGCATTTGCCGGTATGGCTCGGTCGGTCAGGAGAGGCATGCCTGGAGCATCATTTTTGCTGCAAGGAGGCAGCGTAATCGGCGTTGGACTTATATAGGCCGGGCTCATAGACGTACTCGTTTGGAATGGCAGGGTCTGCCATCTGCGAAAGGTAAAGGTTAAGGTTTTCTCTGCTATTGCTCGCCGCAAGGCTGCAGAAATTTCCGCTGTTCCACGTCATGACGCAGTGTTTGAAATGTGCGCCCGCGGCATGGAACATCTCTTCCAGCGTCACCTCATTGTTGAACATCATGTTGAGGACCGCGGTTTTCTTCTTCTCGATTTCTTCTTGCGGAAAATACCTCGCCTTGAAGCCGAAATCCTTCTGCCACTCACGGCGCATGTAGTCGCTTTCGTCAACCGCTCGGAATTTTTCAACGAAGACGAAGATGCCTCCTTCCTTGAGGTGCTGCATCACAAACTCGATCTGCTTCACCCTGTTGGGCGAGTACATTTGGAAGGTGGTATCCTCCAGGATGAAATCGAATCCGGACGCGAAATTTGCGAGCCGTACGTTTGAGCCAAGAACGTCCTTGGTCAGCCGATGAAAGGGCCCGACAAAGAACTCGGCAGCCGGCGGTTCGCCATATGCCATGAAGCACTTATAGTTTTCCGCATTTGGGCTGCACGAGAGGCTGAGGATCTTTCCGCCGGATAGCTCGGACAGTGTCCTGGCCATGGTACCCTCCGCTGTCCCAAGGCTGTATAGCGACAGCGGGGCTTCACGGTAGCGCGCACATTTCAGCATGGCGTACGCCATTCGGCATTCCTCCTCCAACCGGTAAGGAATGCTGCCATGATAGTGCTGGTCGAAAAATCCTTGTCGAGCCGCATGCAGGCCAACCAGACCGCGAAGAAGGTCGTCGCTGGGCAGCAGCCGAGTATCGACCGCGGGCTTGCGGACAGGCATTCCGCTTTGGCCGGCGGCGGTCGCCGCAAAGAAGTCTTTGAGTTCGTTGATCCGCGGGCCACGGTCGCATTCAGCCAGAAAATCATCGAGTCCCCGCATTGCATTATGCCTCCACAACCATTTATCGGTGAGACGCCTAAAGCTCGACGGAGCAACAAAGATTAGCGCGGCTTAATATTCCGGCAAAGCCGAGTATAGGCAGGAGGGCTGGATAGACCTTGATGGTACAAACGGCTTTCATTCGGTTGCCGTTTTTTCTTTAAAGCCACATCTTCTACCAACTCAGAATTATTTGTGATTTGTCTGGCAACCTATGGTTATGCACAAGGCATGAGGGCGAGCTTCTCGTAATACGGAGGCCGTTTCGATTGACGGAGACCTTGTGCCTGGACCCGAACAAGATGCGCTCTTCACGACACCAGACGTTGGCTCATCAGTACGAGAGCTGGGGAAAAATACGAGCAGACCTAATTAGTAGGACAGGGCTGGAACGACAGGAGACAAGAATTTGGCATCCCCGCCATATGTTCCTGATGAACCTGAAAGGTGCTGCGCGTCGCGGGGAAGACTTCATCGATGGCCGCCGGATTTCTTTCTCAGAAAGGCGGCCGGGCTCGATAATCTATATCCCTGCCGAGAGCGAGTGGACTGGCTGGGATGAGGGCGATGCAATAGCATCCTACCTGCTGGTATCGATCGATCGCGAATTCGCTGAACAGGCTTTTGGGGGATCGGGCTTTTGCCGCCCGGCGGAACTTCCACCATGGATCGGTTTTCGTGACAGCACCATAGAAGCTGCGCTTCAGACAATAGCCGCCGAGCTCAGATGTCCCGATCCGATAAGCGTGACGATGGTGGAGAGTCAGGTCGCGCTATTGTTCGTGCAATTGGTCAGGTTGAGGCGAACTTACCATCAGCCGGCAAAAGGCGGTCTGTCAGCTTTCGATCTCAAACGCGTGATGGCGATGATCGAGTCGTTGTCGGACGAAAGGCCTACGCTAGCCGACCTCGCAAGAGAGCTTGGTATCAGCCGGTTTCATTTCGGTAGAGCCTTCAAGCAGTCGACGGGGATGACGCCGCATGCGTTCATCGCCCGGCGTCGACTGGAGCAGTCCGCACAGATGCTTCGTTCGACCAACCTGTCGGCGACCAGAATTGCGATGGAATGCGGCTTCGGCAGTTCGAGCCATTTCACAATCGCTTTCAAGCGGGCGTTCGGCGCCAATCCGATCGAATTCCGGCGCAAGTGCAAGACATAGACGCCGAAATTGGCTGATTTGAGCAAGGAATTGAAAAGTCCGGCATCACTGTAAAGCAAGCTTGGCAGTAGCATGTATGACAGGCGGCCGTATGGTTGGACGCGCCCCCCATGTCACAGGCATGCCGAAATCATTGTGACCAAAGACCCACAGCCCAGTCCAGGGTGTTGCTCCAATTCCTGGTCAGCACGTTGTCGGCGGCGGTCGGACGAAACGGCTATTACATTGCATCCGCTTGGATCCTTGTCGACGCGGGATATGGAAGCGCCAGCGTGGCGATGGTTCTTGCGATCGTCACTATGGTCGAACTCATCGCCAGCCCTCTAGTCGGCGTGGCGGCGGATCGGTTTGATCGGCGCCGGTTGGCTATCGCAGCGGACCTCACACGCTTTGCCATGATGCTCGCCACAGCTTGCGCACTCGTCTACAAGGACGCATTTCTAACAATCTGCCTCTCAGCGGTCCTCTTCGCGTTTTGTGACCGTGTCGCTCTTACAAGTTCTTTGTCGGTGATCCCCGCCATGGTGCGGGGCGGCGATCTCGTGGCCTCAAATTCCGCTGTCTTCTTCGTCATGCAATTCGGCTGCCTCGGGGCTGCTTTGCTTTCGGGGCCTTTGCTTAGTCAGCGCTCGCCCACCCTGGCGTTCACAGTCCTTGCTGTGTTCTTCCTTGTTTCAGCGATCAGCCTCTCCTCGATGCGAGTAGGCTCGGTGTCGTTCAGCAGGCCCAAAAGCTTCGTCTTCAACGTTGACCCCGGGCTACTGCGCCTCTTCGGCGTCTATGCGCTTCTTCACGGGGGCGCGGTGCTGGTCACCGTGATGGGATCAGCCTTTGTTTTGGAAGAACACAAAGGTACCGCAGTCGATTTCGGCTACCTCGAAGCGACCTGGTCGGTAGGCTCGCTGATCGGAGCTTTTCTTGCCGCTAGGCTGACGCGAACAATATGTCCCCATAAACTGCATGTCGTTCTTTTGCGCCTATCCGCGTTCTCGCTGATGGCACTTCTATTTATGCCCCTGCCCTGCTCGCTGATCGTCTTTGCCACACTTGGATTTTTATACAATCTCGGACGCATCAGCGCTGAGGTCACATTACAGTCGCGGGTTTGCGATAGTGCATTGGGCAGAGCCAAGGGTATAATGCATAGTTTTGCTGTGGCGCTGGGATTGTTCATTTTCAGCGTCACTGCAGTTGTGGGGGACCATGCGTTTCCTTCGACGATCTTCTTAGGCTTCGGAGTGATGCTCCTCATCAGCGTTTCTTTTCTGAGCGGAGGTATCGCGCAGCAAAAGGGAGAATTGTGAGGTGGACGAGCTGGCAACAGATGTAGATGCAAAACAGGCAATCCTCGGGTCACTGGCAGTGCTCTACCCGTGGACGAAACCTTTTCAGTCACGACCGGTCCGCGAGTATGCGTTCCGCATCTTCAAGGCGCCCGCTCCAGGACCTGCGCCAGAAATCCGGCTCCGATCCTTCGCCAAACTGCTCGCCGTCATCACCAAGGCGGCGCGACGAAACGGATTGTCGACCGATACCGCCGCGCAAATCTGCAGGGATTTCGAAAAGCACCGCGTATTGCAGACCGGCCCACATTTGTTTCTCCTCATAGAGCCCGAGGCCTACTATACGCATCTCTTCAGCCTCCTTGGCCTCTCGGCCCATGGCTGCTCCACCTACGTTTCCTATGCCGTTTCGACCGTGAACCTCGTTGAAAAACCGCGCAAAGGGCCGGGCTGGCTGACCGTCGACGCAAAGCCAATCAACGTCTTCGGTCTCAGCCGAAGCCGGATGATCGGATATAGCCTTCTGGCCAGGCAAGGACCCTACCGTTTCGAGATGGTGCCTGCGGAACCAAACGCTGAAGGAGATCAACTTGCGCTGCTTCGCAGCCTTCTACCAAAATCGCAATTTGAGAGGCCGGCACATGCCATCAAGGCAGCCAATCTCAGCCTTTGGCCGAAACTGTTCGGAGGCCGCATTGCCTTCCTGCAGATCGACGACGAGGACATCGCGGACTTGGTGTCAGATCATCTTTCAGACGAGGATTCCTGGCTTCGAACGAGGCTGATTAAAGACCCCAAGGTCGCTTCGAACATCCTGGCCGAGATCGACGGGCTGGCGGCGAGCCCTTGGAGTGGCTGGCTCGCCCGCGGCACCGATTTCTTCTGGTTTTATGAAAACGGCAAGCGCCTGCCGCTGCGGCTGCGGGCGGGGGAACTCGTACATTTGACGACGGGAAAGAAGGTGGCCCGATTTGCGGCACCAGACATCCTTGATGGACTTGCAAACCGCAGGCTGATCCCCAATCTGCTCCTTGCTTTCCTAGTACTGTCGATCCTACCCGGCGTGCGCGCGCTCGGAGGAAGTCATCAGCCGATCTACTATCCTTTGATGCGCTACGTCTTATGCCGCGCGCTCGAAGCCTCGAGCGCCGATCCGGATCTTCGACATGCGCTCGCAAGCGACGATTTGCCGGGAGCTTGGGGACACAGGGTAATTGAATGCGAAGATGATCCGTTAGGGGCTTTCGACCGAAACTGGAACGGGACCAGCGACATGATTGAGCGGATCGGTAATGTCTCGCTGTCGAAGGTGTGCGGAAGCATGAGGAGCTTTGTTTCCGATCCTTCTTGGCTCGAACTTCACAGACGACTTCGAGATCGGGCGATCGCACCTACTGATACGGAATGGCGGTTTGCGGCATCCTGACGAAGGTCGCGGATTTCTTCGGTGACAACAATCTCGTTGACGCGCAAGAAGTTGAATTGGCCAAGTCGCCCGGCGCAACCTTGCACGTTAAAAAACTCAGCAGCCAATTGGCTGCGCCGTTTAAAATAGGGACGTGCTGCCTTCCATGATCTCAAGCCGACCGTCAGGACAGTCGCAGACGACACGACTACCTCTTGCCCGCCAGACTCTTCGCAAATGCGCTCGGCTCGAGAATGAACAGCACCTTGTCGTAGCGTAGCGTCGGGGCCTGCGATAGCGTGCGGAAGTCTTTGCGGCACATCGCGCCGTCCTGATTCTCATGGTCTGCAAGGGGGCGGTGCACGCCCTTCGGATTACGCGGCTGCCGAAGCGGGCGTTGAAATCGGAGGTAAACTCGGCCGCATAGGCATTGGCCGTCTCAATCGTGCTGATACCGCGCAGACGCGGTTCCTTCAAAAGTCGGTCCTGCAGCGTCTGACTGGCCTTGTCCGACACGGCCTTTGGCCAGTCTCTGGAGTCGATTGGTACGGCAGTCAAATTGGCGTTGGTACTTCGAGCCGGTACGGCCGCCACGCAGATCCGGCCCAAGAGGGCCGCGCATGAACTCGAAGGCGTTCTCTCATGCGCTCTTGCATCGATGTTGAACGTAAGCTATGTAATGTTCAACATAGGAGTTTGCATGGGCGCTCAAAACCATTCGGCTGCAGACAACGAAGCAAAGGTTGCGTTAACCCGTAACAAACTCGTCCTCGAGCAGGCGAGGGCTGTTGGCCTCCTTGGCACCGTAAAAAATACGCGTTTGTCGGGACGTGTACCGTCGGAACTGATCGATGCTGCCAAGAAGCGCGCCCACGTCACATCGGACACCGAGTTATTGGAGCTTGCGCTATCGCGGTTGGCGCTGGAGGACGATTTCGGGGCTCGTCTCGTGAAGCGCAAGGGGAGCATCCCCTCGGATATCGACCTTGGGATTTAATCTTGCCGAGACCCTCCGATCACTCAAGCCACACAGACGCCAGGGGACACTGGCTCGTCGGGCCGATGACGAATTGCCGTGGGTAAACGACGAGCCGACTATTGGCGGTCCGTTGTTTCTGGATGCCACCGTTTATCTCGATGTTCTGCAGGGTCGATCGCCGGCCGAGGTGGATAGGCTGCTGACGTATCGGCTGTGTCATCACTCGGCTGTTTGCCTTTCTGAGCTGACACACGCATTCGGCCGTCTGGATCCAACGCACACTTCTACGAAAACCGTTCTGAAAACGATCCAAGCAACGCTCGCAGATATACCTGAGCATCGGCTTCATGCTCCCGATGTTACAATCTGGGGGCAGGCCGGCATCCTCGCCGGCCTCCTTTTCCGAATGAGCAATTTGCCGAGAGGCGCAGGTCACGAGCGCAAGTTCGTCAACGACGCTCTCGTTTTCCTGCAGGCGCGGCAATTGGGTGCGAGCGTGCTTACGGGCAACACCCGGGACTTCGACCTTCTTTCTCAACTCGTTCCGACGGGACGCATTGTTCTGTACCGAACTCCACAAGCTTCCGGATCCGTCTGAAGTCGCCAGCCTTCCTTTCCCGCTTCAATCGGAAGGCGAGAAGTGTCGCATCTCTAACTGGCGCAACTGTCGCGTTACTAAATTCAACATTATGGAACGGAATTGGCTTTTGAACTCGGCGCGGCGCGGTGCCCCGCACCATTGCAATGCTTGGAAGCTTTCAGTTGGCGACAGGCGTTCCCGATAGCCCGCCAGGAGATCCCTTGATCGGGTTCGCGCGCCGGCTTCAGGTCGAGCAAGCCTCGTGGCAACGGCCAGCAGATGCTCGTCCATGAGCCTCACGGCCGCAGGCTTGTCACCCTTCAGCAGCGCGTCGATGATCGCCTGATGCTCGTTGGCCGCGCATTCGGATGAATGCGGCCGGCCGTAAAGCGCCAGGATCAGCGAGCAGCGGGAGGCCACCTCCTGCACATAGCGTATGAGAAGGTCGTTGGCCGTCATGCTGACCAACAGCGTATGGAAGGCTCCGGATAGTCTGATCGATTCGGGACCATCGCGCCCTTGGGCCTGTTCTTCGGCCGCGACATGGGACCCGGCGTGCCGTCAACCCGATCGACATCCTGGAGCGGGACCGGAGCGATGAGATCCACTTCGCCCGACAGCAGCGGGTTCGGGAGCAAGGCCCTGGCCATGAGGATCGGCGCCAGCGTGTTGGCGCCGATGACGTCGAGAAACGTCCCCGCCTTCAACGAGCACGTGGAATTCCAGCCGCTGGACGTGACGGATCCCGCGTCGATCTATGCCCTGGCCGAGCGGCTGGCCTCGCCAGGGGCGCCGTAGTCGGCGACTCGTCGTTCTATGGCTATGGGGTGATGCTGCCCCATCCCCGGGCTCGATTTGATCGACGACGAGCACCGGCTCGGTTGATCTAAGTGGCCGCTGCCCCCGGTTCAGCGGACCTTACCATCGACGTCGCGCCAGTGACTATTCGATCTCGACAAGCTGCCTGCGCTGCAGGTCTCCATCCCATCCTCGTCGCAGGGCGTGACGCGCATCGAGGTGTAATGCTCAATCAGCGAACGGCTGATGCCAACATCCTTGAGCAGGCGATCCGGCATCGCGTGCAGCGCGGCGCGATCGCGGCGCGTCTTCATGGCGCGGACGGCAAGCCGCAAGCACCGTCCTAATAAGCCGGATGGGCTGAGGCCCGCCCGAATGGTTTCATTGGTGGCTCGAGCAAATCTCGACATTGTCGTCTCAACTGTTTGCGTGCGTCCGCGGCCGGCGGGTTCGCCGCCGGCCTGTCGGTGGATCGCCCTGTCGTGAATCATCCGGGGCTTACGCCTTGGCGGTTTCCGGCCCGATGCGGGCCGAGATCATGGTCACCTTGTTAGCGGGGAAGCCGCCCTCGCGGGCATGCCGCTTGATGGTTTCGGCGCTGTCGGCCTCGTGCACGCAATAGATCTTGTCGCCGGCGACATAGCTCGTCACCCAGCTATAGGGCACGCCAAGCCCCGCCACCACTTCGTTGGACTTCGCTGAAATTTCTCTCAGTTCAGCCGCGCTGAGCTTGTCGGCGCCGGGAATTTCGCGTTCGATGATGAATGTCGGCATTATCGGTCTCCATTTGCATTGCCGTTGGTGGGTTGACGGCACAGTGGAACCGCCCGCCGTTGGACCTCGCGTGCCGGGTCGTGAAAAAAAGCGGAGGCCCATCACACGCTCCGTCACACGGATTGCCGCCAATGGCACCCCAGGAGGAAAAGGCGTGGGCAAGACAATCAGACTCCTCGGCGAACCGGCCATCATCGACGCCGACGGCCAGAGCCAGCCGGTGCGCGGCCACCAGGCGTGGGCCCTGCTCGCTCGCGCCGTGCTGGCGCGCGCGCCTATCGACCGCCGGGGTCTTGCGGCGGAACTGTTTCCCGAGACCGCCGACCCGCTGGGCTCACTGCGCTGGTGCCTGGCCTCGCTACGCAAGGCGCTCAACGCCGCCGAATGCCTGAACGGCGATCCGCTCAAATGCAGCTTCGGCCCTGACATCGAGGTGGACGTGCTGCGGCTTGACAGCGACGATTTCGACGTCGAGCAGGCCGGACAGCTGCTTGGCAAGATTGAGCCGCGCTGCAGTGCCGAATTCTCAACATGGCTGCTGGTCGAGCGCGAGCGCATCGCAGGCATCATCGAAGCGCGTATCCGGCAGGAAGTGATCCGTGCCATGGCGATCGAGGACCACTCGCGCGCCGTGCGGTTGGCAGAGCTCGGCGTTCGTCGCAATCCCTATGACGAGGGCGCGCATATCCTGCTGGTGAAAAGCCTGGCGCTCGCCGGGCGTTATGAGGCGGCGCTCCAGCAGGTCGAAGCGAGCGAGGCCAGCTTCTTGGCCGAGCTCGGCGAGCGGCCCTCGGCCGCCCTGCGCAGCGCCGCCCGCCGCAATGTCGCCTCGGCGCCCAGCGGGATCTCACCGAAGGCCTTCGTGAGGTCGTTGGTGCAGTCGGGGCTTGCCGCCCTTTCGGCCGGCGCGTCCGACGCAGGAATCGACTGCTTGCGCCGCGCGATGCGCGACGCCGAAAAGATCGGTGATCTAAACCTTGCCGCCACGGCTGCGTTCGAGCTCGGCAGCGCGCTGGTCCATGCGGTCAGGGGCTATGACGACGAAGGCTCGATTCTGCTTCGCCAGGCGATCGAGCTGGCGCGTCGGGTGGGCAACGCCGGCATCGCCTCGACGGGCTTTCGAGAGCTCGGCTATGTCGAGGCACTTGCCGGCCGGCGGCCGTCGGCAGCCGCCTATCTCACGCAGGCGATGGAAACCGCCGAGGGCAGTGAGGCGCTTGCTGGTGTCCATGGGGTCATCGCCTTTAACCTTGTTGATTGGGGTCGGGTCGACGAAGGCCTCGATCACTACATGCGGTCTCTGGAGCATGCGCGTTCCGCCGGCAACCGCCGCCGTGAGATCTGGTCGCTCGGCCTCGGTGGTTGGGGCCAGCTCGCCGCCGACCGGTTGGAGGAGGCAGACCGCTGGCTGGGCGATTGCCTGGCGCTGGTCGAGGAGCAGCGCTGGGTCTCGTTCCGGCCGTGGCCGGTGGCGGTGCTGAGTGAATCCCACACACGCCAGGGCGTGAGCCCGCGAGAGTTGCGGCCGGCGCTAGAGGAGGCCTTCGCGCTGAGTTGCCAGCTCGGCGATCCCTGCTGGGAGGGTACGGTGGCACGCGCGCTGGCGCTGACCTATGACGCGGAGGGCGCCTGGTCCGAGGCAATCTCCTGGCTTGGCGAGGCAGGTCGGCGCGCCGCCCGCGACAACGACAGCTATTCAGCTCTGCGCGTCGAGATCCTCGCGAACCAAGCCGAGATCGGCCGCCGCCACGATATGCATGAGGCCGCCGACGCCATTGGCCGCGAATGGCTGGCGCTGGCCGCTCGCACCCATCGTGACAGCCATGTCGCGCGCGCCGCGGCCTTCATCGCGCGAGTGTAGTCGCCGGCGCGGGCTGGGTGTCCCGAGAGCTCCGCTTCGAAAAAAGTCCAGCGATGGCGGAGTGTTCGATCGGATCCAAACTGGCAAAGCGCGTGTTCCCAAAGCGCAAATCATTACGGCCATCAAGAAGGTCGCCAGCCATGACGCGGCCCAAAACCTGTGGGACTTGAAGAAAGACGAACCAGGTCGTCCACACCACCGAATTGCTCGACGGCAAATGGCTGCCCTCGCGCCCGCGCCGCTCTTCAAACTCATCGGCGCTGCCTCGCGCAAGAAGATCGGAGCGGGTTTCAGGAAATCTTGCGCGACCGCACAGACGACGTTGTCGGCGTCCAACACAAGGCATCACCGGGAAGGATCGTCACTGAATGCCGGGCCTTTAACCTAGCTGCCTTTTTGGTGGTGCTTACCATCTACAATCGCCCCCGGCGCACAGGCCTTTCTCATGATCCTCAGAGCTTCGTCTCTGGTTAGGCCGCACCTGCGGGCGTAATAGTCAGCCTCAGTCATTCGCTCTCGGGCTATTGGGATTTCAGTTGCCTGCTTTGCCTTCTTTCCCATAAGTTGAACTCAACTGCGTGCCCGGCCTGTCTGGATTATTGAAGGATTCCAGGCTCCTGGCCGGGCGTTTTTCACAAAAGCCCGTCGCACAAGGAGACAAAAGCGGCGGGCCTCCGTGGCTCACGGAGTAGAGCTGGCCGCACTTAGAATGATGAGAAAAAAGGAGTGCGGTCGCTTGTGTCCAACCGCTGGCTATCCCTTTTGTTCCATTGGCGATGACGAATTTTAGCCGGCGCTAAACGATGTAGTTCCATCCTAGATTTCGTCATTTCTAAGCCATGCATTGTGGCATGGCGCAGCTGGTGCTCGCCGCGCAGAGAACGCACCTTGGCCTTGATGCCGGGCTTCACCCAGTCGACGTCGTCGCCGGCGACGGCCGTCGGCACCGGGAGCTTCGGTTTCGCGGCCTTGCCTTGCCGCCCGCGCCACCAGAGGCGTTCCCTCGGATCCGGCGCGATCATCTCGCCGTCGAGGGTGAAGGCCTTAGCCGGTAGCTTTTCGGCCGCGTCGATAACGGGCCAGTACCGCTTAGACCAATCGATGCCAGTGCGGGTGAAGGCGCGACCGCCCCCAGCCGAGAATTAACTGGGTGCGGAAGCCGTCGTATGTGATCTCATGCAACCAGTCGTCCTGACTGGCGGCGTCTCGACCTGGAGGGGCTCCAGTGGCTTGATGAAGTTCAGCCGCTCTTTGGCGTTACGCATGCACATTCCCGAACGCGATCAGAAAGCCGCTGTGGGCTGATCGGCTCCGGGCATTTTAGCGAAATTTGAATGCATAAGAGGTCGTCAAACGCCGGCACGCCGGCGAGCCGCCATCGCGTAGCGTATTTAAAATTCTTGCTGCGCTTTCAGAGAATTGCGCAAATCGCTCCTGCACACGCTCCACCCTGTGTTGCTTTAGCGCATCTCTTGCAAGAAATGCTTGCGGCTTAGCGCTGGTTACGTTGACAAGCGGTAGGCTTCGGAAGCAAGCCGCTGTTGCTCAGATAATTTTTTGGCAACCAAAAGGGGCTCTCCATGAAACGGCTTATTCTTGCAACGGCTTTCGTCCTTGCTACCGGCGCTGCCTACGCCGCCGACGTCCTGCAGGAGGCGCCGGTTGCTGCTTCCTTTGACTGGACCGGCGCATATATCGGCGTGAACGCGGGCGGCGGTTGGGGCACGTTCAAACACACGACCAACACCAGCCCCATTGAGATCGATGTCAGCGCAAGCGGCTTTTTGGGTGGTATCCAGGCTGGTTACAATTGGCAGTCCGGCCAGGTGGTCTATGGTGTAGAAACCGACTTCCAGGCCGCCGACATCAAGGGCGACCTTTCGTTTCCTATCACCATCCTGCAAACGAAGGTCGACCGGTTCGGCACGTTGCGTGGTCGCATCGGTTTTACGCCTGCGGACCGTTTCATGGTTTATGGTACGGGCGGTCTTGCCTACGGCCACTTCAAAACGGAAATTAACAATGGAGCAATCAATGGCTCCAAGACTAAGGCCGGCTGGACCGTCGGTGCGGGTGCTGAATACGCCATAAATGCCAACTGGACGATCAAATCCGAGTATCTCTATACCGATCTTGGCAAATCGGATGTTATCACCTTTGGCCCCAACACTCTCACGGACAAGATCGCCTTTCACACCGTTCGCGTTGGTCTGAACTACAAGTTCTGATCTATTGGAAGACCACGACAACAAAAGGCCCCGGCATCGTCGGGGGCCTTTTCCGTTAACGAGACGCTTACTGCGGCGTATTGAACATGCCTTCCTCGCCGCCACTGTTGGTCACCTCGACCTTAAAGGTCAAGGTCGAGCGCGCTGAACCGCGCAACGCCGGCAACTCGGGCTTCAACTGCAATTCGCCTTCGGGCCGTTCGCCAATTTTACCGTCAGGGACAGATCGGCGGTCTCGGCGCCATACCGCGCTTTCACGTCGATAGCGGCGGCGTCAGTTTAAGTTTGACCTCTTCCGTCGCATTGGGCCACACGAAGGCAAGCGGAATTGTTTCGGTTTTGCGGGGGATCGCCAATTCCGGATGGGGTGTTGTCAGCCAAAAACCGGTCAATTCAGGAAGCCGGGCCGGTTGTTGCTGCGCTAACTTCGGGACCGATCCCAAAACGTAGCGACGACCGCCACAGCGGCAATGATCCATTGAGCTGTTTTCCTCATCTCCTTCTCCCAGTCGATGAACATGTTTTCCAATCGAATTTGCCGATGAGCCGCCTAGCGAACCACCAGGAACAACTTTATCCCACCGCGAAACAGATCCAGGGCGATTGTCCCGCTTGTCTCGCGCAACGCAGCATTCAGTTCGGCCACTGTGGACACTGACTTGCGGTTGATCGCAACAATGACGTCGCCGGCGCGCAAGCCCGCATGGGCGGCGGCGCTGTCCTCCTCGACGCGCGAGACAACCACATTGCCGGCCGCATCCTGGAACTGCGCGCCTGCCAGACGATCCGGCAGCGCGGGCGCGGAGGCTGCCGCGTTCTCCGGCGCGATATGAATTGTCACGCTCTTGCGGGCACCATTGCGCAAATATTCGACGGCCACATCCGACCCGACCGGAGTCAGACCGATGCGGTTTCTCAGATCAGCTGAGCTGGAGATTGGATGGTTGTCGACACTGACGATCACATCGCCGGCCTGGAGGCCAGCTCTGGCGGCCGGAGAACCGTCTTCGACGCTGCGGACGACGGCGCCCGAACTGTCGAGGAGTTTGAGTGCATCGCCAAGGTCTGGCGTGAGGTCCTGGACGGCGACGCCGATGCGGCCGCGGCGCACTTCGCCATGGTCGACCAGTTGCCTCATCACCGATGACACCATCGCGATCGGAACTGCAAAGCCAATGCCAACATTGCCGCCGGCCGGCGCTATGATCGCAGTGTTTATGCCGACCAGCTTTCCATCGGCAGTTACAAGCGCCCCGCCGGAATTGCCGGGGTTGATCGAGGCATCCGTCTGGATAAAATCCTCATAGCCTTCGATGTTGATGCCGCTGCGGCCGAGCGCGCTGACGATCCCTGAGGTCACTGTTTGGCCAAGGCCGAATGGATTGCCGATCGCCACAACAATATCGCCCACGCGAAGTGAATCGGAGTTGCCGAAGGGAAGCGCCGTGAGCCTGCTTGCCTTGATCCTGAGCACGGCGATGTCGGTCGCCTGATCGCTGCCGACAAGTTCTGCTTTAAAACGGCGGCGATCCTTGAGTGTCACCGAGATCTCACTGGCATCGGCGATGACGTGGTGGTTGGTCAGGATAAGACCCTTTTCGGCATCGACAATGACGCCGGAACCGGCGCTCAGCCTGGGCTGCGCCTCAGGCGTGTTGAAGTAGCGCCGGAAGAAGGGATCGTTGTAGAGCGGATTGGTTTGCCCAGGCGCATTCGAGGTTACCGCAATATTGACCACCGCAGGCGTCACCTGTTCAAGGACGTCCGGCAGCGGTCGCTGGGTAGTGGCGCTGACCACGGGCTCGGCTGCGGCCGGGTACGCCGGTATTAGTGTAAGCGCGACATAGAATGCGGCGAGCAAGCCGATGTAACTTGACGATCGCACAGTCATGTTTCGACCCCGAAACGTAGATTGCTCCTCTCGGCGCGGCCAGCTTGCTATCGGGTCTGTATTGCTGGACCGGACCCCATTGTCCGATCCGTCACTTCGTGTCGGCGCGCACCAGTTCGATTGTCAGAGCCGCCGGGCCACCTTCGTGGCGCGGCGGGCATCAACTCACTAAAGGTGCGATTTCTGAGCTCGCTTTGGTGCCCGTGAGTTTGCGAGCGGCCAAAAACATATCGTATATGCCGCTTTGTGCCGGTCCCAACCCGCAGCCTCGGTTCTGTCGAGTAAATTATCCAGCACCGGCTCGAGTGCGACCTTCAGGTCCGCTTCGTAGTTCAGATCGGTGGCCGCACGTGACGGCGAAGGGATTGCGTTTAAGTTCAACATGTTCATGGCTCTTCTCTCTGTCAGCAGTGTCCGCGCCCACCGGGCGCGGACACTGCCGTTGCCCATCAGAAGTCCATGCCGCCACCCGGCATCGGCGGAACCGAGGGTTCCTTCTTCGGCTTCTCGGCAACCATCGCTTCCGTCGTTACCAGCAGGCCGGCAACCGATGCCGCGTCCTGGAGCGCGGTCCGCACCACTTTCACCGGATCGATGACGCCTTCCTTATAGAGGTCGCCAAAGGCGTTAGTCTGTGCATTCCAGCCGTAGTCGAATTCCGGTTTCTCGCGCAGCTTGCCGACGATGATCGAGCCTTCCGCACCGGCGTTCTCGGCGATCTGCCGCACGGTCGCCTCGATTGCGCGACGCACGATCTCGACGCCGTGCTTCTGGTCCTCATTCTCGGCCTGCAAGCTGTCCAGTACCTTGGCGGCCCTGAGCAGCGCCACGCCGCCGCCCGGAAGGATGCCTTCTTCGACCGCAGCGCGGGTCGCGTGCATGGCATCGTCGACGCGGTCCTTGCGTTCCTTGACTTCGACCTCGGTCGAGCCGCCGACGCGGATCACCGCGACGCCGCCGGCGAGCTTGGCCAGCCGCTCCTGCAGCTTTTCCTTGTCGTAGTCGGAGGTAGTCTCCGCTATTTGCGCTTTGATCTGGCTGATGCGGCCCTGGATCTCGCTTTTCGAGCCGGCACCGTCGACGATGGTAGTGTTCTCCTTCTCGATCACCACCTTCTTGGCGCGACCGAGCATCTGCAGTGTCACGTTCTCCAACTTGATGCCGAGATCTTCTGAGATCGCGGTGCCGCCAGTGAGGATGGCAATATCCTCCAGCATCGCCTTGCGGCGATCGCCGAAGCCGGGCGCCTTGACGGCCGCAACCTTCAGGCCGCCGCGCAGCTTGTTGACCACCAGCGTCGCCAGAGCCTCTCC
>LM655220.1 GCA_000824825.2 Mesorhizobium sp. ORS 3324
TAGAACAGGCCTTCGATCTGGCCCTGCTCGTTGAGGAAGATCTTTTCCGAGGACGGCGCCTTGGGCAGGCCGGGCATGGTCATGATCTCGCCGCAGATGATGACGACGAAGCCGGCGCCGGCCGAAAGCCTGACCTCGCGCACCGGCACGGTGTGGCCGGTCGGCGCGCCGCGCAGGTTTGGATCGGTCGAGAACGAGTACTGGGTCTTGGCCATGCACACCGGCAGGTGGCCGTAGCCGGCCTGCTCCCAGGCATGCAGCTGGTCGCGGATCGACTTGTCGGCGATCGCCTCGTCGCCGCGGTAGATGCGCTTGACGATGGTGTTGACCTTCTCGAACAGCGGCATCTCGTCGGGATAGAGCGGCGAGAACTGCGAGGCGCCGGATTCGGCGATCTCGACCACCTTGCGGGCCAGGTCCTCGATGCCGGCCGAGCCCTGCGCCCAGTGCTTGCACAGGATCGCCTCGGCGCCTTGCGCCTTGACGAAGTCCTTCATCGCCTGGATCTCGGCCTCGGTGTCGGTGGTGAAGTGGTTGATCGCCACCACCGCCGGCACGCCGAACTGCTTCACGTTCTCGATGTGGCGGCCGAGGTTGAGGCAGCCTTTCCTCACCGCCTCGATGTTCTCCTTGCCGAGGTCTTCCTTCTTGACGCCGCCATTCATCTTCATGGCGCGCACGGTGGCGACGATGACGGCGGCCGCCGGCTTCAGCCCCGCCTTGCGGCACTTGATGTCGAAGAATTTCTCGGCCCCGAGGTCGGCGCCGAAGCCGGCTTCGGTGACGACGTAGTCGGCAAGCTTGAGCGCCGTCGTGGTGGCGACCACCGAGTTGCAGCCATGCGCGATGTTGGCGAACGGGCCGCCATGCACGAAGGCCGGGTTGTTCTCCAGCGTCTGCACCAGGTTGGGCTGGATGGCGTCCTTCAGAAGCACCGCCATGGCGCCGTCGGCCTTGAGGTCGCGGGCATAGACCGGCGACTTGTCGCGGCGGTAGGCGACGATGATGTCGCCGAGGCGCTTCTCGAGGTCCTTGAGGTCGGTGGCCAGGCACAGGATCGCCATCACCTCGGAAGCGACGGTGATGTCGAAGCCGGCCTCGCGCGGGAAGCCGTTGGCGACGCCGCCGAGCGAGCAGATGATCTCGCGCAGCGCCCGGTCGTTCATGTCCATGACGCGGCGCCAGGCGACGCGGCGGATATCGATGCCGAGCTCGTTGCCCCAGTAGATGTGGTTGTCGATCAGCGCCGAAAGCAGGTTGTGCGCCGTGGTGATGGCGTGGAAGTCGCCGGTGAAGTGGAGGTTCATGTCGTCCATCGGCACGACCTGGGCGAGGCCGCCGCCGGCCGCGCCGCCCTTCATGCCGAAATTCGGGCCGAGCGAGGCCTCGCGGATGCACACGATCGCCTTCTTGCCGATGCGGTTGAGGCCGTCGCCGAGGCCGACCGTGGTCGTCGTCTTGCCTTCGCCGGCCGGCGTCGGGTTGATGGCGGTGACCAGGATCAGCTTGCCGTCCTTGTTGGTCTTCACCGACCTGATGAACTCGGCCGAGACCTTCGCCTTGTCGTGGCCGTAAGGCAAAAGGTGCTCGTAGGGGATGCCGATCTTGGCGCCGATCTCCTGGATCGGTTTCTTGTCGGCGGCACGGGCGATCTCGATATCGGACTTCACTTCGGCCAT
>LM655221.1:0-203 GCA_000824825.2 Mesorhizobium sp. ORS 3324
GTATCGCCGGACAGCATATCGACCGACACGCCGGCGCCCTCCAACTGCTGGATTGCCGCCTTGGCATCCGATCGGGCCGCGTCCTCGAAGGCGAAACATGCGACGATGCTGCCATTCCTCGAAAGCACCGTGCCGCCATAGCCGCCGAGCTTGCCTTCGCTGCCGGTGCGGGCCTTCCAACCGGCCCATCCGCGTCGGCCAAG
>LM655221.1:303-2508 GCA_000824825.2 Mesorhizobium sp. ORS 3324
CACGTGATGATGAGCACGGCGATTGCGATGGTGACAGCGCGATGCCAATCGCCGGACACGGCCATCCAGCCGAGGAATGTTGCAAAGGCCGCCAGGTGGACGACGGGCGCATAGAGCGACGACACCCGGTCGGCGATCCGCCGGTAGCGCGAGCGGCCGCCCTCGGCGGCTTCCATCAGCCGAACCATCTCCGCCAGGAAAGAGTCTTTTGCGGCGGCGGTTGCCTGCATCGTCAGCGGACCGGTGAGATTGAGCGTGCCTGCCTGGACACGCGCTCCCGTGCCTACGGCCTTGGGCGCGCTCTCGCCGGAGACGATCGAGCAATCGAGGTCGGAATTTCCGCTGATTATGTCGCCGTCGACCGGTATCCTCTCTCCGGCCGCAATAAGCAGGCGCATTCCCGGCATGAGTTCGGCGACGGGCACGTATTCGCGCGTGCCGTCGTGCCGCAGCACCACCGAGCCGCGTGCCGCGAGCCTCGAAAGGCCGTTGACGGCCGTTCGCGCGCGCTCGCGCATGACGTGGTCCAGTGTGCGGCCGATCAGCAGGAAGAAAAGCAGCGAGACCGAGGCGTCGAAATAGGCATGCTCGCCGTGATTGATGGTCTCATAGAGGCTCATCGCGTAGGCGAGCGACACGCCCACCGCGATCGGCACGTCCATGTTCATGCGGCCGTGGCTAAGCGCGTTTGCAGCGGAGCGGAAGTAGATCCCGCCGGCGAAGGCGAGCGCCGGGATGGCGATCAGCGCAGATATCCAGTGAAACAGATCCCGCGTGGCGCCTTCGGCACCGGACCAGACCGACACCGAAAGCAGCATGATGTTGCCGGCCGCGAAGCCCGCGACGGCGACGGCGCGGATCAATTCCGAAAGGATCTTGTCCTTCTCTTGGATTTCGGAGTCGAACAGATGTGCCTCATAGCCCAACCGGTCAAGCGTCGCGAACAACGCAGGGACTTCGTCGCCATGCCAGCGGACCGACACGCGTTTCGTCGAGAGATTGACGCGCGCGGATTCCACGTTTTCGAGCTTGGCGAGCGCGGCCTCGATCGCCTGGATGCAGCCACCGCAATGGACCGCCGGCACCGACAAATCCGTCTGGTGGCTGTCACCGCCCAACGCACGGCTGGCCAGCTTGATTTCGTCATTGGAGGGCACTGCCGATGCCGCGTTGGCGACCTCCAATGCCATTTCGGCCCCCGGCGCGCAGCAGCTCATTGCAGGGCTCCGTTCGAGATGATGACGCGGCGGACATCGCGAAACGGTGACGTGAGCCCCGCGTCTGCATCGATCTCGACGATCCAGACGCCGTCCTTCGGCGTGTGCCGGGCGATAAATTCGCCGGTGTCGCCAGGAGAGCCGCTGGAAGACGCGGCGAGCGTCACAGCCTTGTCCTCGGCTTCGTAGGCAGGGTGCCGAAACAGCACCCTGACGCCGTGCAGCGGCACCGGCTTTCCCTGGGGGTCGACAAGACCGTAGCGGACCTCGCCGGAGGCGATGGTCAGCTTGCCTTTCCAACCGAGCGCGGCCTGCGCTCTTCCCTTCCTTGCTTCCTCATTGAACTGCTGGCTGGCAACGTAGGTGTTCTCGACGACAAGACCTGTCCAGCTCTTTCGGGCGAGGGTTGCCATGGTGACGTTCACCCCGATCACCACCGCGAAAAAGCTGACGATGACAATCAGCATGTGCCTGCCGGTGAACTCGCGCCGCTTATGCGTATCGGTGCTCATCTGCCGTTCTCCGGCGCGTTGAAGTTGGCGGTGTATTCGGCGGATTCAGAACTCGCCTTGTCCTCGATGCGGAATTCGAAGCTTTGCACCGGCTTCTTGATCTGGCCTGCCGGTTGCCGAACGAAGACCTTCAGCGTCTTCAGCCGGTCGGGTTCGACCGGAACGGAGAATGAGCGGCTCGGGGCCTGGTCGATGCCGACGATGCTCATTTCGGCGCCGTCGAGGCCTTCCAGCGTGACCTCGATCGTCCTCGGCTCGGGTATCATGTTGAGCAGCTTGACTGTGTAGCCGTTGCGGATCGCGCCGTCCGAAAGCCTCACGAATTGCGGGTTCCTGTCATGCAGGACGTTCAGCTCCAGCCGCTCGCGCGTCAGCAGCGAATAGACGAGCACCAGCCCGATCGCCAACCATGTGCCGAGATAGATGAAGGTGCGCAGCCGGAAGATCTTGCCCAGGTGGAAATGTGCCAAGCCGTC
>LM655222.1 GCA_000824825.2 Mesorhizobium sp. ORS 3324
GCGATGTCCCCGGTCCAAACAAAGGGGAGAAGGGGAGGTCGCGCTACTCCACCCAATCCACCACCAGCGCCATCGCCCCAAACACCATCCCCGCCGCGCAGACCGCATTCCACCCGCCGCACGCCCAGGCAATTCCCGCCAGCAGCGACCCGATCGCTCCGCCGATGAAGAAGATGCCGACGAAGAGCCCGTTAAGCCTGCCCCGCGCTTTCGGCTGCAGCAGATTGACGGCGCGGCGGCCGAGCGTCTGGTCGCCGGTGACGCCGACATCGAGCAGTACGGCGCTGATACCCATCAGCACCAGCGGCCACCATGAACTGCCTGCCTGTGCCGCGCCCGCCCATGCCGCAAGCCCGAGCGCCGCGCTCAGGCAGAGATGGCAAGCGACTAGCGCCGGCCGGGTCAAGCCGCGGTCGCCGGCCCGGCCGAAAAGCGGCGTTACCGCGGCGCCGCCGGCGCCGGCCAGCGCGAACAGCGCGATGCCCTTCTCGCCGAGATCGAATGGCGGTGCAGCAAGCCTGAGCGCCACGGCGGTCCAGAACACGCTGAAGGCCGCCATCACCAGGCTCGCCGTCAGCGCACGACGGCGCAGCACCGGCTCCTGGCGCAACAGCTCAAACAGCGATGCGAGCAGCGCCGCGTAGGTCGCATGCGCCAGCGGCCGCCGCCGGGGCAGAGCGAGCCCGAGCAGCATGGCGAGCAGCGCCAGCGCGCCGGCGCTGATGCCATAAAAGGCGCGCCAGCCGAAAGCGTCTGCGACAAGGCTGGCGAGCGGGCGCGAGAGCAAAATGCCGACCATCAGCCCGCTCATCACGTCGCCGATGACGCGCCCGTCCTGTCCGGGCGGCGCCATCGAGGCTGCGACAGGCACCAGCACCTGGATGCAGGAGCAGGCGGCGCCGAGCACGAACAGCACGGCAAGCAGCGCGCTTGCAGACGGTGCGAGTGAGGCGATCGCCGCGGCGAGTGCGGCGACGCAAAGCATGCGCAGCACCAGAACGCGGTTCTCGACGAGGTCCGACAGCGGCACCAGGAAGAACAGCCCTGCGGCATAGCCGAGCAGGGTGGCCATCGAGACCAGCCCGCTCTCCGACGCCGCGGCGCCCAGCGATGGGCCGATCAGCCCCACCAGCGTCTGCGGCGCGAAGAGGTGACGATGATGCCGACCGAGGCGGCAAACAGCAGCGTCTGCGACCCTGTGATGGTGCCGACGCCGGTTCGGGGTCGCTCGTCGAATTCGGCCGCAGCGATTTCGGCATCATTGGTTCCGTGCATGAAAGATCCTCGCGGTTTGCATATCCGTCGAGGACTTTATTGCGATCGATCATAATGCTACAATTGAATTGACATGATAATGATTATGCGAGTTACGCATGAACATCCACGATCTCGAGGCCTTCGTCGCCGTCGTCGAGACCGGCTCCATCGTCGGCGCCTCGGCCAGGCTCAACCTTACCCAGCCCGGCGTGACGCGCCGCATCCAGAATCTCGAGGAGCGGCTGGCCACGCCCTTGCTCGACCGCCAGTCGAAGCCGCTGAAGCCGACTGCTTCGGGCCGTGAGGCCTATGAGCATGGCCGCCGCGTGCTGCGCTCGCTGGAGGACCTGAAGGCGGGCGTCTCGCCGGCCGGCGAGGTGAGGGGCGAGTTCCGGTTGGGCATCATGCCCTATCTGTCGACCAGCGCGCTCTCCGAGCCGCTGGACAGCTTGCGCGCGGCCTTCCCGCAACTGACGCTCAAGATCACCTCCAGCCTGTCGCCGCGCCTGGTGGAGCAGGTGCTGCACAGCGAGATCGACGCGGTCGCCGTCTGCCTTGCCGACGGCGTCGCGCCGCCGCCCGAGCTCGCCGGCGATGACCTCGGCGTGCAGTCGGTGTTTTTGGTGGCCTCGCCCGGTCTTGGCGTGCCGAAGCCGGCCGAGCTCACCGATCTTGCGCGCTACCCCTGGGTGCTGAACGAGACCGGATGCGGCTTTCGCGCCTTCATCCGCCACCGCTTCGAGGTGGCGCGGCTGCCCTTCCATGTCGGCGTCGAGGCGCAGGGCGCCGACTTGCGCATGTCGCTGGTGGCGCGCGGCCACGGCATCGGCGTCGTCACGCCCGGAGCGCTGTCCGGCAGCCCGTGGCGCGATGCGGTCGAGGTGGTCGACTGCCCCGGCTTCCGCCCGCAGGTGCGCTGCTGGCTGCTCCACCGCCCGCCCGCGGGGAGGCTGGCGCGGCCGATCGCGGTGTTCCGCGACGCGCTGGCCGAGGCGTTAAAGGGCCCGATGCCGCTGATGTCATAGGGGGCGCCCGTCCTTCTCCCCTTGTGGGAGA
>LM655224.1:0-21721 GCA_000824825.2 Mesorhizobium sp. ORS 3324
ACCTTGGCTCGATAGCATGCAAACTGTTCGCGATGTCCTCGCACACCTGTTCGCGATGTCCCCGGTCCAAACACCCTTGTGGGAGAAGGGGGAGAGCTACCCCTTAAACTCCTTCGCCAGCAGATAAAGCTCCACTGACTCATCCCTCGAAGCCGGCGGCTTCACGTGGTGGACCGAGCGGAAGTTCTGCTTCAGCCGCGAGAGCAATTCGTTCTCGGCGCCGCCCTGAAAGGTCTTGGCGAGGAAATGTCCGCCGGGCTTCAGCACATGAAGCGCGAACTCGGCCGCCACTTCGCACAGATGCATGGTGCGCAGGTGGTCGGTGCGGCGGTGACCGGTGGTGGGCGCGGCCATGTCGGACAGCACGACGTCCGGCTGGCCGCCGAGCGCTTCGGACAGCTTTTGCGGCGCTTCGGGGTCGAGGAAATCGATCTGCAGGATGACGGCGCCCGGCACCGCGTCCATCTCGAGATAGTCGATGCCGACGACATGCGGATTTTCGGCGCTCGACTTGGTGCGCGCAGCCGCCACCTGGCACCAGCCGCCGGGAGCGGCGCCGAGGTCGATCACCTTCATGCCGGGCTTCAAGAGATGGTGCTTGTCGTCGATCTCGATCAGCTTGTAGGCGGCGCGAGAGCGATAGCCGTCGGCCTTGGAGCGCTGCACATAGGGATCGTTCATGTGGCGCTCGAGCCAGCGGCGCGAAGAGTCCTTCAGGCCGCTCTTCTTCTTGATCCTGGTCTTCAGCACACGCATACCGGCCGAACCCGGCTTTTCCGGCTTTTTCGTCATCGACGTTCTCTTTTGCGCATGATCTTTTCCAAAAACCGGATTCCACTTTTTGGGATCATGCTCACCCCTTGTCTTCAAGCAATCCGGACGCAAAACCGCTGCGTGCTTTTGCTGGAATTGCTAGCGACGCCCGTCATGACGCCAGACGCCGTCGTCGGCCATCAGCTCGCTCAATATGCCTTCGCGCAGGCCGCGGTCGGCGACGCGCAAGCGCTCGGACGGCCACACGCTGCGGATCGCTTCCAGGATGGCGCAGCCGGCGAGCACAAGGTCGGCGCGGTCGGCGCCGATGCAGGGATTGGCGACGCGCTGCTGGAAATCCCAGCCGATCAGTTTTTCCACCATGCGGTCGACGCTCGTGCGGTCCATCCATAGCCCGTCGACCCGGCGGCGATCGTAGCGCTCGAGATCGAGATGGACGCCGGCGAGCGTCGTCACCGTGCCGGAGGTGCCGAGCAGATGGAAATGGGGGCTGGCGAGCACATGCGCGAGCCGGTCGCGCCCGTCGAAGGCTCGTAGCCGTACCGCCACATCATCGACCATGGCGGTGAAGGTCTCGCGCGTCACCGTGCGGCCGCCGAAACGCTCGGCGAGCGAGACGACCCCCACGGGCAGCGACGTCCAGGAGACGATATGGTTGGCAAGCCGCGGCGAGCGCTGGCCGCGGGTGAGGTCGATCAGCGCGATTTCGGACGAACCGCCGCCGATGTCGAACAGCACCACGCCGCGCGTGTCGCGCTCGACCAGCGAGCCGCAGCCGGAGACCGCGAGCCTGGCCTCGGTCTGGCGGTCGATGATCTCCAGCTTCAGCCCTGCCTCGCGCTCGACGCGTTCGAGGAACTCGACGCCGTTTTCGGCGGAGCGGCAGGCCTCGGTGGCGATCAGCCTCGCCTTTCTGACCTTGCGGTTGCGCAGCTTGTCACCGCAGATTTTCAGCGCCTCGACGGCGCGGTCCATGGCGGCCTGGCCGAGCCGGCCACTGGCGGAGAGCCCCTCGCCCAGCCTGACGATGCGCGAGAAGGCGTCGATGACGCGGAACTGGCCGTGGCGGCCGGGCACCGCGACCAGCAGCCGGCAATTGTTGGTGCCGAGATCGAGCGCGGCGAACACCGGCAGTTCCTGCAGCGGCGGACGCGGCACGGTTGAAACCGGCGGCCGCGGCTGAGGCACAACCGGCGCCGGCTCGGGCGCGCGGCTTGCTGGAGTGGCGGCGGGCGCAGCGTGCGATATGGCGCCGTTCTCGTCGCGCACGAAAACCTTGCGACCACGCCTGCGCTTGCGGCGCTTGCGCGTCTTGCCCTTTTGGTTCTCGCCCTTCTGGTGCTCGGCTTGATGGTCGGCATGTCTTGCATGCGCACCCGCATTGCGGCTGAATCGCCCTGCGGACGGGCCGGCCGGTTGCCCCGGCGACGCCCCAGACATGCCCACTTCCGACGCGCCGACGCCGGTGTCGTGGTCTTCCACTTCAATTCCTTCCGGCGCCGCGCGAACCGGAAGGACGCAGCAGGCACCTCGATTTGTTTCAAGTTGCCGACAGACTAGCAGCGCGTTTGACAATCACCAAGAGCGCATGGTCCGATTTTTGGCGACGTGACGTCGAGGCAATGTCATCGCGGTTGAATAGCCGGCTTCGATCGGGCATGTCTCAGAAAGAGGGATCGAGGGCCGGGCAACAGAAACCCATGAGCAGCAAACGCATGACGATCTCGCCATGAACTGGAGGCGGTATTTCTGGCCGGTCATCGGCATCGCGGCCGTGGTGTTCTCGCTCTGGCTGCTCATTCACGAACTGCGCGGCATCTCGATCGACGATGTGTGGGACGGCATCACCGCCATTCCGCCGCGCGGCTGGATCCTGGCGGCGCTGAGCTCGGTCGTCGCCTACGCCTCGCTCGCCGGCTACGACCACATCGCGCTCCTCCATATCGGCAAGAAAGTGTCGTGGCTGTTCGTCACCCTGTGCTCCTTCACCACCTACGCGCTGTCGCATAATATCGGCGGCTCTGTGATTTCGGGCGCGGTGATCCGCTACCGCGCCTATGGCACGAGGGGCCTTACCGGCCAGGATGTCGGCGTGCTGGTGGCGATCTGCTGGATCACCTTCGTGCTCTCCAGCCTGCTTGTCGCAGGGCTCGTGCTGGTGCTGGAGCCTCAGATCATCGACCGCTTCTCCGGCGCCCCGCATCACGGGCCGGCGATAGCCGCCGGCCTTGCCATGCTGATCCTGGTCGGGGCCTATGTCTTCGGCAGCTGGCTGCATCTGAAGCCGCTCAAGATCGGCAGCTTCCAGCTGCATTATCCGGCGCTGTCGATCGTCGCGCGGCAATTGCTGGTCGGCCCGGTCGAGCTGCTGGCGGCGGCGGCGATCATCTACTTCGCCCTGCCGGCGGCCGGCAATCCCGGCTATTTCGTCGTGCTCGGCGTGTTTATGGTGTCCTTCTCGGTGGGCTTGCTGTCGCATGCGCCGGGCGCGCTCGGCGTGTTCGAGGTCGTCTTCCTCACCGGCTTTTCGGACATGGACCCGGTTGGCGTGCTGGCGGCACTGCTTGTCTTCCGCCTGTTCTACCTGATCATCCCGCTGCTGATCGGCCTCTGCATGGTGCTGCTCTTCGAGCATTCGCAATACAGCCGCGGCAAGGGCTGAGCCTCCCAGGCGCGCCCTCGCCGCGCCAATGAAAAAAGGCAGCGATTGAACTGCGGCGCGGGGTTGACTATTTTCGAGCGGCGGCTACAAGGCAGCGCTCGCGGCGCTTGAGCCGCCCGCTTCGCGCGTTACCAGACGCGCCTGCTGGGGAATAGGTTAACGGTAGACCAGCGGACTCTGACTCCGTTAGTCCTGGTTCGAATCCAGGTTCCCCAGCCAAGTATTTTTTCTCAGCAAAATCAGCTACTTAGCTTTTCACATTAGCAGCGCTCGTTAGCACCTTTTATTAGCTCCCGCGCCTATGGAAATTGACCTTTTCGGCTCACGGTCTGTGGAGAGAACTCACCGATTAGCCGAACACGCCGCCAAGAAGCGCTTCGCCAGACCCGAAAGGGAGTAAATTGGCGCGGCGTAGCGCCAATCGGAATTGCCGTCGATGACAAGCTTTTGCAGGGTGCTTCGCTTTTCAATTGCGTCGCCAGCAAGATCCCTCATTTGCTTTAGATACAATCGAAGTCCCCGATCGTCGGCGACTAGTTGACCCCGGCTTCCTCCAAGAAGTCCAACTTGAATAAGTGGCTCTGGTATTCGATCCTCTGGCAGGTATATAAGGCCAGTCCTCAGCAAGTTGCTGATTGAATAAGATATGTTTTCTTCTGAAAACCCATCGAATTTTGATTTATAGATCCCAGACGTTAGTTTTGAAAATTCCTTGTCAAGATCAGAGATCTTATGCTGAAATACCTTGGCGCTTTCAGAGTTCGGTTTTCCCACTTTCCTATATTCAGATGAAAGCTCTCTGTGCTTTTGTTGAATTTCCGTTAGATTTTCTTCATATTCCTTCATATAGTTAAGGATAACAGCATCAAGACCGCTTAAATTGCCGAGTATTCGCGAGAATGATGGATCGATGTATTTTTCATTGTTCGGGTTCATCGCGTTCGCGAGTAGGGCCGACCACATGTCTGCGAGTGACGCGTCCTCTTGCTTAGAGCACCCCTCAAAGATCGCGTAAAGCTCCCCCATCGGGAGCGACTTCGCATTTTCGATGGGTATTCCAGCCGCCTCCAAATGATCTTTCGTCTTGATAAGGGTATCGACGAGCCTTCGAGTTCGCCATTGCTTCAAGCCGTCGCCAAACCATCCCCCGAACAAATCGCCCAGAATGCCTGACACGCCATCAATGGTCGTGTTCATCGCCCTTTCCGCAACGCGGGCGGCTGCAGCCTCCATCTCACTTTTTAGAAGCGTTACTTCCGGACTCGGCGTTAGTTCAGTTCCCATCCAAGCACCCTCTTCAGCTTACGCTTCACCCATCTCGCGCCTGTCCCTACGCGTGGTGTAGCCGCGCGTAGCGGCGCCACATGATGGGCATCTATAGCGACCACCGCCGAACATGGCGACAAGCAACCAGATCGGCAACCCAAACGCCAGAGGTCGCTATCGATAGCAGCAGGTGCGAGATGTGATTTGGCGTCTGCTTTTCGCCAAGCACGATTCGTTTCTCTTCCGGGCAAAACTGCCTGGCCTTCTTGGTCCCCATGTAAGCCCCCAAGCCAATGAAACGGCTCAAAAGTGATCCGCGCCTCAAATGATGCTGAAACAGTTGCAGAGGCAAGCCGATTCCGGCAGATGTCGCCTCAGGGAAACAGCCAGGGACGAGACCAGCATGGCGTTGCTTATGACAGACTGCCCACGGTGCAGCACCAAGAATTCGACCTTTGATGTGCAAGGTCAGAACTCGCTGGGAATTGTGCAAGCGAATTGGGTCGAGCGCTTTGAACTCTATTCGATATGCCGTCATTGCCATACCGGCACTATCTTCATTTGCGACAACAAGGACCATAACGTTCGGGAAGAAATCCGGGCACCGGGCGCTTTGGTGAAAAGGGCGGGCTATCTAAACGACTTTATGAATATCCCGGGATATGTGACGCTTCGGGACCGCGCGGTCGAACTGGCACCAGACTTTACTCCAAAAGACATTTCGGCGATTTTCAAGGAAGGGGCTACATGTGCTTCCGTCGAATGCTGGAACGCGGCGGGGACTATGTTCCGGTCTGTGATCGATCTCGCTACCAAGTCACTTCTACCACCAGAAGATAACCCGGAACCCTCAAAAGCCGTCCGACGGTCGTTGGGCCTCCGGCTGAAATGGATGTTCGAAAACAAGGTGCTGCCCGTTGAACTCGAAGAACTTGCGGAAGCGGTGCATCAAGACGGAAACGATGGAGCCCATGACGGCACACTTTCCAGGGCGGATGCGCTTGATTTGCAGGACTTCACTCAGCAGTTGCTAACGCGACTTTATACGGTGCCGGGGCGGATAGAAGCGGCCAAGAAACGAAGAGAGGAACGGCGCGCTGCCGAAGGCGGCTAGAGGCGCGGAGCAGGTTTCCGCGCCTCTGCTTACGTGTCAGTCGGCTGACCGCCTGGGCAACTTGTTCAGCTTCGCCAGCAACCGAGCCTGACCGCGCTCCATGGCCTTCAGGGTGCGCTTGATGCTCGCGAGGTGCTTTCGATCTTCATCCGCCTGACACCGCGCCTCTAGCTCGGCAAGGTCGCGCTGCACCTCTTCGTCCAAGATCACTGTGCGCCGCCCCCTAGACCAAATCCTGCCAGCACATCCGGAAGGTCGCTCATGCGGCCCGTTACCGCCCTGCTGGTCACCGGAACGGCGTCAGCCGGCATTCCGCCGGTGAATGCGTCCGAAAGCCCCCTCGCCACTTGTCCGCCATCACCGGCCGTCACAGACGCGGCGCTAGATGCCAGATGGTCGAGGTCAAGGCAGTTTGCCGTCGGCCGATCGTCCAAGATCGACGAAGGCCAGATACCGGCGTCGCCAAGCGCCTGCATGACCTCATCGCGCCGGGTCCAGCCTTGGGCGTCGGGATCATGCGGCCCGGCCACGCGATCGAGCAGCCGGTTATACAATTCAGTGTCGAGATAGTGGTCCAATTCCAACTCCTTGGTTGTGTGATTTGACGACGGAAGGTGAATCGTTCAGCGAGGCCTGTCAATCAAAAAATACAATAAAAACAGTAAGTTATCACTGACTTACCTGTCCATAAAAAAGCCCGGCGCGTCGAGGAGTTGGTGACGGCCGGGCTTGGACACAAGGGAGGAATCCGGTTCTGACCAGAACCGTGGTCGTCGTTATAGGCAGCGCGCCGTCGGCTGGTCGGTTGAAGTGGGTGCGACGGGCTGTCGCAGGACTAGCGCTTCTTAGCTCGACGGCGGTGCTGTGCCTGTAAGTCCTGCTCGGCCTTGCGAGCCTTGCGTTCCTCGGGCGTCATGCCGGCGAGTGACTGGTGCCGCCGGAAGGGTCGGCCGGCGGCTTTCGCTTCCGCCTCCTCCCGGTCTTTCCTGTCCGCGTATCGTTTGCGCTCCAACCCGGCTCGACGTGCGCGCCACTGCTCGCGGTCTTCCAACCACTTGGCATGGGACGACGGCGCGGGATTGTCGTCCTGCCAGACGGCACCACCGGGCTGGTATCTCGATGTCATCCGCTTGATCGTGTCGAGGCGCGCCTGCTTCCGTTCGGCAAGCGGCGAGCGCTCGGGCGGGGGTTGGCAAGGGGATGGCGGCGCATGTCGAATCCTGAACTCCTGCTCGGCCGTCAAAGGTGTGTCCAGATCATCGAGTGCCGCCATGACCGGGTCGACGTCCTCCGGCGTGTCGCTGGCGGTCTCTGGCAGCGGTGTGCCGGGATTGAAGTCGTCGTCATCGAGCAGAGCGACGTTGTGCAAGAACCGCGCTCCCATTTCGTCATCGGTGAGGGATCGATCCATCAGGGCTTGTCCTCTCGGGCATGGGTCGGCGCGGCCATGCGCGCGCCTGTAGTTATAGGCAGGGCGGTTGCCGGCAGTCGGTCAGGGTTGACTCAACCATTGTTACAGGCCGCAACAATGTGAGAGGCGAACGGCACGGTTTCTTCCAAGCCGGAGGTTATTCCGCCTTCGGCGGGGCGCCGGAGGATGGGTTGGAAGAAAGGGTGTCAGAAATCCTCTGGCCGGTTTCGTATATATTTATATTTCTTCTTTTGATTATTTAACTATTATACGAAGCCGACCAGAGGATTTCTGACATAAAACATCCTCCGGCACCCCGCCGATGGCGGAACCCGTGGCCTATAAAAGAAACCGTGCCGACTTAGTGGGATTTCGGGGGAGGTTTAGAATGGTGTTCTTGAAGACATGCGTCACAATCCTTGGGGCTTTGATCTATTGCACCGGGGCCTACGCTGCCAAAGGCGATCATCTTCGATGTTCGGTTGATGATTTTTTCGCCACCAAGGCAGGCAGCGTCAATTACGACGAATCTTTCGTTGAACAAAATAAGAATAAATCGTTCGAGATTTATGAATTTACCGATAAATTTACCGTCATCAGTAAATCGTCTTTTTACAACGATAGCTCGACCGACTATAAGATAATAAAAAAAGGAATACTTGAGACGACGTCAGTTGCGTTGTCATCTACAATTGAGTCTCTTTCCGTAAGCAACATTAGACAGGAAAGAGACGCCAACCTTATTCATGCGTCTATAGGCACTCTCTCCCCTCAATATTCTAATATCTGGTATTTATTATGCATCCTTGGTGACTGAGTCTGCTTCAGACTCAATAGCGACCACGGCCTACCATGATTCCGCCTGGCCTCATCTGCGTCTGAAGCTCGCTGATAACCACCTGGCGCACCGCCTCTTGCGTCTGGCGGGCCGTCTGGCGGGCGAGGTCGGCATTTTGGGCTGGATCTCCGCCCTGGGCGTTCACGGTGACACTCACCGGCAGGTTGAAGGTGTTGACGACGTTGTCGTTCGCCGGGCGGTGAAGCCTGCCAACGGTGCCGCCGTCGAGCGCGTCGCCAGAAGCCAGCGCTGGCACGTTGTCGCTATTGATGGCCTCGACAAGCGCCCGGTGCTTGGCCGTCGAGGCGGCGTTGACGACATACTCGCCATCGGACAGCCAGGCGGGGACCTTGTCGCTTCGCGGGCCGCCTGGGCCGCGCACATGGCCTCCATCGGCGAATGCCTGCACATAGCCGCCGTCCCTGAAGCCCAGGAACGAGAACAGGCCGCCGAGCAGGCCACCTCCACCACTCGTGAAGAGCGAGTTGAGCGCCATGTCGAGCAGCTTGTCGACGACCTTGTCGAGAGCGTTCGCCAGAGCTTCGGCGGCACTCTTCCCGTGGCGAAGGTCGTTGATGAAACCGCCAACGGCGTCCCTCTCCAAGGAGGCCCAATCGGCAGCGTTCTCGCGGGCCTTATCCTGTTCATCGGCGAGCTTCCGAGCCTCAACGCTGGCATCAGCGTAGCTGCCGGCAAGCCCGTCGATTTTCGCCGCCACTTCAGGCGTGATCTCGACGTTCGCTTGCTGGGCGGCGTTCAGAAGCTCTTGCTTGACGCGGGCGACGTCGGCCGCGCGGCCGTAGTCATCGACCAGCGGATTAACACCAGCCTGGGCGGCCGTCTCAGCCTGTAGGGCAGCGATGCGCCGTTGCGTCTGGGCGATCTCGCGCTCGAAGTCGTCGGGGCCTTTTGCCTTGGTGCCGCCCTTGCTCTTGCCGCTTCCACCAGTCACCGGATAGTCAGCAAGGGCGATCGGTTCTGCCTTCGATGCCGCCGGCAACCGGTCGGTCTTCGGCGTCGTCGAGGTAGCAGCGTCGTTGCCGTAGTGCCTGCGCGCCCACTCTTGAACCACTGCGTCGGCCTGTGGAACGTCGCCGGCCATGCGGTCGCGAATGCCAGCCGGCGACGTCATGCCGATCGCCTCGCCTACTTTGGTCCCGGCAAGCCATTTGCCGAAGTTCTCGGCGCCGGTGACGCGCCCGATCGCCTCGCCCCAGCTCTGGGTCAGGTCGTTGACGTAGTTGAGCTTGGCGGCGACGGTGTCGAGGCCGCTCAGAATGGTGTCGAGGTTCAGTTGATCGACGTAGGCGGCAAGCTGCCCCAGGGACGCGCCGAAGCGCTTGCTGGCTTCGGTCGACGTGTCGAAGCGGCCGGCCGCGCGCACAAGGCTGTTGCCCAGTAGAGTGAAGCCCTGGCTGGTCGTCATGGTTGCGCCTCTGACCTTCTCCTGAAGGGTAGAAGCACCAGCCGCGAACCCATCGAAGAACGCTTTCGAAGACACCTTACCGTCGACGACCAGTTGTTTGAGCGCCGCGACACTGCCGCCAGCTTCCTTGATGCCGGCCGCTGCCGCCTGGGCGATCGTGGGAACGCCTTCGAGGATGCTGTTGAACTCTTCGGCGTGAACCGTGCCAGAGCCGAGCGCCTGGCCGAGCTGAAGCAGAGCGCCAGAAGCCTGACCGGCGTTCGTGCCAGCGACCCGAAGCGCGACCGCGACGTCATCGGTGAAGGTGAGCAACTGGCCGGACGAAACGCCAAGCTCACGCTGTTGCTGGGCCGCGCGACCGTAAAGCGTGACAAGCGCCTCGATCGGCGCGCCGTTGCGCTGGGCGGACGCATAGAGCTGGTCATAGACCTTCGTGAGATCTTCAGCGGACAGCCCGGCGACCTTCAAGGCGTTCGAGATCCGCGTGGCCTGGTCGATCAGTCGTTGAGCGTTTTGGAGACTGAAGCCGGCGAGGATGCCTGCGCCAAGCCCTTTCAGCCCGGCACCAATGCGACCCGACACGGCCGCGAAGGAAGACTCCAGACGGGCAGCGGACACCTTGGCACGAGCTTCGATGCTGCCGAACTGTTGGCCCGCCGTGCGGCTCGCGCGTTGCATGTTGCGCTCGAAATCGCGGATGCGGGCTTCAAGGGCGACTACAAGGCGTTCTTCATCAGCCATGGGTGATCCTCAAAAGATGAACAGGCCGGGATTGTCCGGCGAGTTGTATGCGGATGTTCGGGTTTCGCCGGCAAAGGCACGACCAACGGCCATCGCCGCCGCCTGGGCGCCGTCGATGCGGTCGGTGCTCTTGCCCTTGTGGAAGGTCTTGTTGCCGGCCTTGTCAGTCTCGACAGCAATATTGGAGAAGTTCCAGCGCAAGACCGGGTGCGCGCCGTGCTGGAACTTGCCGGCGATGATCGCACGTTCAAGCTCTTTGATAGCCGGCGCCATCGTGACCCAGCCCTGGCGCATCTCGACGGCCGGCAGGCCATCGGCGATGAGCCGGGTCATGGTCTGGCGCGCCATGTGCGGGTCAAAGGCGATCTCTTGCACGTCGAATTCGGCGCAAAGGTCGCGGATACGTTCTTCGACGAAGTCGTAGTCGACCACGCTGCCGGGCGTAGGAGTGATGTGACCTTCGTCGCGCCAGCGCGGATACGGGACGCCGTCGATCTCGGCACGTCGCCGAAGATTATCGGCTGGGCAATAGAACCATGGGTGAACGATGTAGCCGCCGTCATCGCCGCGCCAGGCCGCAACAATGGCGGTCAGGTCGGTCGTGCTCGAAAGGTCGACAGCAAGCCAGCACGGCAGTCCGCGCAGCGCGTCGAGGTCGACTTGTGCCCTACCCTGGTCATAAACGGCCATGTCGACGAACGGCGAAGTTGAATGGTCCAGCCAGATATTGAGGTGAAGCTGGCGGAACGCTTCACGGTCGCCTGGGCGGTTTTCTGCTTCGCGCGCGAGCTGGCGGAGGCCTTCTATGTCGGGGTAACCGCAAGCGAGGCCGGGATTGACGTATTCCCAAACGGCTTCGTCGCGCCAATCGCAATCGCGGGGAGCCTCAAAGAGGATGGGCAAGAACGCAGGATCGTCGATGTCACCGCGAGCGACCTTGCACGCGTAATCGTAGAGTTCATGAGCGACGTTGTCCTGGCCACGGCCGGCCGTCGTGGCGATCACGACGAGCGCGCCCTTGGTCTTCGGCAGCCCGGAGCGCAACACGTCCCAAAGGTCACGCTTTTTCCAGGCGTGAAGCTCATCGGCCAGAACGAAGACAGGTGTTCGGCCGTGCTGGGTGCCAGCGTCCGACGAAATGGACAGATTCGAATGGGCCTTCAATTCGGCCGGCGTAACGATGGTCATGGCACCACTTTTTCGGGGTTTGCAGAAAACTCTATTTGCGCGCGCTCTTGCGCGACGCTCCCCCCGCCGGTCCCCGACGCACCAGGGAAATTGGCGACCACCCCCCGGTCATCGCCGGCCGGCGTGCGCCTTCTCGGTCCACCCATGGCAACCGCATCGGCAACCGTGCGACCATCTTTTAGCCGCGCCATGAGAGTGGCGAGGCCAATGCCTAGATGATCGGCCCATTCGCGATAGGTCTTCGATTGACCGTCGATCGTGTGTAGCTTGGGCTTGGGGCCAGTGCGCTTGGACTGGCGCGCGATCTTGACGCCGGTGGATTCGGCCTTGTCAGCCCTACTGAATGCATCGGTGGCGCGTTCGGCCACGTCGTCGGGATCAAGGCCGGCGAGGTTGCAGACTTCAACGAAATCGGGATTGGACAGCCTAAACCAATCGCGCTCGCGTTTGTCCTGCAGCGCATCCTGGGTGGCTTGAAGGATGACCTTGACCCAGAGCCTAGTTGCGTCAGCCATGTGTCAGCGCTCCCGGCTCTGCTTGATGCTGGAATGGCAGCGCGTGCAGAGCGGTTGCCAGTTCGACCGGTTCCAGAACAGGCGCATGTCGCCACGGTGCGGCTTGATGTGATCCACCACGTTGGCCGCCTCTGGGCAGAACCGGCAAACAGGGTGAGCGGCCAGGAACTCGACGCGGGCTTTCTCCCAAGCGACGGTGTAGCCGCGTGCGCGGGCGCTTGGCCTGGTGCGATCGAAGCGGGCCTTGCGTTCACGGTCGCGCACAACCTGGCAAGCACAGCGCTCGCCGGAAGCGACAACCTTGCCGCAAGAGCAAATGCGAGGCGGACGAATTGGCATGTTCCCTACCCAGCCAAGCCACGCAACTTGGCCAGACCTTCCCGGACTTTCTCAGGGGCGATCTCTTCGAGTGGGTCGCTTTCGGGCCTCTCGTCATCCTTGACGCCGTTGACGGCCTTCAGCCTGGCGATGAGGCCACGCTGGGCGATCATGATTTCAGTCGGAGTTGCGGCCCAGGTGTCGGCCGGCGACCAGCCAAGCCAGCCCGTGCCGATCTCGAACAGCCGTTCGAGGTGCGGACCAATCCAGTCGGAAGTGTCGGGCGTCTTGGCCGCACGTTCGGCGGTCGCTTCGGCCTCTTTGCGGTCGACGCCAAGCAGGGCGAAAGCGAAGTCGGACAGCGGCTCGACCAGAGCACCAAGCTCGCGAATACCTTCAAACGTAATGCGGTTGATGATGACAGCGGCGGTGTCCGCGTCCGTGCCTTGCATGATGATATCGGCGATGATGCCAAGATGGCCCTCGCCGATTCCTTCCACCAGCTTGCGCAAGTCGTGCTTGGCGTGCAGGCGGACAGCGGCCCGCAAGGACGGCCGCAAGCGCACGGCATGAGCGGAGCCGTGCGGAATTGCGATGATGTCGTTTGCGAGCCGCATAGGTGTTAGGCCGCCACCTTCAGCTTCAGGAAGCGGTCAGCGTTGGTCACGTCGCCGCCGACACGCTTGCGGGCATGGAAGCGCACGGTGCCCTTCGTCGCCTGCGAATACGGGTCACGCAGAACGGACAGGCCGATGCGATCGATGATGCGGTAGCCGGACAGGTCGCCGAACATGATCGGATAGGCGTTCGCCGCCACGTCGGGCATATCGACCATCTCGACAATCGGGCGGCCAAGCAGCGTGACGGGTGCGCCGGCCGTGATCGGGTCGAGCATGATGAAGCGGCCGGTGCCGTCCTTCAGGGTGCGCAGCGCGCCCAGGGTCGTGCGGTTCATCAGCCAGACGCCATTCTGGGCGACGACAGACGGAACCTTGTGGAACATGCCGATGATTGTTGCGGCCGGGTCGGTGCCAAGCGTCGAGGCGTTCCCCGTCTTCACTTCGGCGATGCCGGTTGCCGTGAGCAGGCCCTTCGGCTTGCCGGTGCCGTCACCGCTGACAAAGGCCGTGGCTTCGGTTTTGCCGAACGCCTCGCCCAGGTCGGCGGCAAGCTCGCCTTCCAGATTGTAGGCGTTGTCTTCCAGAAGCTGGGTCGAGACATCGACATAGGTCGCCAGCTCGTAGGGCGTGAACGTCGCCTGTTCGAACGTCATGTCCGACTGCGAACGGTCGGCGATCTCGGCGACCCAGGTCGCGGCGGTGCCGGTGAGCTTGCGGGGCAGCTTGATTTCCGGAGCTGCGATCGTCGTCACCTTGGCGTAGGCGCGAACCGGCGAGAACTCGACGATGCTCTTCAGGATTTCGTTGCCGAAGGCTTCCGGCGCCAGATAGCCACCCTGCGAGTCCGTCGAGACGGTGAGCGCTGCAACAGCCTTCTGTTCCATGCACTCGACGCCACGGCGAGCGAACTCAATGAACGCCTTCGTTTCGAGCGGAACGTTGTCATTGTCGGCCGCCGGGACATTGGAGTTGGCGGCGGCCGGGCGGTTGAACTTCGCTTCGAGCTTGTCGAAACGTTCGGTGAGCTTGGCGACGGTCTTCACCTCATCGGCGACGGCCGCGACCTTCTTTTCGAGTTCCGCATATTCCGGCGCGGGTGCCGTATTTTCATTGGGCATTACAAGTCCTCTGGATTTGACGGTTAGGATTCTCGCGTCGGGATGGCTTGGGTTCGCGACGATCGAGATTTCGGCGACGTGCAACGAATGGATGTCGCGACCGCCGCCGGGCCGCGCTTTCGTTTCACCGGCCCTAAAGCCGATGGACAGGCCGTTGATCCGGCCGGTTTTCATGTTGGTGTGAACCTCACGAGCGCGTGGAACGCCGTCGAGAAACAGCCGGCCTTTGACTTCGAAACCGGCGTCGGTCTCAACGCACGATTCCCAATTGCCGATAACGCGGTTCGGGTCGTGTTCGAACAGGATTGGCAGGGCCGCCGATGCCGCGAAGGCACCCTTGTGGATGATGTCGCCGACGCTGTCCGGCGAACCGAACGGCCAGGCGATGCCGGTGATCTCTCCGGCGTCGGAGACAGTGAAAGCTGCTTTGATTTCGAGCTTATCCATTGGCGGCCTCCGGGGTCGGCGCGCCAGACCAGACGGTTTGCAGGACTGCTATGGCGATCGGAAAGGACTCATTGAGCGGGCGCTTGGCCGCGTAGGTGTCGGCGAGCGCGGCGGCCTCTTTGGGCGATGTGCCGCCGCCGATGAGAGAGAGGCGGACGATCTCGACAAGCTCGGCGTGGCGGAAATGGCCTTCAGGCACGCGCATGCACAGTGCGCCGATGCCCGCGCCGGTCTTCCGTTCGAGCTCGACGATGAGCTCGTGGGTAAGGGCGAAAGCGCGCTCGCCGTCGCCGAAGAAAGCGGTATGCGTCATGCCGCCACCTCGCCGGCCCGGCGGTTGTCGTTCTGAGCGGTCGGCTGACCGGGCGTGATGTTCGGATTTTCGAGAGTGTCGCCACCGTCGATCGGGGCACGGTTCAGACCCGTGCGAACCTCATTCGCGGTTAGCGCGCCCATGGCGCGATACTGGGCATAGACCTTTGCGCGGGTCTCAGCGTTAGCTGTCAGGAGGTCGTCGACCACGAACTCGATGTAGAAGCCGTCGGCGCGTTCTTCAGGCGTCAGCAGGACGCGGGCGTAGGCCCATTCCCAAGCGTCGAGCCAGGGCCGGAGCGTGAGGGTGAGGAACGTCTGGAACATCTCCTCCGCGTTCGACCAGGTGGCGCGCGACAGCTCGAAGATCAGGTGTGGCGGGACGCGGAAGAGCCGGGCGATCTCGACGACCTGCTCGGCGCGGGAAGCGGTGAATTCGGCGTCTGCCGATGTCATCGTATCGACGGCCTCATAGGCCATCTCTTCGTCGAGCACGGCAACGCCGCCGGAACCGCCTTTGCCGAAGGCAGCATTCCAGGCGGTCTTGAAGTTGTTCTTGGCGGTATCGCCCAGCACCTTCTTGGTCTTGATGATGCCGCCTGGGCGAGCGCCGTTCGCGAACAGACCGGCCGCATGTTCTTCCATGACTTTCGCCAGGCCGATGGCCTCACGGCCGGCCTTGATCGGAGCGAGGCCAAGAGGCGCGGAAATGTGCAGAATGTCGCGGTAACTAAAGCGACGAACCTGGGTGCCGACGCGCTGCTCGTAGAACGGTTCGCCGGTGATTTCGTCTTGCTTGATCGTGACCGAACGCGGGTCGAGCCTGATGAACTCGACGACCAGGTCGTTGACACGATTGGCGAACGCGAAGCCGTGGTCGTGCAAGAGAGCGTCGGCGGTCAGCATGGCGCGGAGAGCGCCAGCCGAAGTCCAGTCGTTCGCCTCATCATGCACCAGGCGGTAAGCCGGGTGGTCGTTAGCTGCTCGCTTACCGCCCTCGACGGCGATCGATGAGGAGTAGACTTTGGCGGGAAGCGAGCCAATCGTGCCAGTCACGAGCACGACAGAGGAGTAGACGGCAGGGACGCGCAATGCAGTCACGGCGTTGATGGCAGGCCCGGCGACGGTGCTCGGGGTGCCGAAGATAGATTCCATGCCATAGGAATCAGAAAGCGAGACTGATTTCTTTTCAATCCCGCCTCCAAAGACGCTCTTCAGAAAACCAACTGAACGCGAACGCACAACAACTCCGAAACCTTAGTTCGGAATTATTGTCTCACGCTAAAAGATAGGAACGAAGTCCTTTATTTAACTTAGATAGGGATATTTTCATTGATTTTTTTGGCCACTTATGATCTAAGGGCTTTGCACTCGGGCGGACACCTTTGCCGCGAAATCGGCCGGCGGGTTCCCATTACCGAGCCATGAATCCCATTGGCCCGTAGTCGGATTGAAAATACTGACCTTGCTGTTCGGGTTGTCATTTCCGATCGCGTTGAGAACCGCGATATATTCGTCCAAGCTCACATACCAAAGACCCTTGTCCCGGGACCTATCCGAATTGAAGATGAACCCCGTCACACGGCTCGGATTTTCACGACGCGATCGTTTCCGGGCAAATTCGACCGTCTCGGCAAAAACGAAGCTGTGAATAATTGTGTTTGCCATGTCCTTGATCGAAATTCTTACATCGACAGCAGCGCTGAAATCATAGTGATCTTCGATGTCATATTTGGTGTGCTGGTTTATTCCCTTTTTCTTGCAGGGGTAAAAATCCGCAGACACGCTGGACGACGCCAGCGTCGATGAAATCTTTTCCGATTCAATCAACCGGCGAATCTTGAACGCACCGACAAAGACGGTCTCTTCGATTGCAAATGACCGCTTTGCGCTGCGCCGCTTACCGGCCCAATCTCTTAGAGCTGTCGCGTCGCGCAACAGCCCGTCTTTCCACGGAATGCTATCCAGTATCATGTTGCGAATCTCTGTTATTCCGCGAGCATCATAGACTAAAAAGGTGTTCTAGCCGCAAGTTGGGATAGCTAATCGAATTCACCAGATCGACGCGAAGCTTAAGCGTGCCTTCCCGGCGTTTGCCATATTTGGCGGTTTGTGTCCGCTTCTCATGGCCGACGATGGTCTCAATTTCATTATCCATGAAGCCCGCGGTCCGAAGCTGGTCAACGACAGTGTGGCGAAGGCTATAGGTGACTAGGTTCTTGCCGGTCTTCACGCCTATGTCTGTCAGGTAGCGATTGAACTCACGCGAGAATTGCGCGGCAATCTGGCCTTCCTTTGGAATTTCGACTTCGGGGAAAAGCTGCCTCTCGCCGGCCGCGACCATACGCTCATGATGCTTTAGCAAGCCGACGCGGATCAATTCCGAGTGGATCGGCACAACACGCTTGGAGTTGTGGTTCTTGGTCCGCTTGTTCTCGCCCTCATCGTTGATGTCCATAATCCAAACGCCCGCGTCTTGACGAATGTCGGCAGTGTGGAGCTGGGCAATTTCAGCGGGGCGCGCACCGCTAAAGGCCATGATCAACGGTATCCAAAAGCGATGATCGCGCACCGCGACGTTGCCGGGCTTGTCGAGGTCTCGCCACTCCGCGCTTTGGCAAGCCGTGAACAATGGCGACGTGAACAGCGTCGTGAGCGCTTCGTCGCTGAACGTGTCGCGCTCGTTCGCCGGACCGTTCTTCTTCGGCAGCATGTCAGCGACGGGGTTAGCATCGAGATAGCCATTCTTTGACAACCACCGGCAGAAGCCGCCAAGGCTCGCGAGATATCGGCGGATGGTGTTGCGAGTGAGCGTCGGCTTAGGTGTAGCCAGCGTCTTGTTTTTGGCGACAACCTCACGAACGCCCAAATCCTTGAACACCGCTGTTTCAGTAGCCTTCACTGGCCAGTCAGCAAGAATCCCCTTCCACTCGCTCACCATGCGCTTGTCGATCTTGGACGCCCGGACACGCGACCCGACAAAATCGGCGAAGTGCTGCACGTCGCGCCGTGCCTGCGCGAAAGTCTCCGGCCGGATGTTGTTCGGATTCTCGGTCTCATACTTGGCGAAAACCTGCATGATACCCTCGCCGGTCGAGCCGATAGGTTCAGGGCGGTTCACCGGCTCTACAACAACCGGGTCTTTCGGCTTGCCGGTGAAGTCGCCACGATCGCGTTCGGCGTGGCGTTCAAGCTGCTCGATGTCGGCCCGCATGAGCTTGAAACATAACTCGCGGTAGCGAGTGCCGCCGTGCTCGATATCGAAACCGTTCTTCGCGAGGAAGCGGTCGGCGTCCGCCTCGATAAAGCGAGTGTCACCGTTCGCTAGATCGGCGCGAAGGCGGTTTAAGCGGGAAGTGCGACGGTGCGCTGCCCAGGTCGCTTTGTTCGCGAGGATTTCGACTTCGGTCATGGCGTTGATGGCAGCAATTGGGCCAGCCTCATGCGCTCCCGACTTGATGGCGTCGAGCGCTGCCCGTTCGGTAGCCGCGTCGATTTCAGCTTGCGTCGGCCGGCTTGCCCGCTCGCGGTCGCCTTCCTCCAGCTTCACCGTGTAGTGATCCCACACCGCAACCTCGATATCGGCCTCTGAAAGATCACGGCGACGGCGCATGTCATCGAAGGTGCTGGCCCATTGGTCGAGATGTGGAGTCAGCCGGCGCTTTGCCTCGCCGTAATCCTTTGTTTCAAGGGACCGCCATATCTGCTTTTTACCCTGCATGGCGGCCTGAAGGTCGGTCGGAACATGCACAAGCGCATAGTAGACCGCGCCTCGTCTCATGAGATTTGTATGTGCCATCGGGATGCCTCGTCCAGGCGCCAAACATTAGCACCTTTCGTTAGCACCCTTTCTATCATCAACCCTATGAATCACAACATATTTTTGTGATTTCAACCACTTACACTTTCCGGGAAATAGCGTTGCTTAAATTCCAGGTTCCCCAGCCAAGCAATTCCAAGGACTTATGGGGACTTAAGAAGACGTGACCGCTCCATGTCGCGTCAAGCGCCGAGCAGCGACTTTTCTGCCGCCGCCAATGCAGCCGTCGTCATCAGTGCTTCGACGCGCTAGTCAGTATGGTGGACGCGTGGCTCGCAGCCTCGCGGGCGCGAGCTCTGGCTTTCCCAATTTCGTGTCAACCGCCTACGGCAAATAGATGAGCCTACGTCTCCAATCGATAGGATGAAGCCATTGTGGTCCGACACTATTTTGAGGACGGCAACCCGGTTTTGCAGCCCTAGTAGCCTATTGGCTTTACGGGTTGAATATGAGCAAAACCACTCTCGTTGCTATCGCTATCCTCGCCATCAGCGTCGGCTATGCCGAAGCCAAAGACCGCAAGGTCACACCAGTTTGCACCGCGTCAAGCCGACCCTTCGAGGTCCTGGCTGGCAAGTGTTTTCTCGTCAAAGGTTCGATGATCTATGGCGACATCGCCGATCTGTCTCAGATAGTCCAAATTGCGTGGTAGGCAACGGACCGGTGTGGCCGCCATTGTTCGCCAGAATCACTTGCGATAGCTTCCGGGCCTTTTTTCATGTCGCATGGGTTGCCGGCAGCAATTTGTAATCCTTGTAAATCAAGGGAAATCGGTTGCACTATTTCGAGGCGCCCGGCACCTGTTGATTGCCAGTTCGTGCTCGCGTCGCTCGTCGCGATGGCTCGCCCTGAGCGCGTCTCGAACCCAGCGCGCTGGAGGGTGCCTGATGTAACTCAGTGACCCCGCGATCACGGGCAGGCTGCAGGCTGATCGCCGGGTCTGGGCGAGCGTGTGGTCCGGCCGTATATGATAGTGCATGGTGACCTTCGCCATGAGGCGATCGGCGGTCAGGCTGATGTCAGGGACAAAAGCTAGTTCTTGGGCGGCATCCGGAGCGCTTCCATGCGACTGCTCATTATCGAAGACCATCCGGCGATGCGTGACATTATCGCCGGCTATTTCAGGGAACGCGGCTTTGCCGCCGACGCCTTTGCACGTGGTGAGGATGCGCTGGCTGCAACTGCCACGACGGCCTACGACGCGGTGGTCCTCGATCTCGGTCTGCCAGACATGGACGGAATGGATGTCCTACGCCGGCTGCGGGCCGAAACAGCGAACCGCCCGCCGGCCTTGATCGTGACCGCGCGCGACCGGATCGAGGACCGCGTCGGCGGTCTCAATGGCGGCGCGGATGACTACATCGTAAAACCGTTCGACCTGGCGGAACTCGAGGCGCGCATCCGCGCGGTGCTGCGGCGGCCGGGCGTGCGCCGCGAGGCGGCCTATCGATATGGCGATGTCAGTTTTGACCCCGCCTCGCGCACCGCTCAGGTAGCCGACAAAGCCCTGGAGCTCTCACGCCGTGAGGCCTCCGTTCTTGAAGAACTGATCCGCGCCCGCGGCCGCATCGTCGTCAAGGACATGCTGGAAGATCGTCTTTACGGCTTCGAGCAGCAGGTGAGCGGCAATGCGCTTGAAGCTGCAATCTCCCGATTGCGGCGCAAGCTTGCCGACGCCGGATCGGCTGTCGGCGTCGACGTCAACCGCGGGGTCGGATATCGGCTCAAAATCGGAGGTCCTTCATGAAGCTGTCACGCGAGAGCCTGCGCGGGCGGCTGGTCCTGTCCATGCTCATTGTCTTCGGGCTCGGTCTTGCCACATCGCGGATGCTGCGCCACGAAGGTCCGATCCGGGAACCCTACCAGGATATTCTGGTCCTCATTTCCTCCACCCTGTGCGCTGCGGCCCTGAGCTGGCTCATCATTGCCTGGAGCCTGCGCCATCTTGCGTCGGCATCGCGTGAGGCGGCGATTGTCGGCCCGGCCAACCCCGGTGTGCGCATCTCGATGAAGCGGTTGCCGGAGGAGATCCGGCCGCTGGTCGTGGCCGTGAACGGCGCGCTCGACCGCCTGTCGCAAGCCTATGAAATGGAGCGGCGCTTTGTCGCCGATGCTGCGCACGAATTGCGCACGCCGCTTGCCGTCTTGAGCCTGCGCCTGCAGCGCGCCAAACTCGACCAAAATCCTGATTGGCTCGCGATCGACAACGACATCTCAAGCCTTCACCGGCTCGTGGAGCAATTGCTCGACCTCGCCCGCAAGGACCAGGCGCAGCTGGCTTCGGCCGATCTTTCTCTCGTCAACCTATCGCGTATTGCGCGCGAGGCAGCGGCCTCCGTTATCCCGCTTGCCGAAGAAGGACAGCGGGAGCTCGAGGTCGAGCTGCCGAATTCGCTCCCCGTGCAAGGCCGCGCCGACGATCTGCGCGACATGATCCGAAACCTGCTCGACAATGCCCTTGTACATGGAAGCGGCAGGGTCAGACTCATCGGCGAACTGGCCAACGAGCCGGGTGGGCCGGAGATATGGATGACGGTGAGCGACGAAGGCAAAGGCGTGCCCGACCATCTTCGCGACGAAGTCTTCGAGCGCTTTCGAAAAGCCGACACGGAATCGCCGGGGCACGGGTTGGGCCTTGCGATCGTTCGGGAAGTGGCTCGCACGCATGGAGGCTCTGTCGGCTTCCTTCCCGGATCGCCGGCGCGAATTCGCGTCGAATTGCCGGTCGTAAAAGTCGAAGACAGATCGCGAGTCTGAAGTAGCGGGAAGATTTACGCATACACCTGGCCGCACCGCACGCCGCCGCGGCCGGAATTTTCGCGCATCGGCTACCGCCGTCAGCCCCCCGTCAGCAACATCGTTCAATTCATCGGCAAAGACAAACGATCGACCCTCGGCGAACGTCCGGCGACTCTCGCCGATGTGAACCTGCGATCGCAGTCAACGCCGGCGATTGCGTCGAATCCCGCACCGCGGTCGTCGAACATTGGGACGGCAGGTTTGAGGTCGTGCTGGATGCATGCGGCAATGTGAGGCCAAGCATAACAGCATGACGGTGGGGCGTCCGCACCCTGCAGGCCCAACGGGTGAGCCGGGCGCTCGCAAGCCAGGAGGGAGGCTGCCAACAAGTGACGCGGCTTTTCTATTGGCT
>LM655224.1:21821-23189 GCA_000824825.2 Mesorhizobium sp. ORS 3324
GGCCGCGAGGAGATCATTGACGCGGTTCGCAACCTCATTCGAAGCCAATGTCGATGCGGGCGCGACCTTGACGCGATCCTCGACGAATTGAGCCCCGGAGCGATAGACGAATGGCTTTACACCGCCGGTCTACCCGATCTCGATCTCATCATCCGCACGAGCGGTGAAATCCGCCTTTCGGGTTTTCTCCTTTGGCAGAGCGCCCGAAGCGAGCTGTATTTCTCCGACGTGAACTGGCCTGAATTCCGGAAGCTCGACTTTCTTCGCGCCATCCGCGCCTTCCAGCGCCGGCGACGCCGCTTCGGCAAATAGGATTGTCTGCATCGAGTGCCTTGCGCGGCGCTTTCCAGGGCAGGCGATTGAGCGAGACTTTCGAGAAGCCGGGCGGCGGCTGGGCCTCGGAAAGCTATCGATGCTTTCCGGATCGCAGGGTCGATGACCCAAGGTTCTGGCAGAACGGATGTGCTCGTCAGACTCCCGTCAGGTTCGCCCGTCATCCAGTGGAAGAGGCGGGGCGCTTGCGTTCATGTCCGCGCAGGCCGTCTTTCCAGGAAGGAACCCTCCCCGATATGAGCACTCTCGGCATACGCCTGCGCTTCGCTCTTGTGCCAACGCTTTCTCGCAGTTGTTGCTGGCGCGCCTTGGGACGCGGCCGGGCCGCAGGGGACATTTCTCGCCGGGGCTGGCGTCGCCTCGACGACTGTCGCGGGCCTGCTTTCCATTCGCGATCGACGGAAGGAGCCGGAACATGCCTGCCACGACGGTTCATTCGCCAACGCCGCATCGATGATCGCGCGTGGGTACACTTTGAAGCCAGGATGTGGATAAACCAATGTACGAACTTGATGCCAAGCTAACCCACGCACTCAACAACGTCGCGGGAACGAGCCAGTTACTCAATTCCCTGATGATCTGGGTTTCGGCGATCGGCGTTCCGCTTCTCGTGCTGGCAGTCGCTGGACAATGGTGGCGGCGGGCCGATCGACAGCATAACCGGCACGTTCTTCTCGCCGCCGGCCTCTCCTTCCTGCTCGGTCTGGCCTTCAACCAGCTTATCCTGCTGTTCGTGTATCGGATACGCCCTTATGACGCCGGCGTAACGCATCTCCTGGTCGCCCGCAGCGCCGATCCCTCGTTTCCCTCCGATCATGCGACGGCGGCCGCGGCAATTGCGGCCGCCTTTCTGTTGCACGGAATGCGGAAGCTCGGGCTCTGGTTTCTGGCAGCCGCACTGCTGGTGATGATCTCACGTGTCTATATCGGCACGCACTACGTGGGCGATGTTCTAGGCGGTGCGCTGACCGGAATCTTCGCGGCCATGCTGGTCCGCTCTCTCTTTCGGGAGGGAGCGCGAGCCGATCAATGGAT
>LM655225.1 GCA_000824825.2 Mesorhizobium sp. ORS 3324
ATGGAGGCGCGCGCGATAGCCGCCGCATAGGTTCTCAACGGCCTGAAGGGTCGCGGCAACAATCAGGCGCTTTGCGGGCCGAGGGCGGACCGTCGCGCCAGGCGCAGCGGTCCGGACGCGCGAACACAGCTGGATTGCCACCGCATAGACAAGCTGCCGATTTGCAAGTGGGACGGCATTCCGAAGCAGCCCCGCAGCGCGCCTCTCGCGCAATGTCGAGCAATCTGTTCAACAAGGCTCTCGATGCCATCGGCCGAGCTCGGCACATCGTTCAATTCTCCTGTGCGGTGGTGCGCCATAGCGGCTTGCTGCGTGACCAGGAAGAGCAGGCAGCATTCCTGCAAGGAGCCGCTGTTCAATTCACTCGCCAGTTTCTGCCAAACTGGGAGCGGGATATCCGCGAGGGAGAATCGTTTGGATATGCGACCGTGTCCAACGCAGTCAGCCGCGAGCCTGGAGGCGAGGCGGGCATGCAGGCCTGCAGGGCCATGGCAGCGAAGGTGTCGACGTTCCGCAGCGCCTTGAGCGACCTGGATCCCAGCGCGTTGCCGCTGTTTTCCTTGTCGTTCGGTCGATATCCCCAACTGGCGGAATGCCGCGACGGCACAATCAGGATCGCCAAGTTCTGCAGCGACAACCGCGCAATGCTTCGCCAGCTGGACGCTCGCAACATCGCGCTGCTGGTGAACGGCTTCAGCAAGTGGCCTGACCAGCCAGGGTGTGGCGAGGGCACTTTCGCAGTTGCTGGTGAGGTTCTTCGCCGCGCTGAGACGGAGGGATTTTCCCAATTCAGTCCGCAGAACCTGACCAATCTGGTCAACGGCTTCAGCAAATGGCCGAAACAAGCGGAGTGTCGGGACGCCACCAGCGCTATCGGCACCGAGGTGACGTACCTCGCAGGCCGAGCCAAGCGGCTTTCCGATTTCGAACCGCAGGGCCTGGCGAACCTGGTGAACGGTTTCAGCAAATGGCCGAGCCAGGCGAAGTGTCGGAAAGCCACTAGCGCTATCGGCACCGAGGTGACGCGCCTTGCAGGCCGAGCCAAGCGGCTCTCCGATTTTAGCCCTCAGGGCCTGTCGAACCTGGTCAATGGCTTCGGCAAGTACCCGGAAGAACAGGATTTGCGCCAAGCTGCGGCGGATATCGCCGCCGAGATCGTTGGCCGCGCCGGCCAGCTCAATAGATTTCCACATCAAGAGTTGGCTAATCTGGTGAACGGGTTCGGCAAATGGCCCGAAGACATCGACATGCGCCATGCTACCGTTGCCATTGCCGGCGAGATCGTTGCGCGTGCCAAAGAGCTCGGCGGATTCACTGATCAACATCTGGCGAACCTGGCGAACGGATTCAGCAAATGGCCCGAACAGACGCGCGAGGCGACGGTTTCCATTGCGGGCGAGGTCGTTACCCGAGCCGGCGAGCTTAACAGATTTGGGTATCAAGAGTTGGCCAACCTGTTGAACGGTTTCAGCAAGTGGCCCGAACAGACGCGCGAGGCGACCATTGCCATCGCGGGCGAGATTGTTGCCCGAGCCGGAAAGCTCAAGGAATTTGCGAATCAAGAGTTGGCCGATCTGGTGAACGGTTTCAGCAAGTGGCCGGAGCAGGCAAGCACGCGCGAGGCGATGATCGCCATCGCCTCTGAGCTCAGTCGCGCCGCCAACCGATTGCGCGGTTTTCCTGGTCAGGAACTGGCCTATCTGATCAATGGCTTCAGCAAGTGGCCGCAAGAGCCAGGCATGCGCCAGGCGGCGGTCGCCATCGCCGGGGAGATCGCCTCCGGTGCCGACAAAATCAGGGGATTTACCCATCAGCAGCTGGCCATACTGGTGAACGGTTTCAGCAAGTGGCCGCTGGAGGAGCGAAATCGGCAAGCCACGGCCGCCATCGGCGGCGAGGTCCTTCGCCGCGCCGATCACCCAAATGTCGGGCTCTCCGACTTTGCTCCGCTGAGCCTGGCCAATTTGGTGAATGGCTTCAGCAAATGGCCGCAAGAGCCAGGCATGCGCCAGGCTGCAGTTGCCATGGCTGGGGAGATCGCTTCCCGCGTCGGCAAAATCAAGGGATTTAGTCATCAGCATCTGGCGGTCCTGGTGAACGGTTTCGGCAAGTGGCCGCAAGAGGAGCGCAATCGGCAGGCCGCGGTCGCCATTGGCGAGGAGGTCCTTCGCCGCGCCGACCGCCCGGATGTCGGGCTCTCCGATTTTACGGCGCAGGATTTGGCGCTCCTGGTGAACGGCTTCGCCAAGTGGACGCAAGAGCCGGTGTGCTATCAGGCTCTGGGGGAGATCGCCCGCGGTCTAGGCCCCAAGGGCCGTCGCTTCGGCGCGTTCGCGACGCCACGGCTTGCGATGGTCGCGAATGGTCTGGCGCGGGGTATCCTGCAGGGCGAGGAAGCCGGGGAGGTCGCCGAACCCGCTTTGCTGAAGGAGCGGCTGCAGCAGCTGGCGCATTATCTTCACTATGCCGAGGACCGGCTGCAGCAGGCCGATGTCCTGGCCATCGCCAACATCTTCAAGGCC
>LM655226.1 GCA_000824825.2 Mesorhizobium sp. ORS 3324
GACCGGGGACATCGCGAACAGGTGTGCGAGGACATCGCGAACAGTTTTGCGCGTTTTGCGCGAGGGGGTTCGGGATGCCATTCGAGGCCAGAAGCGTGATGAGCCAGAAAGAAGAGTTCGTGAGATTGGCGTTGGCGCCTGGCGCCAATGTGAGCGCGTTGTGCCGGCGCTTCGGCATTGGCCGGACCTGTGGCCATAAGTTGCTTTTGCGCTATCGGATGGAAGGCGCGGCCGGCCTGGCGGAGCAGTCTCGGCGACCACTGTCGAGCCCGGCACGCAGCGCGCCGGAGGTGGAAGCAGCAGCCGTTTCGGTGCGTGTGGCGCATCCAGCCTGGGGTGGGCGCAAGATCGCGCGGGTGCTTGCCCGCGAAGGCATCGGCACGCCGGCGGCCTCGACGGTCACCGGCATCCTGCGCCGCAACGGTATCGAGCTGGGGGCTTTGGGCGGCGGAGCCCAGCCTTTCATTCGCTTCGAGCATGCCGCCCCCAACCACCTGTGGCAGATGGACTTCAAGGGCCACGTTGCCTTGCGCGCCGGCCGGCTGCATCCGCTTACCGTGCTCGACGACCATTCGCGCTTCTCGATCGCGCTGTCGGCCTGCGCCGACCAGACCACCGAGACCGTAAAAGCCCGGCTGATCGCCGCCTTCCGTCGCTATGGCCTGCCGTGGCGCATCGCCACCGACAATGGCCCGCCCTGGGGCGATGGCGGTCGCAACGACTTCACCTTGCTCACCGTTTGGCTGATCGAGATTGGCATCGCCGTCAGCCACTCCAGGCCTTGCCATCCGCAGACGCTCGGCAAGGACGAGCGCTTCCATCGTTCGCTCAAGGCCGAGGCATTGCAGGGACCGCCCTTCGCCAACCTCGCCGAGGCTCAGGATGCATTCGACCAGTGGCGCCACGTCTACAACGCCCAACGTCCCCACGATGCCTTGGGCGGCGGCGTGCCACTCGATCGCTACCAGGCCTCGCCGCGCCAGTATCGCGAAACTGTCGAGCCGTTCGAATATGCCAAGGACGATCTCATCCGCCGCGTTCAGCAGCATGGCTTCGTCTCCATTCTCGGCCGAACCATACGCTTGTGCCGGGCCTTCGCCGGAAAGTCCGTCGCTTTCCGCCCCACCGCCACCGACGGCGTCTTCGACGCCTGGTTCAGACATCAGAAAATAGAAACCATCGACCTCAACACCTTGGCTCGATAGCATGCAA
>LM655227.1 GCA_000824825.2 Mesorhizobium sp. ORS 3324
GGCCTTGAAGATGTTGGCGATGGTCAGGACATCGGCCTGCTGCAGCCGGTCCTCGGCATAGTGAAGATAATGCGCAAGCTGCTGCAGCCGCTCCTTCAGCAAAGCGGGTTCGGCCACCTCCCCGGCTTCCTCGCCCTGCAGGATACCCCGCGCCAGACTGTTGGCAATGCTGCACAGCGCAGGCGTGATGAACGCGCCGAAGCGACGGCCCTTGGGACCGAGACCGCGGGCGATCTCCACCAGAGCCCGATAGCACACCGGCTCTTGCGTCCACTTGCCAAAGCCGTTCACCAGGACCGCCAAGCCTTGCGCCGTAAAATCGGAGAGCCCGACATCCGGGCGATCGGCGCGGCGAAGGACCTCCCTGCCAATGGTGACCGTAGCCTCGCGCATCTTCTGCTGATCCGGCCACTTGCTGAAACCATTCACTAAGGTCACCAGGTGTTGATCGGCAAATCCGGCGAGTTGGCCGGCGCGGGACACGATCTCCTCGGCGAGGCCCACTGCAGCTTGGCGCACTTCAGGCTCCTCGGGCCACTTGCTGAATCCGTTCACCAGGTTCGCCACATGTTGGTCAGTAAATCCACGGAGGTGACTGGTGCGGCGGAGAATCTCGCAGGCAACTGCGGCCGTGGCTTCGCGCGTCTTCTCCTGTTCGGGCCATTTGCTGAAACCGTTCACCAGATTCGCCAGATGTTGATCGGCAAATCCGGCGAGTTGGCCGGCGCGGGAGGCGATCTCCCCGGCGATGGCGACCGCCGCCTGGCGCATGCCTGGCTCTTGCGACCACTTGGCGAAGCCATTCACCAGATTGGCCAGATCCTGCTCAGGGAAACGAGAAAGTCGGGCGTCGCGGCTGACCTCAGAGGCGATGGCGAGGGCCGCTTCGCGCGTCTTCTCCTGTTCGGGCCACTTGCTGAGACCGTTTACTAGAGTGGCCAGTTGCTGGTCCGTGAACCCACCCAGCTCCCTGGCGCGCGCAATGACCTCCCCACCGACGGTGACTGCAGCCTGGCACATATCGAGGTCTTCGGGCCACTTGCTGAAACCGTTGATCAGAGTGGCCAGCCCCTGACCAGGAAAACGCGAAAGTCGCCCGTGGCGATTGATCTCAGAGGCGATGGCGACGGCCGCTTCGCGCGTCTTCACCTGTTCCGGCCACTTGCTGAAACCATTCACCAGATTGGCCAGATGTTGATCCGTGAATCGACCCAGCTCCCTGGCACGCGCAACGATCTCGCGGGCAACGTTGACTGCAGCCTGGCGCATATTGGGTTCTTCGGGCCACTTGCTGAAACCGTTCACCAGTATGGCCAGCTGCTGATGGGTAAATCCCTTGATTTTGTCGGCACGGGAGGCGATCTCCCCGGCGATGGCGACCGCCGCCTGACGTATGCCTGGCTCTTGCGGCCACTTGCTGAAACCGTTTACCAAAGTGGCCAGCTCCTGCTCAGGAAAGCGACCGAGTCGGTTGGCCTCGCGGCTGATCTCAGAGCCGATGGCGATCGTCGCTTCGCGCGTGCTTTCCTGTTCCGGCCACTTGCTGAAACCGTTCACCAGGTTCGCCAGGTCTTGCGGTACAAAATCGGAGAGCCGCTTGGCTCGGCTTGCGAGGTACGTCACCTCGGTGCCGATAGCGCTGGTGGCGTCCCGACACTCCGCCTGTTTCGGCCATTTGCTGAAGCCATTGACCAGGTTGGTCAAGCTCTGCGGATTGAATTGGGAAAATCCCTCCGTCTCAGCGCGGCGAAGAACCTCACCAGCAACTGCGAAAGTGCCCTCGCCACACCCTGGCTGGTCAGGCCACTTGCTAAAGCCGTTCACCAGCAGCGCGATGTTGCGAGCGTCCAGCTGGCGAAGCATTGCTGGGTTGTCGCGGCAGAACTTGGCGATCCTGATTGTGCCGTCGCGGCATTCCGCCAGTTGGGGATATCGACCGAACGACAATGCTAAGAGCGGCAACGCGCGAGCATCTACATCGTCGAGGGCGCTGGTAGACCTCGACACCCTTGCTGCCATGGCCCTGCAGGCCTGCATGCCCGCCTCGCCTCCAGGCTCGCGGCTGACTGCATTGGACACGGTCGCATATCCAAACGATTCTCCCGCGCGGATATCCCGCTCCCAGTTTGGCAGAAACTGGCGGGTGAATTGAACAGCGGCTCCTTGCAGGAATGCTGCCTGCTCTTCCTGGTCCCGCAGCAAGCCGCTATGGCGCACCACCGCACAGGAGAATTGAACGATATCCCGAGCTCGGCCGATGTCATCGAGAGCCTTGTTGAACAGATTGCTCGACATTGCGCGAGAGGCGCGCTGTGGGGCTGCTTCGGAATGCCGTCCCACTTGCAAATCGGCAGCTTGTCTATGCGGTGGCAATCCGGCTGTGTTCGCGCGTCCGGACCGCTGCGCGTGGCGCGAGGGCCCGCCCTCGGCCCGCAAAGCGCCTGATTGTTGCCGCGACCCTTCAGGCCGTTGAGAACCTATGCGGCGGCTATCGCGCGCGCTCCCATCGTCGCTGTGTGGCGGCCTGGCCTCCATGCCGGACGGAGTTTTTCCAAGCGAGGAGGCGGAGGCGCGAGAGCCTTCGGGGACGCGATCTCTGCGCCACGATCCGGCATCGGAACCCGAAGGGCCCGGTTGCCGCCGTGAGCCGGAACGGCTATCGCGCGCGCCTCCATC
>LM655229.1 GCA_000824825.2 Mesorhizobium sp. ORS 3324
GATCGGAAGAGCACACGTCTGAACTCCAGTCACTGACCAATCTCGTATGCCGTCTTCTGCTTGAAAAAAAAAGATATCCCGCCATAGGGGCCATATGGGAACTTAATCGGCAGCGCCGTGTCAAAACGAACCCGCGGAAATGGTTTTAGCCGCGATAGAGCCAGAGCAAGTCAGCGGACGTGTCTTCCCGTCCTTAATTCCCGCACTGACTTACGCCGTTTTCCTTTTGGGCTGCTCCATTTTAGTTTTGGCGCATTAGCTTAGCCTCAACAATGTGGCGGCTAGCAGCGGGCCTCGGATGCGAAAGCAATGGGTGCGATGAAGCCCAGTTGCAGCAACTGTCCCGACCCTGAAAATCGAATGGAATGCTCGTTGGAAAAATCGAATTCGCCGGTTTTCTGGAGATCTTCAAGCATTCTGCGATAGGCCTCGGCCCCGTTGAAATATTGCCCGTCGGCGACCGCGAGTTCGATCTTTTCCTTGTAATCCGAGAAGAACTTGAAGTGCAGCAACGCTCCAGAAACAGGGAGGAAATTGCGCTCGCAAGGCAATGGCTGGTGAATGCTCACGCTGAGACTGCAGTCCTTGTCCCAAAAGATCACCGGATATTTGATGAGTTCCAATACATGCGCGAACTTG
>LM655230.1 GCA_000824825.2 Mesorhizobium sp. ORS 3324
CTAAAGCGTGTCGCGTTTTAAAGGATTCAGGATTCCCCTTGCAGTGAGTTCATGATTCATTGCGGTTGAAAGGAAACCGCGATGGGCAAGCCGCTACCGCTAGAGTTGCGTCGGCGTGTTGTTGCGTATGTCGATGAGGGACATGGCCACCGCGAGGCTGCGCGCCATTTCCGCGTTTCGCCTCGTTTTGTAAACAATCTGATCAAGCTGCGTCGGCAGACTGGTTCGCTTGAAGCGCGCCGGCAGGGCCATGTGGGAGGCGGGAAGCTTGAGCCGCATGCCGAGTTTGTTCGCTTGCGGTTGGCTGAGGTCGGCGAACTGACGCTGGATGAGCTCTGCGTCGAACTGGAGGGGCGCGGGGTGAGCGTGCACCGCTCCAATGTTGGGCGTCTGCTTAATCGCCTAGGACTCAGTCATAAAAAAAACTCTGCAGGCCAGCGAGCAGCAGCGGGCTGACGTGCGCCAGGCGCGTGAGCTGTGGATCGGACGGCGAAAGCGCTTCTTCAACAAGGCTTTGACGCGGCTGATCTTCATCGATGAGACATCGACCAACACCAAGCTGACCAAACGCACCGGCTGGGCGCCGAAGGGCAAGCGCTTCAAGACGCATGCGCCATTCGGCAAATGGCAGACGCAGACCTTCATCGCCGGACTGCGATGCCACGGTCTTGTCGCTCCCTGGATCGTCAACGCGCCGATGAATGCCACCATCTTCGAGGGCTATGTCGAAACGCAGCTTGCTCCCCAGCTGTCGCCCGGCGATGTCGTCATTCTCGACAATGTCGGCTTCCACAAGACCGAGCGCGCAGCCCAGTTGGTCCGCCAAAAAGGCGCCTGGCTCCTGTTCCTGCCGCCATACTCCCCCGACCTCAATCCGATCGAGATGGCCTACTCAAAACTCAAGGCGAGGCTGCGAAAGAAGGCGGCAAGAACCTTCGACACACTTTGCGAAGCGCTCGGCGACATCTGCAACCTGTTCGAGCCGACAGAATGCAGAAACTTCTTCAAAGCTGCCGGATATGAGGCCGATTAATTGCGACACGCTTTAGC
>LM655231.1 GCA_000824825.2 Mesorhizobium sp. ORS 3324
CGGATGGCGAAGCGCAGCTTCTCTTCCATGGCGATCGGCACGATCAGCTCGACATCGACGGTGATGTTGTCGCCAGGCATCACCATCTCGGTGCCGGCCGGCAGCGTCACGATGCCCGTCACGTCGGTGGTGCGGAAGTAGAACTGCGGACGGTAATTGGTGAAGAAGGGCGTGTGACGGCCGCCCTCGTCCTTGGTCAGGATGTAGGCCTCGGCCACGAACTTCTTGTGCGGCTTGACCGAGCCCGGCTTGGCCAGAACCTGGCCGCGCTCGACGCCGTCACGGTCGATGCCGCGCAACAGCGCGCCGATGTTGTCGCCGGCCTGGCCCTGGTCGAGCAGCTTGCGGAACATTTCCACGCCCGTGCAGGTGGTCTTGGCCGTCGGACGGATGCCGACGATCTCCAGTTCCTCGCCGACCTTGACCACGCCGCGCTCGACGCGGCCGGTCACCACCGTGCCGCGGCCCGAGATCGAGAACACGTCCTCGATCGGCATCAGGAACGGCTTGTCCAGCGGACGCACCGGCGTCGGGATGTAGGCGTCGACCTGGGCCATCAGCTCGCGGATGGCGTCCTCGCCGATGGTCTTGTTGGAGTCCTCGAGGGCGGCCAGCGCCGAGCCCTTGACGATCGGGATCTCGTCGCCGGGGAACTCGTTCTTGGTCAAGAGCTCGCGAACCTCGAGCTCGACCAGCTCCAGAAGCTCGGCGTCGTCGACCTGGTCGACCTTGTTCAAGAACACCACGATCGAGGGCACGCCGACCTGGCGGGCAAGCAGGATGTGCTCGCGGGTCTGCGGCATCGGGCCGTCGGCGGCCGAAACCACCAGGATCGCGCCGTCCATCTGGGCGGCACCGGTGATCATGTTCTTCACATAGTCGGCGTGGCCGGGGCAGTCGACGTGGGCATAGTGGCGGTTGGCCGTCTCGTACTCGACATGCGCCGTCGAGATCGTGATGCCGCGCGCCTTCTCTTCCGGCGCCGCGTCGATCTGGTCATAGCGCTTGTATTCGCCAAAATACTTCGTGATCGCCGCCGTCAGCGACGTCTTGCCATGATCGACGTGGCCGATCGTGCCAATGTTCACATGCGGCTTGGTGCGCTCGAATTTACCTTTTGCCAT
>LM655232.1 GCA_000824825.2 Mesorhizobium sp. ORS 3324
GGCATGGAGATTTTGGCGCAGGGTTGCCAAGGGCGGTTGAGTGAAGATCGCTGCGATCACGGAGGCGACGATCTGTCGGGTAGCGCGCCACAGCAGCGGGCGCCCGTCGCTCAAGGGGGAGAGACACCCAACTCCTGCGAGAGGGGTTCGGTCACAAGCGCGATGAGGAAGTGGGCAAGAATCCAAGGCTTTGCGATCCTTGGGTCTTTGGCGGGAGGCGCGCGCAGTCCGATCAGGCTCTTGAGACGCTTGAAGGCGAGCTCGATGCGCCAGCGCATGCGATAGAGCTTGAGAACCGTGGCGGCGGGGAACTCCTGCCGGTCAAGCGAGGTCACAAGGATGACGAAGCCGGCCGCAATCAGCGTCTGCGGTTGAACCTTGTTGCCCTTGGCCTTGGCTTCCTTGTTGATTTTGCGCCGCGCTTCTTGTGCCGCGGCCTCGGATTTGCGCAAGGCGATCAGGCGCATCTTCACAGGCTCGCCCTCCTTGAGGCCCAGCCGGACAGGCGTTTCGAAGACCTCCTCGCGACAGCTCTTCAGGTGGCCGATGAGATCGAACGCCTCGCCGTTGGCGTCGAGCCATCGCGCATTCTTCCACGACGCGCGCACGACAACGTCGCCGCCTTGCGCCACGACCTTTGCGATCCGCTCGGCCTGCAGATAGACGCGGTCGCCGATGCGGATCTCGCCCGCCACCACCGGCACGCGGTCGATCAGCTCGGCCTCGCTCTGGTCGGTGATCTCGAGGAAATCGAACTGCTCGCGCTCAAGATCGAAGGCGCAGTGCATGCGCCAAAGGCCATTGTTCTTCTTCTCGTGCACACCGGCCTTGGCAACCGACGTCGCATCGAGGATGCGGATCAGCCGACCCTTGGCCAAGCCCGCCTCCTCGCGCTTCAAAAGATGCCCAATCAACTGCTGCAGCCATGGCCCGGCATTGCGCAGCCGGCCGAGCAAGGCCACGTCCGAGATGTCGGCAATCCCGCTCGCCGCCGCCCAGGCCACGACGCCCCGCATGCCCGCCTTGCCAAGGCAGTAAGCCAATGTCAGGCGCAACAGATCGCACGCCGACCGGATGCCGCGCGGGCGCAGGAACGCCTTCGTCTCGCGCGCACTCTCTGCGATCAATTCTTCGCCGCCGAGCAGCGCAATCGTCTCGGCCCAGCCGTCATCAACAAGCGATTCGTGTGTCA
>LM655234.1:0-247 GCA_000824825.2 Mesorhizobium sp. ORS 3324
TGGGGCGCTCTTGTTCATTCGTGCCAGGCGACTGGTCGACAGTTTCCGTTCGGGGCAAGGGAATCTCAAGCCGGCACTCCAGACCGGTGCGCCTGAAGTTCAATTCGACACTTCCCCTTAACTCGTACTCTAAACTCTGCTGGATGAAAGTCGTGCCAAAATTCAGTCGCGACGGCTCTGTCACGGCGGGGCCGCCGATTTCCTTCCAGCTGATCGACAGCATGCCCGGCTTCGCCAAGGCCCAGGA
>LM655234.1:347-1409 GCA_000824825.2 Mesorhizobium sp. ORS 3324
AGAGCGTCGCCCTGAGCAGGCGTTCGAGGTCGGCATCGGCCCAATTATAGGACGACAGCACTTCATGCGTGCGGGCCATCGCGTGCAGCCGGTCCTGGAACGAGGTCGAGAATTCGCTCATCGAGCTTGACGAGCGCACCATGCGCGCGGCGAGCGCAGTGATCGTGGCGAGGATGTTCTTCACGCGGTGCTGCAGCTCGTTGAGCAGCCTTTCCTGGCTGCGCTCCGCTTCCTTGTGGGTCGATATGTCGACCAGGGTCGCGATCGCGCCGCGCACCTTGCCGTGTTCGTCGAACAGCGGATTGGCCGACATCATCACGTCGATGCTCGAGCCGTCGGCCCGCGCGATCCGCGCCTCGAAGCCGGGAATGGCCTTGCCCGTCCGCATCGCCTTCTGCAGCGGCTGATCGTCCGTTGCAACTGCCGCGCCGTCGACCGTCAGCGGCAGGATGGCCGGCACCGACATCAGCTTGCCGTCCGTCGTCTGCCGTCCCGCGAGTTCGGCCGCGCGGCGGTTGGCGCGGATCGCCTCGCCGTTGCCGTCCTCGGCGATGAAAATGCCCACCGGCACCAGGTCCAGCAGCGTCTCCAGGCTTTCGACACGGTTGCGCAGGTCATGCGTGAGCGCGCCGATCCTCTCCTCAGCCCGCGAGATCTGGGTGATGTCGACGAAGGTGACGACCACGCCGGCAATGACATTGTCGACCGTGCGGTAGGGCAGCACGCGCATGATGTAGCGCTTGCCGCTTTCAGCGCCCTCGACCTGCCGCTCGATCGTGCCGAGCCGATGCAGCACCTGCTCCATGTCGGTCTGCAGCCCGTCGGCGGGAAAACGCGGACGCACATGCGCGAGCGGCCGGCCGACGTCGCTTTCGACCAGCCTGAACAGGTCGCGCGCGGTCGGCGTGAAGCTCTTGATGCAGAGGTCGCGGTCGAGGAACACGGTCGCGATCTGCGTGCTTTCCAGCAGGTTCGCCATGTCGTTGTTGGCGCGGCTGAGCTCGTCGACGCGGATGTTGAGCTCGGCATTGACGGTCTGCAGTTCCTCGTTGATCGACTGCA
>LM655234.1:1509-2132 GCA_000824825.2 Mesorhizobium sp. ORS 3324
GGTTTCCCGCAGCTCCTTTTCGAGCTGGCTGACATTGGCGCTTTCGACATCGTCGGTCGTATGCGGCGGCTCGTCCTCGGAATCCGGCTTGATGCCGCCGATGTCGCGAAAGACCAGCATGTAGAGCGGCTCGGACGAGCCGCCGGACGGCAGCGGCTGCACGACGAGGCTGATCGTCTGGCGCCCGCCATTGGTGCCGATGGTGATCTTGTTCTGGATCGCCACCTGTCCGGTGCTGGCGGCCTTGTGGAGCGCCGCCCGCAAATCCATGCGCAGCCCGCGCCTTGCCATGGAAAAGACATTGTGGTCGGGAGCACCGGCCGGAAGTTCCAGATATTTGCCCGTACCCGCCGAGATGTGCATCAATTCGCCGTCGGCGTTGACGATCACATACGCAGGCGAATAGCGCTCGACGAGGAGTTGTTCAGCAACTTCCCGCAGGGTTGTCGCCGTCCCCCGGCGTGCAAGCGGAGGCGCCGGCGGCCTGGCCACGGCGGCAAGCGGGAACTCCGGCAGGCGTTGTGTGGCGATCCCGCTGCGCTTCTGGAAGATGCGGCTTGGCTTGTCGATGGTCGAGAACAGGCGCGCATGGCGCGTGACGTTCTCGGACGATCCAAGGAAGA
>LM655234.1:2232-2791 GCA_000824825.2 Mesorhizobium sp. ORS 3324
CCTCCCATGTAGATCAGGAGGTTGCGGCAGGCGATCAGGTCGAGCTTGGAAAACGGCGGATCGCGCAGCAGATTATGCGCCGAGAACAAGCAGACCTCCCGCAGATCGGAGGCGACACGATAGGTGCCGTCCTCGCGCGAGAAGAACTCCTTGAGCCGCTTCGGCGTCACGTCGGTCGCGATCGTCGCCGGATAGCGGCCGGCCCGGGCCTCTTCCAGGGCGCGCTCGTCGATGTCGGTGGCGAAGATCTGCAGGTTGGGCGAGGCAGCACCGCGCGGCGCTGCCTCCTTGAGCAGCATGGCGATCGAATAGGCCTCCTCGCCGGTGGCGCAGCCCGGCACCCATACCCTGATCGTCTCGTCCGGCTTGCGGCCCTCGAAAAGCTTGGGAATGACAAAGCGTTCGAGCGCTTCGAAGGCTTGCGGATCGCGAAAGAAGCTCGTCACGCCGATGAGCAGGTCCTGGAACAAGAGATCGACCTGCTGCGGCTCCTCGCGCAGCCGCTCGTAGAAAGCGCTCGGATCGTCGATCTGCAGCACCTGCATGCGGCGCTGGATGC
>LM655234.1:2891-3224 GCA_000824825.2 Mesorhizobium sp. ORS 3324
GAAATAGCCGACCAGCTTGGTGGCCATCTCCTCGGCGGGAAGCACCATGTCGACGAGGCCGCTCTGGACGGCGCTGCGCATCATGCCGTCATATTCGGCGCCTTCCTGGGCCAGCGTCAGCCCGCCGCGTTCCTTGATCGCCCTGAGCCCGATGGTGCCGTCGCTGCCCGTTCCGGAAAGGATGATTCCGGCAGCATGTTCCGCCTGGTTCTGCGCCAGCGAGGTGAAGAAATCGTCGATCGGCGTCCGCCTGGCGCGCGTGGTGGCCATCTTGGCCACGTGAAAACGCTGCTTCTCGATGGTCACCGAGACGCCCGGAGGGGTGACGTAGAT
>LM655234.1:3324-3557 GCA_000824825.2 Mesorhizobium sp. ORS 3324
GGAACGTCCGGAAAGAATGTCTGCAGCGCCGCTATGCCGCCCGCCGACGCGCCGATGCCGACGACAGGGAAGGTGGCGGGCTGTTTCTCGGCCCCGCGCGAGCTAGCCGTTGCCTTCCTTTTGGTTGTCTTCCTTGCCGCCTGCGCCATTGCCTGTTGCCTGCACTCGCCTGCTTTCGAGGATGCGCTCGATCAGAGCGGCATCCGCTTCGTATTCCTTCGCCCGCTGGCCAA
>LM655235.1 GCA_000824825.2 Mesorhizobium sp. ORS 3324
GTTGCCCGCACCAACATCACGCATAAGCCCTATGACGACAAGCGGGTGCGCAACGCGCTGCAGATGGCGGTCGACAACAACGCCGTCATGCAACTGGGCTACGCCGGCCGCGGCACGGTCGGTGAGAACTACCATGTCAGCCCGATCCATCCGGAATATTATCCGTTGCCGAAGAAGAGCCGGGATGCGGCCGGCGCCAAGAAGCTGATGGCCGACGCCGGACAGGCCGACTTCGAGCACGAGCTGATCACCGTCGAGGACGAGTGGCAGAAGAATACCGGCGACGCCATCGCCGGCCAGTTGCGCGACGCCGGCATCAAGGTGAAGCGCACGGTGCTGCCCGGCTCGACCTTCTGGAACGACTGGACGAAATATCCTTATTCCTTGACCATCTGGTACATGCGCCCGCTCGGCGTCCAGGTGCTGGCGCTCGGCTATCGCAGCGGCGAGGCCTGGAATGAGACGGCCTACTCCAACCCGGAGTTCGACGCCAAGCTCCAGCAGGCGCTCTCGCTCGTCGACGTCGCCAAGCGCAAGGAGGTGATGAAGGATGTCGAGCAGATCCTGCAGGATTCCGGCGTCATCATCCAGCCGTTCTGGCAGAAGCTCTACTGCCACATGAACAAGAAGGTGAAGAACTACGCAATGCACCAAACCTACAAGATGGATTTCCAGAACGTCTGGCTGGCCGAAGCCTGATTAACTCCCAAGGATTGGCCAGAAGCTTGGGTCGGTGCCCACTAGTTTTGGAGACCGACCCTCTTTTGAATCAATCCGCCCTGCCAAAGCCGCGCGAAGTGTATCGGGCGAGAACCTCAGGCTTCACGCGAGGAAAAACGAGCCTGCTTTCGGGGAGGCTGGAAAGGTTCAGGCATGTGGCACCAGCACGCAAAGACTTGAAGTCCCGAGCAGGATCCGCTTTTGTCCCAACTGCGCACCAAGACCAGACGGTCCACATTCGGCCCCATTTCAGAAATTCAGTCTGGCTGGCTACTTGCCGAGGTCGCTAGCTGGCCGAGACCGATTTTGACTCGAGAGCGACGCTCTTAATTGCGATGCTTAAATGCAAATCCTGGATTTTCCGGGCGAGCCAAACCGGTTGACGATCGGCAGGCGTCACAGTTGTCCTACTCCGTTGTGCTGGCTTTTCTTCTGCGCCGGTTGGTGTGCGACTGCGCGACGGCCAGTTTCAACTCGGGTGTGACCTGCAACGGCGCATTCTCT
>LM655236.1 GCA_000824825.2 Mesorhizobium sp. ORS 3324
GCTCTTGGAAGAGATTCTGTCTTTTCGTATGCAGGGCGTTGAGTTCGATAATGGTGATATGTATGTTGACGGCCATAAGGCTGCTTCTGACGTTCGTGATGAGTTTGTATCTGTTACTGAGAAGTTAATGGATGAATTGGCACAATGCTACAATGTGCTCCCCCAACTTGATATTAATAACACTATAGACCACCGCCCCGAAGGGGACGAAAAATGGTTTTTAGAGAACGAGAAGACGGTTACGCAGTTTTGCCGCAAGCTGGCTGCTGAACGCCCTCTTAAGGATATTCGCGATGAGTATAATTACCCCAAAAAGAAAGGTATTAAGGATGAGTGTTCAAGATTGCTGGAGGCCTCCACTATGAAATCGCGTAGAGGCTTTGCTATTCAGCGTTTGATGAATGCAATGCGACAGGCTCATGCTGATGGTTGGTTTATCGTTTTTGACACTCTCACGTTGGCTGACGACCGATTAGAGGCGTTTTATGATAATCCCAATGCTTTGCGTGACTATTTTCGTGATATTGGTCGTATGGTTCTTGCTGCCGAGGGTCGCAAGGCTAATGATTCACACGCCGACTGCTATCAGTATTTTTGTGTGCCTGAGTATGGTACAGCTAATGGCCGTCTTCATTTCCATGCGGTGCACTTTATGCGGACACTTCCTACAGGTAGCGTTGACCCTAATTTTGGTCGTCGGGTACGCAATCGCCGCCAGTTAAATAGCTTGCAAAATACGTGGCCTTATGGTTACAGTATGCCCATCGCAGTTCGCTACACGCAGGACGCTTTTTCACGTTCTGGTTGGTTGTGGCCTGTTGATGCTAAAGGTGAGCCGCTTAAAGCTACCAGTTATATGGCTGTTGGTTTCTATGTGGCTAAATACGTTAACAAAAAGTCAGATATGGACCTTGCTGCTAAAGGTCTAGGAGCTAAAGAATGGAACAACTCACTAAAAACCAAGCTGTCGCTACTTCCCAAGAAGCTGTTCAGAATCAGAATGAGCCGCAACTTCGGGATGAAAATGCTCACAATGACAAATCTGTCCACGGAGTGCTTAATCCAACTTACCAAGCTGGGTTACGACGCGACGCCGTTCAACCAGATATTGAAGCAGAACGCAAAAAGAGAGATGAGATTGAGGCTGGGAAAAGTTACTGTAGCCGACGTTTTGGCGGCGCAACCTGTGACGACAAATCTGCTCAAATTTATGCGCGCTTCGATAAAAATGATTGGCGTATCCAACCTGCAGAGTTTTATCGCTTCCATGACGCAGAAGTTAACACTTTCGGATATTTCTGATGAGTCGAAAAATTATCTTGATAAAGCAGGAATTACTACTGCTTGTTTACGAATTAAATCGAAGTGGACTGCTGGCGGAAAATGAGAAAATTCGACCTATCCTTGCGCAGCTCGAGAAGCTCTTACTTTGCGACCTTTCGCCATCAACTAACGATTCTGTCAAAAACTGACGCGTTGGATGAGGAGAAGTGGCTTAATATGCTTGGCACGTTCGTCAAGGACTGGTTTAGATATGAGTCACATTTTGTTCATGGTAGAGATTCTCTTGTTGACATTTTAAAAGAGCGTGGATTACTATCTGAGTCCGATGCTGTTCAACCACTAATAGGTAAGAAATCATGAGTCAAGTTACTGAACAATCCGTACGTTTCCAGACCGCTTTGGCCTCTATTAAGCTCATTCAGGCTTCTGCCGTTTTGGATTTAACCGAAGATGATTTCGATTTTCTGACGAGTAACAAAGTTTGGATTGCTACTGACCGCTCTCGTGCTCGTCGCTGCGTTGAGGCTTGCGTTTATGGTACGCTGGACTTTGTAGGATACCCTCGCTTTCCTGCTCCTGTTGAGTTTATTGCTGCCGTCATTGCTTATTATGTTCATCCCGTCAACATTCAAACGGCCTGTCTCATCATGGAAGGCGCTGAATTTACGGAAAACATTATTAATGGCGTCGAGCGTCCGGTTAAAGCCGCTGAATTGTTCGCGTTTACCTTGCGTGTACGCGCAGGAAACACTGACGTTCTTACTGACGCAGAAGAAAACGTGCGTCAAAAATTACGTGCAGAAGGAGTGATGTAATGTCTAAAGGTAAAAAACGTTCTGGCGCTCGCCCTGGTCGTCCGCAGCCGTTGCGAGGTACTAAAGGCAAGCGTAAAGGCGCTCGTCTTTGGTATGTAGGTGGTCAACAATTTTAATTGCAGGGGCTTCGGCCCCTTACTTGAGGATAAATTATGTCTAATATTCAAACTGGCGCCGAGCGTATGCCGCATGACCTTTCCCATCTTGGCTTCCTTGCTGGTCAGATTGGTCGTCTTATTACCATTTCAACTACTCCGGTTATCGCTGGCGACTCCTTCGAGATGGACGCCGTTGGCGCTCTCCGTCTTTCTCCATTGCGTCGTGGCCTTGCTATTGACTCTACTGTAGACATTTTTACTTTTTATGTCCCTCATCGTCACGTTTATGGTGAACAGTGGATTAAGTTCATGAAGGATGGTGTTAATGCCACTCCTCTCCCGACTGTTAACACTGCTGGTTATATTGACCATGCCGCTTTTCTTGGCACGATTAACCCTGATACCAATAAAATCCCTAAGCATTTGTTTCAGGGTTATTTGAATATCTATAACAACTATTTTAAAGCGCCGTGGATGCCTGACCGTACCGAGGCTAACCCTAATGAGCTTAATCAAGATGATGCTCGTTATGGTTTCCGTTGCTGCCATCTCAAAAACATTTGGACTGCTCCGCTTCCTCCTGAGACTGAGCTTTCTCGCCAAATGACGACTTCTACCACATCTATTGACATTATGGGTCTGCAAGCTGCTTATGCTAATTTGCATACTGACCAAGAACGTGATTACTTCATGCAGCGTTACCATGATGTTATTTCTTCATTTGGAGGTAAAACCTCTTATGACGCTGACAACCGTCCTTTACTTGTCATGCGCTCTAATCTCTGGGCATCTGGCTATGATGTTGATGGAACTGACCAAACGTCGTTAGGCCAGTTTTCTGGTCGTGTTCAACAGACCTATAAACATTCTGTGCCGCGTTTCTTTGTTCCTGAGCATGGCACTATGTTTACTCTTGCGCTTGTTCGTTTTCCGCCTACTGCGACTAAAGAGATTCAGTACCTTAACGCTAAAGGTGCTTTGACTTATACCGATATTGCTGGCGACCCTGTTTTGTATGGCAACTTGCCGCCGCGTGAAATTTCTATGAAGGATGTTTTCCGTTCTGGTGATTCGTCTAAGAAGTTTAAGATTGCTGAGGGTCAGTGGTATCGTTATGCGCCTTCGTATGTTTCTCCTGCTTATCACCTTCTTGAAGGCTTCCCATTCATTCAGGAACCGCCTTCTGGTGATTTGCAAGAACGCGTACTTATTCGCCACCATGATTATGACCAGTGTTTCCAGTCCGTTCAGTTGTTGCAGTGGAATAGTCAGGTTAAATTTAATGTGACCGTTTATCGCAATCTGCCGACCACTCGCGATTCAATCATGACTTCGTGATAAAAGATTGAGTGTGAGGTTATAACGCCGAAGCGGTAAAAATTTTAATTTTTGCCGCTGAGGGGTTGACCAAGCGAAGCGCGGTAGGTTTTCTGCTTAGGAGTTTAATCATGTTTCAGACTTTTATTTCTCGCCATAATTCAAACTTTTTTTCTGATAAGCTGGTTCTCACTTCTGTTACTCCAGCTTCTTCGGCACCTGTTTTACAGACACCTAAAGCTACATCGTCAACGTTATATTTTGATAGTTTGACGGTTAATGCTGGTAATGGTGGTTTTCTTCATTGCATTCAGATGGATACATCTGTCAACGCCGCTAATCAGGTTGTTTCTGTTGGTGCTGATATTGCTTTTGATGCCGACCCTAAATTTTTTGCCTGTTTGGTTCGCTTTGAGTCTTCTTCGGTTCCGACTACCCTCCCGACTGCCTATGATGTTTATCCTTTGGATGGTCGCCATGATGGTGGTTATTATACCGTCAAGGACTGTGTGACTATTGACGTCCTTCCCCGTACGCCGGGCAATAATGTTTATGTTGGTTTCATGGTTTGGTCTAACTTTACCGCTACTAAATGCCGCGGATTGGTTTCGCTGAATCAGGTTATTAAAGAGATTATTTGTCTCCAGCCACTTAAGTGAGGTGATTTATGTTTGGTGCTATTGCTGGCGGTATTGCTTCTGCTCTTGCTGGTGGCGCCATGTCTAAATTGTTTGGAGGCGGTCAAAAAGCCGCCTCCGGTGGCATTCAAGGTGATGTGCTTGCTACCGATAACAATACTGTAGGCATGGGTGATGCTGGTATTAAATCTGCCATTCAAGGCTCTAATGTTCCTAACCCTGATGAGGCCGTCCCTAGTTTTGTTTCTGGTGCTATGGCTAAAGCTGGTAAAGGACTTCTTGAAGGTACGTTGCAGGCTGGCACTTCTGCCGTTTCTGATAAGTTGCTTGATTTGGTTGGACTTGGTGGCAAGTCTGCCGCTGATAAAGGAAAGGATACTCGTGATTATCTTGCTGCTGCATTTCCTGAGCTTAATGCTTGGGAGCGTGCTGGTGCTGATGCTTCCTCTGCTGGTATGGTTGACGCCGGATTTGAGAATCAAAAAGAGCTTACTAAAATGCAACTGGACAATCAGAAAGAGATTGCCGAGATGCAAAATGAGACTCAAAAAGAGATTGCTGGCATTCAGTCGGCGACTTCACGCCAGAATACGAAAGACCAGGTATATGCACAAAATGAGATGCTTGCTTATCAACAGAAGGAGTCTACTGCTCGCGTTGCGTCTATTATGGAAAACACCAATCTTTCCAAGCAACAGCAGGTTTCCGAGATTATGCGCCAAATGCTTACTCAAGCTCAAACGGCTGGTCAGTATTTTACCAATGACCAAATCAAAGAAATGACTCGCAAGGTTAGTGCTGAGGTTGACTTAGTTCATCAGCAAACGCAGAATCAGCGGTATGGCTCTTCTCATATTGGCGCTACTGCAAAGGATATTTCTAATGTCGTCACTGATGCTGCTTCTGGTGTGGTTGATATTTTTCATGGTATTGATAAAGCTGTTGCCGATACTTGGAACAATTTCTGGAAAGACGGTAAAGCTGATGGTATTGGCTCTAATTTGTCTAGGAAATAACCGTCAGGATTGACACCCTCCCAATTGTATGTTTTCATGCCTCCAAATCTTGGAGGCTTTTTTATGGTTCGTTCTTATTACCCTTCTGAATGTCACGCTGATTATTTTGACTTTGAGCGTATCGAGGCTCTTAAACCTGCTATTGAGGCTTGTGGCATTTCTACTCTTTCTCAATCCCCAATGCTTGGCTTCCATAAGC
>LM655237.1 GCA_000824825.2 Mesorhizobium sp. ORS 3324
CAGCCCCGGAACATGACGTCTAGAGCCAATTCGAACCGGAGATGTTCAGTTGAGCGATTCCAGTCGCCGATCTGCCGAACCATTTCTTCGTCACGGCGGGGCAATGATCGTCCGACCATTTTCCATAGTCTCGGTTAGGACACCCCATCGGCACACCCTGGCCGCCGTCCTAAACCTCCGCGTGACTGAAAACGACGGTCCTGTCGTCCTTACGGACTTCAACGCACACGACCCCATCGTCGGCCTTACGGGTCTGGAACATGGAGATCGCATAGTCTCTGGCAGTCTTTTCAGCGTCGAAGGTTACCTTGTCGACGATGCCCTGCTTATCGTACCAGATGACTGTGTAGGCCATTGCTGGCTCCACGCTTTTGCGCTGGAGCATATAGGAGTACAGCAGGCGGCCGGGAAGGAGTGGTCCGCCCGCCAAGCTAAAGAAAAGGTGCCAGTGACCGACAGCGGCCGTCGGCCGGGTTTTGTTTGCAATGCGTCGGAACCGGGGTCACTAAAGGAACGTTCCTTGGTCACATTGTTGATGCCCCACAAGAGGACATTCAAATGATCAAGATACTTACAATGGGCGCAATTGCCCTCACAATGATGGGTAGTGCCGCAATAGCCGGTTCTACCACAGGGACTTCTGCGCTCGATGATCCGGCCAAGATGTCGCCGTTCTTCACCGATGCTGGTATGAAAACACTGAAGTCGGAAAAGGATTTCACAACCGCATGGATGGCCATGAAGCCCGATGAGCGGACAGCGGTGTTGAAAGACTGCGGCGATGCCACGCTTAACAAGGCGCATGCGGATTTCTGCGCGATGGCCAAGAAGATGGGTGGCTAAAATCAGCCTCCAACCGATGCCGGAAGTCGAATGCGGCCCGACAGACTCGGTTCGAAGCGTTCTGGCTTGAAACGAATCCGAAACGCGCGCTGGAAAATGGCTCATACAAAGTCAACTCCAGAGCACAAGCAGGTCGGTGACCAATTCCAGCAGAGTGGGTGCCGCCAACGGCGATTATGCCATCAGTGGCCTAGGCTCGGCGGCAACGACGAAAGCCTATTTATATTGAAGGGTGCCGAGCAGCGGAAGCGCGTCGCTGCAGATCTTGAGGCGATTGCCGATTTGGCGACAAGTGGTTGCTCATTCGCTCATTCTGCTGAAGGCTGACACTCCAATCGGTGCAATGGGCAGCGGCCATATCACCCGGGCAGCTTGCCTTCCGGCGAGCAACAAAATGATAAGGACGCCCCATCAGGGGTGTTTGTGCCAGAGACAAGGGGAAAGGGCGGTGAAGCTGTCAGCTATGACCTCGCTGAGCTCCATGTTGGTCTTGATGCTTTGTGTTCTCGAAAAGAGCCAGCTTGTCCTCATAGCCAAGGCGAATCCTGTTCCCGCAGGCGTCGCACTTAAATGTGCCGATAGTCTTGAACCATGAACCCTTCTTGATAATCGCATGATTGCAAAGCGGACATTCGAATGTCATTGCGACATGGCGCAGCTCGTCGGGTATCGGCACCACTTTATCTCATCTGCTGATGGATGCCCGCCACAACCGGAAGTGTCGGGCATCCATTTCGATCCGACGATGAGGACCAATCCTCGCCGGTCGTACCTAATGAGATAGGGGGCTATATGTTTCGCCCTCGGGACCTTTGAGTTGGCAGCTGGGGCTTTGGTCTGACAAACACATCGACTGGAGGAAAGCCGCATAGCCTGCGGGACGTATCGACGCTGCGACGGTTGATGCGCGTGCCTGCGTCAGTGTTACCGCCCCGCAAGCACATTCTCCTTCCCGAAGGGCGAGAGGAAGCTCCCACACTCCGCGCTTGCTCGCGCTAGCCAAACGGGCCATTGCTACTGCTGTTTCACTTCGTGGCCCGGGTCTTCGCCACGCCTTTCTCCGCCAGCAGATCCTGGCGCACCACATCCGCATTGCCGCGATGCCGAATGAACCGCTCGCGCAGCCAACCTCAAGGCCGTCGAGCCGTTTCGGCCGCTCCGGCGACTTGAACGGCTTAACGCCGTCCGCCGCCACGTAGACCTTCACCGTGTGATGGCTGCAGCCCAGTTGCCGCGCGATCCGCTTCAATCCCCACCCGCACGCCTTCAGGCGCAATATCTCCGCCACATCGTCTGGCGTCTTCATCCACCTGCCCTCGTGGATCACTCCACGACGGACTTTCCATGATTCGTTGTTCGTTCATTTGCTCTCTCCTCAGCTATCCACTGAGGGGGCAATTCCTCGTGGCGCCGAGGGGGCAATTTTCCATGTCGCGCGACATCTGAGTTGGAACAATCCAATTTTCTTAACGCGCAGTTGAAACTGCATCTTTACCGTCCCGGACAAGTCGCCATCAGTCTTCGGCTGAGCGCGACTGCGCTGAAGTCGACTACAAATGGCTCACCGCTGCCCGCGAATTGATCGACTGCTCCCGCCATCTGCAGCATGAGCTCTTCCATTGAGATCGAATTGTCTCCATATGGATAAAAATCTGATTTGTCGCCCGTCTTCCATTTCTGCCGCAGGTCGGCGTCGGTAATGTCCCAATCGCGATAAGTCTGGCGAGCCAACTCACGCAGGTCGGCGTGCAACTCAGAGGCCGATGGCCGTCCCCAGTAGTAATATCCGTTATAGATCTTGAACACTTTAAGGTTGCGGCCGAGCACGATTGTGTGCGGGATCATCACGTCATGCATTGTGTCGGTGTATTCCTTGACGTCCAGATCCTTCTGCACGATCCGCTCCTCGTCATAGAGAAAAGGCCATGAGGCAGCCGTCTGCTGGCGGTAGTTATTCGTGGTGTGCCAGTCGTCCGTTGTGACGGTGACAAGTTGGGTGTAGCCGACCACGAACTGCGGATGAAAGCGGACGAGTTCGAGAATGTGCTGTCGATCCTTCGGGCAGAATGAACCACGTGTCAGCACGACGATCATAAGCTGGTCGCCCTGCAGGTCAGATAAGCGGCGAAGTGTCTTGCTGTGGTCGGGAAGGACATAATCCGGAAATTTCGCTCCGGGCCTCATATCTTGTCTCATCAAAATTCTCCTGTGCATTTGGCACAGTTCACCGAACCGGCGCGGCTGCCGATTGTTCCGGGATTTTAGGAGGTTCAAGTGATGAAAATGCCTTGGCCGAGCGCATTGGGTCGCGCTCGTTGCGGCAAGCACGACGAAGCGGATGAATCGGAAACGGAGCGAAAGACCCTGTGAGCTCTGGAGCAGCGGCGCCGGAAATGCCGCGTTTTTTCAAAGTCCGCCTTTGTCAGCCATCCATTGTTTTTTGCTCTTGGCTGGAACTCTTGCCTGTTCGGGAGGTTTGGTCCCGCGGCGCAACCCAACCATGACGTCCCTTGGCGCCGTACGGGAAAATGACTTACTTCCCGACGAGCCCGTCCGTTTGTCCCTTGCGGGCGGGCTTCGTCACCAGCTTAGGCCATATCGAGCCGCTCGCCCGCCTTTCGTGAAATGGAACAGCGGCGTGGTGAAAAAGTTGGTGTCTTAAAAAGGTGAACGAGCATGGCGGCAGACAAGAGCGAAGCTGACGCGGGTGGTGTTTCGAGTGCCGCCGAGAAAGTCCGGGCGCGGGCGCTTGCCGGCCAATACGGCATCAGCGTCGAGCAAGCACTCGAGTTGGTGGCCCGGCATGGCAACGACGAGGAAGCCCTGGAGCGGAAGGCAGCCAAATTGAAAGCTGACCAGAACGCCGCGAAGAGCTGATTGGTCAGGCTCCTCTCCGCCGAGCGCACAGGAGCTCATTGGCAAAGCCGCGGGCGGCTCGAATGCCAAGGTATGTGTCAACGTTTCATGGCGCGTCGAATGACGAAGATGACCAAAACCGCATCGCTTTGCGGTAAGAATGCCAGCTGCTGGACGGCGACTGCGAAGCAGACCGATTATTCGTGCCTTGCCGGCTCCCTAAAGGCCGAAACCGTCATTTTAGGGGCGGGTATCGTTGGCTTGACTACCGCACTGCGGCTCTGCGAAGCCGGAGGCTCCGTAATTGTCCTCGAAGCGCTGCGTGTCGGTCGCCAGGTCACAGGTCGCTCGACGGCCAAGATCACGACCCAGCATGGCCTGATCTACCGTGATCTTATGCGCAATCTCGGGCGGCAGGCGGCACAAAGCTATGCCGATGCAAACTACGCCGGCGTCAACCAGATCCTCGACTGGACAATTGCCCATAGGATCGAATGCGACCTCGAGATCAAACCGGCCTACGCCTACACCACTGACGCGGCCCGGCGTGCAGAAATCGTCGCCGAGGCGCATGCCGCCCGACTGGTAGGCCTTAATGCGGAGGTGCTTGAGCGCGCGCCGCTTCCTTTCGACACGGCCGGTGCGTTGCGCTTCCCCGACCAGGCGCAGTTCAATCCGGCGCAATATGCAGTCGGTATTGCCCAGGCGCTGGAGAAGTTGGGCGGTCGTATTTTCGAGATGAGCCGTGCGGTGTCGATTGAGGAAGCAAGCCGTTGGCGCGTCTTGACGGACAACGGGATCGTTGATGCCCAGAACGTTGTTGTAGCCACGAACATGACCATCAAGAGTCCGGTCGGGATGGCAAACCGGACCCAGCCGCGCAGCCACACAGCGATGGCATTCCGACTTGACGATCCCACTCTCTTCGAAGGCTTGTTCCTCGGCATCGACGACCCGACCCGATCCATCCGGACAGGTCGCGACGACAAAGGGCCATTGCTTTTGGTGCTAGGCCCGAAATTCAACACCGGTCAGGAGACCGATGTAGCCAAACGGTTCGTGGAGCTCGAGGCCTGGGCACGCGCCAAGCTCCCAGTGGGCGATCTTGCCTGGCGCTGGTGCAATGAAGACTACGATACGCCGGACCGGGTACCTTATGCCGGCGAGCCGGACCCTGACAAATCGCCGGGCTTTCATATCGCAACCGGCTTCAATGCCTGGGGCATCAGCAATGGGACAGCTGCCGCGACGCTGATTGCAGACCGCATTTTGGGCCAGTCATGTCCGTGGGAGAAGCTCTACGATCCGGCACGGCCTTACGACAAGAACTTTCACGTCAACGGGGAGAGCCGGTCAATTGTCGAGAGCTTCGATGAAATCGCCCCCGGACAAGGCGGTGTCGTCGTAAAAGGCAAAGACAAGATAGCCGCTTTCCGCGATGACTCCGGCGAGCTGCATGCAGTCTCCGCGATCTGCACACACAAGGGCTGCACGGTGAGCTGGAACAATGCCGATCGAACGTGGGATTGCCCGTGCCACGGCTCGATATTCACGGCGGACAGATCGCCGGTCCACGGCCCGGCCAAAAAACCGCTTCTCCCGGTCGATCTTTGAACGCGCGGCAGCGCAGCAACCACGATGACCGCGTCGGGTGTCCCGCCGCCCCGGTTCCTCAAAGGTGCCCCTTGGTCGCGTGGATCACCTGCTCGATACCGCGCGGTGCGATTGAACGCGTCCATTATGTCGGCCGATCGCTTCGATTGCCTTGCCGCCTGGGCCGCCCGGACGCGATTTGGATGTCGGGAGAACAGCGGACCCTTTTTGCGCGACATGTTGACGATCCGCCGCCCCTGGAAGCCTGTTGCGCCAAACCCTGTGACGGTCTGCGTCTCAATTGCACGAGCTCGATTTGCCCGCTTCGCCATCCGTCATCTTTCATCGTTTCTCTTCAAACGAACGGTATGGCGCAATCGTCTCATCTTTTACGACAGGTGTGCTTTGGCCCTCTGCCCGGAACCAATTCTTCCATCCGCAGTTAGGCGGTCAAATTCGGCGGCGAGCACGACAACAAGCGACAGGAGTGCCGAAATGCAGAGCGTTCGGATCCACGCATTTGGCGGCCCTGAGGTGTTGAGGCTGGAGACAGAGCCGACGCCCGAGCCAGAACCGGAAGAGATTCTGGTTCGCGTCCATGCCGCCAGCGTCAATCCGGTGGACTACAAGATTCGCAATGGCGGCTACGATGCGCAGGACCGCCTGCCGCTGACACTCGGACGTGATTTCTCCGGCGTGGTCGAACGTTGCGGGGCGAAAGTCGATGCTTTCAAGCCGGGGGATGCAGTCTATGCGCTCCTGACACCGGACCGCGGCGGCTATGCCGAGTTCGTGGCGGTCAAGGCTCGAGATTGCGCCGCCAAGCCGAAAAGCCTCGACCATGTGCATGCGGCAGCCGTCCCGCTTGCGGCGCTGACGGCCTGGCAGGGCATTTTCGACAACGCAAGTCTGAGTGCGGGTCAGCGGATCCTGATCCACGGCGCGGCCGGCGGCGTCGGTCATTTTGCGGTTCAGTTCGCCAAGGCGAATGGCGCGACCGTTTACGCGACATGCTCCGGGAGCGACATCGATTTCGTGCGAAGCCTGGGGGCTGAGGTGGCGATAGACTACAAAAACCAGCGGTTCGAGGACAAAGTGCGAGATGTAGATGTTGTCTATGATCTCGTCGCCGGCGACACGCAGGAGCGCTCCTGGTCGGTTCTTAAGGAGGGCGGCATCATCGTGTCGACGCTTCAGCAACCCTCGAAGGAAAAAGCTGCCGAGCGCAACGCGCGCGGGGCTCATTACATGACCAAACCGAACGGCGGTCAGCTTGCCGAAATTGGACAGTTAATCGACGCAGGCGCCGTACGCGTCGAGGTTGGCAAGGTTTTTCCGCTACGCCAGGCGGCGGACGCCGAGCGCGCGTTGGAAGAAGGCCACGTCCGCGGCAAGCTTGTTCTCAAGGTGGCATAGCCCGCAACCAACGCCTGGCTTGTCGGCGGTTAGCACCGATCTGGGAGATTTGGCCGATGGCATTCATTTCGATCAATCCCGCAACTGGCCAAACTCTCGCGAGCTACGAAGAAGCTTCGGCAACCGCGGTGGCTGAAATCATTGCCAATGCGCATGAGACATGGCGTGAGTGGCGGCACCGCGACTTCGACGAACGGGCACGGCTCATGCGTGCTGCGGCCGGCTTGCTCCGCGACCGTGCGCACGACTACGCACGCCTGATGGCGCAAGAAATGGGCAAGCCGATCAGCCAGGGCATGGCAGAAACGCAGAAATGCGCGACGGCCTGCGACTATTTTGCCGAAAATTCAGCCACGTTCCTTGCAGCCGAGACCGTCCAAGCCGGGCCACCGAAGCGCATGGTCGTCTTCCAGCCTTTGGGTGTCATTCTTGCGGTCATGCCCTGGAACTTTCCTTTTTGGCAGGTATTCCGTTTCGTGGCGCCGGCGCTGATGGCCGGAAACGCCGCAATCCTGAAGCATTCGTCGAACGTTCCGGGCTGCGCGCTTGCAATCGAGGAGCTATTGGGCGAGGCGGGTTTTCCCGAGCATCTCTTTCGCACGCTCATGGTCGGCTCGGGGGCCGTGGACGGCATCATCGAAGATTCCAGGATACGGGCCGTCACTCTCACCGGGAGCGGTCCCGCCGGCCGCGCGGTTGCCCGAAAGGCCGGGGAGATGTTGAAGAAAACTGTGCTCGAGCTGGGCGGCAGCGATGCCTACCTCGTGCTCGACGATGCCGATGTCGCATTTGCTGCGAAAACGAGCGCTGAAGGTCGCCTCGTCAATTCGGGCCAGAGCTGCATAGCTGCCAAACGCTTCATCGTGCTGGACAGCGTACGATCCCGATTTGAGGAGGCGTTCGTCGAGGCCATGCGGGCCGCCAAAGTCGGCAATCCAATGTTGGAGGAAACCGAGGTTGGCCCGCTGGCGCGCGAGGATCTTCGCGATGCGCTCCATAGCCAGGTTGAGGGGAGCCTCGCCAAGGGAGCTCGCTGCCTCCTGGGGGGCAAGGTGCCCCAGGGACCGGGAGCTTTCTATCCGCCTACCGTGGTCACCGATGTGGCGCCGGGTATGCCGGCATATGAGGAAGAGATGTTCGGACCAGTGGCTGCCGTCATTCCGGTTCCTGATGAGGAATCGGCGATAAAGGTTGCGAACGATTCGGTTTTCGGCCTTGGCGGCGGGATCTTCACGCGCAATCTGGAACACGGCGAGCACCTGGCGGTCGAGGAAATCGAGGCCGGCTCCGTCTTCGTCAACGCGACCGTTCAATCAGACCCCAAACTCCCCTTCGGCGGCATCAAGGAGAGCGGCTTCGGCCGAGAGCTGTCGCATTACGGGATCAAGGAGTTCGTCAACATCAAGGCGGTCACAGTCTCGGCAATTAGCAGATCGGCGGCACAAGGGGTTTCCTCATCCAGTGCCCGATCGGAATAAGCGAGCGCTTCGTTGAACGCCTTGCCGAGAGCCGACGGCATACCGCACGATCTGCTAATAGGCGCTGTTCACGGCCTGCACCGGTTGTGTGCGTCAAGTTCAGCAAAAAGGGGCGGCCATGAAGGTGGTCATGCGGCTTGGCGCAGAGCGAGCTTCTAATGCTCGCGCAGGTCGTCCATGTTGATGTAGCGGTTGGCCTCCATCCAGTTTTCGTGGGTCTCGACGGCGAGCGCCCTGACCAGGCGCAGGCAGCTTTTTGCGTTGGGGAAGATACGCACGACATAGGTGCGGCGCCTGATCTCCTCGTTGAGGCGCTCCAGCATGTTGGTGCTCTTCAAGTGCTTATGGTGCTGGCGCGGCAGGCGGAAGAAAGTGAGCGTGTTGTCGATGCTCTCTTCCACCCAGGCCGTCAGCCGCGGATAGCGCGCCGACCATTTGGCCAGCCACGCGGCGAGATCGGCTTTGGCCTCGGCGAGGTCGCGCCGGTCATAGAGCCATCTGAGCTCCTGCAGGCAGTCGTCGCCGTGCTTGCGCGGCAGATGGTCGAGCGCATTCCTGAGGAAGTGCACGTAGCAGCGCTGCCAGGCCGCCTCCGGAACGACCTCGCCGATCGCCGCGACCAGGCCGGCATGATCGTCGGACACGACCAGTTCGGCGCCCCTAAGGCCGCGCGCCTTCAGCGCCACGAGGAAGTCCTTCCAGGCCGAGCGGCTCTCGCGATTGGCCATCTCCACGGCCAGGATCTGGGCCGGCCGTCCCAGTCGATGCCGACCGCAATCAGCACCGCCTGGCTCATGACGATGGACGATGCCGGCCTCGCGCACCTTCTCGTAGCGGGCGTCGAGGATAAGGTAGGCAAACGGCTCTTGAAGCGGACGCTCAGCAAAAGCCCGGAGGCTTTCGTCCAGGCGCTTGTTGATGGCCGAGATCGCCGAGGCCGAGAAGGCATGGCCGCACAGCTCCTCCGTGATCGCCTTGACCTTGCGGGTCGATACGCCTTGCACGTACATCTCCGCCAGCGTCGCAACCAAGGCCCGTTCGGAACGCTGGTAGCGCTCGAACAATTCGGTGGAGAAGCGGCCCGCCCGATCCTGCGGAACCCGCAGCTCAAGCTTGCCGACACGGGTGATCAGAGTGCGGCCGTAATGGCCTGAGCGCTAACCGAGACGCTCCGGTGTGCGCTCGCTCTTCGAAGCGCCCAAGGCCTCCTCCATCTCGGCCTCGAGCACTTCCTGCAGCACTGTGCGGATCACCTCACGCAGCCCGTCGGGATTCGAAAGAAGAATGTCTTTGACGGCGGCGCTGGCGGTCTTACCTTCAGTCTTGGTCATGGTGGCGTTCCTCGCGAGGGAATCGGTGACGTTGAACATCACCAGCCTGCCATGACCGCCCTCTCTCAGCGAATTTGCAGAACTCTCAGCACACTACCCGGAAATCGATCGACTCCTGTTTCGATACGGCTCATCCATTCCGTGGTTTTGCAGTTCAGCTGGAACAAAGCGAATTGCTGCAAGTTGAGCTCAGGTGACGTCGGCTGCTCCAACACCTATCACCCGCGTCACCATTGGGCCGCAATGGCCCGCAGAGTCCGCTCCGCCACCGGGGCGGACTCTCTCTCGAGGGCGTGTCATTCTGCTTTTAATTCGTGGGTGCTTTGGACCTGATGCTTCGGAAAGGTGAGCTTAAGCTTAGTTGTGCTGTATCGTTTCGTCAGTGCGACGCTGCAGCAGCAAATCCAATCGAATTTTCTTCCGCGGCGCTTTGCACTGATCGCAAGGGCGTGGTCAGCGTCCAGGCGAGTCCTGACTTGCTGAATTCCAGTTGACTGGACCCGCCCATCGCCTGGGGTGCCACGTGTTTGAGAACCAGCATGCCGAAGCCCTGGCGATCGCAGTGCTTCATCGCAGGCCCACCAGTCTCGCGCCACACCAATCTAAATGTGTTGGCGCCTTCCACCTCCCATCGAACCTCTATGTGACCCTCCCGCCGAGATAGCGCTCCATACTTGGCCGAGTTCGTGGCCAGTTCGTGAAAGGCAATGCCCAGGTACTGCACCGCGTTAGCTCCGAGCAAGATTGCAGGACCGGTCATCGATAGGCGCGGGGACGCCACAAACGGCTTGAGCTGTGCCTCGACCAGTTCCCGGACAGCCGCCCCTCGCCAGCCGCCTTCCACCAGAAGGTCATGTGAATCCGAAAGCGCTGTAATGCGATCGCGGACGTGGTCGAGAAATCTGTCCGGCGTGCTCGTTAGCTTGCCGATCTGGCGTATCATCGAAAGGATGACCGCGTATTGATTCTTTACGCGATGGTTGACTTCACGCATGAGAAGCTTGATGCGCTGTTCGCTCTCCTTGTGCGAGCTGATGTCGCGCACGATCTTCGAAGCGCCGATTATACTTCCATCTCCATCGCGAATTGGAGAGACGGTAAGCGAGACCGGTACCGGGATCCCGTTCTTGCGTAGCCGCACAGTCTCAAAAGTCGGCATGCGCTGGCCGGCGCGAATACAATTCATGATGGTTGTTTCTTCGTCGAGCCTGTCGTGCGGAATGAGCATTGTCACGGGCCGGCCAATCGCTTCAGCGGCTGTGTAGCCGAATAGATTGACTGCTGCATCGTTCCAGCTGGTGATGGTTCCGTTCATGTCCTTCGACACAATGGCATCCATCGACGACTCAACAATGGCGGCAAGCCGCATGTCTGATTCGTCCGCACGTGTTTGCGTTCGCAAGTCGAGCAACGTGTTCATGGCGCCAACGACATTACCCGCTCTATCGCGAAGCAGGACCGGGTGTGCAACGAGAGGGATCAGTTGGCCGTCTGGACGTTCAGCAACAGCTTTGCCGCCGTAGACATCGCGGCTTTGCATCAACGCGATCGCCAACGAGCATTCTTCATGTGCCATGCTGCTGCCATCGAGGTGACGAAGCCTCCATGAACCACACCATCGCGCCTTCCCGATGATAGGGCGCCGTCCCCAAAGTTCGGCAGCCGCTTCGTTGAAGAATGTGATGTAACCATCCTTATCCGTCGTATAGACAGCGACCGGCAAGCCTTGCATCAAATCGATTTGGCTGCCGGCATAGGAGGTGAGGTCCACGTGCATCTCTTATGCGGATAATGGCGGGTTGGACACCGACCCGCCACACCCCAAAATGCGCCCGACATTGTTCGGTTCCCTGATGCCCGTCTGACGAAATTTGTGTCGAGGCAGAGCGCAAAATCGAGATGCTGCGAGGAACAAGCCTTGGCGGATGGCGTTTAGACGCCGTGCCGCCGATCGAGCATCTTGCGCGTCTTCCCAGCCTCGGAGCTCATATTCAACGTATGCAGACGCAATGCGCTCACTGAACCCTGCTCACAAGCCGACCACCTGTAGTGCGCCAGAGGGGACCGTCTCGGCGCAAGCAGCTGCGCTGATCTATTGCAGCGATGCCGAGCCGGGCATCCGGCGCCGGCGCAGTGGTCGACGTTTCCGCTACATTGGTCCTGACGGTGACAGGATCACCGACCCAGCAGTTCTCGACCGGATCGGCCACCTGGCGATTCCGCCGGCTTGGAGCGATGTCTGGATTTCGCCGTACCCAGATGGTCACATCCAGGCTACCGGCCGTGACGACCGGGGCCGCAAACAATATCGCTACCATCCCCGATGGACGGTTTTTCGCGACGAAGCAAAATATTCAAGCCTGACTGCCTTCGCCCATACGCTACCCCGCCTCAGGCGGCGTATCGAAACCGATCTGCGCAAGAAGGGTTTGTCAGCCGAACGTGTGATCGCCACGGTCGTGTGGCTTCTCGACAGGACGCTCATCAGGGTCGGCAATCATGCCTATGCTCACGAGAATAACAGCTTTGGCCTCACGACCTTGCGCGATCGTCATGCAAACATCAACGGATCGACGCTTCGTTTCGCCTTTCGCGGAAAATCCGGCAAGGAATGGAAACTCAAGATCCATGACCGCCGCATTGCCAAAATCGTGAAGGGCGCTCAGGACCTCCCGGGGCAGCACCTGTTTCAGTATGTCGATGCGGACGGCTCGCGAAAAATGATCCACTCACACGACGTCAATGACTACATTCGCCGGGCCAGCAAAGCTGACTTCAGTTCAAGGCATTTCCGGACTTGGGGCGGTACGGTTCGGGCGGCGAAGATCCTGTCTCAAACGGAGCTTCCGAAGTCGAAACGGGAAACAGCCATGGCCATGAACAAGGCAATAGACATCATCGCCGCAAAGCTCGGCAACACCCGCGCAGTCTGTCGCAAATGCTACATACACCCACTTGTGATCGATGCCTGGCTCGCCGGCCGACTGGCCGGCGAACTCAACGATGTCGAGCATCAACTGCGCAAGCCGCCGCGGGGGCTGCACCGATGGGAAACGCTGGTGCTGCGCTGGCTGGAGATCTCCGAAGCTTCGCAGCCATCGCAGTCCTTTTAGCGGGTGTTTGGCCTCGCTTTGGATTGCCGGCGAAGGACTGGGCCGGCCGCCGCGGCGAAGGCGATCTAATGGCGGAACAACATCAACACGCGGAAGTTTGTTCGCGGTACGGCTATGCCTTTCGTAGCTTCGCCAGTTAAATCCAGCGGTCGAGGAAATTCCCCACGTGAGCGAAACCCATGATGACACTGATCGGCGTTCAACCACCCATCCGTCAAGAAAGACAATCTACGCGGCCCTGATAGGCAATCTGCTGATTGCGATATTGAAGTTCGTTGCGGCCGCCTACACCAACAGTTCAGCAATGGCTAGCGAGGGCGTGCACTCGCTGATCGATACGAGCAACGAAATCCTACTTCTGCACGGCCTCAACCGTTCGTCAAAACCGCCGGACGAGAATCATCCGCTTGGGCACGGGCGCGAGCTTTATTTCTGGAGCTTTGTTGTCGCGCTGCTTGTCTTTGCCCTCGGTGCCGGCGTTTCCCTCTATGAGGGTGTAATTCATATCCTTTCGCCCGCAACCATCGAGAACGTTGGCGCCAATTTCATTGTCCTAGCTCTTTCGGCGGTCTTTGAAAGTTATTCTTGGCAGATTGCGTTCAAACACTTCCGATCCTCTAAAGGCAAAAGCGGTTATCTGCAGGCAATCCGTCGCAGCAAGGATCCGACGATTTTCACCGTCCTGCTGGAAGACAGCGCTGCGCTGATAGGTATTGGCATTGCCTTCGTCAGCATTGCATTAGCCCAGCATTTCAACATGCCGACGCTGGATGGGATTGGCTCGATATGCATCGGCATCTTGCTCGCGCTGACCGCCGCGTTCCTGGCCCAGGAATGCAAAGGACTGCTGATTGGAGAGCGTGCAGCGCCAGCCGTGGAGGCCGCCATCTTGAAGATGGCAAGTGAGGATCCTGCCATTCAAAAAGTCAATGGCGTGATTACGGTTCATCTGGCACCGGACCAGATAGTGGCTGCGCTCAGCGCGCAATTTCACGACGAAGCGAATGCCGATGATATAGAAGAGTGTGTCGAACGCCTGGAGACGAGGCTGGCCGCCGAGCGCCAGGAAGTAACAACACTGTTCGTCAAGCCACAGACGAGCCGGCGGTGGAGCGGCAACAGCCGGTCGGCTCCGCCTGCTGAGTGATCCGGTCGCGATGGCCCTTGGCACCAGATATCCTCATTTGCCACAGACCGCCTGACTATTTTGGGAACATCACCCCTCACCGGCCGTTTGGTGCCATACCCACCGGAAAACAAAAAAGGAGCTCAAGCCATGCCAACACCGAGTGGACATACTGACGCCATCCGCGCATCCCGAGTGATCGGTACCACGGTCTACAATGCGGCTGGAGAAGACATAGGGACCATCGAGGACGTCATGCTCGAAAAGACCACCAACGGCATCATGTTTGCCGTCATCTCGTTCGGCGGTTTTCTGGGTATCGGCGAGAAGTATCATGCCATTCCCTGGTCTCTTCTGGATTTCGATCCCAATCGCGGAGGCTACGTCGTGCCTTTTAGCGCCGAGCAGCTCAAGGCAGCACCAGCATATTCGATCGATGAACTAACCGTCGACGACGGTAGACCGGCTCGTGAAGCTTCCTTTGGCTACTGGCATGTCGAGCCATATTGGCAATGAGTTCATCCTCGTTGCCTAGCAGGGCGCAAGCGAGGCAATTGGCTCGTAAGAAGCGCATAAATGCGACCGATAAGCCGGCGCACGAACACGAAAGCGGCACAACTGTGCCGAAGTCGGCGCCGGCAGGCAACGATGTTCCTTCCGGCGAGCGCAACAAATATCACGATCGTGCGTCCGTAGACCGCGAACAACCGCTGCCGGATGACGAGGAAGAACTCGTCAGCTCGCAAAACCCCTCGAGGCGCGATATCGACGAGCCGTGACCGGGGCATTCAGATTGGTTTCACCTGTGCCGGCAGGGGCGTGGTTCGGCGAGCGGCGGCTGAATTGACAAGCGGCTCCGGCGGCAGACCTCGAATGTTGCCCAGCGTCGCGACATGCCCAGCCAGACAAAAGGTATTGTCGTTAGTTTCGCGCACCAGCGGGTGAACCAATCCACACGCACGAGCGATAGGTGATCGGCTGGTCGCGCGTGCTATTCGCTCGTCTCTAGGGGTTTGCCTTCAGAGAAGATGAAGGCGCCTCTATTGTTCCATCCGCTCAGCAGGCGCCGCAGGGGCGTCGCGTGGCAAGCCTAGCATGACCGCCAGATCGCTCACGTGGCGCCGTTCGCCTCGCTGCGATCCTTCCGCCACAAATGAAATCCTCGAAACGACCGTCATACGGCCACTCCAGAACGAATCGACAAATTTTCCCGCAACCAATTTGATCTGTCTTGACACCGGTTTCGATACCAATTTCATATTGGTTTTAGCAAGCCAGAGATTGGTTGCACGTAATTGCTGGGGCAGCGAGCCGATGAGTGTGACTGACAGCAAGGGATGTCGAACCGTTTCGAGGAGATGCGTTGCAGACGGCGGCGTCACCGACGGCAGCGGGAGCGATGGTCACAGTCGCCAAGCAGCAAATAAGGAACTCGCGCAAACGTTGGACAACTGGGCCCAGCCCGCTGTTGAGGAGACGCAAGCTGAATGGGACCGAAGACGCCATGACATGCCCCCGGTTCTCAAAGTTCATGAACTCAGCAAGACCTTCGGCGCAGTCAGGATCCTCAACGCCGTCACTTTCCAGATGGCGGAGGGGGAGGTCATTTCCCTTGTCGGCGCGTCCGGCTCGGGAAAGAGCACGTTGTTACGCTGCATAAATTTTCTGGAGACGCCGACCTCAGGGAGGATCGAGGTGATGGGCGAGGCGATCTCCATCACCTCCAATCGACCGGGCAAGAGCGAAATCACCAACCGCGCGAAGATCCGCCTTTTTCGCCAGCGGACAGGCATGGTGTTCCAGAGCTTCAATCTCTGGCCGCACCGCACTGTGATCGGCAACGTGACGGAGGCGCTCGTCTACGTGCTCGGCAAAGGAAGGCGCGAGGCCGAGGATATGGCGCATTCGGCGCTTTCCAAGGTGGGAATGGCCGAGTTCCGCGATCGCTATCCCAGTCAGCTTTCGGGCGGTCAACAGCAGCGCGTTGCGATCGCGCGGGTGCTGGCGATGCGACCAAAGATCATGCTTTTTGACGAGCCCACCTCCGCGCTCGATCCGGAACTCATAGGCGAGGTGCTGAAGGTGATCCGCACGCTTGCCGAGGAGGGTGCGACCATCCTTCTCGTCACCCATGAAATGCGGTTTGCGCGCGACGTGTCGAACCGAATGATATTCCTGCGCAAAGGTATCCTTGAGCAGGACGATGCGCCGGAAGAGTTGTTTCGCAACCCCGCCTCGGAGGCGGTGAAACGTTTTGTCTCCAGCGTCATGCCAGCCGCCGCGTGAACGCGGTTGTCTTCAGTAGAACAAAGAAAAGGGGTAACACTCATGCTTTCAGTTCAAACATTTCGTTCGATTTTCGTATCGGCTTTCATGCTCGCCGCCGCAGTCGGTGCCGCGCGCGCCGAAGAGGGCGTCCTACGCGTCGGCACGGAAGGGGACGCGCCGCTGTTCAGCATGGCCGACGCCAACGGAAACGTCACCGGCTTCGACGCCGACGTCGCCAACGGCATCTGCGCCGAACTCAAAATGAAGTGCAAATTCGTGGTGCAGGCTTTCAGTTCGCTGGTTCCTTCCATGGATAGCGACCGCTTTGACGTGATCATTTCCGGCCTTGGCATCACTGCCGAGCGCCAGAAGAAGATCGACTACTCCATCCCGTACGCCACCACGCCGCTTTATTTCGTGGTCCCCAAAGACTCGTCGCTTGCTGGGCTCAAAAGCCTCGAGGAGATCGAAAAGGCGCTCGCCGGAAAGAGTGTCGGCGTCGTGACGGGCACGACCTATGCCAAATTCATTGGCAAGCGGGCGACCAGCGCCGATCTCAAGACTTACGATGCCACCACGCAGCAGACCGCTGACCTTGCGGCTGGACGCCTGGATGCTGCTTTCGGCGATTCTCCAACTTGGATGGATTTCCTCGCTACGCCGGACGGTGCCAACTTCACCAAGATCGACGTGAAGATTACGGCGATGAACGATCCTGAAACCCTCGGCCACGGCATGGGCGTCGGCATGCGCAAGGGCAATGCCGAACTCAAGGCCAAGGTAGATGCCGCGCTCTGCAACATGATCAATGGAGGTAAGATCAAAGAGTCTTCCCTTAAGTGGTTCAAGGACGACTACACCATTGCCTGCAAGAAGTGATCCTCTCGCGACAAACGGCCGTCGCAGTCCGCGACGGCCTGACGGGTGTCGTCCATGTTTGAAACTTTCTCGTCGCTGATTGTGGAGCAAGGCTGGGGGCTCGCTTTGCTGCGCGGCGCCTTCGTCACGATCTGCATCGGTTTCGTTGGCATGGTGATCGGGTTGATCGCAGCCGTCCCGTTTGCCATCGCCCGCTGGCAACGAGTCCCGGTGCTGTCCCAGATGGTCGACGTTTACAGCATCGTCGTCCGCGGCGTGCCGGGCCTTCTTGTGATCTATCTCCTGTTCTTCGGCTCCGTCGACTGGGTGCAGAAGGTCGCCGTCGCCTTTGGCTACCGCGACATGGCTGAAAGTGCCTACCCTTCCATCATAGGCATCCTCGCTATCGCGACAATCTCCTGCGCCTATTCGGTCGAGGTGATGCGCGGCGCTTTGGAAGCCGTTCCTCAAGGCCTTCTTGAAGCCGCGAAGTCTCTGGCGCTACCGCCGCGGATCGCCTTTTTCAGGATCACGTTGCCACTCGCGTTGAGACTCGCTCTCGGCGGGGTCAACAATGTCTGGCAGATGACGATCAAGGATACTTCGCTGGTTTCCATCGTCGGCATGCAGGAACTGATGCGCATGGCGGCAATCGCTGCCGGCATCACGCGCTCGCCGCTCCTGTTCTACTGCATCGCCGCTTCTCTGTTCTTCGCCATGACAACAGTCAGCCAGACCCTGTTCGGCCTGGCTGAGCGCCATATCAACCACGGCTTCAGCGGAGGTTAGAATGGATTTCACCATTGTTGCCTATGCGATCCCGTTCCTTCTCACCGGCGCAAAGACCACACTCGTGATCTCGGTGTTCGGCGTGGGCTTAGGACTGCCATTCGGCATCCTGCTAGCGCTCGCCCGCACCTCGCGCAATCGCTTGGTTTGCAAGGCGGCCGACGCCTATTGCGCTGTCTTTCGCGGCACTCCCATGCTGGTGCAGATATTCGTGATCTATTACGGATTAGGGCAGGTCGGGTTCGTTCGCGCCAACCCGGTAATTTGGTGGCTCATCGGCGACGGCTTGCACGCAGCCATTCTCGCCGTCTTGTTGAACACCGGCGCCTACACAGCCGAAATCTTTCGCACCGCTTTGCTGTCGCTGCCGCGCGGATTGATCGAGGCGGCGCAAGCCTGCGGCATGTCGCCCTGGATTATCTCCCGCCGGATCAAATTCCCATTGGCCTTGCGACAAGCGCTGCCATCCTACAGCAGCGAGGTTGCCATCATCATCAAGGAATCCAGCCTCGCCTCGACCATTGCTGTGCTGGAAATCACCGGCTGGGCCAAACGCCTGATGAGCGAAACCTTCGCCATTATGGACATCTTCATCATCACTTCCGCCTTCTACCTCACCCTCAATGTCGTCGGACTGACTGCCTTGAAGCTTCTGGAACGGCAACTTTGGTTCGAACGGCGTTCAACGCGCAGAAAGGCCACATCCCTATGTCCAAGTTGACATTCATCGACCTGAATGTTCTTCCGCGCCCACGCGAAGGGCAGCCTCTGCCCGACCGCCTTGTGGAGGGAGATCCACGATTTCTGAGCTGGGATATTACCCAGACCGCAGACGGCGCCGTGAAGGCAGGGGTCTGGGAGGTCACGCCAGGCGCCTATCGTTCGATCAAGGGGGAGACTTTCGAGTTCTGCTACATCCTTTCGGGTGTCTCCGAACTCATTGAGGACGGCGCCGCGCCGCGCCGCATCGCGGCTGGCGATGCCTTCGTCATGCATCCGGGGTTCACCGGCGTATGGCGCGCCATCGAAACCACGCGAAAGCTCTGGGTCTCACGTGATTGACCGGTTTTGCCTGCGCGCGCTTGTCCGACCAAAAGCTGGTAGCCCTCCATGACCGCAGATTCCGCTGGCCCCTTCAAATCCAAGCCCTATTGGTGGGACGATTGCACCTTCTCTCCACTCACAGTCCACCCCGTCGTCCCAGAATGCGACGTGGCGATTGTTGGGGGAGGCTATGCAGGACTTTCGGCGGCCATCGAGCTTGCTCGTGCCGGACGCAGTGTCCAGCTTTTCGATCGCCAAGCGCTGGGGCAGGCGGCGTCCTGTCGTAACGGTGGCATGGCGAGCGGGAGCATTCGACCCGGGCGCAAGGAGTTGATCAGAAGGTTCGGCGAGGCCCGCGCCACCGAGATCCTGATGGAGGGAAAGGCCGCACGGGAAGACCTGTGGGCCTTTCTGAAGGAGGAGAAGGTGGACTGTGACTTCCATCTCTCCGGCCTGTTCGTCGGCGCGATCAACGCGGAAGAGTGCGACGAACTCAGCCGCTCCGCCGATCTACTGCGGCGCTTTCTGGGCATCGAGGCTCATGCCGTCGCCCGGGTGGACGTGCCGACTTATATCGGGACAGATTTCTACACGGGTGGATTCGTGCGGATGGATACCGGTGGCCTGCATCCGGCCAAGCTGCTTGCGGGTATTATACGGATCGCAATGGCAACCGGAGCGGTAATCCATGAGAACACAGCCGTTACGGGAACGATCGCCGAGGCCGGCGGAGTCCGTGTGAGGACGTCGCGCGGCGACGTCTTCGCCAGGAAGGTGCTGATTTGCACGGATGCCTATACGGACGGCTTCGATCCTTGGCTGCGACGCCGTATTGTTCCGGTTCGCAGCCGCATCATCGCTACCGAGCCTTTGGCAGAAGGCGCGATGGACCGGTTGATGCCGAAGCGCATGATGTATGGCGACATGCGCCAGCTCAGCTATTACTATCGCCCTTCGGCCGATGGATCGCGCATCCTCTTCGGCGGCAGAGACGGTACCACGGCGGGTGACGCGCTGGCGCCGACCAGCCATTTGCGCAGCGAACTTGGCCGCATTTTCCCCGAACTGGAGGGCGTTGGCCTGACGCATAGTTGGTTTGGCCAGGTCGCCATGCATCGCGACATTGTGCCGCGGATTTTCACCTCGGGCGATACGGTCTACGCCACCGGGTTCTGCGGCTCCGGAGTGGTCTGGGCCCGCTGGCTGGGCAAGAAGGCTGCCTTCAAGATCCTCGGCGAAGCCGAAAAGGCGCAGTCCGCCTTCGATTTCAACCCCGCTCCGAAGGCCGTACCGTTCTACCGCGGCAAGCCTTGGTTCATCCCGCTTGTCTATTCGCTTTACCAACGGCGGGATAAGCGTGCCATGCGCCGCCGGCAGCGCGAAGAATTGTCAGGTGCCCAGCCTTGAAAAGAGCGGCAAGCGGGCAGAGTTCGAAGGCCGCCATCCCGCCGGAAGTGTGTACGGCAGTCTGATAGTATTGTTGGCGATACCTTCTTAGGCCATTGTCTCTGATCCGAGGATGTTGGCTCTCGCGGCCAAGATATGGCTATGCATTCTTTGTTCGGCCTGCCCACCGTCCCGGTCAATGATCGCCTGCAGGATCGCGCGATGATGAGCCGTATACTCCTGCATGCGCTCTTTCGTCAGAGACTGCTCTTTCATGCGTCCCCAAAGCCGCCCCGCCCGAAGCGAGTGAATACCTTCGTAAAGCGAGGCCAGCAAACCGTTGCGGGCCGCCGCCACTACCAATTGATGGAACGCGGCGTCCCAGCGCTCGAACTCCGCCAGCGTCGCTGCCGTACTGCCATGCTGGATGACCTTGTGCATCTCTTCGGTTTCGTAGGGCGTGGCCCGCAACGCCGCGAGCGCGGCCACCTTCGGCTCGATGATTAATCGTGCTTCGAAGACCTCAGCGGGATAAGTCCACAGTTCCTTCCGGGACGCATTCTGTGCGCGGTACGGAGCGCTTGCAGTTGCGCCGCGCTCGGCGACGAAAGTGCCACGCCCCACATGACGAAGGAGGCGCCCCTCTTGCTCCATCTCGGCCAGCATGCGCCGCAGGGCCGTGCGCGGCAAACCGAGCTTGACCGCCAGGTCGCGCTCAGGTGGCAGCCGGTCGCCTGGCTGCAGTCCTTCCGCCTCAATGAAATCCCTCAGAACGACCGTCATAGGGCCCACTCCAAAACGAATCGGCAAATTCCTCCGCAACCAATTTGATTTATCTTGACACCGGTTTCAATACCAATTTCATATTGGTCGCAGCAATCCATAGATTGGTTGCACGGGTTTTCCAAAGCCGCGAGAGGATGAGTGTGACTCAGCCAGCAAGGGATATCGAACCTTTTCGGGCGGATGCTCGGGCTATCGTTGCAGGTGCTCCTGTAGAGCTGCTGGTGGGCGGCAAATGGACAAGTGCGACTGGCGGCAATCGGTTTGATGTTGCCGATCCGTCCAATGGGCGCACGATTGCATCCGTCGCAGACGGCGCAGTCACCGACGGAATCCGTGCGATCGATGCTGCGGAGGCCTCTGCGGCCATGTGGAGGCAAACACCCTCACGCCTGCGATCGGACATGCTGATGCGCTGCCATCAGCTCATGCTCGATCGTGCCGAATGGCTGGCGCAACTGATATCGCTGGAGAACGGCAAGGCGCTCCCGGACGCTCGCGGCGAGGTAACCTATGCCGCAGAGTTTTTCCGTTGGTACGCCGAAGAAGGGGTGCGCACTCTCGGCGGCATCGGTCACGCGCCGAGCGGTGCAAATCGCATCCTGGTCCAATACCAGCCGATTGGCATTGCAGTTCTCGTAACACCCTGGAATTTCCCCGCTGCCATGGCGACCCGCAAGATCGCGCCCGCGCTCGCGGCGGGTTGCACGTGCGTACTAAAGCCGGCGGCTGAGACCCCGCTGACCGCGTTGGCGATCGGCGCGATCCTCATGGAAGCCGGTCTGCCCGAAGGTGTCGTCAACATCGTGACGACTACGGCCGCAGGGCCTGTAGTGAGCGCGATGCTACACGACAGTCGGGTGCGTAAACTGTCATTCACGGGTTCGACCGCCGTTGGCCGCATCCTGCTGCGCGAGGCCGCCAACCGGGTCATCAGTTGTTCGATGGAACTCGGTGGCAACGCTCCTTTCATCGTGTTCGATGATGCGGATCTTGAGGATGCCGTCGCCGGCGCCATGGTCGCCAAGATGCGCAACGGCGGAGAAGCCTGCACTGCAGCGAATCGCTTCTATGTGCAGCGTGGCGTCTACGACACCTTTGTCCGACGGCTTACCGAGCAAATGTCGTCGCTTTCAATGGGGCCCGGTCTTCAAACGACGACCCAGCTCGGGCCGCTTATTACAGCAAGCGCGGTGGAGAAGGTCGATCGCTTACTGAAGGATGCCGTTGCCCGTGGGGCGCGTATCGAAACGGGCGGAAAGCCGGGGTCGGGCGAGGGCTTCTTCTATCCTCCTACAGTCCTTGCTGACGTATCGCACGATTCCGATATTGCGAAGGAAGAGATCTTCGGGCCGGTCGCAGCGGTCACGCCCTTCGATACGGAAGACGAGGCTGTACGGCTAGCGAACGACACCGAGTATGGCCTCATATCCTACGTCTTCAGTGGTGACCTCAGGCGCGCTCTGAGCGTCGCCGAACGCATCGAAAGTGGGATGGTCGGCATCAATCGGGGCGTAGTCTCGGACCCGGCAGCGCCGTTTGGAGGGATGAAGCAGAGCGGGCTCGGCCGGGAGGGAGGGCATCACGGCCTGCTTGAATATCTCCAACCAAAATACATCGCGACCAACTGGTAACGACATGACCAGCCCCCGCAATCGGGATCGAAAACTGCCGGCTCCGCGCTCACATAAATTTGCGAGTAAAATGGCCCCAAAATTCCGCCGCCTGACAGAAAGACTGCAAGGAGGAGAAAATTGTCCAGGCGACGACTGAGACATGGGAACTGCCAAGTTGGCAGCTATATATGGTTATGGCGAACCGGCGATCGAGGTAGGTCTGATACGATCGGCCTCTCGGGCTGGAGCCCGTGTACGTCAAATCGATCTCGAGTGCATGAAGGGAGTCCGATTCAAGCTGCGCACGAGATTGGCCGGTGAGGAAAGTCGTGTTGAATTGAACCGGCTTCGATACTGAGCGAACGGGTGCTGCCCAAGACGAAGTAAAAGTGCCAGTCGGTTTTCCAATTGGAGCATCGATGGGAAAGTTATCGAAAACGGCATCACCGCCATGACAAGCAAGGGAGGATTTGCAAAATGGCTCCAATCGACCGTTCTTTCTCGCGCCGTCGGTTCCTTGGCGGCAGCGCCATGGCCGTCACGGCCGGTGCACTGGGCATGCCGTTCGTGCGAACGGCGCGCGCCCAAGCCGCGACCTTCAAGGCCGGCGTGATCACCTCGCTCTCGGGCGAGAACATTCTTGGCGGCAACCTGACCAAACAGGGCTATGACCTTTGGGCGGACGCGATCAACGCCAAGGGCGGCGTAGAGGTAGCTGGTGACCGCTTCAAGGTCGAGATGTTCTACGGCGACGATCAGAGCAGCCCGGCGACCGGTGCAGACGCCGCCGAGCGGCTGATCGTGCAAAACGGTGTCGACGTGCTGTTCGGTCCCTACACCAGCGGCTCGACCATTGCCGTACAGCCGATCTGTCAGAAGTACCAGGTGCCAATGATCTCTGGTTCGGCCGAATCGCCTAATGTCTGGAAGGCGAAGCCTGAGTTCAATTTCGGCATTATCCCGGCGGTCGATACAACTTCGGGCCTGTCGCTCGGCGTGCTGGCGAAGCTTTCCAAACCCGCCGCGAAGACCGTGGCCGTGATTAGCGTCAACGAACCGTTCTCGAAAGAGACGGGCGAAGGTTTTCGCGACGGCGCCAAGGCCGCCGGCCTCGAACTGGCCACCTACGAGCTGGTGCCGCCAGAAGGGGACCTGACGCCGGTCATTTCCAAGATCGCGGCGCTCAATCCCGACATCATCGCGGTCGGTGGCCATGAGGAGGTACTGATCAATGTGGTCAAGACCTCGAAGTCGCTGAACTACCGGCCGAAGGCGTTGATCATGCACTACGGCATCACCAATCCGGCCTTCGCCCAGGCGCTCGGCGCCGATGCCGACGGCACGACGGGCGTGGTGGTATGGCTGCCTACCGTGTCCTACAAGGACGACGTATTCGGCACGGCCAAGGACTTCGCCCAGATGGCGCAGAAGAAACTGGGAGGCGAACCGGACTATACGGCCGCCGCCTGCGCGGCCAGCGGTCTGGTGCTGGGCGATGCGCTGAAGCGCTTGGGCAAGAAGCCGGCGCTGACGCCCGAGAACCGAGTGGCGTTGAAGGATGCCATCGCCGAAACCGACATCCAGACGTTCTACGGGCCGATCAAGTTCGAGAAGGACGGCCCGCATTACCACGACAACATCCAGCCCGTGCCGGTCCTGGTTCAGATCCAGGGCGGCAAGACCGTCGCGGTTGGACCAAAGGAGGCTGCGGCAGCCAACTACATCTACCCACTGCCGGCCTGGAAATAGGGTGCCGGGCAGATGCGGGCGGTTTTGCCGCCCGCATCTGCCGATGGGTGCGGCACCGGTTGCGCATAGCTGTAAAAATGATGGACCGTTCCACTTCGCCCATCCGGGCTTGCCAGAATATCCACCTTACCGTTCCCTGACGAAAAACGGATGCCGCCTTGGATCTTTTTCTCCAGACCTTGCTGAATGGCCTCCTGATCGGCGGCGTCATCGCCACCTTTACCATCGCCTTCCAGCTCGCCTTCGGCGTGTTGCACGTCATCGACTTCGCGGTCGGCGGGTGGGTCGTGCTGGGCGGCTATCTTGGCTACTATATCACCGCATGGCTCGGCCTCGACGGCTTCATCGCGATCCCGTTGGCTTTCGTTGTGTTCGGTGCCCTCGGCTATCTGATCGGCCCGATGCTTTACAATGTTCGTAACAGCCGCACGGCGCGGCCGGAGTTGATGGCTCTGGCGCTCAGCTTCGGCTTGTTCACGCTACTGCGCGGCGGCATGCTGACAGCGTGGGGCTTCAACACGCGCAACGTCACAACCACGCTGAGCGGCGAAAGCCTGGCGATCGGCCCGGTCACGGTTCCGCTGATCCGGGTTGTGGCGGCAGTGTTCGCCGCGGCGATCGCCGGCGGGCTCTTCCTGTTTCTCTATCGCACCCGCTACGGACTGGCGATCCGCGCGACTGCCGAGAACCGGCACAACGCCGCGCTGATGGGCGTCAACATCGGGCGTTTGAGCGCCAATGTCTATGGCCTCTATGCCGGCATCACCGCCATGGCCGGTGTCCTCATGGGAGCGATCTACTCGGTCAATCCGGAAGTCGGCTTGCGCTACACACTGTTTGCCTTCTTCGTAGCCGTGCTTGCCGGTCTGGGTTCAGTCGAGGGCGCGCTGATGGCGGCGCTTTTGCTGGGCGTCATCGAAGCTTTCGTCTCGACCTATGTCGGTTCCAGCTATTCCCTGCTGGCGATCTTCACCACGCTGTTTTTAGTTCTTTTGATATCCCCGCGCGGGATCCTGCGGCGGGGACTCTGATATGGCGCTGTTACCGACCAACCGGCAATGGCGAGGCCTCGTTCTCTTCGCCATCATCATCGTCGTGCTAGGCGTCCTGCCCTGGACGGTGAATAATTACTGGCTGCGAATTGCCACCGGCGCGCTGATGTGGGCGGGGCTCGCTTGCTCATGGAATATGCTGGGCGGATATGCCGGCTACATCAATTTCGGCCAGTCGGCCTTTTTCGGTCTCGGCGCCTATGTGACCGCGTTCCTGATGGACGACCCGTTCGGACTGCCTTTCTCGGCTACCATTCCCGCCGGCATGGTGGTGACTGCATTGTGCGCGGTCATCATCGGCGCACCGACACTGAGACTGCGTGGCGCCTACTTCGCCATCGCCACCTGGGCCTTTGCCGAGGTGCTGATCCAGTTCGCTTCGGCGGTGGACTTCACCGGCGGCATCGGTGGTATCGGACTGCCCCCGTATCTCAACGAACGCTTCTTCTATTTCGCCATGTTCGGTACCGCCGCGCTGACGTACTTCCTCACCTGGGCGCTGTTCGAGCGTTCCCGCTTCGGGCTGAAGGTGAAGGCGCTACGCGACCACGAGCCAGCGGCAGAGGCGATGGGCATCAACACGGCCATGGTCAAGCTGCAGACTTTCGTGCTCAGCGCTGTCACGGCGTCCGTCTTCGGCGCCATCTTCGCTTACTGGGTCACCTTCATCAATCCGAAGTCCGTGTTCGGGGGCGACATCACCGACCAGATGGTGGTGATGGTGCTGCTGGGCGGCCTGGGCACACTGTGGGGACCGGCCATCGGCGGCGTCGTGTTGTTCGTCGTCAACCGGCTCATTTGGATGTATTGGGGCGACACCGCCTTCTACATCGCCATCCTCGGCACCGCCATCGTGTTGGTGGTGCTGTTTCTGCCCAACGGCATCGCCGGGTTGTTCGCAAGACGCAAGAACGACGCGCTGGACAAGGTCCTGGACAAGCTGGCCGGCAGCGGCGAGGGAGGTCACCCATGAGCGGCGGGATGCAGTCGGCAGCCGATCCGATCCTGAGTGTGCGCGGGCTCTTTAAGCATTTCGGCGGCATCAAGGCCGCCAACGGCGTCGAACTGGCCGTCGGGCGGCACGAGATTGCCGGACTCATCGGCCCTAATGGCTGCGGGAAATCGACGCTGTTCAGCCTCGTCTCCGGCACGGTCATGCCGGACAAAGGCGAGATCCGCTTCGACGGCCGTGCCGTCGCCGGAATGAGCGCGCACAGAATCGCCCGGCTCGGTCTCGCCCGTACCTTTCAGATCCCGGCCCTGTTCGACAATATGACGGTGACCGAGAACCTTCTTGCGGCGGCCGCGGAAGGCCACTGGCAGGGCGCACACGAGCGCGCGGCCGAGACCCTTACCCTCCTCAAGCTCGAACATGTCGCCGACAACCGCGCCTCGGACCTGTCCGGCGGTCAGCAGAAGCTGCTGGAATTTGGTCGCGCAGTCATGCGGCAGGCATCGCTGATCCTGCTCGACGAGGTAACGGCAGGAGTCCACCCCAGCATACGCAAGATCATCCTGGAAGCGATTGCCCGGCTCCGCAAACAGGGCGTGTCCTTCCTCGTCATCGAACATGACATGGAGATGGTTCGCAACGTCTGCGACCGAATCATAGTCATGGATTCGGGACGGGTGGTAACCAGCGGCGCCTTCGAGGACATCGTGCGCAATTCTGAAGTCATGCAGACCTACCTGGGACGCCCGCAATGAGCACGCTGGCCTCCGAGAACATCGTCACCGGCTACGGTAAACAGGAGATAGTTCATGGTATCTCCTTAACGGCCGAGCTCGGGAAAATCACGTGCATCTTCGGGCCGAACGGCTGCGGCAAATCCACCTTGCTAAAGGCCATCGCCGGGGCGCTGCCGGTGTGGAACGGTGCGGCTCGCCTTGGCGAGACCGTGCTGTCCAATCTGCCGGTGCACGAGGTGGTACGGCAGGGACTGGTGCTGATGCCGCAGGGCGGTGGCGTGTTCCCGCGCCTGACGGTGATGGAGAACCTGCGCATGGGCGGTTACGCTATCGCCGACAAGCGACTGGTGGAAAGGCGCATTGAGACATTGATCGACCAGTATCCGTCGCTGGCCAGGCGGCGCAAAACGGCGGCGGGCGCGTTGTCGGGCGGCGAGCAGGCGATGCTATCGCTGGCCCGCGCACTGGTTTCGGAGCCGCGTTTTATCCTGCTCGACGAGCCTTCCGCCGGCCTGTCGCCGGCCATGGTAATCGAGACGCTGGAGCGCATCACGACGCTGACGAAGCAAGGCATCGGCATATTGATGGTCGAGCAGAACATCCGCGAAGCCATGCCGATCGCAGACAAACTCTACATCTTGGCCGCCGGCTCGAAACGCTTCGAGGGCAGCCCGCAAGACGTCCGCGACGACCGTCAGATCATGGACATTTACATGGGGGGAGTCTGAAGTCTCGTGCTTGGCAACAGGCCAAAAACGGATGAGGGCCGGCGTCTATCGGCACCAGCCCTCTGGCCCACGCCTTCCAAGGAGGACACCTAAGTGGCAGTGGGCGGCCAAGAGCATAGCATATGGAGAGGAGGGGACCAGCCAGCGACCAGACTGACCGGTCCCCAATTCACTCGCAGCCGGCCCGGGGACTTAGGGGTTGGGGGACTTTGGGCCGACGATGCGGGCTACATGGACCATAGCACCATTAGCAGGTGCTTGGATAAGGAATTCCATGCTGCGGCGCATCACGCGTGGGTGTCGAAGGCGACGAACGCGCCAAACGAGATCACCTCGCGCATGGTAAGCTCGACAAGCTCGCAATCCGACTCGGCGAGATCGGGAACTTGCCCGCGGACGGCAGCGATGGTCTCCTTGACCGAAATGGCCTGCCCAGGTCGTGTGGTGGCGAGCATGGCGTGGACATGCTGTTTGGCAGTGCTTGGCCGGCTAACTGAATGCACCGCCGTTTAAGTCAGCGCTTACGAAATGCAAATCACATTCGATCGGCGAGGTCCGTTCGCGATTGGTTCATGGAACATTTTAGCTAAGTTGAATGTTATCCAGCATGACCAAGCTGTCCGATCTCGGACCGCCGATGTCCGGCAAACAGCCTGACAGGCTCAAGGCGCGCGGCTATGACCGCGTACGTGTGCCCGGTCTGTCATTAGGTTGTTGATATGACCGGCCTGAGACAGCTCATATGGCGTCGTGAACCCAAGCGTGAGGTGCTGGAAATCGACGATTAGTTTTCTTCATGGTCTCAAACTTGTCGGCAGCAACGATGTCCCTTCTCCGCTACCGACATCGGGCTGGTAGCTCAGTTTGCCAGCCCTAAATTTTCCCGGACATAGGCAAGATGCTCTTCATGCTGGCGCTGAAGGTCGAGAAGAGTTTTTTAGCATCTCTTCGGCCTCATCCGTTGGAAAGCCTTTGGCCTTGAATTCTGCGATAATCTGATGCCGACGAGTGATGTGTTCACGACCTTTGCGAACGTGGCGCTGCACCTGTTCCAACTGGCTTTCGTCGCGCCTCACGACTTCAGACAATAACAGGTTTCTCCCGCCTTTTGCACGGTGCAGGTAGTCCGGCTTGCTTTTCCAGGTGACAGATGCTTGCAAGCCGGACTGCTCAGTAATGTTAGATTTTGTTCCAGCCTACCTTTTCAAGATCTGTCGATAGTTCGTCAGCGTTGACTATGCCTCGTCCGAAAAGGATCATCACATGGCATCGACTTAGTGGATCCGCGAAGCCTTGAGGCCGGGTTTGAAGTTCCCGACCAGTGACGAACAAAACGGCAGGGGCTAAGAGGATTAATTTAAATCCCCGAGCGTTTGCCGGGATCCAGGCCAATGTCGGCATGAGCGGCCTCGACCAAACTGGTTACCGCTCGCTCGACCTCCTCGGCCATATTGTCCACCTTGTCCATCCTCTTCACGACGCGATGGTGAAGCATCGAGAGCCGCGCTGCGTGGTAAACAGCGCTTCGCTTTCGGCCGTCCGAGTTGAGCGGTTCGAACATCATCATAGAGATGTCTCCTCACCGCAGGCTTGTCGGCGGCACCATCTGCAGCAGTCGCCTTCTGGCTGCTTTCGCACGTCGTTGTTCGGCCCGGATACGGCCGCAAAGGGCAAGGCCGACCGCGAGCCCGCAGCTCTCGTCGAGCATCGTCTCTGCCTGTTTGAGGGAAATCTCTGCGCGCTTCACGCGTTGCCTGGCGGCTGCCTGCTCCAAAGCTACCAATTCAACCATACTGCCGCATCCTCGCGGATAGTGGTCCCTTCAAAAGGAGAACAGCGGACCATCACTTTGGTTCCGGTGGCGAAATTTCGCCCTCAGAGCGCCGCCGCATGACCAAGTGCATCTGCCCATCTTCCTTCCATCGCCGATCAGTTTTGCGCTGACGCGCCACGCCGATGTCAGTCAGTTTGGCGGCTAAGTTTGCTTGAAGAGCAAGCGAGCGTTCCGCTAAATAGGTTATGCCCATTGCCGCATCCGCGATATCGACCTCTGGTTCGAACGAGCCGGCGATGGAGCGCCTTTGCTGGCGATCTCTGGCCCAAATCTCTTGGAATCGCCACTAGCGAACTCCATTGACCTGCTTGCATATGACCAACGTGGTCTCGGGCGCATGTCAAAGCCGCCTCGCCAGGGCGATGCCCGGCTGACAGCGCACAACATGGTCGCGCTGCTCTTCCCGATGTTGGCCAGCACCGAAATGTTTAAGAAGGTTGCGGCATGACCGAGATCGAGATCGAGGGCGTCGACACTTATCGCTTGCCCAACGATTGGCAATATGGGCGTATCGGCCGGCTCAAGGGCGAGGCTCGCCATACCGCGGTCCTGGCCTTCGGATGTGGCATGACACTTCGCCAGTTCGCCAAGCTGCCTCCAGCGAAGGGAAGGAGATCCACAGAGCTTATCTGGCGCTGATGTCGCCGCCCGAGTCCGAGCACGTCGACAACGACGCCGTGGCGCGAGGCGGCCGGCGGCACGTGCTGGTGGACGGGGGCCGGACTTAAGCCATCGAAGGCGCGCTCCATAACCGCATCGTGGTCATTGAGTTCGAGAACATCGAAGCTGCACGCGCGGCGACATAGCCTTGCGGCATACGCGCGGCACTTCGGCCCCGGATTACGATTCAGTTATCGTGGAAGGCGTATAGCCGCACCCACCACTCCTGACGGAGAGTGTAGAAGAGCGGGGAGAGGAAACGCGTTGAGGGAGCGGCCCGGCGACCGTGGGCTGGGGTGGCTCGGGTTCGGCCGCCGGGCCTAACCGGCAAAAACGCCGCGGTTCATTTCGCCGGCTGGGAAGATTTTAGGCCGGTCAGGCATGACCTCTAACTTGGTAAAACGACTATGTTTTCTAGCCCTCAAATCGGATGAGGATGGAATCGAAAGGGTGTTCTCCTTTCCTTCCTTGGCGCAGAGAGGGGGCGGCCACCGGGAAAACAACCAATATGCACAAGTGAAAAGGGCGGGCGCCCAACGGGTGGCGGACAGCGGCGCTAGGAAACCCGCTCTGGCGGCAGGCAACAGACGGTTTCACTTTACCAGTTGAGAAACCGGCCCGTACTGAATCTCGCCAGCGAAGCGTCGATCTGCGCAAGAATTGTTTTATTCATTTCCCAAGCCATCCCACAAAGGCGGGGATGAGCAGGCAAATAAGCGGGTGACTCAGGCGGTCGACGGCGATGACGCGCCGATCTCAGCTTGGATTTGTCCAGAAAAGTATCGCCTGACAGGCGAAGCCCGCACAGGCTGCTATGCCGCCTGCGGCGTTCCACCGCCCGGTGCGCTGCAGTTCTCCGATGCACGTGTCAATGTCAATATTGTCGGGAACGCGGATCGATGCCGCAACAAGCCAAAAAGTTGCAGCGAGGCCAGTCGAGAATGTCCGATCAGGCTCATTCAGAAGGTCACTGCTTCCTGAGCCTCACACCGATGCTGCCGCCGTTCTCAGGGATGAACTCGACGCCGGCCACACGGCGCAGTAGCGTGAGGATTTCCTGCCCAATCGGATCGGTTGCGCCTTCAAGAATCTCGATCAGATTCTTCGCTGGCGTGGCTATGTTTGTGTGGCGATCAGAAACGAGTAGCTCTGCTACGAACTCGGGGCTGGTGCCGGATTTCATCCCGAAAAGTTCGATCCGAGACGGATCGGCCGCCAGCCATTTTGTCATCAGGGCGGCGAGTGACTGTCTTTCACCTAAAAACTCGACGCCCGCCGCTTCCAAGGCGCGCTGGATCGCCACCAAGGCATCTTTCGAGCCGCCATATTTGCCTGTCTCGAAATTCGAAATTGTGTTTCGATGAACTCCAGCAGCCTTAGAAAGGTCGGCCAAAGACCAGTTTAGAGCTGCCCGGGCCATTCTCACTTGTGCAGGCTTCACAACTCAACTCCTTGTGCTAACTTCACAAGTGTAAATATCACAACTCTTTGGAGATTTCCAACGCCGAACACCCGTGTTCGGCCACCGGCGAAGCTTTGCCCGCGGCCTCATCGGAAGATTATCCGGCCGTGCCATGGTCGTCGGGCAGATGGCCGAGGCCGCCAGCCTGAGCGCAATGCTGCCTTGATCGCAACTGCGCTGGCGATCATCCATTGCGGGGAATACCGCATCGACATCGGTCATCAGGTTGAGTACGTGCTCGTTCGCAGGGCGTCATGACTTGACCGGCCGACGCGTCGCGCCGTGCTCGGCGCCATCGCCTCTGTTCCGGCCATAGGCGCCGCCACCGGAGCGGCAAGGCTTTCGGCTCGACCATTTTTTTCCGCTCCGGAAAAATTGGGGTTGTCAGCCACCCCTGCCACGCCTGCCGAGCATCCCGACCCGCTCGCCGACTCGATCAACTAACTCTTATGACCGTGGTCAAGAATGAGGGATGACGTTTTTTCGCCCTATGTCTTTTGCCACAGGTTTGTTCGTCATTGATGAGGGGGCAGCACGGAGACGGGATGGGCTTGAGACGACGGTTGATCCAGCTCTTATCCGCGGGTTGGTTACCGCACTTCCGTAATCCGTCCTGGGCTATCCCTGTCTAGCATCGGGCGTTGGGCTGATGCCCAGCCACATAGTTAGGGACGGGAGTTCCCCACCGTGGCCACATCCCGTCGCCGTACTGCCCGGTTTTTCCGCCGAGAGATCCGGCGCGGGCAGAGCCCTCAATCCGGCGGCGCCCGCGCCGGGCGCGCGCTTACCGGGATCCTGACCTTCGATGAACAGCAAGCGCACCGCATTTCAGTTGACCGGTTCGACCTGGTGGCCAATGGCCCACAGGAACGCCGCCATCTCGCGCGCGATCGCCGCAACGACGATGGGTTTCTTCTTGCCCGCGGCCATCAGGCGCCGGTAGCGGGCGCAAAGCCGGGTCTGCGCCTTCCAGGCGATCTCGCGTACCGCCTTCGGCAGGCCCTCGAGGCGGACGCGAATGGGCTCCGTCACCCTGGCGGGATAGCGGTAGGCCCAAGCGCCTTCGATCAGGACGCGGCGGGCGCGGCGATTGCCGGCCAATGTCAGGCCACCGCGCTTGACCGTCTCGCCGGTCGAGCGCTCCGAGGGCACCAGGCCGAGAAAGGCCATCAGCTGGCGCGGATTGTCGAAGCGGCGGACATCGCCGACTTCGCTGACAAAGGTGACGGAGACGATGAAGGACACACCACGCAGCGCCTGATAGGCCGCCACCACCGGCGCCATCGACCAGCTCGGTACCAGCTCGGCCAACTGCGCATCCAGCCGCTCCAGCCGAGCCTGCGCATCGGTGATCACGTCGACCTGGTCCTGGAACACGATCTGCTGTGCCGGATGGTCGAACTTTTGCGCCGCCAGCCAGCGGGCATGAGCCCGGGTCCAGTTCTTGAAACCGGTAAAGACCCGGCCATGGCGCAGCAGGAACGAAAGCAGCATCTGGCGCTTCTTGCGCAGATCCTCGCTCGCCGCGGCACGCACCCGCACCATGTCGCGCACCGCTTCATGCACCGCGTCTGGAACCCAGATTCCCTTCAGTTCTCCGGCCCGCAACAGCCGTGCTAGGCTGACCGCATCGCGCCGGTTCGTCTTGACGCGCTCGCCCGGGCGCTTGGGGATCAGCGAAGGCGCAACGACATCGCAGCGCTGACCGAGCTCGACGATCTGCCGGCAGAGCCCGTAGCCGGTCGGGCCGGCTTCGTAACAAAAATGCAGGCGAGGATGCTTTTTCTCCAGCCTGCGCACGAAGCGCTCGACCGCCGCCGGCCTCGCCTCGATCTCGCCGAAAAACCGGACCTCCCCATTGCGACCACTCTCGGCAACCGCAATGGCGTGCTTCGCCTTCGACACATCGACACCTACGTAAAAGACGCTATCTTGCTTCATGGCCCGTCCTTTCTTCGCTGGGGCTCGGCTCGGGCACTCCCCGAAGCAACCCCCGTTTGCTTAACAGCTGCAAAGACTAAGGGCGGGCCGCCGCTCAGACCACGGTCATAACGTCTACTACGCCGGCGCCGCACCGACGCGGCGAAATCTCCTTAACTCGACCAACCCCCACGCGACAGGCGGAACGGCGGACGCATAGAGCGCTCCTATGGTTCCGAAATGAGGAAGGGCCATGCGGTACGCGAGCCATGGCGGCAGCAAATTGATCCCGAGCTCGACAACAAGACCTTCGCGTATCTTCAATGATCGCTCCGGTCTTCTGGAGGGAATGTGGCGGTAAAGTATGGGATCGCGTGGTATATGCGTGCAATGCCGGCTCGTAAATCCGTGATGGGGGCGCCAAGCTGACGCAGAAGGAAGCCGCGGAGAAGCTCGACATCGGAGAGGCCCGCCGGAACCTATTGAGACCATGAGCCAGATGAGCTGGTGATCCGCTGATCAGCCTGCCGGCAGTGGTGCGCTGATCAGCCCGGCGACCAACGCCGTCAGCTATCGCTTCCTGTGTGAAAAGCTGCTGGCGACCAGGTCGGGTCATAGAGCGCATCAAGTTTTCGCAGATCACACAGCCGGCGCCTTCGAGGTCCCCGCCCGTTATCCGTTTGAAAACCTATCAGGAATTTGTCCAGTCTACACGGGCAAGGGTGGTGACCCGTTGACATGGTCTCGTTATCATCAGGCGCTGCCTACAACATCGAAGTGCTGAAGATTTGCGCCTGTGCGATGTCGAATCGGCGTACCGATGGAACCGACATGCTTCCCCTCGAGAGGAGCGGCGCAGTTGTCGAGCAATCAGAGTTAGGCTGAGCCGACACTGGTATGGAACCGCAATTTCCGCCCCGCGTTCCTTGTATGCCAGTAGCTTATTAGCCAGCGCTCATCCATTTTGCGGAGCCGTTTCCCACCTATGCATCAGGCAATCGTCATTTTCAGCTTACTTGCGACGGCCAAATGTTTTGAGCCCGAAAGGCTCTTTGGCAGGAACTTGAACCCGTTCTTGATGGGCTGGTCTTGTCAGCGGAGGCGGCAGGTTCGTTTGAGCTTAGGCTTGAGAGGCTGACGCGTGAGCGAGGTCAGTTCTGACGTTTCGAGCCAGCAAGGCAAAAATCTTGCAAAGGGTCCGTTTCGAAGACTATTGCGCACGATCGGCCCCGGCTTCATCACAGGCGCATCCGACGATGATCCGTCAGGCATCGGGACATACAGCCAGGCCGGCGCTCAGCTGGGGTTCAATATCGGCTGGATCATGCTGCTAACCATCCCGCTGATGGCAGCGATCCAAGAGATTTCAGCCCGGATCGGGCGAACAACCGGCAGGGGCATCTCGGGCAACCTCACCCGCCATTATCCAGTTTTCCTGCTCTATTTGGTCGTCGTTCTGCTCTTTACGGCCAACGTCATAAACATCGGCGCCGATCTCAGCGCGATGGCTGATGCGTTGAAACTGCTGGTCGGAGGGCCGAGTTCCCTTTTCGTCGTGGGGTTCGCAGTGATCTGCGTGTCGGCAACCGTGTTCATCGACTACGACCGCTATGTCACCGTCCTCAAATGGACCACTTTGAGCCTGTTCGCCTACGTGGTCGCAATGTTCGCCGCTAAGGTTCCCTGGCCAGAAGCGGCAATGGGGCTTCTGATCCCGAGTTGGCAGTGGAACAGCACAGTCTTCACCACTGTGCTTGCCATCCTGGGTACGACGATTTCGCCCTATCTGTTCTTCTGGCAGGCTTCCCAGGAGGTGGAGGAAGAGCAACTCGATCCTAAGGCTAGGCCGCTCAAATGGGCGCCCTGGCAGGCCATCAGAGCGTTCCAGCGCATCAGAGCCGACACAGTTGTTGCCATGGCATTGTCCAACCTCATCGCCATCGCCATTATCTTTACGACGGCAGCAACGCTGCACAAGGCAGACATGACCAACATTGCCTCATCGGCGGACGCCGCAAAGGCTCTCGAACCGGTTGCCGGCAAATTCGCCTTTATATTCTTTGCCGCAGGAATCATTGGGACTGGATTGCTTGCGGTGCCCGTCTTGGCAGGTTCTGCGGCCTTTGCGGTTGGTGAGGCAATGCGCTGGCCAGTCGGCCTGCAGCGCAAACCAAAAGAGGCAGTGGCGTTTTACGCGACACTCGCCGCAGCCGCTGCCCTGGGGACAGGTATCATATTCACTCGTATTGATCCCATTAAGGCGCTTTTCTGGAGTGCCGTCATCAACGGTATATGTGCCGTGCCGGTAATGGTGGTCATGATGCTGATGGCCGAACGCAGTGACATTATGGGAGACTTCCCCATCCAAGGCTGGCTGCGCCTGTTCGGCTGGCTTTCGACAATCGCGATGATGCTCTCTGCACTGGGCCTCATTGCCCAATGGTTTATGTGACCGGCAACTTACGATCCATAATAGATGTTTAGCCGCCGACAGCCAGGATCGCGAGCTGGACGATCAATCCGAACGGCGGTCAGAAGTGCATATGGACAATATGATTTTGCGCAGACAATCTGGTGTCGCGCGACCAAATCGTTGCCACCGGCTGGCACCCATGGCCATGCTTGCACCGAACAGTCCACCTACCGTCGAAGCGAGACGGGCTTTTCCAACGATGCAGAATCTCAAGGACTGCGGCCCGCAGCCATTGCAGGCCGCAAACGTTAAACAGAAAGCTATTTGCTCCAGCGACCTTCATATTTGAATTCGGGAGCCGACTTTAGCTGATCTTTGGTGACGTCCATGGTGGCCGTCCACTTCTTGTCGCTTTCGGAGTAGTTGATCGTAACGGCCGACGGGGCAACGATCACGTAGTGATCCCCAATGCCGAGAAAGCCGCCGACCGAAACTATATATCCGGCAAGGGTGCCATTTGAGATGAGCAGGTCCTTGATCTCGCCGACAGTTTCATTCGCCTTGTTCACGATCTTCAGGCCGATCAGATTGTAGCTGATCATGTCCGTGGGTTTAGCGGTAACATAGGTTTCGGCCGGGGCCGTAGCCGCCTGTGCAATTGCCGGCGCCGCCAGCGTGGAAATGGCAGCCAGGGCGATTAGAAGCTTGCGCATTAACGTCTCCTGTTGAATGCCCAAACCCAGAGATTGAACTGGCTCGCGAGGGAAGGGTTCCGCGCAGAGCCGAAAACAGGACTTCTTAGAGAAGTTGCAGCTTTTTTCAGGCTTGTGGATTCGTGACGAAGATCGCTGAAGTTTTATTAGGTCTTAGCAAAGAGTCGTCCCGATCGTTCGCCTCTTGTTAGCAAAGATGCCCGGTCCTCGCAGGGTCCGAGGCGCGCCTCATTGTTCACGGCCCCGGTCCGGAGACCGGGGCTGCATTGCCAAACTTGCCCTTGGCATGTGAACCAAGCGTCCTACCAGGCGCCTTACGCGGCCGCCTGCATGGCCCGCTTGTTCGCACCGCTTTCGCCGAGCTTGGTAAGGGTCTCGTCGGTTGCGGATTCTTCCTTGAGGGTCTCGCGCAACAAGGGCAGGGCGTCTTTCAGCCCCAGTTGCTCCGCCCAGGCGATCAGCGTGCCGTAGCGCGCTATTTCGTAATGCTCGACCGACTGGGCGGCCGCTACAAGGCCCGCGTCGAGCGCCGGCTCGTCCTTGTATTCCTCGAGGACTTCCGAACCTTCTTCAATGATGCCGTCGATCGCAGGACACGTCTTGCCCCTGGCCGGCTTGCCCAGCATTTCGAAAACCTGCTCCAGCCGGTCGACCTGACCTTCGGTCTCGGTACGATGCTTTTCGAAAGCCGCGCTCACTTCTTCCGACTGCGCCGCCTTGGCCATCTTAGGCAGCGTTCTGAGAATTTTCTTTTCCGCGTAGTAAATGTCTTTCAGACCATCCACGAACAGGCTTTCCAGGCCGTTCGCCGGGCCGGACGAACTTTTCTTCACCATCAACGTCTCCTTCGGTTGGCTTGCTGTTCCAAAACGAACGGCTTCCCACCCGTTGTTCCAAGCGAATTCAAGGAAGGCGTTCGACGTTCTGAGCAAACAAAACCGACAGGATCAACCGATGTTCCCGGCGAAATATTTTGTGACCTCTACGTCGAGCAACCGGGGCGCGACGACGGCCCAAAGCCGCCTCCACGACCCTCGCGCCAATCCTAACAAATTTAATAGTCGGCCGGGCGGCTGCTCGCTATTCTGCGCTCGAGGGTATCTAGCTAGGAGGTGGCCGTGGTTGTGATCGATCTGCCTGCAAGAAGCCTGACACGCACTATCGACCAATATGTTGAATCCCGCAGACGCCCTGATTGGCCGATCTCGACAGCCCAGGCAGTGACTGCCATCCGCTGTGTAATGCCGCGTTGTACGCTTTCCGACCGGCAGATCGCCGATATGGTCGCCGCAGCAGCCGTCGCCAGGCATCGCAACCTTGCATTCGATCTCGAGGCACCAGACAACGCCTAGCGCAATCCCGCGCAACCAGTTTCGTCCAAAATTGCGTGGAAAAAGCAAACCGGCCAGTGGTTTTCTGGACTGCTCCAGCCGTGGTTGCCTTCTTTGACACCCGTCGGTCGGGGCAAATCCTCGAGCTGCGCCGCCCAGATAAGGCCGGCGTCACCTCGGCGGGCCTTTGCCGTCACGCGACCAGAGCTGGTCGAGCATGGTGAGCGCGGCACTTGGTTCGGCAGGCTCCAGCAGCCCCTGTTCGGCAGCCGCTTTCTTGAAGGCGGCAAAAGCAATAGCCGGACGGCAAATTCCCGCGGCCGCGTCTTCCACCAGTCGGGCCGCCTTGAGGTAACCGGGCGATTCCTTGTTTTTCCATGTCCGATCAAGTGCTTTCTTGGCATCGGGGATCGAGGAAACCACCATCGTGCTGCCGTCGACGAAGCGGATGGTGATCGGCAGGAATCTGCTCATGGCTCGTCACCAACCTAACCACTCGCTGGTGCGCCAGGCGAGGCCGAGGAAGGGCGCCGCTATCAGGGCCGCCGCCGCGAGAGCGAGAAGGGATCTGTTCATACGAGCGGATTTCATGGTGCCACCACATAGATCGAGATCGCCATAACGAAATTGCCGTCACTGGGTTGCATCCAATCGGCCAGTAGCAGGCTCCTCAGGCGAGCCGAGCATCCCGCGGGGCCGATCCCCCACTGGAAAGCAAGCAGCATGCGCACTCATGCCAACCTTTCTTATTCGCACGCGTTGTCCCGGGACAGTCAAAGGAGAAAGCAATGCCGACCAAATCCCCCAGAGCGACACAATCCGCTACGCCGAGGGCATCCACCTCGCCGACCAAATCCGCCACCGAGCAGGCGGCGAGTCGGCAGCGCAGCGTGCAGCGTAAGGTCGACGCCACCGACCGCACCAAACCGAACGGTAAACCGAAATCGCAAGCCGCCATGCAGGCGGGCGCGCGCAAATATCCAGTCCCGCCATTCCCGAAGCAGCATCATCCGAAGCCGGGCGAGGAATGGGCGATCGAACCGGCGCCGCTTTATGACGCGCCGTTCTGGCGGGGCTCGGGCAAGCTGGAGGGCAAAGTTGCGCTGATTACGGGCGGCGATTCCGGCATCGGCCGCGCAGTTGCGCTGCTGTTCGCGCGCGAAGGGGCGGATGTGGCGGTTGCGTATCTCAGCGAGGACCGGGACGCCAAGGCGACGAAGCAGGCGGTCGAGGCTGAAGGCAGGCGCTGCATCACGCTTCGCGGTGATGTCTCAAGGCGAAACTTTTGCCGCAAGGTGGTTGAGCAGACGGTCAAGACCTTCGGCAGGATCGACGTACTGGTCAACAACGCTGCCTTTCAGGTCCATTCGGCCGATTTCGCCGACCTTACCGAGCAGCATTTCGACACCACACTCAAGACCAATCTTTACGGCTATTTCCACATGGCGCAGGAGGCGGTGCCGCATATGAAGCCGGGGTCGGCCATCATCAATACCGGTTCCGTCACCGGCATCGAAGGTTCGAAGGATCTGGTTGACTATTCGATGACCAAGGGCGGCATCCACGCCTTCACCCGGGCGCTCTCCGGCAATCTCATCAGCAAGGGCATTCGGGTGAACGCAGTGGCGCCCGGCCCGGTATGGACGCCGCTCAACCCATCGGAGAAAGAGGCCGAGGACGTTTCGCGGTTCGGTGCCCAGACGCCGATGAAGCGGCCCGCCCAGCCGGAGGAGATCGCGCCGGCCTATGTGTTTTTAGCCTCGCCGCAATGCTCCAGCTATATCACCGGCGAGATCCTGCCCATCATCGGCGGTTACTGAGCACGACCCGCGAGGGCCGGCAAAGCCCGAGGACAACCCTGCAGTCGACTTCAGCCGCGCCGCACCGGCATGCCTGGTCGGCCGGCCACGATCCGGCGCCGACGTACTGGATTCGGGAACAATCCAACCTGATTGGTATTGACTTCAGCGGGCCGCGTTAGCCGGACCTGGTGGCAAAGAGAACAGGGTGGTTTTTCCGGCTTCACATCCTGGCCAACGAAAAGGCAGTCGAGCTCTTGTCCCACCCGGCCCGCATCAGTTCGAGGTAGGCAGCGGAGATGGCACAGGACAGGAAATCGAAGACCGGATGGTCTCAACAGGCCTGGGCGCTGCTGAAGCAAAGTGTAAGCGGCTACATCGGTGACAACGCCCTAAGCCATGGCGCGGCAATCGCCTTCTACGCCACCACGTCGCTTGCGCCGATCCTTCTGATCGTAGTAGCGGTCGCTGGCATCGTTGTTGGCAAGGACGCCGCGCAACTCGCGCTCTCGGCCGAGATATCGGGCGTCATGGGTCCGCAGAGCGCCGATCTCCTGAAGGCCACGATCGCCACCGCTTCGCGCGGATGGTCCGGCACGCTGGCCACGATCATCGGGCTCGTGACGCTCCTGATAACGGCCTCCGGCGTCTTCGGCGAGATGCAGCAGTCGTTGAACAAAATCTGGAAAGTCGAACCAAGCGACATGTCGCTTTCGAGCCTTGTGCGGGCGAGGATGGCAAGCCTTGGCCTCGTGGCCGCGCTCGGCTTCATGCTCCTGGTGTCGCTCGCGGCGAGCACGGCCATCTCGGCATTGAGCGATGCGATCAACCGGCGCCTGCCGTTCGGCGAACTGATCGTGAGCTCCATCAACACGATCATTTCTTTCCTGCTGATCGCGTTGCTCTTCGCGGCGATTTACAAAGTCCTGCCGGACCGCAGCCTCAAATGGCGGGACGTCGTCGTCGGCGCCCTCGTCACCGCGCTTCTGTTCACCATCGGAAAGTCGCTGATCGGCTGGTACATCGGCAGCAGTTCGATCGCGACCTCCTACGGCGCCGCGGGTGCGCTGATGGTGGTGCTGCTGTGGGTTTATTACTCGGCTCAGATCTTTCTGTTCGGCGCCGAAATAACGCGCGCCTATTCGGTAAGCAGCGGAAGCCGCGCCGATCTTGCGCCGGTTGTGAAGCAAAACGTCGAAAAGACACAAAGGTGACGAATCGCCATGTGCTTGACAGCGGAGCTGCTTGTCCAGGTTGACCTGCACGATCCAGGCCGAGTGCCCCATGGAACCGAGTCCCCGTAAACGACTTATGATTTTGGGGCCGGGCGCAACCCTACCGGTGACATGGACGATCGAAACCGCATTTCACCTGCTCGCGAGACGGCGACGGGCTCGCATCGAGCCAAGGCGCGCAACCGCTTCATCATCGTCATCGGCGCGTCCGCTGGCGGGGTCGAGCCGCTGAAGAAGATCGTAAGCGATCTTCCCGCCGATTTGCCGGCGGCCGTGTTCATCGTAGTTCATATCGGCCAGGTCAGCTATCTGCCGGGAATTCTCCAGCGCATCGCGACGCTCAGGACCTCCGTGGCGGAGAACGGCGCAAGAGTCAGAACCGGCAACATCTATGTGGCGCCACCGGGCTTCCATCTTCTGCTGCATGACGACCACATGATGCTGCGGCGCGGGCCGCGCGAGAACCTCGCCCGGCCGGCGATAGACCCGCTGTTCCGCTCGGCGGCGCTGAGCTACGGCGCAAGCGTCATCGGCGTGTTGCTGTCAGGCGCGCTTTCCGACGGCACCGCCGGCTTACGAGCTATCAAGGCCGTGGGCGGTCTCGCGGTGCTCCAGCACCCCAAGGACGCGCTGGTGCCCTCCATGGTCGAGAGCGCGCTGCGCTATGCCGAAATCGACCATTGCGAACCCGCCGCCAAGCTTGGCGGCTTATTGGCGAAACTGGCGGCCGAGCCAGCGGGCGAAACCTTGCCGGCCCCTCCGGCAGTCAGGCTGGAGGCGGCGATTGCCGCGCAGGAGCATTCGACCATGAAAAAAGAAGATCGACTTGGCGAACTCTCGGTATTTACATGCCCGGAATGCCACGGGCCGCTGTGGGAGATCGAGGACGGTGACATGCTGCGCTATCGGTGCCATACCGGGCACGCTTTTACAGTTGACGCGGTGATGGAGGCGCAGGCGATCGAGGCAGACGAGATCTTGTGGAGCCTGTTGCGATCACACCAGCAGCGGGCAGAATTTGCCCGGCGCATGGCCGAGCGGGAAAAGACGCAGCATCGCTCCGAACTCGCCAACGAGCTTGGCCAGCGGGCGAAGGAATAC
>LM655239.1:0-461 GCA_000824825.2 Mesorhizobium sp. ORS 3324
TAGACGTCATGTTCCGGGGCTGAGATCGGTGGCCCGCCCTTTCGTGCGATTAAAAGACGAGGGTTGCTCGGATGGGCCGAGCCGATCCTCACGCACGGAGGGCGAGCCATGGGAGTGTATAGCGAAGCATTTGTTGCGTTTGATGTAGCCAAGAAGAAGCACGCGGTTGCGATCGCGGAGGGCGGCCGCACCGGCGAGGTCCGGTTTGTCGGCGAGGTCGAGAATAGTCCTGCGGCGATAGCGCGGACGATCAAGAAGCTGGGAAAAAAGTATGATCGACTGCACGTCTGCTTCGAGGCCGGGCCGACGGGTTATGGGTTGTGCCGGCAGGTCCGCGATCTTGGTCACGACTGCATGGTGGTTGCGCCGGCCCTGATCCCGAAGCGGCCGGGCGAGCGCGTCAAGACCAACCGGCGGGACGCGGTCACGCTGGCGCGGCTGCATCGGGCGGGCGAGCTGAT
>LM655239.1:561-1509 GCA_000824825.2 Mesorhizobium sp. ORS 3324
CCTTCCTCCTGCGCCACGGGCGGATCTACGAGAACGGCGGTCATTGGACGTTGGCGCACCGGCGCTGGCTTGCCCGCCAGAGCTTCGAGCATACCGCGCAGCAGATCGTGTTCCAGGAGAAGATCGACGCGATCGAGGACGCGGCTCAGCGACTACACCGCCTGGACGAGCAGTTGCGCGCCGTCGTGCCAACCTGGTCCATGGCGCGGGTCGTCGAGGCCTATCAGGCCATGCGCGGCGCTTCGTTCCTGGTCGCAGTGATCTTCGCGGCCGAGATTGGGGATGTGCGTCGCTTCGATACGCCGCCGCAGTTGATGGCCTTTCTCGGCCTCGTCCCGGGGGAGCGTTCGACCGGTGACACGGTTCGCCGGTCGAGCCTTACGCTCGCCGGCAATCGACGCGCCCGCCGCGCCCTGGTCGAAGCAGCATGGACTTATCGCTATCCTGCCAGGGTCAGCGAGGCCCTGAGGGCCCGGCTTGAGGGGCTGCCCAAGGCTGTCCGCGATATTGCCTGGAAGGGGCAAGTGCGGCTCTGCGCCCGCTATCGTCGCCTCAGCGCCGCCGGCAAGAAGCCGCCGGTGGTCGTGGCTGCGATCGCACGCGAGATGGCCGCCTTCTTGTGGGCCATCGGCCGTGAGGTCGCGCCGTCATAGCCGGTCTCGACCCAACCTGCTGCGCAGTGCTGGGGGTGGGGCCACGGTGGGGAACTCCCGTCGCTAGTTATGTGGCCGAGCCGATGCGCCCGACGCCCGCCCTCTAGACCGAGGACAGCCCCGAGACGAAGACACGGAAGGCCGGTACCCAACCCGCGGATGAGAGTCTGATCAACCGTCGTCTCTGAGCTCCACCCCCAGCCCTGTGCAGCTTCACGATCCGACTGCTTCGCAAAACCTGCCAAGCAGCCGATCTCCTCTCGCCCTCTGCTTGACAGGGAACATGAGAGCTAGG
>LM655240.1 GCA_000824825.2 Mesorhizobium sp. ORS 3324
GTGTGTGGAGCAACGACAGGCGAACCAACATGGTCGCCGCTCAGGAACCCCAAAGCGCGCCAGGGCATCGAACCCGGGAGCTCTGAAGGAAGCACCTTGTCCGGTCGGTAAATCGAGCAGGCCCTTGGCCGGGCCGACGCTTGAATCCCTTTCGCTCGCAGTCGGGAGGTCGCAATCACCTTCAACATCCCTGACAACCATTGCTCGCTTGAGGCGGAACGTAGCCTGGCTGACCTGACAACAAACTGACGCGCTATGACAGCTGAGCAGAATCTGAGAGCCGCCGGAGCAGACAGGCGCTCAGACACGCAAAGTTTGTACCTACAAGCCAATGTTTTGTAATGCAGCGGCCATCTGGCCGCTCCGGAGAACCGGAAATGATAAGCAGCGGATTGTGAGAGAAATGCACCGTCTGTGGTGCAACGATCGCCGAGCGGTACTCGGCTCGCGGTCGTCCCTCCGGCTCAACATCCAGCTCACCGATGGCTCGGGCCCGCCCGACTTGTTCTTATGTCGGAAAAGTTTTCGAATCTAAGCCATTAACTCTCAATTATTTTCATTTTCGGCTCTTCCCGACCTTGTTGGGCTCGCCCAGCGAACGTATATCTAAACCGTTAAGTGCTTAAAGTTTTCAAAGACGATCACTTAAGTCGGAATTCTTTTCAAAATGCCGCTGTCTCGAACCCTTAATGGAGCAGGAATGAGCGACTTCCCTGAGTTTGTGCTGTCGACAAAGGAGAATTCCTTAAAAGTCTCGCGTGCTGCAGAGGCAGGGAAGCTGCGCGAGATCGGGAGCCGCCTCTACACGACCCACATGTTCGAAGACCGGACGGCTCTCGTCCGGCGCAACATCTGGAAGATCGTCCCTCTCTATTTCCCAGATGCGATCGTAGCAGATCGAACCGCCCTAGAACAGAAGCCTGCCAGCGACGGCTCTGTGTTCCTGATCGCCAAAACCAAGCGTGATGTCGAATTGCCGGGGTGCGTTATCCGGTCACGGAAGGGGCACGACAGAATAGAGGGCGATTACCCGATGCGCGTGAATCTGTATTGCACGTCACTAGCCCGCACGTTTGTGGAAAACATGATACCGTCTCGCTCAAGAAGCGGGATCGCAAGAACAGCATCGCGTAGCGAGATCGAAACCCATCTTCTCAAGCATTACCGCACTGGTGGCGAGACGGGCATCAATATCTTACGCGATCAGATCAAGAAGGTCGGGAGCGAACTCGGGTTGATCGATGAAGCCAGACAGCTGGGTTCTATGATCGGCGCCCTGATCGGTACGCAAGAAGCCAAACTGTCGGCGCCAGCCGTGCTTGCTCATGTCTCCGGGGAACCCTACGACCTACAACGCATCGATCTGTTCAATAAGGTTTACGACCTTCTCAGAGGCAGGGCGCCCCAAGCTCCACTGCTTTCCACTCTCAGCCCTGAAGGCAAGATCAATCAGGCCTTTTTCGAGGCATACTTCTCCAACTTCATCGAAGGCACAGAATTCGAACTAGATGAGGCCCAAGATATCGTCTTCAATGGAGCTATCCCTAAGGAGCGGCCAGCCGATGCTCATGATATAGTGGGCACGTTCGAAGCTGTCTCAGATCCGAATGACAATGGCCGCGTTCCACATAATTTTGATGACTTCATCGAACTTCTGAAGCGGCGCAACAAGCGGATCATGAATGCGAGGCCGGAGAAATCACCAGGCCAATTCAAGACAAAAGAAAACAGATTTGGGGTGGTTACCTTTGTGAAGCCAGAGGATGTCATCGGCACGCTGAAGGAGGGTTTCAAAATCCATCAACGTCTCGATAGCGCGATGCACAGGGCTATCTTCATGATGTTCTTGGTCGCCGAGGTCCATCCATTCGACGATGGAAATGGCAGAACCGCCCGGATCATGATGAATGCAGAGCTGACGACATCAAAGGAAACGCGGATTATCATTCCGACCGTCTACCGTTCGAACTACCTCGAGGGGCTTCGGATGACAACCAATGCAGGAGACCCCAACGCTCTCATCAGAACGCTCGAATTCGCACAGCGTTACGTTCACGCGATCAATTGGTCAACGCTCCAGAGGGCAACCTCCTTTCTCACAAAAACAAACGCTTTTGTTCGCCCAGAAGTCGGCGACCGAGAAGCGATCAGGCTTCGTCTACCGCGTCCAGAAGATGATGACGGTGATGGTAGCGGAGGTTCCATGTCAGGCGGACCTAAACTCTGACTGTTCTCCTGTCATCCTGCGCGATGACGGTGTGATTTGCCATTGCTCATCCCGCAGCCCGCGAAATCAGACGGCACCATTCAAATCAGCCCACCTGACGACGTACAGAGCGGAGGAAGCGGCAGCAGGCTGGCAAGTTCCTTTGCGGCTTCCAGGTTCATGTTCGCAGCGAAGACGGCGTACTAAGCTTCGCATGTTCGGACGTGAGGCGAGCCGCTCGGTACTTGGCGCCTTTGCCGTCGAGCGGCAAGGGGAAGACCATGCTTTCGAGGAAAGCGAATCCTTTACGCCCTCGCTGGAAAAGATCCTGCTTTATGGGGAACGGTTCTGCTGACAATCTTCGAGCTCCAGTTTCCATATGAGCTTGCGTTGTCCGGAAGCAAGAATCGAATGCCGCAGATGCGCGAATCTAGCGTTGCTGTTAAGCAAGTAATAGAAGGGTGCGGTTCGGACGCTCCCTTCATTGACGTCGCGAATGTGCCCCCATCGCGATGTTACTCAACTGCATTCCCCCAATATAGGGCGCGGCCAGCAGGGCGACCTGGCTTCCCGAAACGTTCCCCTTCATGGCTGAGGCGATTGCTCCAATGGCATTCCACACCTCCGCCACGGCAACGAGTTTGGTCCCCGTGGAACTGACCCGGAGCCGTGGCTCCTCCTCGGTTGAAGTGGCCAGAATAGACAATAGAATCGTGTCGCCATTCCTTCGGGAATGCCGAGACGGATCTCTTCCTCGGCTGGCGTTGCGCAGGTCGTCCACCACTCAGGCCGCTGGCCGTCGCCCTGTTCGCGGCGCTCGCGGTTTCCGGATCGCTGGTCAGTGGGAGCTGTGATAGATCAAGACGAGAAGCACCTATTGTGCTTTCCCGTTCTCCGACCAATGCGACACCGACGAGTCGGGGTCTATGTACCGTCCGATGGTTCGCAAGTAGGCGGCGATCTCAGGTAGCAGAAAGTCGCGATCGCCAAATTCTTCGCCTATTCGTTGAAGTTCGTCCTCCGCCGCCGCCATTTCCTCGAGGTCTCCCAGGCAATAGTTGAACTGGCCGACGGCACAGATGTCACAGCCGGCCTTGATTACCCTGTCTACGAAGGCAGGGATATCGCTTGCCTTCATGAGTCGTTCGCCTGCCATCTCGAAGGTCTTTCCTCGCGTGTCTCTCCTGCAATATGGCAATCACCGCGTGCACTCGCAACCTGCGCGATTCCAAAGGTTGCGAGCCGCATCCAGCAGCGAAATTCTTCGCCAGAATCCTTCGATTGCATCTGTCGGATTCTTGCGTATCCTGCGGCCTGCGCATGTGAGCACAGGGTGGCGCCTGGCGCTTAGACTAGCCACCCCTTCAAGAACCAGCGTCGGCATGGCGACCGAAAATGCTGAGGCAAGAGATCGCCATCCAAGAAGGAAACGTACGTCATGGATTCCCATGCCGTTATTGCGTCCCTGCCAGTCGCCGGGGCCGACCGTGCCGTGCTTATCGAGGCCGCCAACGCCGCGTTCGAAAGGGTCATTGGGCGGATTGAGGCTGCCAACGAGGAACTGACTCGCACCCTTTGGGATGCCGAGCGTTATGTCGACAATGAAATCACTGCAGACATGCTGCCGATTTCACGGGACGAGGTCGCGTACCTCATTGACGTGTGGGTGCATCATGTCGTTCAACTGGCGGTCGCCGCGGACAAGGAAGCCGCCGAATCCATGCCTTGACCCTCGCCGGCGGCAGATGCGTCTGCCTGCAGCGACCTGGCCGACGGCCCGATCAATGCCGTAACCTTTGCCGCCACCTCTTCAAGGGTGGCGGTGAGGCGGTTTATCTGCGATGCGGTTGCTGCCAGTTCCGGTCCATAGCGGGTGACGAGATATTCCCGGTTCTGGCTTAGGGATTGGAGATGCTTGGCCGTTTTCGCGCGAAGGCGTAGGCCCGCTGCCGGAGTGTGCTTCGTCCGCGCCGACAGGTCGTGGTGCATTTTCCGGATCTGATTGGGATTGTGCCCACGGTGGAGCAAGAGCGCGGTCAGGTAGAGTTCGATCGCATGGATCGCCGCCAATCTGAACGGCGCCCTGGTAAGCGGCTTGCCGGGTCGGCCGAGCTGTAGGAGGAGATTTGCCCCCTTGCGATATTCTTCCGCGAGCTCGTGGACCTGCTGTGCAGATGCCAGCTCACCGGGATATTGCGTTCTTCGATTGCCATTCGCGCAACATGCGATGCTACGGGGAGGAGTTCGTAAAGGAAAAAGTCGTCTGGTCATTCTCTTCAGGCATAGCGGACCTCCTATGCCCGTGACGCTCTCATGCCGTCACGCTCGATAATAAATTTGATCCTAACTTCAAGAAAATCTAGCCGTAGTAGCGCTTCCCAACGGCACCGTCGTAAAGCTAGTGGTACACCATTATGACATCAAAACATGGCGATCGCGACGAGAAACGGCGGCCACCTAAATGTAAAGATCGCGGGAACGCAGCAGGCGATGTGGCAAGCAGACTTATCTACTTCGACGGCTCGAAAGCCGGGGCACCCTCGCCCCACTACTCGGAAGGCGACCGCGCTCCTTTCAGCGTGTCCTGCCACAGCCGCAGGCGCGGTGAGCAGGCCGGAAAAACATTCCCAACCTGAGATTTCCGTCGGTCGAGCGTGGGGCTGCAGAAGCGATTTATCCGGAGTGTTGCCCAGTCAAAGCTGACAATTCGAAACAATTGGGCGGCCAAACACGCAGATATTCGGGAGACAGGCTTAACTCGTGCCTCACTCTTTTCGCCTATCCGGGCCTTCAAAAACTGGAGGGCGAAATGACAGGTCGAGTCGGTGACGGCGAACGGGATGGGGATTCGTCGGGAGACGAAGGCGACTCCGGGGACGGAACCGGCGAAGCGGCCCTCGTTCTCACGCCGAGTTACAGACGCGGGCAGCTTCGGTGCAGAGAAGAGGAGGCGAACGATCGATGGCTAACCAGCCTTGGAACGGCTTCCCAGCTCGGCGTCCTGCCCATTGCAAAACTCTACTCTAAAGTGTTGCGGGAAGCTTCTGTTTAGCATCCGTGGCCGACGAAGGACGACCGGGTGTTCTGTCTCTCGCCAAATGTCGAAGTCGTTGGCTACAACCAATTCGCTACGAATTTGGTAGGCGCCGGTGCTGTGTCCGGGGATCGACACTTCGCCGATCTTGAATACGCGACGCAGCAGTGCCAGCGTTGCCCCGCAACGGCGAGCCCGCCCATCTTCCCATTTGACAAGCCTGTCCGGCTGCGGTTGTGAAGCTGTCGGATCCGGTTGATGCCCCGCCCCTGTATACCGCCCGTTGAACGATCCGCGGTCGGTTGCCAAAAACGTCGCTGTGACGGGCGTGGCGCCGCTTAAATCGCCATCATCCGCTGGTCAACCAGGCCGGAGTGTCGGCGAGGCGTTGCAGCAAGCTTCATGGACCGGAGCCGATAAGCG
>LM655241.1:0-794 GCA_000824825.2 Mesorhizobium sp. ORS 3324
TGGGCGTGATGCGCAGCCGCTCGGTGCCGCGCGGCACCGTCGGATAGTTGATCGGCTGGATGTAGATGCCGTGGACGCCGAGCAGGCGGTCGCTCGCCATCTTGCAAAGCTCGGGATCGCCGACCAGCACCGGCACGATGTGGGTGGCCGATTGCATCACCGGCAGCCCGGCCGCGGCAAGCACCTGCTTGGTCCTGGCCGCCTGGCGCTGCTGCGCGTCGCGCTCGGCCTGCGAGCGCTTCAGATGCCTGATCGAGGTGGTGGCGGCGGCCGCGATCGCCGGCGGCAGCGCGGTGGTGAAGATGAAGCCCGGCGCGTAGGAGCGCACCGCATCGATCACCGCGCTGGTGCCGGTGATGTAGCCGCCGAGCGTGCCGAAGGCCTTGGCCAAGGTGCCCTCGATGATGTCGATGCGGTCGGCCAGCCCCTCGCGCTCGGTGATGCCGCCGCCGCGCGCGCCGTACATGCCCACCGCATGCACCTCGTCGATATAGGTCATGGCGTTGTAGCGCTCGGCAAGCTCGACGATCTGCCGGATCGGGGCGATGTCGCCGTCCATCGAGTAGACGCTTTCGAACACGATCAGCTTGGCACGCTCGCGGCCGGCCGCCTGCAACAGGCTTTCCAGATGCGCGACGTCGTTGTGGCGGAAGATCTTCTTTTCCGCGCCCGAGCGGCGCACGCCCTCGATCATCGAGGCGTGGTTCAGCTCGTCCGAAAGCACCAGGCAGTTGGGCAGCAGCTTGGCGATCGTCGAGATCGAGGCCTCGTTGGAGACGAAGCCGGAGGTGAAG
>LM655241.1:894-1065 GCA_000824825.2 Mesorhizobium sp. ORS 3324
AGATAGTCGTTGGAGCACCAGACGGTGATTTCCTGGGCGCGGCCGCTGGCGCGCCAGATGGCGCGCGGGAACCTGCCCACGATGCGCTCGAGGTCGGCGAAGACGCGGTAGCGCCGCTCCGCATGGAGCTGGTCGATCGCATCTTCGAAGAACCGCTGGTAATTCATGTCG
>LM655242.1 GCA_000824825.2 Mesorhizobium sp. ORS 3324
TTGCCGCGTCCCATTCCAGGAGCCCTCTACGGCGTCGGGGTTATTGCCGAAGTTGTAGCTGCCCGCGAACGACTGGCCGTCACCGGCGAGCGTGAACTTGCCGCTGCCCCGGGTGCCGTCCTGCTGGACCCAGGAGAAGCGCAGCACGTTGCCGCTCACCTTGCCGTTGATCTGCCCGGCGCTGCCGTCATCGCCCTGATAGCGGCCGGAGACGGCATTGCCGTTCTGCTGCAGCGAGAGGTCGTAGGCGACATTGTCGGCATTGGCGCTCCAGCTTCCGCCGAAGCCGGCCGCTGCAGACGCCGATATCTGCTTTTCTTTCGGCTTGGCGAAACCCGCCGCGCTCTTGGCGAAGCCGGCAGCCCCGCCACCGAACTTCAGGAACCGGGCAGAGACGCAGCCGGACACCGGCGCGCTGATCCGGCACCAGCCGCCATCGCCGCCGCTTTGCTTGTTCGCGATGATCCCTGCAGCGCCGCCGGTCCCGCCGCACGGACCGGTCACCGACACAGCCTGGCCTTCCGGAACCGTGCCGGTCACCTGGCCATCGGGAGCATTGCGGACATTGAGCTTGTCCAGCCCCGGCTGGTTGATCACCACCGTCGCCGTCCCGCCACGGCAGGAGTTGTCGGCCTGGTCACCACCGCCACCTGCCGCGGCGGCGCTACCTCCACCGCCCGTCTTACAGTCGTTCAATCGCTGCTTGAACCTAGCCTCCTCGGAATCGGCGACACCGTCACCGGAATGCGCCACGCATCGCTGCAGCCAATAGTCGTGGGGATTGTTCCAGGGAGCGATCTGGACGAATTTGCAGCCAAGACCGCGCGCCTCGCTGGCGATGGCTGACATGCGATCGCCGTAGGCGACGCACGCGTTGCTCCTGCCGGTGTGCTTGACGGGCTTCTCCGGC
>LM655244.1 GCA_000824825.2 Mesorhizobium sp. ORS 3324
CTCCTGGAATGGGACGCGGCAATAGGCAAGGGAGCGCATGATCGTGACAGGTTCCACCATCCGCCGATTGCTACCACCATTGACTATGTTTGGTGTTCTCCTGCTGCCGGACGTCACGCTGGCCGCCGCCCTCAAGCTCACATGTGGGCGCGCCGACGTCATGAATCCTAAGTGGAGCCTGCCGATGACGTTTGCCTATCCAGGCGGCGACGCCGGCCCGGTTACTGTCACCGGACCGCTCGGTGATTTTTCGATCGCTGTTAAGCACTCCTCCACGTCAATCCAGGGTCAGGCCGGCGAGGCTCTGGACGGTACCGCCAAGGTTCGCGTCAAGCTGCCAACTCTCGCCGATCTTGAAGCGTGCATCGAGCAAACCCGCAATCCGGCCTCGAAACCGGACGACAACGATGCTTTCCTCAACGCGCGCGACGCATGCCTGCAGAAGCTCGCCCCAGCGCCAGGGGGCGTCGATGTCGTAGCGGGACTGAGGATCGGGCTGCTCGCCGACGAGGGCGATTCGAGCGGCGAGGACGGCTTTGTGGACCTCCGGCTCAGATACGATGCGGAAAGCCGGGCGCCGGACGGGGCGATGACCGTGGAGCCTCTCCCAGCCCAGTGCGTGTTGCAAAGGTGACTCGATCTCGGGAACAGGTGACGAGTGGGAGCGTCGCCCCACGACACATGACTGGATTTCAGCTGCGGTTATCAACACACCAATTCAGGTCTTTGGAGCGCATAATGCCCCTCATATCAGTTCTGCGGACATTGGTCTTCGGCCTTATGGTCATGTCATGCGCGGTAATCGCCACCTCAGTGTCCGCTCGCGACCGTCCGGGAACGCCGACAGACCCGCAAATATATGGAGGGTTGAGCCTCGGCATTACTGTCATTTGGAGAAATACGGCGGGAACCGTTTTTACAATCGGCGGAGTGCGTCCCGAATTGGTCGGCTTCGAAGTTGAGATGACTAAAAATGGTAACAAGTATGCGCCACCGATGTCGATATTGCCTCGGGAGGTTGGGCGCCAATGGAACCCTTTCTCCTTCGACTACCACACGACGCCCAACCAGCTGCCGACCAGCCCAATCAACATAGTCGGCTTCACGATCCGAGCAAAAGAAGTAGAGCCGAATACTAAATACTGTTTCAGAGTCAGGGCACGAAGGCAATCTGACCAGGTTGTTTCGGCAAATTGGTCGGGCACATCCTGTATCACGACGGAGTCGCCGGCTGCGCCACCATCGCCAGCCGTGCCGGAGAAGCCCGTCAAGCACA
>LM655245.1 GCA_000824825.2 Mesorhizobium sp. ORS 3324
CTCCTCCTTCTCAAACTGCAATCTCCAGCCACTTTTGTCAGATGAGTTCCGCGGCCATCTAAATCCTGGATGCAGGCCAATAGAATACGGCAGTATCGACATTGCGGATGTATTTTTTACGCAGATATCTATGCTCAACATACAATCAGATATCTTGAATTTAACTTCGAAAAGAAACTCGTATGGGAACATCGTACTCGTAAATTTCGTATCAGACGACCGAAGCGTTACCTCGCTCTCCGAGCTAGAAACAACCTCAAAATCGAGCATTCCGATAAAGCCGTGAACAGGCATTGGATAACATTCGCCGTTTATTTCGACGGTCGAAGAGGCGCTCCAACCGCATGAAGGAAACATCAAGGGACAACTCTGATTCCAGGATGAGGGGTTGCCTGGCCACAAAAGATCGTTAGCGCCAACCCGCCAGCTAAGAAGCTGAGCTCCCTGAAGGCTGATGACTGCTCGCGCGGCGCCACAATGAATCGTGACAGCATTTTGCATGCGATACTCCCTGGAGGTGAAAGGTTTTTCGTCAGCCCGATCTTATCTTCGATACCGATTGAGGAAGTATAACCATGCCGCGCTCAACTCATCCCGCAGCTGCGGTCCAGGCCCCGAACCTTGGCCACTTAGCCGGGAAACGATATATATCATGCTGGGGCTTTATCGGTCAGCGACCATAGCGTTCTCGGCCTCTACCTGCTAGAGCCTACCGCTTGCAGTCGATCTCGTATGCCGTCTTC
>LM655246.1 GCA_000824825.2 Mesorhizobium sp. ORS 3324
TCGTGACGTCCTTCTCTCCACCATAACCCGCGTTCATCGCAGCCACACCCGCAATTCGCCTATGCGGCGGTGCTGCTGCCCGCCTTGTCGGAATCCATTCCGATCGTCGGCGTCGTCGTGCCTGGCTCCGCCGTCATCCTCGCGATCAGCGCCCTGGCTCCGAGCGGGTGATGACTCTCTGGTTCATCGCGGCCACGGCGGGCGCCGTAATCGGCGATTGCCTCTCGTTCCAGATCGGCCATCGCTATCATCGCGAGATCTTGAGATCCGACTACTGAACCGCTACCCATCACTGGTCGCCCGCAGAGAAACCTTCTTCGCTCGACACGGCGACAACAGCGTCTTTCTCGCCCGCTTCACTCCCGGCGTGCGGGCCGCGTTCAGATCGACGATCAACCCTCAATTGCGCGCGCGACGCGTCCGTGACAAGGATCCATGGAATGGAATTCCGAATCCTGCTCGACCATTAAGCCCGCCTTGTGTGTATCGCGGTGAAATGAAAATCCACACACAAGTGTGAATTTGGCCCGGCTGTTCGGCGGCCGGGCCTCTTTGTGTCACTGTGGCTGTCACTCAATGGTTATGCGACTGCTGGAAGCCAGCCACGTCGTACTGAGATACGCTCTTCGGGTTATTGGAATTCTGCGGCTGGGTGCCTGCATACTTGCCATCGGCAACCCCATCAGGGTTGAACGCTGACCCAGGAGCAGAGCTGGCGTTACCCGGGGTAGCGCTTCCGGTCTCTGCGGTGCCGATCGTTTGGTTGGGCTGACCGGTCGTTCCGGTCACGGTGTGGACATTGCCAGCGAAAGCCGCGCCAGTGGAGGCAATGAAGAAGCCGGCTAGAATCGGAGCGAGTTGTTTCATGGTTGTTCTCCAAAGCGTTTGATTTTGGGCGCCTGCGTTCTCGGGAGCGCCCGGCGGTAAGGATTCAACGGTTTGGGGCCTGCCACTCGTCCCGAACTCGCGAACTCGTGATACGCCAGCCCGGCTGCTTCGGGGACTGGGCTTTTTCATGTCACAGGCTTGAAAATGAGCGAGTGAGCGGACTGTGACTTCTCTGGTTTTCGTTTCTTTTCAACGGCTTAGTTCACCTCCCCCTGTCTAACGGGTAACCTCACATCAACCACTTAGCACCCGAAGTGTCTAACTTTCGAGGCGCGCAGTGGCGCGTTTCCCATTCGTCGTTTTCGCTCCCTCGCGATCACGTCAGCGGGTGCAATTCTTCAAGCCGATCAAACCAAATCGCCCTGCCCTGCTGGGCCGCGAATGTGCCGACCAGCGATTGCAGGTCGCTTGCCGAATCCTCGACGCTGATCGCTCGCAGAGCAGCGATACCGGCGACAATGGAAACTGGGCCGCAATCGCTCGCCAACAGGTTTTCGAGCGCTCGCTCAATATGGTCGGTCATCATTTCGGGCCATCCTCTTTCCACACCGGCACCCGATTGATTTTGATCGCACGAGCTGCCGGATGCGCAGGCCGACGGCCTCGCGTCCGGTCGGCACGAAGGCTTCGACATCGAGCAAGCCATGGTCGCTACCGTTCTCACATTTCATGCGGCAGGCGAGCGAATCGACATCGACATCGCCGAATATCTGGATGAGGTCGGAAGGCGTGTAGTTGTGCTGTCGCTTGCAATAGCGACAGCGCACGCGCAGCAAGCGCATGGTGTCGTTCAAGTTCGACAGCGGAAAGTCGCGTCGCTTTGGGCCATAGGTTTCTGGAAGCCGACTGGGCGCGCGGCGAGGTGATGCGCTCGCTGCGGCGCCTGATCGCTGCCGGCAACATGACCCAGAAAGAAAATGCGAAAATCGAGGCTGAACTGGCGATCGCGAGGGCGATGCTGCGCGCAGGACGGGCACTCTAAAGAGTGAGGCAACTCCCCCGCCTTATGGATGCGTGCCAGTCATTTTAGCGAGAGCGTATATTTCTCGTTAGCCGGTGCGGTGCCTCGCCTCCGAGCCCAGCGCCGGTTAGGCCCGGCTTGTGCTGGCCTACCCCGTCACCGAGCCGGGCCGCTCCCGTGCTAAAGGCGGCGACATGCCCTTGTCGCGCTATGGAGGTGTCTACACACCCGCCGATCTGGACTTGCTCCAGCGGGTGTTTGACCGGCTGTGCGGCGAGCGACGGCTAGCCAAGAAAGACCGGAAGGGATCAACTGGCGGCGGAAGTCATCAAGGTTCGATGCCGTCGGAACATCTGCCTCGCACAGCCGTTCGGTCCTGCGCCATGCCATTTTGTCAGCGCAGCAGCCCATCACCAGCTCAGGCTCAATGCAGGATCAGGCCCGCCAAGTAGACAACCAGTTCAACGGCAAGGGGGCCTGCCAGCAGCCAAAGGAACTCAAGGCCGACGGGTTGTTCAGGGTGCCTCATTGTCTGTCCCCACATGCAGGAAGCGGAATTCGAAACGCGAGCTTCCGGCGAATGTTCCGGGACTAGATCGACAGGCGCCGCCGAACTGAGACTTTGGTCTGACTTGGGCGCGCATTGGGCCCAATCGCAGTTCTCAGTGAAACATCAGAGCCGGAACGCCATTGCTTTCGCAGATCGCTGAGAATGGCCCCTGTCGGCGGTTCTGCTGGTCTTGCACCGGCTTTGGAAAAGGGGCGCACAGTATGGAGAATACGAAATGAAGACGATGATCACCAATTCTGTCGCCGGCCTGTTGCTCTTGTCGGGCATCAGCGTCGCTATCGCGGATACGGTGGTTCTGGCACCTGAACAGGAAACGACCATCCGCGAGTACGTCAAGAAGGAACCCCTCGCCTCGATCAAGTTGCCGGGCGTGGAGCTGAAGGTCGGGAGCACGGTGCCCAAAAAGGTCGAACTCCATAAAGTACCCAACGTGAAATACGAATACACGGTGATCGACAATCGGACCGTGGTAGTGGACCCCGAAACCTATACGATCGTCAAAGTCCTCGACTGACGGTCGCCTCCTGGCGGGAGCGCAATCGGCGCCCCCGCCCCTCGTTCGGGCCCGGTCAACTGTGCTGGGCAAGAGTAACCGCCGCCCATCGAGGCATCGCTAGGTTGCGAAACCGGGGCGCCAACGTTCGGGGCGCAAAGCCGGCTAGCGATCTTTCTCTAGCTTCGGTCCGGGATGTTTTCGTCGACGCACCGACGGGTCGATGTGCATTGAGAAGTCCAGGACCGTTTGAAATTCTGCGAGGTGCTGCGGAAAGTGCTGGGCAAGATACCTTACCACTTTGGCGCTCTCCATGAGTTGGAGGATATAGCCCCTGGCGGCTATCAGCTCGAGATTCCAGGTTCCGCTCCACTCCGCCGCGCGCTTGAACCTGGTGCTGAGATCGGCCAACTCGGTTTCCATGGCGGCCAATTGCCCGGCCTCGATGCCCGGGAATTGCTGCCGCGGCCTTGAAGGATCGGCAAGCTGGGATTGCGGCGTGAGAATTATGAAGACCCGTGCGGTGTTGAGCTTCACTCTCCCCAGCGCAATCATCAGCTTCGCAATCTCGACCTGCCGGCCAGGAACGACCTGTCGAAGCAAACCGAACATTTTGAGCGGAACGACGCAATCGCTTAGAAGATCGAGGGCCTCCGGGCAGATTCCTCCGGGAAGCCGCCGGTTCACAGGGTCGGAATAGTCCGACCGTGCAGGCGCAGCCTCGGTTTGGGGATGTTTACCCGCGACTCGATCCAACAGCGGCTCTGGCGCAACGGAGAGGCCTTCAGCCGTCAGCAAGTCTCGAAAAACGTCTTGGGCCAGCAACTGGCGGAACGCGTCCACGACGACCTCCAGCCGCTCCTGTGCTGCGGCAGCTTCGAGAATGAAAGATCGCATCTCTTCATTCCGCTTCTTCAAGCTCCCGAGAAATACGTATTTGTGAAGCGGTCCGGCCGGCTCGCACAGACCGCCTGTCAGATGAATTGCATGTCGGCTGCTCTTCAGGGTGAGAGAGGCTTCGGCTTGCGTCATGCTCCTCCGATCGGTGCTCGTCTTGCCATTGCGACCAGCGGCTCCAGGGACGGAAACAGGAAGGCGTCAAGGCGCACGCCGTTGTTTGGGGAAAGCATGGGAGGCGCCTGCTCTGCCATCCACGCGGGAGCAATGAAGTAGTCGCGGACGGTGACATTGTCGGGCAGCACCCGGATCAGCACCGAAATGTCAGCGCCCAACAGCCGGCGCTTGTGGAATGGCCAGTGAGAATAGCCATAAGGCGAGGACCGGCAGCGGGCGATCCAAACCGCGATCGTGAATGAATCGTTGATCGTCAAGAGCTGCGTCTTGGGATTGTAAAGCGCAAGCCCGCCTGCCTGGCCAATCGCGGCCACAAAATCCTGAATGATATCCATGCGGCGGCGATGAAGCTTGGTAATGACTCTGAAGTAGCGGTAGTTCGCTGAGGCTTCATATCCGACAAGGTCATAGGCCGCCTGAAGGGTTCCGAAGCGATGGATGTACATGCTTTTCGTTGGGCCGCCGGGCGCTGTCGCATTGATTATTTGGCCCGAGAGCGATCCTTGCTCTACGAGAAGCCTGGCGAGGTCGGTGAGCAGCTGATCGTTGCTGATCCGGGTGGCACGGGCCTTGGCTATTGCTTGGGCGCGCTCGAAGAGCTTTCGGCTGACCAGCGGCTCTGACACGTTGTCCGCGCGAATCCATGCACTTGGCGGATTCCTCACCCGACTGGTATGCAGCCTTTCGGATGTCCGGTTCCAGACATTGTTGCCAATGTACTTTTCATTCCTCAGGATCGAACGCACCGACGCGGTTGTCCATGGCCGGTCCAGGTCGGTCACAACGCCGCGCTCGTTAAGCTCTCGCGCGATCCGGACCTCCAGCTTGCCCTTCAAAAATTGCTTGAAGATCCAGCGCACGGTGGCGATCTCAGCCTCGGGCCCAGGCACGAGGATGACACGGTCGGACGCCAAGGCCTTCCATTCACGGCGTTTCAGGATCGCCTTGGGTTTCCCTGCAGCATCGACGAGCACGCGCCGCAGGCCATAGCCAGCGTAGCCGCCTCCGCGAAAACCCATCTTGACCACTCGGGTTTGATCGATGAAGACTTTCTGCGAAAGCATGCGGCTCAGCTCTGCAGCCATGCTGCGTTTGATGGCCTTCAGCACATCCGATCCGACACTGCCATCGTTCGCAAACTGCTCGGCGCAGTACTCGATGCGCACTCCGGCCCTTTGGCATCGGTATTCGTAGGATGCGCTTTCATCAATATTCTGGAAGCGGCCCCAACGGCTCACGTCGTAGACGACGACCGTTTCGAAATCGGCCTGCCCGCTTTCAACATCCGCCAGCAGCCGCTGCAAAGCGGGGCGCCTTTCGATGTTGAGACCGCTGCGGCCGGCGTCCTCATAGGTAGCGACTATCTCGTGAGGCCGACAGCGACTTCGGCGTGTCATTCCCGGACTTGCCCGGCGTCGTCACGGCCGGCAGGACAATCGCCGAAGCATGCGAGCTCGCCGAGCAGGCTCTCGCATTTCACATCGAAGGCCTCTTAGAAGACGGCGAAGCTGTTCCGGAGCCGACTTATCCTGATCAGTTGATGAATGACAAAGACGTGGCCGCGACTGTCGAGGTTCGTCTAAGGGCCGCCACGGATTTCCCACGTCGGCTCAGCTAGCGAATGGTCGCGTCTCCCTCAGCGCCGCGCAGCTTGGTCCCGCCGGTCCCTTCGCACTCAGCGCAAACAACGGTGACTCCAGGACACCTGTACTGATGTGTGCCCGCCGGACAGCAATGCCCGTTGGAGCTGCGCCACCGCGGACATTCGAAGACCGCGCCGGTGCCGCCGCAGCCCTGGCACTCGCCTGTTTCGGATATTAACAAACTCACTTTGCCCAATCCCTCGGCGCCGCAGCGCCGCTACCCCTCGAACCGGCGGAGCCCAGCCGCCATCTCCTGACATTACCATACGGCAATTAAGGTTTTTCTAAAGAGCTAAATCTGCGCGAACATCATTCCCGGTGAATATTCGCCACGCTTGCCCGATCCGCCGTGCCAATCCCTTGGTGTCGTCTTTCCCATTTGGCAACCATGGCCTTCAACCACCGGGAAACCCTGACTCATTTCGTGAGCGGGCTCCGCCGCCGTTCCGCCGCAATGCGAGCCCACTGCGGCCGGGTACGCCCCTGTTTCTTTTGGTCTTTGGGGCTTCGAAGGAGTTCTGGAGATGATGATCAAGAAGGCTATTCTGGCGGTGCTTATGACCGCGGCGCTTGCCGGATGCGAGACTCAAACAGAGGGCCAGCAGCGGGCCACCACGGGCGCGCTGATCGGCGGTGCCGGCGGCGCGCTCGTCGGCCAGGCGATCGGCGGCAACACCAAAAGCACGGTAATCGGCGCTGCGAGCGGCGCCTTGCTCGGTGCGGTCGTCGGCAGCGCCACCACCCCGCAGCGCCGCGGCGAGCAGCTCTGCCGCTACCAGGACCGTTACGGCCGCATATATACCGCGCCCTGCGACGACCGGTACTACAACGGCGATTATTGAGCGAGGGCCGTTGAAATCATGGGAGCCGGCGCACTCTGGGCCGGCTCCTTTCTTACCGTCATCCTTTTGCACACTTCGCGATGTAGAAGCATCTCAGTGGCGGGGTTTGCATGAGGAGGTCGAATGACGACAAGCCTTGGGGCCCTGAAGACCCTCGGAAAGCAAGCCGTAAAGCGCCTGATCGGCTATGACTCCCGCAACTGGCTGCGCATCCGCCAGATAGAAGCCTTCACAGCATTTCTCGAAGCAGCCAACCGCAAATCGCGCGACGTGATCGAGGTTTCGCCGGGCTGGAATCGCTATTGGCGGGCGATGTGCCCGCACTACCGCTCGGTGGATTTCCCCGACTTCGATATCTGCGAGGACCGCACCGACGAGCAATATTCGATCGTGATAGCCGACCAGGTGCTGGAGCATGTGCAGCGCCCGCTTGCAGCGGCCGCCAACATCCACGCCATGACCAAGCCCGGCGGCTGGGCGATGGTGGCGACACCCTTCCTGTTCCGCGTCCATGCCCGACCGCACGACTACAACCGCTGGACGCCGGCGGGGCTGAAGCAGGTCATGATCGAGGGCGGCTTCGCTGAGAGCGAAGTTCAAGTCTTCGGCTGGGGCAACAAGGCCTGCGCGAAGGCGCACATCGGCGGCCCGGTGCGGGCGTATGGCCTGTGGCGTGATCTCAGCAACGATGAAGAATATCCGCTGATGGTTTGGGCGTTCGCCAAGAGAACGCCCGCGCCAGCGCGTTGAAGCTGACGGCTTTGCTGATAGGCAAAACAAGGAGCGCTGAAAATGCCCCGCGCGTAGAAGCCCAGAACGATGCCTGGGCTGACTGATGATGGCCAGATCGTCAGAATTTGTAGCTCGCACCAACGCGAACTGCGTGGTCCCGGATCTTCATAGATTCGATCGCACCCGGGAAGAGTGGCGCAAGACTTCCATTGGCGGTCCCGAAATCCGGGTAGCGATACTCAACACGCGCGCTCCATTTGTCGGCGAACGCGTATTCGAGCCCGGCTCCGATGGTCCATCCGGTTTTGGTCTTCGTCCAGGCCTGCAACGTTGCCGGGTCGGGGCCACCCTCAAAGCGAAAATTGCCAAAGGCAACGCCGCCAGTGAGTGACGTAGGGCAGGAAGCGACCGAAGGCATAACCAACCCTGACGCGCGCCGAGCCCTGCCAGCGCAGATCGGCGCTTCCGGCGCTCCGGCCGCGGAAGGGGCATGCGATAGAAAGACCATCCGGCCTGCCGGACGTGCGTGACCCTGTCGATGCAACTGACCTGCTCGCGCACCTCGTCTCGCCAATTCCTCAAGCCTGCTGGTCAACTCGGCTCGTTTCAGCTTCAACTCTCATACCCCGCCTCGTCTCGTTTCGACTTGAGACAAGGGTAAATGAGCTCGCTCAGGAGATGTGGTGGTTTTTGCTACCTAATGCCGGGACGAAGCGCAGTCGCGACCATAGGACTAGTCGAACTTCAGTCTCTGTGATCCTATCGCCTTGAGGCACTGGGCGAAGAAGACGGCGCTAAAGCGTCCGCGTGACAGCTTGTTGCTGATGTTCGCCTCTTTCTCGTCGACCCCGATGGCCGCCAGCTTTTCAACCAGATCGGCATAGCTGAGGCCCCGAAGCTTCAGCTCGGCCTTCAGAAGCCCGCTAACCAGCCGTTCCCATTTGGTCTCCGTCATCCGACCATCCTCCGCCGAAATTTCGCTCAGCCCTTTTACCAGACAACGGCGAGCGTACTGACGGATTTCCTGCGCGAACTCTCCTCGAAGCCCCACGACGACGCGGATCTCCGCGCGCCCAAGCCAACGAAAAGCTACGACGTGCAGCTACCCAGATGACAGAGCCGGCTACGAGCCTCCAAAGTCTACCACCATCCCATGAGCCTTTTCGAGCGCACGATTCGTCCCGACATTAGCGTTCCGACAGCAGAAATTCCACGGCACCCAACCACCTCTCCCCACAGGGCTTTTTGAAAATGACTCATCCTTTCGACGCGTCCATCTCGAGCTCCGAGTAACCGGCTCCGGTGCGTGTGCGCCACCGCACTTCCAGTCTGGCCGGGGAGCTCGCTCGGATGCTGGACTTCGACAAGCAGCGCGCATCGTGTTCCCGGACGGTGCGAGGGACGCACCTGGCCTCCGCAAGAAGCGGGATGCCGGACAGCTAGTCGCCAAAATGATCGCTCGAAAGAATACGTCACCTTGGCCGCGATCGTCGATATGAGGAAAAGATGTCAAGGACTTCGAAAGGGGCGCGCCTTGTCTGGCGCGATGAAAGCAGGAAGCAGGACGGAGCCTTGCGCAGCCGGGCCGGTTGGTTCATCCGCGACGGCAGCGCCTTCGTCAGCGCTTGCGGCGGCACTGGCTGCCGCGAACGCGCTGAAAAACGGCTCGCCAATTACATCATCGAAAAGTACCAGCCGGTCCGCGAGCGCGGTCGTGATCCCACAACCGTGGCGATAGCTGACGCTGTTGGTGTCTACCTGACAGACGTCGCGTGCGCCCACGCCAAGCCGAAAGAAACCGCTAGGCGTATGGTCGCGGTGCTGAACTGGTTCGGCGACAAGGTGATTGGCGACATCGACGGCAAGACCTGCCGTGACTATGCCAAAGCCCACGGCGGCGGCGCCGCCGCCAGGCGGCAGTTGGAGGACTTGCATGCAGCGCTGAACCACTATCATCGAGAAGGCTATGTAATCTCCACGCCGGCGATCATACTGCCGCCGAAGTCCGCGCCAAGGGACCGCTGGCTGACCCGCGATGAGGCCGCAGCATTGCTTCGCGCAGCTTGGCGCATGCGTCAGTCCTGGAAGGGCCAGCCTAGCGACCGTCGCACGGGACGGCACGTCGCGCGCTTTATCCTCGTTGCTCTGTATACCGGCACTCGTTCGGCTGCGATCTGCGGCGCCGCCGTCCGACCGACCGACGGTGCAGGCCATGTCGATCTCGAACGCGGCGTTTTCTATCGTCGTGCACCTGGTCGCCTCGAGACGAAGAAACGGCAGCCGCCGATGCGCTTGCCCGATCGCCTGCTTGCCCATCTACGGCGATGGGCGGTCACGCCTCTGGAGTTCAAGACCAGCAGTCGGGGCAAAAGCGCAAACATCGGCCGAATGATTGCTCACGACTACATCGTGGAGTGGAACGGCAAGCCCGTCCAGTCGATCAAGAAAGCTTTCCGCTCAGTGGTCGAGGCTGCCGGACTTGGCTGGCACGACGATGTCGTAGCACCTGACGGCAGCATCAAACGTGTGTTCCGCACGGACGTGACTCCGCATATATTCCGCCACACGGCAGCTACCTGGCTGATGGAACAGGGTTCCGATCCCTGGGCGGCCGCCGGCTTCCTCGGGATGACCATCGAGATGCTGATCCAGACCTACGGCTACCATCACCCTGACTTCCAAGCAGATGCCGCCGAAGCGATCGTCTCCAAGGCGCGCCCGCGAAACCATCTAAAAATCGTCGGGAGACTGGCGGAGAGACAGAATGCGAGCACCCCCGCCGCTCCCCACAGAAAACTCCACGGGTAAGTCGCAAAAAAGGTGAACAGAAGTCGACAGGCACGACAAGAAATGCCGGAAATCCAGGCTCCGCTGGCCGCCCCTTCTCGGGCCCCTCACAGTGTCAGCAATACGACATTTCCGCTGCCCCACGGATATCCCCCACAGCGCCTCATGGTGCCCTAGCGCTTCAGATTAGGCCTGATTGTCTCGACCTCTTCTCGCGTGCTCGTATCGGGTAATTCGCCGGCACTGTCCGGATTGGGCGTCGGGCTTTCACGCGTGTCTCTCGGCGGCCTGTCCGGTGGCTTGGGGTTAGATGGTTTCTGTCCGTGGGCTTTTTCCCGTTTCGCTGATTTCGGCATCGTATGGGTCCTTTCCCCAACAAAACTTCAGAGAAAGGTTGCTGTTCCACGCCAAGTCAGCAGCTGATCGGTCGTTTCCCCGTTATTGGAAGTTATTGGAACGATTTTCTCCTCGCCCACCAGGAGCTCCATTGGCCCTGCATGATCATAACGGAGATCAATCAGCGGATTTCCCCACAGCGTTTTGCCTACGCGCCGACGCTGTCTGGCCAGAGCGCCTGGATGTCCTTTGGCAAAGCATCTCGCACCTTCGCCGACTGGCCGAGATCGATATGATGGGCGAGCGCCTTGAACACGGTTCTTGTGGCATCGCCGGCGTTGACGGGCCGGCCTGATTTCAGGCCGTCCGCGACGGGGTGGAGAAACTCTTCAACGGACCTGTCGCGGCGGGGCCGATCGGACGGCTTGTATTGGTCGTAATACGCGCCGCGGACCAGGAGCGGCAGTTCGGCAGCCAGATTGGCTCCCAATTCCGCCGGCAGCCTGTCCCGCAGGGTACGCAAGACCACGCCAAGCGTGTGCCATGCCAGCTGCCGGTCGGGGCCGAGATCATCCATGATCTCGTTCAGCCAGATGTTGGTGGTCTGCACGGTCTTGTCAAAAACATCGAGGCCGGTTGCGCTCATCATCGCCTCCCTGACGAAACAACGCCCGCGCGCGCCCATTGCAGATAGAACACGCGACCGGAGCTAATGTTTCGTCGATCCGGCAATTGTTTTGATTGAAGCTGATCAGCGAATTCCGGCTCTGCCTGCTTCTTCTGCCCGCGGCAGCTATGGTGCCAGGAAGGACGGGCTTGTCATCGCGCGCATCGGCTCGGAACGAGCGTAGCCGTCGCGCCTGATGCCACCATGGTCGATCAGGCGGGCGATCACGGCGCGTCGCGCATGATACGGCGTCAGCGTGTGGTCGGCATTCGGCAGCGAGACCCTGGTCACGCCGCGAATGCTGCCCAGCCGCGCTTCCTCCGAGCCAAAATGGCGGGCGATCTCCTTCAGGCTCAGGTCGCCTTCCGAGGTCATAAGGAGAACCCGCACGCCCCGGCCGCAAAGGTCGCGCATCCAGCGCTCCACCCGCCGCTGTCCCAGCAGCGCGGCCGGATGCAGCATCGACACCGTGGACTTGATCGCCTCCAGCCCGCGCCGGACAATCAGCCGGGCGTGGCGTGAAGCGATCCCGCGCCATGCCGGGGCGTCCGGCTCGCGGCTCTCCTGCACGGTAGCGGCGTTCTGCCCGAGCACGGCCTTGGACGTCTCGTAAGTCTTCCATACCGCCATCTCCAGCGCGTAGGAACTGTTCCAGGCAAAGCAGAGCGGGTTGATCATGGTCAGCGTCCGCACGCGCCGATCGGCCCGTGCGGCGTGAAAGGCCTGGAATGCGCCGGCGCAGGTGCCGACCAAGCCGACAGCGGGGTAGCCGGCTCGTTCCATCCAGTCGATCGCACGGCTGACATCATGGCGCGTACGACCGTCATAGAGGAACAGGCGCCCTTCCTCGGCCTGATCGCTGAGGCCAAGTCCGGGCAGGTCGAGGCGCAGCGAAGCCACGCCTTCCGCCGCCAGGTCTCGCGCCGCTTCCACCGTGCCGCGCGCCCAGCCCACATGCGGCACACCACCAGCATTGAGGAAGATCACCGGCTCGGCCGTGGCCTGGCGCCCGCGCGGCCGGCAAAGCACGCCGCAGATCATCGGCTCCGGCCCGATCAGGACCGGCTTTTCCGTGTAGTGCGGACCGTCCAGGATCTCCGACGCATAGCGCGGCATGGCCTTTCCTGCGACCGCTTCGCCGGCATGGTCAGCCATCCAGGCCGCGCAGCGATCAAGAACGGCGGCCGGAATCCGGTTGGCGGTCGGGTCGCACATCAGAAGAGGATAGCCGTCGAATTCTGCTGTGGTGATATCCGCGGCGCCCGCCCCTCCCCCATGAATTTCGTCAGCGGCAGGCGGCTTGCCGTTTGCAAGCACCAGCATCGGTAGGGATGGAAGGCTTGCCACAGCACGCCGCCAGTCGAGCGCCGAGAGATCGGCCAGCGTCTCATGCGAAATCCGGAAGCCGGCGGCCTCGCGTCCCTCGGTGAACAGCTCTTCGCCCGCCGAACGGCTGGCCAGTGGCGCGTCGATCATGCGCGACATGGCCGTGATCTCGCGGACATAGGCCTTGCCGGAGGACGGCGGCGCGAGCAGCACGAGACCGGCCACGTCGTCGCGTCCGGCTGCCGCCAGCGGCGCCAGCAGAGCACCAAGCCGGAGGCCGACCAAAATGACGTCCGCCACGCCGCAATCCTGCTTCAGCCGATCGATCGCAGCGCCCATGGTCCGCGTCCACCGTTGCACCTGACCGGGCATTGAATGATCCCCGGCGGCATTGCCGCAGCCAGGATAGTCGAACTGTAGCGCCGGCAGGTCGTTTTCGGCCAACTTGTCGGCCAGCAGCCTCAGGAAACGCCGGCTGCAGAGGTCCTCGTGGCCATGCGCCCCGGCGATGACGACGCCCCGGCCGCGCCGCTCGCTACCCTTGCCTTCGTGAAGCCAGCCGATCGTGCCAGCGAAGACTATCCCCTTCATGCCATGCTCCCGGCGGGCTGCAACGCCCGCATGATGTCTGCCCCAATTTCTGAATTGTCCGCTTGCGGCGCATGGTAGGCCACCTCGCGATCGCCATTCAGCGCCGCCACGACGCCGGCCGGCGTGGCCGAGACCGGCCCGTCCAGGCCAATTTCCTTCACCGCGCCCGGCATCAGGTGGAAGCCGTTCTCGCGCGGGAAGAACAGCCCATCCTTGATGGCGACGTGATAGGCGGCGCGCCTGCAGGCGAGCCGCAGGCGCCAGCCGTCTTCTCTCCGCACCAACCGCGCCGACAGGCCGACATCGCGTCGCGCGGTCATGGCGTGGGCAAGCACATGAAAGGCTTCGGCCAGGATCTCGCCGTCGCAGCCTTCCAGCCTTGCCATGGTTACCTCGTGACCCGCCGGGCCGAAGCGATAGGCATAAGACAGGTCGAAGAAGGCGCCGAGCAGCGAAAACGCCGACAGGGACTGCGCCCCGCGCGCCTGCAGGGCGACCGGCCGGCGTGCCGTCACCACCGGGGTGACGCCATCGCGCAGGCAGGCAAGTGACAGCGTCGCCTCGATTGCCTTTGGCCCGTCATTGACGAGATGGACGCCCAGCCCGTTGACGCCCTCGTCGCTCAGCGTCAGCCTGAGCGGCGCGAAGGCGCGTCTCAGCGCATGCCAGACCGATTTCGGCCGACCAGTGGAATCGACGATGCCCCACCCTGCGCCCGGGCGTAGATCCTTCCAGAAGAACAGCAGCGCACCAGCCGTCGGCGAGGCCGGTCTGCGCCATTCGTCGATCGTGCGCTCAACCACCTCGGCCGTGACGGCGCGCGAGAGGTCGAGGTAGCGCGCCGGATCCTCCATGCGCAGCCGACGCGCATCGACGCGGAACAGCGTCTCCAGATAATGCTCGCGCACGTCCTCGAAATCCCACGACGCACCCGCATCGCGCGGCACGCCGGCCTTCCAGCGCGGATCGTGGACGGGCGGAACGGGCAGATGCTCATCCAGCGTCGTCTGTTCAGGCACGTTGGCGAAGGCGAGACACTCGCTGGCGAAACGCACCTCCGCGCGGCGTGCGTCCTCCAGAGGCCGGCAATAGGCGCCGACGCCATAATAATGAGTCGGGCCGCCATCCGCGGCGAAGGGCAGGCTGCCGCCGGAGGGTGACGAGGTCACCAGCGCCAGATCGGGCAGGATCGCCTCCGCGGCCGGACGCACGACATCGTCGAACCAGGGTGTCGGATCCATCGCCGCCGGCATGCCGAGCATCGCGGCCTGCTGCGCCACCTCGCTGCCGCCGCAAAGTACCGCCAGCGACGGCGAATGCCGAAGCCGCCGCAACAGGTCTTCCACCTCGTGCGACAGCGCCGCCCGCCAGGTCTCGCTCTTCGCCGGATAATCGAAATTGGCGAGCATCAGGTCCTGCCAGACGAGAATGCCCATCTCGTCGCAGAGCTCATGGAAGGCGTCGCTCTCATAGGCGAAGGTGCCGCCGACCCGCAGCATGTTGATGCCGGCTCGGCGCGCGAGGTCGAGGTCGGGCTCGATTTCGGCCCGCTCGCATGGCAGCCGCACGGGATCGGACGGCGTCCAGACAGCGCCGCGGCAGAACACCGGCACGCCGTTGACGATCAGGCGGAAATCGCGTCCGTCGGCACCGCGATCGACCTCGATGCGGCGGAATCCGATCCTGCCCAGCCGGCTGCGCACCGTGCCGAGCGTCGCCGTCACTGCGTGCAGCGCCGGCTCGCCATGGCTGTTCGGCCACCATGGGGCGACATCGGCCATGGCCAATTCCGCCGTCAGCCGGGTGGGTGTCTCAGCCTTGAGGCGCGCACGCGCTCCAGCGCAGCTGACATGCGCCGTTTGCGTATCGTCGAAGGGTTCAGCGAGGGTGATCGCGACGGAAAGATGCCCGGTCGTGCCGTCGAGCCTGGCGCGCATGTCGGCATCGAGGATGCGCTGCCCGCCATTTTCGCGGATCAACTTGACGGGACGCCACGGCCCGACGACATCGAAGCCCGGGCACCAGCCCGGCATGTGGCCGATCAGGGTCGTGCGCACCAGCCGCAGCCGCTGATCGTCGATCATGCGAGGACGCCAGCGGGCGCGTGGACCGGTCGCCGTCTCCAGATGGCGGTCGAGACTGCGCAAGACGATGGCGAGCTGCTCGCCGCCTGAAAGCGTTACCGCTGCCTCATGGCACTCGAACATCGAGGTCGAGGTAAGCAGCACCCGGCCGTCAAGCCAGACCTCGGCGATGGTCGCCAGGCCCTCGAACACCAGCCGCACCGGACCGGTCGCATCGAGCCTGCGGCTGTACCAGATATCGCGGTCGTGCAAAGGGGTCGGCTGCTTGCGATCCCAGCGGCCATGCTTTTCCAGCGTGCCCGCCGCCGTGCCGGGACAGACCGCTTCCAGCCATTCGGCGTCCGCGTCGATATCGTTCGGAGAAGCCCAAGCGCCGGCCGCCGAGGAGGCCATCCGCCAACCCCGATCCAGCAACTCGGCAGTGCCGGCGATCGACACCGTGGTGTCCATTCCCCCACCCATGCTCAAAACACGCCTCGGCCGGCCCGCTAGGCCGCCTTCGAGGCGACAGCCGCCATGCGGGCGTCCAGCACGTCCATCAACGTGTCGTAGGCCTGCGCCAATGGCGCGATTGCCTCGGCCAAGCCGTCGAAGCGCTGCCGCGCCATCGCGCGGGCGAGCTTGAACTGCATGACCTTGGCGCCATCGGCAATGTCGCCGGCGGCCTGAGCCGCCTCGGCCAGGCAGGCTTCGCCGTGCTGCCCCAGCCATTCGAGATGACTGCCGAGGAGCTCGAAATTCGCGCCGACCTGCCGCAGCGTGTTGAAGGCATAGATATGGAAATACTCAGGCGAGCGCGTCGCCAGCGTTTCAGCGTGGCGGCCGAAGGCGGCCGCATAGGCGCCGAGCGGATTGCGTTTCGGTCGCCGCTTCAGGTGATGCGCGAGCAGCGCCGTCGCGGTCCCGACCGTGTCACGGGCCGGCCGTGTGGCGTTGAACTTCACGAATTCCGCGTAAGGAAGCAGCGGCAGGTCGCCGGCCGACACACCATCCCATTGACCGAAAATGCCGTCATAATCTTCGCCCGCGAGCGCGAAGTAGCCGTCATTGTGGAAATAGAGCATCTGCCGCCCCTCGGGATCGAGCGCATTGATGCCGACCGTGGTCTTGGAGTGGCCGCTGCGATAGGTGATGCCCCCGGTGTCGGGCAGGTAGAAGGCGTCGACCTCGACCAGCGGTAGCCGGCCGCGTTCGATTTGCGTAAGAACATGCGTCTCCAGCCGGTCGAAGACGGCCAGTTCCTGGATGTCCAGCCCCGCCAGCCTCTCAAGGTCGGCGGTCGGGAACTTGAAGAACGTGAACTGATCGCCCTCGAAATCCTGCGCCACGGTGAAGCCGAGCGCCGCGACCGGATCGTGGCCGGTCGCGTGCAGGACCTCGATCAGGAGATCGACATAGCAATTGGTCTGCGGCCAGCGCCTTTCCGGATCATGCAGCCAGTGCGGCCGGTAGCTGGCCGGATCGAGGCCGGCGATAGCTCTCAGCATCTCACACGCTCCACAGCACGTCGCGGACCGCCGCCGGCCAGGCGTCCGCGTCCGGCCCGTGATGTCGGAACAGCGCCAGCGCCACACGCTCCAACCCGAAGCCGACGCAGGCCGAATGGCATAACTCCCCGTCGGCGAACTTCAGGCCCCAGGTCCGGCCGAAATGGTCCTGGTGATAATTGAAGCTCAAACAGGCGGTCGGCTTCTCGATGCTGGTCACCGGGATCAGCAGCTCGAATTTCAGACCCTGGTCGCGCTGGTTGTTGGCCATCATCTTGCCGCCGCGGCCGAAGAACGGATCGTTGGCAAGATCGACCTCGCAGGGCAGGTCGAGCTGCTCGATCATCGCCTTGCCGCGCTTGAGCCAGCTTTCGCGGAACGAGCGCACCTGCTCGGCCGTGCCGATCTTGACGAACTCGCGCATGCGGAAGAGCTGCATGCGCGCCGGGTCCTTCGACGGCTCGTGGCGGAAGCAGTATGAGGAGAGCTCGAAAAGCAGGCCTTGCGCCGGCACCGGGCCGCGCGCGGCGATTGTGGGGTAGAGCGGATAGCAGGCGGCCGGTGTCAGTGCGACGTCCGTCGCCTTCTGCAGCTCCGTCCAGCCTCCGCCATCCGCCATCATGCCGAGCAGCTGTGCATGCTCGCGCTCACCACCCATGAAGGAATGCACACAGCCGGCAAGCTGCGGAAAGCTCTTCATGTAGCCGCTCTTTTCCAACGTCGCGCGGCTCATGCCCGGCGGAAAATGAATGCGGGTGGCCTTGTCGGGCGCGCCGAGCCGGGTGACGAGACGCTCGAACCGCTCGATCACTTCCTCGAATGCGCCCGAACGGCCATAGAGGCCGTCGATGCCGGATTCGAACAGGATGCCGTTCTCGAACAGGCTGTCGAGCAGCGACTTGGAGTCGAATGTCTTGGCGTCCATCTCAGCCCCCCAGGCCAGTGTCGAAACGGCTCATCAGCATGAGCGTCGCGGTATTGGAAAGGATGCGGTCGTTGGAAATCATCACCGGCGCCGAGGTGACGTCGCGCAAGTGCCGGCCGACGCTGAACGGGGTGCCGTTCTTGTAGCCGAGCATGCCGTTGACCAGCATGGCGAGACGCACCACGGCGCCAGCCTTCTCGCTGGCCGCAACCTTCAGCGCGTTGATCTCGGCGGCGAAGCCGATCGAAGACAGCGCATCGTCGTCGCCGGTGGCCGCCTCGAAGCGGTGGATGGCGGCCGTCAGGTGGCCTTTCATCTCTTGCAGAAGCGCGGCCGCCTCAGCCAGCCGCAGCGCGCCCGGCGGCACGGCGTCGGGCTGCTTGCGCGCCGCCGCCTTGACGAAGGCCTGCGCCCGATTGAAGGCGTCGGCGGCGATGCCGAACCAGGTCGCCGCCCAGAAGATGTGCGAGCTGGCCAGCATCGACTGCGCCGCGATCTCGGAGAACGGCTTAGGGAAGATCTGCTTCGCGTCGCCCGTGGCGACGAGATGAAAGCCGTCGGAGCAGGTGCCGCGCATGCCGAGCGTGTCCCACACCGACGTGCGTTCCAGCATGCGGTTGCCATCGGCCGGGATCACCACCATCACCTGGTCTGAGCTTGCCGCGTCGGGAGCGCGACGCGCCGTGGCGAGGATGGCGTCGGCATAGTTGCCGTAGGAGATGACAGTGGCTTCCTTGGTCAGCGCGAAGCGTCCGTCGGCGACCTCGACCGCGCAGATCGAATTGCGCAGATTGCCGCCGATGCCGGCTTCCGTCGTCGCGGAAGCCATCAGAAGCTGCTCATCGGCGATGCGCCGCATATAGGCGCGGTGCCAGTCGCTGGCGCCGCCGTGGGTGACGAAGCTCGACGTCTTGATCTGATGCATGGCATAGATCATCGCGCTCGAGCCGCAGGCCTGGCCGAGTTGCACGATCAGGTCGGCGATCTGCATCGTGCCGAGCCCCTCGCCGCCATGCTCGAGCGGGATCGCCACGCCGAGCAGGCGCTCGCGCTTCAGCGCCTTGATCGTCTCTGCCGGAAAACGGCCTTCCTTATCGACGACATCGGCATGGCCGGCGGCGATCTCGGCAACACGACGCATACGTTCGGCTGCGGCTTCCGGTGCCTCCGCGACCGAAGCCGCCTCTATCTTCCTCAATACATTCATGACTACGCCGCCTTGCGCGTCAATTGCGAAACGGCGTCGGCGATGTTGGCAAGCGAAGAGAAGGTGCGCCGCGTCAGCATCGCCTCGGGGAATTCGATGTCGAACTCCTCTTCGAGCGCCAGCATCATCTGCACCGAGGCGAAGGAGGTCAGCCCCGCGTCGTAGAGATTGGCATCGTCGGCGAGTACGCCGAAATTCAACGGAATCATCGGATGCTGCTCGAGCAGCGAGCGAATCTGGTCGATCATGGAAACCCCACCCTTGCGTTTATGCGCCGTGCAGGCGGCGTTATCGCAGAAGCAGCGCAACCATGGCGTTAACGCCGACGAACCAGTTCCAACCATGCCTAAGGATCTGTAACGGACCGCGGTGTAATTTTTACGGCTTTCCGATTCGAATCGACCTGTGCGCCGGCATTTCGATGTGGGCGCCTGTTCCGGGCCGATATCACGCCGGTCGCGCTTCCGACCTGAGTCGGTCGCCGCGCCGAAGGAACTGTTGCGGGGCGCGTGCAAATATTGAACGGCAATAGCGCAGACAAGCCTTACTGGTTTTGTGCCGCCAGAAGGCCTCTGGATGAGGGTTTCGACATGCTCGATGACAACGCGCCGGATCGCGCCGTAGGCGAGGAGAAACCGGCGTCATTGCCGCGTCATAGAGGGGTGAGCCAGCTGTGGGGATTGCAGGTCCTGCCTTGCTGGGCCAAGTGGAGCAAGCGAAGCCGGCATCGTTCCAGTGCAAACCCACCAGCAACTCAACGGCTTGCTGCGCGCGCAATGAGTTCGGCTTCATCCCGGCCTCGTTGCTATTCCACCTTTCCATGGGAACGGCCATCACGCCCGAATAGGATCTTCTCCTCGCTTAACGCGGCTGCGATCCATGAAAACCTGCAGGTCAGGATTGCGACCACAAACAACCAGGGCGCCACCGCGACCGATCACTTGCCGTTCTCAATTCGGATCAATTTACGGTTCAGTTGCGCTGCAGATCGGGCCTAATTGTCTCGATCCCCTCTCGCGTGCCCGCGTCGGGCAATTCGCAAGGACTGTCTGGGTTCGGCGTCGGGCTATCGCGCGTATCCCTTGGCGGCCTTTCCTTTGGACCGGGGCCAGGCGGCTTCGGCTTGCGAGTGTTTCCGTTTCGCTTTGATTTCGGCATCGGACATGTACTTTCCTGCACAACTTCGAAGAAAGGTCGCGGTTTGCGGTCAAGTAGCAGCCGATCTCGTTCTCTGCCTTAGTGACGAACAAGAAGATGAGGCGTCGGCGCCTCAGAAGGCCGGAACTCCCACAAAAGCCCGACGTTCCAGAGAAACCGACGGCGAATGCACTTCGGCAATCCCGGACAAAGCATTTCCCGGTTGGACCACCGCTTCTAACGCTGGATGGCTGGCGCCTGGAGCCTTTGCACCTGCAGGCGCTTGCGGCGGGACCAAACACATCCTCGCCCGAGCAAAGGAGGAAATGATGCCGAGCAGAAAAACCATCGAAAAGGCACGAGAGGACAAGAGAGAAGGAAAGTCGCCGAGCACGCAAGCGGGCGAATTCGTTCATGAGGAGATCGACAAAATTCGCCAAGGCAAGCACGGCGCCCGTTCCACAAAACAAGCAATCGCAATCGGCCTTTCGGAGGCCCGTCGCGCTGGGGTCGACCTGCCACCGCCCAAGAAGGGCAAAGTCAAGGAGAGCACGCGTAAAAGTGCCAAATACGCTCAGGAGGTAGGTCAGGGCGAACGCAGGCCGAAGCATCGTCCGAAGGTCTCAACAGCAGTTTCGGAGGTTCTTGAGGACGAGCCGAAAAGCAGCGCGTCTCACAAGGCGCTCTCACGACAAGCAAAGCAGGCGGCATCCCGACGCAGCGCCGAACAACGCTCGGCGGCTGCGAAGAAGGCCGCAAAGACAAAGGGACCAGCGGTTCGCTCGGCAGCGGCTCGCAAGGCAGCGAAAACGCGCGCACGTCACAGCCAGCAGGACCATGGCGCCTGATACGATTATCGCCCGATCACTGTCAGCCCGAATAGAATCACCAGCCAAAGCCCGGCCGCGGCGACGGCGAGGCGCGGCAGGGTGCCCGTCAGATGCATGAACAGAAGCGCGATGAGGACCGTCTTGGCGGCAGCGATGGTCAGATTCAAGGCGACGTTGAAGCCACCGAGGTCGAGGAAGGACGAGCCGACCGTCAGCGCCAGCAGCGCGAGCAGCCCGACATAGCCGAAGACAAGTTTTTGAAGCTCGCTCATCGGTTGATCAGATAGAGGACGGGAAACATGAACACCCAGACGATATCGACGAAATGCCAATAGAGCCCGACTGCCACGACCCGGCGCTGGCGATTGCCAGGCCTTGCTTTTGGCCAAAAGGCAAGCAAGCCGGCTATGGCCAGTATACCGCCGACAAGATGCAGCGCATGCAAGCAGGTCATGGTGAAATAGAGGCTGAAGAAGAACTCGGCGTGAACCGGATCGGGCCCCGCATAGCGAAACGGCAAACCGAGGAGCGGCGCTAGTCCTTCGTCGATCTCCTTGCCATACTCGATCCCCTTCACGACCAGGAAGCACACACCCAGCGACGAGGTTGCAAGGAGCGACCAAACAGCTGGGCGCCATCGTTTGTGAAGCGCAAACATATGCGCAAGAGCCATGGTGAAGCTGCTGGTGATCAGAACGGCCGTGTTGAAGGTGCCGAGCGGTAGAGAGAGGTGTTTCGAAGCCGAAGCGAAGGCGGGGCCAAAATCGATATGAGCGAAGAGGAAGACCAGGAAGATCGCGCCGAACAGCATCGCTTCGGAGCCGACGAAGACCCACATCGCAAAGGTATCGGCGCGCCATTCACGGCGTGGGCTGTCAAAGACGATGCTTTCGGTGCCGCTCATGGCGGGGCTGGCCGATGCGGGCTGAAGCGCTCGTGCTCAAGCCCTTTCATATCGTAGGCATAGGCCGGCCGCGTCACCACCGGGATCGTCTCGAAATTGTGCGGCGGCGGCGGCGAACTGGTCTGCCATTCCAGCCCGGTGGCATTCCATGGATTGTCTGGCGCACGGGCGCCGCGAAACAGCGACGAGCCGAGATAGAACAGCGGCATCAGATAGCCGATCGCCAACACCACCGCACCGGCGGATGACAGCACATGCCAGAACTGGAATTCAGGCGGATAGGTGTGGTAGCGCCGAGGCATACCGTCGAAGCCAAGCATATATTGGGGAAAAAACGTCAGATTGAAGCCGACGAAGGTAACGGTTGCCGCAATGCGCCCTGCCGTTTCCGAATACATGCGACCGGTCAATTTCGGCCACCAGAAATGCAGGCCGGCCATATAGGCAGTCACCATGCCGCCCACCATGATGTAGTGGAAGTGGGCGATCACGAAATAGGTGTCGTGAAGATGCACGTCGACCGCGAGTGCGGCGAGGAACAGGCCAGCCAGCCCACCGAAAGTGAACAGTCCCAGGAAGAAAAGCGCGTACAACATCGAAGTTTCGAAGCTGATCTCGCCCTTGCGCAGTGTAAGGCTCCAGTTGAAGACCTTGATCGCTGACGGGATTGCGACGCAGAATGACAAAAAGGAAAATATCACACTGCCATAAGCCGACTGGCCGCTGACGAACATGTGGTGGCCCCAGACCAGGAAACCGAAGACGGCGATGGCCATCGAAGATAGAGCCACCGCCTTGTAGCCGAAGAGCGGCCGCCGGCTGAAGCAAGGCAACACCTCCGACACCACTCCCATGCCCGGCAGGATCATGATGTAGACCGCCGGATGCGAATAGAACCAGAAGAGGTGCTGGAAGAGCAGCGGATCGCCGCCGAGGTCGGGGTTGAAGATGCCGATGCCGAACACACGCTCCAACACGATCAGGATCAGCGAGGCGGCCAGCACCGGCGTCGCCAGCACCATCACCAGGCTCGTGGCGTAGAGCGTCCAGACGAATATGGGCAGGCGGAACCAGGTAAGGCCCGGGGCGCGCAGCGTATGCACAGTGACGATGAAATTGATGCCAGTCATGATCGTTGAGAAGCCGACGATGAAAACGCCGAGCGCAGCCGTTGATACGAAACCGTTGGCGTAAAGCGTCGACAGTGGCGTGTAAAAAGTCCAACCGGTATCGACGCCGCCCGCGACGACCGAAAAAAGCGCGAACAAGCTGCCGAAGATAAAGACATACCAACTGGCAAGGTTGAGGCGCGGGAAAGCGAGGTCGCGCGCGCCAATCATCAGCGGCAGCAGGAAATTGCCTAATGTCGCCGGGATCGACGGCACCAGGAAGAACCAGACCATGATAATGCCATGTAGCGAAAAGAGGCGATTATAGATGTCGTCCGCGACGAGATCGCCGGCAGGCGTTGCCAATTCGACCCGCATCAGCACGGCCATTGCGCCACCGAGAAAGAAAAAGGCTGTCAGCGAAACCAGATAAAGCCATGCTACGCGCTTGTGGTCAGTGGTAAGAAGCCAGGCGCCGGGACTGCTGCCCTCCGCCAGATAAGTGCTCGGCATCATTGCGCTGGTCATGTCTTTGTTCCCGCGCTTGGTCGAGGCGAAAGCGATTTGAGATAGGCAAGCAGCATCTGAAGCTCGCCTTCGTCGATCAGTCCGTCGAAGCTTGGCATCACCGGCTCGTATCCAGCTGCGATCTCCTTGTTGGGATTGAGGATCGAGTCACGCAGATAACGCTCATCGGCAATGACCGTCTGCTGGTTGGCAAGCGCCACTGGCCTGCCGAATATACCTTCCAGGACAGGCGCCCTCACCTTGCTGCCTGCACCGTGACAACCTGAGCAGCCGAGCGCTCGAAACAGCTTCTCGCCGCTTGCCGCGAGAGTGTCGCCCTCGCCCTGGCCGTTCAGCCAAGATGTGTATTGCTCAGGCGCCATTACTGTCACCCAGCCCCCCATTTCGGAATGTTGGGTTCCGCAATATTGGGCGCAGAACAGGTGATAGCGGCCAGGCTCGGTGGCGATGAACCAAATATGCGTTGTTCGGCCAGGCACCGCGTCCTGCTTGATGCGAAAAGCCGGCACATAGAAGGAGTGAATGACGTCCTGTGCTGCGAGCGACACCACAACAGCCTTGCCAACAGGGACGTGCAATTCGTTGATTTCGCGCTGTCCGCCAGGATGGCGGAACTCCCACATCCACTGCTTGCCGAGGCCCGTGATCTCGAGGGCGTCCGCCGGCGGATGTTCGCGGCGGACGAACAGCACCGCGCCCCAGCCGAAGAAGATGAAGGCGATGATCAGGCTGGCCGTGGTCCAGGCAATCTCCAGCGCCATGGTTCGGGAACGCCTACCGGTCCTGTCCGCAGGCGAGCCGACGCGATACTTGACCGCGTATCCGACAACGAGGCCGGTCAGCGACAGGCCGAGAACGACCGCGAAGGCGAGCAGCGTATAAAATAGCGCATCGACATGGCCGGCTTCTGACGATGCTTCCTGCGGGAAGAAAGGAACGCCGAAGCTCATCTCGCCCCCCTGCGCGTCAGCCAAAGCACGGTCGCGGCTAAGCCGACCACTGTCACCAGACTCGCCAGTTTCAGTGCGGCCCAGATCGCCGGCGAATACTGCCCTTTCGAACTGTCGAAGCCGGCGCAGAGAAGGAAAATCTGATCGGCCACCGACCCAAGCTTGCCGGCGGATGCCTCGACAAGCGCGAGCTCAAGATCGCGCGGCGTAAATGTCAGCGCCGGTAGAACCTGCGCGATCCGCCCGGCAGGTGTCAGCGCGATGACCGCGATGGGATGGACGAATTGATCGACGCCCTTGCGCCGGTCGAAGGTGATGCCGGCTTCACCGGCGAGAGCAGCGCCCGCGCCATCTCTGCTGGTTAGAAATCGCCAAGATGATAGGTCGGCTGGTCCGGCCGCGGAGGCGATTTCCATCTGCGCAGCGATCGCATCCTCGCGTGTCTCATCGGGGTCGATCGAGATGAACAGCGCTCGGTAGTCGTCCGGCCTGAGCGTCGTTTTCTTCAGATCGGAGGCGACAGCCTGCTGGGTTAGGCCGCACAGGTTGGGACATTTGTCGTAGCCGAAGATGATGAGCGCCGGATGCCCGTCCAGGGTGTCGCCGAGTGTCCGCTTCTGTCCGCCCGCATCGATGAGCTCGCGGCCGAGGCTGAGTTGTGCACCGATCTGCGGGTCGAATGTCGGTCGCTCGGCGGCCGAAGCGGCACCGGCGGCAAGGAGGCAAAACGCGACCAGCAAGGTCCTCATCGCCCTGCCCCGCTCTGCCCCTGACAGTTTTTGACCTGCGGTGCACGAGGTACAGCGGCGGTGATCAAGGCGCAGCTGCTGTTCGGCGCCGCCGCGTTGGCGTGTTGCGACCAGTCCGGCAAGCCATTGCTGACCACCGCCCGCATGGCATCCTCGATCGGAATGCGAGCGATGCCTGAGTTGCGATCGACCCAGCCGAGCATTTTGAGCTGGCGATCTTCCTCGGCGCGGAAGGCGACCAGATCCTGTCGTGGCGCGCGCTGCAGTTGCGGGCCTTCGGGGTGCGTGTTGGCCGAGAACGGCAGCCACGCAGGCTTGGTGTCGAAGGCGAGCTTGATGGCGATAGCGCCTAACACGATAAACAGCAGCAGTCCGGCTGCGAAGGCTAGTAGCGCGCGTGGCCAGACATCACGCGTCTCGGCATGCGCTCTAGCCATGGGCGGCCTCCCGCTTCCAAAGTGACATGCGGTCGGGCCGGCGGTAAAGGAAGATGAAAAGTGCGAGCCACAACCCACCCATTCCCACCCACGCGACGACATCGTGCCACAGCGAGATCGGCCCGTGGGCCAATAGCGGCGGACGCAACCGCCAGAAGACATCGGCGAAATGCCCGGCGAGCGTCGCGCTCGCAAGACCGAGCAGGCCGGCATGAGCGCGCTTCAGCTGCCGGCTCAGCAATCCTGCGAAGGCAAGGACGTTCAGGCCAATCAGCAGCCACAGCACATACTGCCAACCATTGTGGCCACGAACGACATACCAATGAATTTCGTCCGGTAGGTCGCCGCCCCAGATCACCAGCCATTGCATGAAGGCGAGATAGACCCAAGTCAGCAAGAAACCGAGCAGCATATTGGCGAGGTCTTCGCTCAACGCGACGTCCTCTTTTGCCCCCGGCATGACGTCAACCGCCCGCCTTGCCGCCAGTACGATGATCGCCAGCGCAAAGGCAGCTACCACTTGCGCCGCGGCTTCATAGAGCGCGAAAACGGTCGAGGTGAATTCCGGCTCGAGCGAGAGCATCCAGTCGGTCGAAAAGACGCTCACGGCAAGCCCATGGAGGATCAGGCCGACACCATATCTCTTGCCGTTTCGACCCATCTGGTGGTCCCGGCCAGCGGTCGAGCCGAGCGCGATCCAGATCAGAACCAGCCAGATCGCGATGCAGCCTACGAAACGCAGCAGGAAGAACTCGACATTGAGATAGGCAAGCTTCTCGCGCACCGTTTCGGGCAGCGTGGCTGGATCGGCCCCAGCCCATGGGAAAACGAGGCCGAGCCTTGTCAGCACAGGCACGAAAAAAATCAACGCCAGCGGCAAAGTGGCCGTCATGGCCCGCAGTGGCTCCCGGACAGCCCTGCCCCAACTTCCGCCGGTCAGCCCGTGCACCATCAATATCGTCAGCGCGCCGAGCGGCAGGCCGAGCATGAATACGGCTGCCGCAAGCCACGCGCCAAGCATGGCCTTGGCATCGAGCCACGCTCCCGCCGCGCAGCAAACCAGGCCGGCGATGCCGGCAATCAGGATACCTTGTTCGAAGCGGCTCACGGCTTTGCCTCCGCTTCAAGCCGTGCGCGCAGGCTTTGCGGGAGCGCAGCCACCGGGGCGGCGCGCGAAAACTGCAGCGCGCGGATATAGGCGACGATCGCCCAACGGTCCGGTGGCGGCACGCGTGCTGCGTACGAATACATGGCACCATAACCGTTCGTGATGACATCGTAGAAATGTTGGTTGGAAGCCTTCCTCAGCACATCCTGATGATAGCTCGGCGGCGCCGGAAAACCCCGCTCGACGATGATGCCGTGACCGTCGCCGGTGCGGCCGTGACAGGGTGAACAGAAGATCTCGAAGCGCTGTTGGCCTCGCCGCAGCAGTTCGATCGTGACCGGATAAGGCAAGACGGTCGGCGGCGGCGAAAGATCCGCATCGTGCGCGACAGTGCCCTCGACCGGGGTCCGCGCCGACATGCCGTCGGCGAACTGATTGCTCGCTTCCAATGGATCATAGCGCGGCTGATCCTCCATGTCCTGACGGCAGCCCGCAACAAACAGTGCGCCGAGGATCAGCATTGCGGGCAGGCCGTTCATGCCTCGATCTCTTCGACGGATTCGGCGCCGAGGCGCCTCAGTTGGCCCTTGGTGACGCCCTTGCGGTATTTGGGGTCGGCCGTTTCCACCAGAAGATGGAATTTGCCGCCCCGCGCATAGCCGAAGCCCTCAGCGTTGAAAACTGGATGATGGTAGCAAGGCAGCCCATTGGCTGCGAGCATGCCGAAGAAGGCGGCGAACGCCGCGCCAAGGATGCCCGCCTCGAAGGCGATGACCAGGAAGGGTGGCCAGGAATGCAGCGGCCGTCCGCCGACATTGATCGGATAGTCGATCTCGACCGAATAAAGGATCAGCGCGTAGGCCAAGGCGGCGCTGGCGATTCCACCGGCCAGCACAATCCAGGGCAATCGGGAGCCGCGGATCTCCAATATCTGGTCCAGTTCCTTGATCGGAAATGGCGAGAAGGCGTCCATGTGGCGATAGCCACGATCACGCATGCCGCCTGCTGCCTCGACGAGTGCTTCGGGCTCGCCAAACACAGCCAAGATGCCGTAGAGGCTCATCGGATCTTGCCCTTCTCTTCAGCTAGTTCCTCGATTTCGAAGATTGTGATCGCTGGCAGGATACGGATGAACAGGAAGACGAGCGCGAAGAAGGTGCCGATCGAGCCGAACAGGATGCCGAAATCGAGTCCTGTCAGCGACTGCTCGCCCCACGCAGGGGGCAGGTAGTCACGGCTCGGCCCGGTGACAACGATGATGTAGCGCTCTATCCACATGCCGACGTTGATGGCCAGGGCGATCGCAAACAGAAGCGGCATGGTGCGCCTTATGCTGCGGAACCAAAGCAACTGCAGCACACCGCAGTTCAAGCCGAGCATCACCCAGAACAGCTGCGCATAGGGACCGAGGGCGCGCTCAATCATCATGGTGCGCTCGTAAGGCTTGCCGGAATACCAGGCGAAGAACGCCTCCGAGACGTAGCCGTAGGCAACGACCATGCCGGCCGCGATCATCAGCTTGGCGGCATTGTCCATATGCCTGACCGTGATCAGGTCTTCGACTGAAAAGGCCCAGCGCAAGGGAATGGCAATGGTGAGCACCATGGCGAAGCCGGAGAGCAGCGCGCCGGCGACGAAATAGGGCGGGAAAATCGTCGAGTGATAGCCGGGAGTGATCGCGAAGGTGAAATCGAGCGAGACGATCGAATGCACCGAAACGACAAGCGGCGTGGCCAGTGCGGCGAGCAGGAAATAGGCGGTCTGGTAGCGCGCCCAATGGAAGGCCGAGCCGCGCCAGCCCAAGGCTAATATCCCATAGAACAGCTGAACCGGTCGCGATTGCGCCCGGTCCCGCAGCACTGCGAGGTCGGGCAGCAGCCCCAGATACCAGAACAGCAGCGAGACGGTCGCGTAAGTGGCGATTGCCGCAAAATCCCACACCAGCGGACTGCGCCATTGCGGCCAATGCATATGCACGTTGGGCAGCGGCAGCAGCCAATAGAAGAACCACGGCCGGCCGAGGTGCAGGATCGGGAACAGCCCGGCCATGGCAACGGCAAACAGCGTCATTGCCTCGGCAAAGCGGTTAATCGAGGCCCGCCATGGTTGGCGCAACAGCAGAAGCACCGCCGAGATCAGTGTGCCGGCATGGCCGATGCCGATCCACCAGACGAAATTGGAGATCATCGTGCCCCATGCCACCGGGATATCGATGCCGTAGGCGCCGACGCCGACCGCGATCAGGTAGGTGATGGAATAAAGGAACACCAGCACAAGCAGGAAGCAGACGAAGAATGCCGTCCAGAAATGGCGTGGCAGCCGGCCGCTGAGCACGATCGAGCCGATGCGCCCGCTGATCTCAGGAAAATCATGCCGACCACGCAGGACGGGCGGGCTGGTGGCGCTCACGTCAGCCATCGCTCGCCTCGCCAGGCCGGGCAAGCTTGCCGTTCGGATTGCCGATCTTGCCGAGATATGTCGTGCGCGGGCGGGTGTTCAGTTCTTCGAGCAGCGCGTAGTTCTGCGGAGCGCTCTTCTCGCGCGCGACATGCGAATCCTTCCTGTTGAGATCGCCGAAGGTGATGGCCCGTGTTGGGCACGCCTGCTGGCAAGCGGTAACGACCTCGTCATCGGCGATCGGGCGGTTCTCGATCTGAGCCTGGATGCGCCTGGCGTTGATGCGCTGAACGCAATAGGTGCATTTCTCCATGACGCCGCGGGAGCGCACGCTGACGTTTGGATTGTGCACCGCCTGTTCAGGCCCGGCTTCCTCCTTGTCGAACGATTGGTGGTCGAGGAAGTTGAAGCGCCGAACCTTGTAGGGACAGTTCTGCGAGCAGTAGCGCGTGCCGATGCAGCGGTTGTAGATCTGGGCGTTCAGTCCATCATGCGTGTGAACCGTCGCATTGACCGGACAAACCACTTCGCAAGGCGCCTTCTCGCAGTGCATGCATGGCACAGGCTGGAAGAAAGTTTCGGGCGCGCTGACCGGCCCGGCGTAGTAGCGGTCGATCCGTAGCCAATGCATCTCCTGGCCGCGGTCGCATTCATCGGGACCGACAGTCGCGATGTTGTTCTCCGCCTGGCAGGCCGCCACGCAAGCCATACAGCCGATACAGGCCGAAAGGTCGATCGCCATCGCCCAGGCTTCCTGGTCGTAGCGCCAGTCTGGGTAGAGCGATTCCGTCGGCGATGGCGGCGCATCCTTTCGAACGAAATGGGGATCCTGGCGGAAAGCCTCGAGCGAGGCATGTCGCACGAGCGCCCGGCCTTCCATGGCCTGATGGTGCTGCGTGGTGATGATGCGCACGCTGTTTTCGCGTGGCTGAATGGCGGCGCCGGTCGCAACCCATTGCGCGCCTATGCGCAAACGGAAGGCGTCGTAACCTTCAGCCATCGCGGCGACAGAGCCGACCTTGCGCCCAAAGCCGAAAGACAGCGTCACCGTCTCGTCCGGATGGCCGGGCATGATCCACACCGCAGCATCGATGTCGGCGCCCTCGCCCGCGACATTGATGACCCTGCCATTCTCGATATTAAGTCGCTGCGCCGTTGCGGCTGAGATCAGAGCCGCGTTGCCCCAGACGATCTTAGTCAGTGGCCTTGGCAATTCCTGCAGCCATGATGCGTTGGCAAGACGCCCGTCGCGCAGCCAGGGATCGGCGATAAATCGAATGTCGATGCCGTCGTGATCTTCATGCCGAGGCTTCAGTCCGCCCAGATCAGGCGGCACCATCAGAGACGCGGGCCTGGCGGCGCTTTCTGCGACAACACCGTCGCGCAGCGCTTTTTTCCAGGCGCCCTCGTCGAGGGATGACCAATGTTGTCGGATGAGTGAGAGCGCATTGGTTTCGAACTGGCCGCCAAGCACAGAGAGCAGTTCATGCACGGTTTTGCCGTCGTAAAGCGGTGCGATCAGTGGCTGCACCAGTGAAACCGTGCCGTCAAAGGCACGAAGATCGCTCCAGCTTTCGAGCTCATGTGCGGCCGGCACATGCCAATGCGCCAACAAAGCCGTCTCGTCACGATAGTGCCCGTGATGCACGAGCAGCTTCAGGAGCAAGAAGGCCCTGTGCACATCCAGGTTTATCGGCGCCGTATGCATCGGGTTTGCACCCAGCACGACAACCGTATCGATGCTACCTTGGGCGATCGCGTCGCATAGGAGCGCCAGATCGCCATCGACGGGAATTGCATCCGGCGGCTCGATCAGTTCTATCGTATTGCCGATTGCACCTAGGCTGGCATTGACCGCAAACGCGACAGCGTGGACAAAAGCACTTTGATGAGCGCCTGGCACGACCAGCGCATTGCGGCCTGCGGCCTTCAAATCCTCAGCCAGTGCCGCCATCCATGGGGGATCAACCGGCGATCCGGAGACGCCAGCCTGGCCGCTGAGAGTTGCACGCAGCGAGGCGGCAATGTCTTCAACCTTGCTTGGCCTGGTCGCATGTCGATGATCGGCGGCCGCACCGGTGGTCGTTGGCGTGGATTCCACGCTATAGAGCCGGTTCATTCGGTCACCGGGATTGCGCACGCGTCGCCGAGCCGCAAAGTCTCGGGCATAGGCGAGCCGGCCTGGGCCCTCGCCAAGGAAATCAGCATCGAGACTGAAGATCACGTCTGCGCGATCGAAGCGATAGAGCGGCGCGAGCGCCGATGCGAACAGGGCGCGCGATGCCTCTCCCGCTGCCGGCGCCGCTAGCGGATCATGGCGATAGACTTTCAGTTTCGAGTAGCGCGCCTGCAAGGCGCCGACCTGCGCAGCTATGGTCGGCGATGTGCTGGCTTCGAGCAGCAGGGCGGACCCCTGCCCTTGCGAGGCCGTCCACTTCGACACGAGCGCGGCCATGGCCTTTAGGAAATCGCCATACGTTGCAGGCTCGCCGCTCTTGAGCGGCATGCGAGAGCGGTCGGGGTCGAACAGCGTCAGCACCGCTGCCTGCATCGATGCGTCGCTCGCACCGCGCGATGCGGGATGATCGGGATTGCCCTCAACCTTGGTCGGCCGCCCTTCATGGCTTTCGATGATGGCACCGATGCCGAAGCCGTCGCTTGACAAGGTGGTGGCGTAGTAGACGGGCTTGCCCGGGACAAGCATCTCTGGCTGACGCACATAGGGCACGATGCTTTGCGCCTTGCTGCAGGCGGCCAGGCCGCCAAGCGATAGCGAGGCGCCCATCAGCTTCAGGAGCGTGCGCCTGTTCGGTTCAGACGGCAACCGCTCTGCTATGGCTGGAAACTCGGCTTCGACGAAGCGGCGGAATTCGGCGGTGCCTGCGATCTCGTCGAAGCTGCGCCACATATCGCGGCTTGCCGCTAGATGTCGTCGCAAGGTTGCGGTGTCGATGGCGGACAAGGGCCTTTTGTCAGCGATGGCAGACATAGCAATCCGTCATAGTCTCGGGATGGATGTCGAGCATCTTGATCAGCGAGCGCCTGATATCGTCGATGTCGTCAGGAGCCTGCCAATGCATCAAGAACACATCCTGCGGCGGGCGCAGATAGGGCTGGGGATTGCGATGGCAGCCGAGACACCACTCCATGTTGAGCGTATGGGCCCGCATCATCAGCGGCATGTCGTCGACCTCGCCGTGGCAAGTCTCGCAGGCCACCCCTTTGTTGATGTGGATCGCATGATTGAAGAAAACAAAATCGGGGACGCTGTTGACACGCTGCCACCGGAGCGGTGTTCCTGAGGCGAGGCTTGCGCGCACCGGCGCCAGCATTTCGGCATTGGTGAAAATTTGCGAATGACACGTCATGCAGATCTCGGTGGCCGGCAGGCCCGCCGAGGACGACGTCTCGAGCCCGTCGTGGCAATAGCGGCAGTCGATGCCGAGCTGGCCGACGTGGTGCTTGTGGCTGAATGGCACCGGCTGTGCCAATGGTCGACCTACTCCGCTTACGAAGCCCGAACGAGGAAGCATTATTGCGAGCACCCCGGCAATGAGCAGTGCGGCGCATGTTCCCCAGATCACAAAGCGCGCGAGGCCATTGGCGCTCTTGGAGAAGATTTGCGGCATCGCCTCGCCTGCTGCGGGCAAACTTCGACTTGACGACACGTAACGGTGGTTTTGCCGCGAAGGTTCCGGCGCGGCTAGAGCATCACACAATGGTGACCTGTGAAGGCAAATCGCCGACTTATTCACCGCAACCCGCGCGGTGACGGCGGGTGCGCTGCGGGATCAGCCGCGCGACGTTCGGCGCGACGGCCTGGGGGCGGCCCGATGGGTGTTTTGGAACATGCATGCGGGCTTTGAGTTTTGCGCTCAAGGTCAATTCGCTACCGGATCACATGAAATCGAAGCTGATCGCTGAAACTTGCGGGCAAAGAACATTCGTCGTGGTACTGGATCGCGGCGAGGAGGCATTCGCTGCACTGACCGCGTTTGCCGGTCAAAAGGGTATCACCGGCGCCTCACTGACGGCGATCGGCGCATTTGAGAAAGCGACCGTGGGCTGGTTTGACTTTCAGTCGAAATCCTACCGCGAGATCCCGATAAACGAGCAGTGCGAAGTGCTGAGTGCCATTGGTGACCTCGCACTCGATGACAGCGGCAGGCCGAGCCTCCATGTCCATGTGGTGCTTGGGATGAGTGACGGATCGACGCGTGGCGGCCATTTGCTGGAAGCCACCGTGCAGCCGACGCTTGAAATCACGGTTGTTGAAGCACCCAGTCATCTGCGCCGCACCAAGGTTCCTGAACTGGGCATCGCGTTGATCGATCTAGGTGCCTGAGGGCGTTGTACCCAGCGAACCGGAACAACTGCGTCTCACCACGGTTTGCTTAATGTTCTTTCTCTTTTTTGGACAAAGTCACATGGAACCTGCTGTCACCGATCACGTCGAGGTAAAGACTTACAATCATCCGACCGGCGGATGGGGCTCGCTCAAATCGCTGATCCGCAAGGCGCGCGACCAGGGGCTGCTGTTGTCGGACATATGGAGCACGTTGCTGAAGCAGAACAAGGCCGACGGCTATATGTGCGTCTCGTGCTCATGGGCCAAGCCGGCCGAGCCGAGGCCGTTCGAATTTTGCGAGAACGGTGCCAAGGCAACGATGTGGGAGCAGACCAGCAAGCGCTGCGAGCCGTCCTTCTTTGCCGCCCATAGCCTGACCGAGCTCCTGGACTGGCCGGATCACGATCTGGAGAAACAGGGGCGCCTCACCGAGCCGATGCGCTACAACAGCGCCACCGACAAATACGAACCGATAGCGTGGCCAGATGCCTTTGGCGACATAGGCGCGCAACTTAGGCGTCTCGACCCAAAGTCCGTGGTCTTTTACACCTCCGGACGCGCCTCGCTCGAGGCCTCGTTCATGTATCAGCTCTTCGCCCGCATCTACGGTTCCCCGAACCTCCCCGATTCCTCGAACATGTGTCACGAATCGACGTCGGTCGGTCTGCCGGAATCGATTGGCTCCCCTGTCGGTTCGGTGCAATTGGAGGACTTCGCCAAATCCGACATGATGTTCTTCTTTGGCCATAATACCGGTGTCACTGCGCCGCGCCTGTTGCACCCCATCGAGGATGCCCGCCAGCGCGGCGTGCCGGTGATCACCTTCAATCCTCTACGCGAGCGAGGCCTGGTGAGGTTCAAGAACCCGCAGAACCCGGTTGAGATGCTGTCGCCGGGCCCGGGGACGAAAATGTCGAGCGACTTCTTCCAGATCCGGGCGGGCGGGGATATCGCAGCTATGACCGGCATTGCCAAGGCGGTGCTGGCGCTTGACGACGTAGCCCGGGAACGTGGCGCAAAACGTGTCCTTGATATGGCTTTCATCGAGGAGCACACGTCAAGCTTTGCCGAGTTCGAAGCCTATCTGCGCGCCACTGATTGGGAAGGTATTGTTCGGCGTTGCGGCATCTCGCGAGCTGATCTTGAACATGTCGCCGAGATCTACAGCGTGGCCAATGCGGTGATCGGCAATTACGGCATGGGGCTCACCCAGCATCGCCACGGGACTGAGAATGTGCAAATGCTGTGCAACCTCCTGCTCATGCGCGGCAATATCGGCAAGCCAGGAGCCGGAATATCGCCTTTGCGGGGACACTCCAATGTGCAGGGGCAGCGCACGGTCGGCATTTCCGAAAAGCCGGAGCTCGTACCGCTTGATAAATTCCGGCAATTCTACGGCTTCGAGCCGCCGCGGCAAAAGGGGCTCGATACAGTCGAGACCTGCAAGGGCGTGATCGACGCTCAGGTTCATGGTTTCGTCGGGCTCGGCGGCAATTTCGTGCGAGCCGTGCCGGAAACCGGGCTGGTCGAGAAGGCCTGGCGCAACCTCGACCTGCATGTCGAGATTGCCACAAAGCTCAACCGCAGCCACCTGATCGCCGGGAAAGTCACATATCTGCTGCCATGCCTGTCGCGACTGGAAAAGGACGTTCAGGCCAGCGGGCCGCAGTGGGTCTCGGTCGAAGACTCGACCGCCTGCATCCATGGCTCCTTCGGATCGCGGCCAAAGCCTAGCGAACACCTGCTGTCGGAACCAACCATCGTTGCGGAGCTGGCCAAGGCGTGCGTCGCTGGCAAGAGCTCTATCCCCTGGGACGAGTGGGTCGCGAACTACGCTCGCATCCGCGACGAGATCGAGCGCTGCTTCCCGACGCATTTCAAGGACTTTAACAAACGCTTCCTGACACCTGGCGGGTTCCATCGCGACATCAAGGCCTCGAAGCGCGTCTGGCAGACGCCGAATAAGAAAGCGAATTTCAAGCTGCCCACCACGCTGGAAACCGACCCCGATATCGATGTTTCCGGCAAGGATGTGCTGACCCTGATCACGGTGCGGTCCAACGACCAGTTCAACACCACAGTCTATGGCTATCGCGACAGGTTGCGCGGCATCATCGGAACACGAATGGTCCTGCTGATGAATGACGAAGACATCCGACGAATGGGGCTCAGCGCCGGCCAGGAAGTCGCTCTGGAGGCTCACGCCGATGACGGCATCGAGCGGCGGGTGAAAGGTCTGCGGGTCACGCCCTACTCCATCCCAAGCGGAAATTGCGCGGGCTATTATCCCGAACTTAACCCTCTAGTGCCGCTTTGGCACCATGCTCATAAGGCGCATGTGCCGGCGGTAAAGTCGGTGCCGGTACGGATCGTCGCATAGGGCCAGCGCAATTCAGTGAGCGGCAGGATTGCTGAACCACTCTGAAACAGCGGACCCTGGATTGCTCTAGGTCCAGGCCGAAAGCACCGTCTCCATCTCGACGGTCTCGACCTGTTGCGCGAAGCGCTGGTGGTAGACGGTCATCAGCGCATCGTGCGTCGCGTCAGAGGAGCTGCAAAGCGCGTCGGTGACCAGCACGACCCGATGACCGATGTCGATCGCGCCCAAAACGGTTGCAAGCACGCAGACATCGGTTTCACCGCCGGTGACCACCAGCGTATCGATCTGGCGGGCGGCAAGCAGGGGCTGCAGCTTGCCCTCAGGCCAAGGTGAATAGATGTGCTTGTCGATCACCTGCGCCGGCGGACAAAATGATGACAGCGGCGGCAGCAATTCGACCATCTCTGGCCCGACATTCTCGATCGTCATCGACGCCCAGCGCTCATAGTAGCGTCTCCAGGTGCCGACACCCAGGCCAGGTTTTGCAGCCGGCACGAACCGCGTGAAGATGGTCTGCTCGGCCTTGCGTTCGACAAGGCTCACTATCCTTGGGAGAACGCGGGTGATCCACGGCGTCGCCCATTGGGAAGGTTCTGCGAATAATTTCTGCATGTCGACGCAAAGATGCGCGCAGTGCTCGCCAAGAGGACCATAGCTCAAGCCGGAAAACGACATCAGGATTCCTGTCGGAAGTTCGTGTTCGACGTGATGAAGTGAGGTTGTCGGGTCAAGCGGTCGAGATTCAGCGTTTCGGTCGTGATTGCGGTGAAGCAACGCCGCGCAGGCCTAGCTCGTTCCAGCCGACCGGAAACAACACCTTTGGTCGAGCGTTCAGTCGAGATGGAGACTTCCTGGATTGCGGCCCAAAAAGCGGCATCGAACAACGTCTTTCCATTGCCTTTGGATATACCGCCGATGGAGGCGCGAACCGCGGCTCGGCTGCCCGAAGGTCCCTGGCAGTACGAACCGAAATGGGACGGGTTTCGTTGCCTGATTTTCAAGGGCAAAGAAACTGTCGAGCTTCGCGCCAAATCCGGCAAGCCGCTCGGCCGCTACTTTCCCGAACTGACAACGATGCTGCGCGAACTCGCTGCAAGTCAATTCGTGATGGACGCCGAGATCTTGATCGAGATCGACGGGCTCGCCTCCTTCGAGGCGCTGCAGATGCGCCTTCACCCGGCTGAGAGCAGGATCCGCAAGCTGAGCATTGAAACGCCTGCGCGGTTGATCCTGTTCGATGCCCTGGCCGCGCCGGGCGGCAGCATATTGCTTGAAAAGCCTCTGCCCGATCGCCGTCGAGCGATTGAGGACTTCGTGGATAAGGCAAAAAACGCCATGCTAAAGCTCTCGCCGGCCACTACCAGTCTTGCGACTGCCGGGCGATGGTTGCGTGGCGCCGGCCAAGGTGCCACCGATGGAGTCGTCGCCAAGGCGCTGGCCGAACCCTATCGGCCGGGCGAGCGTGCGATGATCAAGGTCAAGCGGTTGCGCACAGCCGATTGCGTGGTCGGCGGCTTCCGCTACTTGAGCGGCAAGCACCAGGTCGGCTCCTTGCTGCTTGGCCTCTACAACGAACGCGGCCAGCTCGACCATGTCGGTTTCACCTCGACCATCGCAAACGAGGAGCGGGCGGCGCTCACCAAGAGGCTTGAGGCGTTGCGCGGCGGGCCAGGTTTCACCGGCAAGGCACCGGGCGGGCCGAGCCGCTGGAATACTGAGCGAAGCGAAAAATGGGAGCCGGTGCGGCCGCAACTGGTCGCGGAGGTCCGCTTCGACCATGTCACCGGCGACCGCTTCAGGCACGGAACGAGGCTGGTGCGCTGGCGCCCCGACAAGGCGCCGCGGCAATGCACGTTCGAGCAGATCGCTTAGGTGGTGCGCCCGGCCGACAATGCGGCAACGAGCCTTGCTATCCTGGAACCGGCGGAACCACCGATCGGCTGGGCGGTTTTCCAAGCGAGTGAACCGCGAGCCGGAACGCCTCAAACATTGGAGAAAAAGATGGAACCGCGCAAAAAGCAACGACCCGCGCTACAGGATGAAACCGAAGCCCCGACCATCGAGCAGCAGGATTGGGACGCGCTCGAAGGCGGCAAAATCCAGCCCGACAGCGTAGCGGTGGACGGCGACCCACAAGACGACGTCGAACCCAAGGGAACTCTGCCTGAAGAGGACGACGATAACGCATACCAGGAGAGCGATGAGGCTTTGCCAAACGACGAGGAGGAGCGCGCGCTCTCGCGCGACCCTTCCAAGGAAGGAACCCGCTTTGACGAAGTATGATCGGCAGGCGCCGAAGCTGGGCTTGACTCAGGCCGACTTGCGCTTGCGGCCCGCGCGAGGCTTCGCGCTGATGCCTTCCTTTGCAAGGCTCTTGCGGAGAACGTCGGCCAGATCGATCACCTTGGCGCGCGGTCTCGGCGCAGCCATGGGAGGTTTTTTGCCTTTGCGCTTGGCCTCGATCATGGCAATCAGCGCGTTCTCGTATTTATCCTCGAACTTTGAAGGATCGAACGTCGTCGCCTTCTTATCGATCAGCAGCCCAGCGATTTCGAGCAGATCCGGGTCATAGTCCTGCTTGTCCAGCCCCTCGAAAACCGATGCCTCCGAAACCATCTCACTGTGGTCTCGCAGTTCGGTGAGAAGCATCCCCTTGCCGAAAGGTTGGATGAGAACCTCTCGGCCACGCTGGTAGAGGACGACACAGGATCGCGCCGCCACCCGTTTGCTCTTCATGGCCTCTCGAAGCACGTTGAAAGCCTCGGCTGAAGCCTCGTCGGCCGGAATGAGATAATAGGGTTTTTCGAGATAGCGTGTGTCGATTTCGGCGACTGGCACGAACTCGCCGATTTCCAGTGTGTGTTCGGAGGTCAGTTTCAGTGCCTTGATCTCGTCTGGCTCGATCGGGATGAAATCGTCCTTATCGGCCTCGAAGCCCTTGATCTGGTCCTCGGGCTCTACCGCCTCGCCGGTCCCTTCATCGACATATGCGCTTTTCACCGGCAGGCCGTCCTTGCGGTTCAATATCCTGAAATGGATCTTTGAAGATTCGCCGGTGGCGCCGACGATCTTGACCCCGCAGGAAACCGATCCGAACTTCATGAATCCTTTCCAGATGGCGCGCGGTGCAGACATCGATCTCACTTCCTTGGGATGCGCTGGGCACGTGCCGGCGGTTCATCGATTTCGTCAGGGTTGGGACGCGGCGCCTCATCGGTGAAATCCGGCTCTGGCTCCTTGACCGGCTCTGGCTTCCAGTTCGGGGACGGCATCGGAATGTCGCGGTCAGGATCGGTTTGTCTGGGATCAGGCATCGAAGGGTTCTCCATCCGTTTCAGCCCAACTCATCTCCATCGCCATGGTTCCCGAAGTACTGCGCCCGAAGCTTGGCCAATGTCTCAGATTTCGAGCAGCGCGTAAGGACGACCTGTTGGTTTTGTCACATGCTTGGCGACATTGAAGACTCTTGCCCCGCCCGGGGTCTGGCCTTCATACGAGCCGCGATGGGCATGCCCATGCACCACGGCACTCACCTTGAAGCGATCGATCGTTTCAGCCAGCCGGGAGGAACCCAGGAACGGAAAGATCTCCGGCGGCTCTCCCGCCACCGTCTCGAGGACCGGCGCATAATGGAGGATAACGAGCGTGCGCTTGGCGCGAACTTGCCGCATGGCATTCTCGAGCCGCATTGCCTCATTGACGCTCTCTGCCACCATTGCCTTGATGGCCGGCTCGCCGAAGGAGCCCAGCATTCTAGGACCGAAGCCCCCGACAAAACCCTTCACCCCGACGAAGCCGACATCATTCAGTTCCACCGCCTGGCCATCAAGTAGATGGACCCCCGCCCGTCGCAGCGTTTCAGCGATCTGCTCGACGCAACCGGATTCATAATCGTGGTTGCCAAGAACCGCGACCACTGGGATCGAGCATGCGCGCAGATCCTCGGCCAGAAGTTCCGCCTCACGCGGTTTTCCAAGGTTGGTGAGATCGCCTGGAAGAACAAGGATGTCGGCTTCGCGCGACATCTCGCCAAAGAGATCGCGGTAGGAAGTCTGGGCATCCTCCTGAACATGCAGGTCAGCCATGGCCGCGACCTTGATTAGGGCGTTGCCGTTTGGTTTCGCTGATTTGGATGGCTCAGGCATCGTGCAACTCTCCAATACCGCCGACGCCGGCAAACCCCCATTCCTTGACGTCTACCTCATAGTCGACCTGCGACAGCAGGCGGCCCCGACAAATCTTCATTCTGGGAGACGGCAACTGCCGTTGCCGAGCAAGCCGAGCCAGCAGTTCGTCGAGCAACCAGTCGGGGATGTGGCCCCGCTCGCTGGGATAGACCCATCGGTAATGGAGCAGCTGCATCAGCAGCACCTCCCAATGGATGTCGAGGTAGGAGAGCAGTCTTTGCCAGTCGATCTGATCGTGGGCCTTGAGGATAGTGTGGGCGATATCGGCCCCGTCGTGACGGCCTCGGTCCTGGATGAAGCATTTCGACCAGATGAGTTCCGTCGGCCCGATGATCCTCACTTTACTGCCCAATAGCTCGACTTGGCGGGCATGTTCCAACCACTGGTTCTCGACCTGCATGATGCCGTTGGCCGAGGCGAAGATCACATCGAAGAAGTGCTTGCCCTGAAAAACCTTGCCGAGCCACCGGTCATCCCTGATCTCGACTGCATAGCCGATGTCCTTGAAATGCGTGAGAATGCGCGCGCAATCACCTGCCTTGCAAAAGATGTCCAGGTCCCTGGTTTGGCGGACAACACCTGTATAGGCACTTACTGCGTAAGTTCCGGCCACGAGAAAGGGAATGTCGCTGGCGGCAAGCTCGCTGATTGCGTGCGTGTAGAATGCTTCCGCCTCGGCGCTTTTGAGCGTCGGTTCTGCCTTCGCGTCGATCACAGGAAGCGACGCCGAGCTACCCGGCAGCTTTTCATTGGCCATGAGCCGCTGCTCCGATTTCGGACCTTTCGTCCGCTTGGCTCGATAACAGCCGGCAGCCCTGCCTTGTTCCGCCGTCACGATCGAGCAGATGAGCTTGGCGACACTGCACGATCAAAACGAAGAAAATTGCAGCGCGCCTGCCTGCGCGAAATCGGCATGAAACAATGGCTCGTGATCTGCTAGTCCTCTTGCTCGCGGTACAAACGTTCGGTCGCCCTGTCACCTTGGCGTTGTCGGGCTAAGCTTCTACGGCGGCGGGTGAAGAGGGCATAGATTATAGCCAGCAAGAGGATTACCGGACCACCGGCGACCACAAACAGCCATAAATCGGAGCCGAACATGGCGTTCTTCCTTCTGTCGAAGCCGGCTTGACCAGCGACCCGTCGCTTGTCTTGAGCTAACCGGCAAGGCAGACAAATGTTCCGCCCTCGGCAATTGCGCAGCTATGCCAGCCATTGGCTCGCCCGCTGCCGATTTTGATGCTTCACCAGGTGGACCTGTAAAGAACCGGCCCCTCCAATAGAGGTCCTTCAGGGCCGCAGAAGACTGTCCGGCTCCGCCTCACGAAACGAACCTGACGTCCTGCTATCCAACGATCCGCGCATGACGCGCGGTTCCAACTGCCGCCGGCGTTGTCTTGCGCAGACGACGGGGCTCACTATGTGGAGCAGTATGCCATCAAACAAATCCACAACCGCAGCGACGGCTCGGCAGGGCGATCTTTTCGGCGCAGCAGATAGTTTGCCGGAAGGATTCCATTACTGGCCTGATTTGATTACGCGAAATGAAGAACGAGAGTTGGTACGCCACCTCAAAGACCTGCCGTTCAAGCCGTTCGACTTCCACGGTCATCTTGCCAACAGGCAGGTCGTCGGCTTCGGCCTGCGCTATGATTACGACCGCGGCGTGCTCGAGGAAGCGGAGCCCATACCCGACTTCCTGCTGCCGCTGCGCGATAAGGTCGCCGCCTTCACGCAACGGCCCGTGGCTGAATTCGCTCAGGTGCTGATCAATGAATATCGGCCTGGCGCCGGGATAGGCTGGCATCGGGACAAGCCCCAATTCGAACTCGTCGCAGGTGTCTCCCTTCTTGCGTCCTGCAATTTGCGGCTGCGGCGCAAAAACGGTTCAACATGGGACCGGAAAACGATCGAAGTCGAGCCGAGGTCGGCGTACCTGATGGCCGGTCCGGCGCGAAACGAATGGGAGCACAGCATTCCTAAGGTCGACCAGCACCGCTACTCAGTTACCTTTCGAACTCTGAGGCCCGCCCGGTGAGTGTTTTCGCCTGCCTATGCGGGGGCTGCCGCAGTCACTCGCCACACCGTGTCGCCGACATCGTCGGAAATCAGCAGCGCGCCGGATTTATCCACAGCAACGCCGACCGGCCGGCCTCTGGCCTCGCCCTTGTCGTTGAGAAAGCCGGTGACGATGTCCTGCGCCATGCCGTTGGGGTGGCCGCCGCTGAACGGGACGAAGACAACCTTGTAGCCGTTGAAGCTCTGACGATTCCAACTGCCGTGCTCGCCGATGAAAGCGCCGCCGCGATAGTTCTGAGGCAGGCTGGAGGCGGTGTAGAAGGCGAGCCCGAGCGGCGCGACATGGGAACCCAGAGCGTAGTCCGGCGGGATCGCCTTTGCGACCATATCGGGCCGCTGCGGCATAACGCGCGGATCGACATGCTGGCCATAATAGCTGTAAGGCCAGCCGTAGAAGGCGCCGTCCTTGACCGATGTCATGTAATCCGGCACCAGGTTCGGCCCGAGCTCGTCGCGTTCATTGACGACCGTCCACAGCGCCTTGCTCTGCGGCTCGAACGACAGGCCATTGGGATTGCGCAATCCGTTGGCGAATATGCGCGAGCGTCCCGTCGCGCGATCCACTTCCCAGATTGCCGCGCGGTCCTTTTCGGCCTGTATGCCGTTTTCCGTGATATTGCTGTTCGAGCCGACGCCGACGTAAAGCAGGGAGCCGTCCGGACTGGCCACGAGGCTTTTGGTCCAGTGATGATCGATCGGGCCGCCCGGCAGTTGCGTCAGCACCTTGCCCGGCTGGGTGATCTTGGTTTCGCCCGGCTGATAGGGGTAGCGCACGATCGCGTCGGTATTGGCGACATAGAGGTCGTTGCCGACCAGCGCCACGCCGAACGGCGAATTGAGATGATCAAGAAAGACGCCCTGATATTCGGGTTTACCGTCGCCGTTGGTGTCGCGCAGCAGGGTAATGCGGTTGCTCGGTCCGGTACCGCCGCCCGAGGTGACCCAGGATTCGACCCAGTCCATAACAATGTCCTTCGGCCGCTTGATTGATGCTTCGGTCGGCGCCTTGGCCTCCACGACGAGAATATCGCCATTGGGTAGCACGTAGAGCGAGCGCGGATGCTGGAGGCCCTTGGCCATCGCATGGATCTGCAGGCCTTGCGCGACAGTCGGCTTCTCGTCATCTTTCCAGCCGACCACCGAAGCAAGATGCATCGGCGGGAACAGATATTGGTTTATTTCCGGCAGCTTCGGGTTCGGGCCGATCTGTTGCTTGGGATCGGTGTTGTCATTGCTGCAGCCCGCAATGCCCAGGACGGCCGCGCATACCAAGGCCGCCCATTCGGCGTGTCCGTCAAGTCGTCTCATCGGCCACTCCCACGTGATGTCGATATACGAGAGCCCAGCCAAGCCAGCCGGTAAACAGCAGGATGACCACTACCAGGGCTGACAGGATCAGCCCCGTCGGCACAACCGATGTCCATGCATCGCGCGTGTGGACGAGCATGTTGAAAAAAGCCAACACGAGGGCCACGAGATTGCCGGCCATATGCAGCCAGGCCGTCGGCTTTTCGCGTATCTGACGTGCGCCAATAAAATCTATCAGCCCAGCAATGGCGGCAAGGATTCCGACGATGACGCCGACGGTTACCAGCCAGGCTGAGAAGTCGGCCCAGGTCATTTCCGCAGTTCGCCAATACACGATATCCGTCAGCAAGGTGCCGACAAAACAGGTGATCGGAACCGTCACCAACATGGGATGGAAGGGGTGGCTGGCTATGCTTGCCGTTGATCTCGGATTTGCCATGCGGAATCTCCTTTTCCGCGGGCTGCTTGGGAAGCCCGAAATCGAACAAGGCAGATCGGCAAAATGTTCCGCTGAAAATCGAATAGCTCACCGAATGGTGACCTCAGCAATGAAGCGGGCGCGCTCTTGCGATTGCCGCGCTCCGAGCATGCTCCTTCTGTTTGCTGTCTATTCGGACCTTACGTTCCAGGCGCGGCTGGCTTGCGTTTATGTCGTTTCGTTTTCAGTGCATCGCCAAGATCCCGCTTGTCCGGGTCCTTTAGGTTTTCGCCTGCGGCATCGCGATCCTCATTCGGATCGTCATCTGCCGGCAGATAGCCCCTTGGTCGATTTTCCTGCGGTCCTTCCCAACGCGGTTTCTGATCGGTGGTGCCTGGCGCGCCAGTGCGAGAGTTCTTCACGGCGCTTTGCTTCGGTTTAGGCATTGCGTTCTCCTTCGCTACGAAATTCAACCACCGTCAAAATCCACGGCAGTGCACAAGCGCCGGCCGAATGCCGGGACGGCTAAGGCGCGGGACCTCACCCGAGGGAGCCGCCTAACGGCGATGACGACGGTGCCGGCGCCGACTGGTCTCGCGGGGCGTGCGCGGTCGGGTGCCTCCTTGCTATGTCCGTGCGCCAGGATCGGTCTTCCTTGCCAACCCGCAAAAGGAAAGACTGTTCCGCCCAAAAGGCGAATATGGCGGGCAAAAGCCTCGACACGTCGCGCCTCCGATAGCCTGGGGTGCTGACCAATCGACAGCTCATGCCGCATTACAGTTGCATTGCAAGTTCCCTGGCTAACTGTTTGCGCTCTCTCGACGAGACGATTTGGTGCGTCTCCACGGTCGCGGATCGCAAGCATGCCTTGCCACGGACGCGGACGATGTCAAACCGGCGTGACGCTCCAATCAAGATATCTTCCGAACCGTACATACCGATGATCGTGATTTCGAACTGATGGATGTTCTGGCCCAGGGCCGCTGCGCCGAAGGTCTTCTCGCCAGTCTTTTCGTGGAAGGCGTACTCGAGAATTTCTTCGAAGCTGCCCATGTCGGTGAGCTGTCCGGAGCCAAGTGGACCCTGGCGCGTCATATACTTCCAACCGGACGGCCGCTTGGCTTTTGTGAGATCTTCGGCGTCCGAGATGAATATACGATGGCGGCCGAACGGGGTTCCCAGATCGACCACGACGCCTTGAATAAAGACTGCGCCCTCGCTCATATTGGTGACGAAGCATCGTGCCGATAGCTCCCGCCCCTCGCCCCAGTTAATCAAGAGCTTGGGCGTTCTTCGCCGCTGGTGACTGCGCCAGAATATGTGCAGATAAACGGACCAGATAACGAGCATGCCTATGCTGGCAAACGCAGAGATCAGGGTCGCCTTATTCGATAGCCACTCGAACATCAGCTATCTCGCACATCCAATGTCGAATAGTGTATCGCCTTTTGGATCGACCCGGCCGCTTCCTACGGCCCGATTTGCTGGTCCAAGTGGAATTCTTGCCTTTCCGGCTGAGCGGCAACTTTGGCGCGGGCACGTCGCGACGGGTGCGCAAACGTATTCCGGTCCGACGAAAGTAGAGGCCCACCGTGCCATCCGGACACGGCAGGCCTGCATGCGTCAGCTAGCTGAGGACAAGGACGATTTTATACGAGTTTGGATCCACGATGACGATCCGGCCGTCTGCGAGCACGAAATACTCATAGCCTTCGTAAGCCGGAACAATCTTGACGATCCGTGACGGCAGACGGTGCAGCCGGATCTTTTGTCGCGGAACCTCCGCACCGACCGAAATGTCGAAATCGACGTTGGAAACAGGCTGGACATTGGTTTCCTTGATCACACTGGTGATCTGGCTTTTCTGCTCGACCGTTACATTGTTGATCGAGCCGGTCGTTTCTTGTGTCGAAGTGCTGCCCTGGGCCTGGTTGGTCGTTGTTCCAGTTGTGCCTTGGGTCTGGCCACTGGTACTGCCCTGAGCCTGGTTGGTGGTTGTTCCGGTTGTCCCCTGAGCCTGCTCATTGGTCTGGGCCTTGCCCTGGGCGGCTTGGTTGTTTGTCGTGCCGGTCTTTCCCTGGGCCTGTTCATTGGTCTGCGTCTGGCTCTTGCCTTGGGCTTGGTTGGTTGTCGTACCGGTCTTACCCTGGGCCTGCTCGCCAGTGTTCGAACCCTGTTTGCAATTCTTCATACCGGCCGCACAATTGGCCCCTGCCTTTCCTTGGGCCTGCTGCTCATTGGTCGTGCCGGACTGGCCCTGTGCCTGCTGGTCATTGGTGCTGCCGTTTTGGCCTTGAGCCTGCTCGCTGGTTTGGGCCTTTGTTTTGCCCTGGGCCTGCCCCTGGGTCTGCTGTTCGGTGCTGGTGCCGGCCTTGCCTTGCGTCTGCTCGCCGTTGTTCGAGCCCTTTTTGCAGTTGGACATGCCGGCAGTGCAGTTGGTACCGGTACCGGATTGGGTGTCGGCGGGCTGCTCTGATTGAGCGAGTGCAGTTCCGCAGCTGACACCAAGTGCCAGCATACTTGTGATCAAGACGCGTTTCATGGGTCATCTCCTCGGACAGAGTCGTCCCTTCACTGGCTAAAACCTCAGCTAAAAAGAATTGTTCCGAGCCAGCTTCGGTCGCACGGGCGGCCTTTAAAGCCGCTGGCGGCTCGATCCACGGATCCAAACGGCTGCGATTGGAACAAAGCCCCAGGACGGTTGTTCGGCTTCAGTCCATCGAGCAAAGGAGCTTGAAGCCATGAACATTAAGACACTTCTTGCGCCATTGGTGGTCGCTGCGGCGACGCTCGCCTTTCCGGCGGTCGCTGCCGACAACGCGCAGACCTTTGTCAACAAGGCCGCCGCCGGCGGGATGTTCGAGGTTGATTCGAGCAAGCTTGCGCAGGACAGAGCCAAGCAGCAGCAGGTCAGGAATTTCGCCGAGAAGATGATCACCGATCACAGCGCGGCGAATGCCAAGCTCAAAAAGGTCGCCACCGAGCAGAAGCTCCAAGTGCCGGTCCAGCCGGACGGCATGCAAAAAAGCGAGCTGGAAAATCTGCAGAACACCACGACAGGGTTTGACCAGCCTTACGTCGAGATGCAGCGCAGCGCGCACGCCGATGCGGTGAACCTCTTCCAGTCCTACGCCAAGGACGGTGACAACCCTAGTCTGAAGGCTTTCGCAGCGGAGACCCTGCCGACGCTGAAGATGCATCAGGACATGATTGAGAAGATCGCGGCCGCCAATGCAGGCATGCCGGCTATCAAGTCGGCTTCCACACCCAAACCGCCCGCCCCCGTTCCTGGCGCCAACAGCTTCACCGAAGCGCAGGCGAAGAACCGCATCCAGGACGCCGGCTATACCGACATCTCTTCACTTGCCAAGGACCCCCAGGGCATCTGGCGCGGCCAGGCGAAAAAAGACGGAAAGAGCATCTCCGTCGCGCTCGACTACCAAGGCAACGTCTTTGCCGGCCAACAGTAATCCAACAGGAGCCATCAACATGCAAACGATCACCGCACTGTTTGACGATTATGACAATGCCGCCGATGCCGTGGGCGAGCTGGAGTCCATGGGGGTGCCGGCAACCGATCTGAGCATCATCGCCAGCAATGCCGACGGCCGCCATTCTGCCGCGGCTGAGGATGCAGCCAGCGGCGCCGGGATCGGGGCTGTCATGGGCGGCGCCGGAGGCTTGGCGACTGGTCTCGGAGCCGTGGCTATACCTGGCGTTGGTCCGGTCGTGGCGGCTGGCTGGCTGGCGGCGACCGCCGCGGGTGCGGCTGCCGGCGCAGTTGTGGGCGGCGCAACCGGCGGCATCATCGGCGCCTTGACCGACGACGGCGTGTCCGAGAGGGACGCCCATGTATATGCCGAGGGTGTTCGCCGGGGCGGTACGCTGGTTACCGCCCGCGTCGCGGACGATCTGGTTGAGCAGGCCCAGTCCATCCTGCACGCCTCCGGATCCGTCGACGTTGGCGAGCGGCGAAACCAATATGAAGCAGATGGCTGGAGCGGTTTCGATCCGGCGGCCGGCGACTACCGGACCGATCGTGGCTTCGCGCGGCGTGACCGATGACGACCGACGCGCCCGCAAAGATCTGCGCCAGGACAGCGAATAGGGTGCCGCTGTGAGACGAGCACTGTTGCCGCTGATACTGACCCTGGTGGTGCTGTTGGCATGCTACTGGGCGTTCGTCTACGTGGAGACAGGTTGGCCGACGGCGCCCTTGAAGCGGACTCCCGAACAGAACCAGGGCGCAAACGCGCCCCAAGATACGTCTCCGGCGGCCGGCATTAAAAAGAATGCGCAAGGCAGCAACAAGATGCCAGGCAACCAATGAGGGCCAACTTCACGTTCAGCCGCGCTTGATAAATTTGTTGAAACGGCTGGGCAAACCTTCTGCGGTTAAGTCCTGGTGGAGGAAGGCCAAGTCGTTATCATCCAGTATCGTGAAGAACTGCTCCCACTCAATGAGCTCCAGTTCGCCTTCTTCATCGCCGAAGTCGACACGCAGCATTGCGGCCTCATCTGGAACCCGCACCAATGCAGGCCTGCCTTCGCGGGCTTCTATCCACGCCCGGATCACCTGGTGATCTGTGGTCTTCAGTGCGTCGCTCATGATGAACCCTTTCCGGCCCTGCCCTGCCGCTTTGTGTGTACACCAATGAGGATTTAATCTGCATCCGGCTCGCTTGTTCCGCAGAATAGAGGCACGTTGGTCCGGACTTCAGGCCCAAACAACGCAAACAGCCCGTTGCCGGTTAGCGGCAACGGGCTAAGGGGCTTTGGGTGAACCCCAGATCGCTGGAGGAAAGGCGATCCGCCACCGAACCGGGAGAGCTGCGAAAAGTTCCGGCAGGTGAGCTACAGTTTTCGGCAAGGCGTTCTTTGGTGGCCCGCCAAAGCATCCAATTACCGTCTCGTGCGCAAGGAACCAACCGCCGCCCCGCTGGTTCGGAGGGCTTTCAGCGGAGCCTTGCCATGCCAAATGCAGCGGAAATTCTTGTCGATACCCTGATTGACTGGAAAGTCGAGGTCGTATTCGGCCTGCCCGGCGATGGCATCAACGGCGTCATGGAGGCTCTGCGCAGACGCCGGGACAGAATTTCCTTCGTCCAGGTACGCCATGAGGAATCCGCAGCATTCATGGCCTGCGCCTACGCCAAGTGGACCGGAAAGCTTGGCGTGTGCCTTGCCACGTCCGGACCCGGTGGCGCCCACCTTCTGACCGGGCTCTACGACGCCAAGCTCGATCAGGCGCCGGTGCTCGCAATTACCGGGATGCAGTTCCACGATCTGATCGAGACGTTCACCCAGCAGGATGTCGACTTGACCCGTGTCTTCAACGATGTCGCTGTCTATAACGTGCAGGTCTCGGACGCAGCGCATATGGAGAATGTGGCAAGTCTTGCCTGCCGCACCGCGCTCGCCCGTAAGGGCGTCGCCCATCTTTCGATCGCCAGCGACATCCAGGAGCAGCCTTCCGATGCGGCCAAGCGCTCGAAGCGCAACCGTCCGGCGCATACGCCGCAGGACATGTTTGTTGCTCATTGCGTCGCCGACGACCAGGAATTGGACAAGGCGGCGGCCATCCTGAACGGCGCCAAACGCGTGGCTGTTCTCGCCGGACGCGGCGCCATTGGTGCTGCGAGCGAACTCGAGCAAACCGCAGGATTGCTGCAGGCGCCCATCATCAAGGCGCTGCTCGGCAAGGCCGTGCTCCCCGACGACCATCCCTACACCACCGGCGGCATCGGGATTTTGGGGACCTTGCCATCGCAGGATGCGATGGAGACATGCGACGCCATTCTCATCGTCGGCTCGACCTTCCCCTACATCGAATATTATCCAAAGCCGGGGCAGGCGCGCGGCGTCCAGATAGACTGCGATGCGCAGCGTATCGGTTTGCGGTTCCCGGTCGAGGCCGGCCTGGTTGGTGATGCAGCCGAAACGCTTCATGCACTTAATCGCAGGCTTAAGCCGAAAGCCGACGGCACCTTCCTCGCCACGGCGCGTACCGCCATGCAGGAATGGCGAAAGATGATGCGCCAGTCGGAGGACGGCGAAGGCCATCCGCTCAAGCCGCAACTGATCGCCCGCGCATTCGGCGAACGGCTGGCCGACAATACGATATTGGCCACGGATTCCGGTCAGAATACGGAACTTGCCGCGCGCCATGTCGACCTCCGCGAAGGCCAGGCCTTCGGCGTCTCCGGCGCACTAGCCTCCATGGCCTGCGGCCTGAGCTATGCGATCGCCGCCGGGATTGCGTTTCCAGGCCGGCCGATCGCTGCAATTGTCGGCGACGGCGGGTTCGCCATGCAGCTCGGCGAATTCTCGACAGCCGTGCGCTATGGCATTCCGCTGAAGCTGCTGGTCATCAAGAACAACATGCTGAACCAGATCGCCTGGGAGCAGATGATGTTTCTTGGCAATCCGCAATTCGGCTGCGAATTGCAGCCGATCGATTTTGCCAAGGCTGCCGAGGCGATGGGCGGCAAAGGCTTCAGCATCGAGCGGGCCGACGAGGTCGAGCGCATTCTCGACGAAGCCTTCGCCGCCGACGGGCCGGTCGTGATACAGGCGCTCGTGGATGCCTACGAGCCGATGATGCCGCCCAAAATGCCGCCTGATTACGCCAAGAACTTCCGCAAAGCATTACCGCAGACCGCGGGACGCAAACGGATAGAGGAGAACCTCGCGCGGGAGCCGGCCAAGACGATGATGGAGGCCAAGCGGTAAGCTGCCGCAAACCCTACAGCGTGCACTTCCTTGATATCTACAACTTCAGGGGCTCCATCGCCGCAGTTCTGGAATATCTCCCGCGTCGACCCGCGGGCGCCAAGCATTGCCCGCGAGCGCTATGGCTGCCTGACTCCGTGGCAGCATCTCCACCTATGGCAGGGCGGCGCTCACCGCAGGCTATCCGGCAATGCGAGGAGGCGGTGCTGCAGCAGTGCCGGGATATGCTGGCGAGGCAGTTCGATGACGCCGGCGGGCAACGCAGCGAGCTCTTCGATGCCGCGCTCGTCTGGTCCGGTGAAACCACCGGCGTGACGCCGCTCGGGTCGCAGCACGCGACGAGCGGTGTCTCGGACACCTATCCATTCGCAGTGTAGGCAATGGATGGATGCGATCTCAGTCTGATGCGGAACCTTCGGCGCGCGTCAGGGTTCGTGCAGCATGGAAAGAGTGAGGAATGGCCATGGCAGGAAACCGACATCCCAAGTCTAAAAAGCCCAGCGATGCCGATATTGGCACCAATCCCGGCATCGGTAGTTCCAAGGGCACGATCAAGGAAGGCGATGAATTAGAACAGGGTGACAATACGGTCGAAGGCGATGTCGAGAACGACACATCCGAAGCTGGCGGGATCAATCCAAGGCAGAAGGTGCGGACGAACAAGTGATGCTCGCCCAGCCTGAAAGCCGTTATCCAATAAAGAAGGCCGCCTTGAGAAACTGGAACTGCGGCCCAGTGACGTGACTGCGCCTACATTCCCCGATCGGGCACGTAGAGACAGAACGAATGCTGAGAGCTGGCGTCGCCGCCAGGCTTGCATTCGTGAAAATATTCGTCACGCGATCGCCTGATGCGACGATCGCTATAAGGGATCAACTCTCCGGTTGAGAGTTGATACCCATACTTCGTCTCCCGCACATCCGATGGCGGCGCCTGGTAACAGTCGATGCCGGAGCAGCAGGAACTGTCGTATTGCCAGCCGGCCGGAGCTTGATGCGCAGACGCAGGACCGGAAACAAGCGCCATGGCAAAACCGATGATCAAGGGCAGCTCAGCGCAGCGACGAGAACCCAACTCGGCTGCCCTTTGCGAAGGATGTCTGGTTGACGCTGGAACTGTCCGGATCATCGTCGGTCGACTGTAGCTGTCATAATGCCACTTAGCCCCAAAGATCTCTGAGGCACCGTCGCAATATCGGGATGTCCTGCGGCGGCTGTCATCTAACATTGAAGTCGATACTATGTTCCACACTCGCGTGTCTGCGCCTCAATCCTTGATATGGACGCCAGACTGGCGAATACCTTTAGTCGCCTTGGGATGTTTGGAACGCTTGGCGGCCGTCGCCGGACTGGACGTCGTCCTGCCCGCAGGGTTTTGGCCTTCGGATTGATGAGTCTTGTCTTCCACCTCACCCTGTTTGCGCGTGAGCCCAAATCGATTGCGAGGCTTTTGGTTGTTGGCCGCGGCCTGCGAGAACCGGTCCGAAGGATCCGGATCGGTGTTGGCCGGGTATTTCCTGGCGCCGGTCTCGCGGCGGTTCTCTTCATTGCCCATGATTCCTCCTTGGTCTGAAGGTTAACAAGATCATCGCAAGAGCGTTCCCCAATGCGGGACAATCGGGGCCCGCCCGATGGAACAAACGCCCGTTCACTCAATTAGGCGCGAGGAGGCTGCAGCCATGGACCAGACGCCGCGCCCCTCGAGGTTTGGAAGCGGAAGTACGGCTGCGGCAACAGCAACATTGACGGCCCAAGAGATCGAATCTGAAGGCTCGGAGGCCGAGCGCAGTCCGGTTGCACGGGATCCGACAGTCGGCGCAAGCCTCGGACACACATTCGAACCAGTCGGACGGCTAGCGGCCCTGTAGCGGAAGGACTCCCAATGCCTCGCATCATTGCATGGGTTGCGATCGTCGCAATTATCCTTGCACTTATCGCCGCGTGGACTTGGGTCGGTCGAAACTCCGCGCATCCACCGGGCCAGCAGGCTCCGCCCCACGCGATCAATCAGAGCGGCTGAGACGGGCCTCAACGCAACCCTGCCGCTTGCTCAGCGCGATGCTGTCGCGCCAGCCTTGTTTGCCCGGGCCTTGGGAGGCACGAACCGGCCGGAGTTGGCTCGCAGGCCTCTGAAGAGCTCCTCCAGGTAGGGTAGCAGTTCGAACAGCAGGATCACGCTCATGACCGTCGCTATGTAGGTCAGCGGCAGCTGCTGCTGTTTCCAGGCGAGGTCGAAGCGAGCCCTCTCAGGCCCAACTGCGAACAGGGCCAGGAACTGGCCCCAATGCAACGAGATCACGCTGACAAGACCCATCAGCGGGATCATCTCGAGGAAACTGTGAACGTGCTGTTCGATTGGACTTACGGTGCGTGCGGTGGTCGCATAGCGCACGTCCCATATGGCGGTCGCTTCATGGATGAGAAAAACGACCATCATCACGGCGATGATCAAGGAGTTGACCTCCAGGAACATTGCCGCAAGGAGCGCAATGCCGACTTCGAAAAACATCAAAAGATGGATCAGCGATTCTTTCGCGCCAGTCGTGGATTCGATGTGGCTCGCGCGATGGCAGAGCCAGTCGGCAAATCCGGCAATCAGCCAGACGGGTAGGACGAAGTACATGAGGATCAGCACCATCGGATCATTCAGCATTGCGCAGTGCTCCGGCCCTGACCTGTTTGCATTCTTTGCATCCTGGTTGAGATTTCTCAGGCAGCGCGCTTCCGCGGATCAATATGCTGGATCAACGTTGCGGGCACCGCCGGCGGCTATTGCAACAGCCGCGCAGGGAACGATTAAGATGCAACTCACTGCATGAACCGACTTCTCAGCCAGGCAAGAATACGATTGCCGGTGACAATCCTGCGGACTCGTCCAGCGGCCCAGCCGGCCTGCATGGTCGCGCCGGCGTGGCAGCTGCAGACGATTTCATGCAGTTGCCAGTCGGAGATTTGGAAGAAGCGTTTTGCTTCTCCATAGGTGTCGGATTGCAGGCCCGAAGCGCGCAGCAGCGGGTCTTCGAACGCCACAGTGATTGGCGATCCGGCCGCCCGTGCTTGTTCGCGCATTCCCGGATAAAGATACTCAGTGCCGGTGAGCGCGGACAGGCAGCGCATTGGATTGCGCTCGAGCAGTTCTGCCCACCTCTCTATCTTTTGGGTCCTTGTCGCGAGCGGCGTAAGCGGCCTGACATCCGCGACTGAGTGCAATTGTTCGAGTGTCTGATGCTTCATTGCTGGGCTCCCGTCCATCATTGTCTGACCGGCTTGTCCTGACGAGGTCGGCAGGCCCGCGTTGGAAGATGGCGTGGACCGATCAGTATTGCCTTCCGATCTTCGGCAAGCGCCGATGCGGCGTCTGCATCAACTCGAACTGGTAACGGTCTTCTATGTTCCCGAAGAACCGGAAATTTATGTTGCGTCCCAAGCTTGCGATTGCACTTTCATGGGGGCACGGCGCGGGCGTCGTCTGGATCCCAGTTGCAAAGCGCCCCCCTGATACTGCTCGGCCAAGGCAACGTAGCAGGTCTTGTCCGGTCACGATCTCGGTGTCCTCAAAATGAGCTGGGCAAGAAAAACTTGCAGGCAATATAAGCGGCCTGCCTCTGAGATGCGGATTGCATGCCCGACCCGTAAAAGAGTGGGCGATTGCCGGCATTTGTCTAGCTCTTCCGGCGGCGGGCCTTCGTGCTTTGCCGCTCGGGAAAGCGAAGCACTCCTTTTTGCGGCGCCCTGTCGACATTGCCGACCGGGTTGGGACCAGCCTGGACGAGGCCGTCATCTCGGGCTCGTCGAAGTGGCACCACTCCCGGCCCAGCCGAAGCAAAACGCGCTTTGAGCAGGCGGGCAAGCTTGGGGTGCAGCCCATCGCCTCTGGGGGCCGCCAGCATATCCAATGATAGGAAGGGGAGCATCATATGCCCTTTCTTTGCCAGTGCAGCTCGCGGTCCTCATTGCGCCGCCGCTTTTTTTCATTTCGCCTCATCAGTGCCCGGCCATCTTCGAATAATGAAGTTAAAAGCTGGCCCAATCGGAAAGGTTCCGACCGCGCTCAACATCCTCACCAGCGATAGCGGCCGGCATGCACGCAACCGAGTTCGAGCATGGTAGCGTTGCCTTCATGGTCAAAGCTTCCTGCTGGAAGTTTCCGGATGGAACAGCAAGGCCGCATAGATGTTTGGTTGCCAAGGAGCTTTCCGATGTGGCCAAAGAGCAAGCGAACACCTGCCGAGGATCGAGGCGAAATCCAGTCAGGAATGACCCAAGACAAGACGCCCGGTTTTGATCCGGCAGCCGCGCCCCAGGAAACCGATGCCGAGGCAGGGGATTTTGCAAGTTCCGCCCGCCCCGCATCTCGGCATCAATCAAGTTTTCCCAATCAGGCGAGTTTCGCCAACGCCATGCGGCGCCCCGAGAATGCGTCCGGCCTTCAGCCGAGCAGGAATGGACCGGTACTGGTGATTGCAGCGTTCGTGGGCCTGGCGGCCATCGCTTTCCTGCTTGCAGCCCTGCTCGGTTAATATGCGTGGAGGCGGCTCGTCAAAGGATGTGACGCACCAACGCTGGAATGTCTGTCATGCATGCAAGCTTGTTAGCTCAGGAAGGCGATTTTCGATGCCAACATTGAAATGGCTTCTTCGCCGTCTGTGGCGACCCAAAGTCCAGCCGGCGGCTGATCCCTCGCCGGTGGAAGCAATCGTGTGCCTGTTGCGTGAAACCAAGCAACAGGAGTTACACGACGATAGCGCGTAGAGACTTTGGATCCAGTTTTGCCACAGCGTCCGGAACAACGGCCGGCCGGGCAAGTTGGGCGTAGCTCCAACGATCAATGGTTCTGGAAAGACCGTGACTGAGCGGAAGATCGACAAAGACAGACGTGAGCGCACATCGGCTGCGGCGCGCGAGTTGCTGGAAGCAGAACGACTGACGCGCCAGGCAAAGACGGCTCGGCTGCGGGAACAACGTCTGACTGCGACGCCGGCGACAAATGTAGCCTCTCCCTCAGCACCGCGCCCTTCCGCGGTCAGATCTAAACCGCGGCCAAAAAAGAAACGAAAAACAATAGATATCAGCTAGCGCCTGGCCCCGATCGGTGCAGGCCGCATCTGGCAAGGCTCTCGGCAAGGAAAATCAGTCCGATCCGGTCGTCTTGCCCAGATCGATGGGGTGGCCTGTTGACGTGCCCGCCTTGTCACTTTGTCAGCCGCGCTGGCGTCCCGATTGCCGGACCCCCTCAGTGCCATCGCCGCTTCGCTCAAAGCGGTTCGGTCGTTCCCATGCTCCGCGATGAGCAGTTTCACCTCCTCGATGGTGACCCCGTTCTGACGCGCGAAATGCTCGATCTCGTGGTCTTCCACGACAGTTGGCGCATCTCGGTTCTTGCCTGTGCTGCTCGCCACCTCGATCCTCGAACGGCATTTTGACCAAGTGCAACGCCTTGGCGCGTAGGCCAGTACCTATGCCGATTTGCGCCTGGACGTAGGAGTCTTGGTCTTTTTTCGCTTCGGCGGGCCTTTTGGCTTCGGGGACCTGCGTTTGCCTCCAGCTTCCGCATTGAGGCTCTTCTTCAGCGCATCGAACAAATTGACCACATTGGACGGCTTAGGTTCCGCCTTGGCCTTTGGCGCCTTCCTGCCGGCCTTCTTGGCGCGAACCAGTTCCAGCAGCGCCTCCTGGTACCTGTCACGGAACTCGGTCGGGTCGAACGTGCCCTTCTTCTCGTCGATGATGTGTTCGGCGAGGTCGATCATCTCGCCATCGGGCTTGCCCGCCCTGATATCAGCAAAGACGTGGTCGGCCCCCCGCACGGTGTCCGCGTAACGCAACGTTGTCAGCATCATACCCTTGCCATGCGGCTCGATGACAACCGGGCGTTCCCTTTGATAGAGCACGATGCGCGCGAGCCCGGCCATCTTCTTTGCGGCCAGCGCATCGCGTATTACGGCAAAAGCTTCTTGCGATACCTTGTCGGCCGGCGTCACGTAGTAAGGCGTATCGAGATAGATCTGCCCAATTGAGGATTTGTCGGCAAAGCCCTCGAGGTCGAGCGTGTGTGATGACTCGACCTGCACAGCCTCGATGTCTTCCTCTTCGATGAAGATGAACTCGTCCTTGGCGACTTCATAGCCCCTGACTTCGTCGTCCTCATCCAGTGGCTTGCCGCTCTTGGCATCGACATAGACGCGTCGGACCCTGTTGCCGGTCTTGCGGTTGAGGACGTGGAAGGAAATCTTCTCGGCGTTGGTCACTGCGTTCGTCAATTCAACGGCGCAATTGACCAGTGAGAGCTTGAGATAGCCGTTCCAGGCGGGCCGCGGCGCCATTGCGATCTCCCTGGTGATAAGAATATAGCCGCAACGGCGAACGCGCCGCTTCGGTTCCGATGCCGGGAACCGGCCAGGGGCGCCGGCTTCAACCGATTTGAGGTGATGTCATTGTTCCAGGAGATGCCCTAAAGGCCTGAGCGGCCGTAGCCGATCGGAAACGATCTTCAGAATGGCCAGCAGCGGGAATGCCAACAGCGCTCCAGGCGCTCCCCACATCCAAAACCAGAATATCAACGACAATACGACAAGCGCGGGATTTAAGGTGAAGCGGCGTGCCAGAAGGAAGGGAGTGAGCGTCTCGCCCTCGATAAGGTGGATCCCAAAGTAAAGCGCCGGGGCAAGTAATCCCCACCAGAGGCTATCGAAGGTGAGCAATCCGACCATCAGGAATATACCGACCCCGAGCAAGGGGCCCAAAAATGGAACGAAGTTGAGCAAGAAGGCCATCGTGCCCCACAGCAACACATCCTGAAGCCCGCACGCATACATCACTGCGGCAGTAGCCAGGCCCACCGCGGCATTCATAATGGTTATCGTCAGTAGATAGACCGATATGTCGCTTTCGATCTCCTGGAAAATTTCAACGGCCTGCCGCTTGTCGGCGAAGGTCGGGAGGATTTCGACAATTCGCCGCAGGAAGGTGTCTCCCGACAGCAGGAGAAAATAAAGAACAAGAACCGTCGTGATCAATCCGTCCAGAACGGCCTTTGTGCCCGCAAATAATGCTCCAGCAATACCGAGATCGCTGCGTACCGCCACGGTCTCACGCCCTTGCTGGGGTGCGTTTGCGATTTCTTCGGCGACTTCGAGGGCCCCCTGCAACTTGTGCATGGGGCCGCTCAGCACCATCAAATGTTCTTCCAGCCTGGGTACGCCTTGCGGCAGCTTTTGAGCCCATGTCGCTGCGGGCGCGGACAAGGCGGCCACCAGGCCGACCAGGATCCCGACTACCAGGACGATCGGTAAAATCGCTCCCAAAGCCCTCGGCACAAAGAAGCGTTGCAAAAGGCTGACAATGGGCTGCAGGAGCAACTTTAGGAAGACGGCGAGCACGAGCGGAAGCACGATAGCGCTCGCTGCGAAGGAGGCGCCAAGTATTGCCAGGACGAAGAGACCGCCTGTGAAGAACGTCACCAAGCGCAATCGTGTCGCCAGCCAACTCTTGCCTGTTTGCAGGATGGGCTCAGCCGTATCCACAGGGGCCGGCGATGATCGTTCGAGTTCGGAGGGTCCATTCGGCATTGAAGTTATGGCCTAAATTCCCGGTATGACGCCCTCCTCCATGTCCTGTTGCTGGTCGTGGGTGGGTTCGGCCTTCGATCGCTCCTGTCCGGTTCGTCGATTGCCGGACCAAAAGCCCGCCGAAGGGTTGGTCCGACGGAGCTTTTGCCGAGAAGGAGAAATTGCTACAGGGGCAACGATGCCACCGCATAATGAACCGGGAAGCGGCACCGATGTTCCCTTCGTCGGGTAAGTTGGCTTGGGCACCAACCCCGTGAATTGATTTTGGAACGCCCCCCGTGGCGACGCGCAAAATTGACAAGAAAGGCCATCAACGCACATCGCTTGCGGTCGCTGGACTTGCTTGAGACGGACGACTAGTGGCAAGCAATCACAGCGCGAAAACGCCATTTGGCTGCCTTGGCGCACCGCCGGAAAAATCGATCGCCGCGAGCGGCATGCTCACTCATTTGTCGGCCGCTTGATCATCCGATCCGATCTCGCTCTCCTCAAAGATGTGTTCGTGGATGATGCCTAGGATTTGCCGCCTCACCGTTTCGCGCGCCTCCGGCTGGATGAATGGCATGAGGAGATCGACCCTCTCTTTGACCCGCCGTGGCAGATCAGCGCTCGGGTCGGTCATGCGGCTCCCATGGTCATAGATGCTTTCGGTAAGCTTCTTATCCAGATCCGAGAAATTGCCCATGGTCATACTCCGCACTAACGCCGGAACGGCAAGGTCCTGAAAACGGTTTGTCCTGCAGCGGCCGTTGCCGATTGACTTCTTTGGACAGAACATCCGCGCCCGATCCAGGCGGCACACAGATGGCCCTGAGGTCGCGCAACGTCATGCAATGGGCAGTGACGCGGGCGCGAGTTCAGGTCACTTGCGGCCGCGCTCGACAAATTTGTTGAAGCGACTCTTTCCGCCGCTCCCGGCTTCATCCTGGTGGAGGAAGGCGAGGTCGTTCTCCTCGAATATCCGGAAGAACTCGTCCCACTCGATCGGTTCGAGTGTCTCCTCCGGATCGCCGAAGTCGACGCGCAGGATGCCGCCTGGGCTTCCCGTACGAACCACCGCGGGATGGCCGTCCCTTTCTTCTACCCATTTGCGGATTTCGTCGTGATTGGTGGTCGTCTTTGCCTCGGACATTGCTTTGCCTTTCTGCCGCGGGATCGATGCGGTCTTAACACCGAGCAGAGCCCAATGTTCCAGGTGTAGGGATTCCAGTCTTAGGGCGACCCGGCCGGTTGTTGTCACGTGCTGCACGGCAAGGAGGAACTTTGTTGAAGCAGGGAACAAACCTTTTGTCCCGCAGTTCGGAAGCCCAATGCTAAATCGGCAAGGAGCTCTCGTGAAACGTGTACTGGTTACGGGAGGCTGCGGTTTCATCGGCCGGCACGTCGCCCACGAACTCACCGAACATGGCTACGAAGTCCGTGTCCTGGACGCGCTCCTGGAGCAAGTTCACGGTCGCGTATCGGTCAGCATCCCGGCTGGCACCGAGCTGATAAGGGCTGATGTGCGCGATCGAGACGCGGTCGCAAAGGCCGTATCGGACGTCGACGCCGTCATCCACCTTGCCGCTGAGGTCGGCGTCGGCCAATCCATGTACGAGATCGCCCGCTATGTCGGCACCAACGATCTCGGCACCGCAACCCTACTCGAGGCATTGATCAAGAAACCAGTCGAGCGGATTGTCGTCGCATCGTCGATGAGCATCTACGGCGAAGGCCTCTACGAGACACCGGATGGGCGGCGTGTTGACGATGCCCGTCGCAAGCCAGGCGACATCAGGAACGGCCAATGGAACCTTTTGTCGGCAGCGGGCGAAACGCTGTCGCCGATTGCGACCGACGAGGAAAAACGTCCTGACCTCGCCTCGATATACGCGCTGACCAAATTTATGCAGGAGCGCGCGGTGCTGATCTTTGGCCAGACCTACGGTGTGAGCGCGGTGGCATTGCGCTTGTTCAACGTCTTCGGCGCCGGTCAAGCGCTGGCAAATCCTTATACGGGCGTGCTCGCCAATTTCGCCGCGCGGCTCGCCAACGGCAAGCGGCCAATGATCTTCGAGGATGGCCAGCAAAAGCGCGACTTCGTCCATGTGCGCGATGTCGCCCGCGCTTTCCGACTGGCACTGGAGCAGCGCCTCGCTGCCGGCCAGGCAATCAATATCGGCAGCGGAGGATCCTACACCATCAGCGACGTTGCCCGCCTGCTTGCCGAAGCGATGGGCATTGCAAAGCTGCCACCAGAGATCCTGGGCAAGGCGCGCTCGGGCGACATCCGCAACTGCTTCGCCGATATCGGCAAGGCGCGCGAGTTGCTCGGTTTCGAACCGCGCCACAGGCTGGAGAACTCGCTCGCCGAATTCGTGGCCTGGGTTCGCAATAATGTCGCCGTCGACCGCGGCACCGATATGAAGCGCGAACTTGAAGAACGAGGGCTGGTGTCATGAGTGGGCCGCGCGGCAAGCTTCGCAAGGCGCCGGTGGCCGTCATCGGCGGCAGCGGCTTCATCGGTTCAAACCTGACAGATAGCCTGCTATCGGATGGCGAGCCGGTGCTGGTTATCGACAATCTCAGCCGCCCCGGCGTCGAACAGAACCTCGAATGGCTGGCGCGCAAACATGGCTTCCATCTCAGCGTCGAAACCGTCGACATACGCGACCGAAGCAGCCTGACTGCGGCGCTCGCGCCGGCCAAGGCGATCTTCCATTTGGCCGCCCAGACCGCTGTAACCACGAGCCTAGTCGATCCCACAGCAGATCTCGACATCAATCTGAAAGGCACCTTCAACGTGCTCGAAGCCGCCCGACAGCTTGGTGTGCCGGTGATCTTCGCCAGCACGAACAAGGTCTATGGCAGCCTGCCTCAGATCGCGGTGCGGGAAGCGGACGATCACTACATTCCTTGCGAGGAAGGCATCCGCGCCAATGGCGTGGCTGAGATGATCGGGCTCGACTTCTGCACGCCCTATGGCTGCTCCAAGGGCGCGGCCGACCAATATGTACTGGATTATGCCAAGTCCTTCGGTCTGCCGACGGCGGTGCTGCGCATGAGCTGCATCTACGGCCCGCGCCAGTTCGGCACCGAGGACCAGGGCTGGGTCGCGCATTTCCTGATCAGCGTGCTCAGCGGCCGGCCCATAACAATTTACGGTGACGGCAAGCAGGTGCGCGACATCTTGCATGTGTCCGATGCTGTTGCCGCTTATCGCGGCGTTCTCTCCAAGGTCGAAGACGTGAAGGGCCAGGCGTTCAACCTTGGTGGCGGACCGCGTAACGCTGTCAGCTTGCGCTCACTGCTGTCGGAGATCGCCGCCATGACCGGCCGCGACATCGTGTTGCGCCACGATCAGCAACGCACCGGCGACCAGCCCTTCTTCGTCGCCGACACCCGCAAGCTCGAGGCCGCGCTTGGCTGGCGGGCGCAAGTCCCTTGGCGAGAAGGTGTGTGCGATCTCGCCAACTGGCTGTTGCGGCACCGGCTCCATCTGCCTGCTGAAGCCGCGAGGTACGTTGCATGAAAGTGGCATTGGTCAATCCGCACTGGACATACGAGCACAGCATCTATTTCGGCTGCCAACAGCCGCATCTGCCGCTTGAGCTTGGCTACTGCAAAGCCCTGCTGGAGGCCAACGGACATGCCGTACTGATGCTGGACGGGCAGTTGCAGGATCTCGACAACGCAGCGCTTGCCGAGCACGTGGCAGCGTTCGGGCCGGACATGACGGTGGTGACGACCGCGCCGACCTACCTCTTTTGGCGCTGCGCGCCACCTGAGTTGCGGGTGCCGGCAGAATTCTTGAAACATCTGGACCGGCGCGGCGGCCGCACCGTGGCAGTCGGGCCGCATGCTTCGGCGACGCCGGCTCCTACTTTGCGCAAGCTTGGGGTCGATCTCGTCGTGCGCGGTGAATGCGAAGAGGTGGTGGCCGAGCTTGCCGGGCGAAATGACTGGAGCGTGGTCCCGCACACGGCCCGGATCGAAAGCGAAATGCTGGCTTGCAATGGTGGCGTGAGCGTCAGCCGCTTCCTCGACCACCCGGCGCTTTGTTGGCCCTACGACTGGATTGCCGCACACTCCCACCACCATCATCGCTTCGACACGAACCAGAAGGGTGCCGGCGCCGAAGTTGAGGCGTCCCGAGGCTGTCCCTACAATTGCAGCTTCTGCGCAAAGATCGACTTTCGCGACGCGTATCGGCGCAGGAATCACGACGCCATCGTTGCCGAAATCGATGGTCTGATCGCTCAGGGGGTCGGCTACATCTATTTCATTGATGAGATCTTCCTGCCCCAAAAAGCCCTGCTCGATGCCTTGATGGAGCGCGACATCCAATTCGGCGTCCAGACACGTATCGATCTGTGGAAACCGGGGCTGTTGGAACTGTTGGGCGCGGCAGGATGCGTCTCGATCGAAGCCGGCCTTGAAAGCCTGACCGTCGAGGGTCGTGAAATGCTGGCCAAGCGTTGCCGGCTGGGTACTGAAGAGCTGGCTGCGCTGCTCGTCGATGCCCGCCGCCATGTCCCTTTCGTGCAAGCCAATCTGATCGGCGTGATCCAAGATGATCCGGCGCTGGTTGAGTATTGGCGCAAGCACCTCATCGACAACGGGGTCTGGGCCAACGAGCCGGTACCGCTTTATCCCTATCCAAGTTCGCCCAGCTATCGAGAGCTTTGGGGCGAGCCCGACGATTTCGCCTGGGAGCGCGCGCATGAGCATTACCTCGCTTCGTTCCGGGCATTCAGCGACATCCAGGACCAGCATCCGCGCCCCTTGGCCGAATTGGAGTCCTTATGCTGCAATCATTGATCCATCGCCCGCGGCGCATAGTGATGACGACCGACGCCGTCGGCGGCGTCTGGCGCTATTCGCTCGACCTGGCGCGCGCGCTCGTCGCTCAAGGCGACAGCGTCGTTCTTGCCGGGCTCGGGCCTCGGCCTACGCACGAGCAGGCGCGAGAGGCGCAATCCTTCGCAACGCTCGCCTGGCTAAAAACCCCTCCGGACTGGATGACACGCAACGAGAATGATCTCGACGACTTGCCTGGCGAACTTCGCAGCCTTGCGCGGGCCCATGGCGCAGACCTCGTCCACCTCAACGCACCGGCCCAGGCGGCCAAGCTCGACCTGCCCTGTCCTATTGTCGCGGTCTCGCATTCCTGCGTCGTCACATGGCTGCGCGCGGTGCGCGGTCGGGACGCGGCAGCGGACGGCTGGGGCTGGCACAAAGACCGCAACAGGGCCGGTTTCGATCGCGCAGACATCGTGGTGGCACCCAGCAGGAGCCACGCCGACATGCTCGAGGCCTGCTATGGGCCGGTGGCGCGGTTGAGCGTCGTCCATAACGGAGCCCTCCCCGGCCCGATCGCCTCCCAGCGTGAGCATTTCGTCTTCGCGGCCGCCCGCTGGTGGGACGAAGGAAAAAACGCGGGGGTGCTTGATGCCGCGGCTGCGATTGCCAAGTGGCCGATCCATGTCGCCGGCCCGCTCAAGGGTCCGGACGGGCAAAGTGGATATTTTGATCATTGCGTTTGGCTTGGCGCGATCGGCCATGCAGAGGTGCGCCGGCTGATGGCACGTGCCGGTATTTTCGTATCGACATCAATCTATGAACCGTTCGGGCTTGCCGCATTGGAGGCCGCGCTCTCGGCCACGCCACTGGTGCTGGCTGACATTGCGACCTATCGCGAGGTCTGGGACGGTGCGGGCATGTTCTTCGACAGGCGCGATCCACATGCGCTTGCCGGATGCATTGCCCAATTGTCCCGCGACGAAGGCTTGCGGCGCCAACTCGGCCGGCGCGCCGCTCGGCGCGCGCGCGAATTTTCGCTGGCGGCGCAGGTGGCGGCGATGTGCGCAATCTACGATCGGGCGGCGATGGCCGTTGGGGGATGCTGACCATGAATTTCGTGTTCTATACCCATTCCATCGTTTCGGACTGGAACCATGGCAATGCGCATTTCCAGCGCGGCATCATTCGCGAACTCATTGCGCGCGGAAATCACGCCCTCGCGCTCGAGCCCGCAGACGGATGGAGCCGTTCGAACCTTTTGAGCGAGCAAGGCCCCTTCGCTGTTGAACGCTTCCGCAAGGATTTCCCAGAACTAATTCCGGTGACCTATAATGCTTTTTTCGATCACGAAGCATGGATTGCCGACGCGGACGCGGTAATCGTCCACGAATGGACGGATCCAGATCTCGTCGCCCGGATCGGACGTGCCAAGCTCAACGGCGGCAAGTTCACGCTGCTGTTCCACGACACACATCATCGCGCCGTATCGGCCACGCATTCGATCGCGGCATTGAGCCTCCAACATTATGACGGGGTCCTGGTCTTCGGCGAGGCCTTGCGGGAGAGCTATCTTCGCGCCGGCTGGGGCAGACGGGCTTTCACCTGGCACGAGGCAGCGGATGAACGGCTTTTCAAGCCGTTTCCCGAGATCGATCGCGTGTCTGACCTGGTCTGGATCGGCAACTGGGGCGACGACGAACGCAGCGCCGAAATCCAGGAATTTCTCATCGAGCCAACACGCAACCTTGGCCTGTCTGGAAGCGTTCACGGCGTACGCTACCCTGCGCAGGCGCGCAAGGCACTGGCCGATGCAGGTCTTAGCTACGAAGGCTGGATCGCCAATGCCGACGTCCCGAAATCGTTCGCGCGGCACCGTGTCACCATGCACATTCCGCGACGCCCTTACCGGGACCACCTGCCTGGCATTCCCACGATCCGCATGTTCGAGGCATTGGCCTGCGGCATTCCCCTTGTCTCGGCGCCATGGTCGGATGTCGAAGGGCTGTTCCGGCCCGGCAAGGATTTCCTCTTCGCCCGGGACGGGGCCGAGATGCAGCGACATCTGCGCGATGTGCTGCATGAGGCCGGGCTTGCAAGGGCTCTGGCAGCATCTGGGCTGGAAACCATTCTCGCACGGCATACATGCCGGCACCGCGTGAGCCAGTTGTTGGAAATACTCGCCGCATGCGGCAATCGCAATGCGCTGGAGGGCAAACCAGCAAGGGAGGCTGCCGCATGAAGATCGCCTTTTATGGCTCCAGCCTGCTGTCGTCCTACTGGAATGGGGCCGCCACCTATTACCGCGGCCTTTTGAAGGCGCTCTCCCGGCGCGGCTACGACATTGTCTTTTATGAGCCGGACGCCTTCGACCGGCAGAAGCACCGCGACATCGAAGTTCCCGATTGGTGCGACGTTGTCGTATATGAGGCGACACCGGATGCGCTGATGCAGGTTGCGTCCCGCGCCGTGCAGGCCGAAATCGTGGTCAAGGCAAGCGGCGTCGGCTTCGAAGACGAAGCCCTGCTGCGCGCCGTGCTAGACCATGCGCGCAGTGACGCGCTGACGGTGTTTTGGGACGTAGACGCTCCGGCAACGCTGAGCGAATTGCGAAACGATCCCGGCCATCCTCTCCACAAGGAGCTCAAAAGGATCGACCTTGTACTGACCTACGGCGGTGGCGATCCCGTCGTGCGGGACTATCGTGGGTTTGGCGCGGGCGAGTGCGTGCCGATCTACAACGCGCTTGATCCCGAAACGCATCACCCCGTCGCCGGAAGCCCACGTTTTGCCTGCGATCTCGCCTTTCTCGGCAATCGACTGCCCGACCGCGAGGCGCGCGTCGAAGCCTTCTTCCTCGAGCCAGCCCTTGCGCTAGCCAGCCATCGCTTCTTGCTTGGCGGATCCGGGTGGGGTGACAAGCAGTTACCGGCGAATGTCTCCTGGCTCGGCCATGTCGGCACGCGGGATCACAATGCCTTCAACGTCACGCCAAAGGCGGTGCTCAACATCAGCCGTGACAGCATGGCCAGCAACGGCTTTTCGCCGGCAACACGGGTCTTTGAGGCAGCCGGCGCTGGCGCTTGCCTCATCACCGACGCCTGGGCCGGCATCGAGATGTTCCTATCGCCCAGCGAGGAAATACTGGTCGCGCGCGATGGCGCCGATGTCGCCGACATCATGCGCGCGCTTACGCCGGGGCGCGCGAAGGCGATTGGCGCGGCGGCGCGGCGGCGTGTTGTCGCCGAACATACCTACGCCCTGAGGGCTGAGCTGGTTGACGCGATCTTCAAGTCGCATTTCGAGCGCCAGAGCGTGGAGGCTGCGCAATGACGAAGGCACTCGACATCGTCGTGCTTGGTCTGTCGCTGTCCTCTTCCTGGGGCAACGGCCATGCGACTACGTTTCGGGGACTGCTGCGAGCGCTCAACAAGCTCGGCCACAGCGTCACCTTCCTCGAACGCGACGTGCCTTGGTATGCGCATCAACGCGATCTGCGCGACCCCGATTTCTGCGACTTGCGCTACTATGATACGGTCGACGAGCTCCGTCGCAACCACAAGCACCCCCTGGAGCGGGCCGATGTGGTGGTCGTCGGCTCGTTCGTCCCTGAAGGCAGGGCGGTGATCGACGAACTCGCCTCGATTTGCACCGGCCAATTCTGTTTTTATGACATCGACACGCCGGTGACGCTGGCGAGGATTGCCAACGATGACTGCGACTATCTCGTGCGTCGGCAGATTCCCTATTTCGACGTCTACTTCTCCTTCACGGGCGGGCCGACCCTTGATCGCCTGGAACTCGAATTCGGCGCGCGCCGGGCCGAACCGCTCTACTGTTCAGTCGACCCCGAGCGGCACCATCGGACCGCAAGCGGCATCAAATGGGATCTGGGCTATCTCGGCACCTACAGCGCCGACCGGCAGGTGTTGCTGGAAGCGCTGCTGGTCGAGCCGGCGCGAAGGTTGCCGGATCGACGCTTCGTGGTCGCCGGTTCGCAATATCCTTCCGACATCGTGTGGCCGCCTAACGTCGAGCGGATCGAGCACCTGCCGCCCGCCAAGCATGCCGCCTTCTATAGCCGGCAGCGCTACACGCTGAACCTGACGCGCGCTTCAATGATCGAGGCCGGCTGGTCGCCCAGCGTGCGGCTATTCGAGGCCGCCGCTTGCGGCACGCCCATCATCAGCGATCGCTGGGCTGGCCTGGAAAGCTTCTTCCCGGGATCGGCGATCCGCACGGCCGTCGGCGCCGAAGATGTGACCGAAACCCTGCTTGCGCAATCGGACAGGGCAAGGCTCAGCATGGCCAGGCGGGCCCGTTCGCTGGTCCTGGCCAGGCACACCGGGACCGCCCGGGCACAAGAGTTCATTTCGGCACTGACGCAGCCAACGCGGACACGTCCGGTGCTGGATCTGAATGTCGAAAGTGCAGCGTGACGGGTAGACAGGAGAACATAGACATGCGGCGTTCAAGAAAGGCTCAACAGACACAGACGGTGCTTGTCGCCGGCGGTGCCGGTTTCCTCGGCTCGCATCTATGCGAGGCGCTGTTTGGTAGCGGCTATCGCGTGATCTGCGTCGACAACTTTCTCACCGGCCGAATGGAAAACATCACTTCACTTGCTGGCCAACCCCGCTTTCGGCTGATCGAACAGGATATTTGCAGTCCCCTGGAGCTCGGTGAACCAGTCCACCGCATTTTCAACCTGGCGTGCGCTGCCTCGCCGCCCCGCTACCAAGCTGACCCGGTCCACACCACGCGCACCTGCGTAATCGGAACGCTCAATCTGCTCGACCTTGCCGTTCGCGATGGTGCACGCTTCCTGCAGGCCTCGACGAGCGAAATCTATGGCGATCCCCAACAGCACCCGCAACGCGAGGATTATCTCGGCCATGTGAACTGCACCGGTCCACGCGCCTGCTACGACGAAGGCAAGCGCACTGCAGAGACGCTTTGCTTCGACTATGTGCGAGCCGACATGGCTGACATTCGTGTTGCGCGTATCTTCAACACTTATGGCCCGAGGATGGATCCTGCCGACGGCCGCATCGTCTCGAATCTGGTCATGCAGGCGCTCGAAAAGCGACCGCTGACGATATTTGGCGACGGTCGACAGACGCGATCCTTCTGCTACGTCACCGATCTGGTCGAAGGGCTGCTGCGGCTTATGGACGTTGAGCCCAATCCGCTCAAGCCGATAAACCTTGGCAACCCCGGTGAGTTCACGATTCTCGAAGTGGCAGGTCTGGTGCAAGAACTGACCGGCACCGGCTCGACCATGAAATTCCTGCCCTTGCCACAGGATGATCCACGCCGGCGCCGCCCCGACATTGCTCGCGCGAAGGCGCTTCTTGGCTGGTCACCCAAGGTGCCTCTCAGGCAAGGCCTGCTGCAGACCGTCGTCTACTTCGCCGATCTTGACGATAAGGCGATGGCGCCGCCGCTCATGGCGAGCGCCAAAGCGGGCGCCAGCAGATCAACAAGCTCCAGCGACGTGGGTCCGGCCAGCGTTCTTTTCACCCAGGCGGAACATCCGAGCGAAGTTCTGGTTGGAATTGACAAACAGTTGGGAGAACAAAGCCGTGCAGCCGAAGCGATCAGCCAAAGACATCGAGCAGATGGCGGCCGCAGAAACCGCCGCGTTCCTGCGACGAGCCTCCATCACATATCTCGAATGTTGCGTGAGCCTGATGATGACGCATCTCCAACGCGAAGAGGTCGTCACCATCCTGGAACAGGAAGCTGACATGTTGCGCAGGCTGGACTGACACCAGGAGGTCGCGATTGCCCGACCATTCTTTTGCGCAAGTTACAAGAGAAAGAAAACCAATATGGGCCTCAGTACAATCCTCATCATCATTTTGATCCTGCTGCTGATCGGCGCGATTCCGGCCTGGCCGTATTCGACAGGCTGGGGCTATGGGCCTTCGGGCCTCGTCGGCGTCCTACTGATCGTCCTGGTGATCCTGGCGGTCATGGGCAGGATCTGAGACGAGAATGATCTCGGCCGCATACCTGGTCGGATGACTCTGACAAAAAAGAACGCCTTGTTTTGTTCGGCGCTCCTCCATGCAGCATCAGTACTGCGTCAATTTCGGAAGGACCTTGCACCGCTGCCGATCTTCTTCACGGCGCGTGATCCGCTTCCAATCCAAAGGGCTGCCAAGATCAAGGCGGCTGTCAAATAGAACGCGGTGGCGCCCACCCACATGATCAAGCCGCCAAGCTGCTGGTCTTCCAGCGCTGTCAGGTTCCATTGCGCCGCGGACGGGTTTGCTGCCACGAAGATCTCATTTTTTGACAGAGCCAAAATGGCGCCGAGGAGCGCGCAATGCATGGAGGTGAAGAACAGGTAAAACACCGACGCGCCATACCCCCTTCGGCGCGCTGCGCCATTGAGCAAAGCCCACCAGAAGAGCAGAGCACTTGCCAGGAAGCTGACATGCTGCAGCCAGTGTAATGGTTCGCATGCCAAGGCAGCGTGAAACAGAACGGGCATGTGCCACGACCAGATGGCGAGGCCGTGCAGGATCGTTGCCGAAATCGGCTCGTTGAGGCCTCGCCATGCGACACGCGCGAATGGCTGTCGAACCGCGCCGGCAATATAGCGCCGCAAGACGGCTGGAAACGCCCACAACATGGCGCCAAGTGGTCGCGAGAGGACAAACAGCGGGGCCGCGGCGACCATCAGCACCTCATGTTCGATCATGTGTGCCGTGAAGAGCCGGTCGCCCAATTCATGCAGCGGTGACAAGAGGGCCGCGACAAGCAGTCCACACCCGGCCGCGAAGCAGCCCGCTTGCCACCAAGCAACGCCGTGCCCGACCCCTGCCTGCCGCCAAAGCCGCGCCACGCCGCCAGTATAGAGGAGCAATAAAAGGCCGAGCGGGATGAGGATCACGCCGGAAAAGGACCAACCGCCAGATTCTTGATCGGCTCCATGCGCCAGTGCGGCAGCCGGCGCCAGTACCATGCCCAAGCCCGAAACAAGAAAGCCGCGCAACAGCGTCTCGCGAGTGGAGAGGACGGCCCGCATCAGAGCCTCGGCAGCCAATAGAGCAGCGCGTAAAGCGGCAACCACGACAGCACGACGAAATACCAGTAAAAGGCATTGTCCTCGGCATCGCTGAAGCGTTTACCCGTCCCATGTCGCGTAAACATCAGCACCGTCAGCACGAGCGTGTCTGCGACGTCGGTCAAGACGTGCACGCCATGCAGGCCGAGCAGAAGCCAGACAAAGGAGCCATACGCATTGTCGCTCCAGCGTACCGGCAAGACCGAAAATTCCATGATGCGCAACACCACAAGCACCAGGCCGACCGAGCTCATGGCCAGCAGCAGCACACGAACCGAGCGCAAATTCTCTCGCATCGCTGCTCGCTTTATCAGGAAATTTGGTATCGTGCTGGCGACCAGGACGATCGTAAAGACCGCGGACCAGACCAGGTTCAAAGGAACCGCGTCCTTTGCCCAATGGCTGTTGGTGACGGCCAGGTAGAGATAGCCGCCGATGCCAAGGGCAAAGCCAGTTCCTTCCAGCAGACAGAACGAGAAAGTGCCCCACCAGGGTGTGACGCGCGAGCCGAAGGCATAGGTCGGCAAACCGGAGACATCGATGACGCTGCGGGCCATCTAGGCGTTCTCCTCACTGGTTTTCGGCCAGAACCAGGCGACGAGCGCAAGGGCGACGACGGGCGACCCCCAGGTAATCGCCCACGGTGTGTAGATCGAACCGATGAAGGCGGCGGCGGTGGCCAATGCCGCCACAAAGGGCCAGATCGATGGCGCCGGCGATTCCTCGCGAATGTCAGGCCGCGCTTCGGTGATGCTCGTCACGACCAGTTCGCGCTCATCGACCTTGAGGCCGCTGACCACCGGCTGGTCGTCATCCCGGCTCCACAGCGGCGAGCCGCTGGTGAGGCAGGGAATACGGTCGAAGTTCTGCGGCTGGGGCGGCGAGGTGGTCGCCCATTCGAGGGTATCGGCATCCCACGGATTGTCGCCGGCGAGAGCACCTTTGCGGGCGCTGACAAGCAAGTTGTAGGCCATGAGCAAGAAGCTTGCAAAAAAGAGCAGCGCACCGGCGCTGGCGAGCAGGTTAAGGCCGCCCCACCCAATCTCGGCGGGGTAGGTATAGACCCTGCGCGGCATGCCAAGCAGGCCGAGCATGTGCATGGGAAAGAAGGCGATGTTGAAGCCGATGAAGGCGAGAGCGAACTGCCATTTGCCGAGCCGCTCGTCCATCAGCCGACCCGTCAGCTTGGGGAACCAGTAATAGACTGCCCCGACAAGCGGAAACAGAGTGCCGCCTATCAGCACATAGTGGAAATGGGCAACGACAAAATAGGTGTCATGCACCTGCGTATCGATGGGCACGGACGCCAGCATGACACCCGAAAGCCCGCCGGTAACAAAGATGAAGAAGAAGCCGAGCACGAAGATCAGCGGCGTCTTGAGCACCGGCTTGCCGTCCCACAGCGTAGCAATCCAGCAGAATATCTGCACGCCATTGGGAATGGCGATCGCCATGCTGGAGGCGGTGAAGAATGCAGCGCCCACCTGCGGCAGACCCGTCACGAACATGTGGTGGACCCAAAGGCCGAAGGACAGGAAGCCGATTGCGATCAGCGACAGCACCATCGGTAGATAGCCAAACACTGGGCGGCGCGAAAATGTGGCGACGATCGCCGAGACGAAGGCGGTTCCGGGCAGAAAGATAATGTAGACTTCGGGATGGCCGAAGAACCAGAAAAGGTGCTGCCAAAGCAGCGGATCGCCGCCCGCGTCCGCATTGAAAAACTGAGTGGTCACCAGCCGATCCATGATTAGCATCGATGAGGCGAGCATGACTGCCGGCATGGCGAAGATGATGATGAAGGAATGGACCAACATCGTCCAGACGAACAGTGGAATGCGGTCGAGCGTCATGCCCGGCGCGCGCTGCTTCAGGACCGTGACGACGATCTCCACCGATACCGCGAGGGCGGCAACCTCCGTGAACGTGATCATCTGGGCCCAATAGTCGGGCCCCTTACCTGGAGTGAAATCCAAGTTTGCGAGCGGCACATAGGAGAACCAACCCACGTCCGGGCGAATGCTGAACGCGAAACCGCCCCATAACATCAGGCCGCCGAACAGATAAACATAATAGGAGAAAGCGTTGAGGCGCGGAAAGGCGATGTTGCGCGTGCCGACCATGAGCGGCACCAGGTAGATGGCAAAGGCCTCGCCGACCGGTACCCCAAACAGGAACATCATCGTCGTGCCGTGCATGGTGAAAAGCTGGTTGTAGAGTTCGGCGCCGACCAGGTGATTGTCAGGGCGCGCAAGCTGCAGGCGCATGATGAGCGCCAGGACGCCGCCGGCCAGCAGGAAGGCGAAGGAGGTCACGGCATAGCGGATCCCGATCACCTTATGGTCGACGGTCGATAGAAAGCCGATCAGGCCGCCATTGGTGCCCCAGGTCTTTCTCAGTCGTGCGCGCAGTTCTTCATCGCCAAGATCGCTGTCGCGCGTCGCATGAGGCTCTTCGCTGGCAAGGCTCATTGCGCGTTCTCCAACAAAGCCAAGGTAAAGACGCCTTGCCTCCCAAGATGAGCCGTCGGCTTCACTGGCGCGGCTTGACCGGCGCGCCAGCGTTCGAATTCACGCGGCTCCAGCGCCACCACGAAGATCGCCATGTGAGCATGCTGCTGGCCACAGAATTCGGCACATTGACCGCGATACACGCCGGGTTTGCTCGCTTGGATACGCAGCTCGTTGCTTTTGCCGGGAATGAGATCAAGCTTGCCGGCGAGGCTTGGTATCCAGAACGAATGGATAACATCGGCCGTGGTGAGCTTGATGTCGACCGGGCTGCCGGCCGGAATGCGGATTTCATTGGCCGTCTCGAAGCCGCCGTCTCCTTCGTAGCGGACCTGCCACCACCACTGGTGTCCTATGACCGAGATTGTCAGTGCGGCGCCGGCACCGCTCCCGAAAATCGCCTTTTGTGCGCCGAAGCTCAGGACGGCCAAGCCCGATAGAATGATGGTGCTCGATGCCAGCATCACGCAAAAGGCAATAAGCATCGGCCGTTTGACGGCTGCACGCGGCTGTGCAGGTTCGCCGCGACGGTTCCTGCGGTGCGCCAGCGCGAAAATCAGGCCAGCCATGGTGAGGAACCATACGAGGGCGAGCACTGCCGTAAAAGTCCAAAACAGAACAGCCAGCGTGTGGGCCTGCTCGCCACGGGGATCGAGGGCCGACTGAACGCCGGCACAGCCCGAGAGGGCAGCGGAGCCGACAGCTATACTTATAGGACCGGCTGATAGCGTCCTGGCCCTTTCGGCGGCGTGCGAAAGCAAATGGAGCAGGGCATGCGGAACTGTGTGATGTCGTTCGATGTTGTTGTGTTCATCGGGTGCCAAGGAGGCAAAGCGATGAGTCTCAGACGCGACACCAGGATCTTGCGCGAGCCAGGGTTCTACGTCGCGACGCTTCTCACCTTCCTTCTTGTTGGCGGCGTTCTTTTGTTTTGCGGCATCTACGCGCCCTGAATGCCAGGGAGGATGTCCGGGGCAGTCACCAGCCTCGAAATTCTGCATCTTGTGAACCGACCAGAATTTCATTCAGCGTGATTCACCCTCAGCAGGATGCTCGAGTGCCCGCTTGCGCGGGCAATGTGCGCTGTTTGAACTGGCACGAAAGGATAAGGTTCCTTGACCTGATCTCGGCCCTGCCCGTCCAGCATCGCCCTCGCCACGTTGGTAGAGTTCCAAAAAGGCGCTTCGTGATCATTGAGGGCTTTCGGATCGACTGGAGAAATAGGCCGATACCGCTCGAATATCGTCGTCCGTGAGGCGTTGCGCGGCCGTCGCCATGATGCGCCAGTATCGGGTCCCGCCTCTGCCCTCGGACCGGAACAGCTTCAGTTGTTCCTCGAGATAGGCGGCATGCTGACCGTCAAGACGCGGGTAGATCGGATTTCGGCCGGGACCATTATGGCAGCTGGAACAGGCAGGCACGTTCCTTTGCGGAATTCCGGCCTGCGCGATTTGCTGTCCATTTTTTATGGTCGTGGCCGCAATTTGATCGCGGTCCACAGAGGTCGGCGGTTGTGCCGCGAAATGCTTGGCGAGCGCTGCCATTGCTGCGGGGTCGATGCCGGTAACCGGCAGAGCCATGAAGCCGCTCGTGCGATCACCGCTGGCAAAAGCTTGAAGGCTGGCGAAAAGGTAATCTTGTTTCTGTCCGGCGAGCGCAGGCACCAGATCGCCCCTGCCCCGGCCGTCGCTGCCGTGGCAGCGCGTGCACTCGGCGAGTTCAGCTGGCGCGGCAGGTTCCCGGTCGGCGCCAGTTGACTCGCCGGAAAGTGCCCGAAATCCGTTCGCATCGAGTTTGGGAAGCTCCCGCAGGAAGGCGACCATTGCCCAAACCTCGTCATCGCGGTCGCGGGCCGGCCAGGCAGGCATGCCCGTGAACCGTATCCCATGCTTGATGATGCGAAAGAGCTGGGCATCGGTCCAATCTGCGACTGTAAGCCTAAGATCCGGCGGTTGGGGAAGCATGCGCAGCACCGCCGGTGAGCGGAGCTCGCCAGGCGCGCCATGGCAGATCGCGCAGCCACGCGCAAAATGTCCGGCTGCCGCCGCCAACCCCCGCCTGTCGAGCGTTTTCGGTGCATTTACGGTCAAAGCATAGGTGCGCACTGCCGAGCGCATGGCCAGATCCAGAAACAAAGACGTTACCTTCCAATGGCCGGTGCTGGCGCCGACATTGAAGAAGCCGATCCAGGCTCCAAGCAGTATTACGACAGGCAAACATATGGTGCCGATGAGAACATGTTTCAGCCGCACCTTTATCGGCTGGTTCGCTACCCTTTCTGCCCCATCTTTTTTGCCGGAAGCAGCACTGGACGAGTTTGCCCGAGGATGGCTTTGGTGAGCGGGCATTACTGCAAGGCTTTCAGATATCGCGCAATCTTGTGGATTTCGGCTTTTGGAAGCATATCGAAGGCAGGCATTTTCACGCCCGGTTTCATTAAATCAGGGCGAGCGATGAAGTCTGCGATCGCTTCCTCGGTGTTCGGCAGGACGCCGGCACCGATTGCTCTTCGCGACCCGACGTGAGACAGGTCCGGACCGATCGTCCCGCCAGCCTCTGTGCCTCTTATGGTGTGGCATGCGCCGCAACCATTGCGCAGGAACAGTGACAGCCCGGTATCCGGCGCCTGCTCAGATCCAGCTGGCGCTTCGGGCGACGGTGCTGTGCCGATTGTCGCGACTGTCGCCACAGCCGAAGGTTTGACGGCCGCCGCAGGCTGGTGCTGGACGTCTGTCGCGACCCAAATGCCACCATTGGCGGGAAACAAGAGCGCACAGCCCACCAGCAGCGAGAGGATGGCGGTTGAGAGCATGGCATTCCTCCCGCGCTTTAACTTGGGAGATTGGGCGAGGTTCCCTGCCCCCTTCTGGCGACCCGCTTCCGCGATGGATTGGATCAAGCGGCCCGTTCCGGCTTTCCAGAAAAAGGAGGCCCAATGTCGGTTCGCCGCCGAAGAAATTGAGGGCCGGCTTCGGTTGATCGTCACCTTGCTTGCCGCCCGCGCCTTGAGAAAATCGAGGGTGAGCTGCAGCTTCAAAATCACCAGGAAGATCCCGGTGCGCTACCTTCCATGGCCTTTGCGATGGAAGCTAGCTCTGAGCGCTGAGCTAAGATCAATCGCAGACACTGCGAGAGCCCAGCTGGCCGAGTTGGGACCGCAATCGCGGCAGCTTTTCAAGGGCCTCGATTGCCGACAGAAGGATTTGAAGTATCGGCCGTGACACATTGCGACGCTTGAGTTTTTGCCAGCTGATTGTGGGTCAAGCAAGCGACTGTCCGGCTTCGCAATTTTTCTGTCTTTGACGGAACATTCGCTGCTTCTCCCAGTTCGGCGTCGAGGAACTTACCTCCAACAGCAGAAACGGCGGTTTCGTGACATCGAAAAAGGTTCGCATCGGCATCGTCGGCGTGGGCAATTGCGCATCCTCCCTTGTGCAAGGCCTCACCTACTATCGCAAGGCAGACGGCAACGAGCCCGTCCCCGGGCTGATGCATGCCGATCTCGGCGGGTATCATGTTGAAGACATCGAGGTCGTGTGCGCCTTCGACGTCGCCAGGGGCAAGGTTGGGCGCGATGTGGCTGAAGCTATCTACAGCGCCCCGAACAACACTTTCCGTTTTGCCGACGTGGCGCCGATCGGCGTGCTTGTGGAGCGCGGACCGACGCTCGATGGCATCGGCAAATACCTGCGCCATGAAATCGAGGAAGCCGATGAACCGGTCGCCGACGTGACCGCAGGGCTTCGCGAAAGCGGCGCCGAGGTGCTGATATCTTATCTGCCGGTCGGCTCGGAGGCGGCCACCCGCTTTTATGCCGAATGCGCGCTCGCGGCCGGATGCGCTTTCGTCAACTGCATACCGGTCTTCATCGCTTCGCGGCCGGAATGGCGCCGGCGTTTTGAAGAGCGTGGGCTGCCGCTTGTCGGCGACGACATCAAGAGCCAGGTCGGCGCCACAATTGTTCACCGGCTGCTTGCCAATCTCTTCCGGGAGCGCGGAGTGCGCATCGACCGCACTTACCAGCTCAACTTCGGCGGCAACACGGACTTCCTCAATATGCTGGAACGCGAGCGGCTGGAATCGAAGAAGATCTCGAAGACGCAATCGGTCACCAGCCAGTTCGATGTTCCGCTCGAACCAGGCAATATTCATGTCGGGCCCAGTGACCATGTGCCTTGGCTCACCGACCGCAAATGGGCCTATATCCGCGTCGAAGGCACGACTTTCGGCGGCGTGCCGCTGAATGCTGAGCTCAAGCTGGAAGTCTGGGATTCTCCCAACTCCGCCGGTGTGGTGATCGACGCGGTGCGCTGTGCCAAGCTTGCCCTTGATCGCGGCATTGCGGGGGCGCTGACTGGGCCTTGCAGTTATTTCATGAAGTCGCCACCGCAGCAGTTCACAGACGCTGAGGCTCGCCTGCGGACGCTCGCATTCATAGCCGGCAGGGACGAGCCGATGCTCGACGCCGCCGAATGACCACGACCTTCTTCCTCGTCAGGCATGCCGCGTATGACAACCTCGGCTGCTACCTGGCCGGCCGTCTTGAGGACATCAAGCTCTGTCGGGCCGGCCGGGAACAGGCGCGGCATCTTGCCCGCCGTATGGCGAGGGAATCGCTCGCCGCGATCCTGAGCAGCCCACGCAAGCGCACATTGGAAACCGCCAAACCTATCGCGGCCGCTTGCGGCATCGAGCAAATCTCGATCCGCCAGGAGTTGGACGAAATCGACTACGGCGCATGGTCCGGCAAAACGTTCCAAGAGCTGAATGCTGATGCCGCCTGGCGGCTGTGGAATGACCAGAGACAGAGCGCCCGCACGCCCGGGGGCGACACCATGCAGGACACGCAGCAGCGCATTATTGGTCTGATGGAGGTGTTGCGCCGGCAGATCCCAAACCGGTGCGTTGCGCTGATCAGCCACGCTGACGTCATCAAGGCTGCGGTCTGCAAGGTCCTTGGCCTTCAGCTCGGCGACTGTTTCCGTTTTGACGTTGAGCCGGCCTCGATCACCACAATCGTCCAAGGCGATTGGGGCTCAAAGCTCACTCGCCTGAACGAACTGGCCTGACGAGAGCTGCCCGATGCGCATGGTGATCTTCGGCCTTACTGTCACCTCGTCCTGGGGAAATGGGCATGCCACGCTCTGGCGCGGGCTGATACGCGCGCTGGCGCCACTGGGCTGGCGCATCAGCTTCTTTGAGCGCGACACGCCCTACTACGCCGGCGCGAGGGATCTCAATCAACTCGACGGCGGCGACGTGGTGCTTTATCCGGCTTGGGATGACATTGCCCGATCCGCAGCGCTCGTGGTCCGGCAGGCCGACGTCGTCATCGTCACGTCCTACTGCCCGGATGCCATTGAAGCGTCTCGCCTAGCACAGGAGAGTTGTCGTGGGCTCAAGGTGTTTTACGACCTTGACACTGCGGTGACGCTCGCGCGTGTCGAGCAGGGCGACCAGCCGCCCTATTTCGGTCCGGAGGGCCTTCGCGATTTCGATTTGGTGCTGAGCTACACGGGCGGTCCGGCGCTCGATGCACTCAGGACTGTACTGGGCGCGCGTCTGGTCGTGCCTCTCTACGGCCATGTTGATCCCGAGCGCCATCGGCCGGCCCAGCCCAAGGTCGAGTTTGCCGGCGATCTGTCCTATCTCGGGACCTATGCCGAAGATCGTCAGGCAGGCCTCGAGAGCCTGCTGGTCGCTCCGGCCGTCCGCAAACCCCACTGCCGCTTCGTCATTGGCGGCGCACAGTATCCGCAGGATTTTCCCTGGAGCGACAACATCTTCTTCGTCAGGCATCTGCCGCCTGTCGACCATCCGGCCTTCTTCTCATCGTCACGCCTGACGCTGAACGTCACCCGCGAGGCGATGGCGCGCAAGGGGTGGTGCCCGTCGGGCCGACTGTTCGAAGCGGCAGCCTGCGGCACCGCGATCATTTCCGATGATTGGCCGGGGCTGGATCATTTCTTCGAGCCCGGCAACGAGATCCTGCTTGCACATTCCACCGACGATGTTGTCGCCGCGCTCGATTTGTCAGATGGCGAACTCGAGGCGCTGCGCCGCCGAGCTCGCGAACGCGTTCTGGATGAACACGTTTCCGCGCGCCGCGCAGCGCAACTGGATCGGATCCTAAGCGATGCGGCCGGGGCGCCAGCAAGCGAAACGATGAAGGAAGCCGTCTGATGTTAGGTATCGTGCCTGCCGCGGGACGGGGCAGCCGCATTCAACCTCTGGGTTTTTCGAAGGAACTGCTGCCGGTGGGCAGTCGAATGGACGGCCAGATCGAACGCCCCTGCGCTGTCAGCGAGTACCTGGTGCGCCGAATGGTTTGCAATGGCGTCGACAGGATCTGCTTCATCATCGGCTCAGGCAAGTCGGACATTCTCGAATACTATGCGGCCGGCTATGAGGGCGCGGCCGCAATCTTTGTGGCGCAACCCTCTCCGATTGGTCTTTGTGACGCGATCTTCCGCGCGGCGCCCCTCGTTGGGCCGCAAGAGACGGTTCTCATCGGTCTTCCAGACACGATCTGGTTCCCAGAGGACGGCTTTTGCCATCTCGCGGATGACCGGCTGTCTTTCCTCTTGTTTCCCGTCGACCGGCCGGAGCTTTTCGATGCCGTGGTCGTCGATCGCGATGGCCGCGTCGAGCAGATCCAGGTCAAGCAGCAGGATGCGGCCACGGACTGGGTCTGGGGCGCATTCAAGATGCCGGGCCGTACGTTCCACAAGCTCGCAGCTCTGTGGCGCGAGCGGGATGGCTGCGACGAGTATTTCGGAACGCTGGTCAATGCCTATCTGGCCGCCGGTGGCGAAGCCTGGGGCGTCAAGACGGGCTTGGCCTATGTCGATGTGGGCACCTTCAACGGATACCGAACCGCGCTGCGGCTGCTTGAAAACAACGATAGGCCGCAAGAGCAAGCCACACCGATGCATCCACCGCCGATGCGCTCGCTGGTGCCATCCTTGCCAGGCGAAGGAGGATGATCATGCTGCATTCCAATGCAGAAATACGTCGCCGCATCGATCAATTGGGGCCCTGGTTCCACAACATGGAGCTGGCGGGCGTGCAGACGGCGCCCAATCATTTTCTCGGCAACTATCCGTTGATCAAATGGCGCAAATTTGCCGATGCGATCCCGGCCGATCTTTCAGGCAAGTCTGTACTCGATATCGGCTGTAATGCCGGCTTTTATTCCATTGAAATGAAGCGGCGAGGCGCCGAGCGCGTACTGGGCATCGACTTTGATGCGGCCTATCTGACGCAAGCCCGCTTCGCCGCCGAAATCGCGGACTGCGACATCGAATTGCGCGAGATGTCGGTCTATGACGTGGGTGCCCTCGGCGAGACCTTCGACATCGTGCTCTTCATGGGCGTGCTTTACCATCTGCGTCATCCATTGCTGGCGCTCGACCTGATCCGCCAGCACGTGGCGCGTGATCTGATGATTTTCCAGTCGATGCAACGCGGCAGTAACGAGGTCCTCGCGCTTGAACAGGACTACCACTTCTGGACGCATGACCTGTTCGATCAGCCTCAGTTCCCAAAGCTGCACTTCATCGAGCACCGCTATGCCGATGACCCGACCAACTGGTGGATCCCGAACCGTGGCTGCATCGAGGCGATGCTGCGCAGCGCTGGTTTTGAAATCCTGCTTCACCCGGAGGACGAAGTCTATTTCTGCCGCGCCTCAGGTGACACGACGGGTGAAGGCGCGGTCTACCCTTCGAAAGGACGAAATGATGATTGAAGCTGCCATGATCTGGAACGAGCCAAACAACAAGTCGCATTGGGATCCCGAGCTCGATCCGGAGTGGCGCCGCTTCGCCGGCATGACGATCCTGGCAGCCGACGCGATCGGACTTGAAAACCCGGCGATCACGAAGATTCTTGGCGGCATTTCTCCGATCGATGCCGGCTTCATGTCGCTGATGAAGGGGCACGGCGTTTTGGATCACGTGGATGCCGTTGCCGTGCACGGCTTCCCGCTCGACTGGAACCTGTGGCAGATCCACGAATGGCCCCAGAAGCTTGGCGAAATCGCTGAAGTCACTGATCTACCGATTTGGATCAGCGAAGTCGGCGTGTCGAGCTTTGGCGCCGAGGAGGTTCAGCTTTGGGGGCTGCGCAGGACCGCTGATCTGCTGCGTGGCAAAGCGCCCCGCGTCCAATGGTATAGCCTCTATGATCTGCCAACAGCGTGGGGCGCAACGACGCGGCATCGCGAGGTGGAAGGCTCCTCCTACTACCGCCATTTCTACATGGGTCTGTTGCGCGAGGATGGCACGCCCAAGCCGGCGCTCTATGAGTTCGCGCGCCACACCGCTCAAATGGGACTCGTCCAGTGGTTCCATTTCGAGGACCACCGGCTGGATGACGCGGTCGCCTGGATGAAGCGCTTGGGTGTTACAAACCTGCGCACGGGCCTTTCCTGGGCCGACAGCTTCAGGCCGAACGCTCTCGATTGGTTCGACCGCCAGATGGAAGCGCTCGCCGACTTCGATGTCACTCTCACCTTTTGCTTCACGCCTGAACATCGGGGCCTGCAACCTCATCACACCAGCCCGCCACAGGTGCCCGAAGAATTCGCCGAATTCTGCGCCAGCATGATGCGCCGCTATGCGCCGGGTATGCGCAGTACCGCAATGCCGATGCGGCGGGTCTCGGCCGCATGAGGTGACCATGTTGTCGGCCGATCAGTCGTCAAACGCGCTGGCCCAATTCGCGACATTGCTGACTGGCACGGAGATCAATCGAGGTGCGGGCATCATGATTGTGGTGGCGCACCCAGATGACGAGACCATTGGAATTGGCGGCCATCTTGCCGGACTGCCTGGCTGCCGGATCGTGCATGTCACAGACGGCGCGCCGCGCAATCTTGCCGACGCCTGCGCCCATGGCTTCGAGACATGGCAAGACTATGCTTGTGCCCGCCGCCGGGAACTGGCCGCCGCGTTGTCGGCAGCGGGGCTGGCGCAGGCAAACCAGACCGGCCTCGACTACCCCGACACGGAAGCGGCCTTTCACCTTGCCGCGATCGCGCAGGAACTGGCCTGCCTGTTGGCGTCGGCACAGACGCAATTTGTCTTGACCCATCCCTTTGAAGGTGGTCATCCCGATCACGACGCCACCGCCTTTGCGGTCCATGCGGCTTGTCATTTGCTGCGCCGCGACCGGCGTCCAACGCCCGCCATCGTCGAAATGGCTTTCTATGCCGCTGGGGCAGATGGTCCGATTTTCCAGGACTTCGCTGATCATCCGGAGGCAGATCGCATCGAGGTCTGCCTGACCGAAGCGGCCTTTGCGCTCAAGCAGGCCATGTTGGCCAGCCACAAGACGCAGCAGCGGGCGCTTGCACCGTTCTTCGGGTTGACCGAGCGGTTCCGCTTGGCGCCCACCTACAACTTCCATGCACTGCCCAATAACGGCAAGCTCTACTATCAATCGCTGCCGCTGGGGTTCGAGCCCTCGACCTGGCTGAATGCGGCGGCTATCGCGCATGAGGAGCTTCGGCTCGATCAGCCATGACGCTTAGTGTGCTCAATGTTGCTTATCCGCTTGCGCCTGTCGGCCTCGATGCTGTCGGCGGCGCCGAGCAGGTCTTGTCGATGCTTGACCGTTCGCTGGTAAGGCAAGGCCATCATTCCATCGTCATCGCCTGCCGCGGTTCCAGCGTGGCCGGGACGCTGGTCGAGACGCCTGGCGAAACCGGGGCCCTCGACGAGACGGCGAAGAAGCGTGCCCAGCGGGCGCATCGCATGGCGATCGCCGCCGCCCGGGCGCGATGGGCGATCGACATAATCCACCTGCACGGCATCGATTTCGACGCCTATCTTCCCGATGACAGCCCGACGCTTGTGACACTGCACCTGCCGCTCGGCTGGTACCGGCCCGAGGCGCTAAGGCCGGCTCGTCAGGACCTGTGGCTGCACCCGGTCTCGCAGGCGCAGCAAAAGACCGCGCCGCCCGGATCGAGACTGATTGCGCCCATTCCAAACGGGGTTGATGTCGATGCGCTGAGCCAGGTGCGGGCACGACGCAATTTCGCGCTCCTATTAAGCCGAATATGCCCTGAAAAAGGTATCCACCTGGCCATTGAAGCCGCCAAGCGCGCCGGAGTGCCGCTTGCGATCGGTGGTCAACTCTATCCCTACCAGACCCATGTCCAGTATTTCGCCGACGAGGTGGAACCTCGGCTTGACAGGCAGCGACGCTTCCTGGGACCACTTGGGTTTTACGCCAAGCGGCGGCTTCTCAATGCTGCGCGCTGCCTGGTCATCCCAAGCCTTGCCGCGGAAACGAGTTCGCTGGTTGCCATGGAGGCGCTCGCCTGCGGCACACCCGTCGTGGCCTTCCCCAATGGCGCCCTGCCTGATGTCGTTGAGCACGGTAAGACCGGCTTTCTTGTCAATGACATCGACGAGATGGCGATAGCCATCGACGCCTCGGCCGACCTCGACAACGAAACGTGCCGGGCCGAGGCGCGGCGCCGCTTTTCACTCGAACGGATGATTTCGGGCTATATGGACGTCTACAGCGCCTTGGCAAAGCTAGGCGCTTCCCGCGCACGGTCAGGGGCCACTCCTTGAGCAGTCTGCGCGCCGCGATTGTTCAAGATCAAGGCGCATTTGACGATCTTGAACGACAGTGGTGGCCGCTCTGGTGGCAAAGCACGTCTGCTACACCCTTCCAATCACCCGCCTGGCTGTTGTCATGGTGGCGGACATTTTCACCGGGTGATCTCAGCGCGATTGCCGTGTGGAGCGGAAATGACCTGGTCGGCCTGGCACCCCTTTACCTGGAACAGCATGCTTGCGGTCGGCGATTGCTGCCAGTCGGAATCTCGCTGAGTGATTACCTGGATATTCTGTGCGTTCCTGGCCAGGAAGCAGGAGTAGGCGCCGCTCTTGTCGAGGCAGCGCTGTCGCTGGAATGGTCGCAATGGATCCTGCCTGACCTGCCAGCTGAGGCTGCCTCGCTTCGCCTTGCGCTGCCGAACGTCGAGGAGAGGCGATCAAGCGATCATGCCGCTTGTCCAGTGCTCTCGCTCGCCGGCCATGAGACGGTCGAAAGCGCGATCCCAGCACGACGAAGACGCCAGCTGCGCCGCGCCGAGAGAGCAGCGCAACGACGAGGAGCTGTGGCCATCGGGCGATATGAGGCCAATGCGGAAGAGTTCATCGACCAGCTGGTTCGACTGCACCGTGCCCGCTGGGCTGGACAGGGCGTACTCACAGATTTGGCGCAGGCATTCCACAGGCAGGTCCTGCCTCGGCTTGCTGCGAACGATCTGGCGCGATGCTGGCTGATCGAAATCGGCGGCGCTGTCGTCGGCGCCTATTACGGCTTTCATCACCGTGGCCGCGCCTATGCCTATCTTGGCGGTTTCGACCCGGCCTATGCTGAGGAGAGCCCTGGCGCGATCCTGATCGGCAGGGCAATTGCCGAAGCTGCTCGGGAGGGGGCGCGAGAGTTCGATTTCCTGCGCGGGCGGGAGAGCTACAAATACGGCTGGGGCGCCGTCGACCGATGGACGGCGCAAAGGGTCTGGATACGGAGCTTGCCGCCATGACCGTGACAGAACAGGACCGAGCGACCGCGCGGCGCGTTCTCCAGGATTGCATGGCGAACGGACTTTCCCCCGAAGTTACGGTCGCCAGATTGGCCCTCTGTCTCAAGCCAGACATCCAGGCGGAGGAGCTTAAGAATATCGCAATGGAGATGGGTTCACACACCCCCCATCAGAGAGGCTGGCTCGAGGAGATAGCCACGCTTCTTTCTTGCCAGGCGGATAGGTTTGATAATCTCCGGGCCGCGGCAGCTTGCGTCATTCATGAGCGCCTGAGCGAGGAAACGCATGAGATGACTGTCGCCCGACTGGCCTGCGGCTTCGACAAGGCGGCCGCTATTTCTCCAGCTGCAAGCGTCCAGCTCTCGTCTCTTGGCGAGGAGGAAAGGCTTTCGGCTGCAACGGCCGAGATCACTTCTTGGCTGGAGCAGCAAGGCATTATTGGCCCGGATAAGACAATACTCGATATCGGTTGTGGCATTGGCCGCTTCGAATACGCGCTCTGCTCGAGAGTAAGGCATATTGTCGGCATCGATATCTCCTGTGGGATGCTCGCAATCGCGCGCCGACGGTGTGCCGGCCTCTCCAACGTGGAGTTGCGCCAGACCTCGGGGCTCGACCTTGGCGAATTCGAGGTGGCCAGTTTCGATGCCATATTGGCTCTAGACTGCTTCCCCTATCTGGTTCTGGCGGGCATCGCCGAACAACACTTCAGCGAGATGGCGCGCGTCCTGCGGCCAGCGGGCAAAGCGGCAATTCTCAACTATTCATATCGCATGTCGACGGCCCTCGATGCTTGCGATATCCGCCGTCTCGCCCACATGTGCGCCATGGATGTGATTGTCGATGGCGAGAAGCCTTTCCGTCGCTGGGACGGCACAGCCTTCCTCGTTCGTCGTGTCGGCGGAACATAACCGACAGACGGAAGTTGGGGCGCCGAACCGCTTCCGCAGAGGCTGGCAGACACAAGGAGAAAATGATGGCATCCGGCGGTAAAAAACACATGGGCCGCGGCAGTCAGGGCAAAGGTTCCGGGACCGGTGCGAAGACCCAGCTTCCCAAAGATATGCTCGGTGACAATGACATACTGTCGAACCGGGACAAGAAGCAGCACACAAAACAACGCGGTCAAGACGGCAATAGGATCAAAACTGATCAGTATCAGGACCACACTGCCAACCGGATCCGAGGACATTGACCTTTGCGCTTGCTCTCACAAGACTTTGCAGGCCCGCAACGATCGGAATGTTTGGTCCAAGAAAGCAGGCTGCTTTCTGCGCATAATCTACCGCAGGGCCGAAGCTGATCGGCGGCCAGAAGCGCCTTGCAAACTCAGGCCGTCTATGTTCTCAGTGGACTTCGAACGGACCACGTTTGCGAAGAGAAATGCCATGTCTCATCCGCGCCAGCGCGATCTCGCCAGCCAGGAAAGTCTGGGCATAGACCAAGAGATTGCGTTGCTTTTGACCGCCATCGAGCAGGAAACAGTTCCTGATCGGCTGACCAAGCTCGCGACAGAGTTGCAGAATGCGCTGATCCAGAAGCGTCGTTGCGAAAAGGAGGAATGATAGAGGCCGTCGTCAACGGCTGTCAGCGCTTCGGTCCCACTCCTCTTGCGATAGATGATCGTGTCTTTCGACCACCGCTTGCGATGAGCTTTCATCAAGGAATTCCAGGACGCCTGAACGCGCGCGGTTGAGACGACTTTTCACAGTTCCCACGGCGCAATTGCAAATTCCAGCCGTTTCTTCATAGCTGACGCCCAGTACGCCGATCAGCATCAAAACTTCGCGCTGATGTTCGGGAAGCTTCTGGATGGCCTGGTACACTTCCTTGCTGCGGATCGACCACTCCTGGGAAGGTTCCGAAATTGGTCGCCTGGAGGCGCAGTCAAGCAATCCAGGCGCTTCCCTGCCGGCCGCCTTGATACGCGTGTAATGCGTGTTGCGCATGATGGTGAAGAGCCAGGACTTCAAACGTGTTCCCGGCTCGAACTTATCCAGGTTGGCAAGCGCCTTGGTCAAGGTCTCTTGCACCAGGTCATCTGCATCATCAGGCGCACGGCAAAAGGTTCGCGCAAAAGCGCGCAAGGCAGGAATGAGATCAACGATGGCGAATTTGCATGGTGAGCAATCTGGCGCGGCATGACCATTGGGTAACACGACTCGAACCCCGCAGAGAGAGTTGAAGGAGATTGATTAAGGAGAATGCGTGACAATGACGATCGTTCCTGTTGCAAACGATCTTGCTCACACACCCTTGGTCAGGGACCTAGAGGAGCCAGCTTGCGACCAGGCCAACCGAGGCTGCAAAAGTTGCTACTGTCGTGACGCTCCCGAGGATGTTCATGCCCCGGCTGTTGACTGCCTCGCCCATAATCTCGCGATTGTTGGTCATGAAAATGATCAACAGCAGCAGAGTGGAAAAGCCTTGGACGATGCCAGCCCAGACCAGTGCCCGCATTGGATTGAAACAACAAAATTGAGGCTAACTGCACGCACCGTGATTGCCCCTGTTCCCAGATAGAAGCCCGGCGCGTGCTTGCGGATTGGCATTCATGCCGGCCTCCAGTTCATTGCCCGCGCCAGATCGAACGCACCGCCGGTGGTCATAACAGGAACGGGCAGGAAGCCGACACCCACACCGGCGGCAAAGATCATGCCCGACGCATCGCCGGTGAGTGCAACCAGGAATCGGTCCTCGACGACGAGGATCTTAAGGCCGGATAATGGGGCGCTCTTGTTCATTCGTG
>LM655247.1:0-40855 GCA_000824825.2 Mesorhizobium sp. ORS 3324
ATTAATTGCGACACGCTTTAGCCGCGATTATGTGGCCCTAAGGAAGCGGTCGCGGATCGGGTTCGTCTTCGAAGGGGCGGTAGCCATGGAACTGAAGCTCCTGGAGGACGTGATCCATTGGCGATGACGCGCGTTGCGGTTCGAAGTCGGTGTCGTGCTGGTTGCTCATGGTGGTTTCCTTCTGCGGATCGGTCGCGCCCATCGCGGCCTTCATGGCGACGAAGGCGGCGGGCGGTCCGGGCTTGCCGCCGCAGGCATTGTTCCAACGCACGCGTTCTAGTGGAATCCTGTCGATCACCACGCTGCTCGATCACGATGTCATCATGCTATTCAATACGGCTCCGGTGCTGTCGCGATGGCTAGGTCATTCGCTCCCGGTTGAGGAACCCGCGGGGAGTAGAGCCGTTTCCCCGTTAGGACCAAATTCCCCATGGGAGGTGTAAATGTCTATACGAATAGCCACCGCGTCGGCGTTCATCTTAGCGTTCGCTTCGCCGGCGTTTGCCAACTGTGGACAAGAGTTGAAGGCGCTCGAACCAAACATCATCACCGCCGAAACGGGCGCAGTCACTAACAAGTCAGGTATTCCGGCCACGAAGCATCAAGCAGAGGTCATGGCCGGCAAACAGCAGGGCGGCAACACAGAGACCACCGGATCAACGACGGGAGCTGTGAAACCAACAACACCCCATCAGGAGCAGGTGACTGGCAACCGCAGCGCCCAAAGCGCCGAACATCCCAGCGAACTGATGGCTGAAGCCCGTAAGATGGCCCAAGCTGGCGACGAGCAAGGATGCATGAAAAAACTGGCAGAACTCAAGCAGGCACTTGGCGTCAAGTGACTGCCGACCCGATCGGTGGACCAATGCGCCACGGGCCGCGGAAAGAGTAGTGAGCCCAGGGCTCGCTTTCTGCTTGAGTCAGATCGCCGTTGGGCGGTCGAGAGGCGCATGCCGACTGCCATAGGGCGCTGCGCCCCTCGGTCTCTCGCCTGGCGTGCCCCCGAGGTCCGGGGAGCGGTGCCGTCTGGGTCAAGTCGAAGCTGAAGACCGGCTGCCTTCGTCATCCTGGGCATAGCTGTCGATCGCGCACTGGAACTCTCTGCTGAGAGAGCGGCGCTCATGCGCCGCTCGACCCAACTCGATAGACCGGGATACCGAGCTTGTGGGCTTTGTCTGCAAGATTGTCCTGGATGCCGGTACCTGGGCAGACGATGACGCCAATCGGCATCGCATTGAGCATTGCGTCATTGCGTTTGAAGGGTGCGGCCTTGGCGTGCTTCGTCCAGTCGGGTTTGAAGGCGATCTGAGGCACCTTGCGATTGTCGGCCCATTTTGCGGCGATCAATTCAGCACCCTTCGCCGACCCGCCATGCAGCAGCACCATGTCCGGATGCTTGGCGTGGGCCTGATCAAGCTTGGCCCAGATCAGAGAGTAGTCGTTGAAGTCGAGGCCGCCGGTGAAGACTACCTTGGGACCAGGTGGCAGGAAAACCTGGTGGTCGCAGTGCTTTTTGGCGGCGAGGAAATCGCGGCTGTCAATCATTGCGGCGGTCAAATTGCGGTGGTTGATCTTCGAGCCGGTGCGTGGACGCCAGATCGAGTGGGTGTGACGCTCGAAGTGTTCAGCGGCCTGGTCGCGCATCAGTTCGAAGGCGTTGCGGCGTTCGATGAAGGTCTGCCCCTGCGCGGTAAGGAGCTCCAGCTCCACGGATTTGACCTCGGAGCCGTCCTGTTCGCGCTGCAGGCGCCGCTGGGCGAGTTCGTTGTCATCGAGGTCGCGTTCGATGCGATCGGTTGCGCGATGAAAAAGGTTTACTGTGCCCCAAAGCAGTTCCTCAAGATCGGGCTCGAGACGAGTGTCGGACAGCGCGACCACCAGAGCGTCGAAAATGTCGGCGATGCTGGCTGCGATGACATGGCCCTCTGGAAGTGGTCGCGGATCGGGTTCGTCTTCGAATGGACGGTAGCCGTAGAGCTGGAGTTCCTGGAGGACGTGATCGATTGGCGATGACGCGCGTTGCGGTTCGAAGTCGGTGTCGTGCTGGTTGCTCATGGCGGTTTCCTTCGGCGGATCGGTCGCGCCCATCGCGGCCTTCATGGCGACGAAGGCGGCAGGCGGTGCGGACTTGCACCCGCAGCATCAGCGCGGGGCCGCAACGGGAGTGGAGGATGGCGAAGCCCGGCTATTTTGCTTCGCGATGGAAAGGCACGAAGCCGGGGACCCCACGCGACGCGTGGGGTGGGAAGGGCCGCCGGAAAATAGCCGGGCGAAGCCATTGCCGGTCCGGACCGGCTGTCGCCCGATCGCCATCTGGAAGGCCGTGGGCCGGTCCTTTCCAGGCGAAGGAAAACGCCATGAGGGCAAGGATGCGCCGCTCCGGCCCAATGGCAGCTCGTGACGCTAAAAAGTGCCAGCTCCTGACGAGGCGGCGCCTGCTATGTTTGCGGGGCAAACCCACTTGATAATGGTGCCGGCCTTCATCAAGCCGCCGACCTGGTGCCACCGCGAAACCTCTATTCTAGTGCGACAGGCACACGGCTTTCGTCCGCCTATTCGGGCAGCACCGCCTTGGCGTATCCCTGCCGGATGCGTTCGGCGTCGGCCGGATTGCTGAAGGGCAGCCGCCCCACGTGCTCTGAAAAGCGATAGCTCGGGTTTATCTCTTTTAGCTCGGCGCTCACGCGCCGTGCTTCATCGACTTCGCCGAGGTGGCCAAGCGCGGCAATCAGGAGCCCCCGCGACAGGTCGGTCTTGGGCGACAGGCGGATACGCTCGCGAAATGCCTCGACCGCTTTCTGGTACTGCCCGGCCAGGAGGTAAGCTGAGCCGATGAAGTGCCAAGTCAAATGCCCCTGCAACGGATCGAGGCGCAGCGCGTGCTCAAGATCCGGAATCGCCTCCAGCGGCGCGCCGTTGTAGATGTTGCCCGCCCCGCGCATGCCGAAGGCCAGTGCGAAATTGGGGTTGAGAGCAAGCGTCTTCTCCACCTCTGCGCGATGTCCGGCCGGATCCTTCTCCCAAAACTTTACCAGCGCGGCCATGTAATGAGCATAGGGCAGGTTGGGGTCCTTCTCGAGCGCCAGGCGACTGTAATGGGCAGAGAGTTCCTTGCTGTCGGTGCGCCTGCTCCAGTGGTTCTGGAAGTCGTGGTTGTAAGCGTGAGCCAGGCCGGCATACGGTTCGGCATAGTCGGCGTCGAGCTCAATTGCTTGGGTGAACAGGGCGACCGCGCGCTCGAAAGTCTCCTTTGTCTTTTCAGGACCGAACAAGACCTCGCGCCCGCGCAGGAAAAGATCATGCGCCTGGATGTTTCTGGTTGGTATATGGGCGATGCGCGCCGACTCGGCCGGGGTCAGCGCAACCCTGAGGGCTTCCACGATGCGGTGCGTCACCTCGTCCTGCAGCGTAAAGATATCGGTCATGTCGCGGTCGTAGCGGTCCGCCCAGACGTGGGTCCCGGTCCGTGCATCGATCAGCTGAGCATTGATCCTGATGCGGTTGCCGGCGCGGCGGATCGAGCCCTCGAGCACAGCAGTCACACCGAGCTCGCGCCCGACCGTCCGGACATCGATGTTCTTGCCTTTGTAAGTGAAGCTGGAGTTGCGGGCGATGACCGAGAGGCCGGCGATCTTCGACAGGTCGGTTATTATGTCTTCGCTGATGCCGTCGGCGAAGTAGTCCTGCTCGGTGTCGCCGCTCATGTTGGCGAACGGCAGGACAGCGATCGACTGCTTTGCCGGCATCGACCCTGCGGGTCGGCTCGTCGAGGCTTCCGAGGTCGCGATTGCCTTCGCGCCGCCGGCACCGACCGCCAGCGAATAAACTCGGATCGGCTCGGCGATATTCTTGAGCTGCGTGCTGCCGAGATCGGCGACCGAGAGGTCGAGTCTCGCTTTGACCTGGCGATAGGCATCTTCGGACAGGCAGATGGCTCCGGGCGCCGCAACGCCCTCCAGACGCGCAGCGATGTTGACACCATCGCCCATCAGGTCGCCGTCGCTTTCCTCGACAACGTCTCCCAGATGAATGCCGATCCGGAACTCGATGCGACGGTCCTGCGGCACTCCTGCGTTGCGCTCCACCATTCCGTTCTGCACCTCAATGGCGCAGCGCACGGCTTCCACCACGCTCCGGAACTCGACAAGCGCTCCGTCCCCCGTGCGCTTGATCACTCGCCCGTTGTGCACGGCGATGGTCGGATCGATCAAGTCGCTGCGCAGTGCCCGCAACCTCGCCAAGGTGCGATCTTCGTCTTCGCTGGCGAGCCGACTATATCCGACCACGTCTGCGGCTAGAATTGCGGCTAGCTTGCGATTGTCGCCCATAGCGCCCTCCGCGGCGATCGAGATTAGCACAACGAACCGTTCAGCACCTCCCCATTCGATGGGTACGATCCAGGCGAAGGAGAGTAGTGGGCCTCCATTGGTGGTGAAGGCCCAAGCTCCCGCGCCGGGCCGTGACGGAAGTTAAGTTGGGTGGAAGGCGCTCAATCGTCTGTAAAAAAGCACCCCGTCCTGGGGTGCCAGCTGGATGCGCAGTGCCGCCCGGAGCGCGCCGAGGCCGAATGCACGTAGGTCCTCATTGAAGTCGCCCCTCTGCGGAGAGAGCGCAAGCGTTTCGATGCCCGCCGCTTCAGCACGTTCGGTCAATGCCGCGAGCGCCATGTCACCCGCCGCATCGGCGTCGCGAGCGATGTAGAGCCGACGCAGCGCCTGCGGGAGCAGAAGGGCGGCAAGGTGGTTGGCCGAGAGCGCGGCCGCCATCGGCATGGCCGGTAGCGCACAGCGCAGCGACAGCATCGTCTCGATGCCTTCGCCGGCCGCCATAACCTCGCACGGCGCACCGAAGCGAACGGCATGGCCGAGGAGGTCACCCATCGCCTTCCTTTGAGTGTCAATCGGAGCCTTGCCGAGCCGCACGACGTCGAAGCCGTTGGGATCGAGCCAGGTCCGATGCGCCCCGGTGATGCGGCCGTCGAGATCGGTGACGGCGGCGATCATCGCCGGCCAGGTCTCGGTCGGCGAATGCTTGTCTGGGCGATAGTAGCAGCACGGATGGAAACGCAGCGCTCCCGCATCGTGGATAGCTTTGATGCCGCGATTGCGCAGGTAGGTCTCGACCAGCGTCCGGCGAATCGGCTGCGACATGGCGAAGAGCCGCCGCGCCGCTTCCGGCGATCTAGGTATGCGGACGGGGCTTGGGCTGCGGTGCGGTTCGGCACGCGGCAGACTGAGAAAGCGTCGTGCCTCCTTGGCGACATCGCGAAAGTCAATGAAACCGCAACTCTCACGGATCACGTCGAGGAGATCGCCATATTCGGCCGAGGCCGCATCGGTCCAACGCCCAGCGGCGCCGGGACCGGATTCCGGCCCGCTGAGCCGGACGAACATCGACCGGCCGGGCGTGTTGCGAACGTCGCCCACCGTCCAGTAGCGGCCCTGGCGCCGCCCATTGGACAGGTAATGGCGGCAGACCGCCTCGGCATCGCGGGCAAGGCGGCGCGCCAGTTCGGAAGCGTCGCGGGGCATCACGAGACCTCCCGCGGCGTGCTGACATTATGTTGCGTAGACACCGTCGATCGTCTGTGGGACAGCGCCAAATCGCGGGAACGCAACATGACCCTGGCCGCAAAATATTCGGTCCACTTGGCTGCCGCGCCTTTGCCGAAATCCGATCCCTCGAGGCGGACAAACATTGAGCGCCCCGAGTTGTTGCGAGTATCGCCGACCACCCGATACCGCCCCATGCGATGGCCATTGGAAAGATTGCGTCGGCACACCGCCTCGGCCGGTCGGCCGAGACAACATGCCAGTTCGGAGGCATCGCGCCGTGACATCACGCCGCCCTCCAGTTCTGATCCGCATCCAACTCGATGGGCAGCGCGACTTCTTCTGGCAGACGGCCGAGGAGCCAGTCGGCCGCCTTGCCGGCCAGGCTGGCGGCGCGCACGACAGCGCGATTATCCTCCCGCAGCACCTCCAGCCAGGATCCGATGTAGTCGGCATGCCGCACGGTCGGAACGATGCCTAAAGCGGCGCATGAGAAGGCGGCGCTGATCTCTGCCACAAGTTCCTCGAACGCATACTTTTTGGTTCCAAAGGAGCCGGAGAAGTCGCGAGCAAGACGCGAGGGATGGCCCGTGGCATGGCCAAGCTCATGCAGCGCCGTGCGATGCCAGTTGATAGTCTCGAAGAAGGCTTGAGGCGGCGGTACTTGAATGCGGTCCTGAGTTGGCAGGTAATAGGCTCGGTCGCCGCCGATGCGGAATTCGATGCCTGTGGCCTCGATCAGGGCTTTGACGCGCGGCTCGATCAGGGCCGGATCCGGTGGCGTGGAAACTGCGATGCCTTCCGGCAAACCTTCACACTGCTCGGCATTGAACACAGTGAACCGCTTGAGGAATGGAACCGGCCTTGGATCCTCGCCAGTATCTTTGACACGTTTCTTCTCATCGTCAGGAACAAAGCGATCGGCATACACGACGGTGGTGCCGTGTTCGCCCTTGCGCACGTTTCCGCCCAGCTCGAGCGCCTGGCGGAAAGTCAGCCAGCTTTGGGCCGTATAACCCCGATCGACGACAGCGCCCCAGAGGATAAGCACATTGATGCCGCTATATGCTCTGCCGGTGCTGGCGTTGCGGGGCAGCGATAGCGGCGCCTTGGCCGCCGCGCTCTCCCACGGCTGAACCCACGGAAGCCGACCCGACTCCAGCTCCGAGATGATCTTGCCGGTTATCTCGTCATAAAGGTTCGCCCGGCCGCCAGCGGCTTCGCGTCGGTGATCGTGAGTGGACATGGTGATATCTCCGCGACAGGCGCTGGAGAACTCTCTCCAGCTTTCGACCCGTCGTGGAAAACCCAATCCCCACTCTCACTCTATCGCAGGCACATCGCCGCATGACGAGAAACGGCCTTTCGATCGTACCGCTTCCGGAGGCTAACCGAGGTAGGGACTGCTCCGCGCCAGAATGCGGAACCGCGAATAAGGCGAGACAGCCAGTCCGATTGCATTTGTCGGAAATAGTGCGTAGCGGACCGCACCAGACCTATTTTTATGAGACGAAAAGCTGGGTGCTAATCAATGCGCTGAGTTCATGTGTTCGAAGAACCGAACGGCAGCGCAATCTGATAGGACCTCCGAATATCGTCGGATCGCCGCATTCACCGGGCACCGCGCGGGCAACTCATTGGTGCTAGCGTCGTGAACCGCTTGAGCGATCAGAGCGCGTCGCCGCCGGCGTGACGATGTCGCAGGACAATGCCATTCACGGCCGCCTCCAAGCTTGATCGCTCATCCCGAAACCACGCCAAAGCCTGGACTACGCGCATATCGTCGCCTGCCTTTGAAGAGGTCATGACAAGTATCGAGGCGATCGAGCGCCATCTCAACGCTGTCCCAGCCAGCAGGCCTAAGCTGGCCGTTGCACGCTTCACCAGATGCGGCAAAAGAAGATCCAGGCAAGGAGATCGTTTCACGATCGTTCCAGACGGGTTCAAACGGTCTCAGGATCAAATGGCAGCGCGAATTTCATAAGTTCTTCCTACCCTATATACCGCCGTTTTTGCGCCAAAGTGTCCCAATCACCGCACAAGGGATCTAGTACCATTCACTTACCGCTATTAGGTGCGTAATTTCCAAGCGCAAGGCCTAACGGTGAGAATGACTCGTGACAGTGCCAGCTATGCTTTAGCTATTTGGTACTGATGGGCCCTTCGCTCAACGCTAAGTGATGACGCCGAGTTCGCTCTCCGACGTCAAACGAGAGGCATGCAATGAGCATCCCAGAGCAGTTGGACAACAATACACCGCTCCGCCTCAACATAGCTGCCCAAATCGCCTTTCCTGATGGCTCTATTGGCGCGGCAGGTTTGCGAAAAGAGCGAGATGCTGGCCGCCTTCAGACAGAGCTGATCGCAGGCAAGGAATACGTGACTTTGGCAGCCATCGCCAAGATGAGGGAGCTATGCCGCGGACGTCGAAAGGGGCACGCCTGGTCTGGCGCGCCGAAAGTAGAAGGGCGGACGGCGGCCTGCGCAATGGACCCGGCTGGTTCATCCGCGATGGCGCAACCTTCATCAGCGCTTGCGGTGGCACTGGAGACCGCGAACGCGCTGAGAAACGGCTCGCCCAATACATCTTCGAAAAATACCGGCCGGCCCGCGAGCGCCGCCGCGATCCGGCCACCGTCCCGGTAGCCGACGCCGTTAGCGTTTATCTTGCTGACATCGCACCCTCCCACGCCAAGCCAAAGCAAACCGCCGAACGGTTGATCGTTGTACTGAGGTGGTTCGGCAATGCGAATATCGGCGACATCAATGGCCAGGTCTGTCGCGACTACGCCAGGGCGCACGGCAATGGTGCCGCTGCCAGACGTCAGTTGGAGGATCTGCGCGCGGCGCTGAACAATTATCATCGTGAAGGCTATATAACGTCTGCGCCTGTTATCGTGCTGCCAGCGAAGCCTTTACCGCGCGACCGCCCGCTGACACGCAACGAAGCAGCCGCCCTGCTTCGCGCTGCATGGCGCATGCGCCAGTCATGGCAGGGAAAGCCAACCGAGCGCCATACCGCACGCCACGTCGCGCGATTCATTCTGGTTGCTCTTTACACAGGCAGCCGGTCGGCCGCGATCTGCGGAGCGGCCATCCGACCAACACAGGGTGCCGGATATGTCGACCTTGAACATGGCATTTTCTACCGCAGCGCCGCCCGCCGCGAGACAAACAAGCGCCAACCACCGGTCAGGCTGCCGGACCGGCTGCTTGCACATGTGCGTCGCTGGGCGACAACGCCGTTGGAGATCAAGACCAAGCACCGCGGGAAAAGCGCAAGCATCGGCCGCATGATCGCGCACAATTACGTCGTGGAGTGGAACGGCAAACCGGTGCGGTCGATCAAGAAGGCCTTCCGCTCGGTGGTCGAGGCGGCCGGGCTCGGCTGGTATGACAACGTGGCAGCACCCGACGGCAGTATGCGGCGCGTGTTCCGCACTGACATCACGCCGCACGTCTTGCGGCACACAGCGGCAACCTGGCTGATGCAGCAGGGTTGCGACCCATGGGAGGCCGCAGGCTTTCTTGGCATGACAGTCGAAATGCTGATTGAGACCTATGCGCACCATCACCCCGATTTTCAGGCCGAAGCCACCCGGGCGATCGTCTCCAAGTCACGTTCGCGACGTGCCTAAAAACCCAGTCCGGATGCTCGTGGTACAGAAACAGAACATTTCGGTCGACCCCACAGTTTCCCCACAGAATCGCTGGAAACAAACGTGAACAGAAGCCGTCTGGCGTCACAAGAACCAGCGGAAATGCGGGCTTTTGCTGGCCAACCCGCTCGTTCGGGACGATGGGGTCGCAGGTTCAAATCCTGCCTGAAATGGCCCCGCACCGGACGGCAGTTTTGAGGGCCTCACCGCGTGCGGCGCGAAAATTCGTATTCGGACAGGCGAAAGCATCAGGCAGCGCGCAACGTCTATGCTGTGGTAGCGCGCAACCTAATAGAGGGCGAGCATGCCACGGCCTAAGCGAACCGAAGACGGTCTGACTAAGTTCCAGCGCTGCCGGCAACGCCAGCAGCATCGGGGTATGAAGCAGTTGCGCATTTGGGTGCCTGACCCCCACAAGCCGGAATTTGCCGCCGAGCCAGACGGCAGGGTTTGCGGCTGCGCGGCCGCCCCGAAGAACCCGAAGCACTGGATTTCATTGCCGCCGCTGTTGAATGGCCGGAACCGTGAGGCGAGGGGATCTCGCCACAATCTCGGCACAGGGCGACCATGGAAAACCCTGCCCAGCGGTCATCATCCAATCCGACGCACTCAATGCCGCTGACAGTGTGCTCGTTGCCTTGCTCACCGGCACGATCACCGATGGAAGCTAGACGATACCGGGGCCGCCGTTCTCCTGTATTTACACGCCACACTACTACGCCTTGAGATACTGGTTGAAGTGATCCTGAATCCGGCTCTTTTAATCATCCCCAAACCCCGGGGCCGCCTGATTTGTCCCCGATCGGAACGGGGACAAGATGGCAGTTTCTCACAACAATACAGAAAGACGCATGCGCTCCTCGCGCATGCTGCGCACAGCACTTGGAGCCGCCATAACCCGGTTCCTGGACGATGCCGCCGTCGTCGAAGTGATGCTCAATCCAGATGGTCGAATCTGGGTGGACCGGCTGTCGGGAGGTCTGGTTGATACAGGCGAAATGATGACGGCCGCCGATGGCGAGCGCATCATTCGCCTGGTCGCGCATCATGTCGGCTCAGAGGTCCATTCGCGGTCCCCGCGCGTCTCGGCGGAGCTGCCAGAAACCGGAGAACGCTTCGAGGGCTTGCTGCCGCCCGTTGTCGCTGCGCCAGCCTTCGCCATCCGCAAACCCGCCGCTGCAGTGTTCACGCTCGACGACTACGTCACGGCAGGCATAATGACCTTCAATCAGGCGGCGACGCTGCGTGCCGCCATCACCGCCCGCGCCAACATCCTCGTCGCTGGCGGCACTTCCACCGGCAAGACAACGCTCACCAATGCCCTGCTCGCCGAGGTGGCAAGGAGCGCCGACCGCGTCGTCATCATCGAGGACACACGCGAATTGCAATGTGCCACCCCAAACCTCGTCGCCATGCGAACCAAGGACGGCGTCGCAACGCTTGCAGACCTGGTCCGATCCTCATTGCGCCTGCGACCCGATCGTATCCCCATCGGCGAGGTGCGCGGCTCCGAAGCACTCGACCTTCTCAAGGCATGGGGTACCGGACACCCAGGCGGCATCGGCACCATCCATGCTGGCTCCGGGATTGGCGCCATGCGCCGTCTCGAGCAACTCATCCAGGAAGCCGTCGTCACCGTTCCGCGCGCACTGATTGCGGAAACCATCGATCTCGTCGCTGTTCTTTCGGGACGCGGTTCCGCGCGCCGGCTTACCGAACTCACCCGCGTCGAAGGGCTTGGTCCCAACGGCGATTATCGCACCTCCCAAGCTACCCCGAACAACAATGGAGAAGATTCATGATGCGCGCATTCTGGCGAGCCCACCATCATATCGCTGCTGCAGCCTCGAGCCTGGTTGTCAGTCTCGCATTTGCCCCTGCTGCCTTCGCAGCCGGCTCGTCGATGCCTTGGGAGCAGCCGCTGGAGAAGATCCTTCAATCGATCGAAGGCCCGGTCTCCAAGATCATTGCTGTCATCATCATCATCGTGACCGGTCTGACACTTGCCTTCGGTGATAGCTCAGGAGGTTTCCGCCGGCTGATCCAGGTCGTCTTCGGCCTGTCGATCGCCTTTGCGGCGTCGAGCTTCTTCCTGTCGTTCTTCTCATTCGGCGGCGGAGCACTCATCTGATGTCTCTCGAGCAGCTTGATGCGGTGCCGGGATTCAGCGTTCCCGTCCACAAAGCACTGACCGAGCATATCCTGCTCGCAGGCGCACCTCGCGCATTTGCAATCATCAACGGCACGCTCGCCGGCGCGGTGGGCCTCGGCCTGCGTCTGTGGCTGGTCGGCCTTCTTCTGTGGGCGCTCGGCCATTTCACGGCGGTGTGGGCGGCCAAACGCGATCCGCTGTTCGTGGAAGTCGGCCGCCGGCATCTGCGCATCCCCGCTCATCTGTCGGTTTGAGGGACGCGGCCATGATGAACCTTGCCGAATTCCGCCGCACTGCCAGCCGCCTCGCCGACTATCTGCCCTGGGTTGCGATCGTCGCGCCCGGCGTGGTGCTCAACAAGGATGGGAGTTTTCAGCGTACCGCGAAGTTTCGCGGACCGGACCTCGATTCAGCCGTCGCAGCCGAACTGGTCGCCGTTTCCTCCCGGATCAACAACGCTTTCCGTCGCCTGGGCTCCGGTTGGAGCATTTTCGTCGAAGCACAGCGCCACGAGGCCTCGACCTATCCCGAGAGCCAGTTTCCCGACCCTGCCTCAGGCTTGGTGGATGCCGAGCGCAAAGCCGACTTCGAGGAGGAGGGAATCCACTTCGTATCGACCTACTTCCTCACATTCGTCTATCTCACGCCGGCCGAGGATGTCACGCGCGCCGAGGGGTGGCTTTACGAGGGGCGCGAACAGTCTGGCGTGGATCCCCAGGAAGCCCTGCGCGCCTTTGTCGACCGCACGGAGCGCGTGCTCTTTCTGCTCGACGGCTTCATGCCGGAATGCCTGTGGCTCGATGACGGTGAGACGCTGACCTACCTGCATTCGGCTGTTTCCACCAAGCGCCATAGGGTGCGCGTTCCAGAGACGCCAATCTACCTCGATGCGCTGCTGGCCGACCAGCCACTAACCGGCGGGCTCGAGCCTCGCCTTGGCGATCAGCATCTACGCGTGCTCACCATCGTCGGCTTCCCGACTGCGACCACGCCAGGTCTGCTCGACGACCTCAACCGGCTCGCTTTTGCCTATCGCTGGTCGACGCGCGCGATCCTGCTCGACAAGACCGACGCTGCGAAGCTTTTGACCAAGATCCGCCGGCAATGGTTTGCCAAACGAAAGTCGATCGCAGCGATCCTGAAGGAGGTCATGACCAACGAGGCATCCGTGCTTGTGGACACGGACGCCGCCAACAAGGCGGCCGACGCCGACTTGGCGTTACAGGAGCTCGGCGCCGACGCCTCGGGCATGGCCTATGTCACCGCGACCATCGTGGTCTGGGATGCAAACCCGCGTCTTGCGGACGAGAAACTGCGCCTGGTCGAGAAAGTCGTCCAGGGGCGCGACTTCACAGCGATAATCGAAACCGTCAATGCCGTCGACGCTTGGCTCGGCTCGTTGCCAGGGCATGCCTACGCCAATGTCCGCCAGCCGCCCATCTCGACGCTCAATCTCGCCCACATGATCCCCCTTTCTGCCGTGTGGGCGGGGCCGGAACGGGACGAGCATTTGGGTGGTCCTCCCTTGCTCTACGGCAAGACCGAAGGTTCGACCCCGTTCCGGTTGTCTTTGCATGTCGGCGACGTCGGCCACACGCTCGTTGTCGGCCCGACCGGCGCAGGCAAGTCCGTGCTGCTCGCGCTGATGGCCCTGCAGTTTCGCCGCTACACGCGCGCGCAGGTCTTCGCCTTCGACTTCGGCGGCTCGATCCGCGCCGCAGCACTCGCCATGGGCGGTGACTGGCACGATCTCGGGGGCGGGCTCACCGAGGGAAACGAGGCTTCGGTCTCGCTGCAGCCTCTCGCACGCATCCACGACACTTACGAGCGCGCCTGGGCGGCTGACTGGATCGTAGCGATCCTTGCGCGCGAAGGCATCCCGATCACCCCGAATGTCAAGGAGCACATCTGGACCGCGCTGACATCGCTCGCCTCGGCACCAGTCGAGGAGCGCACCATCACCGGCCTGAATGTGCTGCTGCAATCGAACGATCTGAAGCAGGCCCTGGGATCATATTGCATCGGTGGTCCATACGGCCGATTGCTTGACGCAGAAGCCGAGCACATTGGCGCGGCATCAGTGCAGGCGTTCGAGATCGAGGGCCTCGTTGGCACCGGGGCTGCGCCAGCCGTGCTGTCCTACCTGTTCCATCGCATCGCTGACCGGCTCGACGGGCGGCCGACATTGCTTATCATCGACGAGGGCTGGCTTGCCCTCGACGACGAGGGCTTTGAGGCCCAGCTGCGCGAATGGCTGAAGACGCTGCGCAAGAAAAACGCCAGCGTCATATTCGCCACACAATCGCTCTCCGACATCGATAACTCCAAGATCGCGCCAGCGATCATCGAAAGCTGCCCGACCCGGCTGCTCTTGCCGAACGAGCGTGCCATCGAGCCGCAGATCGCAGCAACCTATCGTCGCTTCGGCCTCAATGACCGCCAGATGGAAATCCTGGCGCGCGCCACCCCGAAGCGCGACTACTACTGCCAGTCGCGTCGCGGCAATCGTCTCTTCGAGCTCGGCCTGTCCGAGATCGGTCTCGCGTTGTGCGCGGCATCCTCCAAGACCGATCAGGCTCTCATTGCCACCATCGCTGCCGAGCATGGCCGCGAGGGGTTCCTCGCAGCCTGGCTGCGTGCACGAAACGCCGGCTGGGCGGCTGACCTCATCCCCGACGTTCCCACGCTAATCCCCCAAGCCGAAAAGGAGATCCAATCATGAACGCCCTTCACATCCGCTCGCACGCCCTCGCCCTGGCCACGGCAATGCTTGCTCCGCCGGTCTTGCTATCGCCGATAGTGGTTGCGCCGGCGCATGCGTTCATCGTCTTTGATCCGTCGAACTATGTGCAGAATGTATTGACCGCGGCACGGTCGCTTCAGCAGATCACCAACCAGATCACCTCGCTTCAGAATGAAGCGCAGATGCTGATCAACCAGGCCCGTAATCTGGCGAGCCTGCCATTTTCCTCGCTCCAGCAATTGCAGCAATCGGTTCAGCGCACACAGCAGTTGCTCAACCAGGCGCAGAACATCGCCTTCGATGTCCAGCAGGTCGACAAGATCTTCCAGCAACAATATGGCGGCGTGTCTCTGTCCACGTCCGATCAGCAACTCGTCGCTGATGCGCGCTCCCGTTGGCGCAACACGGTCGGCGGTCTTCAGGATGCCATGCGTGTGCAGGCTGGCGTCGTTGGAAACATCGACACCAATCGCGTCCAGATGTCCTCGCTGGTCGGCGCTAGCCAATCCGCGACCGGCGCGCTGCAGGCAACACAGGCCGGCAATCAGCTTCTCGCACTCCAGGCCCAGCAACTTGCCGACCTTACCGCCGTCGTCGCCGCCAACGGTCGTGCCCAGGCGCTGACGGAAGCCGAAAGTGCGGCTGCTGCCGAACAGGGCCGCGAGCAGCGCCGCCGCTTCCTCGCTCCAGGCCCCGGTTACCAGGCCGGCAACGCGTCAATGTTCAACCGCTGAGGATCACGACAGTGGACGGCAAGACCCTTGCTCGCATCATCGGTGTGATTTTCGTCGCTGTCGCGATCACAGCTACAGCGGTCGAGATGACCCGGAAGCAGGACAAGCCGGGCGCGGCAGTGCTCGAGACGCCAGCACCGTCGCAGAGCCCGCTCCGCGAAGATCTTCGCCGCTGCCAGGTGCTCGGTGAGGGTGCGTTGCGCGACAGCGGATGTTTGCGCCTGTGGTCCGAGCAGCGCGATCGTTTCCTCGGTTCCAAAGCGCCATCTGCGGGCTCGAATCCACAGCCGATCAACCCGCCGTCGCCGCAGACGAATTCGCCCGGAGCGCGATAGGATGGGCAGCACCGGCATTATCGATCAATTCCTCGGCACGTTTACGCGCTACATTGACAGCGGCTTTGGTTTGCTCGGCAGCGAAGTCGCGTTCGTCGCCACCACCCTTATTGTCATTGATGTGACGCTCGCGGCCCTGTTTTGGAGTTGGGGGGCCGACGACGACATCCTCGCGCGGCTCGTCAAGAAGACGCTGTTCGTGGGCGTCTTCGCTTACCTGATTTCCAACTGGAACAGTCTTGCCCGCATTGTCTTCGAAAGTTTCTCCGGCCTCGGCCTCAAGGCAAGCGGCACCGGTTTCTCGGTGCAGGACCTGCTCCGGCCTGGCAAGGTCGCGCAGACCGGGCTCGATGCCGGACGGCCCTTGCTCGAGGCCATCTCGGGACTGATGGGCTATGTGTCCTTCTTCGAAAACTTCATTCAGATCGCTTGCCTGCTTTTCGCCTGGGCGCTTGTCCTGCTTGCCTTTTTCATCCTGGCTGTGCAGCTCTTCGTCACGCTCATCGAATTCAAGCTGTCGACACTGGCCGGCTTCGTCCTGATCCCGTTCGGCCTGTTCGGCAAAACGGCCTTCATGGCTGAACGCGTGCTGGGCAACGTCATTTCCTCCGGTATCAAGGTGCTTGTCCTTGCCGTGGTCATCGGCATCGGCTCGACGCTCTTCAGTGAGTTCACCCAAGGCTTCGGTGGCGAGAATCCTACCATCGATCAAGCCATGGCGATCGTGCTCGCAGCGCTATCCCTGCTTGGTCTCGGCATCTTTGGTCCCGGCATTGCCAATGGACTGGTCTCCGGCGGACCGCAGCTTGGCGCAGGTGCTGCCGTTGGCACTGGTCTTGCGGCAGGCGGCATCGCGCTCGTCGCCGGCGGCACGGCGGGGCTCGCGATGCGCGGAGGAGCCGCCGCCTTCTCAGGAGCGACTTCCGCGACGCGTAGCGGCTCCTTCCTCGCGGGAGGCGCTTCGACAGCCTATGCCCTCGGCTCGGCCGGCCACACCGGCGCTGCTGGCGCAGCCTCCGGTCTGGGCGGGATCGCAGGCGCTGCTATGTCCGGCGCAGCCTCGCCACTCAAGCGTGCTGCGGCGCGCGCCAGTCAATCAATGAAGTCGAGCTTCGATTCTGGCGCCAGATCTGTCGTCGAAGCAACGGGCGGTTCATCGACACTGGGGACGTTCGGAGGCGACGCCGCCAACGATCTGTCGTTCGGCCGCGAAGGCCATGCCGGCAGCGCGGCCAAGAGCCCACCCGACTGGGCTAAGCGCATGCAGCGATCCCAGCGCCTTTCCCATGGCGTCCAGACCACCGCCCACGCCATTCGCGCCGGCGAAGCCCACGGCAGCGGAACCTCCATCTCTCTCTCCGAAGGCAAATGAGCAATGAACATCTTTCGACGACCCACAGTCCACTACGGCAAGACACCTCAAGCGGAGACGCCTTACCAAAAGGCGGCGCAGGTCTGGGACGAGCGCATTGGCTCGGCGCGTGTCCAGGCCAGGAACTGGCGCTATATGGCCTTCGGATCGCTGATCCTGTCGGCTGGCCTTGCCGGCTCCCTCGTCTGGCAGTCGACCCAAGGCACGGTCGTGCCCTGGGTCGTGCAGGTCGACACCCAAGGGCAGGCGCAGACGGTCGCGCCTGCGACCACGAACTACAAGCCGAGCGACCCGCAAGTGGCTTGGCATCTTGGCCGCTTCATCGAACAGGTCCGTTCAATTCCCGCTGATCCGATCATCGTTCGGCAAAACTGGCTGCGCGCGTATGAGTGGACCACCGACCAAGGTGCGGCGGCGCTCAATGACTATGCTCGCGCCAACGAACCCTTCTCCAAGATCGGCAAGCAGCAGGTCGCGGTCGAAGTCTCTTCGGTCATCCGCGCTTCTCCCGATTCATTCCGCGTCGCCTGGACCGAGCGTCATTACGAAGACGGACAGCTATCCACCACCGAGCACTGGACCGCCATCCTGACGATCGTGATCGAGCCGCCGCGAGATGCCGAACGGCTTCGGGCCAACCCGCTTGGCATCTACGTCAACGCCATCAACTGGTCTCGGGAGATGAGCCAATGAACCTGGATTCCTGTGTTGCCGCCACTGCGGCCTCCCGTGGATGCGCGTTCGCCGCGGTGTTGCTTTCGGGATCTTTGCTCGCGGGCTGCGCTACGCCCAAGCCTCCCCAATTTGCCTATGACGCCTATGTGCCGCCGTTGCCGGCCGCTCATCCCGTCGCAGTCGACGAGATGCCTAAGCCACCACACGTTCCACCAAGTTGGACTGCGACACGAGGTGGGGCGCTCGGCAACACGCCGATAGCGCGCGTCGAGAATGCAAACGCTGCCGCGCGTGTCGAGCCTCGACGCGAAGGTTACTACAACGCCATACAGATATATCCGTGGAGCGAAGGGGCTCTCTACCAGGTCTATGCCGCGCCAGGGCAGGTAACAGATATCGCGCTCGAGCCCGGCGAGAGCCTGACGGGCACCGGCCCGATTGCGGCGGGCGACACCGCGCGCTGGATAATCGGCGACACGCAGAGCGGTGCAGGGACGAGCCGGCGCGTCCATGTGCTGGTGAAACCTTCGCGCGCTGACATCACCACCAATCTTGTCATCACGACCGACCGGCGCAGCTACATGCTCGAGCTGCGGGCAGGCGACAAGCCCTACATGCCGGCGGTGGCCTGGGCCTATCCAGCTCGGGCAGATGGAAAGCAGCAGTCCGTTCCCGTTACGCCGATAATGCCCGATCTTGCGGTGCGCAACTACCGCTATGGCCTTGCAGGCGACATGCCACCCTGGAGGCCCGTCGCCGTCTATGACGATGGCAGGCGCGTTTATGTCGAGTTTCCACGCGGGATCGTGCAGGGCGAAATGCCGCCGATCTTCGTCATCGGTCCGGATGGCGAAGCCCAGATCGTCAATAGCCGGGTCTTCCAAAACATCTTGATCGTCGACCGCCTTTTTGGCGCCGCCGAACTACGCCTGGGCAGCGGCAAACTCCAACAAACCGTACGCATCCTGCGGAGCGAGGGGATCAAGATGGACCGACGATCCTGGATGCCAGCCTTCGTGGCTGCGTCGAAAGTCAGCAACGAGCCGAGGCAGCGGGGAGGGCAGGAGTGATGAACGAGAACCAAACCGCCGCGGCGCCGATGCGACTTCGCGCCGAATTGCCGCGGGTGACCCGTCTGTCGCGCAAAGCGCTCGCAGGCATCGGCTGCGTCGCCTCGCTCGGCATCGGCGGCGCACTGATATACGCCCTCCAGAGCCGCGATATCAACACTGACGGTAAGGAGCTCTATTCGACGTCCAATCGCCAGCCTGCCGACGGTCTGGCTGGCCTGCCACGCGATTATACCGGTCCGATCCTTGGACCGCCGCTGCCCGGCGATCTCGGCCGGCCGCTGCTTGATGCTCGCAACAAGGTGCAGCCTGTGGTGCCGCCGATAACGGCAACACCAACGGTCGACGAGGCCGAACAACATCGGCGAGCTGAGGAGGAGGCAGCCCGCACCTCGCGCGTCTTCTTCCAGACTGCGGCTGCAACCGGGGCCGCCGCCAAACCCGCGGGCAGTGTTGCTGTGCCACCCGATTTTTCCGGTCTGGGTCCTGCCGGCCAAACACCGCAGGACCGCCAACTCGCCTTCCTCAATGCTGCCGCCGATCGGCGCACGGTGGCGCCTGACCGAGTCGTCCCTCCGGCATCGCCCTATGTGCTTCAGGCCGGAGCCGTCATACCAGCCGCTCTCATCACTGGCATCCGTTCGGACCTGCCGGGGCAGATCACGGCGCAGGTGACGCAGAACGTCTACGACAGTCCGACCGGACGGGCGCTTCTGATCCCGCAGGGCACCCGAATGGTCGGTCAGTACGACAACGCAGTCGGGTTCGGGCAACGACGCGTGCTGCTTGTTTGGAGCAGGCTCATTTTCCCGAACGGCCGCTCGATTGTTCTAGAGAGGCAACCTGGCGCGGACGGGCAGGGCTATGCCGGCCTGGAGGACGGCGTCGACTATCACTGGAGCGAACTCTTCAAGGCGGCCGCGCTCTCGACCATACTCAGCGTTGGGGCGCAGGCTGGCTCATCGGGCGAGCAGAGCGACATCGTGCGCGCCTTGCGAAGCGGCGCTTCCGATAGCGTCAGCCAGGTCGGGCAGCAGATCGTCCAGCGCCAGCTCGAAATAGAGCCGACGCTGACGATACGGCCGGGTTTCCCAGTACGCGTGCTCGTGACGCGCGATCTCATGCTCGAACCCTACGGAGGATGAAATGGTCAAGCTAAAGCTGGCGCCCATTGCCGACGACAAGCCTGTCAAAGTTGCCCGCATGCCTTCATCGCGACTTGGCCAGATACGCCGAGATCCTTGGAGATGAAGCGGGCCAACCGTCCAGCGATCCCCTACGCCTGATCGTGCCCATGCTTGAGCGCTTCATGGCGACGGATCGCGGCTTCGCCAAGGCCAAGCAAGAGCCGAAGGGTCTGGCCCAGACCCGCTGAGCACGGGATGACCCACTACTCGTTCATATGTGGGAATGGGAACTGGCAGTTTTTGGTGAAATAACTCGGGTTATCGCGTGAATGCTGAAAGAATTGCCTCAAGTGAGACCTCTAATGAGTTCGAAAACGTCCTGCCTTTCTGCCAGACCGCCACATAGTGATAGAGCGCTGAGGGTTCTACCGGCTTGGCCTCCAGCTCGAACGCTGAATATTCTCGCGCGATTATCTCGTTGGTGATCGAGACGCCAAGGCCTGCCGAAACAAAGCCGACCTCGTGTCCGTTGGAGTCGTACTCCACCAATATGTCTGGCTCGACGCCAGCGAAACGCAGCGCGTTGAAGTTCATTTGATGCGAAGCAAATTGAGGGTCGATATCGACGATCGTTTCTCCGGCAAGGTCATGCGCCTCGATGCATGACAGTTTCGAGAAGCGATGCTTGGGATGAAAGATACACACGTTGCGCGCTGATCCGATCGGCGCCCATTCGAACAGCCGAGGGTCCAGGGGCAATCGGGAGATCCCGAGATCTGCACGCCCGGACAGGACGTGCTCGCCGATCTGCTCGTAGCTTCCAGAAATCGATCGGACGGTTGAGGCCGTCTGCGATCGGATAAGAGCCACAACCCTTGGCAAGGTGACGAAGCCGAAGACAGGAGGTGCTGCAATTGCGATCTGCTGCCGCTCCTCGTTCTTCATTGCGAAAATCGAAGCTTCCAGTCGATCCAAGGATGTCAGGGCCAGTTCGACGTTGCGCAGGAGTTCCCAGGCTTCGCGCGACGGAACGATGCGGTTGGTTGACCTCTCGAAGAGTGAAATGCCGAGCGAAATCTCAAGTTGCTTCACCTGCTGACTTACTGCGGGTTGGCTTATCCCGAGTGTGGCAGCTGCACGCCTTGTCGATCCGGCCCGCAGCACCTCTCGAAAGATCTGCAATTGTCGGAGCTTCAGGCCGCTCTGCAGCAACTCCATTTTGCACCTTTCCCCTGAACGCCGACCCCCTGGCAAGTTGACTGAGCGAACCGAGGTGAGAATTGGATCGGACCCGAGCGCCCTAAAACTTGGGTCGCCAAGCGACCTCAGAATCTATCACAATATAGTCACTATAGTGACTGGTAAAGAGGATGGTTTGCTTGTCGCTATGCGCGCATGCGCCTTGCGGTAATTTTTGGAGCAAATGTTCGTAGAGTCCGGCAAGAGCGCGGCATGACCCTGGAATCACTGGCAACCGAGGCCGGCCTTGCGTACAGCTACATGGGTGGCATCGAACGGGGGCAGAGAAACCCTTCTCTTGACGTGGCGGAGAGGATCGCAGAGGTCCTGGGGAGCGATCCGGCCACATTGTTTTGTCAGCCTCCTAAGTCAAAATAGTCGAACACCAAACGCGGTGACGCCCGACTAGCGTTGGCAGCTTTTGCGCAACGGTGCCGAGACGAAGCACGTCTTCCTCAGATCAGCCGTTTACATATTTTTAGATCAGGCTCACCGGCCTTTCCGAGCCCATCTTGCGGCGGCTGAGTGCCGACCGCGAAGAGAAGCAAGACCCCGAGCGGGAGATCTCCTGTCCAAAACCAATCACGGACCCTGCTCTCCAATGTCGTTTGTAGAGAATACTCCGTGGTTAAATACTCTGCAAGGCGCTGCTTTCGGATCCATGGAAATCCGAGAAGCGTTTGCTCGAAACCTAAGGGCGTTGCGGCGGGCCAAAGGCCTGTCACAGGAAGAGCTTGCGCACCAGGCAGGGATCGATCGCACCTATATCAGTGCGTTGGAACGCAACGTGTATAATGCCAGCATTGACGTCGTTGACCGGCTCGCTGAAGTGCTGGGCGTAGACGCTGCAGAATTACTGAAGCGACCCTCAGCTGATCTGCGGAGATCGAAGTCTGAGCTTGATGAATAGAGAAGTTGAAGTCGCGATCTTCCAGCGCATGGATATGCGCAAATTGGTCGGCCGGAACTTCGCCCGCCTGCGTCGAGAGAAGGGCTTGACCCAGGAAGAAGTCGAGGCGCGTTCCGGCTTCAGCCAGCAGTATCTCAGCGGCCTGGAGCGTGGCCGGAGGAATCCGACCGTGATCACCCTCTATGAATTGGCTCAGGCCCTCGGTGTCGGCCACGTCGAATTGGTTAGGCCTGACAATGATCAGTGATTGAAAACTGTGGCGAGGATCACATCCCCATTAGCGATCGGACGAGGCCGAGATCAGCCGGTCGGCGGAATTTTTCAGAGGTCAGAGTGCCGAGACTGTCGCAGGAAGGCAGAAAATCCACCACCTTAATGTTGCCGAATCTGAGCAAGAGGGCGTGTATAATCGCCCATTATAGCTATATTTTTGAAAATTATAGATTGCGAAAAAAGAGACAACCGATAGGTTTAGGCAAATTCTGCGAAATTGTTCGCAGATGCTCCCTAGGTTAGCTTCGCAGTGATAGGCGATAATCTGCAGGTATTGCGCTGAAAACGCGCCGTACGTTGCGAAGTTGCGGACCGGTGGATGAACTCAATGCATGGTTTTGCCGCTCAGTTTGCTGCCGCCTTTGTAGTCACCGTGACCCTTGGTCTTGTCAGCGGGTTCCTCGGCACGGTGTTTGGGCTTTTGTTGGCCATATCAAAGAGCTCGCCCACTGCCCGGTTCAAAGCTGCGGTGACGGCCTACACGACGGTCGTTCGCGGTGTTCCGGAGCTCCTCATTATCCTGCTCATCTACTTTGGGGGAACCATCTTCGCCAGCAAGGTCGCCGGCAGATATGTGGAAGTGAATGCTTTTACCGCTGGGGTGATCGCGCTCACCGTCGTCTTCAGCGGTTATGCCACTGAAGTTTTCCGTGGGGCGATTGCGGCCGTACCGGCGGGACAGGCAGAGGCGGCGAAGTCGCTTGGCTTGAATGCCTGGCAGCAATGGGCATTCGTCATTGGTCCGCAGATGCTGCGGCTGGCATTGCCCGCCTACGGCAATCTTTGGATATCGCTCTTCAAGGATACCGCGCTGGTTTCGATCGTCGGGCTGACCGACATCATGCGCGTAGCCTTTGTCGGCGCCGGATCGCTGCGCGCGCCCTTGACTTTCTATCTTGCGGCGTCCGCCCTCTATCTTTCGTTGACGACGATCACTCTTGTGTCGATCCGGTTGGCGGAGCGGCGCTACCTGGCTCTCGGGCAATAGAGGGGCGCCGCGATGAACTTAAGCCTGATGGTCGACGCCATGATGGTCCTGCCGTCAGGCATCGGCCTCACTCTCACCCTGACGGTTCTGTCGCTGTCGGCGGGATTTCTGTTGTCGGTGCCTTTGGCTTTTGTCCGCGCATTTGGCCGCCCAGGCCTGTCCCTAGCCGTGCTGGCCTACACCTATGTCATTCGCGGAACACCCATGCTCGTGCAGCTCTTCCTGCTTTATTACGGTCTGGGTCAGATCGAAGCAGTGAGAGCGAGCGCCTTTTGGGTGGTCCTGCGAGATCCATTCTGGTGCGCCTTGCTTGCTTTTTCACTGAACAGCGCAGCCCACACCACCGAGATCCTGTGCCGTGGTCTCCAGTCCGTGCCGAAGGGTGTCATCGAGGCTGCCGTGGCGCTTGGCCTCAAACGCATCCAGATCGCCCGCCTTGTCACCTTCCCGATCGCTTTCAGGATATCGCTCCCGGCTTACGGCAATGAAGTGGTGGGCATGATCAAGGGCTCGTCCCTGGCGAGCACCGTAACGCTGCTTGAGATAACTGGCATGGCCCGACAGCTTGTGTCGTCGACGTTCGCGCCATACGAGATCTTTATTGTCGCGGGAGCGATCTATCTAGCGCTCACGACGCTCGCCGTGAAGGCGACGCAGTTCCTGGAACGGCGGCTTTCGACACACAACCATCCAAGACAGCGACGCAAGGTACGGTTCCGCCCGGCTCTGCCTAACCACGAGATCACGACACCCGTGCCGTGACGCCGCAGCTTTGCGGCTGACCTTCCCATCGACCCTAAAACAAAAGAGGTGCCTCATGCGCATTCGCTTGGCTATTGCCGTTTTTATCGCCTGCGTAATTGCAGCCTTCCCAGCTCGGTCCGGGACAGACAGAACGATATCAATCGCCACCGAAGGCGCATCGCCGCCCTGGGACGGGACCGACGCGAACGGCAATCTTTACGGGTTCGATGTCGATGTCGGTCTGGAACTGTGCAATCGCATGAAGGTCAAATGCAGCTTCGTCGCCCAGGATTGGGACGGGATCATTCCCGCACTGCTCGTCGGCAAGTACGACGTCATCATGTCCGGCATGGCCATCACCGAAAAGCGTAAGCAGCAGATCGCCTTCTCCATCCCCTACGCCGCCGGCTTCAACCAATTCGTCGTGCGCAAGGCGCTTGGGCTCGATGCCGGCGACACCAAGCAAAAGGTCAACCTCTCAACCATCGGTGACAAGGAGAAGGCAACCATTGAGCGGGTCAGGTCGACCCTCAGCGGCAAAGCCATCGGTGTGCTTCGTTCATCGAACTCGGAGGCTGTCGTCAAGCAACTCCTCGGCGATGTCGTGAGCATTCGCAGCTATGACAGCCTAGATAACCTTAAGCTCGATCTTGCTGCCGGGCGCGTCGACGGCGGTCTCGCCGACTATTTCACATGGCGCGATTTCCTGGAGACCGCTGATGGTTCCGGTGCCGTTTTCTTCGGTCCGGAACTGAAGGGCGGCCTTTGGGGGCCGGGCGTAGGCGCGGGCATGCGCAAGGACGACACCGAGTTGGTCAACAAGTTCAATGCGGCGATCGAGGCAGCAACCAAGGACGGAACGATCAAGGCACTGAGCCTGAAGTGGTTCAAGGCGGATATCGCTCCAGCCGTATCGAAATAGCCGAGACACCGGGCTCCACTTCGATCTGGCGTCGGAAACGTGCCGGCGCCACAACTTTCACAACCCACAGAGCAAGTTCGATGAAAGACCGTTTTTGCGCAGTCGTAACCGGCCAATCGTTGATCACGCATGACATCCGTCATGTCCAAGCCGAACAGTTCGCCGAGGTCGAAGGCTTCTTAAAACAAGGTGATGTCGTCTTTACCAATTTCGAATCGACAATCCTCGGCCAACACGGCGGTTGGCCGACCAAGGGCAAATACTTCGGCTACTCCAGGCCAGAAGTGCTGGACGCCTTGCAAGACATCGGCTTCAACGCGCTCGCCTTGGCGAACAACCACGCATTCGACCTCGGCCCTTGCGGAATCCGGTCCACATTGCAGGAGGTGGAGGCGCGCGGTTTCTTGCATGCTGGGATCGGGATCGACGAGACCAATGCTGCAACGCTCGGCCGGCGCCATCTGGGCAACCGGCAGGTCTCTTTGCTTGCCGTCGACGCAGGCCCTGGCCCAGCGAACATGTATGCAGCCAACCGTACCACTTCCCGGCCTGCTCGCCCCGGCGTCAACCGGCTGACCACAGTGCGCAAGATTGCGGTGCCGGATGCGCATTTCCGGGGACTGGCAAGGCTTGGCGGCCACTTGCAAAGCTCACACTTGGAGCTGACCAACTATGCGCAACCGGAAGATCCGCCAGAAGTGGCGGGCACGGAGATCAATTTCTATGGCACCGTATTTTCGCAGGCAACCGACTTTGGTCGCCTGATCGAGATAGACCCGCAAAGTGCGGAAATGCATTTGTCCGCCATCCGGCATGCTGCCTCGCAAGGCGACTTCGTCATTGCTTATCTGCATCACCACCATTGGGAACCCGGTTGGCAAGATGTGCCGCGCTGGGTGCAGGCCTTTGCCCGGATGTGCGTCGACGCCGGGGCTGAGCTCTTCGTGAGCCACGGTGCTCCCGTGCTCCAGGCTCTAGAAATCTACAACGGCTCGCCGATCTTTTATGGTCTCGGCAATTTTCTGTTCCACGTGCATCCCGACGAGAACGAGTGGGATCCGCCGGAAGTTTGGCAAAGCATCGTCGCCGCATGTCGCTATGACGCTGGCGGAAGCCTCCGAACGATAGACCTTCTGCCCGTCGTGGTTGGCGGGGAAGATCAGTCTCCAGGATCCGGAAAAGCCAGATTGGTTCCAGTCGCCGCCACCGGAAATCTAGCGCGAGACATTCTCGACGGTTTCGCAATCCGATCTCGGACCTTTGGCACCGCAATCAAAATTTCCGGATATTCCGGTACCATCGTAGTGCCGCCTGCACGCAAACCCGCTGACGATTGACGCAAAAAACCAGGTCCGTCTGCAACGGCGAGAATAAGTTCATGGGGCATCGAAAGCATTGTCGAAACCGAAACGCTCGATCCCTTTCCGAGCAGCACCAAAGCCCAAGGTCGGGCGCGAACCTCACCCCGCCGATCTTCATGTCGGCAGGCAGATCGCGACGGTTCGCGTGCAGTCGGACGTATCGCAGGCGCAGCTTGCCCGATCGATTGGTATCAGCTGTCAGCAGCTTCAAAAATACGAGAATGCGAGGAACCGCGTGAGTGCGTCCATGATCTACGAGATCGGCAAGTCGCTGGGCGTCCCCGTTAGCCGTTTTTTCGAAGGCCTCCCGCAGAATGGGGGAGGGGATTATGGGGCTTTACAGCTGCCAGTCGATCGGATCGGCTTCATTGCCAGCGCAGAGGGTCGGCGCCTTACCGAGCGACTTATTCAATTGTCTCCGCGTGTGCGAGCCCGCGTGTCTGCGCTGATTGCCGCGCTCGGGGAAGAATTGAGTGTTTCTCAATGCGATGAAAAGCAACGAGATGGTCGGCGAACTGGCGCCGGTTGAATGCAAGATCCCTGGCGATCGGTTGGACCAGGTTCGAACGCGCCACTTTACGCTCGGCGCGCTGACCGAAGGTTGGCCGCCAGGCGCGGCGCATTCAGCAGGCCCGCCTGATTGTGAGCAAGCATGGTCCACAATCGTTCGAGGGTTTGCGCTCGGTCCGAATGCGCCACTTTGCGCTCGAGATAGGCGCGGATGAAATTGCGACGATACGCGAAGCTGTCGGCCTCCGACCGTGCGAAACGCAAGAGATCAAGAAAAATTGGCTCTTAAGGAGTCGGGCGAAATGACCGGCCGTTGAGTCGGGACACTCTGTCCGTCGCAGTAATTGCTCGCTCATTCGAAGCCGCTCGACCGTAGCCCTTTTCCCTGACCTCAATGCGAGCCGGATGAAAGCTGCTCCAGGGTCACGCATAGATTGGCTATTTCGCGAGGGGCCTTCTGATTGAGCACCCTGGTCAGCCGCTCATCGGCAGTCACGAAGCGCCAGTTTCGGTTCATCGCCAGACAGATATACATGCAGTCGTAGGCCGGATGGCCAATATCCGTCGCCAGTTCGGTCGCTTTGGCGAGTAATCCGCGCATGCCGAACAATTCGATATCGCTACGCTCAAGCAAATTCGCGGCGAGCTTCGCCTCCTCGCGACTGAGCTCGCCGCGCTGAACCTTCTTCCAGAAAATGTTGGCGCACTCGACGGTCAGAAGTTCCGGCGCTGCGAAACGATGATCTTTCCGCAAGCCAAGCGCGAGAGGCGTGCCGTCTTCCTCCACCACCCATTTGACTGCGATACTGGCATCGATGACGATCGTTTCCGTCACCGCTCGTCACGTCCTTCGCGCAGCAGGATCTCGGCGGGCGTCTGCTTGCGCCGCGCAGTTAGCTGCCGCAACTGGGCTGCCAGCTCATCGAACGAAGGTTCGACCTCCGTTTCCAAAGCCTGTCTCAGAATCTCGCGATGTTCGGCTTCAGCCGAACGCCCATGCCGGGCGGCCCGCGTCTTGAGCTTGGTGATTAAGTCGTCGTCCAGATTACGGACGTGCAGATTCCCGGCCATGGGGCCCTCCATGATCTCATTGAGCACAAAGATAGCAATCGATGTCCTCCCGATCAAGGTTTGCGCCGAGCGCGGCGCTGCTCGCCATACTCGTAGTCTGTTCCGGATATGGGGAGAAGAATGGGGAGGGGAAAAGCGAGAAAAACCTCCTCGCAGAGCGGCCTGACTGGCGACGCTAGCGCTCGATCGCTCCCGTCGCGATCCCGGCTCGTCATCCTGCGCAGGGCTGCAAGCCCCGCTTGGCTAGCCGGTCAAGGATTCTCGATCGCAATTGCACCGGTCCGCCCGCTCCGCGGGACGGGGTATGTCTTTGGCAAGAAGACGAGGAAGGACCGGTGAAAAGGCCGTGTCCGCAATCCCCAAAGGAGCATCTCCATAGAACTGAAATTTGTCGATCCGCGCTCGCTCAAGGACAATCCCGACAAGGCGCGCCGTTCCAAGTCCAGCCCGCAGGCCGACGCCCTGCTGCTGGCGACGATCAAGGCTGTCGGCATCGTGCAGCCGCCTGTCGTCGCCGCCGAAACCGATGGCGGCAACGGCTTCCTCATCGACGAGGGCCATCGTCGCGTCAAGCACGCAATCGCCGCCGGTCTGGACGAGATCGCCCTTTTGGTCGTTCCCCGGGCCGAGGATGGCGGGGCCATGCGTTCGCTGGTCACGTCGATCGCGCATGAGCAGCTCAACCCCGTCAACCAGTGGCGACCCATCGAGCGTCTCGTTGCGCTCGGCTGGACCGAGGAGGCGATCGGCATCGCGCTCGCCCAGTCGGTGCGCCAGATCAAGAAGTTGAGGCTGCTTGCCAATGTGCTGCCGGCGATGCTGGATCATATGGCCAAAGGAAATCCGGGATGCGGCGGCGTCCGCAAAGAGACGGGGAAATACCAGCGCACGATGCTCCGGTCGACGTCGCGGCGAAACGGCAGGATTCACCCCGATCTTGATGCGTTGCCGGACCGCGGTGAACTTGGGTCCGACGTCCAAGAACTCGCCGAAACCGGCCGCGTGCCACTGGGCACTGCCTTCGCCGGACGACAATCCGCGAAGTCGGCAGTCGTCTATAGAAACGCGATGGTCTTGAGTGCTGGCGCGAGACATGTCGGCCAAGCCGGTCAGGTTCACGCGCTTTGAAGCGGTAGGCAGCGAGGTGGTGGAACGTCGTTGGCGACGTGGTGGTGCGGTCGGCGGCGATGTCGATCCCGATTGTCTGGTCAAGATCAGGCGTTTTGCCATTCTCTTAGCCACAGGAAATCAAAAGCCCCACCGCGGCGGGGCTTTTGCAACTCCGAACCTTGCTGAAAAGAGTTCGACTAGCGACGCGAGAGTCTATGGCAAACCTGCCGCACACTTCTGTCGTAGGAGCCTTCGTCGGCGAGCACGTCAGCGCAGTGCACCCTCATCGGCGCCACCTGCTTGCCCGAAACGCTCGCGGCGTTGGACGCACGACTCGCAGCGGTACCAGTCGTAGAGGCGGTGGTGCCGACATCGACGCCTGTGCCCGCCGTGGTACCGGCTGTGCCGCCAACCGCGGCGCCCGTGCCGGCGGTCACGCTACCTGAACCACCCACGGAGGCGCCACCGTTAAGGCCACCCGTCGCACCAAGTGAGGTGCCGGCACCGGCGGTGGTGCCGGTGGAACTGCCGATCGAGGTACTCGTGCCGGCGGTCGCAACGCCCGAGCCGCCCACGGAGGTGCCGACGCCCGCACTGCCTGTCGCGCCAACTGAGGTGTCAACACCAGTGTTAATGCCGGTGCCTATCGACGCGCCGGTGCCGGCGGTCAAGCCACTGGAGGTACCCACGCCTACGCCACCGATGTTACTGCCAAGGCCTGCACTCAGGCCGGCGGAACCGCCGATCGAGGCACCTGTGCCCGCGGCCATGCCGCTTGAGCCACCTGTCGCACCGGTCGAAGTGCCAAGACCGCCACTGACGCCGACGCCGGTGGACGTTCCAGTACCGACATTGATTCCACCGCCGCCACTCGCGGATGAACCAACACTGCCGCCAATTCCAGCAGCATTCGCCGGCACGGCGAGAATAGCGACGATCGTACAACCGGCCAATGTTCTTGCGATTTTCTCAACGAGACCATTCATAAAATTCTCCTTCGTTGCCATACTTTTTTGCACTGCATCGTTAGGAGCACCGTGCGTGTACCACAAGGGATACGAATGGGGTCCGTCATGGTTCCATTTTCTTCCATTTTTCAGCCAAAAAATTGATTGTTCTAAAACGACATACGGCTTCGTGTTAATGTTTGAGTTTTACCGACAACCAGAAGGTGCGCCCGACCAGCCTTGTCTGCACTGGGATCTTGTGAAGGTGATCTATTGCCGCGAGTGCCGGGCAGCGACAAATGAATAGATGCGATCAGTTCAGGCAACCGGCGCTGTCTTCCTTCATGGCGCTTCCGTAATGCCAATTCTTCATTGTGACGAAGCCAATCTTGGTCGCGCCCATTTTAGGCGTCGCAAATGCGGTCCATCGAAGAGTTTGAAACCTATAATCAATCATAAATTCAACGAGCCCGTCTCAGTCTTCGTAGGTCTTGGCTTTCCCCACGATATCGCTACCGTTTTGGCCGCCTACCATCTTCTGGTCGAATAGAATGGCATCCCCGATCTTGACCGTGATGGCGCCCTTGAGGTGTGTAGGAAAGCCCTCAGCGGCGACCGGACGGCTGAAGAGGCGCGTGAAGCATTCGAGCGCTTTGCCCACACTAAGGGCATCCTCCTGGTCCTAGGTTCGCCAGACCATACGAGAGAATACGAAGGAAATGGGTTGGCCCCTCTCGCCGGGAACCAAGCTCAAACCGCAGTGTTGAGATCTTATGCTTGATAACGCTTGCTATGAGCCGGTGGCAAATTCGACTTGGCCATCAAGACCCCACACACCCTGTATTGCCCAGCGACAAATACCATGGCTTGCTTGGCTACGCCTCACCTGGAGCGGGTCAGAACCCCCAAGAGTTCGCCTAATCGGAGCGGCAATTTCGGGGACGCGCGCAACTCGGCACAACTCTCTTTCCAGCGCTGTAGATATTCGCCGGCTGGAATCCCGCTGCGGCCGGGCCAGCGGTTGAGTGCGCCAAGTGCCTCAACGCAATCGGGAGCCTTCTCGTATTCTGCGAGAATGCTCAGGGACATTGCCTGCGCAAATGGATTGAGGCCTGGAATTTCGATCTCGCTTCGGTAGCCGGCGAACCACTTCGGAGCATCGCGGGTAAGCCCTTGGCTGTCGGCAAGCGCTGTATAGCGTTTGACGATGTTCCGGCGATACTCGGCAATGGCATCGCCGAAAGCGTTGTCGCCGGCGAATGGCGGGTCCTGCTTCCAGTCCTTCGCAAGGAGCCCCAAGCCACGCAACGAGAAGGCTTCCACCATGGCTTCCTCGAGCCATTGGCAGGGAGCCGCAGGCTTGGCTTCGGACTGCCAGCTGTTGGCAAGCACATGACCGAGTTCGTGGCCGAACTGGTAGGCAAGCTTCGACCAGTCCCGCTCGCCGATGTCGACGATAACCCACGCCATATTGCTGCCGTCGCGGTGCAGCCATATCGCCGGCTGTCCCGAGGTGTGCTGGTCGACACGAAGTCGTGCCGGCTGTCGGTCGGAAAGAAGCCGCACGCCATCCAGGCAGGCTTGCCGCGTCCGCCCAACGACCAATCGGGCCGAGCGAGGAAGCATGTTGCCCCAGTCGCCCGCCAGTTCGATGGGCGCGGTGAGCAGGGTGGTGCGAACGGCAATCGAAGAGGCGCGCTTCAGCATCGTGGCTTGACTCGCTTCCAAACCAATCCAACGCGTAGACGATGAAAAGGTTGTGGCTAGCGCAGCCAGACCAGCAGCCGCTATGTTGAAATCACGACGTCGCACCTGCACGCCATCCGATCATTCGAAATCATACCAATACCTTGCCAACTCTCGCCTTGCTTGCCCGACTAGCTGGAGAGCGGAGCGGTTGACGGCGTCAATTTGCTGTTCGAACCAGGACGATCTATCAGTTCCTTCCAATCATCGATCATATACTGCCAGTCGAACTTGACCGCGGCCTCCCTCGTTTCGTGGCATTTGTCGACGAAGGCTGCAGGATTTTCCTTGTAGTAACGCAAGGTGGAACTGGTGAAGGCCTTGAATTTTTCCGGTTCGATCGGTGCGACAATCCCCCCGCCTTGATAGGCCTTTATGGGAAAATGGCCCACCGGTGTCCCTATCACGAGCCTTCCGGCCGCGGCCCCTTCAAGCACCGACAAAGGTCCGGACTCATTGATGGAGGTCGATACCACAGCATCAACGCTCCGATAGAATTCAGGCATGTCGTGAAATGAAACCTGATTGGCCGTCGAGCCGGCTACCTTAAACGCCAAGCCTGCTTCTCGTGCGGCTGCCTCGGCCAGTTCGCCGCGCTTCAACTCAATGCCGTAAGTCTTTAGGGACATCGAGGTTGCGTAGCCGACTGTTGTTAAACTTGTCGGTAGGGCGGAGAAGAAATACTGGTAGTCTACCCCAAGAGGAACGACCTTTGGAAGTCTTGCAATGCCACGCAATGCGGACGCGGAATAAAGATATTCACTGACAACGCCGTAATTTGCGAGCCGGTCGAAGACGTCGATGCCCTTGCGTTCGATAAGCATGCGCATGTCGAATTCATGGTGCGATATCCCGATTATCTTTTCATATGGTACATGGTAGCTGTCGACAAGGTTTGAAACCCCATCCAATGCCGTCAGAAAGAAATCGTAGTAATCCTTAATTCCTCGAAAGTGCGCTGAATTGTCGTTCTGCCAATCGATAATGTCTATGATGTACCCATCCGAATGAAGGCGCTTCGATAAGTCATAATAGACGCGACCGTGCGACCATTTTGTATATCCGTAAATAAGGACCTTCCTTTTTCTACAGGAAGCGTTGGTATCCGCCCTGATTGTCGGGTGCACAATGTAGGATTGTATTCTTTGCCTGTCGAATTTGTCCGTTTCAGAGTACCACCTAGCGCCTTTGTAGACGATGTCCGTGCACCAGCTCTCTGTTGCCAGGAAAAGCTCCCATGTGCTGCAGACCTCAGCACATAATGTAACCTTTCCATCCGGTATGGCCGACAAAAAGACGTCGCCGGATTTCAGTGCCATCAAACCACGTTCGAGAGGGATCAATTCCAGCATCGTGGGTTCACTTGCGCGATTTTCACGCTGCGACCGTGAGCCAGTTAGACAGATGTCAGGGTGGCAGACGATCGGTTCGGGCGAACCCTTGTCTGAATGAATCAACTGACCTTGGCGTTCGCCGCTTCCCGAATGCTTCCCAGGGTCGAAAAATAGGTTCGAAGGGCTGCTCTCGGTCGGACCATGCCGCAGTTCGCCTGTGGAGGGGTCGACATACAACACCGTCCCGAATGCTGTGAACAGCCGTGCGGGCGACTGTGAGGACACCTTAGTCATTCTTGCAGCCGCACCTCTTCCCGTCGCCGAACGAAGAAATCCAGGTTGTCCTTGAGCCGCTGATTGCCCGGATCGAGTTCGAGCGCCTTTTGCCCCCATTCCACCGCGCGGTTCATCGCCTCGAGGTGCCAGGACGCGATTGCGCCGAGGTCATGCAGTCGTGGACCCCAGCTGTTGGCGTCGTCCAGATAGCTCCCGGTGCGGTATGTCTTGTCGATGCCGTTGGTGCAGGCCCAGAACAAATTCAGCCAGTCGGCTTTGCCGTGGAACTCTTCCGCCAGGTCGAGCCAGATTTCCCTGCGGTGCGGTGCTTCGATGCGGGCCTTGTCCAGCCAGGACAATTTCTCATCCGGAAGCATTCGCGCCAGGTACCGCATCGCTTCCGAGCGTTCTTCGCCCCAATTGCTTGTCGGCAACGCCAGGTATTGCTTGAGCAAATGAATGGCCCGATCCTGCTGATTGGCCCACATCAGGTCCCGTCCGAGCCAAAAGCAGATCTGAGCGTCGTCGGGATCCTCCTGGTGCGCTATTTCCATTAGCGGCAGGTAGCTGCTTCGCGTGGGCTTGGAGTGGTCCTGCACCTCGAACATCTTTATCTCGGCGCAACTGGACGTGACTTCCCGTTCTCCTGTGAAGACCAAGGCTTCATGGACCGGGCGCCTGAAGCGATATCCCCAGCGATGGTGAAAGTTCTTTGTCGGCCAACCGCGCAGCGGCGTCGGATCATCGACGCTTGATCTGTATATCGTCTGACAAAAAAGAGCCGTGGTCGCGGGGGTCCAGGCGGCCTCGAGCTTCTGGCGCCAGCCGGCATCGAGAAACCGGTCCATGTCCATCGTGCAGCATACGTCGACGTCGTCGGGGAGCAGTGCCATGGCGGCATTGCGGGCGTCGTCGAAGCGCCATGGGCGGATCGATATCTTGTGCACCGTAACGCCCGCCGCGGTCAGCCGCTCTACGGTATCGTCGGTGCTGCCGGTGTCTGCCACGATCCGGTAATCCGCGTCGATGGCCGATTTTGCCCAGCGCTCCGCATTCGCCGCTTCGTTCAAAGCGATGGTGTAGACCGCGATTTTCACTTGCGCTCCGCTTCCCCAACGGCAGATGCGGGATTATGCTTCGCCGCCGCATCCACTCGGCCGCCTTTGCGTATCGCCACAAGGCCACCCAGGAGCCTTGCGCGATCCAGTTCATAGTGACTGTCGAAGAACAGGATCTCGGCGAACTGTTCGGCAAGCTCGCCAATTCCAAACGGGTCCAACGAGAGCGAATGCCCATTTTCCTTGATCTCGTGCAGAAGCGTCTTGGTCAGCGTGATCCTTGCGGTGTCCTCGCCAGGTGGCTGCCAATCGAGGTCCTCGATGAAATACCAGCCGCCCTCGGAGAGCAGCGGGAAGAATTCGCGCAGCGTAAGCTGTTCGTCGTGCGATGCATGGCTGCCGTCATCGATGATCACGTCGAGGGGGCCTGGCTCGATCTTGGCCGCGACGCTGCGCAGATCGTCCTGCCTTGATTGGTCGCAGACGAACGAAATGAACCTGTCGTTGTTGGATCGTGAAAAGTCCGTCAGGTCGACGCCGATCACCTGGCAGAACGGAAAATAGCTTTGCCACAGCGAAGCGGACGGGGTCTCGGTCTGGTTGCCTTCAGCCAACCCACGGCATAAGCCGATTTCCATGAGCCGCCGCGTGGAAAAACGCCGGGGCGACAGCAGGCGATCGTAGATCCTTGCGTAGCAATGACGGTTGCCGGTGTGTCGGTTCTTGTCGGTGTTGAACCGGTCGGCGAGATTCGTCAGCGTGGGGAAGCTTTCGAGTGGGCTCACCAACTGCGAGATCAGGGGCGCTCTTTCGTGGCCTTGCTTGACCTCGTTGCGCGCCGTCCACAGGTGGATGCCGAACACGCGCTCATCGTTCAAATGGTCGGCCAGTTCTGCGATCGGCTTTTCAAATCTGTCGAGCTCCGTCCAGTCGATCGAGTTGAAGAACATTGGACTGAACACCCGATCGCGCAGCTCGGCGCCGGCATCAGAGGCGATGTAGTCGGAAAGAAGCTTCGGCCCCACGTCGCCAAAATCCTTTCCTCGCGCTTCATGAAAGCGCGAGATGGACATCTCGTAAAGCGCCCTCATATGGCGGCTGTACGGTCTGGCATAGATGACGTTGCCGCAAATGAAGTGGCCCTTGTGCGATCCACGCCATTGCAGGTTGAAGAAATGATCACCGCTGAACGGAAAGGCCCTTAACAGGATGACGTCACTGTCCATCCATAGCCCGCCATGCTCGTAGAGGGCGGCATAGCGAAAGACGTCGCTGAAATACCTGATCTCGGAGCCGCCTACGATGCGCTCGAATAGGGGTTGCGGCATGACGTCATCGGCTGCCCGGATTTCGATCCCATATGGGATCAGGAATTCAAGTTTGTTGGGCGAGTAGCTCCATACCCGCACCGGATGGCCGGTACGCCGCATCGATGAAACGGCGGCTATCAGGGTCCGATGCTGAGCTGCCTCGGACATGACTTGATAAAAGCAATTGATCTGCGGAAGGGCGGCGTCGTCTGCGCCAAGGAAGGGCGTGATCCGCGCATCGAATTCCCGTGATCGATCGCGGCGGTCCCGGGGCGAGGTGACATCGCGCAGAAACGGTGCGAGTTCGGCATATATTTGTTCTGCCGATTTCGCTTCGCCAGAACCGAAGAACTCGTCTTTGGGGCCTACCTTGTCTTTGTCATCGGCCGCCCCATCGCCCGCGCGATCGGGCGTGATCCCGGTTTGCAGCGAGCGATCCATACGCCGTGGACAATCAGACGGCGGAGTCGGGAGCTGCGACGGCCGCTTCAACTCGAACCCAGCCTCGGTCAGGCCGGAGCGAAGGCAACCAACGTCCTCGAGCAGAACGCGGACCTCCGCCTCGTCGACGGTCGCGAGCCAGGACTCGCTGTCGGCGACACTGTAAGAAATCAACAGACGTCTTTCACCTGGATGCCAGGCCAGTCCTGCGGCGAATTCAATCCCCTTCTTGTTGAAGAAGAACGGGCGGCTGACCTTTCGCAACGCGTTCGTTTCGTCGAACCAGACGAAGCGGTGCAGGTAGTAACGCCGGTCTTCGGCCGCCCTCCATTGCACTTCGTGTATCAAGGCCAACCATCCGTCGTCGAAGGCGACCAGCTGGCTGCCGCCCCTGAACCGCTGAGCTGCGATCGCAGGCTCAGTCGTGGTGAGGGTTCCGCCGCGTTCGTCCACTGTCCTTGCCGGATCGCAGGCGTAGATGAACTGGAGCCGCTCGCCGCCTGCGCCGTCCGCTGCCGGCTTGACTTGCGGCATCCAGTCCTTCTCGTGCACGCGTGGCCCGTCGGGTCGCAGGACGCGCCAGTCGGCCAGCCTGCATCCATTGCTTTCGTCGAGGCGCGCGACGACTTGCTCGCACCATCCTTCCGGCGTGAACTCGCGGACGCAGGCCGAACCCCACAGCTCGCCGTTCCAGGCAAAAAGGCGCATATCCTCGAAGCCGCGCACGTGTCTGTAAACGGGTTCGGGCATGTCAACAGGCGGAAGGATCTCCTTGGCGGACTCCACCGCGAGTTCGTCGTTCAATCGAAGAAGGAAATTCCGGGTACGGATCGCATCATCCCCGTCTTTCGTTTCAAATTCGAGCCCGTTTTCCGTCAACGGGTGGTTCACGGCTCGTTGCGAGAGCACGATCTGCGAACCCAATCGTGTGACTGACGGATTGGTGGGCCGGTAGCCGTCGGGGACATTGTATCCGACCGGGCGGGCGCTGAAGGACGGCATCTCCGCCTTGGCGGGCCGGACGTAGAAAAACAGGTTCGACCGTGCCAGTTCCCTTGGGCCGTCAGCGATCGTGCGGTCCAGCGCCAGCCAGTTGCATGTTGCGAAACCGCGATCCTTGCGCACGGGATCGCGCGCGTAGTTTGCCGCGATCGCGTATTCTTCCCTCAGGCCGGCGGTGTAAACGAAATCCTCGAGGAACAGGATGTCTTGCTCCGGCCGCCTGATCGCCAGCCCCGCTTCGGAAAACAGCACGCTGGCGTGATTCATCCCCTTCTCGCGGTAGAATCGCGCCAGATCATAAAGCGGTTCGGCGCGTTGGGGGCGTTGATCAAAGGCGGCCAATGCCTGGCGGATGAAACCGGCATCGTCGCCGAGCTTGCGCAGGCAACGCGCCTCCTGCAGGCGGGCGTTCCAGGCTTCCTCGTCCCAACCGCCCATCGCGGCGCGTTTGGCGTAGGCTACTGCGGCCTCCTCCGTCCGCCCGGCGTCACGGTAGGATTGCGCAAGATAGTACCAATATCGGTGGTTCTCCGGATCGGCTTCGAGAGCTCCCAAAAGGAGCTTGATGTCACGCTCGAACTTGTCGACCCGGTTCGAACCCGTGGCGTGGTCCTTGTACCAAACACCCCGAAGTTCCTGCACCCCACCCGGCACATCGAGATATTCGTGGGTGACGCCGTGATAGCGCGCGCCGGCGTCGCGCCTGACCAGACGCGTGTTCCAGTAGGCAAGGCCTGAATCCGACCGTTGCAGGAGCCGATAGCCCGGGTCGTGGAGCCGTCCGCAGAAATCACTATCTTCCACGACAAGCTCCATGTCGGCGTCGTCGAATAGCAGATAGTCGTAGGAGAGCCGCGACGCATAGGCGTGGTCGAGCGCCGCGTTGCGCGCCTGCTCGAAATTGTGAAAGGGGAACTCGTGCAGTTCGCCAGGTATATTACGGGCGGCAAAGAACGATCGAATGAAATCCTGGCTTCCATCGGACGATCCGGTATCGCCAATGACCCAGCAATCGATGTGGTCGGCAATCGCGCCAAGGCAGCGCTCGAGATTTGCCATCTCGTTCTTGACGATCATGTTAAGGCACAGGCGCTTGCCTTTTGTCATCTGTGGATTGCCGACCCCCGTCTGAATGGTGCTTGGTCTGGGCCGCCGGCAAAGGCGGCTGACTGCCTCGACACCAAAGGTCCGATCGCCCGCGCCCTCACGCGGCGATTTCGCTCAGCATACCCTTCATATCCGAACATCGGATCATTCGTTTTATTGGGTCGCCCAGTATCGTTCGGCGTAGTCTTGTCCTTAACCATACCCCTTTTGGTTATCGCAAGCCAATTTCGCGCAGCCAGCAGGGTTGCGCGTCGAAAGCCAAGTCTTTGAGGTCTCGTAGTTTTTTTACGACTTTGGGGGTCGTCGCACATCTACCAGCCGTCTCTAAAACTGCCAGCTTTTATAGTTTACAAACTTCTAATTTTCTAAAATACTAAACGATGGCCGGGGGGACGGCTATAAGCCTCACGGTCGTTACGCGCCATTAAATCGGCAGACATGTGAAGAGTCCCGAGGGTTCCGGGTAAGTAAGCCAGTTCGCGTATTAGTGAAGGGCGGGTGTTTGGCGCGCCTGCTTGAGGTTGCGTTTAACTGTCTTCCTGCGGGATGCAGACGGCTTCGCATTCCCGAGTTCCCTCGTGAGTGATCACCGGGAGATCGGTGTCACCTGACGGGAGTTAGTTGTTGTGCGAGCGTTGTTGCGAGCGAACCGGAGAGGGCTCGATGAGGCCCCCCGTTGCAATGCTGCCCCTCGCTGTGACAGATCCCCAGTTCAATTTCAGCCAAGCGACGGTTGTGATCTCGATACATTGACGGGTGGCTGCCAATTGGTGGCCGCCGCGTCCGGCGGCTTTGGCCGTCATCTACAAGAGCATCGGCGGCGTGTTGTCCGATCCGTCGGTTCGACCGGCTCCGCAAAACCAGAATACGATCCCGATCCGGCCCCTGCCGACGTGGCTGGGTGCCTGGCTCGACCGGCCGTGCGGTTGCGAATTGGAGCGTCGGGGCACGGATCGCCGGCGCAGTGGTTTGCCCGTCGCGGGCCATTTGAGCGTGGACAGCGACCGGCTGCATTCCGGCCGTGCACATTCGGTGATCACCCCGAAACCAAGAGTAAAGAACAGGAAGCGCGCCGGCGCATTCGCCGCCGATTGAGGAGGACAAGATGAGCTATTCAGCGGGCTTTACCGTAATGGAAGTCACCGTGCGGGGCACCCTGCCTGTCGGCGACACGACCAAAAACGTCACCTATTTCATTTTGGACACGACCAAGAGCGCGATCGTCGGTCAGGTTATACTTCCCAACGCCGTCACGCGGAGCCTCGCCGTCTCTCTCACCGTCAAGGTCCCGAGCACCGCCGGGTCACTTGCGATCGGTACATTCGATGACGGCGGAAACTTCCAGGTCGCCAGCTTCCTGCGCGTGGAAATCCCCGCTGTTGACCCTTCTGCGGAACGTCCCGGCGGCGCCGTCGGGCCGTCCGGAAGATGATCGCGCCCCGATCTCATAGTCGCTTGCGCCTGCCAGCCAGGCTGGTGGGCCGCTTCCCTGTGAACTGAATTCGAAGCCAACAGGAGCCAGTCATGGCCCGCGCATCTGAATTCCTCTTTGTGGATCGTTCGATCTCCGATATCGAGACTGTGCTCGGCAACCTGCGGCCCGAAGTGCGAGCTGTCGTGGTCGATGGCCGCCGGCCGGCGGCATCGCAGATCGCGGCGGCGCTGGCGAAGCACGAAGGGCTCGATGCCGTACACATCATCGCGCATGGTGCGCCCGGGCGCGTTCAATTCGCTGGCGAAGAGTGGTCAGTCGGAACCCTGGGACAAGCGGCCGATGATTTTGCCGCAATCGGCAGGGCGCTTGCCGCAGATGGCGAGCTGCGGCTGTGGAGTTGCGAAACGGCGTCGGGGAAAGCTGGCGAGGCGTTCGTTGCGGCCCTCGAAGAGGCCGTAGGCACGAGCGTTTGCGCATCCTCTTCGTTGGTTGGTGCAACCGCGCTGGGCGGTGCCTGGGAACTTTTGTCACACGCGAAGCCCTCGGCGCCTTTGCCCCCGATGACATCAGCCGGCGTGGCCGGCTACATGGGTCTACTTGCGGCAGGCGATCTGACACTCACTGGAACCATAGATTCTGGCTCAAGTAATAATATTAACACTTATTATCTTGTTGATACGAACGGCACGGCAATTACCACTGACGATACAGTTGTCGGCAGTTTTCAGCTTCCGTCTGCAGCCAACAATGCCGTACCTACATTTTCTGTCACAGTAACAGTTCCTGACACAACTCACACCTATTTGATCTACGACTCAGGATTCCACTTATACGGCACACTTACTCCTGTTAACCCTCCTACCAATCCTCCGTCTTATACCTTCACGACCACGCCTATTAATAACCCCGGTGCCGCCGGCAATGATGGCGATCACTTTTCTGGCGGCCTCGTAACTGTCGCGCCGGCAGGCGCTACGGGTCCAACAGGGCCGACCGGCGCGACGGGCGCGACCGGAGCGACTGGAGCCACTGGAGCCACAGGCGCGACCGGTGACACTGGTGCTGGCGGCGCGACGGGCGCTACGGGCGCGACCGGTGATACCGGTGCTGGCGGCGCGACCGGCGCCACGGGGGCAACCGGTGATACCGGTGCTGGCGGCGCGACCGGTGCCACGGGCGCGACGGGTGATACCGGAGCGACTGGGGCCACCGGTGACACTGGTGCTGGTGGCGCGGGCGGCGCCACTGGAGCGACAGGCGCGACCGGCGCCACGGGCGCAACCGGCGATACCGGAGCGACTGGAGCTACCGGTGACACCGGTGCAGGCGGCGCGACCGGTGCGACGGGTGATACCGGCGCCACCGGTGCGACTGGTGACACTGGAGCGACTGGCGCCACTGGTGACACTGGTGCAGGCGGCGCGACCGGCGCCACGGGCGCGACCGGCGACACCGGCGCAACAGGTGCGACCGGTGACACTGGAGCAACAGGCGCGACGGGTGCGACGGGTGATACCGGCGCCACGGGCGCGACGGGCGATACCGGCGCCACGGGTGCGACGGGCGATACCGGCGCGACCGGTGACACCGGCGCCACGGGTGCGACCGGTGACACCGGCGCCACGGGCGCGACGGGCGACACAGGCGCCACG